>JBBDLI010000010.1:0-112851 GCA_040878925.1 Steroidobacteraceae bacterium | reverse complement strand
CACTCCTCAAGGCTGAATGCCTATCGTGTTGCATTGACCGCGTGAATGTACCCGTTCACTTTTTTCCTTCGATCCTTCGGGAAAAAGGTGAAAGTCCCCTTTTTTAAAACTTCCAGAGCACGCCGAGCGACGGGATCATCGGCAGTGAGCCGCGCGGCTCGACGTCGAGGAAGACTTCTTCCGTCTCCTCGTCCTCGAGCTGGTATTCCATGCAACAGTCGTTGTTGCGCTTAGTGAGATTGTTCACCTCGGCAAAGGCCGTCAGCTCGCCTACCGATTCGAGATCGAACCGGCGCGCGATGCGAAGATCGATGCGCGAGTAGTTCGACACGTTCAACGCATTGCGCTTGCCCGCCGACGCCAGGGGAAACGGCTCCAGCGTTTCCAGTTCGACCTCGGTCGTGGGCCAGCCGCGATGCCACACGGTGGCGAGCGAGACTTCCCAGCGAGCGCCGCGCCAACTCACGCCGCCGCTGGCGACATGTCGCTGGTCCCAGCTCCGGCGCAACCATTCGCCGTCCACGCGATCGAGCACCCGTGAATGCGTGTAGCTCAGCCAGCCGGAAAGATCGCCGGCCTCGTAGTGCAGCGAGATCTCCGCGCCTTCGGCAACCGCGCCGTCCGGCGCGATCAGGATGCGGTCCGGCTTCAGCTCCGGCAGCACGACGACCGTATTCAGCAGATTCTCGTAGCGCGCGAATGGCCGATCGTAATCCTTGCGATAGAGTTCGGCGCGCAGCTTCAGCGACGGCGTCAGGTCCTGCTCGAAGCTCGCGACCCGGTGCGTGGCGCGCTGCGCCCGCTGAAACTGCGTCTCGCCGTCCGGAACCTGGAGTTCGTTGATTCCCTGCGCCTGGTAATAACGTCCCCAGCCCAGTCGCAAGCGCGTCTTGTCGGTCGGCCGCCACAGCAGGACCGCGCGGGGACTCCACTGCGAGGAGTCCTGTATCGCAAGCGTTTCCCGATCCCAGCGCAGGCCGAGATCGGCGGCAATCGAGCCCGTCGGTTCGAGCCGCCAGTTGACGTAGGCACCCGCCTGATGCCCGGAAGGGCGTACGCTGATCGAACGCGCGCGCGAGGGCTCGCTGGCCGCGCCCGGAGTCAGAAACAAGAGCTCGAAGTCCACGTCGTCCGCGTAGTCGTAGCGGCCGCTCTGCTGCCGCCACTCGGCGCCGGCTTGCAGCAGCGAATGAGCGCCGACCCGCCACCAGCCGTCGGCTTGCAAGGTGTTGATCGTGAAGTCCCGCAGATCCGACAAGTCGCCGCTGCCGACGCCCGGCAGATCGGCCGTGCCCCTGCGCTCGCTGTCGATCAGCGTGTGCGCCGCGAGCACGCGGCCGCCGAGACCGTCCGGAGCGCCGATGTCCATACGCAGCCAGTAGTATTGATCGCGGTACTCGGCGAAGGCTTCCTCTTCCTGGTCGCTGTCGAAGGCGCGGATTTGATCGTCGAAGACGAGCGCGTTTGCCGAGATCGCAAACCAGTCATTGACGCGGCGGCCCGCGTGGGCATACAGGTCGTGGTAGCGCGGTTCGCCGAGCGGCGAGTTTACGAGATCGAAGTACAGGTCCATGTTGCCGCGCCGCGCGGCGACGGCCCAGTCGCCGGCTCCGTCGTCAAATCCGCCGTCGACCGCGATGCCGGCCGTGAGCAGTGAGGCCACGGCCTGGCCCTGGAAACTCCGTCCGGGCAAGCGCGGCGCAATGTCGACGACGCCGCTGCTCCGATCGCCGAACGCCACCGGGAATCCGCCGGTATAGACGCGAATGTCGCTGATGATCCCCGGGTCGATGCTGCTGAAGACGCCGAGGAAATCCTTCAGGTGATACGGGTTGTAAAGCCGCAGGTCGTCGAAGCGCACCAGCGTCTCGTCCTCCGTGCCGCCGCGCAGGTGCACACGGCTCGTGAAATCCTGGCGCGCCGTTCCCGGCAAGCGCGACACTGCCCGGACGGGGTCTTCACCGATATCCGGCATTGATTCGAGCTGCGCCGAGCTCAGCACAGTGGGCGCGAGCGGCAACTCGTCGCCGAACAGGTAATGGCTTGCGCTGACGACGACGGCATCGATCGGCGCAGGCGCTGGGCTCCGGGTCGTGCCGGGCGCGGCGTGCCGCGGCGTACGGGGCGCTTCGCGCACCAGGATCAGCTTGCCCTGCGGGCCGTCGGCAACCGTGATGCCGTGCGGCGCCAGGATCTCAACCAGGAGTGCCTTCGGCTCGACCGCTCGCGGCTCCTGCTCGACGCGCATCCAAGGCTTGACCAGGTCGCTGCTGTAAAAGAGATCGAGGCCGCCGTCCCGCAGTTTCTCCAGGACTTCCTCGATCGGAACGCCGCGATACGGGGCAGCCTCGGCGCTCGCCGCGAGGAAAGCCAGCAGGAGCGGAAGAGTCTTCACGGCTCAGGCGGACTGGTGTTCCTGGCGCGGATCTCCATTGTATCGCCCCGCAGGATGTACTCGAGGTCGGTGGTCGCGAGCATGGCCTCGAGAGCCGCGAGCGGCGGAAGGTGACGGATATTGCCGTGCAGGATCACAGTCGCCGCGCGCTGCTCCACGATCGGCGATTCGTAGTGCAGGCGGCGTCCGGTTTCGCGCGCGGCCCAGGAGATCAGCACCGCGGCCGGCTTCCCGTCCACGTCCGGCGTGGGGGCAATGGATTCTGCCCATTGCCAGGCAGGGGAATCCGGCGCGATTGGCTCGCGCGCCACGCTGCCGAGATCGTCGATCAGGAGCTGTTCGCCGGCGTTACCGGTCAGCGATTGCCCGCCGCGGTCGATGGCGACGATGCCCTCGCGCACGCGCAGGCGCAGCGCCGCGCCCGCGACCTGCAATTCGAATTGCGTACCGAGATCGCGCGCAGTGCCCGCCGGAGTCACGATCTCGAGCCGCGATGCGGCGGGGCGCACGCCGCTGTCCACATAGATCGTTCCCCTCTGCACGTACAGGCGGCCCGGCGCATCCAGCATGACCTCCGTATCGGCCGCCAGCCGCAAGGATTCGCCGCCGGAAAGCGCGAGCGCCGCGCGGCCGTCCGCCAGCGTCCGCAGCTTTATGCCGGCCGTGAGCGGCGTTCGCAACTCGCCGAGCGGCTGCCACACGTCGCCGGTGGCCTGCTCCGCGCCCCCGATGACACGCTGCACCCGCGCAAGCTCCTGGCGCTGTGCCGACGGCGGCGTCCACTGGAGCATCAGCGCGACCGCCAGCACGAGCACGGCGGCAGCGGCAGCACCGAGCAGCCACAGGCGTTCCCGGCGGCGGGCCATTTTCTCGCGAAACGCAGCGGACGCCGCCGCGTAGACCTGCCGGTAGGCTTCCTCCGGCGGTTCCACGCGCCGCCCTGCGGTGCGGATCAATGATTCGACGATGTCCGGTTCGTTTTGCATGGTCATCCTCAGATCATTCCGACGATCGCGTCGCGAAACGATTCGCGCGCGCGGGTCAGGAGGGATTCCGCCGCCTTCGACCCGAGGTCGAGGCGGTTCGCGATCTCCTTCACCGACAACCCGTCGATGTACTTCCACTCGAGCACGTCGCCGTACCGCCCCGGCAGCGCATCGAGCGTCACTTCCACGATGCGATGGACCTGTTCACGCCATGCGCCGGTATCCGGCTGGTCCGTGGCGGGAGCGGCAAGCGATTCCAGGATCGCGCGCGCATTCGGCTGGTCTTCGAGCAAGACGACGCGGGCGACGCCACGGCCCTTGCTCCGGTAATGATCCATCACCACGTTGCGGCAGATCTGGCAGAACCAGGTGTAGAGCGCGGCTTCGCCGCGGTAGCTGTCGAGGCGCTCGATGGCGTTGCAGAAAGTCTGTTGCACGATGTCTTGCGCCGTGTCCGGATCGCCGCCGACGCGCGCGAGCGCAAAGCGGTACAGCCGCGGAAAGAATCGGTCGAACAAGTCCCGGAATGCGGCCTCGTCCCCGCCCAGTATCCGGCGGGCCAGGGCCCGGTCGACGTGAACGAGCTCAGCCATTGTCTGGTTTGACGCGCATGACGCCGGAATCCTTCGCGTCGCGAAGGATTAATACCCCCTTTTCGGGGGCCTTCGTCTTATGGAAAAAGGGTTCCCTTTTAGTCTTCGAGGCGGCGGTCTTTCCAGTTCCACCACTTCAGGAGATCCGGCTGCGGCTCGGGTGTGCGCGCGGCATAGGTCGCGCAGCGAAACGTGTAGAGCAGACAGGGTTCCTGTTCGTGTCCGGTAATCTTCTTGAGTCGCTGGAAGAGTTGTTCTGGATTGGATTCGGCGAGTTCGCGTATCGAGTGAATTCCCAGGTGCCTGAGATCGGCGGCGATGGCGGGTCCGATCCCGGGCAACGTGGTGAGCTCGTCGTGCATTGGCAGGGTCCTCCTACGGCTTCTCCACGTCTCCAGATTACACCCCCGGCTGGCCCGGCAGGCAAGCACGAAAAAAGCGGCGGGAGATTGCTCTCCCGCCGCCTGGTCAGCACCTGTCGCGATTACTTCTCGACGCTGGCGTTCGCGTCGGCCGAGGCATTGGCATTGGCTGAGGCCTTGCCATCACCCGAGGCCTCGAGTCCGCCACCCGCGTTGGCCTTGCCATTCGCTTTGGCCTTGGGCTGCGACTTCTCTGCCGGCGCTGTTTCCCGGGCCGGAGGCTGCTGGCGCTTTGCCTTCGCGCTGCCGGAACCCTGGCCCGAAAGCACCGCACCGGCATTGCCCGAACCGCTCTCCGCGTTCGTCATTCCGCCGAGCGCGCCCTCTGCCTGCGCTTCACGGCGAGGCCGCGGCTGCCGCTCGCGGCGCGGCGCGGACGGTTCCGGCTCGCTCACGATCGGCTCTGCGCCGGCCGCTTCGCCAGCACCGAGGTCGAGCATGCCGGAGCCATTGCCCGAGGCATTGCCCGCCGCACTGCCCGCCACGTCGCCGGAATCAAGGTCCAACACGCTCCCACCATTGCCGGTCACGTTGCCGGCCGCTTCACCCGACAGATTGTCGGTCGCGACATCGGCGTTCGAGCCGACTTCGCCCGCGGCGTCCGCAGTCGCTGAGACTGCGTGGGTCGCATCGGCAGCCGTGCCGGCCGCCGCATCGAGCGTGCCGGAAGCGGTCGCTTCCGCACCCTCGGCCGCGGATTCGGCCTTCGCGCGTGCGCTCGCGGCGGTGTCCTTCACTCGACCGGTCGCACGTGAACCGATGTCCCGCGTACGGCCCAGCGCATCGGATCCGGCACCGAGCGTGCCGTTGATCGTGCCGCCGCCAGTCGCGCCGATGCCGCCGAGGCCGCCCGTGACCGAGCCGCCCAGCCCACCGGTTGCGCCACCACCCAGCACCTGGGCGTTCGCGATTCCGCTCGCGGCCAACACGGCGGCCACGGCGGCGCTTGTCAAAAAGTTACGATATTTCATGGACTTGCTCCTGTGACCCCGCGGCCATTCCGCGGTTCTCACCAGCAAGTACGACTGGGGAAGCCGGTTTCTTCCCGGGATTCAGGGAGTCACGGCAGCCGCCAGGCCGGGATGCAGATCCGCGCCGACCAGGCCTTTACCATAAGTCGGGTCGACGCCCTCGTTGCCGAGATCCACGGCGACCGATTCGAGTGCCGCCAGCGCGCTTTGCGCCATTGCTGGATCCGGCGCCGAGAGCGAAGCCGCCAGCAGGGCCGCGACGATCGGAGTCGCGTACGAGGTGCCGCGGACTTCGCCGAAGCCCCCGCCGACGGCGGCCGCCTCGAGGCCGGCCCCCACCGCCGCAAAGTCCACCTGCTCGCCGCGACAGGCTTCAGGCAACACGCGCCGCTTGCCATCCACCCCGGTCACGCCGACCACATCCGGATACGCGGCGGGAAAGAGCGGCGGCGCGGTCGGCCCGTCATTGCCGACCGCGGCCACCAGCAGATGCCCGCGCGCGGTCATGGCGCGCACGAGTCCCGTCAGCAGCAGGCTTTTCGCACCCACCAGGCTGATGTTCACGACCGGCACCCGCTCGCGCGCCATCCAGTCGAGCGCGACCGCCAGCAGGGACATCGACCCGCCGCCATGACCACAGAAAATATCGGCGGCATAGAGCGCGGCTCCCGGCATGACACCCTGAAATCCCTCCGCCCTGCCGATCAGGAGCGAAGCGACGGCCGTGCCGTGGACCGCGGGCATCGACACGCCGTCGCAGCCATGCCTTTCGATGTGCGCGCCCGCGAGCACGGGATGATCGCTGTCGATGCCGCTGTCGACGAGCCCGATGCGCGCGATGGGAGCCGATGCGGGCGGCGCCGCAGTCTGCGGAACGGGCGGCGGCGCAGGCTGGAGCGCCTCGAGACCGACGCCGGCACCCAGGTAGAGATGGTTGAAGTCGTAGCTGCCTTCGGGATCCAGCTCGCGCAGGCGCTTCAACGCGCGGCGCGTCGACATCCGCTCCGGCGCCTGCAGCACGACGAGACTCAGGCCGAGCCCGTCGAGCGATTCCGTGCGGAGCACCGTGAAGCCTTCGGCACGCGCGCGGTCGAGCGCCGCGGGCGAAGGCGAGAGCGAGCCGATCTGCCGCCGGATGATCGGCTGTCCGTCGGGATCCGTTTCGACCGTCGCCCGCTCCGTGCGAAGCAGCTCCCTGACGCGGAGCTTTCGCACTTCCGCGAGCGCCGTGGATTGTGCCGTGCGCAGGGTGCCGGTCACCGGGTCGGCTACCTGCGGCAAGGTCGGGAGTGGCGGAGGCAGGCCGGGCACGTTGATCTGGGCGATCGCGCCCGCTGCGGCGCCAGCCGCAATCGAGAGAATCCCGACAATCTTCAGCAGCCGGTTCACGATCCCGCTCCTTGGCCGGCCTTCTGCCCGGAAATGCTAGCATCCCGGCGCGCGGCTCCTGATTTGAATACGCTTCACGCGATTCGTTTCATCCCGATGGAAGAACCGGGCGGCGCCGGACGTTTTACATTATGAGTACGCCATCACCGTCCGACGGGATTCGTGCCCAACTGGGTGAAATGCTGCCGCAATTGCGGCGCTTCGCCCGGGTGATCACGAGAAACGTGCAGGACGCGGACGATCTCGTCCAGGTGGCGGTGGAAAAGGCCCTGACCCGTGCCGAGCAATGGCGGCCCGGTTCGCGACTGGACAGCTGGATGTTCGGAATCATGAAGAATGCCTGGATCGACGAGATTCGCGCGCGCCGCCGGCGCGAGCGGGTGTATGCACCGGAGGAAGCCGGCGCGGATGTCGGCGACGATTCGGCCGAATCGCGGGACATCCTGCTCTCCGTTCAATCCGCGATGGAGCGCCTGCCCGACGAGCAGCGCATCGCGTTGGCGCTGGTGCTGGTTGCGGGCTATTCCTACAAGGACTCGGCGGAACTTCTGGGCATCCCAATCGGCACGCTGACGAGCCGTCTCGCGCGGGGCCGCGAATCCCTGCAGGCGATGCTCGGCAGCGGCGAGGCAACAAGATGAAGTTCCCGGATGAAATGCTGATGGCCTATACCGACGGCGAGCTCGATCTCGTCGCGCGCGCGGAGATCGAGGCGGCGATGGCCAAGGATCCCGCGATCGCGCGCGCAATCGAGCGGCATCGAGCGCTGGCGTCGCGCGTTCAATCGGCCTACCGCGGCGTGCTCGACGAGCCCGTGCCGGAGCGGCTCGCAAAACTCGCAAGTGGAACAGCCGCAACTTCCGTCGTCGATCTCGCCGCGAGGCGAGCCGCGCGCGAGGAAGCGCGCACTGTGATCGGCGGCTGGCGAATTCCGCAATGGGCGGCGCTCGCAGCTTCGGTTGCGGTCGGCTTGTTTGTCGGTGTGCTGTTGATGCGCGGGCCGTCGGCGCCGTACGAGGAGTCCGCGACGGGTCTCGTGGCGCGCGGGGAACTCGACCAGGCGTTGACGACACGGCTCGCCTCCACGAGCGGTGAGTCGAATGTCCGCATCGGCATCAGCTTCCGCGACCGCGGCGGCGCCTTCTGCCGCACGTTTCACATGCAGCGCGAGGCGCCGCTCGCTGGACTTGCCTGCCGCAGCGGGGAGGAATGGCAGGTCCGCGTGCTCGCGGCAGCGCGCGCGCACCAGGGCGAGCTGCGGCCAGCCGCGGCCATGCCCATGGCCGTGCTGCAGGCGGTCGACGCCGCGATCGAGGGCGAGCCGTTCGATGCGGCGACCGAGGCGGCGGCGCGCAATGCGGGTTGGCGGGAGCCTTCAGACGTGGCTGAATGATCCGCATGCGGTTGTTTGCGTTGCTCGCGGCGGCATGGATCGCCGCCTGCGTCCCGGTTCGACAAACTGCGGAAACGACGGCGCCTGCGCCCGCTGCGGCGCGCGCGGCCGGCATCGCGGCGGCCAATCCGCTCGCGGTCGATGCCGGAATCGAAACGCTGGCCGCGGGTGGAAGCGCCATCGATGCGGCCGTCGCAATCCAGGCGATGCTCGGACTCGTCGAGCCGCAAAGCTCCGGCATCGGCGGCGGCGCTTTCCTGCTGTATTTCGACGCGGCATCGAAGCGGATCACGGCATTCGATGGGCGCGAGACCGCGCCCGCAGCCGCCACCGCGGCACTGTTCCTCGATGACGATGGGGACCCCTTGCCATATCGCGAGGCCGTGCTCTCCGGGCGCTCGACCGGTGTGCCCGGCGTCATCGCGATGCTGGGCGCCGCGCACGCGCGTCATGGCACGCTGCCGTGGCAGCAGCTCTTCGATCCCGCGATTCGCCGGGCGGAAGCCGGCTTTGCCGTGCCAAAACGCCTGGCGCGCTTCGTGAACGGCGACTTCGCGCAAGCGCGCGAGCCCGAAGTGCGCGCCTTGTTCTCGCGCGCCGACGGCAGCCCGATCCAGGCGGGCGACCCATTCACGAATCCGGCCTATGCCGCGACGCTGCGCCGCGTTGCGAGCCAGGGGCCCCGCACGCTGCTCGAGCCGCCGCTCGCGGACGAGATCATCCGGCGCGTCGGCGCGCCGCCGCGCCCTGGGGCCCTCTCGCGCGCGGACCTGCGCGCGTACGAGCCGCGCGTCGCCGAGCCTGTTTGCGGGCCCTTCCTCGTCTATGTCATCTGCACGCCGCCGCCGCCGTCGTCGGGGGTTTCGCTCCTCCAGATGCTCGCCATTCTGGGACGCACTGACATTGCCGAGCGCGGTCCGGGGGATCCGCAGGCCTGGTTCCTGTTCGCGATGGCGAGCCGGCTCATGTACGCCGATCGCGACGAGTACATCGCCGATCCCGCTTTTGTTGATGTGCCCGTCGAAGGGCTACTCGACCCGGGCTATACCGGGCGTCGAGCAGCGTTGATCGGCGAGGTCGCCGGCCCGGCTCCACCCGCAGGTCATGTCGCGCCGATCCAACGCGGCGCCGATGCAACTCGCGAAACGAGCGGAACGTCCAGCTACGTCGTAGTCGACTCGCAAGGCAATGTGGCCTCTATGACGACTACCGTCGAGTCACTCTTCGGTTCGGGCCGTGCAGTCGGCGGTTTCATGCTGAACAACCAGCTCACGGATTTCTCGTTCACTCCGTTCGCCGACGGGGTGCCGGTTGCGAATGCGGTCGCGCCGGGCAAGCGGCCGCGCTCGTCGATGTCGCCCGTGATCGTGCTCGATGGCGCAGGCCGGGTCGTCGCGGCGCTCGGCTCGCCTGGCGGCAGCGCGATCCTTGCCTACAACGCCAAGACGCTCGTCGGACTGCTCGCCTGGGAGCTGCCGCTCCAGCAGGCGATCGAGCTGCCGAACCTGGTCGCGCGGGGCGAGGATTATTTCGGCGAAGTGTCGAAGCTGCCGCAGGGCGTTCTCGACGCGCTCGCCGAGCGCGGCGTCGTGGTCAAGTCCGGCCGCGGCGAGGAATCCGGCCTGCACGGCGTCGCGTTGCACGCCGATGGCACGTCGACCGGCGCCGCGGATCCGCGCCGTGAAGGCGTCTGGAAACCCTTGGGCCCGCGCTGATCAGCCCGAGCCGGCGAGAAGCGACAGCAGTTCTTCCTGTGCCGCGCTCCGGGCGCCGCGTTTCGGCGTCATTTGCTTGTACCCGCCTTCGCCGTCCATGACCCAGCTCTGGGAATTGTCCTCGAGATAAGGCTTCAGGCCCTCGCGGATGACCCGGCGTTTCAATTTCGGGTCGAGCACCGGAAAGCAGAGCTCGATGCGCCGGAAGAAATTCCGGTCCATCCAGTCTGCGCTCGAAAGCCACACGTCGTCGGCGCCGTCGTTCTTGAACCAGAACACGCGCGTGTGCTCGAGGAACCTCCCGACGATCGAGCGCACGCGGATCTTCTCGGAAAGCCCCGGCACTCCGGGCTTCAGCGCGCAGATCGCGCGCACGATCAGGTCGACCTCCACGCCCGCCTGCGACGCGGCATAGAGCTCCTCGATGATGCGGGGCTCCAGCAGCGCGTTCATCTTCGCCACGATGCGGGCCGGCCGGCCCTCGGCCGCGATCCGCGCCTCGTTCCGGATCGCTTCGACGGCGCGCTTGTGCAGCGTGAATGGCGATTGCCAGACGTGCTTGAGCCGCCCGGCGCGTCCGAGCCCGGTCAACTGCTTGAAGACCTCGTTGACGTCGCTGCAGACGTCCTCGTTCGCGGTCAGCAGCCCGAAATCCGTGTACTGCCGCGCCGTCGCCGAATGATAGTTGCCGGTCCCGAGGTGCGCGTAGCGCCGGAGCACCGCGCCGTCCGGGCCCGGTTCGCGGCGGACGATCAGCGCCATTTTCGCGTGCGTCTTGTGGCCGACGACGCCATAGACGACGTGCGCGCCCACCTCCTCGAGCTGCGCCGCCCATTTCAGGTTCGCCTCCTCGTCGAAGCGCGCCAGGAGCTCCACGACCACCGTCACTTCCTTGCCGGCGCGCGCCGCGTCGATCAGCACCTGCATGATCTCCGAGTCGGCGCCGGTGCGGTAGACGGTCTGCTTGATCGCGACGACGCGCGGGTCGAGCGCGCTCGACCGGATGAAATCCAGGACAGGCGCGAACGATTGATATGGGTGATGCAGCAGGATGTCCTGGCGCGCGATCGTCTCGAACAGGTCGTCGTCCCGGACTTCGATGGCGGCCGGCACCGAGGGTGTGAACGCCGGATACTTGAGGTCGGGGCGGTCGATGTGCGTCAGCACCTCGCGCAGCCGGTACAGGTTGACCGGCCCATCCACGTGATAGAGGTCCTGCTCGTCGAGCATGAACTGCTGCAGCAGGAACTCGATCATCGCCGGCGAGCATTCCTCCACCACCTCGAGGCGCACGGCGTCGCCGAAATGGCGCTGCAGCAGCTCCCCCTGGAGCGCGATGCGCAGGTTCTTGATTTCCTCCTCGTCCACGAACAAGTCGGAGTTTCGCGTCACGCGGAACTGGTAGCAGCCCTTGATCGTCATTCCGGCGAACAGCTGCTCGACGTGCGCGTGCATCACCGACGTCAGGAACACGAACGAGTAGTCGCCCTCCGCGATCGACGGCGGCAGGCGGATCGCGCGCGGCAGGATGCGGGGCGCCTGCACGATCGCGACCCGCGACCCGCGGCCGAAGGCGTCGCGGCCCTCCAGCTCGACGATGAAATTGAGGCTCTTGTTGAAGAGGCGTGGAAACGGGTGCGCGGGATCGAGCCCGATTGGCGTCAGCACCGGCAGCACTTCGCGGGTGAAGTAGTCCTGCACCCACGCGCGCTGGGCATCGTTCCAGATGCCACGCCGCAGGAACCGGACGCCGGCATCCGAGAGCGCCGGCAGCAGCACGTCGTTCAGCAGTTCGTACTGTTGCGTAACCAGTTCCCTCGCCTCGCGCGTCACGAGCGCGAGGATTTCCCTCGGGGTCATGCCGTCCGGCGCCGGTTCGGTGATGCCGAGCTTGATCTGCTCCTTCAGGCCCGCGACGCGGATCTCGAAGAACTCGTCGAGATTGGACGAGACGATCGTCAGGAAGCGCAGCCGCTCGAGCAGCGGCACGGAATCGTCGATGGCCTGCGCCAGCACGCGGCGATTGAATGCGAGTATGCCGAGCTCGCGGTTGAGCAAGGGAACTCGAACCGCGGGTTTGCTGGTCATGCGACTCACGAGCATCCGGTCCCCGGGTTACATTCCGATGACAAAGGCAGTTTACGCGCCGGACAGCCGGGTGCTACCGTGCCCGGCGCATGGCGCGTCACGACACCCTGGCCGCGGTCGATCTCGGATCCAACAGTTTCCATCTCCTGGTCGGGCGCATCGTCGACGGCCAGATCTATCCGCTCGACACGCTGCGCGAGCAGATCCAGCTCGGCGCGGGCCTCACCGCGGACAAGCGCCTCGATCGCGCGACCCAGGCGCGCGCGCTCGAGGCGCTCGCGCGATTCCGCGAGCGGCTGCGCGGGCTGCCGCGCGACGCGGTGCGAGCGGTCGGCACGAATGCGCTACGCGTTGCGAAAAACTCGGCGGCGTTCCTGCGCGAGGCGCGCGAGACGCTGGGTTTTCCGATCGAGGTCATTGCGGGCCGCGAGGAGGCGCGCCTGATCTACCTCGGCGTGGCGCAAGCCATGCCCCCGGCGGAGAACAAGCGCCTCGTCGTCGACATCGGCGGCGGCTCGACCGAGTTGATCGTCGGCCAGGGCCTCAAGCCGAGGCTGATGGAAAGCCTCTACATGGGATGCGTCAGCTCGAGCCTGCGGCATTTTCCGGACGGGCGCATCGACAAGCGCAACCTCAAGGCAGCGGTGCTCGAAGCGCGCCAGGAACTCGCGGTCGTGTCGCGAAGCTACCTGCGATCCGGCTGGCAGGAGGCGGTCGGCTCGTCGGGAACCGCGCGCAGCATCGAGGGCATCCTGGCGGAGAACAAGTTTGCGGCGAACGGCATCACCCACCAGGGCCTGGAGCGCTTGTGGGAGCTCCTCATCGACGCCGGCCGGGCGGATCCGGATCGAATCCCGGGGCTGAAGTCGGCGCGCGCGGCCGTGCTGCCGGGCGGTTTCGCCATCATGTACGCGATATTCGACGAGCTCGACATCGAGCGGATGACGGTCTCCGAAGCGGCGCTCCGGCACGGCGTGCTCTATGACCTGCTCGGGCGCGTCCAGCATCACGACATGCGCGAGGCGACGGTCACTCAATTCATGCGCCGTTATCACGTGGATGCCGCGCAGGCGGCCCGCGTGCGGGAGCTGGCGCTTCGCATCTACGACCAGTTGGCCCAGGCCCGCGGCGAAGAGGATCCCGACCGCATGATTCTCGATTGGGCGGCGCGCCTTGCCGAAGTGGGCCTGTCAATCGCGCACGCGCAATACCACAAGCATTCGGCCTATGTGCTGTCGAATGCCGACATGCCGGGATTCTCCCGCGTCGAGCAGCAGCGGCTCGCCCGCATCGTGCTCGCGCATCGCGGCAAGCTCGAGAAAGTCCGCAGCGACGGGCTCGAGGACGGGGACTGGAGCCTCGTGTTCGCGCTCAGGCTCGCTTCGACCCTGCTGCGGCGGCGCACGCGCGTCCGGCTGCCGGCGTTTCGCGCGACCGGAAGCGATTCGCGCTTCTCACTCGAGCTGCCGAAATCCTGGCTCGCGCGCAATGCGCTCTCGGCCGCCGCGCTCGAAGCGGAGGGCCGTCAATGGGAAGCCGTCGGCCGGCAGTTCGCGGTCCGGCGCATGTCCTGATGGAACTGCTTCTCTGGCGGCACGCGGAGGCGGCGGCGGGCGATCCCGACGCGGCCCGTCCTTTGACCGAGCATGGCCGCGCGCAGGCGCAGTTGGTGGCGCGGTGGCTGGAACCGCGGTTGCCGGCGGACCTGCGAATCATCGTGTCGCCCGCCCGCCGCGCGCAGGAAACCGCGCTCACGCTCGGCCGGTCGTTCGAAACGATCGAATACCTTGCGCCGGGGAATGACGTCGCGGCGCTGATCCGGCTGGCGGGCTGGCCGGATGCGAGCCGCGCGGTGCTCCTGGTCGGCCACCAGCCGACGCTGGGAGAGACCGCCGCGCGGCTGATCGACGGACGCCAGTCGTCATGGCGAATCGGCGCCGGAGCCGTCTGGTGGCTGCGGAGCAGGCAGAGCAAGGGCCGCAGCAACGCCGTGCTGCTGCTGGCGATCGAGCCGGAGATCCTGGAGCGCGAGCGCGCCCGTCACTGAGGACGCTTGGCGATCCTGTCGCGGATATCGCGAAGCTTCATCTTCACGCGCGCGGCATTGCCGGGGCCCATGCGCAAGAGCAGCTTGCGTCCCGCCGACTCCGCCTCGAGCGCGGGATCGGCGAACTCGTAAAAGACATTCGGCCGCGTAAGCGCAATCGTCGCCGGCGCTTCCGGCGCCGCGAGCAGGTGATCGATCACCTCGATCACGCGGTCGTTGAAATAACCATCGGGATTGCCGAGCTGCTCGTAGGCCGACTGGAACTGCGGGTACAGGCGCTTGTAGAGCGCGGCAGTCGCGTCCGCATCGAGCGAATCGACCAGATCGACCCAGGGCGTGTAACGCGCAAAATTGGCGGCGCCGAGCACGATTGCGTCGCCCTTGCCCGCCGTGACGAATTCGCCCGCCGGCGGCTTCGCCGGATTCATGCGGGCCGCGATGTCCTGCCGCGCCAGGTTGTCGACCGTTGCGACGACGTTTCGCACGAAATCGTCCGGAATGAACATCGCCTCGAAGCGCGGCGTGCCGATGAGTGTCGCGACCTGCTCCGACGCGGCCAGGTTCGGGTCGATGTCCTCCGGCGTGTCGATCGGGTTCCGGATCTGCGGCTCGATCGCGGCGGCCGGTTGCGGCACGGCCGGTTCCTCGGGCTCGGCGGCCTGGCGCTTCTGCCAATACCAGGCGCCGACCGCGAGCGCGACCAGCACCACGCCGCCCAGGATCCAGCGGCCGAGTTTCTCGTCCGATTCCGTGTAGGTTTCGCGTTTCGGTGCGTACATGGGACTTACTGTAGTTGAACCCTGCCCATCCGGCATCATCTCTAGAGACCCCGCGCCGCTCGAGACGGTTCCCTTGACACCGATCCCCCTGACCGCCGAAGTGTCTCCCAAGGAATGCACCGATTGGGCGTTCGTGCTCGATGCGGTCGGCATCCCCTACGAGCGGCGCACGACGGCGACCGGCGCGAGTCTCTGGGTCCTGCCTGAGCATCACGCGCGTGCCGCGCGCGAGCTGCAGGATTACCTGCGCGAGAACCGGCGGCCGCCGCTGCCGCCAGTCGTCTGGCCGAAGCATCCGCACGCCATCTACGGCGTGATCGGCTACGCGATCGTGCTGATCGCCGTGACGATCGCCGCACTCGCGCACGCGGGCGGCAAGGGCTGGGTTTCGGCCGGCGTGCTCGATGCGGATTTCCTGGAGCGCGGCGAATGGTGGCGCGTGCTGACCGCGCTCACATTGCACGGCGACGTGCTGCATCTCCTGTCGAATCTCGCCTTCGGCGCGCTCTTCGGCTACCCGGCTGCGCGCCTGTTCGGCCCCGGCATCGCCTGGTTCCTGATCCTCGTGGGCGGCGGGCTCGCCTACGGGATCGACGCGCTCCTGCACCCGCCCGAGCATCATCTCCTCGGCGCGTCCACCGCGGTGTTCACGGCGCTCGGGCTGATCGCGTCCTACGGCTGGCGCCGCCACATGCGGAACTGGTCACGCTGGATGAGGAACGCATCGCCGTTGATCGGCGGGATCGCGCTGCTTGCCTTCACCGGCACCGGTGGCGAGAACACCGACCTGCTCGCCCATCTCGCCGGCTTCGTCGTGGGCTCGGGCCTGGGCGCGATTTGCGCGCGGCTCCCGATGCCCGCGCCCGGCCGTCACCGCGTGCAGTGGGGGGCCGGCGGTAGCGCCCTGGCCCTGCTGACGCTCGCCTGGACGCTCGCGCTCAATTGATAATGTGACGATGCTGCCGCACTCGGACGCCTGCGAGCGCAACAAGGGCCCGATTCTCGAGGTGCTGCGCCAGGTCTTCGCCGGTTGCAAGCACGTGCTCGAGATCGGCAGCGGCACCGGGCAGCATGCCGTTCACTTCGCGACCGAGATGCCGTGGCTCGTCTGGCAGCCATCCGAGATGGCAGAGCCGATGCCGGGGCTCCGCAAGCGCATCTTCAACGAGGGGCCGTCGAATCTCCGCGCGCCGATCGAGCTCGACGTGATGCGGCCGCCCTGGGACGTGCGGCGCGTCGACGGCTTGTTCACGGCCAATACGCTCCACATCATGCGCTGGCCGCAGGTGGAGGCTTTCTTTGCCGGGCTGCCGGCGGTGGCGAAGCCGACGACGGTGCTCGCGATCTACGGCCCGTTCCGTTACGGCGGGCAATACACGTCGGCGAGCAACGAGTCGTTCGACACGTTGCTCCACGCGCGCGACCCGGAGTCCGGCATTCGCGACTTCGACGAGGTCGACGCGCTCGCGCGCGGCGTGGGATTCACGCTCAAGGCCGATTACCCGATGCCCGCGAACAACCAGACAATCGTCTGGCAATCGGCGACGGCCGCGTAGTCAGAACGCCGGCTTCAATACCATCAGGCCGAGCCCGATCACCGGCGTCAGGGTCGCCACGGCACCCCAGAGATCCCATTGCACCGCGATCCGGTGATAGGCGTCGTAATCGAATGAGCCGCTCGCGGCGCCCGCCTGCGCGTGCGCGTGCAGCCTCCGCTGCAACGGCGCGAGTCGCGTCATGAACACGAGCCCCGAGATGCCGAACAGGATGAGCGTCCACAGGATCCAGCTCGTGCCGAGGATGGGGAAGCCACCCTGAATCGCGGCGAAGATGCCGGTCGCAAGGATGACCACGACGCCCGGTATCGTGAACAGGCGGTCGCTCTTGATGACGCCTTCCATCGTATGCGCGAGGAGCCTCGGATTTCGCGTGCGCTCGGCGTGCTTGTGCCAGAACACGCCGGTCGTGATGTTTCCGATGAACATCACGACGGCCAGGACGTGCAGGAGTTTCAGCCACAGGTACATCGTCTCAACCTCCGTTTGTAAGCCGGCGCTGGCGGATACCGGCGAGCCAGCGCAGAAAGGAACGCGGCGCGAAGCGCTTGAAGCGCCAGAGCCAGCGATAGCTGCCCGGCAGCACGATGTGCGTGGCGCCGGCGGCGGCCCGCGCGACGATCTCGCGGGCGACGGCGTCCGCCTCGAGATTCGACCGCCGCATCAGCTTTTCCGCGAAGCCGCGCGCGTCTGCTGGGGCGCGTGCATGCTCCATGAGCCGCGTACGGAAGAATCCGGGCATTGCGACTGCGACGTGCACTCGGTGTTCCGCGAGTTCCTGGAAGAGCGTCTCCGAGAGGGCGACCACCGCCGCCTTCGAGGCATTGTAGGCGCTCATGCGGCTGCTGCAGGCGAAGCTCGCGGCGCTCGCGACGTTGACAATGAGCCCGGCCCGCGACGCGATCATGTGCGGCGCTTGAGCGCGGCAGCTCTGCACCACGCCCAGGACGTTGATGCCGAAGATCCACTGCCAGTCCGCGATCGGCGTCTCGAGCAGGTCGCCCGCGACCGCGACTCCCGCGGAGTTCAGCGCGAAGTCGAGGCCGCCGAAATGGCCGGCAAATGCGTCAATGGCGGATTTGACGGCTGCCTCGTCGGTCGTGTCGACGACGAATGCCTCGCAGTGCGGACTCCCTTTGGCGCGGAGATCCTCCGTGGCGCTTACCAGGCGTGCCGCATCGCGATCGAGGAGCGCGAGATGCCAGCCGCGAGCCGCGAGGAGTTCGGCCGTTGCGAGACCGAGGCCGCTCGCGCCCCCCGTGATCACGGCGCGTTTTCGAGGGAATCGCGAGTCGAGCGCGTCAAGGCTCATGGTTTCTGCGGAGTGCGGACAAGAAAAGGCCCTGGTCCCGCGCGGGACCAGGGCCTTGCCAGTGTAAGTGTCAGGCGTTGGCGGGCGCGATTTTCTGCGCGACCCAGCCGAGCACGGCGCCGGCGATCAGGTGCATCCAGATGGCTTCGGCGAGCCACCAGGTCCAGATCGTGTTCGGCAGATTAAACACGCCCCAGTATCCCAGCGCGGCGACGAGGGCGAAGATCCAGCCGATCACTCCGAACTTGACGCCGCGGACGAGGCCCGAGCCGGTCAGCGACGAGCGGATCACGGAATAGATCCCTGCCAGCAGGAACGAGCTCAAGAGCCCGATCGGCACCCACATCTTCAGGAGTGCCACCATATCCGGCGGATCCGCATTCAATTCCGGCCGCCAGAAGGAAGCGTATTCCCGGTAAATGGGCCCGAGCACGCCTTCCGGCCCATGGATCAAGTGTCCCCCGACCATCGAAAGCAGGAAAAACACGAGGTAGTAGACGACGCCGCCAATGAAGACGATCTTCCAGTTCATGTCGCTCCCCTACCGAGCTGGTTATTGTGAGGGGCGCATGTTGCGCCGGTGGGAGCCACCGGCGCAAGGAGTCGGTGCCGGGTCGCAGATTCGCAGATTTGACCGAGTCTAAGCACGAAGCACGTGCCGGGGTCGTACTTTCGTAATCTGCGACTGCAGATTACGAAAGTACGACCCCGGCACCACTTAGGCGGCGCGGGGGGTCTCGTAGTCGAGAACGCCAGCGACGGCGTGCATGACCGAGGCGATGCGCACCGCGGACTGCACGGCTTCACGGCCGACTTCGTGCTGGCGCAGCACGCGCTCGTGCGCGGTCACGCATTTGCCGCAGCCGTTGACGGCCGACACCGCGAGCGAGATCAGCTCGAAATCGGCCTTGCCGATTCCCGGGCTGCCGATCACGTTCATGCGCAGCCGCGCGGGCAGCTTCGAGTACTCGTCGTCCTCGACCAGATGCAGAAATCGGTAATAGACGTTGTTCATGCCCATGATCGCGGCGGCGGAGCGCGCCGCCTCGATCTCGGCCGGTGCCAGTATTTCAGCCGCGGCGGATTCGACCGCGCGCGCGAGCTCGGCATTGCGGGATGCGATGGCCGAGGCGAGCGCCGTCATCCAGAGCTGCGCCTCTGAAAGGCCCGGCGCGCCCTGCGGCGTCAACACCGTTGAAAGGTTGAGCCGCAGGTCGCGGGCGTAGTCCGGGATCCGGTCCCTGAGTGCGTCCATCGTCAGGCCGCCTTCAGGGTCTCTTCGCCCTTCTGCCAGTTGCAGGGGCAAAGCTCGTCGGTCTGGAGACCGTCCAGCACGCGTAGCACTTCCTCGGGGCTGCGGCCGACGTTGAGGTCGGTCACGTAGACGAAGCGGATCACGCCCTCCGGATCGACGATGAAAGTCGCGCGCTGCGCCACGCCCGCCTCCGGGTCGAGGATGCCGAGCTCGGTCGACAGCTCGCGCTTGATGTCCGACAGCATCGGGAACGGCAGCTCGCGGAGACCCTCGTGCGACTTGCGCCAGGCGAGATGCACGAATTCCGAATCCGTGCTGACGCCGAGCACCTGCGCGTCGCGGTCGCGGAACTCGCGGTTCAGCTTGCCAAAGCCCGCGATCTCCGTCGGGCAGACGAACGTGAAATCCTTCGGCCAGAAGAATACGACCAGCCACTTGCCGGCATAGGTCCGGTTGTCGATGTCCTTGAATGCGTGATTCGCGTCGTTGCCGACGACACCCGCCAGCTTGAACGCGGGAAACTTCCTACCAATACCCAACATGGTGAAATACCTCCTCTCTTGGTTACGAGCAGGATGCCGCCGCGTCATCGATTTGTACAATCGATTGTTACGATCGCTATAATTGACACTATCTATGAACCTGCGTGACCTCCAGTACCTCGTGACGCTCGCCGAAACGCGCCATTTCGGGCGCGCGGCCGAGCGCTGCCACGTCAGCCAGCCGACTCTCTCGGCGCAGCTCAAGAAGCTCGAGGAGTCGCTGGGCGTCACGCTGATCGAGCGGCGGCCGCGGCGCGTCGCGCTGACGGCCGCCGGCGTCGCCGTGGTCGAGCGGGCGCGGCGGATGCTGCGCGACGCGGAGGACATTCGCGCCCTCGCCCGCGCCGGCCAGGATCCGCTCGCAGGGCAACTGAAGCTCGGGCTGATTCCGACGCTCGGGCCTTACCTGCTGCCGCGCATCGCGCCGCGCATCGCGCGTGCCCTGCCGAAGCTGCAACTGATGCTGCACGAGTACCAGACCGCGCCGCTCGTCGAGCGCGTCGTCAACGGCGAGCTTGATCTCGCGATTCTCGCGCTGCCGGGCGATACCAAGGGCCTGGCGACGCGCTCGCTGTTCGCCGAGGCCTTCCTGGTCGCGATGCCGGAGAGCCACCGGCTCGCGGCGCGCAAGCGCGTGCGATCCGGCGATCTCGCCGGCGAGAGATTGCTGCTGCTCGAAGAGGGACACTGCCTGCGCGACCAGGCGCTCGAGGTCTGCGCGCAGGCCGGCACCGAGGAGCAGGATTTCCGCGCGACCAGCCTCGAGACGCTGCGCCAGATGGTGGCGGCCGGGCTCGGCATCACGCTGCTGCCGCGCCTCGCCGCGGAAGGACCCTTTGCGTCGGCGCGCGGTCTCGCGGTGCGCCCGTTCTCGCCGCCAGCGCCGAACCGCGTGATCGGCGCGGCCTGGCGGCGCTCGACCTCGCGCGCGAAAGCCATCTCCGCGGTTTGCGACATCGTTGCCCGAACCGGCTGATATTCGCGGTACGCGCAGCCTGGCGCGGGGCCGGCCCTCGCGGCCGGTGCTATCGTCGGCGGCGATGCGTTGCCTGCCGGCAGCATTGCTCTGTGCTGCATGCGCGTGCGCCACGGCGCACGCGGCCGGTGCCCTGCCGCGCCTCAACATCCTGCCAGGGAGCCTCACGGTCTCCGGCGTCTCGGCCGGCGGCTACATGGCGACGCAATACCAGGTCGCCTACTCGCAGGACGTGATCGGCGCGGGAATCATCGGCGCCGGTCCCTGGCTCTGCGCCCAGGGCATGCTGACGCGCGCGCTCGACGAGTGCGCCAAAGGGAGCACGATCGGGCCGGAGACGCGGCCGCTCGTCGCGACGCTCCGCGCCAGCGCGGCGGCGCGAACGGTCGACGACCCGTCGTGGCTCGCACCGGATCGTATCTGGATCTTTCACGGATCGCGCGACACCAAGGTCGGCGCCGCGGTATCCGATTCGCTGCTGCGCTTCTACAGGGAATTCGTGCCGCCGGAGCGCATGCATTACGAGACGCGGGCCCCCGCGGCCCTTGGCTTCCCGGCGGGGGGGTGGGGGGGGGCGGGGGGGGGCGCCGCGGCGCCGTGGATCCTCGACTGCCAATACGACGCTGCGGGCTTCATGCTGCGATTCCTGTACGACGATCTGCGGGAGCCCGCGGGCGATATCACCGGCGAGCTGCGGACATTCGATCAGGGCGGTTACGTCGCCGGCGGAATGCTGGCGTCGTTCGAGGACCAAGGCTTCCTGTTCGTGCCGGCGGAGTGCGCGGCGGGCAGGCCCTGCCGCATTCACGTCGCGTTTCATGGCTGCCAGCAGGGCAGCGGCTTCATCGGACAAACTTTCGCCCGCAATGCGGGCTACAACCGCTGGGCCGATGCCAACCGCATCGTCGTGCTGTACCCGCAGGTCGCGCGGAGTCATGTCTGGCCATTCAACCCGCGCGGCTGCTGGGACTGGTGGGGGTACTCCGGCGCCGGCTACGCGACGCGCAATGGCGCGCAGCTCGCGAGCGTTCGGCGGATGCTCTCCGCGCTCGGCGCGCTCGGCGCGCTCGGCGCGCAGTAGCGCCTCGACCGCTAGACGACCGCGGTGGCCTCGATCTCGACCTTCGCGCGCGGCTCCAGCAGCGACGCGACAACGACCACGGACATCGCGGGGAAATTGCGGCCGAAGAGTTCGCGGTAGCTCGCGCCGATTTCCGCGAGCGAGGCATGGTACTCCTCGCGGCTCGTGACATACCAGGTGAGCCGCACTAGGTGCGCGGGCCCGGCTCCGGCACAGGCGAGCACGTCGATGATGTTCGCGAGCGCCTGGCGGGTCTGGATCGCGAAATCATCGCTGACGATGCGCTGCTCGGCGTCCCATCCGATCTGCCCGGCGACGAAGACCTGGCGGCCTTCCGCCGCGATGCCGTTTGCGTAACCGCGCGGACGCGACCAGCCCGCGGGTTGCAGCGTTTCGCGGCTCATTTCAGGAGCTCCCGGCCGATGACCAGTTTCTGCACTTCGCTCGCGCCCTCGTAGATGCGCAAGGCGCGGATCTCGCGGTAAAGCCGCTCGATGATCTCGCCCCGCACCAGGCCGCGACCGCCGAACATCTGCAAGGCGCGGTCGATGACAGTCTGGGCGTTCTCGGTCGCGGTCAGCTTCGCCATCGCCGCGGCAGCGGTGAATGCCTGCCCGGCATCGCGCAGCCAGGCCGCGCGGTAGGTCAGCAGTTCCGCCGCATCGAGGGCGGTTGCCATCTCCGCAAGCGCCGTCTGCGTCAACTGGAAGTCCGCCAGCATGCGGCCAAACATCCCGCGCGAGCGCGTGTGGCCGAGCGCCTCATCGAGCGCGCGGCGCCCGAATCCGCAAGCGGCGGCCGCCACCGAGGTGCGAAAGATGTCGAGCGTGCGCATCGCGGTGCGAAAGCCCTCGCCCTCCTCGCCGATCAGCCGCTCCTCGGGGATGCGGCAGTCCTCGAACGCCAGCCGCGCCAGCGGATGCGGCGCCATCGCATCGATTCGCTCGGCGATCACGAAGCCGCGATCCGCCGGTTCGACCACGAAAGCGCTGATGCCATCGGCCGACACGCTGCCGTCGTTGCGGCGCCGCCCCGGCGCCGTGCGCGCGAACACGCAATAGAAATCCGCGATGCCGCCATTCGAGATCCAGGTCTTCGAGCCGTTCAGCACGTACGACGGGCCGTCCCGGCGCGCGCTGGTTTGCATCGCCGCCACGTCGGATCCGGCCTCCGGTTCCGACAGCGCGAACGCCGCGATCGCCGCTCCCTCGGCGACGCGCGGCAGGTAGGCTGCGCGCAACCGCTCGCTCGCCGCGAGCGACAGCGGCGCGCTGCCGAGACCCTGCATCGCAAACGCGAAGTCGGCGAGCCCATCGTGATACGCAAGTGTCTGTCGCAACAGGCAGATCGAACGCGCGTCGAAGTCCGGCGTCGCGCCACCGTCCGCCGCGCGCAGGCAATGCCGCAACAGGCCGGCGTGGCCCAGCCTTCCGACCAGCTCGCGGCAGCGCGCGTCCACGGCGGCACGGTCGGAGGGATGTGCCTCGCTCGCGAGCGTCGCAGCGGCCCATCGCTCCGCCTCCGTCTCAAGCCGCCGATGGGGCTCGTCAAAGAAGGGCCATTGCAGGCGATCGCCGTGAGTGCCCATCAATCTCCTTCGAAGACCGGTTTCTGTTTCTTCGAGAAAGCCTCGTAGGCGCGCCGGAAGTCGTTGCTCCGCATCAGGCTCGCCTGCGCGCGCGCCTCCGCATCCAACGCCTCGTTGACGCTCATGTTCCATTCGAGATGCAGCATCTTCTTGGTCAGCGCGTGCGCGAGCGTCGGTCCCGAAGCGAGTTCCGCCGCGAGCTTCATCGCCGCGGGCAGGAGCGCTTCCGGCGCGACGACCGAATGATGGAAGCCGATGCGCTCCCCTTCCGCGGCGTCGAAAGCCCGGCCGGTGTAGAGCAGCTCCGCCGCGCGTCCCTGGCCGATGAGCCGCGGCAGCAGCGCGCAGGCGCCCATGTCGCAACCCGCGAGGCCCACACGCACGAACAGGAATGCGGTTCGCGCCGCCGGCGTCGCGATGCGGAAATCAGAAGCGAGCGCGATCATCGCGCCCGCGCCCGCGCAGATGCCGTCGATGGCAGCGATGAGCGGTTGCGGGCAGCCGCGCATCGCGCGGATCAGGTCGCCCGTCATGCGCGTGAATTCGAGCAGACCCTTCTCGTCCATCTGGGTCAACGGCCCGATGATTTCCTGCACGTCGCCGCCCGAGCAGAAATTTGCGCCGGCGCCGTCGATGACGACGGCCCGTACGCCACAACCATCCGCCAGCAGCCGGAACAGGTCGCGCAATTCCGCGTACGACTCGAAGGTCAGCGGATTCTTCTTCTCCGGCCGGTTCAGCGTCAGGTGACCGACGCGGTTCTCCACGCGCCAGAGAAAATGCTTCGCCTGATAGCCGGTCAGGTCCGGAATCTCGGTTTTCATGTGTCCCGCTCCTCCAGTGAACGGACATGCGTCTTCAGCCGCGCGAGCAGCGCCGCCATGGTCGACATCTCGCGGCCCGACAGTTCCGCGAACGACTCGACGATCCAGCGCTCATGCTCCTGTGCCATCGCGGTAAACGCCCGTCGGCCCGCCGGCGTCAATTGCACGACCCAGGCGCGGCGGTCGCCCGGATCGGCGACACGCTCGACCAGGCCCTCATCTTCCAGCATGTCGGTAATACCGGTCACATTGCCGCCAGTCACCATCATGCGCCTCGACAGCTCGCCCATCTTGAGGCCCCGGGGCATCCGCTCGAGCTGCGCCATCAGGTCGAAGCGCGGCAGGGTGGTCGCGTAACGGTCCTGCAGCATCCGCCGGGTCCGCGTCTCGACCAATCGGTTCGTCGCCAGCATCCGGAGCCACAGGCGGATCGCGCTGTGGTCGTCGCGGGCTGCGCGCGTCTCTGCATCCATCGTGCGTCGTGCCATCAGGTGACCTCGCCGCCGGCGATCGCAATGCTCTGCCCGGTGACGCTCTCGCTGCCGGAGCGGCAGAGCCAGAGGACTGCGTTCGCGACTTCTTCGGGCTTCACCAGCCGTTGCTGCGGGTTGAATGACACGAGCGCCTCGCGCGCGTCGGCTTCGCTGCGGGCCGTTATTTCGCTGATGTTGCGAATGGCGTCGCGCACGACGCCCGTGTCGGTATAGCCGGGGCAGACGGCATTCACGGTGATGCCGGTCTTTGCGACTTCGAGCGCGAGCGCGCGCGTCATGCCGATGACGCCGTGCTTGGCCGCGCAGTAAGCCGTGCAGTACGCGTAGCCGCGCAGTCCCGCCGTGCTCGACACGTTCACGATGCGGCCCCAGTTGGCCGCGAGCATGGCCGGGATCGCGGCGCGCGTGCAATGGTAGGTCCCGGTCAGGTTCACTTCGAGCATCTCGCGCCAGAACGCTTCATCGCTCTTCGCCAGCGGCCGGCTCGCGGGGCGGCCGGCGTTGTTGACGAGGATCGAGACTTCGCCCGCGGCATTTCGCGCTTCGGCGAAGGCGCGCTCGACCTGCTTCGGATCGGTGACATCCGCGGTGACAGTGACCGTGCTGCCGGCCATTCCGATCGCCGATTCATCGAGCTGCGCCGTCGTCCGGCCAAGGAGCGTCACGCGCGCGCCGGCCGCCGAAAGCGCCTGCGCGATCGCGGCCCCGATGCCGCGCCCGCCGCCCGTCACCAGGGCATGCCGGCCTGCGAGTTCTTGCGTCATGGGGTCCTCCTCATACCGGCCCGGTCATCAGTGCCGCCCGCTCGAGATTGCGCTCGAGCTGAAGCTTCGCGGACCCGTACTGCGGCGGCCACCATTGATCGGGCCAGCGCTGTTCCGCGGCGGCGCGCAGCGTCCACGCGGGATCCGCCAGGTGGGGCCGCGCGAGCGCGCAGAGATCGGCGCGCCCGGAGGCGATGATCGAGTTCACGTGATCCGGTTCGTAGATGTTGCCGACCGCGATCGTCGGAATGCCGACGACATTGCGGACGAGATCCGAGAACGGCGTCTGCCACATGCGTCCATAGACCGGCTTCTGCCAGGGCACGGTCTGGCCACTCGAGAGATCGAGCATGTCGGCGCCGCCGGTCTTCATCGCCCGGGCAATCGCCAGGAGCTCGTCTTCGCTCAGGCCCCCCTTCGCCCAGTCGCTCGAGGAGAGGCGGACGGAAAGCGGCTTTTCTTCCGGCCAGGCCGCACGCACCGCGGCGAGCACTTCGAGCGGGAATCGCAGGCGGTTCGCGACGCTGCCGCCGTACGGGTCCTTCCGCCGGTTGGTGAGCGGCGACAGGAAACTCGCGAGCAGGTAACCGTGCGCCATGTGGAGCTCGAGCATGTCGTAACCCGCCTCGTCGGCGAATCGGGCGCTACGCACGAACTCGGACAGCACGCGATCCATGTCGGCACGCGTCATCACGCGCGGCGGCGCGCTGATACCCTCGAAATACGGTAGCGGCGACGGCGCGATGGTCTCCCAGTTGCCGGAGTTGAGCGGATGATCGTCGTCCTCCCAGCCGAGCTGCGTCGAGCCCTTTCGGCCCGAGTGCCCGAGCTGCATGCAGAGCTTGGCACGGCTGTGCCGATGCACGAATTCCGCGATGCGCCGCCAGGCATCGCGCTGCGCCTCGTTCCATAGGCCGGTGCATCCCGGCGAAATGCGGCCCTGGGGTGACACGCAGTTCATCTCCGTGAACACGAGGCCGGCCCCGCCGGTCGCGCGCGCCCCCAGATGGACGAGATGCCAGTCTTCCGGCATGCCGTCCTTCGCCGAGTACTGCGCCATCGGGGAGACGACGATCCGGTTCTTGAGGCTGAGGCCGCGCACCTTAAATGGCAGGAACATCGGCGGACGCGGAGAGGACGCTCCCGCACGTTTGGCGAGTCGTGCTTCGACGTCGGCGACGAAGGCCGGGTCGCGGAGCTTCAGGTTCGCGTGGCCGATCCGCTGGCTGCCGGTCAACAGGCTGTAGGTGAACTGCCAGGGCTCGAGCCGCGTGTAGCGGGCGACGTCTTCGAACCACCGCATGCGGTTTCGCGCCGCACTCTGGAGCTTCAGCGCTTCGGTCGAGCGCTCTTCCTGGTAGTCGGTGAGCGCTGCCGGAATGTCGGCAGCACCCGCGGTGCGGGCGACGAGCGCAATCGCGTCTTCCATCGCGAGCTTCGTTCCGGAACCGATCGAAAAATGGGCCGTGTGCGCGGCGTCGCCGATCAGCACGCGGTTGCCGTGATGCCAGCGCTGGCAGAGGACGCGCTGGAAGTTGAGCCAGGCGGAGCCGCGCAGATGCGCCGCGTTGCTCATGAGCTTGTGGCCGCCGAGGTACTTCGCGAAGAGCTGCTCGCAGAAGGCGATCGACTGCTCGTGATTGGCGCGATCGAGCCCGTTCGCGAGCCAGGTCTCCTCGTGGGTCTCGACGATCACTGTGGAGAGAGCCTTGCTGAACTGGTAGGCGTGAATCTGGAACCAGCCGTGCTCCGTTTCCTCGAAGGCGAAAGTGAAGGCCGGGAATGGCTTCGTGGTGCCGAGCCAGATGAAGCGGCATTCGCGCGTGTCGATGTCCGGCTTGAACACGGCGTCGAAGCGCTTGCGCGTGCGGCTGTTGACGCCGTCGGCGGCGACGATCAGGTCGGCGTCGGAAAACGCTACATCGTCGTCGATCTCACGCTGGAAGTGGTGCGCGACGCCGAGCTCCGCTCCGCGCTCCTGGAGGACGTTGAGGAGACGCTTCCGCTCGATGCCGCAGAAGCCGTGACCGCCCGTGGTCGTCGTCGTGCCACGGTAATGGACGTCGATGTCGTCCCAGTGATGGAAGCTGCCGGTGATCGCGGCATGCGACGGCGCATCGGCGGCCTGGAAGCCCTCCATCGTGCGGTCCGAGAACACGACGCCCCAGCCGAATGTGTCATCGGGACGGTTGCGCTCGTAGACCTCGACCCGTGCCCGCGGCAGGGCCTTGCGGAACAGGATGGCGGAATAGAGTCCCGCCGGCCCGCCGCCGAGGCAGACGATGCGTTTCATGGGCGCCTGTCCATGCCGGCGGCATTACAGGCCTGAATAGTTGAAATGTCAACTAATGGTGCCGGGTCGAACATTCGAACATTTGCGTTCCGCGACCGGGTTCAAATGTTCGAATGTTCGACCCGGCACCTATTTGCGAAGCGCCTTGCGCTGGAGCTTGCCGGTCGCGGTCTTGGGGAGCGTCTCAAGAAACTCGATCACCCGCGGGTACTTGTAGGGTGCGATGCGCTGCTTAACGAAGTCCTGGAGCTCCTTGACGAGCGCGATGTCCCCCACCCTGCCCGCGGCGAGCACGACGCAAGCCTTCACGATCGTGCCGCGCTCGGGATCCGCCGCGCCGATCACGGCGCACTCGCGGACCGCCGGGTGCGCGAGCAGCGCCCACTCCACCTCGGGGCCCGCGATGTTGTAGCCGGCCGAGACGATCATGTCGTCGGCGCGCGAAACGAACCAGAAATAGCCGTCCTCGTCGACGCGGTAGAGATCGCCCGTGACGTTCCAGCCGTCCAGGACGTAGTCGCGCTGGCGTTCGTCGTCGAGATAGCGGCAGCCCGTCGGTCCGGTCACCGCGAGGCGGCCGGCGCTGCCGGGCGGCAGGGGCTTGCCGTCGTCGTCGAGCACGCAGGCCCGGTAGCCCGGCAGCGGCTTGCCGGTCGAGCCGGGACGGATCTCGTCGCCGCTCGCGGAGATGAAGATGTGGATCATCTCCGTGGCACCGATGCCGTCGATGATGCGGATGCCGGTTTTCTCGAACCACGTGTCGGACACCGACTTCGGCAGGAACTCGCCCGCGGAAACGCAGCGCTTGAGTGAGGAGAGATCGCGGCCTGCAAGCTCGGCGGCGAGCGCGCGATAGGCGAAGGGCGCGGTGAAGAGGCAGGTCACGCCGTGATGCTCGATCGCGGCGAGGACCGTCGCCGGCGCGGGCGCTTCGATCGGCACGGTCGCTGCGCGAAAGCGCAGCGGAAAGACGAGCAGCGCCCCGAGCCCGAAGGTAAATCCCAGCGGCGGGCTGCCAGCGTAGACATCGTCCGGCACCGTGTGCAGCAAGTGGCGCGCGACCACATCCGCCATCGCGAGCACGTCCCGGTGGAAGTGCACGCAGGCCTTGGGCTGGCCGGTCGTGCCGGAGGTGAAGGCTAGCAGGCAGACGTCGTCCGCCGCGGTATCGGCATTGACGAAACGGTCGGAGGCCTTCGCCATGCGTGCTTGGAGATCGCCGGCGCCCCAGGTGATGGTCGTTCCGACGCCGCCCTCCGCGGTGACCGCCTGCAGCTCGCTCTGCAGGCGGTGATCGCAGAGCGCGAACGCGGGGCGCGCTTTCGCGACGATCGCGGTGAGTTCCGGCGCGCGCAACATCGGCATCGTGGTGACTGCGATCGCGCCCGTCTTCATCACCGCAAGCCAGGCGGCGTACATCTCCGGGCCGTTGTAGCCGCGAAGCAGCACCCGATTGCCCGGGGCAACGCCTGCCCCCGTCAGCACGTTGGCGATGCGGTTCGCGCGGCCGAGCAGCTCACGATATGTGATGGTCCCGGCGTCAGTCAGGATCGCCGGCCGCTCGCCATGACCCTCGGCGATCGCATCGTCCAGCAACACGGTCGCGCAATTCAGCCGATCGGGGTAACGCAGTTCCGGCAAGTCGAAGTGCAGCCGTGGCCACAGTTCCTTCGGCGGCAACCCGTCCTTCGCGAACGTGTCCACGGCGGCATTCTAATGGCGCGCAGATGAAAGGGGACTCTCCCCCTTTTCCTTCGATCCTTCGGGAAAAGGGGGAGAGTCCCCTTTCATGCGCGCACCGGTAGAATCGCGCGATGCCTGCGTACCTCGAAGCCGATCAAGAGCTGTCACGGCTGGCGCGGCGAGCCGCTGGTATGCGCGGCGGTCCACGGCTCCTCATCCTGCCCGGCATCATGGGTTCGAGCATCGGCCGGCTGCGCAAGAACGGCGGCATGGACGTCACCTGGTTCGACCCGGTCGAAATCGCGCAGGGGCAGCTCGTCAAGCTCGCCTTGCCGGGCGGCAGCCGTTACTGGGCACTCGGCGTGCTGCGATTCGCCTACGAGCGCCTGCGGCTGGTGCTGCGCATCGCCGGCTTCGACGCCGCGTTCCATCCCTACGACTGGCGCCGCGACATGCTCTGGAACGGCCGCGAGCTCGCCGACCGGCTGCTGCGCGAGCGCCGCCAGGACATCGTGCTCGTCGGCCACAGCATGGGTGGGCTCGTCGCGCGTGCAGCGCTCGCGCACAAGGGCGCGGAGCGCATCAGCCGCGTGATCCAGCTCGGTACGCCGAACAAAGGCGTTTTCGTCGCGGTGCAGGCCCTGCGCGGCACCTACCCCTTGATCCGCAGGATCTCGATGCTCGACCTCAAGCACAGCGCCGACGATCTCGCGCGCAAGATGCTGACGACTCTGCCCGGACTCTGCGGAATGCTTCCCGCGGCCAATCTCTGCAAGGATTTCGATCCATTCGACGCCGAGCAGTGGCCCGATGGGCCGAAGCCGGCTGCGGACCTGCTCGAAGAAGCGCACGAAGCCATCAAGGTCCTGCCGCCGCCTGACGAGCGCTTCCGGCTGATCGCAGGCTTCGGTCAGGACACGGTGCTGGGGCTTCGCCGCATCAGCCGCAAGCTCGAATTCGGACGCGGCCCGGCGGGCGACGGCACGGTGCCCCTCGCGCTCGCGCAGTGGCCGAATCTCAAGACCTGGTACACCGAAGAAAGCCACGGCTCGCTGCCTGGCAGCGCCGAAGTTGGCCGAGCTGTCACCGATCTCGCGCGCGGCGATTCAACGAACGCATTGCCGCGCGTGTTGCCGCGCCGCGGCGGCGTGCCGACGCTGTGGCAGGAAGACCTGCGCGCGGGGCCCGCACCCAAGATCGCCTGGAACGATCTCTCCGAGCGCGAGCAACGCGAGTTCCTGCACGAGTTCGTCGGCGTCACGCAGACCTCGACCGTCACGATCACGCCGAAGCGCAAAGCGGTCGTCAAGCCTGTCGAGCTTTCGTTCATGGAGGGCAGCATCACGCAGAGCGGCAGCACCGCGATCGTGCTCGGCGCTTTCGCGAACGTCGAGCCCGCGGGCGCGGCGCAGGCGATCGACCGCATGCTGCACGGCGCAATCAGCGACCTGGCGCGCCGGCGCGCGATCAGCGCGGCGGCCGGCGAGGTCTTCGTGCTGCCGGTCGGGCGGCGCGGGCTCGTGCCGCGGCTCGTCGTGTTTGCGGGTCTGGGTGATTTCGGCCGCTATGGTCCGGACGTTCAACGCCTGGCGGCAGCGAACGTGACGCGCACGCTCGCGCTGGCCGGGGTCGAGAATTTTTCGATGGTGCTCTGGGGCACGGCCTCGGGCGCCGAGCCGGCGGATGCCGCGCGCGCGCAACTCGAGGGCGTGCTGACGGCGCTCGGCGATCTCGCGCCCGAACAGCGGCTGCGGCGCATCACCGTCGTGTCGCGGAGTGCGGATCGGATCGCTTCGGCACGCCGTGTGGCGGAGGACCTGCTGCGGCTGCATCCGGCCGCGCCGCTCCTGCGCCTCGCGCCGCAAAGGAAACCCGCGCGCAAGCCCGCGCGCGTCGAGAAACCGACGGCGACGCCGCTCGCCTGGCTCTTCGTCCAGGAATCCACCGCGCATCTTCGCGTCGCCCTGCTCGGCCCCGCGCCGAAAGCGACCGCGCTCGTCGCCAACCGCCGGCTCGACCTGCGGCTGCTCGAACGCGAGCACTCGCGCCTCGTGCCCGGCATGGGCATCGGTGAACTGGAGGAGTTCGGGCAAAGGCTGGCGGAGTTGCTGCTGCCGGAAGAAATCGCAGAGGCCCTCCCATCCGTGAAGAATGCGCCGCTCGTCGTGGTGCACGACACGGCGAGCGCGCACTGGCCCTGGGAAGTCCTGAGCCTCAAGGGCTGGGCGCCGGCCGCGGCCATGGGACTCAGCCGCCGCTATGCCGCCGAAGGCATGTCGGTCGCGAAGTGGCGCGAGCAGCGCCGCCGCGCGCGCGAGTTCAACGTGCTGCTCGTGATCAATCCGACCGGCGACCTGCCGGGCGCGGTCGAGGAAGGCGAGCGCGTCGCTGCCATGCTCGCGCAACTCCCCGGCGCGGGGATCACCGCCATTCGCGACGCGGACGCGACGCGCGCGCGCCTCCTCGCGGAGTTCCGCTCCGGCGATTACGACGCCATCCATTTTGCGGGCCACGCCTGGTTCGATGCCGCGGCGCCGGCCTCAAGCGGCATCCTCTGCGCGGGCGGGCACGTGCTGTCCGGCGCGGATCTCGCGGCGATGGATTCAGTGCCGGCGCTCGTGTTCTTCAACGCCTGCGAATCGGGGCGGCTCCGCGCGACGGTCAATCCGCTCCGGCAACTCGACCGCAGCGTGGGTTTCGCCGAAGCTTTCCTGCGCGGTGGTGTCGCGAACTTCATCGGCACCTGGTGGCCGGTTTCCGACACGGCGGCGACCGCCTTCGCCGCGACGCTCTATCGCGACCTCGCCAAGGGCGATTCAATCGGCGCCGCGCTCAACGCTTCCCGCGCCGCGGTCCGCGGGCTGCCCTCCGCCGACTGGGCGAATTACCTGCACTACGGCAGCTTCGACTTCACGTTGAAGGCGCCGACGACCTGAGGAATTGCGGATGGCCCGAATCGCGAGCCTGCACATCTATCCGGTGAAGTCCTGCCGCGGTATCGACGTCGAATCGACGCTGATGACGCCGACCGGCCCCGAGTGGGATCGCCGCTGGATGATCATCCAGCCGCCGGATCAGTTCATCACCCAGCGGTCGCACCCGAGGCTCGCGACCATCACGGTGGCGATCGGCGATGGAAAGCTCTGCCTCTCGGCAGCCGGCCATGCGCCGCTCGCCCTGGATGTGAATCACCCGGGCGAATCGCGGCGCGTGCGGATCTGGGATGACGCGTGCCTGGGGATCGACGCCGGCGACGAAGCGGCCGCCTGGCTGTCGCGTGTGCTCGACGACACCGTCCGGCTCGTCCGCGTCGACCCCGCCGCGCCGCGCCTCGCCAATCCGAAATACGCGGGATCGCAGCCGCAGCCCGTCACTTTCGCGGACGGCTATCCGATCCTGATGATCTCGAACGAGTCGCTCGCGGAACTGAACCGCCGGCTGCCGGAGCCGATCCCGATGGCGCGCTTCCGGCCGAATCTCGTGATCGAGGGCGTCCCGGCGCACGCGGAAGACGCCATGACGCTCTATCGCTCAGGGCCGGTCGTGCTGCGGGGGGTCCGGCTCTGCACCCGCTGTGCGGTCACGACCACCGACCAGCTGAGCGGCGAGCGCGACCCGCATCAGCAGCCGTTGCGCGCTCTCGGCAAGTACCGCCACGACTACACGCTCAAGGGCGTCACTTTCGGGCAGAACTGCACCTTGGTTGCCGGCGTCGGCGAACGGCTCCGCGTCGGCGCGGAGCTTTCGATCGATCCTCACCAGTTGTAGCGCACCCGGTAAGTCACAGTCGCCTCGCCGTCCGCGGCGATCTGCACCGGAAACTCGACCGTCCGGACGTCTTTCTTGACCGACGGCATGGATTGCTCGATCAGCGTCCACTGGCTCCAACGATAGAGGTTCTCGCGCACGATCACTTCGACCGGTTGGTCCTTGTGGTTCCGGACCTTGATCTCGAACGCTTCCTCCATCACCTTGCCGCTGGTATTGACCCTGAAATCCGTCTGGCGGCGCTCGCCGACCACGTCGAACGCCGTTCCGAGCTTGACGCGGACGTCCTCGTCCTTCGGCGTGTGATCGATCTTGTCCTCGCCGATGAACTCGAGGCTCCCGTCCGCCTTGTCCTGCTGCGAGACGCGGATCCGCCCGGCGGGCAGCGGCATGCCCATGCCGGAGGCCTTGTCGTTCTTGAAGTTGAGCCACACGTCCACTTTGGTGTTCGACGCAGGACCGAACTCGCGGTCCATCCTCGGCCCGCCGGGCCCGCCGTAGTAATAGCCGAGGAGATCGGCCCCGTAATAGACGAGCTGCTTCTTCGCGGGCACGCGCGTCGCCGCATCGAAGAGCTCGATCTGCTTGGTCGAGTTGTTCGGAATGGTCGCTGGGCGGCCGAGCGTATAGAGGTGGTATTCGAAGAAGGCCTTTTCCTCGAAGCCGGCATCGGCGGCAGCTTCAAACTTTGCGATGCGTGAGCCGGTCACCATAACTTCGCGCAGATCCTCCCGCACGCGATTCACGTCGCCCGCGATCAGTTTCAGCTTCGCGTCCTGGTAGCGCGCGCCCGACTGGTTCAGCAGGCTGACCCAGGCGCCGATATCCACGAATCCGGAATTTGCATCCGCCCCTTCGCTGAAGATCAGGTTGTAATCGGCCCACCAGGTGATGCCGCCCGTCTGGTACGAGACCCGCGCGCGCTGCGTGCCTCCCTTCCCCGACTGCACGTTCCATTCGAGCGTCGGCCGCGTGATCAGGCCGCCCGGCAGCTCGCCGAAGCGCATGTTGCTCCACTCGCGAAGCGCGTGAATCTGGCCGTCCGAGCCGCGGAGCACCAATCCGTCGTTCGACGAGACCAGGGTGCCGTCGATGACTTTGACGCCATCTCCGCTCTGCTGCTCAACGCTCACTTCGCGATCGATGTAGCGCGACAGGAGCTTGTCCTGGCTCACGAGGTCGAACTGGAAATTCTGCTCGAGCACCTTGGTGCCGTCCGGGTCGGTCAGCGAGAGGAACTGCACCGTTGTCGGGTCGATGAGCGCCGCGACATCCGTGAACTGGATCGTTCCGCGCCCGCGTGGGATCTGCAGGTCCCGATCGAGCCGCACCAGCGCGAATCCCGGCAATTGATTGGCTTGCGGCGTGCCCATGCCGGGCAAGGGCCGATACCACTCCGCGGGAATGCCGCCCGGCTGCGCCGAGCTGTAGACGGTCAACGAAACCTGCGGCTCGGCGGCGACGGCATTGAGTGTGAGCAGGACACCGGCCGTCAGCAGGCCGGATCGGGCAACGGGCAAAGGCATGACAAGCCCTCCTTGGGCGGCGAATGCATAGAATAAACGGGAGAGCCCCCGGAGTTGGGTCAATGCCTACCGAAGTTTCGCCCTGGATCGACAAGCTGCAGGAACACAAGGTCCTGGTCGGCACCGCGACGGCAATCCTGGCGCTGGTCGTGGCGCTCATCTGGGTCGCCTGGCGCTGGGGCGTTGCCGAGGATCGGCTCGAAATGCTCGAGAAGCAGGCGGCGGCGGGGTTCTTGCAAGCGCCTTCGTCAAACCGGACGGTGCGGATCGACCCGCGCTCGCCGCGGGTCGTCTCGGTGGGCGGCGGCGAATTTCCCGAGCGCGTCGACCTCTTGATCAACGCGCGGACCAATCAGCACTCGCGGTTCCGCGTGAGCTTGCTGCGGCACGATGGCACGCTGCTCGTGCATGCCGACCAGGTGGTGCGCGATTCGAATTACGACCTGCGCCTGTCGTTCAACACGTCGATGCTGCCGGCAGGCCCGTACCTGATCCGCGTGGAAGGCTACGCGCGCGGCGGGAAGCTGCAGCCATTCGCGGAGGCGCAGTTGCAGGTAGCAGGGAGGTAGGACCTTGGCGCGTGGAAAGAAATACTCCGTGGCAAAGCATCCAATGATGCTCGCCGCGTGCCTCGTGACTTCGATGCAAGGACCCGCTGCTCTCGCCCAATCCATGACCGGCGACTGGCCCGCCTACGGCCGCGACCCCGGAGGCACCCGCTATTCACCGCTCACCGACATCAACCGTTCAAACATCAAGTCGCTCGAAGTCGCCTGGACATTCCGCACCGGGCATCTCGGCATCGAGACCGACCGCAAGCCGCGCTTCGAAACCACGCCGATCGTGGTGGACGGAACGCTTTATCTCACGACCCCGCTCGGCGAGCTGATCGCGCTCGATCCAGCGACCGGCGCGGAACGCTGGCGCTTCGACCCGAAGTCGCGGCGCAAGGCGCACTACGGTGACTTCGCCAACCGCGGCGTCAGCACCTGGCTCGATGAAAAGGCGCCGATCGGCGCGTCGTGCCGACGCCGGATTTTCGTCGCGACCATCGATGCCCGCCTGTTTGCGGTGGACGGCGCCAGCGGCCGCGCCTGCGCCGGTTTCGGCACGAGGGGGATGATCGATCTGCGCAAGGGTCTGCGGCATGCGCCATTCGAGTTTTCCGCCTATCAGGTGACTTCCCCGCCGCTTGTGATCGGCGATCTCGTCGTCACCGGCTCCGCGATTGCCGACAACAGCCGCATTGCGCCGGCAAGCGGCGAGGTGCGCGCGTTCGACGTTCGCACCGGCACACTCCGCTGGCGCTGGGATCCGATTCCGCAGGATGCGCAGGATCCGGCTTTCGCCACGTGGGAGAACGACAGTGCGGCAACGAACGGCGCCGCCAACGTCTGGTCGGTGAAGGTCGCCGATCCTGAGAGAGGCCTGATCTTTGCGCCGACTTCGAGTCCGGGACCCGACTACTTCGGCGGCTTACGTCCCGGCAGCAACCGCTACGCGAATTCGATCGTCGCGCTCCGTGCCGCGACGGGTGAAGTCGCCTGGCATTTCCAGACGGTGCATCACGATCTCTGGGACTACGACAACGCCGCGCCGCCGGCGCTCGTGACGCTCAGGCGCGGCGGAGAATCGATCCCGGCAGTCCTGCAAGCGACGAAGACCGGCATGCTGTTCGTGCTGCACCGCGAGACCGGCGAGCCGCTGGTCCCAGTTGAAGAGCGCGCCGTGCCCGCGAGCGACGTGCCGCGTGAACGCGCTTCCGCCACGCAGCCATTCAGCGCAATCCAGTTGAGCCCGCACGGACTCGCAGAGAAGGACCTCCACGGCCTGGGCGAAGCCGATCGGCTGGCCTGCAGCACGCTGATCATGGAACTCCGCAACGAAGGCATCTTCACGCCGCCGAGCCTGCAGGGCACGCTCGTGCGCCCTTCCAACATCGGCGGCGCACACTGGGGCGGGCTGGCGGTCAATTCCGACCGGCAGATCGCGGTCGTGCCGGTCAACACCATCGCCTCGATGGTGCAGCTGATGCCTGCCGATTTCGACGACGACGCGGCGGAAGAGGAATCTGACCGCCTGAGTCAGGGATACGAGTACACGAACATGGTCGGCACCAGCTACGTGATGCGCCGCCGGTTCCTGCGCGCGCCTTCGGGCGCGTTCTGTTCGCCGCCGCCCTGGGGCGCGCTTGTCGGCGTCGATCTTTTGAATCTGAAAAAAGTCTGGGAAGTTCCGCTCGGCACCCACCCGGACGGCGCGGTGCCTGGATCGCCGAATCTCGGCGGACCGATCGCGACCGCCGGCGGGCTCGTGTTCATCGGCGCGACCGTCGAAAAGGCATTTCGCGCGTTCGACGTCGAAACCGGTGAACTGTTGTGGCGCGCCGAGCTGCCGGCCGGCGCACGTGCCACGCCGATCACCTATCGCGCGGGTGGCAAGCAGTTCGTCGTGGTCTCCGCCGGTGGCGGAGAGGTTTTCGGCGAGGGTGACTACCTGATCGCGTTCGCGCTGCCTTGACCAGCGCGGTCTCCTACAGGCTGCTCAAGTAATCGGCCACGGTCTGGATGACGATGCCGCTCGTCTGCTGCGGCCGGTTCATGTGCCGCTTGAAGTGCCGCAAGTCTCCGGTCAGCAGATGAGTCGCCCCACCTGCCTGTGCGGCCAGAAAGATCGGCTGATCCTTTTCCGGCAGCCGGATTCCGATCTCGCCTCGCGCTGGCTGGCGGATGACGTTCAGCCTTCCGATCAGTGAATCGAGTATCGCCACGCGCTCGGGGAATTTTGCGGCAAGGTTTCGGCGCGCTTCCTCGATGGCGTAGTCGCTTGAATGCAGCTCCCACCGCGCGAAATGCAATACGTCGAACAGGTAGGCCGACTTGCCGGCACGGTTATGCGCAGCTGTGAAGAGGACGTTGGCGTCCAGAAAGAGCCTATCCACGCCCCTTCTTCAGTTTTTCCGTCAGCTTTGCGCGTTCGCCCTTGCCGAAGGAATCGGCGCGACTCCACTCGCGGATCTGCTCGTCCGAGTAGAGCTCGGTCTCCACCACCACTGCCGGCGTCAGCACGATCCGGCCTCCAGTCTGCTCTGCAGTAACGACCGCGTTCTTGCCCAAACCCAATGACTTGCGCATGGCAGATGGAAGCGTCACCTGGCCGCGGTCCGAGACAATCAGATTCTCTTTCATCTTGGTATCCGATTTTCCGAATATCGGATATTCTGACACCCTCACAATACAATGGCAACGCTAGCAGCAGGTAACTCCTTGACGGGCTACGCAAATCTCGCCGAAACAACCGAAATCAGCGTTCCCGAAGGATGTTGATCGGCGGATGATTGATCACCTTCCTCGCCGCAAATGTCCCCGCCCCGCCGACAATGATCGCGCCCGCCACCAACCCGATCACCCACACCCAGGGATTGATCGAGTAGCTGAGATCGAATACTTCCCTCGCCAGCAACCAGCCGGCGAGCGTCGCACCGATCGCGGCGAGCACGCCTGACAGCATGCCGAGCGCCGTGAACTCCGAGGCGACCCCGGCGAGCACGACACGCCGCCTGGCGCCCAGCGTCCGCAACATCGCACTCTCGTAACGGCGCTCGTCGCGGGTCGACTGGATGGCGGCGAGCAGCACCGTGATGCCGGCCGCGAGCGTGAAGAGGAACACGTATTGAACGGCGATCGAGGCGCGATCGATCACGTCACGCACCTGCGACAGAATGGCATCGATATCGAATACCGAGACCGAAGGGAATCGCCGCACGAGATCCACCAGCATCTTCCGCTGCCCGGAGTCGAGCCGCATGCTCGTGAGCCAGGTGCCGGCGAGGCCGTCGAGGGTGCCCGGCGAGAACACCAGGAAGAAGTTCGGCCGGAAACTGTCCCATTCCACCTCGCGAAAGCTCGCGACCTCGGCTTCGATCGTCTCGCCGGCGACGTCGAAGCGAAGCTTGTCGCCGAGCTTCAAGCCCAGCTCCTCTTCGTAGTCGGTCGCGACCGACACGAGCGCCTTGCCGCGATCCGCCTCGGTCCACCAGCGTCCCGCGACGATCTTGTTGTCCTCCTGCGGCGTCTCGGCCCAGGAGAGATTCTGCTCGCGTTCGGCGAAGCCGCGGCCGCGATCGGTCGGGGGCTTCATGTCATCAAGCGACTCGCCATTGATGGCCGTCAGGCGCGCGCGGATCATCGGAAAGAGCCGCGGCGGCGGCAGGCCGCGTTCTTCGATGAACCTCACGAAATCCCGCGTATCCACCGCCGGGATGTTGATCATGAAGAAATTCGGCGTGTCGGCAGGCAGGCTCGCGCGCCAGTCCTCGAGCAGATCGTTCCGCACCACGGCGAGCAGGAGCAGTACCATCAGGCTCAGGCCGAAAGCCACAACCTGCACCACGCTCTCGCGCCCGCGGCGCGCGAGATTGGCGACCCCGTAGCGCCAGGCGACGCCCACGGCGCCGCGCATCCGCCCTGCGAGCCGCACGAGCAGAAAACCTGCCGCATACAGGACGGCGAGCGTGACCGCGATTCCCGCCGCCACGAAACCGACGAGCTTCGCGTCGCGCACCAGCCAGTAGAGGACGCCGAGCAAGGCCGCGACCGCGAGCCCGTAGGACACCGAGTAGCGCAACGGCGGCGGCTCGAGATTGCGCCGCAGCACGCGCGCCGGCGGCACTCGCTTCAATTGCAGCATCGGCGGCAACGCGAATCCGACCAGGATCGCGAGCGCCGTCGCCGCTCCGAGAATGGCGGGCGCGAGCGTGGGCGGCGGCAGGTCCGCGCGAACGAGATCGCCGAGGAGCCGCGTCAGCAGTTCCTGCGCGACGTAACCGAGGGCGCTTCCGAAAACCGCCGCGATGAGCGCGATCAAGGCGAGCTCGATGACCGTGACCTGGAGGACGAGACGCTGCGGCGCACCCATGCATTTCATGAGCGCGACATTGTCGAGATGCCGCTCGGTGTAGCGCCGCGCCGCCATGGCGACCGCGACCGCGGCGAGCAGCACCGTGATCATCGCGGAGAGGTTCAGGAAGCGCCCGGCGCGCCGGGTCGAGGACTGGATCTGCGGGCTTTCCTCGGAGACGTCGACGAGCCGCTCGCCCTCCTGTTTGCGCTCCTGCAGTAGCGTCTTGAACGCGCGGATCGCCGCGGGCCTGCCGGCGAAAAGGATGGAATACGTCGCGCGGCTGCCGGGGCCGAGGAGCTCGGTCGAATCCAGGTCGGCAAGCGGGATGAGGAGCGACGGCGCGAGATCCACGAAAGCCGAGCCCTGATCAGGCCGGTAATCCAGAACCCGGGTGACCGTGAAGGCGCGCGCGCCGATGCTGACCCGATCGCCGATGCCGGCGCCGAGGCGCGCGAGCAGGCGCGAATCGAGCCAGACCTCGCCACGCCCGGGCAGCGTGTCCGTTTCGCGCGCCGGCTCGAACGGCGCATCGGAGATCTTGACGCGGCCGCGCAGCGGATAGCCCGGGCCCACGGCCCGCACCGCCGCCAGCGCCGAGTCCGCGCCGAAGAACACGACGCTGGGGAATGTCGTCGTTCGCGCCGTCTGGATGTCGCGTTCGGCGGCGAGCTTTTCATACGTCGTTGCGACAGGCTGCCCGGAACGCAGCCGGAGGTCCGCGGCGATGACCTCGGCCGCGCGCTGCTCGACCGCCTGGCCGATGCGGTCGGTGAAGAATCCGACGCCCGTCAGTGCGGTCACTGCGACGAGGAGCGCGGCGAGGAGCACCGCGAGCTCGCCTGAGCGCCAGTCGCGCAAGAGCGCAAGCATCGCGAACCGCAGTGCGCGCATCAGTGCACCAGCTTTCCGGCGTCCATTTCGACGATGCGGCTGCAACGCCTCGCGATTTCGCGATCGTGCGTCACGAGCACGAGCGTCGTCCCGTTCGCGGCATTCAGGTCGAACAGCAACTCGATCACCCGCGCGCCGGTCGCGGTGTCGAGATTGCCGGTCGGCTCGTCCGCAAACAGCACCGCGGGACGCGTGACGAACGCCCGGGCGATCGCGACGCGTTGCTGCTCGCCGCCGGAGAGCTGCCGCGGATAATGCCCGAGCCGCGGCCCCAACCCGACCTGCTGCAACACGGTTCGCGCGGTGGCGCGCGCATCGGAACGCCCCGCAAGCTCGAGCGGCAGCATCACGTTTTCCAGCGCCGTCAGGGAAGGCACGAGATGAAACGACTGGAATACGAAGCCGACATGCTTCGCTCGCGCGGCCGCTCGACCGTCTTCGTCCAGTGCCGACAGCTCGATCCCTTCCAGCCAGACCTCGCCGTCCGACGGCTCGTCGAGCCCGGCCAGCAAAGCGAGCAGAGTGGATTTTCCGGCGCCCGATGCGCCGACCACGGCGACGGTTTCGCCCGCCGCGACCGCGAGGCTCACGTCGTCCAGAATTGTCAGCATTCCCTCCGGGCTGGTAACCTGCTTGCGCAAACTTCTGGCTTCGAGAACGGTCTTTTTGTCCATGCGCTACGTTCTGGTCCTGACGTTATGGCTCTTCGCGGCGGCGCTGCCTGCGCGGGCGGCCGAACCGCCGGCAATCCTCGTGATAGGCGATTCGCTGTCCGCCGGCTACGGGCTCGCGCCCGGCCAAGGCTGGGTCGCCCTGTTGCAGCAGCGATTGAAAAAACAAGGTTACGGTCACCGAGTCGTCAACGCCAGCGTCAGCGGCGAGACGACGGACGGGGGCGTCGCGCGGCTCGATCGGGCGCTCGCAACGCACAAGCCCGGCATCGTGATCATCGAGCTCGGCGGCAATGACGGCCTGCGAGGGCTCCCCGTATCCCGCGTGCAGGCGAACCTGGCGCTCCTCATCACGAAGAGCCGCGCGGCGGGCGCCGAGGTGCTCCTGCTCACGGTCCGCGTGCCGACCAACTATGGACCGCAGTACAGCAATTCCTTCCAGCAGATCTATCGCGACCTGGCGACGCGCTACCGCATTGGCGTCGCCGGGCTCATGGACCCCGAGGTCGCGCTCGACCTGGCATATTTCCAGCCGGACGGCATTCACCCGAATGCCAAGGCGCAACCGCTCCTCCTGGACAACGTTTGGGGGAAGCTCCATCCGCTCTTGCGCCCCTAGTCAAAGGCGCGTCAAATCGCGACGATTGCCGGCCGGAAAAACCGGCGCCATTTTGCGTTGCAGTAATGAATGACGCGAACGAGACCGCGGAAAAGTTCTGGCTCCGCGACTACCCGCCCGACGTTCCCGCGGAAATCGATCCGGATTCGATCCGCTCGCTGAAACAGCTGTTCGAGGATGCCTGCCGGGATCACGCGGCCTCGACCGCGTTTTCCAACATGGGGCGCGCGCTGGACTACGCCGCGATCGAGGAGAAATCGCGCCAATTCGGCGCCTGGCTCCAGAAGGAAGCCGGCCTCGGCAAGGGCGACCGCGTCGCCCTGATGATGCCGAACATCCTGCAATACCCCATCGCGATCATTGGCACGCTGCGGGCCGGCTGCACGGTCGTCAACGTCAATCCGCTCTACACGGCGCGCGAGCTCGAGCACCAGCTCAAGGATTCCGGCGCGACCGTGATCGTGATCTTCGAGAACGCCTGCGCGACGCTAGAACAGGTGCTACCGCGCACGACGGTCAAGCGCGTCATCGTGACCGGAATCGGCGATCTGCTCGGCTTTCCGAAGGGCCCAATCACGAATTTCGTGATCCGGCGCGTCAAGAAGATGGTGCCCGCCTGGTCACTGCCGGGCTCGGTGCGCTTCAACGAAGCGCTCGCCCGCGGCGCCTCGCAGAAGCTTGACTCAGTGGATGTCGCGGGCGAAGACGTCGCCTTCCTGCAGTACACGGGCGGGACGACGGGCATCTCGAAGGGCGCGGTGCTCACTCACCGCAACATGGTTGCGAACACGCTCCAGACCGTTGCGTTCATGCCGGAGCTGTCCGAATTCAAGAATCCCGCGGTCATCACGGCGCTGCCGCTCTATCATGTATTCGCCCTCACCACGAACCTGCTCGTGTTCACCAGGGTCGGCGGTCACAACGTCCTGATCACCAACCCGCGCGACATGGCGGGTTTCGTCAAGGAATTGTCGAAGGTGCGCTTCACGTTCATCACGGGCGTCAACACGCTCTTCAATGCGCTGCTGAACACCCCCGGATTCGCGCAACTCGATTTCAGCTCGCTCAAGGTCGCGCTCGGCGGCGGCATGGCAGTGCAGGCCGCGGTTTCCGAGCGATGGCGGGAAGTCACCGGCCGGCACATCTGCCAGGGTTGGGGACTCACCGAATCCTCGCCGGTCGGCACGGCGAACCTGCCGCGCACGCTCGAGTTCACCGGTTCGATCGGCTATCCGTTGCCGTCGACTGAAATCTCGATCCGCCACGACGAAGGCAACGCGCTCCCGACCGGCTCAGTCGGCGAAATCTGCCTTCGCGGGCCCCAGGTGATGCGCGGATACTGGAATCGCCCGGAAGAAACGGCCAAGGTGATGTTGCCGAACGGGTGGCTGCGCACCGGCGACATCGGCCGCATGGACGAACGCGGGCGAACCTTCATCGAGGACCGCAAGAAAGACATGATCCTGGTGTCGGGCTTCAACGTCTATCCGAACGAAGTCGAAGGCGTCGTCGCGCAGATGGCGGGCGTCTGCGAGGTCGCGGCCGTCGCGCAGCCGGACGAGAAGTCGGGCGAGGTCGTCGCGCTGTTCATTGTCCGCAAGGATCCGAAGCTGACCGCCGAAGACGTCGTCGCCTACTGCAAGCGCGAGCTGACGCCCTACAAGGTGCCGAAGTTCATCTACTTCCGGGACGAGCTGCCGAAGACCAACGTCGGCAAGATCCTCAGGCGGAGCCTGCGCGACGAACTGCGCGCTGTATAGCTTAGGTCGCCGGCAGGATATTGCTGTTCAGGCGGAAAAGGTTCATCGGATCGTGGCGGGCCTTGATCTCGGCCAGGCGTTTGTACGCCGGGCCGTAGTTTCCGGAGATTGATTCCGCCTCGAACTCGATGTTGTCATAGTAGCCGCCGGTAAACGGCTCCAGCTTCATTAAAGGGGACGCTCACCTTTAAAGGTGAGCGTCCCCTTTGTGATAAGCGGGCGACAGCTCGTGTACCGCTGCGACCATCGCGGCAACGTGGTCCGGGTCAACGCCGGGCTGCACGCCGTGGCCGAGGTTGAAGACATGGCCTGCGGCGTGACCATAGCTCTCAAGTACACGCGCGACTTCGGCGCGGATCGCCGCGGGCGGCGCGAACAGCACGCCGGGGTCGAGATTGCCCTGTAGCGCGACGCGATCGAAGACGACGCGACGCGCCCCGGCGAGCTCCGTCATCCAGTCCACGCCGAGCGCGTCGACGCCGGTCATCGACATGCGCTCGAGCCAGGCGCCGCCGCCCTTGGTGAACAGGATCACGGGCACGCGCCGTCCCTCGCGCTCGCGCACGAGGTCGGCAGCGATCTGTTCCATGTACGGAAGCGAGAACTCGAGGAAAGCCGGCGTGGACAGTATCCCGCCCCAGGTATCGAAGATCATCGCGGCCTGCGCGCCCGAGGTTATCTGCGCGTTCAGGTAATCCGTCGTCGCGCGCGCGAGTTTCTGCAGCAAACGATGCAGCGCCTTCGGATCGCCGTAGAGCAGCGCCTTGGACTTCGGGAAGTCGCGGCTGCCGCCGCCTTCGATCATGTAGGCCGCGACTGTCCAGGGCGAGCCCGCGAATCCGATGAGCGGTGCGCGGCCCGCGAGCTCGCGGCGCACAAGCGAAACCGTGTCCATCACGAAGCGCAGTTCGCGGGACGGATCGGGCAAGGTGAGCGCGTCGATCTCGGCGGCGCTACGCACCGGGCGCTCGATGCGCGGTCCCTCGCCCTCCTCGAAGGCGAGACCGACACCCATCGCCTGCGGAATCATCAGGATGTCGGAAAAGAGGATCGCCGCGTCGAGCGGGTACCGCGCGAGCGGCTGGAGCGTCACTTCGCAGGCGAGCTCCGGATTCGTGGCGAGCCCGAGAAAGCTGCCGGCCTTCGCGCGGGTCGCGCGGTACTCGGGCAAATACCTTCCCGCCTGGCGCATGATCCAGACGGGCGTGCGATCGACCGGCTCGCGCGCCAGCGCGCGCAACAGGCGATCATTCTTCAATTCGCTCATCAGCGCGGAAACAGGCCGGCGATCGTCGCCTGCATCGCTTCGGCAGCGATGCGCGGATCGGGTGCGTCGCGGATCGGCCGCCCGACCACGATGTAGTCGGCGCCGTTGCCGAATGCCTCGGCCACGCCGACGACCCGCTTCTGGTCGTCGACGGGCCGGTTTTCCACGGGGCGGATGCCGGGCGTCACGACAATGAGGCGATCGTCCACTCCCGCGCGCAGGAGTTTCGCCTCGAGACCCGACGAAACCACGCCGGCGCAACCGGCGGCGAGCGCGCGCCGCGCGCGCGAGAGCACGAGCTCTTCCACGTCGCACTGGAATCCGAGGTCATCGAGGTCACCGCGATCGAGGCTCGTCAGCACCGTCACCGCGAGGATGCCGACGTCGCCGGCGGCCTCGACCGCCGCTTCCATGATCGTCTGGTTGCCGTGCACGGTCGCGAAACTCACGCCGCGGTTCCTGAGGTTGCGCACCGCGCCCGCGACCGTCGCCGGCACGTCGAAGAGCTTCAGGTCGAGGAACACGCGCTTGCCGCGCCCGACCATCCAGTCCAGCAGCTCGAACGCGCCGCCGGACATGAACAGCTCCAGGCCAAGCTTGTAGAAGGTCACGGAATCGCCGAGCGTGTCCGCGAGCCGCCGCGCGGCATCCGCGGTCGGCACGTCCATCGCAAAGATCAGGCGCTCGCGCGCCGGTACTGTCGCTCTCGCCACACCGTCTCCCCGAGGCTGCCATGCTATCAAACGTCGCGCCTCACCTCGCGGGCTCCACCTCCCCCTGGAGCCGTGCGTACTCCTGGAATGCGTAGCGATCCGTCATGCCCGCGATGTAGTCGGCGACGGCGCGCGCCCGTCCGGCCGTGCCGGAGGCGGATTCCAGGGCGAGCGCCGCGTCGCGGTGTTCCGGCGGCATGCGTGCGACATCCCGCATGAAGCCGCCGAACAATCTCTCGAGTACCTTGGACGCGCCCACGCGGGTCGCCTGCATGCGCTCGTGCCGATAAAGCTTCGTGCGCAGGAATTTCTTCATCTGGTGATGATCGGCTGCGTGCGGGCCGGAGAAGCCGACGATCGGCTGCGGCGCCGCGCGCACCGCGTCGATGTCGGCCGGCTTCGACGCAGCCAGCCGGCGGGCGGTTTCCTCGATCAGGTCACTCACGACCTCGTGGATCATGCGCCGGATGATTTCGTGCACCATGCGCCGCCCCGGCAGCTCGCCGTAGCGCGCCATGACCGCGTCGTGCTGGCGTGCAAAGAGCCCGACGCTCCGGAGCTCCTCGATCGTCACGAGCCCGGAGCGCAGACCGTCGTCCACGTCGTGATTGTTGTAGGCGATCGCGTCGGCGAGATCCGAGATCTGGGCTTCGAGTCCCGGCTGCGTCCGCTCGAGGAAACGAGTCCCCAGCTCTCCCAGTTGGCGCGCATTCGCGAGCGAGCAATGCTTCAGGACCCCCTCGCGGGTCTCGAAGCAGAGGTTGAGGCCCCGGAAGTCCGCATAGCGCTCCTCGAGCTCGTCCACGACGCGCAGCGACTGGAGGTTGTGCTCGAAGCCGCCGTATTCGCGCATGCAGTCGTGCAGCACGTCCTGGCCGGCGTGGCCGAAGGGCGTGTGGCCGAGATCGTGGGCAAGGCAGATCGCCTCGGTCAGCGGCTCGGAGAGCGCCAACGCGTTCGCAACCGAACGGCCGATCTGTGCCACTTCGATCGAATGCGTGAGGCGCGTGCGGTACATGTCGCCTTCGTGATTGATGAAGACCTGCGTCTTGTAGACCAGGCGGCGAAAGGCGTTCGAATGGATGATGCGGTCGCGGTCGCGCTGGAACTCGCCGCGGTAGTCGGCAGGCGGCTCCGGGTGACGGCGGCCGCGCGAGTGCTTTTCGAGCGCGGCATACGGTGCAAGCCCGGCGTCCGGATCGCGGCCCTTCCTCACGCGCCCGCCCGTTCTTCCAGGAGTGATTCGAGTGCCTCACGCGGATATTCAGCCGTGACGGTAGCCCGGCCGATGCCGTCGAGGAGCACGAGGCGAAGCCGCCCGCCCGCGACTTTCTTGTCCATGCCCATGAGATCGAGCATGCGCGTGCGCCCGAGGCGCGGCGGATCGACAGGCAGGCCCGCGACGGAGAGAAGTTCCCGGATCCGGCGTGCATCCGCGCCCGCGAGCCTTCCCAAGCGCGCGGAAAGTTCCGCGGCGAGAACGAGGCCCGCGGCGACGGCTTCGCCGTGCAGCACGCGGCCATAGCCCGCGCCCGCTTCGATCGCATGACCGAACGTGTGGCCGAGATTCAGGAGCGCCCGGCGGCCGCGCTCGCGCTCGTCTTCCGCGACGATCGCGGCCTTGATCTCGCAGGCGCGGCGGATCGCCTGCTCGAGCACGGCGGCGTCGTGGCCGAGGAGCCGCGCGGCATTCGCTTCGAGCCAGGCGAAGAACCCCGCGTCCGCGACGAGCGCCGCCTTCACGATCTCGGTGAAGCCCGCGCGCATGTGGCGCTCGGGCAGCGTTGCGAGCGTTTCGGTGTCGGTGATGACGGCCGACGGCTGGTGAAAGGCCCCGATCAGGTTCTTCCCGCCCGGGTGATTGACACCGGTCTTGCCGCCGATCGAGGAGTCCACCTGCGCGAGCAGCGTGGTCGGGAGCTGCACGATCGCGATGCCGCGCTGGTAGGACGCCGCCGCGAAGCCCGCGACGTCGCCGATTACGCCGCCGCCGAGCGCGAGCACCATCCCGTCGCGGTTCTGCCGCGCGGCGACGAGCGCATCGATGATGAGCGCGACGTTGCCGAGCGTCTTCTGCTCCTCGCCACCGGGCAGCACGCAGACTTCGAACTCGCGGCCCGCAAGTCCCTGCTCCAGTTTCGGCAGCCAGAGCGGGCCGACGACGTCATCGGTCACGACCAGCAGCTTCGCCGCCCCGGCATGCGCGGCGAGTACCTCGGGCGAGGCGAGCAGCCCCGGTCCGATCAGGATCGGGTAGGCCCGGCGGCCGAGCTTGACTTCGAGGCGCTGCATTCTCAGGAGCCTTTCAGGGCCCGCGCGATGTCGCCGGCGACCGCGCCGGGCGCGCGTCCATCGGTCCTGATCGTGATCGCGGCGATCGAGCGGTAGAGCGGGTCGCGCGCGAGGGCGAGTTCCTCGAGCTTCGCGCGGCGGTCCGCGGCCGCCAGCAGCGGGCGGTGCTTGCTCCGGCGGGTGCGCTGCAGCTGCTGGTCGATGGTCGTGTCGAGAAAAACCACGGTCCCCCGCGCGGCGAGCCGTTCGCGATTCTCCGGCAGGAGGATCGCTCCGCCACCGGTCGCGAGCACGATGCCTTCGGTCCTCGTCAATGCGTCGATCACGTCGCGCTCACGGATCCGGAAGCCCGCTTCGCCTTCGCGCTCGAAAATGTAGCCGATGTCGACGCCGGTGCGCGATTCGATCTCCGCGTCGCTGTCGGCGAAAGGCAAACCGAGGCGCCGGGCGAGCTGGCGCCCGACCGCGGTCTTGCCGGAACCCATTGGTCCCACGAGGAAGATACTTTTTGGTGCCGGGTCGAACATTCGAACTTATTGATCTTAGACCGCTTCCCGGTAACGCGGGTCATGACTCAATAAGTTCGAATGTTCGACCCGGCACCATCAAAGACACGGCCGCCCGAAGGCGGCCGTGTGACTGTGCATGGGAACCGGGCCCGGACGCAAGCCGGGTCCGCCGCGGTCACTCGATGGTGGAGCCCTCGCGCAGGATCTTCGGCGTCACGAAGATCAGGAGCTCGTCACGGTTGTTGATCTTGCTCTTGGACTTGAACAGGTTGCCGATCACCGGCACGTCGCCGAGCAGCGGCACCTTCCTCACGGCGTCGCGGCGCTCCGTCTCCATGATGCCGCCCAACACGACCGTCTGGCCGTCCTTGACGAGCACCTGGGTCTGGATGTTGCGCGTGTCGATCGAGGGCACGAAGCCGCCGGTCGCCGAGGGCACGAGCTGGCCGACGCTGTCCTTGGTGACGGTCAGGTCGAGGATCACGCGGTCGTCCGGCGTGATCTGCGGCGTCACCTTGAGCGACAGCACCGCCTTCTTGAACTGTGTCGTCGTCGCGCCCGAGGAGGCCGACTCCTGGTATGGGATCTCGACGCCCTGCTCGATGATCGCCTCGCGCTGGTTCGCCGTGATCACGCGCGGGGTCGACTTGATCTCGCCGCGGCCTTCGCTCTGCGCGGCCGACAGCTCGAGGTCGATCAGGAAGTCGTCGAAGTCGAGGATCGAGAGCGCGATCCGGCCCGCCGGGTTCGCGACCGGCATGTTCACGTTGTAGCGGTCGAAGTTCGGGCCGAACGGCACCTCGACCGGGAACGGCTGGCCGCTCGCCGCCAGGTTGTCGAGCGCGGAACCCATGATCGTATCGGTCGAGGTCGCGCTGCCGCTGACCGCCATCAGGTCGCCGATCTCGTCCGAGACCCGCGTGAAGCCCGCGCGGACGCCGAGTTCGCGGCTGAAGTCGTCATTGACGATCACGATGCGCGTTTCGATCAGCACCTGGCGCACCGGGATGTCGAGCGTCGCGACCATGGAGCGAACCGCGGTCAGGTTGTCCGCAGTGTCCTGCACGAGCAGCGTGTTCGTGCGCTCGTCCACCGTCACGTTGCCGCGATTGGAGAGGAGCGAGCCGCCGCCCGCGGACTTGATGAGGCGCGCGATCTCGGACCCCTTGGCGTAGTTGACGGTGAGGAACTCGGTGCGCAGCGGCGCCAGTTCCTGGATGTCCTTCTGCGCTTCGAGCTCCGCCTTCTCCTGCGCGGCGAGCTCCGCCTGCGGCGCCACCAGGATCACGTTGTCCTTGCGGCGCATGTCGAGACCCTTGGTCTTCAGCACGATGTCGAGCGCCTGGTCCCAGGGCACGTTCTGGAGCCTGAGCGTCACCCGACCCTTGACCGAGTCGGACACCACGATGTTCTGTCCGCTGGTGTCGGCCAGGAGCTGCAGCAGCGGGCGAACGTCGATGTCCTGGAAGTTGAGGGTGAGGCGCTCGCCGGTATAGACCTTGTCCTTCTGCGCGACCGCGGCCGTGACGCGCGGGCGCTCCTTGACCTCGACCACGTACTGGTTGTCGGTCTGGTAGGCGAGCTGCTCGTAGTCGCCCGTCGCGGTCACGACGAGCCGCGCGCTGTCGCCGACGCGCAGGGTGTCGAACATCGTCACGGGCGTCGCGAAGTCCACGACGTCATAGCGCTTCATGAGGTCTTCGCTCATCGAGACGCCGGTGAAGTCGACGATGATGCGATTGCCTTCCTGCCGGAGGCTCGCGGGCGTCGAGGGATCCGAGAGCTGGACCACGACGCGGCCGGCGCCTTCCGCCGAGCGGCGGAAATCGACGCCTGTGATGCTGCGCGGGCCCGCGGACGCCGCGACAGCGGCCGCCGGGGCCGCGGCCGACGCCGTCTGCGAGGCGGCAGCGCCGGCGCCAAGCGTCACGATGACGCTGTCGCCGCTGGCCTGCGCCGTATACGGAACGAGCGAATCCAGGTTGAACACGACGCGCGTGCGGCCCGTGGCCTCGGCCGCGACGATGGTGTCGACACCGCCGGCTCCGACGTCGATGCGCCGGTTCTCGAGCGCGAGCGCGACGTCAGGCAGATCGACCGACAGGCGTGCCGGGCGATCAATCGTGAAGGTCAGCGGCTGGGGCGCGACGCCGTCGGTGCGCAGCCTGATCTGCAGGGTTCCACCCTGCATCGGCTGCACCTCGACTGCGGTCAGCCGCACCGCACCCTGCGCCTGTGCGAGCTGCGACCACGCAATGGCCAGGATGACCAATGCGCCGCCCACGAGCCGCACGAAGCTGCGTGCCGTGTCCATATTCCACACCGTTGTCCGGTCGTTGCCAGCCATCAGACTTTCTCCCAGAAATCAGTCGGCGAGCGCCAGCGCGGCGGGTCGCTCGATATAGCCCCCAAGCCCGTCAGGAACGATCTCGATCAATGTGACGCGCGCCTCGCCGACCGTCATCACGCGGCCATCGTTCTGGCCCAGGTGATTGCCGGGCAGGACGCGATGAATCAGCCCGTCCTTGGTCTGGACCAGGGCGTAATTCCCGCCGCCGAGTCGAAGCGTGCCGACCATCTTCAGCGTGTCGAGCGGAAACTGCTCGAGGTATTCGCGCGGGCGCTGCACGTCCGGCCGCGGCCCGCTCGGATTCTCTCCGGCGAGGCTCTGGAGGAACGGCGAGCGGCGGTCGGCCATCTGGTATTCATGGCTGACGTAGGGCCGCACTTCCGGCAGGGGTTGGATGCGCCCGCCCGGCCGCTGTTTCGCCGCCTCGATCTCGGCGCGCAGATCGTCGAGGCCGTCCCCGCAGCCACCGAGCGCGAGCGTGCCGGCAAGGCCGGCCGCCGTGAGAATCTTACGCATGCGTTCCTGGCTCATGTCTTCTTTTCCCGTTCGCGCCGGGTCTTCGGCTTGGCTTTCTTGTCTTCTTCCGCGGACGCCGAATCGGTCTCGTCCTCGTCGAGGTAGCGGTAAGTCTTGGCCGTCAGGTTGAGCGTCAGCTCGTCGGTCGGCGCCGGCGTGCCGCGCCGCCCCGAGCCGCGGGTGGAGCCGCGCGTGATCTCGAGATCATGCAGCGTCACGATGCGCGGCAGCGCCGCGATCCCTGAGACGAACAAGCCGAACTCATGGAACCCGCCGGTGAGCTGGATCTTGATCGGCAGCTCGGCATAGAAATCCATCTTGGACTCGCCGGCCGGCTGGAACAGGCGCTCCTGGAGCCCCGCCGCGAGTCCCGTCTGCGAGATGTCGACGAGCAGGGAAGGCACCTCGGTCCTGCCGGGGAGCTGCCGGAGCATCGCGCCGAAGGTGCGCTCGATCTCCGCGAGCTGCTGCCGGTAAGCCTCGAGGTTTGCGGCCTTGCGCTGCTTCTGGTCGAAGGTGCCCCACAAGGACTTCTGCTCGGCCTCCGCCTTGAGAAGCTCGGGCCGGTTGCCGTTCTCGCCCCAGACGAAATACCAGACCAGCAACGTGGTCGTGAAGACGAGCACGATCAGGATGCCGAGCGCGCGGAACACGAACGGCCAGCGCCCGATGTCCTTGAAGTCGAGTTGCCGGAGCTGTTCGATGAAGGTCATTGGCGTGCCTCCGAAACGCGCGTGTTGCGTTTCTCAGGCTCCGCTTGCTCGCCGGCCGCGGCTCGCTGCTGCGCGAACAGCGTGAATTGCGCGCCCGGAGCGGCATCGCGGCCCGTCTGGATGACCTTGAGCTCAGGCGCCGCCAGCGACTCGGATGCGTCGATGTTGCGCATGAACGCGGAGACGCGCGTGCTTGACTGCGCGACGCCGTTGAATTCGAGCTTGCGGCCGCTCTGCTTGACCGAAGTCAGGTAAACGCCTTCCGGCAGCGTCGAGACCATCTGGTCGAACAGCTTGACAACTTCCGGGCGGCTCGCCTGGAGCGTGTCGATCACTTCCATGCGGGCGATCATCCGCGCTTTCTGCTCCTCGAGCGCGAGGATCTGCTCGATCGCCTTGTCGAGCTCGGCGATCTCCGCCTTCAGCAGGTCGTTGCGGCGGTTCTGCGAATCGATCATCGCGCTCACGGTCAGGTGCGTGAGCAGCGTGATGAGCGCGGCGAAACCCACCGCCGCTCCGAGCCCGATGAGGAATTCCTTCCGTCTCCGCTGGCGGAGCGCTTGCCGCCAGGGAAGTAGGTTAATACTTGGCATCTTCGTCGAAGCTCCGCAGTGCCAGACCACAAGCGAGCAGCAACGCCGTCGCATCCCGCGTCACGCCCAGTGCCTTGGCTTTCGATGAAATCTTCATCTGGCCGAGCGGATCGCCGCGCTCGGCCGGAATTCCCACGCGGCTCGCGATCACGTCCGCGACGCCGGGTATGTTGGCGCAGCCGCCGCAGATCAGGATTTGCTCAGGCTGGCTGCGGCCGCTGCCCGACGCCAGGTAGAACTGGAGCGAGCGGCTGACCTGCTGGGTCATGTCGTCGATGAACGGATCGAGCACCTCGGGCTGGTAGTTCGAGGGCAGGCCGCCTTCCTTCTTCGCGCGGCCGGCTTCCTCCATCGAGAGCCCGTAGGTGCGCATGATTTCTTCGGTCAGCGACTGGCCGCCGAACGCGAAGTCGCGCGTGTACACGACGACGAGATTCTTGAGCACGCTGAAAGTCGTCGTGCTCGCGCCGAAGTCCACGACCGCGATCGTGCGGTCGATGCCGCCGTCGGGCATCTGGTGCGTCAGCAGGCGGCAGGCGTTCTCGAGCGCGAAGGCTTCGACGTCCACGAGCTTGGCGACGAGGCCGGAGGCGTTCACCGCGGCGACGCGCTGCTCGACGTTCTCGGAGCGCGAGGCGACGAGGAGCACGTCGCGCATGTCCGGATCCTTGTCCGATGGGCCGAGCACCTGGAAGTCGTAGCTGACTTCCTCCATCGGGAAGGGGATGTACTGGTCCGCCTGCATCTCGATCTGCTGCTCGAGGTCGGCGTCCGACAGGTTCCGCGGCATCTGCACGGCCTTCGTGATGGCCGCGTCGCCCGAGATCGCGACCGCGCATTCCTTGGAACGGACGCCGGAGCGCTTGACCGCCCGGCGAATGGCGTCGCCGACCGCTGCCGCGTCGACGATGGCTTTTTCGTTGATGGCGTTATGGGGGGTCGGCTCGGCCGCGTAGGACTCGACCCGGTACTGACCACCCGACTGCGCGAGCTCGATCAGCTTGATCGAGGACGTCGTAATGTCCAGCCCGATCAACGGCGAGTAGCGCGGTCCCAGCGAAAACTTGGGCAGCTTGAGCACAGAAATTTCCTTTTCAGGTCAGGCTATTACGAGGCCAATCGCTGCGCTGGGTCAAGTTAGCGGCCAACTATATAGCAAGCAACTGTTAAATTGAACGTGACCCGACTCGCAATTCACTCGCATTTCGCCCCTTTTGCGAGGCGGCACGGGCGCAGCCGGGGGGTTCGCCCCCGGCCCTGACCGTTGGTTCCAGCGACCTTCTCGCCCACGGGCTTCCGGTGCCGAATCCGCGGACGATGCTGCACGCGAACGGGAAGCTACACCGTGTCTGGCGTCACGGTCCCGGCGTCGCGGGACCGCGACCCCGCCCCCGGCAGTGCCTGACATTACTATGCATAATCGGACCCCGGTGATTACACGACTGAACCGCCGACTGCGCGTCGCGGCGACCGTCATCGTGTCGGTCGCAGGCCTGATCGGGCTTGCCTTTCTCGCCACTTACTACTACCTGAAGCCGACGCTGCCGGACGTCGCGCAGCTTCGCGACGTGCGGTTGCAGGTGCCGCTTCGCGTCTATAGCCGCGACGGCAAGCTGCTCGCGCAGATCGGCGAGCAGCGCCGCGTGCCGGTGACCTGGGACGACATTCCGCCGGTCGTCGTGCAGGCGGTGCTCGCAGCCGAAGACGATCGATTCTTCGAACATCCGGGAGTGGACTGGCAGGGCGTGACGCGCGCGCTCATCGTCGCCGCCGCGACGATGGAGCTCTCGCAGGGCGGCAGCACGCTGACTCAGCAACTCGTGCGCACCACCCTGATCACGAAGGAGAAGCAGCTTCGGCGCAAGCTCCGGGAGATCTTCCTCGCGCTCTCGCTCGAAAACGAGTTGACCAAGCAGGAGATTTTCACGCTCTTCGTCAACACGCAGTTCCTCGGCCAGCGCTCCTACGGTTTCGCGGCCGCGGCCGAGACTTACTTCGACAAGGCACTCACGGAGGTCGACGCCAGCGAGGCGGCGCTCCTCGCCGGCATTCTCCAGGCACCGTCGCGGCAGAATCCCGTCGCGAGCATCGAGCAGGCGACTGAGCGGCGCGCCTACGTGCTCCGCCGCATGCGCGAGCTCGGGTACCTCGACGAGCCGGCCTGGCAGACGGCAATGGAGAAGCCCGTGTCGCGCGGCCTGCACGGCCCGCGCGTGCAGGTCGACGCGCCCTACGTCGGCGAGATGGTGCGGCTCGCGCTGATCGAGAAGTACGGCGATCACATCTATTCCGAGGGATTCCAGGTCATCACCACGGTGGACAGCCGCCTGCAGCGCGCGGCCGACGTGGCGCTTCGCGCGGCGGTGCTCGAGTACGACCGGCGCCATGGCTGGCGCGGGCGCGTGGGCGGTGTCGAAGTCGGCGAAGGGACCGACGAGATTGTCGCCGGCGCGATCGAAGACTATCCCGTGGTCGGCGGGCTCATTCCGGCGATCGTGGTGGGCACGGACTCGACCGAGGCGACGGTCGTGGCGCGAAGCGGCCTGCGCTACCGCCTGCCAATGGAAGGCATCCGCTGGGCACGCACGACGGAAGGCACGCCGAAGTCGCCGCGCGACGTCATGAAGATCGGCGACGTGGTCTATGTGCTGCCGTCCGGCGAGGGCGAGGCGCTCCTTGCGCAATTGCCGGAAGTCCAGGGAGCGATCGTCGCCCTCGATCCGCACGACGGCGCGATTGTCGCCATGTCCGGCGGCTTCGACTACGCCGCCTCCAAGTTCAATCGCGTGATGCAGGCGCGCCGGCAGCCAGGCTCTTCGTTCAAGCCGTTCATTTATTCCGCCGCGCTCGAGGCCGGATTGACGCCGGCTTCCGTCGTGCTCGACGCGCCCGTGGTCTACGAAGCGCCGGACCCCGCCGTCGGAATCGGGCTTCGCACCGACGCAGTCGAAGGCGAGGAACCGGAGCAAGAGGACTGGCGCCCGGTCAACGATTCGCGGCGCTTCTACGGCCCGACGCGGCTTCGCGATGCGCTCACGCGCTCGCGCAACCTCGTCACGATCCGCGTCATGCGCCAGATCGGCGTCGGCTACACACGCGACTACGCTGGAAGATTCGGGCTGCCGAAAGAGCACATCCCGGCGGACCTGACGGCCGCGCTCGGCACGGCCCAGCTCACGCCGCTCGAGATGGCCAACGGCTTCACGGTTTTCGCGAACGGCGGATCGCTCGTGAAGCCGTACCTCATCGACCGCATTCTCGCGGCCGACGGCTCGGTGCTCGAGCAGACGGAGCCCGCGATCGCCTGTGCCGGCTGCAATGCGCCGGCGCCCAAACCCAACCTCGTCTCGCCGCCGCCGGCTGTCGTCGAGGGCAATGCATCGGGCGTGTTGCGCGCGGCGGACATCGGCGGCAGCCTGCCGGAACCGCTGCCGGATCGACTGGCCCCGCAGGTGATCACGGAGGCGAACGCCTGGATCATCACCGATCTCCTCCGCGACGTCGTGCGTCGCGGCACCGGGCAGCGCGCCCGCGCGCTCGGGCGCAGCGACATCGCCGGCAAGACCGGGACGACCAACGACGGCCGTGACGCCTGGTTCTCGGGTTTCGTCCCGGACCTGGTTGCGACCGCCTGGGTCGGCTTCGACCAGGAGCGCCCGCTCGGCGCGGACGAGGAAGGCGCCCGCACCGCGCTCCCGATGTGGATCTACTTCATGCGCGAGGCGCTCGAGGGCCTGCCGGAGCGGCGCGTGCCGATGCCGGACGGCGTCGTGACGGCGCGCATCGGAGGCGACCCGACCGGGTTCGGCGACGACGTACCCGCGGACTTCGAGTACTTCCTCGCGAATCACCTGCCGCCCGGCGTCGCCGGCGACGCCACGGGCGAGGGCGTGACGCCCCCGCAGAAATACGAAGAGCCGATTTTCTGATGGCCCGGCGATCCGCGCGCGGCGACATGATGCGCCAGGCGATTGCGCGCGAGGCGGCGCGCCTCATGATCGAGCATGGCCACGAGGATTACGGCTTCGCCAAGCGCAAGGCTGCGGAGCGCTTCGGCGTCACCGACCTCGCGGTGCTGCCAAAGAACCTCGAGATCGAGGAGGCGCTCGCCGAGCACCAGCGGCTGTTCGTGCCCGAAACCCATGCGAGCGAGCTCACCTCGATGCGAAGCACGGCACTCGAAGCGATGCGGCTGCTCGCCGAATTCGAGCCGCGCCTCGTGGGGCCCCTGCTCTCGGGCACGGCGACCGCGCACAACGACATCACCCTGCATCTCTTCGCCGACACGCCGGAGACCGTCGCTGTGCGGCTCCTCGATCGCGGCATCCCGCACGAAGTCGCCGAACGGCGCTTTCGCATGCAGCGCGACGAGATCGCGTCCTTTCCAGCCGTGCGCTTCACCGCCGGCGAGCACGAAGTGGACGCGACCATCTTTCCGTTCGACGGGATCCGCCAGGCGCCGCCCGGGCCCGTCGACGGCCGGCCGATGCGCCGCGCCACGCTCGCGGAAGTAGAGGGTCTGCTCGAGCCGGACGGGCCGGCTAGCGCTTCTTGACGGGCACGTAGTCGCGCCGGGTCGGGCCGGTGTAGAGCTGGCGCGGCCGTGCGATCCTCACTTCCGGGTCCGAGATCATCTCCGACCAGTGCGCCACCCACCCTGCGGTCCGCGCGATCGCGAACATCACCGTGAACATCTCGCGCGGAATGCCGAGCGCGCGGTAGATGATGCCGGAATAGAAATCGACGTTCGGATAGAGCTTGCGGCTAATGAAATAGTCGTCCTTGAGCGCGACTTCCTCGAGCCTGAGGGCCAGCTCGAACAGCGGATTGTCGCTCTGGCCGAGCTTCGCAAGCACCTTGTGGCACATCTCGCGAATGATCGTCGCGCGCGGGTCGAAGTTCTTGTACACGCGGTGGCCGAATCCCATGAGCCGCACGCCATCTTTCTTGTCCTTCACGCGCGTCAGGAATGCGTCGACGTGACTCGCGTCGCCGATCTTCTCGAGCATGTCCACGACCGCCTCGTTGGCGCCGCCGTGCTGCGGGCCCCATAGCGCGGACACCCCGGCCGACATCGCCGTATACGGATTGCAGCCGGTGCTGCCGGCAAGGCGCACCGTCGAAGTGCTCGCATTTTGCTCGTGGTCCGCGTGCAGGATGAAGAGCAGGTCGAGCGCCTTCGAATGCAGGCTGTCGAGCGCATAGTCCTCGCAGGGCACGGCGAAGAACATGTGCAGCATGTTCGCCGTGTAGTCGAGGTCGTTCCGCGGATAGATGAACGGCTGGCCGAGCGCGTGCTTGTAGGCGGCGGCGGCGATCGTCGGCAGCTTCGCGATCATCCGGTGCGTGAAGATCTCGCGATGGCGATCGTCCGAAATGTCGGTCGAATCGTGATAAAAGGCCGCGAGCGAAGCGACGATGGTCGCGACCATCGCCATCGGGTGCGCGTCATGGTGGAAGCCCCGATACAGGCGCAGCAGCCATTCGTTCAGCATCGTATGGCGCGTGATCGAATGCGTGAAGGCGGCGAGCTCCTTCGCGCTCGGCAGCTCGCCCTTCTGCAGCAGGTACGAAACCTCGAGGAAGTTGCTGTGCTCGGCGAGCTGCTCGATCGGGTAGCCGCGATAGAGCAGCACGCCCGCGTCGCCGTCGATGTAGGTGATGGCGCTCGCGGTCGCCGCGGTCGCCATGAAGCCGGGGTCGTAGGTGAATACGCCGAGATCCTTCGTCAGCGTGCTGATGTCCAGCACCTCGGGCCCGACGGAGCCGGGCAGCGCCGCGAGCTCGGCGGAGCGGCCGGTCGCCGGATCTGTCAACTTGTATTTCTTGATTGCCATCGCTTTCCCGCGAGGGAGACTGTCATGCTGCACTGCGGGAATCAAGGCTGCGCGCCTCGCTTCGCCTAGAATGCGCGGATGAGCGCAGCGATCGCGATCTACGTGCACCTGCCCTGGTGCGTGCGCAAGTGCCCGTACTGCGATTTCAATTCGCACGTGCGCCCCGACCGCATTCCGGAAGAAGAGTACGTCGCGGCCCTGCTCACGGATCTCGACGGCGACCTCGATCTCGCCGCCGGGCGGGAAGCCGGCAGCGTCTTCCTGGGCGGCGGAACGCCGTCGCTCTTCGGCGTGAGCGCGATCGCAAAGCTCGTCGAAGGGCTCGCTGCGCGGCTGCCGTTCGCGGCAAACGTCGAGATCACGATGGAGGCCAACCCCGGGACTGTCGAGCACGGCCGCTTCGCGGGCTACGCGAAGGCGGGCGTCAATCGCGTTTCACTGGGCGCCCAATCATTCAATGCGCGTGCCCTCGTTTCACTCGGGCGCATTCACGGTCCCGGCGAGATCGGCGCCGCGGTCGCGGAACTCGTCGCGGCCGGCATCGGGAATTTCAACCTCGATCTCATGTACGCCCTGCCGCAACAAACCCGCGAGGCTGCGCTCGCGGACCTCGAGGCAGCGATCGAAGTCGCGCCCGCGCATCTTTCGCACTACCAGTTGACGCTCGAGCCGGGCACCGTTTTCCATCGCCGGCCGCCGCCGCTGCCGGACGACGATCTCGCGTTCGAGATGCAGGTCGCTTGCCAGAAACGACTCGCCGCCGCCGGTTTCGACCAATACGAAGTGTCGGCTTACGCACGCCCGGGAAAGCAGTGCCGGCATAACCTCAACTACTGGCGCTTCGGCGATTACCTCGGCATCGGCGCGGGCGCGCACGGCAAGGCGACCTTGGACGGCTCCGTCATCCGGACTGAGAAGCCGCGCTCGCCCCGCGAGTACCTCCGGGGCGATGGCCGCCAGGGTGCCGTGCGAAGAGCAGTGCCGCCGGCCGAACTCCCCTTCGAGTTCATGCTGAATGCGTTTCGGCTCCGCGAAGGCTTCTCGCTCGTCGATTTCGAGCGAACAACGGGCTTGCCGGCCGCGGCCGTGCTGCCGAAACTCGGCGAGCTGACTGCGCGGCAGCTCGTGACCGATGCCGGCGGCCGGTACCGGCCGACCGCGCTCGGCTTTCGCTTCCTGAACGACGTTTTGGCGAGCTTCCTGCCAGAGGAAAATGCCCGCCGCGGCGCCGGCGAGTTGTACACAGTGCCTTCCCGGCTCGCCCCCGTTAGGGACTTTCGACGCTTTGTTAGCGAGGTGCCTTAACTCGTGTAAGGTAAGTATTTGATTTGTATTCACAAAAGGGCCTGCTCAAAATTTAATCAAATCGCCATATATGCAGGAATGATCGATTGGGTGATCTCCGCCCCGCCGTCGGTCCACAGAGTTATCCACAGAATTTGTGGATAAGCACAAAACCCGAGTACTTCCCGTGACTTAGCTTCAGGCCACGCCAGGCGCCGGGCCTGTCTTGCCGGCCGCGGGGGCTACCGATAGACTGCGCGCCCGCTTGCAGCACAGCTCCGGAATCGCAGCGATGAAAGAGGCCATTCACCCGAAATACACCGAGATCACGGTGACTTGCACCTGCGGCAACACCTTTCAAACGCGCTCGACGCTCGGCACCAACCTGGACGTCGAAGTCTGCTCGAACTGCCATCCGTTCTACACGGGCAAGCAGAAGATCGTGGACTCCGGTGGCCGCGTCGATCGTTTCCGCAAGAAGTACGGCCTGAAATAAGCCCGTTCCGGCGGTCGCCCGGCTGTCAACTTTCCGGGATCCCCCACGTCTAAAGCGAGACCGGTACCCTTGGGGCCGGGGGTCCGGAGGTTCATGGGTCAATTGCCCGGGAAGCTCGCCAGCTTGTTCGCCTTCGCCGCCCTGGCCGCGATGGCCGGCGGTCCTGTCGTCGGCGCGGAAGAAGAAAAGGAAGAAAAGGCGCAGAAAGACAGCAAGGAAGTCCGGACCGCTAAGCAGCTTCATGTCCAGTTCACGTCGCAGATGGGCGTGCACCACGACCTCGAGCTCCAGGAATACGTCCAGCGCGTTGGCGAGAAGCTCGCAGCCGTCAGCGAACGCCCCGAACTCGAGTGGAAGTTCACGATCATCGACACCGACGACGTGAACGCCTTCGCGACGATGGGCGGCTATGTCTACATCTCGCGCGGCATCCTGCCGTACTTCCAGAACGAGGCCGAGCTCGCCGCCGTGCTCGGCCACGAGATCGCCCACATCACCGCGGAGCACCTGAAGAGTCGCCAGCGCAAGTCCACGCTCTCCGGGCTCGCAAGCGCGGCGACCGCGATCTTCACCGGCATGCCGGCGCTTGCGGACCTCACCAACATGGCAGGCCAAGCCATCATCAGCGGCTACGGCCGCGAGGCCGAGCTCGAAGCTGATCGCCTCGGCGCGCGCTACCTCGCGAAGGCCGGCTATGAACCGGACGCGATGATCGACGTGATCTCGACCCTGAAGGACCAGGACACCTTCGAGCGTGAGCGCGCGAGGCTCGAGAACCGGCAGCCGCGCCTGTACCACGGCGTTTTCGCTTCGCACCCGGCCAACGACACCCGCCTCCAGCAGGCGATCGCAACCGCCGGGAAAACGTCAGGGTCGGCCACGGGCGATACCGCGAACCGGGAAGGATTCCTGCAAGCCGTCGAAGGGCTGCCAGTCGGTTCGAGCGCCCGCCAGGGCATGATCCGGGACAACCGCTTCTATCACTCGGACTTCCAGTTCACGATCGCATTACCGCGCGGCTGGCAGATCATCAACGAGCCGCAGCAGCTCCTTGCCATCGCGCCGAACAAGGAGCACTACCTCCAGATGCGCACGCAGGCGCCGCCGGCCGACGTGACCGACCCGCGCGATTTCGCGATGCGCGGCCTTTCCAACCGCCGCCTCGACAAGACCGAGACCCTCGACATCAACGGTCTCAAGGGCTGGACCGGCATCGTGCGCGGCGACCCGTCGCCCTACGGGCAGTCGACGAACGTGCGCTACATCGTCATCTATTACGCCAACCTGATGTGGATCTTCAAGGGCGCGAGCCGCGCCGGGACCACGGCGCCTTCGGGCGATGCATTCTTCCTCTCGACGGCGAATACCTTCCGGCGCCTGCGCGGCAACGAGTTTCAACTCGCCGAACCGCATCGCCTGCACATCGTGCGAGCGACTCAGACGACGACCATCGAGTCGCTGGCGAAAGAGGCGCAGGTCAAGAAGTATCCGGTGCAGCAGCTCCGGCTCTTCAACAAACTCTATCCGGATGGCGAGCCGAAACCCGGCGACCTGGTCAAGACCGTCCGCTGATCGACAGGGCGTTACCAGCCGGCAGCTTCCATGCGAGCCGCCAGCACGGCCAGCGCTTGTCCCCGGTGGCTGACACGATTCTTGTCCGCCGGCGGCATTTCCGCGGCGGTAAGGCCACCGCCGGCGACGATGAAGAGCGGGTCGTAGCCGAAGCCGCCCGCGCCGCGGCGCTCAAAGCCGATGCGGCCCTCCCACGAGGCTTCCGCGACAACCGGGGAGGGATCCGCGGGGTTTCGCACGAATACCATCGCGCAGCGATAGCGGGCGCCGCGTTCCGCGGCTGAAACGCCGTCCAGCTCGGCGAGCAGCCGGTCATTGTTCGCGCGGTCATCGGCTTCCGGACCCGCATAGCGCGCGGTGTGCAGTCCCGGACGTCCGCCGAGTGCGTCCACCTCGAGCCCCGAATCGTCGGCGATGGCCGGAAGGCCGGTGATCGCCGCCGCGTGGCGCGCTTTCAGGAGCGCGTTCGCGACGAAACTGTCGCCATCCTCGACCGGCGGCGTGATTCCGAATTCCGATTGCGCGACCACCTCGAGCCCGTGATCGGCGAGGATCGCGCGCATTTCCCCGAGCTTGCCGGCATTGCCGGTCGCGAGCACGACATGGCGCATGGGCGGCGGATTCAGCCCTGGCGCGCCTCGAGCTGCAGGCCGAAGAGCTGCGCTGTGCCAGTCGCCGCGAGATTCAGCATCGCGTCGAGCTCCTCGCGCCGGAAGGCATGGCCCTCCGCCGTCCCCTGCACCTCGATGAAGGCGCCGCCGGAATTCATCACCACATTCATGTCGGTCTCGGCCTCGACGTCCTCGGCATAGTCGAGATCGAGGATCGGCTCGCCTCCGACGATGCCGACGGAGATCGCGGCGATCTGGCCGTGCAGCGGATTCGCCGGCAGGACACGCCGCTCGATGAGGGTGTCCACCGCGTCCGCGAGCGCGACGTAGCCGCCCGTGATGCCGGCGGTGCGCGTGCCGCCGTCTGCCTGGAGCACGTCGCAGTCGATCGTGATCGTGCGCTCGCCGATCGCGCCGAGATCGATGCAGGCGCGAAGCGAGCGGCCGATCAGCCGCTGGATTTCCTGCGTGCGTCCCGCCTGCTTGCCGCGCGCCGCTTCGCGCGCGCTGCGCGTGTGGGTGGCGCGCGGCAACATGCCGTATTCCGCCGTCAGCCAGCCGCGGCCGCTGTTCCGCAGGAACGCCGGCACGCCGTTCTCCACGCTCGCGGTGCAGAGCACACGCGTCGCGCCGAACTCGCAGAGCACCGAGCCCTCCGCGTGCGAGGTATAGCGGCGCGTGAAACGCACGGGTCGCAGTTGATCGGCTGCGCGGCCGCCGTTACGCATCAGGGATCACCTTGCCCGTTCAGTGGCGCCAGATCAGGCTGGCGGCCGAGGCATTGTCGCTGTGCGGCGTGGACGCGGCTATCGCGCGCTCGGCGAGCTGCTCGAGCGCGGGCTGGCAGCCTCCCACGCCGTTTGGCCGCAGGATCCCGGCGATTTCGCCGTCCTTCAGGTTCGCCCAGACGCCGTCGGTGCAGACCATGAGCACGTCCCCGTCCTCGAGCGGCTGGCGCCCGGAAATCGACATCTCGGGCAGAGCCGACTCGCCGCCGATGCAGCATTCCACGAAATTGCGCATCGGATGGCCGGGCACTTCCTCTTCGCAGATCGATCCTTCGCGCAGCAACTGTTCGACGTGGCTGTGGTCCCGCGTGCGCGCGATCACCGCGCCGCCCCGCAGGTGATAAATGCGGCTGTCGCCGACATGCGCCCACCAGGCTTCATTGCGCTGCACCAGGCAAATCGCGCAGGTGGCGCGCGGCCGCAGGTCCACCGCGAGCTTGGTGCCGATCGCCACGACCGCGGCGTGCGCGCTCCCGAGCGCCAGGTGAAGGAATCCCAGCGGATCGAACAAGGGTTTTGATTCGGCGCGAAACATTTCGAGTATCACCTTGCAGCCGGTTTCGGCGGCGCGCGCGCCGTAAGCGTGGCCGCCCATGCCGTCCATGACGACGAGCATCGCGGCGCCGTCGCCTGACGCGACCGCGGCACGATCCTGATTGTCTTCGCGATCGCCGGTCAGGCTGACCTCGGCGAACTCGATTTCCACGCGTCTCCCGGCGGTCCGATGGCCGCCGCCCCCTGCTAAACTGCCGCAGAGCTTACATCACCGGCCTGTGCCGCATCCCGGGGGCGCCAAATCGATGCTGAGAAGCATGACAGGCTTCGCGCGCTCCGAGCGGGCGACGGCGGCCGGGCTTCTCGCCTGGGAAGTCCGCAGCGTCAATCACCGCTTCCTCGAGATCAGCCTGCGGCTGCCGGAAGAATTGCGTGGTTCGGAAGGAGAATTCCGCCGCGCCATCGGCACGGTCGCGCGGCGCGGCAAAGTCGATGCAGCGTTCTATTTCCGGCCGTCCGCCGCAGGCGGCCGCGAAATGTCGCTCGATGACGCCTTGCTTGACCGATTGATCGAGAATGCCGTTGCGGTGCAGCGCCGCCTCGGCGACGCCGGCCGGATCGACGCCACCGATCTCCTGCGCTGGCCGGGCGTCTTGCGCGAGACCGAGCGGGATTCGGCGCCGCTCGCAGCCGCGGCAATGGATCTGCTCGGGGAAGCACTCGCCGCTTTCACCACGTCCCGCGCGGGCGAAGGCGAACGCATCGCGCAGATGCTCTCGTCCCGGGCCGCCCAAGTGCGGGCAATCGCGGACGAAATCGTGGCCCGGCTGCCCGAGGTGCAGGCGCGGATCCGGGCAAAGCTGCAGGAGCGCTTGGTCGCCCTGGGTGCAGAGGGCGCCAATCCGGAGCGGCTGGAGCAGGAGATCGCGATCCTGGTGCAGAAGATGGATGTCGCCGAGGAGCTCGATCGGCTACGGAGTCACGTCGAGGAATTGACTTCGACCATCGCCTCCGGCGAGACAGTCGGGCGGAAGCTCGATTTCCTGATGCAGGAGTTCAACCGCGAGGCGAACACGCTCTCATCGAAGTCGCAGGACGTCGAGACGACGCGGAAAGCGGTCGAACTCAAGGTCCTGATCGAGCAGATGCGGGAGCAGATTCAGAACGTCGAATAGCTTCCGGCGGCTTCCGCAGACTTTCGCCAAGAACGCATCAACTCCCTGAGTTTCTGGCTGTTTTGACCAGAATCGTCCACTGGCCTCCAACCTCGTCTGGGTTAATCTTGTAGCTCGATCTGTAGCTGGTTTGTAGCTAGATCCGTAGCTGGGATTCGACGAGCAAGGGGACGAAATGGCACGCGCGAAGCTCACGGCACTCGCGGTCGAGCGGGCTCACCGCTCCGGCGAACCGATGTTGCTCAGCGATGGCGACGGGCTGTACCTGCGCAAGCAAACGCGCGACGGCGCCTCGTGGACGCTGCGATACCGCTTCGCTGGCAGGGAGCACTGGCTCACGCTCGGCAACTATCCCGACATGTCGCTCGCCCAGGCGCGGATCGAAGCGCGCCAGGCCCGCTTGCTGCTCGACAGGCAGCAGAATCCCCTGAGCGTCCGTCGCGCTGCGTTGGCCGAGGAACGCCAGAAGGGATCGTTTAAGACACTATGCGAGGACTGGTACCGCGCCGAAGTCCAGGCGCGCGGGCTCAAGCACCCGGCCGTGCCGCGCCGGTATCTCGCCAGGTATCTGCTGCCCAAGTTCGGCCGACTCCCGGCAAGCGACTTCACGCCTGCGGATATCGCCCGCCTGCTCGACGAGCTCAAGGGACGCGCCCCGACCGCGGCGAACGATCTGCTGCGCTTCACGCGGCGGATCTTCGCCTTCGGCATCCGGCGTCGCTTCGTGCTGAGCAACCCGGCCGCCGATTTCTCGCCCCGCCTCGATGCCGGCGGCACCGAACGACCGCGCAGCCGGGCGCTCAGCTTCGATGAACTTGCGCAACTGTTCGAGAAGATCCGGGAGACGCCGAACCTCGGTGAGGACAATCTGCTCGCGATCAAGCTGCTGCTCGCGCTGTGCGTGCGCAAGGGCGAACTGCTCGGCGCCCGGTGGGCGGAATTCGACCTCGACGGTGAGAGCCAGCCCGGCGCGGTCTGGCACTTGCCTGCCTCACGCACCAAAACGGGTGAGAGTCTCGATATTCCCCTGGCACCGGCCGTGATTGGCTGGCTCAACGCTTTGCGCGCGCTCGCCGCAGGCAGCGATTACGTCTTCCCGAAGCGCCGTCGCGATCCCGGGAGCGGGTACCGCACGTGGGCATCGACACCCTGAACGTGGCCCTGCAACGCGTGAAGCACGGCATGGCGCACTTCACGCTCCACGATCTCCGCCGCACGGCACGCACGCACCTCGCGGCGCTTGGCGTACGGCGCGAAGTGGCCGAACGCTGCCTGGGTCACAAGCTGCGCGGTGTCGAGGGTACCTATGACTGCCACGACTACTTCAAGGAGCGCCGCTCGGCGCTCGAATCCTGGACTACCCTGCTGCTTGGCATCGAGCGCGGCGAGCGCAAGGTGGAACCGCTCCGGCGTCGCCAGCTGGCTGCGCAAATGTAGGGACTCCCATGGCTTTCCAGCAAACCAAGATTCTGATCCTGTGCAAGACCTATCCGTCGCCCAGTGCCAAGAACGTCGAGACCTCGTGTGTCGCGGGGATGACGACAGACGGTCGACTGCTTAGGCTCTATCCCGTGCCATTCCGGCTACTGAATGACCAAAGCCAATTCAAGAAGTGGCAATGGATCGAGGCGGACATCGAGAAATCCCGGGACGATCATCGGCCGGAAAGCCATCGCATACGCGCCGACACGATTTCCTGTCTGGGCGATCCCATTCCGACGACGGATTCGTGGGCAGCGCGACGCGCGCAACTGGCGCTAATTCACTCATTCGAATCATTCACGGCCCTCGAACGGGCTCGGGCCGAGAATGGCGTAACCTTGGGCCTCGTGCCGGCCGGCAAAATCCTGGCGCTCGAGATCACGCCCGCCAGGCAACCCGAGTGGACTGCGGAAGAACGCCAGAAGCTGATTCAGCAACAAGTGCAGGGAGATCTCTTTGCCGATCCGGAAGCGGCAGCGTTACGGACGCTTCGAAAGATTCCATTCAGTTTTTACTACCGATTTCGTGCGCCAACCGAACCGACCGGCCACGAGAATCGCCTCAAGATAGTCGACTGGGAGGCCGGCGCTCTTTACTGGAACGTAAGGCAGAAGCACGGAAATGACTGGCAACCCGCATTCCGCGACAAGTTCGGAAAAGCTCTGCCTGGGTCGGATCTGAAATTCTTGTTGGGAACGATCCATCGATTCCCGGATCAGTGGCTGATCGTCAGCGTGATCTATCCGCCTAAGCAGCCTCAGGAATCCCTCGATCTGGAGTGATTCCAGCGGCACCAATGTGCAATACACTGCCGCCTGACATGGCGGCGACGGCGCGCGCCACATATGTTCGGTGGCAAAATCCTGCATCCGCTTCATAGCAAAGAAGCGCCGCCGAGCGCTCTTCACACAAGACTGCCAATTCGCTGACCGCTTGGGATTGCTTCCGCAAGTGCTTCATGAACGCCGCGGTGTAGGCGTTCCAGTCCCGGTCCGCGCGATATTGGTCGCGGACTGACTTTGGACAACCCAGGCTGCGGACGTGCAGATACGCCATCCCAGCCGCACATAGCGCCTCTGCGAGCGCCGTCTTCGAAAAGCCGCGCTTGCGGGACAGCGGCATGTCGCGAACGTCAACAACAAGCCGAACACTTGCGCGTCGCAGCTGCCGGAGAAAGACCTCCAGCTCAAGACCTTCGTATCCGACGGTAAAGATCTTCACCGGCGGGAAGTATGCATGATCGAAGCCGCCGATCAACGTCGGCGCGCCTTCGCACCCTTCCAGTCGCGGTTGATCCGGTTCAGGTCGAAGCCCTTCGGATCGAATACGCCTCCGATCCACCGCATCATGTCTTCGTGCTGCTCGTGTTTGCGATCGCCAAGGATCTCCAGGAACAACGTGTAGCCGTGGGGCCCGCCCACGTCTTCCGGCGGACAGGTGTTCTCACCGGCGATGCACACCGGCAGCGGCTGGTCCTTGTTCGTCCAGGTCGATGGCGGAGACTCGATCACGATCCGGTGCCGCCAGCCATCGCCCATGTCATAGCGATACTCAAACTCGCCGCGGGCATGCTCGCTCCGACCTGGAACTCGTGCGCGTGCGAATCCGTCCACCCCAAGACCCACTGCAGATAGCGATGCAGGCTCGCGAGCGTCCACTGACTGGAGACCAGCACGCGGCGCCAGACGAGCGGCGCTGCGTCCAGCAGTTCGATGCGCAAAGCGACAGGCTGCAGCCGTGGGGGCGTCGGCAAGTCAGATCCTCGGGTGCAATCGCGGCAATGAGAACATGAGGTTGCGCCCTATTGCGAGGGGGCGTGCGCGCTCTTTCCGCCGGAGATGTATGAACTTCACGGATCCGGCGAGTCGTGACCGATCTGCCAGCTGCGCAAGTTCGCCAGCAGCGTCGCCTTGAAGTGGTCGCGCAGCCCGGCGCAGATCCTGAGCATGGCAACCACGTTCTCACGCCGCGGACTGGATGCGGAGCCACCACGCTGCACCGTGTGGGCGATCTGATTGAGATTGCGGCCAATGGCGCCAAGCTCCGCGATCGACCGCCTGAATGCCACCAGCTCGTCTTTGGGAAGCGGTGTCAGGTGTCGCAGATGCGCGCGCACCAGCACTGAGACGTAAGTTGCTGCCGCCATGCCTCGGGCGGCGGCCCGCTCCGCCAGCAGCAGCTGGTCGTCGGGCCGCAGGCGCAGATACAGGCGCGCGGCACGGGCAACCCTGCGAGCCCCGCCAGGGTTGCCGAGTTTCGGCTGCACGGCACCATCGAGCGTCAGTTCTAGCAGGCGCTTCAGCAGCGCCGACTCGCTGAGCTGGCGCTGTTCGGCCAGCGTCTTGAGACGAGCCTTCGTCTCCGATGACACGCGGGCGGCGATGAAGTGACTGGCGACCATGGCCACGATTGTTCAACAACAGCGGCCACCGGCCTATCCTGCATCTGACCATCTGACGGCAAAACACGCCAAAACCCCACATCCGTAGCGGCAGCCGCTTGGGTGCTGGCCGGGTATCTGCGGCTTTCACCGCCGTTCCCGGCCTCGTGGTTTCCCATCCGTGAAGCGTAATCTTGATCGTATGACAGCTTGCCCATCAGCATCGGTACCGGCCGTCCAGATTCTTCGCTTGCCGCAAGTCTGCAAAGTCACCGGCCTCGGACGCTCGATGATCTACCAGCTCGAGTCCCAACGCCGATTCCCGAGTCGGGTGCGCATCGGGTTGCGCGCGGTGGGCTGGGTGGAATCCGAAGTGCAGCTCTGGCTCGCGAGGCGCGTCGAGCATCATCGCGCCGGTGTGACTTGAATCCACAATCACTTGCTCCAATTTTCCGCGCTCGGTGGTAGCTCATTCAAATCCGCCCTTGCCTCGCGCCACCTCGGGCAGCGGTTACTCAGAAGAGCGAAAAACTGCTCGCTGTGAGTGAGGCGATGGGCTGCAGCATTTCGGCGGATAGCCAATGCCGCGCGGAGATTGACCGAGATCGGCTGGTCGGGGTGAAGGCATTCAGTTGGTCCCTGCCGTCCCGGTCCGGGTCAGGGTGAAGTCGGGAGTGCCCTCGTAATTGGGGGGCTTGCAAGCTTGCGTTGGGGACGTGCATTGGGTCTTTATTGAAGATCCACGCCTGAACGGAGCACACTCCGACAAAGATCAGGAGAACGGCCGAACCCGCAAGATGAATACATCAAAGATGCTCACATTGTTCGCGTCATTCGTTCTGCTATCTACGATGGCCTACGCGGGTGACCGGACGGATGAAATCGTCCAGTTGTCCCCGGATACCTACATGCTTACAAGAGTCTCAAAAGCAGGAATCTTTGCAAGCATGGCGAAATTGAAGTCCGGCGTAATTCGGGACGCCAATGCATTCGCCGAAAAACAAGGAAAAGTCGCCGTCGCAATTTCCGCTCGAGAAGTGCCGGTTGGAGGTCCAGGCCAATGGCCAATGTTTGAGTATCAATTTCGCGTTGTCAGTCCGGATGATCCCGAGGCTCGACGCACCTCTCTGACTCCGAGGCCGGACCTGGTAATCGAGGACAACAAGAACATAGATGTGAAGACTGAAGACAAGACGCCGAAGGATCGGGATATTTACGGGGAACTAATCAAGCTCGATGATCTGCACAAGAAAGGCATCCTTACCGACGCCGAATTTGAGGCGCAGAAAGCCAAGATTCTGGCTGGTGAATAGGTCGATGAAACCCAAGATCTTGCGGCGCCGTCATGGTCGGCTCGTAGTCCGTGCCGAGCCCGTGCGGTTCAAGGTGAATTAGCAAGCAGTTCGACCTATTTTGCGCCAGCTGTGGGTCAGGACGTTTGCGATTGCGCGGCCACAGTGTGGATCTGGAGGCATGCCGCCACAGCGAGGAAGACCGCAATCGCTGAAGTAACAACAATCCACCAACTTGATCCTGAGCCTGGTTTGACGAAGGCTAGGGTCACGACCACTGAGTTGAAAATAGAAGATCACAGCTAGCACTACTGCTATAGCAGTAGCTTCCCTTGGCGCTGTTCTCGCGCCGATGTATACGAAGGCGTAGCCACCCAATGCGCTGTTGATTAGCTGTGACCACAAATCCGGTGCGAACAGTGTGAGGACAATGCCAACCAACTGACTCGCAAAGAATGCGGCGACAGCTGCCGGCAATACGAGCGCCCACCTCACCCATGTCCAGTTCTTGCCGACTTTGTTCATGCAGAAGCCCTAACTCTCGTCCGCAATAGGATTGGTCGCCCTATTATGGACGTAGCTAGTCGAATGGAGCAGGATTCGCAACTAGGGGAGACCCAACCGCCGACAAGAACTGCGCCATCCGTGAGGGGGAGTTGCACATGGCTAAGTCACGCTCGAACTCCAAGAACACCGATCCTGCGGTCGAAGTTCTGAAAGACATTCTCATCGCGCAACTTGGGATCGCCGGAGTTCCGCAAAAGAATATTCGCAAAATAGTTGGATGCGATATCCATCGCGTCAGCGCGATCGTACGTCACATCAAGCTTCCGAAGGGCGGCGCGGGGAGGGCGAACTAATGACTTCCGACCAGACGATCATTGAGCTGCTAAACCAGATTTTGAAGGTCTCTGCGATCCAGGCCGCGAGCGGCAAGAGCATTACTGAAGGCGCTCGCCTTCTCAAGTGTGCCGGATTGGACAATCAAACGATTGCGGACGTTCTCAACACATCAACTGGAACGGTTCGCTCATTGACTGCGAACCTGCGCTCAAGAAAGGGGAAGCGCTAGATGGACACTGCTAGTAGATCTGAACGTCTCCTTGCAATGCTGCTATTGCGTCAATTGACGACCCAAAAAGAGAAGGCTGTCCAATTGAGCATTGCCGGGTTCACTAATAGTGAGATTGCCGACATTTTGGATACGAGTACAAAGGTTGTGACTCAGCGTTTGCATGAGGCACGGCAAGTCAAGAAGAAAGCGCCAAAGAAGGCTGCCAAGAAGAAATAATAGCAGCGCGACTCGGCAATGGCCGCGATCAAGGACTTCCGACAGTTTGCGTTTGACCCGGCCCGTGTTGATGCGGCCGGCAAGAATATTGCGCAGAACGTTTACTGGAAGCTATACGCAATCGAGAACAGCTTTCGCGTCATCGTCCATTCGATCTTAAGCGTTCAAATCAACCCCAACTGGTGGACAGTTGCGGTAGACCCCGGGATTCAAGGTCAAATCGCGAAACGGAAAGCCGACTATGCAAGTGCGCCTTGGCATAGCTCGCCCGGCAAGCATGATGTCTACTACGCTTTCCTGTCCGACCTCAGCAAGATCATTGCGGCCAACAGTCATCTTTTTAAGCCAGACATTCCCGACATTGATGCCTGGGTTGCCCGCATCGAGCAGATCCGATTGCCCCGAAACATTGTCGGTCACATGAACTGGCCGCACGCGACAGATCGGAGTCGAATAGATGTGTTTCACGCGGACTTGCAGCACTTACTCATTCGCCTTGCTGCCTCAAGAACGGGACTGACGATTCCGTAAGCGGATAGGAAATTCAAACGCACATGTCGGAGTACGCCTGTGCGCGTAGCCGACCTCAGGCTGGCCTGAACTGACCGCCGACGGACCTTGCCCTACCCGTTCCGGTCGCCGGGATAGCCGGCCGGACGCCGCCCGAACGCCGAAACGTCCACCCGCACCGCTCCGCCCTCAGGCATCTGCCCCGCGCCAGGCCCGCGCCTTGAACGCGGCGCTGCCGAGTCCCCCGCCCGCCGGCTCACGCGCCGCAGGTATGTCCGTCGCCGTCGTCGCTCACATCAGGCGGGGCCGCGCCGGCGGCGCCCGGGCTCCCAGCGGCAGCTCGGCCGAGTACTGCTCCGGCGCGGGCCTTTGTTTTCCCGCGTGATCCCACGGACCGAATGACACGGCAGGCCGCCGGTCAGGACTTTCGGGGCGGCGTTTGGCCGCACCCCGGTCTATATTGATTCCCGCACTGGACCCTGCCGGAGTGGCGGCAGGGACCGGAAACGATAGGCGACTGTGACATGAGAAAACTTCCCGAGACCTTTCCGAAGGACCGTCGCTTCCTCTTGGCGGTAAGCGTGGCTGTTATTGCGTTCTACGTCTTGCACGCGAGCGTGAAGCCACAGGTAGAACATGACGGCTTCTTGTTCAACATCGGGAGACCCGGCTATTTAATCTGGGGACTCTGGGCAATCTGGATTTACGCGGCGCTGCGCTACTGGCATACGTTCTTCGCGTACTTCGACGACATACGCGGGCGCATCCTTGCCGAAGTGTCCCGCCGTCAAACTACTATCACGCGCAAGGCAGCTGTCCGTGAAGCAAAGAGGCAAGCGCGAATCGGAAATTTCGGCGTCGGCTTCGGGGATGCAATTCCCTTTCCAGATACGCTGATGCAAGTTCTCGAAGGCTCTCCTCATGAAATGCTTAAGGACGAAATAGAGAGAATTCGCGAATCGGGAACGATCTTCTTCACTCGGCATCTCGACGGAACTTGCCGGTTTGAGAAACTGACAATCAAGTTTGCGTGGCCGCAAGTCGGAAATGAGTTTCGTTCGGAGCAGGTGGATTTTGAGATGCGCTGGAGCGCGCGGAGGCGAAAATGGGTGCGCTTTCGTAGCTGGTTCAGCGCCATCTGGAATATGCCATCGCTAAATGTCTCGCGTCGTCACACGACCGCCAGCACGCGCGGGCGCTCAGATTTCCGCGGCAGCTGCCTCGTGTACGTCCAAGCCAGGTCGCAAGGCCCGCTCTATTCGGTCACGCAGTTCCTTGTCCTCGACTGCGAAGATCGAGAAGGTCGCACCGCACGCACCACCTTCCGTGCAAACCGCGATATCGTTGCCCGCGGTAAATACCTGAGAGATAGTCGCTCCTCGAATTTCGGTCGGACCCTCGCCGGCTACGTGTAAATGGTTTGGCCAGGCCTCCGGTTCGCCGATAACGTCGCGAACACTTTTCTTGTCCATGATGTAGCTCCTTCTCCGAGGTTGGCTGCACACATTTGACGGCCCGTAATTTAGCGGCGACGGTAAAAAAATCAAGGGGTGCCTTGGCCCAAGGCAGGTGCCGAGAAGGTAAAAGGCCCGGTCGCGGGCACCGGGCCTGTCAGCGCCTTCTTACACGTAGACGCGACATAAGCAGTACTAGCACTGCGAAGCTACGATCCTATCCTTGGACTCAAAAACACGCCCGCAAATGTACGGGGGCTGATGTTTGCATGTCGGTGACAAGGAGAGTTCCCATGCTGAAAGCCATCACGGTTAGCCTGGCGGCCCTGACGCTGGTCATTGTTGTCACACATTCCCACGCGCAGAGTCTCCAGGACGATCGCCCGCGCGCGGAAATCGCGCTGAGCGATGACACATTACAACTACGCTATATCGACAGTGGCGCGAACATCGACGTTGGGCGGGGCAGTCGCGTTTCCGGCGGTTTCTTCCTGAGCGAGTCACGTGACATCGTACTGAGCGGCGACGTGCTGTTCCCGGTCCAATTGGACTTTGACCGTTTGCAGATCTTGTTGGGCCCTCGCGCCTACGCCGCGCTGCTCGAAGACGAGAATACCGACGTGTTCGCCGTCAGCGTGGGCGCGGAGCTGCGGTACGAGCTGGATCGGAACAGTGGTCTCGCGCTGGCGGGACAGGCGTTCTATGCGCCGGACATCCTGACCTTCGGTTCCGCCAACAATCTCACTGATCTCGGTGCGTGGCTCGAAATCAGACTGCAGCCAAGGCTCACGGCGTTCGGCGGGATGCGCTGGTTCGAATTCGACCTGACGGAAGGTGGCCAACGTACGCTGCAGGAAGAATTGTTTGCGGGAATCGGCTGGAGATTCTGACCGGCGGTTGACTTAGACTCGTATCCCGACTTCGGCGCACCTCGCCGATTCGTCGATCCTCGTCTACTAGCGCCCGGATTTGCTGTAGAACGCGTTCTGCAGGAATGTGGGTTTCGTGCGAGCGAGAAAAGACCCGCCGAAGCGGGCCGACGGTAGCAATAGAAAAGGCCCGGCACCATTCAGCACCGGGCCACGCATTGCAATCACCTAAGTTTCAGGCGATGCCGCTTCAGCTTGCGGAGGAACGATTCAATGACCGCATCTTCCTCATACCAGGCGGCGGCCAAATGCTCGCGGATCGCGTTGCGTAGTAATAGTTGGGTCTCGCGCGGGTCTTGGCGGCTGCCCTGACACGGGCCCCTTACCGGCTTTGACTAAACAGCAGCGTGTAGCCGTAGGTGTAGCCGTCAGCGATAGGACGCTGTTATTGGCTTATTGGTCAGCCGCTTACGGCGAACTTAACGAGCAGATTCAGAACGTGGAGTAGTACCGCGCGCATGAGCGGCACGATCTCCGCCCTTAAAAACTCCGGGAAGACATCAAGCGCCGCCAGATCATCCGGGCTGGAGCAGGATTCACAACTCGCGATCTTCGTTCAGAAACGGACGTGGCCGAGGAGTTCAATCGGCTCCGCGGCCACGTCGAGGAATTGAACAGCAGCTAGTCCGCGATCACGTTGCTTTCGTCGTCTCCATTTTCGTCGCCGCCATCCTCGTCACCGTCCGACGGGCAACCCGCTTCCTCCGCTCCGCAGGCTAACGGTGACCACAAAGCCCCGCTGCCCGGCGGCAGGCCCTCGATGGCCGGTCCGTCGTAATGGTTCCTGCCCGACTTGATGAAGACCGCAATGACCTCTCCTTCCGGACAGGCGAAGGCACCCTCGTAGGGGTTCGTCAGCCCTTCGTATGTGCCGTCGTCAAGTTCATCGTACTTGACGAAGAACGACCCGGACTCGTCGCCGCATTGCACGACGACATTTGACAGCTCCTTGTCGGAGCAGGCACGCACCGTGCTGGCGTCCTCGAGGCAGGCGCCGGTTTCAGCCGTGCTGGGTCCGGCTTTGGCTGCGCCCGGCATGGCGAGCATCAAGGCGCTCGTCGCTGCTGCGAACCGCAACCGCGGGGTGAAGAACGGGAATCTGGACATTGTCATGACCTCCTGTCGATCGGATGCGCGGGTATGCGCGTGCTGCGAAGACGCAGTGAGCCAGGAGTGCCGGTGGAATGTCGGCGGGGACGGCGGGCCGGCCCGCTGGCCGGAGTGATCACACCGTTCGTTGGCGACCCCGCTGTCGTGGACGTTTCCGTCGGTAGACCGGTGGCTTTGCGTCCCCATCTTTCGATGGGTTTGCCTCTTTCAACTCCAATGCATTCTTGCGACGCCTTGGAAGGGCGTCAACGCGTTATTGACAGAATGGCCCGCGACACGACGAACGGTCGCCGCCGGGGCGCCGAGCCACGGTTCGCAGCGGCGCTATCCGGACCGCGCACCGATCAGCGCCGGACACGATGCCAACTCTCCGTCGGCGAGCCGTGCTGCTTCCAGCCGTAATAGGGATGCCGCGCGAGTAGTTTCCGATTACGGAACAACAGGCTGAGGGCCGCGCCGGCGACGAATCCGCCGACATGCGCCCAGAAAGCGACGCCGCCGCCCTCCGCGCCGAAGGATGTCCAGCCACTCAGCAGCTGGAGCACGAACCAGTAGCCGAGCATGAACACGGCCGGCACGGCCATCGTCGTGGCGTAGAAACCCAGAAAGACGAACAGGTGCACGTGCACCCGCGAATACATCAGGACATAGGCGCCCATCACGCCGCCGATCGCGCCGGAGGCGCCGACCATAGGGATCACGGAATCCGGATCGGTTGCCGTTTGAAGCGTTGATGCGGCGAAACCGCACAGCAGGTAGAAAAGGACGAAACGCAGGTGGCCCATGGCGTCTTCGACGTTGTTGCCGAAGATCCACAGGAACCACATGTTGCCGATCAGGTGGAGCCAGCTGCCGTGCAGGAACATGGAGCTGAGCACGGTGTGCCAGGACGCGCCTTCGCCGAGCACGCAGGCCGTCGCCGGTCCGATCGGGAAACTCGTTCCGGCGGGAACCGATTGCAGGAGGTCGCCCGGTATCAGCCCCAGCCGGCAAACCGATGCGGAGAGAGCCGGCTCGGTCCCGAAGCCCTGCAGCAGGATCCACGCCGCGACATTCGCGGCGATCAGGCTGTACGTGGCGTACGGAGTGAGGAAGTGCGGATTGTCATCCCGGATCGGAAACATCCGCCGATTGTAAGGAAGTGCCGGGCCACAGGTTCGCAGTCATCGTTCGCGCGCTGGAGGGGAGGAAGGCAGCGGCACGATTGACCTTCAATGACTGCGAACCTGTGGCCCGGCACTGTATACGGCGATCACGTCTCAAGCCGAGTGGCAGTGACTACGATCTCCGGCAGGACCGCCACCGCAGCGGCGCCCGGCACGTCGCGCTCGTAGACGACCCTCTGGTCGAGCGCCAGGCCGTTGCTCACGATCCCGGCCAGCGTTGCCACGAGGATCGTGGCGAAGCTCGTATTGCGAACCGTCGAATAAGTGCTCATTTCAGTTCTCCTTCGTCAGTAGTCGTATCGGGTTGATGAAAATCGACAATCAATGCTTGTATGCGACTCTGGACTTCGGGGCCGGCTGGAACAAATGCGCTTTCTGATGGCCGGTTAAGGGAAACTTGTCCACCTTGGCGGGTTCCACGGCAGGCTGGAGTCCGGGCGCCGCTTCGAAACGACGGCCCGTGACCACTTCGGCCTGGCGGCGCTGGCCCTCGGCCAGCAGGTCCAAAAAGCTCAGAAAACCCTGTAAACGTCCGTTCATGTCCTTTCTCCTGGGTTCGGGCGGAGCGGGCACTACGCCCTTCCGTCCCGGTTCGGGCTAGACTTTGAAGTGCCGGTGACTTCCGAACAAACGCATTAACTCAAGCTCGATTAAGGGAAACTTTTGGCCGCTTCCGCCTATGGACGATTGCCGCTCAATGCGCTTCGCGTGTTCGAAGCGGTTGCCACGCGCCTCAGCTTTTCGGAGGCCGCGGAAGCGCTGAACGTGACGCCGGCCGCGGTTTCGCAGCAGATCAAGGCGCTCGAGGATTACCTGCAAATACCGGTGTTGCGAAGGAGCGGCCGCAAAGTCGAGCTGACGCCGGAAGGCGCAAAAATGCTGCCCGACGTGCAGTCCGGACTCGATTCGCTCGTCGCGATCCTGCGCGAAACGCGGATGCAGCGCGCGAGCGGCATCATCAACGTCAGCACACTCTCATCGCTGATGCAGAAATGGCTGACACCGCGGCTGCATCGGCTGCATGCGCGATTTCCGGATCTCCGCGTCGACTGGCACACGTCGCGCGAGGCGGTGGATTTCGCACGCAGCGATTTTCACGCCGCGGTCCGGCTCGGCGAGGGCGTCACGCCGGGCCTCGAACACGACAAGCTCATGGACGAATGGCTGGTGGTGGTCGCCTCGCCTGAGCTCTTCAAGCGCCACGGCTCGATCGACGATCGCGACAGCCTGCAGGGGATTCCGATGCTCCAGGCCCGCGACGAGCCCTGGGCCCGGTTCGAGAAGAACACGGCGCCGACACCCTGGCCCGCGGGGCCGACGATCATCGACGATTCCGTCAGCGTGCTATCGGCGGTGATCGAGGGGCTCGGTTACGCGCCCGCGCGTTGGTCGATCGCCGCCCACGACCTCATAGCCGGGCGGCTGAAGCTCGCGAGCAAGACGATCGTGCCCTCGCGATTCAAGTACTGGTTCGTCTGCCCCCCCGCGTACGTCGACCTGCCGATGGTCCTTGCGCTGCGTACGTGGCTCCGGGAAGAGGCGGCGGCTTTTCCGACGCCGGACGCCTGGTTGGACCGCCGCTAAGCCTTTGATGCCGCGGCCTTCGCGGCCTTCATCAAAGCGTCACGGAGCGGCAATCCCCCTGCCATGTCCGGTTTCGACAATGGCGCCGCCTTAGGGGTGCCTCATGCGCATTGCGGTCGTCACCGAAACCTATCCGCCCGAAGTCAACGGCGTTTCGTTGACCGTGCAGACGCTCGTCTCGCGAATGGTGGAAGACGGCCATGAACTGCAGCTGGTGCGACCGCGTCAGCCCGGTGTCTCGACGCTCCCGCCGGCGCGGCCGATTCGCGAGCTGCTCGTCGCCGGCGCCGCGCTGCCGAAGTATCCCGGCCTTCGCTTCGGCTTTCCGGCGGGCCGCGCGCTCAGGCGGGAATTCGCTGCGTGGCGCCCGGATGCGGTCTACGTCGCGACCGAGGGACCGCTCGGTTGGTCGGCCGTACGCACGGCGCGGCGCCTCGGGATTCCAGTCGCGACCGGATTCCACACGCGTTTCGATGCCTATGCCGGCGCCTACGGCCTCGGCCCACTGACATCGCTGGTGCGCTATTGGCTGCGACACCTCCACAATTCTTCCGGCGCCACCGTCGTGCCGACCGCGGAATTGCGCGACTGGCTGGAACGGCAGGGCTTCGAGCGGGTGCGCGTCGTCGCCCGCGGCGTCGATACGAAACTCTTCGACCCGGCGCGTCGCAGCCAGAAGCTGCGTCAGCGCTGGGGCATCGCGCCAGAAGGGCTGGCGGTGATCTACGTGGGCCGCATCGCGGCCGAGAAGAACCTCGAACTCGCAATCAAGGCATTCGCGAAGATTCGCGAGCACGACGCGGCCGCGCGTTTCATCTGGGTTGGTACCGGCCCGATCGCCACGCGTCTTGCGCGCGAGCATCCGGAATTCCATTTCACGGGTCTGCGGCTCGGCGAAGATCTCGCCGCCCACTTCGCTTCCGCGGACCTTTTCCTTTTCCCGAGCCTGACCGAGACATTCGGCAACGTCACGCTCGAAGCGATGGCGAGCGGCGTGCCGACGATCGCGTTCGACTACGGCGCCGCGCGCGCGCATCTCCGTGATCGCGAGCACGGGCGCCTCGTCGGGAGCGGAGATGAATCCGGCTTCGTGGAGGCGGCGGTCGCCGTCGCGACCGATGCCGGGATGCGGCGGGGCATGGGTTCCGCGGCGCGCCGCGCCGCCCTGGCATTGGGCTCGGAGCGCGTGACGCGCGACTTCGTCGGCCTGCTCGCGGGCCTGCGAGCGGGAACCGCCGCTTAGCGGTGCCGGGTCGTAGATTCGTAGATTTGCATGACCTTACTCAAATCTACGAATCTACGACCCGGCACCATACAATCGCCGCGTGTCGAAACGCGGCCATTTGTACGTCATCGCGGCACCGTCCGGCGCCGGCAAGACGAGTCTCTTGCAGGCGCTCATGCGCCGCCGACCCGCGGTCTCGTTTTCCGTGTCGTGCACGACACGCCCACCCCGGGCCCATGAGCAAGACGGACGCGACTACCACTTCATCGACCGCGCGGAATTCGAGCGGCTTATCGCCACGGGCGAATTCATCGAGCACGCGAATGTCTTCGGCAATCTCTACGGCACCCGGCGGAGTGTCGTCGAAGCGGCGCTCGCCGAAGGCCGCGACCTGATCCTCGAGATTGACTGGCAGGGCGCAAGACAAGTACGTGAGCGGCTGCCAGATGCTGTTCTTATTTTTATTCTGCCGCCGTCACGATCTGAACTCGAGGCACGGCTGCGAAAGCGCGCGACAGACAGTGCCGAAGCGATCGCTCGTCGGTTGGAGGAGTCGGTCCTCGAAATGTCCCACTGGCGGGATTTCGACTACGTCGTGGTCAATCGCAACTTCGACCAGACGCTGGCCGACCTGGAAGCAATTTTCGACGGTCGCGGCGAGGCCAGCCGCAGGGACCGGCCCGGCCTCGAGGCAGAGTTGCAAAAGCTCCTCGGGATCTGAGTCACAATGCCAACGCCTACCCGTTACCGCCGCCCGAGGATTCGCTAGCATTGACGCCGGGAGGGAGAAGCAGGACCCATGGCAGGCAAGGACACAACCCCGGCGACGGATCGACGCTGGCATGCTGTTTCGGTGAAGCCGGGCCCGAGCGCCTGCAATGCGGCGGTGTCCGGCAAGAATCGCCGCTGGCTGTCGCGCGAGGCGCCGCTCCTGCCCCTGCCAGGCTGCACCCGTCCCGACACCTGCCGCTGCACCTATAACCACCACGACGACCGCCGCGCCGGCGGACGCCGCGCCGAAGATCTCGACGCGTTCAGCCAGGCGCCGCGCGTCGCCAACGAGCGCCGCGGGCGCAAGTCGCGCCGTGCCGAGGGCGACAGCTAAAAAGCCCCCTGTTTCCGGCAAAACTGGCCGCAAGACCCCGCAATCCGGTATGATTTCGGGTCCAATTCCCTGATAGTACGGTCTTTTCCATGGCCCGCATCACCGTCGAAGACTGCCTGCATACGGTCGACAACCTGTTCGACCTGGTCCTGCTCGCTGCCAAGCGATCGCGCCGCCTCGTCAACGGCGCGGAGGCGCGCGTGGACTGGGAGAACGACAAGCCCACGGTGGTGGCGCTGCGCGAGATCGCGGAAGGTAAGATCACGATCGATCTCCTGAGCGAGCCGGATCCGGAGCCGGAACAGGAAATGATTCCGGAGAACCCGCTCGATCTCGGCGTCAACTTCCGCGCGCCGCAGCTCGGCCTGGGGGACTGACCGCGAGATTGGCGATCCGATGACATACGCGTCTTCCATCCTCGGACTGTTGCCGGGCGGAAGACGCGCTCCCGGAATCGGCCAGCTCACTTCCAAGATCGAGGGTTACCTGCCGGCCGACCAGGTCGAGCGCGTGCGCGAGGCATTCGACTACGCGGAAACCGCGCACAAGGGCCAGAAGCGCCATTCCGGCGAGGCCTACATCACGCATCCGATCGCGGTCGCCGACATCCTGGCCGACCTGCACCTCGACGGCGCGACGCTGACCGCCGCGATCCTGCACGACGTCGTCGAAGACACGCCTTCGTCCATGGCGGAGGTCGAACAGAAGTTCGGCAAGGAAGTCGCGGAAATCGTCGACGGCGTGACCAAGCTGGACCAGGTCCAGTTCAAGAGCCGCAAGGAAGCGCAGGCCGAGAGCTTCCGCAAGATGATCCTGGCGATGGTGCGGGATATCCGCGTCATCATGGTGAAGCTCGCCGACCGCACGCACAACATGCGCACGCTCTCCGCGATGCCCCCCGAAAAGCGCCGCTCGGTCGCGCGCGAGACGCTCGACATCTACGCGCCGATCGCGAACCGGCTCGGCATTCACTCGGTCAAGCTGGAACTCGAGGAGCTCGGCTTCCGCACCCTCTATCCGCAGCGCTATCGCGTGATCGAGCGCGAACTCAAGCGCGCCCGCGGCAACCAGCGCGAATTCCTGCCGAAGATCGTCAAGGCGGTTCGCAAGGCGCTCATCGCGTCGGGCGTGAATGGCCGCGTCGAGGCGCGCGAGAAGCATCTCTACAGCGTGTACGTGAAGATGCGCCGCAAGCACCTTTCACTGTCGCAGGTGGTCGACATGTTCGGGCTCCGGATCATCGTCGGCAGCGTCGATGAGTGCTATCGCACCCTGGGACTCGTGCACGGCCTTTACCGGCCGACGCCAGGGCGCTTCAAGGACTACATCGCGATCCCTCGCGTCAACGGCTACCAGTCGCTGCACACCTCGCTGTTCGGCCCGAACAGCATGCCGATCGAAGTGCAGATCCGCACCGAGGACATGCACCGCATGGCGGAATCCGGCATCGCCGCGCACTGGCAGTACAAGACCGGGGAGCAGGACGGCGAGACCCAGCAGCAGCGCGCGCGCGAATGGCTGCAGGGCGTGATGGAAATGCACGAGGGCTCGGCCGAGGAACTGATGGAGAGCGTCAAGGTCGACCTCTTCCCCGACAAGGTCTACGTGTTCACGCCGAAGGGCGACATCATGCGCCTGCCGCGTGGCGCGAGCTGCGTGGACTTCGCCTACGCCGTGCACACGGGCGTCGGCCAGCGCTGCGTCGCGGCCAAGGTCGACCGGCGCCTGGTGCCGCTTCGCACCGTGCTCCGCAATGGCCAGACCGTCGAGATCATCACGGCGAAAGGTGCGCAGCCGAACCCGGCCTGGGCGAGTTTCGTCACGACCGCGAAGGCGCGCTCCGCGATCCGCCAGTACCTGCGCACGCTCAAGCGCGGCGAGGCCGCGGAGCTCGGCGGCCGCATGTTGAACCAGGCGCTGGAGGAATTCGAGTTGTCGATGAAGAAGCTGCCGGCCGGGCGTCTCGACGAGGTGGCGCAATCGCTGTCGCTCAAGGACGGCACGGAGCTCCTCGAGAAGATCGGCCTCGGCGAGCGGCTCGCGCGTCTCATCGCGCGCCGGCTGCTGCCTGCCGACGACGAGCGCCCGGACGCGGGCCCGGCGCCGCCGCTTGCGATCGCGGGCACGGAAGGACTCGTCGTCAGCTACGCGCGCTGCTGCTTCCCGATACCGTTCGATGCGATCGTCGCGTTCCTGTCGAGCGGCCGCGGCGTGGTGATCCATCGCGAGAACTGCTCGAACGTCACCGCCTTCGGCAAGCAGCCCGACAAATGGATTTCCGCCGTCTGGCAGAAGGATCAGCAACGCTCGTTCAGCGCGGGCCTCGTGGTCGAGGTGACGAATCGCATGGGCATCCTCGCGGAGGTCGCGACGCGCATCGCCGGCGAGCAGAGCAATATCAGCCACGTCAATGTCGATTCCTCGCAGGGCGACCAGTCGACGATCCTGTTCGAAGTCCAGGTCCGTGATCGCGGCCACCTCGCGCGCATCATCCGCGCGATCCGCGGCATGCCGGACGTCATGAAGGTGGAGCGGAGCCTCGCATGAGCCGGAAGATCATCCACACCGATCGCGCGCCGAAGGCCATCGGCCCCTACTCACAGGCGGTCACCGCGGGCGGCGCGGTGTACCTATCGGGCCAGGTCGGCCTCGATCCGAAGAGCGGGGAGCTCGTCGCCGGCGGTCTCGAGGCGGAGGCGCGGCGCGCCTTCGACAATCTCGGCGCAGTCGCGGAAGCGGCGGGGTCGAGTCTCGCCGCGGCCGTGCGGGTAACCGTCTACCTGACCGATCTCGCCCAGTTCGCTGTCGCCAACCGCATCATGCAGGAGTATTTCCGCGAGCCTTACCCGGCACGCGTCACCATCGGCGCGGCGGCGCTTCCGCGCGGCGCCGCGATCGAGGTCGACTGCATCCTCGTTCCGTGACCATCGAGCGCCGCCCAGTCACCGAGCTGAAGGGCGTCGGCCCGACGCTCGCGAAGCGCCTCGGGAAACTCGGAATCGACACCGTCGCCGACCTCCTGTTCTGGCTGCCGACGCGCTACGAGGATCGCACGCGCATCGTGCCGATCGGGACGCTCCGCCCCGGCGCGCGCGTCGCAGTCGAGGGCGTGATCGAGCTCGCCGAGGTCGTCTTTCGCGGGCGGCGCTCGCTGCTCGTGCGGCTGTCCGACGGCACCGGATTCCTGACGCTGCGGTTCTTCCATTTCAGCGGCGCGCAGCAGGCGCAACTCGTGCGCGGCATGCGCCTGCGCTGCTTCGGCGAGGTCCGCCGTGGCAAGCACGGTCCTGAAATCGTCCATCCCGAATACCGGAAAGCGGACGCGCCCGACACGCAGGCGGTCCAGGACGTGCTGACCCCGATTTATCCTGCGACGGAAGGCATCCAGCAGGGCCGGCTCCGGAATCTGACGGCGCAGGCGCTCGCCGCGGCCGGCGACGGCGAGCTGCCGGATTGGCTGCCCACCGAAATCCAGTACGAGTTGAAGCTTCCGGGCCTCCGCGATGCGCTCCAGTACGTGCATCGGCCGCCGCCCGACGCGAAGCTCGAGCAACTAGAGCAGGGCCGCCATCCCGCGCAACGGCGTCTCGCCTTCGAAGAACTGCTCGCGCATCAGCTTTCGCTCCGCGAGCTCCGGCACGAGATCCGCCGCGATCCCGCGTGGCCGATTGCGGCGCCCGGCAAGCTGGCAGAACGCCTGTTGGCGGCCACCGGTTTTTCGCTCACGGGCGCGCAGCGGCGGGTCATCGGCGAGATCCGCCACGATCTCGCGATCGCGCACCCAATGCTCCGGCTGGTGCAGGGCGACGTCGGCTCCGGCAAGACGATCGTCGCCGCGCTCGCGGCGGCGGATGCCGTCGAGGCCGGCTGCCAGGCAGCGTTGATGGCGCCGACCGAGCTGCTGGCCGAGCAGCATTGGCAGAATTTCTCGCGCTGGCTCGCGCCGCTTTCGATCGAGCCGCTCCTGCTCACCGGCCGCCTGACCCCACGCGCGCGGCGAGACGCGCAGGCCGCGGTCGCCGACGGCAAGCGGAGCGTCGTGATCGGCACGCACGCGCTCTTCCAGGAGGAAGTCAGCTTCGCGCAGCTCGCGCTCGTGATCGTGGACGAGCAGCATCGCTTTGGCGTCCACCAACGCCTGCGGCTTCGGGAAAAAGGCAGGGCGGGTCGTTACCCGCACCAGCTCATCATGACGGCGACGCCAATTCCGCGAACCCTCGCGATGACGGCCTACGCCGACCTCGACGTCTCGGTCATCGACGAATTGCCGCCGGGCCGCACGCCGGTCATGACGGTCGTGATGCCCGATTCGCGCCGCGACGAGATCGTGCGCCGCATCCGGAGCGCCTGCCTCGCGGGACGGCAGGCCTACTGGGTCTGCCCGCTCATCGAGGAATCCGCGCTGCTGGAAGCGCAGGCCGCGGAAGACACGGCTGCTCTGCTCGCCGCGGCCTTGCCCGACATCCCGGTGGGCATCGTGCATGGGCGCATGCCGGCCCCCGCGCGCGAGCGCACGATGGCGCGGTTCAAGGCCGCCGAGATCAGGCTGCTCGTCGCGACCACGGTGATCGAGGTCGGCGTCGACGTGCCGAATGCCAGCCTGATGGTGATCGAGAACGCCGAGCGCATGGGACTCGCGCAGCTTCATCAGCTCCGCGGCCGCGTGGGCCGCGGCCGCGAGGCGAGCAGTTGCCTCCTGCTCTGGCACGGGCCGCTGTCCACCCTCGCGAAGGAACGCCTCGCGGTGCTCCGGAACTCCAATGACGGCTTTGCGGTCGCGCGCCGCGATCTCGAGCTGCGCGGGCCGGGCGAATTGCTCGGCACGCGGCAGACCGGCCTCATGCAGCTCAAGGTCGCCGACCTCATGCGCGACGCCGACCTGCTGCCGCGGGTGCAGGCGGCGGCCGACGTGATGATGCGTTCGCATGCGGATAACATTGCGCCGCTGAAGCGCCGCTGGATCGGCGCCTCGACCCGCTACGGAAGGGTATGAACGGACAGCCCGCTGCCAGGACGGAAACAGGACCGGCACCCCGCTGGACGGAGCGCCTGGAAGAGCTCTTGCCGGCCGCGGAACCCGCTGCCGCCGCCTGGCTGCGGGAACCAGGTCTGCTGACCGAGCGCCTGCGCGCCTGTTGCGATGGCATGCCGGGCCTCGCGGTCATCGCAGAGAGCGAGGCTCCGTTGGCGGGCAGCGACGCTGCCGTCCTCGTAGCCTCGGGAAACGCCGTCTTCGTGCGCGAGATCGAACTCACCTGCGACGGGCGGCCCTGGGTATTCGCACAGACCTTGATTCCGCACGCGACGCTCGCGCGCCAGCACTGGCTGGCCTCGCTCGGGCGCGAGGCATTGGGCGAACGCCTGGCCGCTTTACCCGCGCTCGAACGCGGGCCGCTCGAATTCACGCGGCTCGTCGCGGGAGATCGTCTCTATCATCGCGCGCTGAGGGGGCGGCACGATCCGCCGGCCGCGCTCTGGGCACGGCGTTCCTGGTTCGCGATCGAGGGCGACCGCCTGCTGGTGCAGGAAGTGTTCCTGCCCGAAGCGCATTCGTGAGCGCCGATCCTTCCTACAAACCGGAATGGCACCCGCGCGGTGTGCGCGACGCGCTTCGCGCGCTCGGCAGGACGCTTCGCGAGTACGCGCTCCTGATGCGATTACACCGGCCAATCGGCATCTGGCTGCTGCTGTGGCCGGCGTTGTGGGGCCTCTGGATCGCGGGCCAAGGGCGCCCCGATGCACGAATGCTGATTCTTTTCGTGGCCGGAGTGGTGGTGACGCGCTCCGCCGGCTGTGTCATCAACGACTACGCCGACCGGAATTTCGATCCGCAGGTCGCGCGCACGCGTGATCGCCCCCTCGCCGCCGGGCGCGTCGCGCCGACCGAAGCGCTCTTCCTTTTCGTGGCGCTCGGATTCATCGCCGTCTGGCTCGCGCTGCAACTCGATCCTTACGCCCAGCTCTACGCGGTTGCGGGCGCCGTACTCGCCGTGACCTATCCCTGGCTCAAGCGCATCGTGCACGTTCCGCAGTTCTACCTCGGCGTCGCGTTCGGCTGGTCCATCCCGATGGCGTTCGCCGCCCTGACCGAAGCCGTGCCGAAGATCGCCTGGCTGCTGCTGACCGCGGTCGTGCTCTGGGCCGCGGTGTACGACACGATGTACGCGATGGTGGATCGCGAGGACGACGAGCGCATTGGCGTGAAATCCACCGCGATCCTGTTCGGCGAAGCCGATCGCCTCATCATCGCGGTGATGCAGGCGATGACCCTGTTCGCGCTATGGCTCGCCGGCAAGGAGGCGGATCTCGGCTCCTGGTATCGCGCGGGCCTCGCCGCCGCGGCGATCTTCTTCCTATACCAGCTATGGCTGATCCGCCATCGCGAGCCTCAAGCCTGCTTTCGCGCCTTCAATAACAACCAGTACGTCGGGATGGTCGTCTTCATCGGGCTCGCGCTGGACTATCTCTATCGCTGACCCGCGGCGCGCGCCACCGCCCAGACCTCGATGCGCCGGCAACCGGCGCGCCTGAATGCCTGCGCCAGCGCATCGACTGTCGCACCGGTCGTCAGCACGTCGTCCACGATCGCAACCGACGCTGGCACGCGCTGCGCGCGGATCGCGAATGCACCGCTCACGTTGACGCGGCGCACGATCGCAGGGAGGGCCGCCTGTTCATCCGTATTGCGGATCCGCTCCGCGAGCCGGTCTTCCACGGGCAGGTGCAGGATCTCCGCCGCGAAGCGCGCGATCTCGCCAGCCTGGTTGTAGCCGCGCCGTGCTTCGCGCGCCGCATGCAATGGAACCGGTACGATCGCGTCCACTGACGGCAGGTCGCGTTCCGCGATCCGGCGCGCGAGCAACGTGCCGAGAATCCTCGCGATCGCGATTTGTCTGCCGTACTTCAGCCGATGAATCAGTTCGACCAGCGGGAACTCGTAGCGATACGGCGCGAACGCCGAGTCGAATGCTGGGCGGCGCAGCAGGCAATGATTGCAAACTTGGTCACTGGCCGGGACCGGCGTTGCGCACACCAGGCAGCACGGATCGTTCCGCGGCAGGTCGTCCTCGCAGTCCCGGCAAAGGTCCAGTTTCGGCGGCTGGCCCGGGTCGAGACAGAGCAGGCAGGTGGCCGGAAAAAGCCTGTGTAACAAGGTCTTGGACGCGCCGTAAACCTGTTGGAACAGGCTCGGTTGACAGTCCGGCACGGCGTTCGAATACTGCGCCACGACGCGAGACTGCGCCGCCGGCGCGTCCGGCATGCGGCGGTTTTTCGTTCCGAACGGGGAGCAATTCGATGGGCGACAACGGCGGCGCGATCGGCGAGATCCGGAGCGACTGGACGCTCGAGGAAGTGCGCGCGCTGCACGCGCTGCCGTTCAGTGACCTGATTCACCTTGCGCAGATGGCGCATCGACGCCACTTCGATCCGAACCAGGTCCAGGTCTCGACCCTGCTGTCGATCAAGACCGGCGCCTGCCCCGAGGATTGCGCCTACTGCCCGCAGAGCATCCGCTACGACACCGGGCTCGAGCGCGAAGCGTTGATGGAGCCCGCCGCGGTCATCGCGCGCGCGCGGGCGGCACGCGAGAGCGGCGCCACGCGCTTCTGCATGGGCGCGGCGTGGCGGAGCCCCAAGGACCGCGACCTCGACAAGGTCGTCGAGATGGTGCAAGGCGTCGCGGAGCTCGGACTCGAGACCTGCGCGACGCTCGGCATGCTGACGCCCGCGCAGGCACGGCGGCTTCGCGAGGCCGGCCTCGATTACTACAACCACAATCTCGACACTTCCGAGGAGTTCTACGGCGAGGTCATCACGACGCGGACCTACCAGGACCGTCTCGACACGCTCGCCGCCGTGCGCGATGCCGGCATTCACGTCTGCTGCGGCGGCATCCTCGGAATGGGCGAGCAAGCGGAGGACCGCATCGCGTTCCTGCACACCCTCGCGACGCTCGACCCGCATCCCGAGAGCGTGCCGATCAACAACCTGGTGCAGGTCGAAGGCACGCCGCTCGCGGGCACGCCGGCGCTCGATTCGATCGAGTTCGTCCGCATCGTCGCGCTCGCCCGCATCCTGATGCCGCGCTCGCACGTGCGCCTTTCCGCCGGCCGCGCGCAGATGAGCGACGAGATGCAGGCGCTCTGCTTCCTCGCCGGCGCGAACTCGATCTTCTACGGTGAGAAACTCCTGACGACCGGCAATCCCGACACGGCGAGCGATCACGCGCTGTTCGGGCGGCTCGGCATCCGGCCGGAGCCCGCGCCCGCGGGTGCTTGACCCGTGTCGGCCGCATCGATCTCGTTCGGGCCAGTGCTGGCGGACCTCGACGCCAGCGGCCTCCGCCGGCGCCGGCGCACCGTGCGCCGCCTCTCGCACGAAACAGCAGAGATCGAGCTGGATGGCTATGCCTGCATCGATTTCTGCAGCAATGACTATCTCGGGCTCTCCGCGCATCCGCGGGTTACCGCGGCCTTCATCGAAGCGGCGCGCATCCACGGCGTCGGCGCCCGCGCCTCGCACCTGATAACCGGCCATCAAGCCGAACATGATGCGCTCGAGGAGGAGCTTGCGGCGTTCACGGGGCGCGAGCGCACGATTCTCTTCTCCACGGGCTACATGGCGAATCTCGGGCTCGCGACGGCGCTCATGAGGAAAGGCGGCGCGGTGTTCGGCGACCGGCTGAATCACGCGTCGCTGATCGATGCGGGCCGGATTTCCCGCGCGGAGCTGCATCACTATCCGCATGGAGACGTCGCGACGCTCGAGCGAAAGCTCGCCGCGCGCGGCCCGGGCCCCGCGCTCGTGCTGACGGATGGCGTCTTCAGCATGGACGGCGATCTCGCACCGCTACCCGCGCTTGCCGCCGCCTGCGCGCGCCAGGGCGCGTTCTTCGGCGTGGATGATGCGCACGGCCTCGGCGTGATCGGCGCGACCGGCCGCGGCTCGCTCGAGCATTTCAGGCTGTCGCCGAAGCAGGTGCCGGCGCTCGTCGGCACGCTGGGCAAGGCGTTCGGCAGCTTCGGCGCCTTCGTCGCGGGCGATGCAGACCTGATCGAAACGCTCGTGCAGCGCGCGCGCACCTACATTTATACGACCGCGCTGCCCCCTGCGGTTGCCGCGGCGACGCGCGCGGCACTTGCCGTATCCATCGAGGAACCCTGGCGCCGCGAGCGCGTGCTCGCCCTCACCCGACGCTTTCGCGAGCTGGCAGTCGCCGCCGGCCTGCCCCTTGCCGAGTCCACGACGCCGATCCAGCCGGTCCTTCTCGGAGGAGCGGACATCGCCGTCGAAGCGAGCAGGAAACTGCTCGACTGCGGGTTCTTCGTTGCGGCCATCCGCCCGCCGACCGTCCCCGCCGGAACTTCCCGTCTTCGCGTTGCCCTTTCCGCCGCGCATCGCGACAGCGATGTCGATGCGCTGGCGGCGGCGCTCGCCGACATCGCGCCGCCCGGGCCCGCTGCGCCAGAATGAGAGGAGCGCAGCGACCGCCCGATGCGGCCCCGCTTCTCGATCGGGACGCGATCCGCAGAAACGCCGATCGCGCGAGTGCGACCTACGACGAGTCCGCCGTGCTCCAGGAACGCGTGCGGGAACAGATGATCGGGCGGCTCGACTGGATCGCCTTCACGCCGGAAGCAATCCTCGACCTTGGTTGCGGCACCGGTCGCGGAGCGGCTGCCCTCGCGACGCGCTGGCCGCGCGCCCGCGTGCTCGCGCTCGACATCGCGCCCGCCATGCTGCGGGAAGCGGGCCGGCAGGACGAGGCGTCGCGCTTCGAACGGGTTTGCGCGAACGCAGAGGCGCTGCCGCTGGCGGACGGAAGCGTCGATCTCCTCTTCTGCAACCTCATGCTGCCCTGGTGCGAGGATCTTGATGCAGTCTTCGCGGAGTTCGCGCGCGTGTTGCGGCCGCGTGGTCTGCTGACCTTCGCGACTTTCGGGCCCGACACCTTGTCGGAGCTGCGCGCAGCCTGGCGCGCCGCCGATGGCGGCACGCACGTTCATCCGTTCACCGACATGCATGACATCGGCGATGGCCTGATCCGCTCCGGCCTCACCGAACCGGTGCTCGACGTCAGCCGCTTCACGCTGACCTATCCGGATCTCTTCGCCCTGATGCGGGACCTCAAGGCGATCGGCGCGCAGAACGCTACGACCGATCGCCCGCGCGGCCTGACCGGGCGCAATCGCTTGCGTGCCGTGGAAGACGCCTACGAGAAGTTCCGGACGCAGGGCGTGTTGCCGGCGAGCTACGAGGTCGTGTTCGGCCAGGCCTGGGGAGCGGTGGAGCGGCGCGGGCGCGAAGGCGAATTCGCTTTTCCCCTGTCCGCGCTCGGGCGCCGCGCGAAGGCGCCGCAGTGACACGATCGTTCTTTGTGACCGGAACGGACACCGGCATCGGCAAGACGCTCGTGACCGCCGCGCTCCTTAGAAGGCTTCGCGAGACGGGCGTTGCGGTCGCAGGCATGAAGCCGATCGCGGCCGGGACGATCGCGGGACCCGAAGGCCCCGCCAACGAGGATGCGCTCCTGCTGCAGTCCGAGTCGAGCGTCCGCCATCCGTATGCGATCGTGAATCCCTGGCTGTTCGAGCCGGCGATTGCGCCGCACATCGCGGCGGAGGAAGCCGGGATTGCAATCGACACGGTTCGCATCGCCGCCGCGCACGCGTACCTGTGCGAAGCCGCCGATGTCGTTCTCGCTGAAGGCGCCGGAGGCTTTCTCGTGCCGCTCGACGCGAAGCGAAGCTGCGCCGAGTTGCCGGCTCTGCTCGGCATGGAGGTGCTCCTGGTCGTCGGGTTGCGGCTCGGCTGCCTCAACCATGCGCTGCTGACGGCTGAAGCGATCGACGCGCGGGGCCTGCCATTCGCCGGCTGGATCGGCAATTGCATCGATCCGGATTTCCCGCGCCGCGAGGCAAACGTGGCGACGCTCGAGACAAGGCTCGGCGCGCCCTGCCTCGGCACGGTTCCATGGATGCGGAATCCGGAAATCGGCGAAGCTGCGGCGGCCTTGCCGGATGCGGCGCGCATCCTCCGCATCTCGCTGGAATAAAAGGAGAAAAGCGGGTTGCGGCATGGATAGCCGTCCCTTACGATGCGCGGGCCGTGAGCCCGCGTTCCGCGGGTCGGTCTCGGGAGCTTCCTTGTCCATTGTCACGCGGAGTTCGAAGCGGCCATTCGTTGCCGGTGTCCTCGCGGCGCTCGCTGCCCTGCCCGCGCGCGCGGACTGGAGCCTCGTCAACCTGCCGGAAGGCGTCAGCGTGCTGTCGCGCGAGATCTACGGCATGCACATGATCATGTTCTGGATCTGTCTCGTGATCGCGGTCTTCACCTTCGGCGCGATGATCGTCGCGATGGTCCGGTTCCGGAAGTCGCGCGGCGCGGTCGCCGACCAGAAGCTCCTGCACAACGCGCGACTGGAAGCCGCCTGGACGATCGTGCCCGTGCTGATCCTGATCGGGATGGCGATTCCCTCGGTCGAGAAACTGATCCTGATCGAGGACACCTCGGATTCGGGCCTCACGATCAAGGTCACCGGCCACCAGTGGTACTGGCAATACGAGTATCTCGACACGGGCGTGTCGTTCTACAGCCGTCTCGCGCGAGAGAGCGACATCGCCCGCCAGAAGGGATCGGGCATCGACCCGGAGTCCGTCCCGAATTACCTGCTCGAGGTCGACAAGCCGCTCATCGTCCCGACCGGCGTCAAGATCCGCATGTTGCTCACCGCGAACGACGTGATCCACGCCTGGTGGGTGCCGGACTTCGGCATGAAGCGCGACGCGATTCCCGGCTTCATCAACGAGATGTGGATTTCGGTCGACGAGGACAAGCCAGGCACCTATCGCGGCCAGTGCGCCGAGCTCTGCGGCGCCGATCACGGCTTCATGCCGATCGTGGTGGTCGCGAAGCCGAAGGCGGAGTTCGACTCGTGGCTGGCCGGTCAGCAGGCGGCGGTCACCGTCGCGCGGACGGAGTGACAGAGATGCCTGAAGCCACCATTGCCGCGGGGCACGTGAGCCACGACGACCATCCGCCGAAGGGCCTGGTCCGCTGGCTCACGACGACGAACCACAAGGACATCGGCACGATGTACCTCGTGTTCTCGCTCGCGATGTTCCTCGTGGGCGGCCTGATGGCGCTCGTGATCCGGAGCGAACTGTTCCAGCCCGGCCTCCAACTCGTCGATCCGGCGTTCTTCAACCAGATGACGACCATGCACGCGCTGGTGATGGTCTTCGGCGCGGTGATGCCGGCGACGGTCGGGCTCGCCAACTGGATGATCCCGATGCAGATCGGCGCCGCCGACATGGCGCTGCCGCGCATGAATCTGTTCAGCTTCTGGCTGCTCGCCTTCGCCTTCCTGCTGCTCCTCGCCACGCTCTTCATGCCGGGTGGCGCGCCGGCTTCCGGCTGGACACTCTATCCGCCGCTCGTGCTGCAGTCCGGCAGCGCGTTCCCGATGTCGATCTTCGCGATCCACCTGATGGGCGCGTCCTCGATCATGGGCGCGATCAATGTGATCGTGACCATCGTCAACATGCGGGCGCCGGGCATGACGCTCCTCAAGATGCCGCTCTTCTCCTGGTCCTGGCTGATCACGGCCTATCTCCTGATCGCCGTGATGCCGGTGTTCGCGGGCGGCGTGACCATGCTCCTGACGGACTACTTCTTCCAGACAAGCTTCTTCAACGCGGCGGGCGGCGGCGACCCGGTGTTGTACCAGCATATCTTCTGGTTCTTCGGGCACCCCGAAGTCTACATCATGATCCTGCCGGCGTTCGGGATCGTCTCGGAAGTCATCCAGACATTCTCGCGCAAGCCGATTTTCGGCTACGAGACGATGGTGTACGCGATCGCGTCAATCGCCTTTCTCTCGTTCATCGTCTGGGCGCATCACATGTTCACGGTCGGCATGCCGCTCGCGGGCCAGCTCTTCTTCAGTCTCTCGACGATGCTGATCGCCGTGCCGACCGGCGTGAAGATCTTCAACTGGACCACGACCATGTGGCGCGGCTCGCTGACATTCGAGCCGCCGATGCTGTTCACGCTCGCCTTCCTGTTCCTGTTCACGATCGGCGGCTTCTCCGGCCTGATGCTCGCGATCGTGCCGGCCGACTTGCAGTACCACGACACCTACTTCGTCGTCGCGCACTTCCACTACGTGCTCGTGCCCGGCTCGGTGTTCGCCATCATGGCCGCGGTCTACTACTGGCTGCCAAAATGGACCGGCCACATGTACGACATGCGCCTCGCGAAATGGCACTTCTGGCTGTCGGCGATCTTCATCAACGTGCTGTTCTTCCCGCAGCACTTCCTCGGGCTCGCCGGGATGCCGCGGCGCATCCCCGACTACGCGACGCAGTTTGCGGACTGGAACATGGTCTCGTCGATCGGCGCCTTCGGCTTCGGGCTCGCACAGCTCCTATTTGTGTGGCTGATCGTCAAGTGCGTGAGGGGCGGAGAGCGCGCCACGGCGGGAGTCTGGGACTGGCCGCACGGCCTCGAGTGGACGGTGCCGTCGCCCGCGCCGTACCACACCTTCGCGAAGGCGCCGGAGATCAAGTGAGCGGGCTCGACCGCAACCTGCGTCTCGCGATCGCGCTCGGCGGCGTGGCGGCCGCCGTCTATCTCGGCTACCTGCTGCTCCGCTTCCTGGAGCAGGGCACATGAGCGAATCGCAGCGCCGCGAGAACCGCAGCCTTGCGCTCCGCCTCACGCTGATGGCTGCCGGCAGCTTTGCCTTCGGCTTCGCGCTCGTGCCGCTCTACGACGTGTTCTGCGAGATCACGGGTATCGGCACGCGCGCGCAGTTGAGCCGCGCGGGCGTGGCGGACGGCCAGGCGCCGGTCGCCGATCGCACGGTGGTCGTCGAGTTCACCGCGTCCGTGCCAGATGGCGGTCGCTGGGAGTTCGAGCCCGTGGCGGTGACGATGGAGGTGCAGCCGGGCCGGCTGTACGAGACGCACTATCGCGCGCGCAACCTTTCGGGATGGGAGAAAACCGGCCAGGCCGTGCCGAGCGTGGCGCCGATGCGGGCCGCGCGCTACTTCGTGAAGACCGAATGCTTCTGCTTCACGCCACAAAAGTTCGCGCGGGATGAAGAGCGCGAAATGGCCGTGCGGTTCGTGGTCGACCGCGAGTTGCCGCCCGGCATCGACCGGCTGACCCTTTCCTATGCCTTCTACGACTCGAAAGGCTGAGCGCATGGCACACGCCGGACAGGCCCACGAATCGCGCGAGTACTACTTCCCGCACGGCAGCCGGCTGCCGTTCTTCGGATCCGCCTCGCTCTTCGTGCTGATGGCGGGCGCCGCCGCGACGCTGAACGGCTCGGCGATCGGCGGATGGGTGCTTGGACTCGGATTCTTGCTCCTGGCCACCCTCTTTTTCCTCTGGTTCGGCGAAGTGATCCGCGAGAACCAGGCCGGGCTCTACAACGAGCAGGTCGGCCGCTCGTTCCGCATGGGCATGATGTGGTTCATCTTTTCCGAGGTCATGTTCTTCGCGGCGTTCTTCGGCGCCTTGTTCTATGCGCGCCAGCTCTCCATTCCGTGGCTCGGCGGAGAAGGCGCGAAGGCGATCACGAGCCTGCTTTGGCCGGATTTCGAAGCCGGCTGGCCGAGCATTGGTCCCGGCGCCGTCAGCCCGCGCGACGACGGCAGCTACGAGATCATTCCGGCCTTCGGCGTGCCGGCGCTCAACACGGCGCTCCTGCTGACCTCGGGGCTCACGATCACGATTGCGCACCACGGGATGAAAAGTGCGCATCGCGGCATCCTGAAGCTGTTTCTCGCGCTCACCTTTCTGCTCGGCTTTGTCTTCCTCGGCGTGCAGGTATGGGAGTACCGGCATGCCTGGCTCGAACTCGGCCTTCAACTCGGCACGGGTATCTACGGCTCGACCTTCTTCCTGCTGACCGGCTTCCACGGCCTGCACGTGCTGGTGGGCGCGATCATGCTCGTCGTGATCTGGCTGCGCTGCTTGATGGGTCATTTCACGCCGCGCCAGCATTTCGCCTTCGAGGCGGTCGCCTGGTACTGGCACTTCGTCGACGTCGTCTGGCTGGGACTCTTCATCTTCGTCTACTGGCTCTGACGCGGCGTGGGGGCCGCGCCCGTAGCAGGTAAGCGTTTCATCGCGATCGCCGGCAACATCGGCGCGGGCAAGACCGAGCTGACGCGCTTCCTGTGCCGGCGATACGACATAAAGCCGTTCTACGAGCCGAACGAGCAGAACCCCTACCTCGCCGATTTCTACCGCGACATGAAGACCTGGGCCTACAAGTCCCAGGTTTTCTTCCTCGCGCACAAGTTCCGCCTGCAGCTCGAGCTCCAGGACGAGGCCGGCACGGTCGTGCAGGACCGCACGATCTACGAGGACGCCGAGATCTTTGCGTTGAACCTCCACCGGCAGCGCTACATCGACCGGCGCGACTTCAAGACCTACTGGCAGCTCTACCGCTCGATCAGCAAGGCGCTCCGGCCGCCGGACCTGATGATCCAGCTGTCCTGCCCGGTCAGGACCTTGCGCCGGCGAATCCGCCTCCGGGGCCGCGCGATGGAGAAAGAAATCCCCGTACAGTATCTGAGGCGTCTGAACCGCCTGTACGAGGACTGGTTCAAGCGCTACGACCTCTCGCCCGTGCTGAAGCTTCCGACCGACCGGCTCGACTGGCTGACCGATCTCGTGGATCGCGTGGACCTGTTCCGCAGGATCGAGCGCTATCTCGATTGATTTTCCCGGAGTTTTGGCGACGTCGCCGTTCCGCGACGTCGCGCCGGATGATCCCTCCCCGGGCCGATGACAGCATGGATTTCCGCTACCGGTTAGGTGTCCAATGGCAATCTTGGGCGACAAGAAAATGATCGACCCGACTCAGACCCAGCCACTGCCCTGGCGTGAGGACCAGGCGCCGGGCAAGCCATGGGAGGGGCGTCCCGTGGAACCGCCGAATCGTCAGCCGGGGAGCGGCGGTTCGTCGCCGCCCGATCGGCTTGCCGACCGGGGCTATCGGCTGCGCGCGCGCATCGGCAGCGGACGGCTCGGCGCCATTTACGAAGCGCAGGACGATCTCAGCCGGAGCTCCGGTAGCCAGCATTTCGTCGCGATCCAGTTGATCGACGACAAGATCGTCTCGCGTCCGAGCTTCGCCGCCGACTTCGAGCGCGGCGCCGTGGAACTGCAAACGATCTCGCATCCGAACATCGTCAAGCTGCTCGAGTACGGGCGCGACGCCAATCGCTTCTATCTCGTCATGGAGCTCCTCGAGAGCGCTTCGCTCCGCTTCGTGCTGAGCGACGTGACCGAGCTGCCCCTCGAGGAAACAGCGGCCGTGGTGCGCGCCGCCGGCGACGCGCTCCAGTACCTGCACGCCAAGTCGATCGTGCACGGCAACCTGAAGCCGGAAAACGTGCTCGTGACCTTCGGTTACGAGGTGAAGCTGCTCGACATCGTCCCAACCGACTGGCTCGACAATCCCGACGACGATCTCGGCGTCCCGGCGCGAAAGCCGGACAAGCGGGACGATGTCTTTGGACTCGCCTGCCTCGCGTATGAAATGCTCGCTGGCCGGCATCCGTTCAACGGGAACACGGCGCAGGAGGCTTATCGCGCCGGGCTCGAACCCGCGCCCATCGCCACGATCTCCGCGCGCCAGTGGCGCGCGCTCGCGGGCGCGCTCGCGGTGCATCGCGACGACCGCACGCCGAGCGTCGCGCAATTCCTCGATGAATTCGGCGTGACCGGCATCGAGCGGCTGCGCACGGTCGTGTCGGCCGGCGAGGAGCCGCAGCCGGCGTACGATCCCGCGGCGTACGCGCCCCCGCCGCTGCTGGGCGAGCGCGTGGTCCCCTACGGACCGAGACGCTCGGGAACTTTCGGCAGGGTGCTCCTGCTCCTCGCCGTGCTCGGCATCGGCGCGCTGGCATACATTTATCAGGACCGCCTGCGGGAGCAGGCCGAGTCGGTGATGGCAGCGATCGACGCGAAGCTGCAGGGCGATTCCACGACGGCAGCCGGCACTCGCCCGGCGGAACCCGCCGCGGATGACGTGATGGGGACTGACGCGCCGCTGCCGCAGGTCGCCACGGTGACGGATCCGGACCCGGCAATGGTTCTCGCCCCGGGTGCCACCGCTCCCCCGGCGACGGCTCCGCCGTCCGCTCCCGCACCGACGACTGCCGCGCCGACGGCTGCGCCGACGAACGCGGCGCCGAACGTTGCCGCGCCGGCGCCGACACCGGCGCCGACGATCACCACGGTGGACGCCGGTCCGCCTGCGGTCGCGCCGGCGGCCGAAGCTCCCGCCAGGACGCCGGGCGTGACGCGTTTCAGCTTTGCTCAGCCGGTCGTAACAGTTCGGGAGAACGAGGTGGCGGCGCGTATCCTCATCCGGCGCTCGGGCGACGCCTCGGGCGCGGCAACCATTGCCTGGTGGACCGGTGACGACACTGCGATCGCCGACGAGGACTACATCGATCTCGGGGCGCGTGTCGAGCGCTTCGAACCGGGAGAAACAAGCCGCACGGTATTCATTCCGCTCATCAAAGACACGGTCACGGGACCGACGAAGAGCTTCAATGTCTATCTCGGCCGCGGCGAGGCGGGCCGAAGCGGTGAGTCCCCACTATCCGGCATGCGGGTGGACATCATCGACGACGACTGATCGCCGCCGCGAATCACGACGTGATCGCAGACCGCGCGCCGGCCGCGAGATGGAGAAGGAAATTCCGCTGCGCTATCTGCAGCGGCTGAACCGGCTGTACGCGGACCGGTTCCGGCGCTACGACCTGTCGCCAGGGCGTCCCGGTGTCTGCGGCTTGCCGACATCGCTGGGGCGGCCAACTCCTGCCGGCACGCCGCCGGGGCGCGCGACATCGCTCGACCCGCCGACTCTAGCCCGCCGGCTGGTCTGCGGCCGACTGGCGGGTGCCGCAGCCGGTGCAGCCGTCGCGACGGCTCCAGCGGCCTTGGCAAGGCCGTCACGCATGCGCGCCGCAGCCTCGTCCAGTCGCGGCAGCACATCGTTTGGCACGTGTGCGCGGGCCTCGTCGAGGCCGCGTGCAGCCCGCGTCGCCGCGTCGGCGAGCGCCTGCTGCGCCCGCTCACGGCCGGCTGTCGAATCCGCGCCGGCCGACTCAAGTTCGGCCATTGCGCGTTCACGTCCCTGGCGATTCGCCTCGATTGCGCGCTGGATGCCGGAGTGCGCATCCGACGGCAATTCGGAAAGCAACGATGTCAGGCGCGCATCGACCGATTCCCAGGACTTCACGATGTCCTCGACCGCCATTGCGCGCCCGGTCGTCGCCGGCGGATCGAGCGGCCACGCTGTGGGCGCGACCGACAACATGAGCGCCAGCGTCCAGGTCCAGCGCCAGTACCTGTGATTCCTGCCTGTCATGTCAAGCTCCTTCCGCAAATCCATCGCGGAAAATCACCACGTCATTCAGAGGGTAAACGGGGCGAATCGTTCCGCGTTGACAACTGCGCGGTTACCGACAGGGAGGAACTTATGTCAACTGAACCAGCGAAACGGTTCTACGGCGTCGAGACTTGCAGCATCTCGATCCTGCCGTCGCGCTCCCGATTGAAGATGAGCCCGCGTCCGTCCGGCAGCCACTGCGGCCGGATGTCCGTGAAGGGGCTGTTTACGACCTGCGTCACTCCGGACCCGTCGGCACTCATGACATAGATCTGGTAAGGGTCGGATCGATTGGAGCTGAACGCGATTCGACGCCCATCGGGAGACCAGCTCGGCCAGCCGTCGAACCAGGGGTGCCGCGTCAGGTTGACGACGCCGGTGCCATCGGTGTTCATCACCATGACTTCTGAATTGGCCAATGTCCCCTCGCTCATCCGTTCGCGCAGGAGCCGCCGGAAGAGAATCTTGCGGCTATCAGGCGAGAACGAAGGAAACGTGTCCCAGTACAGCCCATTGTCGGTGAGCCGCCGGAGGTTGGAGCCATCCACATCGATGACATAGATGTCGTCGTTCTCTCCGTCACCACGAGTCGAGCAGAACACGATCTGGCGACCGTCGGGCGACCAGCTGGGATGGCTATCGCTAGCCGGATGATTGGTCAGGTTGCGCGGTTCCGTCCCATCGGCCCGCACGATTCACACGTCCTCGTTGCCGCCACGATCGGACGCAAACGCGACTCTTGTTCGGTCCGGCGACCAGATGAGTGTCGCATCCACGCCGGGGCCAATCGTCAACTGCCGCAGCTCACTCCCGTCGAGCCGGGCCACGAACAGCTTCCAGCCGCCGACTCGGTTGGACTGGAAGACGACAAGGCCATCACGCGACACGTGCGGATAGGCATCTTGCACTGGCAGCACCGGGGCGGGCGCCGCGATGCCAGTTCCCTGCGCGGAAAGAGTCGGGGGAACAGCGACAACGCTGATGACGATGACGATTGCTGTCAGGGCGAAGCCTATTGACGAAGCGCGGTAGTGGAGCATGACCTTGCTAGCTCCTGGGTTTCGGTGATTGCGCCGCGGCCGCCGCTGAAGCCGTAGTTGTTTTTACCGTCACGGCCTGACCCGGGCGCAGGCGTTCGCCGCCCCGCACGACGACCCGATCGCCGGCCGCGAGCCGGCCGGTGATCTCGACGCGTTCCGAATCGCCGTTGCCGACCCGCACCGCGATGCGCTCCGCCACGTCGCCCTTGCCGACGCGGAACACGTGTGCTCCATCGGCGCGGACGATGACCGCATCGCGCGGCACCATGAGGCCGGCGCTCTGCCGGGCGGCCGGCAGGTCCACGCGCACGGCCGATCCGATCGGCCAGCCTTCGCTCGTCATGACGATCCGGACTTCGATCATCCGCGAGCGCTCGTCGCCGACCGGCACGATCGCGCGGATCGTGCTTTTCTGCTGCCTGGCGTCGCTCCGCACCTTCACGGCCTGGCCGGCCGCGAGATGACCAGCCTCGGCGACCGGCGCGCGCGCAACGACTTCGACGTTCCCGGTGTCGGCGAGGCGGAGCACCTCGGTCCCTGCCGCGACGAATTCGCCGAGCTGCCGGATGCGTTCGGCCACGTGGCCGGGGAACGGCGCGCGGATCACGGCGCGCGCGATCAGATGCCGCGTGCTCTCGCGGGTGGCGCGCGCCTGCTCCAGCTCATGCCTGGCCATCGAGAGCCGGGCCGCGGCCTCGTCGATCTGGCTCTTCGAGGCGATGCCGTCCGGCAGTGCGTTGAGCCGGGCGAGCTGCGTGTCGAGGAGCTCGGCGTTCGCGGCGAGCCGCGAAATCTGCGCGTCGTTCTCGCGCAGCTGCAACTCGAGCGCGCGCGCATCGACGCGCGCGAGCGGCGCGCCTTTCGCGACCTTCGCACCCGGCTCCGCAACCCAGTCGAGCCGCCCGGCCACTTCGGCCGCGAGCCGCGCGTCGTTGCGGCTGACCACCGTGCCGGTCGCCGTGACCGTCGCAGCGAGGTTCCCCTTGGTCACCGGCGCGACTGTGACCGGCGCCGGCGGTTGCTGTTCTTGCGCCCATGCCGCGCCCCATGCAAGGGATTCGTGTTTCATCGGGTTCATCCGGCACCTTCCTCGACGGCTGGTTGCGCCGCGCCCTCAACACTCCGTTCCGAAGCGGTCTCGCCGAGACGCAGGAGCGCCGGCAGCAGCACGAGCATGAACAGGGTGTTGAGCAACATGCCGCCCGCGATGACCGTGCCAAGACCGCGATACAGCGCCGCGCCCGGCCCGGGCACGATGATCATCGGCAGCAATCCCGCGAGTTGCCCGAGCGACGTCGCGAAAATCGGCCGCGTGCGCTGCTCCAGCGCATGGCGCACCGCACTCCGGCGGTCCATGCCGCCACGCTCCGCAGAACGCGTGCTTTCGACGAGCAGGATCGCGTTGTTGACGGCGGCGCCCAGCAGGATGATGAATCCGACCATCGTCAGCATGTCGAGGGTCTGGGGCGTGAAGAGGTTGAGGAGGCGGATGCCGAGTACGCCGCCCAGGCTCGCGAGCGGCACGGTCAGCATGACGAGCAGGCTGTCCTTCGCCGAGCGGAACAGCGCCGCCATCAGCAGGAACAGAACGAGGAGCGCGAGCCCGATGTTGACGCGCATGTCCGCGAGCGCAGTCTCGAGGCTGCCGGCGTCGCCCGCGTAGCGGATGCCGCCGTCCGGCGGCAGCAACGGCCGGATCGCCGGGCCGATGTCGCTTTCGATCTTCTGCATCGCCTGCTGCAACGAAGTGCCGGGCGGTGCGATGACATTGATCCCGATCGTGCGCCGGCCATCCACGCGCCGAAGTCCCGTGGTGCCGACGGTCGGTTCGATCGCGACCAGCTCGCCGAGCGGCACCACACCGCCGGTGGGCGTCGCGACCGGCACCGCCGCGAGCGCGTCCGGACTCTCCCAGCCGCTCGCGCGCAGGATCATGTCGAGACGGCGCTCGCCGTCGAAGTACTCGCCGACCCAGATACCGTCGCCGAGCGAACGGACCACGGTCGCGACATTCGCGCGAGTCCAGCCGGATTCGCTGATACGCCGGTCATCCGGCACGAGCCGGAGCTCCGGCTCGGACAGCTCGAGATCCTGGAACGAACGCACCTGCGCGCCCGGCAGCTTCTCCGAAATGACGTCCTGGGCAGCGCGCGCCGCGCGCAGCAGCCCGTCGAAATCCGACGATTGCATCCGCACTTCGATGTTGCGCCCGTCGCCGAAGCCGCCGAATAGGTTGCCCTGCTGCGAGAACACCTGGAGATCCGGGAAGCCGGCCGTGATCTCCTCGTTGACGACCCGGCCGAGTTCGTCGATCTTCGACGGATCGAGCGGGCGCACGCCGATCGAGCCGCCGCCGTTCGGCCAGATCAGGATGTAATAGTTCTTGAGCTTCGGTTCCTTTTCGCCCGCCATGTAGGGAGCGAGGCGCTGCACCATCGGCCGAACGACTTCCTCTTCGATCGCATCCACGTTCATGCCGGGCGGGAACTGGAAAAACCCGTCAATCGCATCGCGCTTGACCGGCGGCAGGTAGTCGATCGGCGGCAGCAGCAGCCAGGTGAGCACCGCAGGCGCGACGAGGCAGAGGCCGATCGTCACCTGCCGCTGGCGCGGGCTGTCGGTCAGCGCCGCCATGCGTTCGCCGAGGCGCCGCGGCCATTCGGCCGGTTTCTGTGCGGCGCCCGCGGGCGCGAGCCAGCGCGCAGCGGCGACCGGCAGCACGGTCATCGCCATGATCAGGGACACGGCGATCGCGACCGAGATCGTGAGCGCGAGATCGGCGAAGAGCTGTCCCTCTACGTTCTTCATGAAGATGACGGGCAGGAACACGATGATTGTCGTCAGCGTCGAGGCGAAGAGCGCCGGCCACACCCGGGTCGCGCCTTCGAGCGCCGCCTGTGCGGGACTCCGTCCACGCTCACGGTGCGAGAGGATGCTCTCGAGCACGATGGTCGCGGCGTCGAGCGTCATGCCGACCGCAAAGGCGATGCCGGCAATCGAGATGACATTGAGAGAATGGCCCGTCACCATCATCACGAGCACGGTCGCGAGCACGCTGACGGGAATGGCGATGCCGACCAGCAGCGTCGAGCGGAACTGGCGCAGGAACAGCCACAGCACGCCGACGGCGAGCAGCACGCCGGCCAGCAGATTGCCGCCGACGAGTCCGAGCGCCTGGTTGATGAAGACCGAGGGATCGAAGGATTGCTCGATGGCGAGACCGAGCTCGGCGAGCGGGCCTTCGCGCAGCTCCGCGATCTCCGCCTTGACGGCCGAGAGCGTCGCGAGCACGTCGGCCCCCGACTCCTTGATGATCTGGATCGCGATCGCCGGGTTGTTGTTCTGCACGGCGAGGGAATTGCGATCGCCGCGCTCGACCGAAATGGTCGCGACGTCGGCGAGCCTCACCGGCCGGCCGTCGCGCCAATCGAGCACCAGCTCGCCGAGATCCGCGGGCCGGTAGCGCCCGGCGAAACGCAGCGTGTACTGGCGCCGGCCGAGCTCCGCGAATCCGCCCGACACATCGTCCGCGCTGCCGGCAACGCCGACGATGGCGGGAATCGGGATGCCGAGTTCCGCCGCGCGATACGGATCGAACTCGATGCGAAGCTCGTCCGGCGCGCCGGCGTTGACATTGATCGTGCCGACACCCGGGATCGACTCGACGCGCGAGCGCAGCAGGTCCTCGACCTCGCGCCGGTAGTTCTCGACCGGACCCGGCGTGCCCGGCTTCAACTGCACGAAGAACCAGGACAAGGTCTCGTTCGGGCCGTTGCCGCCGTTCTCGCCAAGCGAGATGCGCGGCGCATCGGCATCGCGCGGCAGCGGCGGGAGCTGGTTCATGCGCGCGATCACGTCGATCAGCGTCCGGCCCATGTCCGTGCCGATTGCGAACTCGAGGTTGATGAACGCTCCGCCCGCATTGGCGAAGGACTGGATCTCCTGCAGGCCGGGCAGGCCGCGCAGCGCCTGCTCCTGCGGCTCGATCAGCTCGGACTCGACTTCGGTCGGCGCGGCCGCGCGCCAGCCCGTAAAAATCGTGATCACCGGCTCTTCGATGTCCGGAAAGAGCTGCACTGGCAGCTTCACGAGGCTGACGATGCCGAGCACGATGATGAGCCCGACGCCGACTGCGACCCCGATGGGGTTCTTCAGCGATTTCTCGGTCGGGTTCACGCGGACTCCCTTGACATCATTGATGCGGAAAAAGGGGAAAGGGTTGCGTCCCCATTTCGCCGCAGGGTCATTCTAGGAACTGGCGGCCGCCGGCGGCCGGCGACCGGCAACGCCCCGGCGCGACCCGCGTCCGCTTCGTCGCAGCAGTCCCGTGAAGGGTAAAATTCGTCGATGAACGGTGTGTTACCGCGTTCGGATGAGATCGTGAGCGCCGCAGTCGTGCAGGCGGCGCTCGACCGCTTGGCCGTCGAAATCACGGCGCGACTCGCCGGCAGTCACCCGCTCGTAGTGACGGTCATGAATGGCGGGCAGGTTTTCGCGGGGCAACTGCTACCGAGGCTCGCGTTCTCGCTCGATTACAGCTACGTGCACGTGCGCCGCTACGGGCGGGAGACGAGCGGCGGCGAGCTCGTGTGGATCGCGGGCCGCACGAACCGATGACCGATCGCATCGTGCTTCTGCTCGACGACATCCTCGACGAAGGCCGCACGCTCGCGGCGATTCGCGCCCGCTTCCTCGAACTGGGGGCCAGCGAGGTGCTCTTGGCCGCATTCGCAGTCAAGCAGCGCGCGGTGCCTTCGCAGGTCGAGGCGGATTTCGCGGGCGTTGGCGTGCCGGACCGGTTCGTGTTCGGTTTCGGAATGGACATCAGGGGCGCCTGGCGGAATCTCCCGTCGATCCGCGCGCTCGCTGAAACGGCGGGCGAGGACTAGCGGATCAGCCGCCGACCGTGTGCGGCTCGATCCAGCCCATCTTCCAGGTCAGCCACAGGACGATAAAGAGTGCGATCGAGAGGCCGATGCGGACGCTCAACGCGCGTACCATGCGCCGCGATTCGCCCTTGTAGTCGTGCACCAGGTGCAGCATGGCCGACACCAGGCTCAGGATGATCGCGAAGAAGATGGCGAGCACCAGCCACTTGACGCCTGTCATGGGTCGGCCCCGATGGTTCGGATGCGCGAGTATAGCCCGGTGCTGAACCGGGGCCGATCGCGATTTGCACCGCGGCCGGTTGCAACGGTCGCGACCGTCGCAGCCGTCGTCCTGTTTGCCGCGCTCGGCGAGTGGCAGCTCGGGCGGGCGACGGAGAAACGCGCGCTCGCCGCCGAATTCGCGCGGGCGGGGCCGGCGCTCGAGTGGCGGCAACTCCCCAGCGAGGCGCCCCGCTTCCAGCGCGTGTCCGTCCGCGGCCGTTACGACACGGACCGCCAGTTCCTCCTCGACAACATGAGCCATGCCGGGCGGCCGGGCGTGCAGGTGCTGACACCGCTCCTGCTCGCCGATGGAAGCGCGGTGCTCGTCAATCGCGGTTGGCTTCCCTTCGGCGCGACCCGCGAGGATCTGCCCGAAGTCCCGGTCGGCGATGAGCTGCGCGCGATCACCGGCCGCATCGATGAGTTGCCCCGCCCGCCGATCGAGCTCGCGGCGGAAGCGCCCGCCGGTTGGCCGAAGCTCGTGCAGTATCCGCGGATAAAGGAATTATCCGACCTGCTCGATCGCGACCTCGACCCGCGCGTGATCCTGCTCGATCCCGCGGAGCCCGAGGGCTTCGTCCGCGCATGGACCGTACCGGGCACGCCGCCGACGCGCCACCTCGCCTACGCCGTGCAGTGGTTTGCCTTCGCCGCGCTCGCCGTCGCGATCTGGCTCGTGTTGAGCCTTCGTCGGACGGGAGACGCGACGTGACTGCGCCAGGGGATCCGCATTCCGGCCGGCGCCAGCTTTTGCTCATGGCTTCGCTTTTCATCTTTCCACTCGCGGCGGCGGCCTGGCTCTACTTTTCTTCGGGCTGGCGGCCGACCGCGGACGTGCGTGGCGAGCTGATCCATCCCCCGCGGCCGCTTCCCACGGAGGTGCTGCGCGGCCGCTGGTTCCTCGTGCACCCCGTGCAGGGCGCTTGCGACGATCGCTGCGTCGCCGTGCTGGCGGAGCTCGGCCAAGTGCGGCTCGCGCTCGACAAGGACGCGGAGCGCGTTCGGCGCGTGCTGCTGCACGGGAGCGAATGTTGTGCAGCCGATTTCCCGTTGCGGGACGAGGATCTCCTACTGCTCGCTGCGACCGGCAGCGAAGGCGCGGTGCTGCGCGCGCAGTTTCCGCCCGCCGCTGATGGCAGCGCCGGCATTTATATAGTGGACCCCCATGGCAATCTGATGATGAGTTACCCTGCGACCGGCTCGGCGCGCGGACTGCTCGCGGATCTCGAACGCCTGCTGCGCCTTTCGACCATCGGCTAGGGAGTCGAAATGCCGGAAACCCGGCGCTTGACCTGGTTTCGCCGCGCGGCGCTCGTTGCGACCGTGCTCTGCGCGATCGTGGTCGTGGTCGGAGCCTGGGTGAGGCTGACGAACGCGGGCCTCGGCTGCCCGGACTGGCCCGGCTGTTACGGAAATTTCCACCCCGCGCTAGCGGCCGATCGTGTCGCCGAGATCAATGCGGCGAATCCGGACCGGCTCTTCGATTACCAGAAAGCGCTCAACGAGATGGTGCATCGCTATATTGTCGGCGCCCTCGCGTTGCTCGTTCTCGGCCTCGCGGCGCTTTCGGTCTGGAACCGGCGCGACCCGGCGCAGCCGCGCATCCTTCCGTGGATGGCCGTCATCCTGCTCGTGCTGCAGGCCCTGCTCGGCATGTGGACCGTCACCCTACTGCTGAAGCCCCTGATCGTGACGCTGCATCTGCTGGGCGGGCTCACGACGCTCGCGCTGCTCTGGTGGCTCGCGCTGCCGCCGCAACGTCGCGAGCTGAAAGCGTCGGAACGTCCGGTGCGAAGACTCGCAATCGCGGCCCTCGTCATCCTGGTCGTGCAGATTTCGCTCGGCGGTTGGACCAGCAGCAATTACGCCGCCGCCGCCTGCCCGGATTTCCCCACCTGCCAAGGTTCGTTCTGGCCGGACATGGATTTCAAGAATGGTTTCGTGCTCTGGCGCGGCCTCGGCATCGATTACGAGGGTGGCGTTCTCGACGCCCCCGCGCGCGTCGCGATCCACTACACGCATCGGCTCGGCGCCTACCTGACCGCTGTCCTGTTCGCGCTCGTCGTGATCGGCGCCTGGCGGCGCGGGCAGACTACCGCCGCGCGTGTGGCCGCGACCGCGGTTGCGATTGCACTCGTCTTGCAGATCGCGATCGGGATCAACCTGATCTTGAAGGGGTGGCCGCTGTGGCTCGGCACCGCGCACAACGCGGGCGCCGCGTTCCTCGTTCTCGCGACCGTCGCGCTGCTCCGCTACCTCAGCCCGCGATCGGAAGTCGGCCGCTACCGGCCGTCGTTTCGCTAGTCTCCGAGGTACTGGATCAGGACGGGAAGCCCCGCGACGACGAGCGCGAAGCAGACCGCCATAGCCGAACGATTGAAGAGAAACATGCCGCCTCCTGGGTTGCCGTTCGCTCGAATGCGATGAAGAAGATACGTCCAGACACTATTTCTATAAACCACTCAATATTGACTTTATTGTTCACCGGATCTATCTAATAGAGACTTGGAAGCCTTCCAGGCCATGCAAGCCTTCAGCCGGGTGGCCGAACTCGGATCCTTCACCCGTGCAGCCACTGAACTGGGACGGTCGCGCGCGATGGTCAGCAACCATGTGCGCCGGCTGGAACAGCGCTTCGGACTGAAACTCCTGAACCGCACCACGCGCAAGGTCGCCATCACTCCGGCAGGGGCGGATTACCTGGGGCATTGCCGGCGGGTGTTCGCCGAACTCGCCGCCGCCGAGGAGACGCTCAGGCGGAGCAAGGAGCAACCCACCGGACGCCTGCGCGTGGACGTGCCCGGGTCTTTCGGCCGGCACATCCTGCTGCCCGCGCTCGCCGATTTCCTCGGGCGCTATCCGGGCATCGACCTCGACCTGCGCTTCAACGAGCGCGTGGTGGACCTCGTGCGCGAGGGAGTCGACCTCGCGGTGCGCGCCGGCACGGTCACCGACCCCAATCTCGTCGCAAAGAGGATTTCCGGCTCGCGCTGGATCACCTGTGCTTCGCCCGGCTATCTCGCGAAGCACGGCCGCCCGCAGCGCATCGAAGACCTCGCCGGCCACGTCCTGATCGGCTCGCTGCCGGCGGACGGCGCGCAACCGCGTCCCTGGCTGTTCGCGACCGATCCCGTGCCGCACTTCCGGCCGAAGTTTCGGATGACGGTGAACGAGGCGGAAGCCGTCATGCTCGCGGCCGCCGACGGCGCCGGCATCACACAAACGATGGATCTGCTCGCAGCCCGTGCGCTCGTGGACGGGCGGCTCGTCATCGTGCTGTCTGAACACACGATGCGGGGGCCACCGCTGTCCATCGTACATACGCCCGCCGCCGAGCGGCTCGCGCGCGCGCGGGTCTTTTCCGGGTTCCTGCGCACGCTGCTCGACGAGGTGGTGCGGCGGGCCGCGGCCGCGACCGGTCTCCCGCCGATGCCGTGATAGCATCACCCGCCTCATGACCGCCCGCGACGCAGAAACCCTCAGGACGGCCGGCAGAGGCTGGGCGAAGGCGCGCGACTACTTTCAGCTCACCAAGCCGAAGGTCGTGTCGCTCATCATGTTCACGGCCATCGTCGGCATGTTCCTGGCCGTGCCCGGTTTCCCGCCCCCGGGCGCGCTCGTCTGGGGCACGATTGGCATTGCGCTCGCGGCCTCGTCGGCTGCCGCGATCAATCACGTGCTCGACGCACGCATCGACGCCGAGATGGCGCGCACCCGGATGCGCCCGCTGCCGCGCGGCACGGTGTCCGAAGCCTATGCGCTCTCCTTCGCGTTCGTGCTGGGCGCGGGTTCGATGCTCGTGCTCGCGCTCCTCGTCAACGCGCTGACCGCGATCCTGACCTTCGTCTCCATCATCGGCTACGCGATCGTCTACACGGTGTGGCTCAAGCGCGCGACGCCGCAGAACATCGTGATCGGCGGCGCCGCCGGCGCGGCGCCCCCGGTGCTCGGCTGGACCTCCGTCACCGGCGTCGTCGATGCCGATGCGCTGCTCCTGTTCCTGATCATCTTCGCGTGGACGCCGCCGCATTTCTGGGCGCTTGCGATCGCGCGGCGCGACGAATACGCGCGCGTGGGCATCCCGATGCTGCCGGTCACGCATGGCATCGCCTACACCAAGCAGTTCATCTGGTATTACACGGTGCTGCTCTCGGTTGTCACGATGCTGCCTTTCCTGACCGGGATGTCGGGGTATTTCTACCTGGCCGCCGCGCTCGTCCTGGACGCGCTCTTCCTGCGCCATGCCTGGCAGCTTCGACAATCGGATCGCCCGGACTTGCCGATGCGCACGTTCCGGTTTTCGGTCAATTACCTCGCGCTGCTGTTCGCGGCTTTCCTCGTCGATCACTACCTGCCGCGCCCATTCATCTGAAGTAGACTTTCCGCGGAGGATTCGCCATGCGCTGGCAAGGACGCAGGCAGAGCCAGAACATCGAAGACCGGCGCGGAATGCGCGTCAGCCGCGGGCTGGTCGGCGGCGGCATCGGCACGGTCGCTCTCTTGCTGCTTGCGATGTACTTCGGGATCGATCCATCGGTCGTGATTCAGGGCGTCGGCACGACCTCGCAGCAGGCGACCGATGAGCCCTACGTCGAATCGCCGAACGAGGCGGAATGGCGGCAGCAAATCGCCGTCGCGCTCGCCGAGACCGAGGACGCCTGGAAAGCGGTGTTCGCCGATCTCGGCGGCGACTATCGCGAGCCCATGCTCGTGCTCTTCAATGGGGCGGTCGAATCCGGTTGCGGCTACGCACAGGCCGCGGTCGGTCCTTTCTACTGCCCGCCGGACGAAGACCTGTACATCGATCTGACATTCTTCGACCAGCTCGATGCGCAGCTCGGCGCGCGTGGCGACTTTGCCCGGGCCTATGTCGTCGCGCACGAGGTCGGCCATCACGTGCAGAACCTCAGGGGCATCTCGGACCGGGTGCAAGAATTGCGGCAGCGGGTCGGTGAAATCGAGGGGAACCAGTTGAGCGTCCGGCTTGAGCTCCAGGCCGATTGCTATGCCGGGCTCTGGGCGCATCGTGCCGACAAGTACGCTGGCATCCTCGAACCCGGCGACATCGAGGAAGCGCTGAATGCCGCGAGCGCCGTCGGCGACGATCGCCTGCAGAAGAGCGCCGGCGGCGCGGTCGTTCCCGATTCCTTCACGCATGGGGCCTCGGAGCAGCGCCAGCGCTGGTTCAGGCGCGGATACGAGACGGGCTCTCTCGAAGACTGCGACACGTTCAAGGCCGCCGACGTCTGATCGAATCGCCGCGGACCCGATGATCGTCCACAAACACCCCGTTCCGAAGGCATTCGCGGCGAAGGCGGCCGTGAAAGCCGCGGACTATCGGGCCCTGTATGAAGAATCGGTCCGCGACCCGGAATCCTTCTGGGCGCGCATCGCGAAACGCATCGACTGGATGCGTTTCCCGGCTCGCATCAAGGACGTGTCCTTCGATCCGGCGGACTTCCGCCTGCGCTGGTACGAGGACGGCGAGCTCAACGTCGCGGTGAACTGCCTCGACCGGCAGCTCGCAAAACGCGCCGATAAGACCGCGCTGCTGTTCGAGGGCGACGATCCATCGGTGTCGAGGCGCGTCAGCTATCGCAAGCTCTACGAGCAGGTCTGCCGTTTTGGCAATGCGCTGCGCACGCTCGGCGTGAAGAAAGGCGACCGCGTCACGATTTACATGCCCATGATCCCGGAGTCCGCGGTCGCGATGCTCGCCTGCGCGCGAATTGGCGCCATCCACTCGGTGGTGTTCGGTGGCTTCTCGCCCGAGTCGCTCGCGGGCCGCATCGAAGATTGCGCTTCCACGATCGTGATCACGGCCGACGAGGGCGTCCGCGGCGGCAAGAAGATCCCGCTGAAGGCGAACGTGGACGCTGCGATCGCTTCGCGGAAGCTGCCGGTCAGGAATGTCGTCGTCGTGCGCCGCACCGGCGCCGAGGTCGCCTGGGTGCCCGGGCGCGACCAGCGCTTTGATGAGATCACGGCCGCGGAGCCCGCCGCCTGCGAACCCGAGCGGATGAACGCGGAGGATCCGCTCTTCATCCTTTATACGTCCGGATCGACCGGCAAGCCGAAGGGCGTGTTGCACACGAGCGGCGGCTATCTCGTGTTCGTGAATTTCACCTTTGCCTCCGTGTTCGATTACCGCGAGGAAGACATCTTCTGGTGCACCGCCGACGTCGGCTGGGTCACCGGCCACAGCTACATCGTCTACGGACCCTTGTCGAACGGCGCGACGAGTCTCATGTTCGAAGGTGTCCCGAACTACCCGGACACCTCGCGCTTCTGGCGCGTCGTGGACAAACACAAGGTCACCATCTTCTACACGGCGCCGACCGCGATTCGCGCGCTGATGCGCGAGGGCGACGCGCCGGTCAAGGCGACTTCGCGCGCGAGCCTCCGGCTGCTCGGCACCGTCGGTGAGCCGATCAATCCCGAAGCCTGGGAGTGGTATCACCGCGTCGTGGGCGACAGCCGCTGCCCGATCGTCGACACCTGGTGGCAGACCGAGACCGGCGGCATCCTCATTTCGCCGCTGCCCGGCGCGACGGATCTCAAGGCCGGTTCGGCAACCCTGCCGCTGCCCGGCGTGCGCCCGGCGCTCGTCGACAACGAAGGCCGCATCCTCGAGGGCGCGACCGACGGCAACCTGGTGCTGCTCGACAGCTGGCCCGGCCAGATGCGCACGGTCTACGGCGATCACGAGCGCTTCATCAACACCTACTTCACGACCTACCGCGGCAAGTATTTTACGGGCGACGGCGCGCGCCGCGACGAGGACGGCTACTGGTGGATCACGGGCCGCGTCGACGACGTCATCAATGTCTCAGGCCACCGCATCGGCACGGCCGAGGTCGAGAGTGCGCTCGTCGCGCATTCGAAGGTGGCCGAGTCGGCCGTCGTCGGTTTCCCACACGAGATCAAGGGCCAGGGCATTTACGCCTACGTCACGCTGAAAAGTGGCGAAGCGGCGACAGATGCGCTCCGCGCGGAGCTTACCCAGTGGGTGCGCAAGGAAATCGGCGCGATCGCGCAGCCGGATCACATCCAGTGGGCGCCGGGGCTTCCCAAGACCCGTTCCGGCAAGATCATGCGGCGCATCCTGCGGAAGATCGCAGCCAACGAGCACGACCAGCTCGGGGACACTTCGACGCTCGCCGATCCCGCGGTCGTCGCGGACCTCGTCGCGAACCGCCGGCAGGCCGACGGGTGATGCGGCTCGTCGCGGCTTGCGCCGCGCTTGCGGTTGCAACCAGCGCATTGGCCGCGGAGCGCCTCACGCTCGCGACCTGGAACCTGGAATGGCTGATGACGCCGCAGACTTTCGATTCACTCGCGTCATCCTGCATCGAATCCGGCCGGCGCACCGCCGGCAACGAGCGCGCGATTCCCTGTGACCTCATCCCGAAAGGGCGGTGGAGCGAAGACGACCTGCAGCGGCTTCGCGCATTCGCGGCCACGCTGCCGGCCGACGTCATCGCCCTGCAGGAGATCGACGGCCGCGATGCGGCAGCGCAGATCTTTCCCGACCACGAATTCTGCTTCACCAAGCGCCGGCACGTGCAGAACGTCGGCTTCGCGATCCGACGCGGAATACCGTTTCGCTGCAATCGCGATTACCGCGCGCTCGGGCTGCCGGATAACGAGGTTCGCTGGGGAGCGGATGTGACGATCCATCCGGGCACGCCGCAGGAGCTGCGCCTCCTCGCCGTGCACCTGAAGTCCGCCTGCCATCGCGACCCGCTGACCGCCGACCGGCCGGACTGCCGCGTCCTGCAACGGCAGGTGCCCGTGCTCGAGGACTGGATCGACCGGCGCGCACGGGCGGGCGATGCCTTCGGGGTGCTCGGGGATTTCAATCGCCGTTTCGACCGCGAGCGGAAGGCGCCGCGCGACGAGACCGGCGCGATCGTCGCGATGTGGCCGGAGATCGACGACGGCGAGCCCGCGGGCGCGGACCTCGTGAACCCCGGCGTCGAGCACGGCGCCGTTGGCTGCGCCAACGGCCATGCCGCGCGCATGCCGATCGATTACCTTATTCTTGGCAGCCGGCTCGCGCGCCGGCTCGTGCCGGGCTCGTACCGCGTGCGGGACTATCCCCCGGGTTCGCGCTGGCCCGACCACTGCGTGATCTCGATCGAACTGGCCCCGGAGGCCTAGCAGGCTGTTGAAAATCGCTGCGCTTCATGCACAGTACGAGCAGTTTTTT
>JBBDLI010000009.1:0-113362 GCA_040878925.1 Steroidobacteraceae bacterium | reverse complement strand
CTTCGATGCCGTGCGGAATATGCCGCTACAGGGAAGGGGAACTCCCTTGTATTCGATGCAGCGTTAGGCGCCTGAAGAAAGGCCGATGAAGCTCACAGTCGCTCTTCTCACGCCAGACCGCTGGTCCGACCTCGAATCGATCTTCAATGCCAAAGGTTGCTCGGTCGCTCGTGGCTGCTGGTGCATGGCCTACCGTCTCAGTGGCGCACGCGATCCATTGCCGCCCGGAGTGACCCGCGCTCAAGCGAATCGCGCTGGCCTCAAGGCGCTCGTCGATGCCGGCATTCCACCAGGCCTCATCGGCTATCGCGGCAAGGTTCCAGTCGGCTGGGTCTCCATCGGTCCACGTGAGGAGTACGCCAAGCTCCAGCGCTCGCCCGTCATGAAGGCTGTCGATGAGCAACCCGTCTGGTCAGTCATCTGCTTTGTTGTGCCGGCCGAGTACCGCCGTCAGGGCGTGGCACAGGCGCTCCTCGCGGGAGCCGTTGCATACGCCAGGAAACAAGGCGCAACGCTGGTTGAGGCCTATCCTGTCGACAAGCGTACTCGTTCCAAGGACGACTACATGTGGTTCGGGGCCAAGTCCATGTACGACAACGCAGGCTTCAAGGAAGTGGCGCGTCGCAAGCCCCAGCGGCCCATCGTCCGCATCAGACCTGCCTGAGTCGCCAATGTCGCAGACGCCTAACCAGGTCACTGGAACGAATGCGGGCACCGACATCCTGCTCGTTTACGACAAGCAATGCCCCGCCTGCGATTACTACTGCAACCTGGTGCGGATTCGCGAATCCTCGGGACGGCTCGTCCTCGTCGACGCACGTGATGGCGGCCAGATCATGGGCGAGATCACGGCTGCGGGTCTCGACATCGATCAAGGGATGGTCGTGAAGGTCGGCGGCACTCTTTACTACGGGTCGGACGCCATCCATGTGCTATCGTTGATGGGCACAAACTCGGGCTTCTTCAATCGCCTCACGCACTGGACCTTCAAGTATCGGCCGGTCGCGAGAGTTCTCTATCCCCTGCTTCGAGCGTGCCGGAACTTGCTGCTGAAGTTCCTTGGCAAGACCAAGATCAACAATCTGGGCGTGCCGGGAAATGATCGGTTTTAGAGGCTCGCCACCTAACTATGCGTTGGCGCGGCCCGTAACGTATCAGAAGATGTGCGCCGCGCGCGGCTGAACAATGTATTCGATCACGTCATGCGCGGTGCCGGAAGCTAAGCTTCTGAACGCCTATCTTCGTGATGGAACGTATGTCGATTGCTACGCGACGGACATTGCCAAGCCCGTGTCGCAGGCACAATATGTGGAAGCCTTTTACACCACAGTTGTCTTCAAGATCGAACGGCTACTACTGAAGTGGGCCGTATCAAGACCTTCAACGTATGCTCAAGCTAAGCGATTGGCGGCGGGAACGATCAATTCGTTTGCTACATGGCACGTCGAGAGTCGAAGCGAGAATCAGTTGTTGCTGGCCGACTTCTCGCGCCGCACAAGGTCATGGCTGATGGTCGCTCCGCTTCCACGCAACCGTGGCGCAACGACGCGCTTGTACTTTGGTTCAGCCATCGTGCCGGTGACAGACAGCAAAACGGGCCGTGCCGGGCTTGGGTTCCGATTCCGGGCATTGCTTGGCTTTCACAAGCTCTACTCGAAAGTTCTCCTCTACGCCGCAAGGTTACGGCTGGAAGCCGTAGACCGGTAAAGAAGCATCCGGGGCTGCACGAGCATTTCAGCAGGGAGCGCCAATGGATCTTGGACTGACTGGCAAGCGCGCGCTCGTAACCGGTTCAACGGCGGGTATCGGGTTCGCCACGGCACGCGCCTTGGGACGCGAGGGCGCGCACGTGACAGTGAATGGCCGGACACCGTCGCGAGTCGGAAGTGCTGTCGATCAGCTAAGACGTGAGCTCTCGGGCGCGGCCATCGATTGGATCGCAGCCGATCTCAGCAATGGCGAAGGCTGCCAGGCGCTGATCCACCAACTGCCGGAAGTCGACGTGTTGGTCAACAACCTGGGCATCTTCGAGCCGAAACCATTCGAGGAGATTTCAGACGAAGACTGGATCCGCTTCTTCGAGACCAACGTGCTCAGCGGGGTCCGTCTGGCCCGCCACTACGTGCGGGGGATGCGATCACGTAACTGGGGACGAATCGTTTTTGTCTCGAGCGAATCGGCGCTACAGATCCAGACCGAGATGATCCACTACGGCATGACCAAGACTGCCCAGCTCGCTGTAGCGCGCGGGCTCGCTGAGACGCTCGCCGGCACCGGCGTTACGGTTAATAGCGTGTTACCCGGACCGACCGCTTCCGAGGGCGTCGGCGGATTCGTCGCAAAGTTGGCCGCAGCCCGGGGCATTGATGCCGCGACCGCGGAGCGGGAATTCGTCGCAACCGCTCGTCCCACATCGGTACTCCAGCGCTTTGCCACCCCAGACGAGGTAGCTGCGATGATCACGTATGTCTGCAGCGCCGCAGCGTCGGCGACGACAGGAGCGGCGCTCCGCGTGGACGGTGGCGTCGTGCGGGCTATTGCGTGACGTCTAAGTTAAAGCCGGTGGACGCCCTGCGAGCCTGGGGTTCGCTGCCACGCCTGATTCGCAAGGCCATTCGTGGCCTCCCGGCGCGCGATCTTGGCCGCCGCGGCGGATCCGAGGCTTGGTCTGTACGGAAGTACGTCCACCATTTGCTCGAGGCAAACGTCATTGCTGCCACCATCATCATTGCGGCGCTTGGAAAGCCCGGCTCTGTCTATGATTGGTCCTGGGTAAGGCCGGAAGGCGAATGGGTCAGACGCCTTGGATATAACCGAGTTGCAGTCGAGCCAGCCCTGGCGTTCTTCGAGCACCTCTGCCGCTATGTCACGCTGGTGGTGCGAGCTGCGCCTCGTGGCCTGCGGAGTCCTGTGCGCCTGAAAGATACGACCGCAGGAACGCTCACGCGAAAAACCGTCGAACAGATTTTGCGTGACGAATGGGAACACGCGCAGCACCACCTGCAGGACATTGCGAAGGCTCGAAATGCCACCGAGAGCAAAAGCGCATGAAGCCTCGAATAACGCTCTTCACGCTTGGCGTTGACGATCTAGAAAGGGCCGTCCGGTTCTACCGTGACGGTCTTGGCCTGAAGACTGAAGGAATCGTCGGCACACAGTTTGAGCATGGAGCAGTCGCTTTCTTCGACCTGCAGGCCGGTCTGAAGCTTGCGCTTTGGCCGAGAGCGAGTATTGCTCACGATACGGGAATCGCTCCTGGCAGCCCAAACGCGACCGAATTCACCATTGGGCACAACGCCACCTCGAAAGTCGAAGTCGACGCGGTCATGGAGCAAGCCAAGAGCGCAGGCGCAGTCGTTGTTAAGCCTGCGCACGACACGTTTTGGGGTGGCTACGCTGGCTACTTCCAGGATCCAGACGGGCACCTCTGGGAAGTGGCTTGGAATCCCCAGTGGGTTATCCAGGAGTGAGGCAGCGTTAGGCCTCATGGGCGGGTTGGTTCGGGCGGCGCGTGTGTCGGATGCCGCTGCAATCGCTGCGGTCAGCTCGGCGGCCTCACCGGCCACGTATGCCGAGCTGATCCAACGGCAGGCAGATCTGGTGTTCGTCGCGGAATCAGACGGCTCGGTTGTGGGTTACCTGGCGCTGCAACACTCCGCTCATCCCGCAGTCGAGAGCCGGAATCCAATCCAGCTTTGGCAGCTGTACGTCATCCCGGCATTTCACGGTTCTGGCATTGCGGCGCAGCTCATGGCCGCCGCATTGGAATATGCGCGTAGCCATTTGCATGATGTGATCTGGCTTGGCGTGTCGGAGCACAATGCGCGTGGCATGGCCTTTTATCGTAAGCACGGTTTCAATCCGCTCGGCCTTCACCAGGTAGGTGCCGGCAACCACGCGCACGATGACATCCTGATGTCACGTTCAGCGAGCTAATGAAGAGACTTGCATTCGGTCTGGTTGCCGCGCTCGCGTTGAGCGCCTCTGCCTTTGCGCAGGAATTCCAGCCGTACCCGACGCCCAACATCACGGTCCAACAATGGGTCGGCTATTTGACGCTCGTGAAGTCAAGGCTTGAAACTACTGAGCAGGCTTTTCCGGAGCTGCTACTGATCGTATTCACCGACTACGCCACGCGGACTCAGTACGCGTTTACTGCTTCGGGCCATCCGGCGCATCCTGCCTGGATCGCGCGCCAGGTCGTCGATGAAGGTGGCAAGGTCAATGTGCGCCAGATTGACTATTTTGCCGGCTCTGAGGAACACTTCGCCGAGCTTTTCCGCACCTATCTGAAACTGCACGCGCAGATGCAAGAAAACCTGCACAAACGCCCATGAGCAAGAAAGTACAGGGCGGCTGTCTTTGCGGCGGAATACGCTATGAGATCGATGGCCCGCTCTTTGATGTCGGCAATTGTCATTGCTCCATGTGTCGCCGTTTTCATGGGGCCGCCTTTGCAACTTACGGCAAGGTAGATACCGAGAATTTTCGCTGGCTGTCGGGCCAGGAGCTCCTGGCGATTTATGAGTCGTCTCCGGGCAAGGGCTGGGCTTTCTGTCGAGTGTGCGGATCCAGTCTCGGCGTCCCTACGCGCGGAAAGCTCAGCGAGCTGGCCCTGGGAGCGCTCGATGCCGATCCCGGTGTCCGCCCCACGGAGCACATCTTTGTCGGCTCCAAAGCCGGTTGGCACGAAATCACTGACGACCTTCCACAGTACGAGGCATGGCCGCCAGGAAAGGCGCAATGAGAACCTGGTTCCCGCCGCCATGTTGAAGACCTATCATGGCAGCTGCCATTGCGGCGCCGTCACATTCGAAGCCGACCTGGACCTGACGCAGAGCACTTATCGTTGCAACTGCTCCATCTGCAGGCGGACACGCTTCTGGCCCGCAATTGCGACACCCGAAGGCTTCCGCCTGCTGACGGGCGAATCGGAACTAACCCAGTACCTGTTCAATACCCGGAAGAACTTCCACTATTTCTGCAAGCATTGCGGCGTACGCACCTTCGGGGTCGGAAACGAGACGCCGATTGGCAAGATGTACGGCGTCAACGTCACGTGCCTCGATGGTGTCTCCGATGAGGAGCTCGCAAAATTGCCCATCACTTACGTCGACGGGAAAAACGACAGGTGGCAAAGCGCGCCGGAGTTCTTCAGCCACTTGTGAGTCAGGGTTTGTTCGCCCAAGGGAGTGCTTAACATGCGATGGTTTCTTGCAGTCCTGAAGAAGTATGCAACTTTCTCCGGCCGCGCCCCGCGCGCCGAGTACTGGTACTTTATTCTTTTTTACTTCCTCATCTTGATTGGGCTATCGATCATTGACAGCGCTTTGGGCCTATACAGCGGTATGTATGGCATAGGCCCACTGGGTGCTCTCTTCGCGCTGAGTATGTTCATCCCCTCACTGGCTGTCGGCGTGCGCCGCCTTCACGACATAGGCCGCAGTGGCTGGTGGCTCCTGATTGGGTTGATCCCATTGCTCGGTGCCATCGTGTTGATTGTTTTCGCTGTTCAGGACAGCCAGCCGGGGACCAATGAATATGGTCCCAACCCGAAGACTGCAGCCATCTAACTCCGGAGACACAGATGAAAAGAGTCACTGGCATCGGCGGAATCTTCTTCAAGGCGCGGGTTCCTTTGACGCTCCGAGCCTGGTACCAGAAGCATCTCGACATCGACGTCCAGGAATGGGGCGGATCCGCCTTCAAGTGGACGGACTCCGAAGGCAAGCCGTTTGCGGGAACGACCATTTGGAACATCGGCGATGCCACGGGCGACTACTATGCTCCGAGCAAGGCATCCTTCATGGTCAACTATCGCGTGGCGGACCTTCACGGTCTCGTCAAGACCTTGAAGTCGGAGGGCTGCAATGTGCTCGAGAAAATCGACGAGTCCGAGTACGGGAAGTTCGCGTGGGTCATGGATCCCGAAGGAAAAAAGGTCGAGCTTTGGGAACCGCCGCCTGGCCAGTGACGCAGGGAGAAGGTCATGCAGAGAGCAGTTGCCTTGCTTGCGTTTTTTGCAATGCCACCGATCGCGATCGCCTCGGAGCCTGACGGTCCTCTGTCGGCGCCGATCAACCTGCATCCGGGCGCGGCACCGGCTTCCCAGGAGCTGATCGATGCGCTTGCCGAGAAGGACCGTCAGCTATTCGATGCGGTTTTCGGCTGCCAACTCGACATGCTCGCTACGCTCGTGGCCGATGACTTCGAGTTCTTCCATGACAAGTGGGGGCAGACTGCAAACTCCGGCCAGCAGTTCGTCGATGCGATCGCACAGGGTTGCGAGCGTCAGAAGACCGGTAGCGACTTCAAGGCGCGCCGCGAACTGGTCCCTGAAAGCATGACGGTGCACGTACTGAACAACTACGGCGCGATGCAGATGGGCACGCACCGCTTCTTCGCGCTGCGGCAGGGCCAGCCGGACCGGCTCACCGAAACCGGCAAGTTCATCGACCTGTGGAAGAACGACAACGGCACCTGGAAACTGGCGCGCGTGATCAGTTACGAGCACCAGCTGGCTGACGCTTCGAATTGACATGAACTTGCAACGCCCGCCCGTTGCAAAGGCTGAAATGCTCGTTCGCAAACCCGTGGCGGACGTGTTCCAGGCGTTCGTGGATCCCGCTGTCACTACCAAGTTCTGGTTCACCAAAAGCAGCGGTCCATTGGCAGTGGGCAAGAAGCTCCGATGGGATTGGGAGATGTATGGAGTGTCCACACATGTCGCGGTCAGGGAAATTGAGGAGAATCGGCGGATACTCATCGATTGGGATGGTCCACCTACACAGGTGGAATGGTTGTTTGTTCCTCGAGCGGACGGCACGACTTTCGTCAGTATCACCAGCTCCGGCTTTGTTGGAACCGGCGATGAGGTTGCCAGTCAGGCAATCGACTCGATGGGCGGATTCTCGTTGGTACTCGCCGGGCTCAAGGCGCTACTCGAGCACAACGTGATACTGAATCTCGTGGCGGACCATTCGCCTGATAGTCACAGGAATCCGGCCGCATGACGGCGCGCCGACCCGGAACCCTGTCCAAGCCGAAGCCAGCAGGCAAGAACACGTCGGCCGACACGACAGCGGCTGTCGATGCGCTCATGACGAAGCCTGAAGCATCCGCATAAGCCCGCAATCGAGGCCTTGCGCATGATCATCCGTGGCGCGGATGCTTCCATTGCCGAGGGCGTCAAGTGGAACGCCCCCAGTTTCCGGACCTCCGAGTACTTCGCCACGACTCACTTGCGCGCCAAGAACGGGGTCGGCCTCATTCTTCACCTGGGGGCGAAGGTCCGCGATATTGCAACCGTTCCGATCAAGGATCCCGATGGCCTGCTGACGTGGCTCGCCGAGGACCGCGCGATGCTGAGCTTCGCGGGGCTGGAGGAAGTGTGGACTCGGGCATCGGCTTTTCAGAGAATCGTACGTCAGTGGATCAAATACGTGTGACTCAGCTGCGCTGAAATGCGCTGGAGTGCCCCATGAAGTTGAAGCATGTGTTGGGATGGACCGCTGTCGCGATTCCGCTTGCCCTGCTGGCAACGGTGTTCGTCGCCTATTGGATGTCAAGCAACGCCTGCGACAATCCCAACCCCGCCCCAATCGGCAACCCGATCAAGGCGATCGTCTATTGCGATTACGGCTCACCGGACGTTCTGAAGCTCGAGGATATCGAAAAGCCGGCGCCGGAGGCCGATCGAATCCTCGTCAAAGTGCACGCGGCAGCCGCCAATCCGCTCGACTGGCATTACATCCGGGGCACACCGTATGTGATGCGACTCATGGCAGGACTGCGCAAGCCGACCGACTTACGTGTCGGCGTTGACTTCGCCGGAACGGTTGAAGCGGTCGGCAGCAATGTCACGCAGTTCAAACCCGGCGACGAGGTATTCGGCGGGAGGACCGGAGCTTTCGGCGAATATGTTGCGGTGCGGGCGGAGGGAGCTGTCGTGCCGAAGCCGGCCAACCTGACGTTCGAGCAAGCCGCGTCCGTTCCGGTTGCGGCCGTCACCGCGTTGCAGGGTCTTCGCATGGGAAAAGTCGGGCCCGGACAGAAAATCCTGATCAATGGCGCGTCGGGCGGCGTGGGCACGTTCGCCGTGCAGATCGCGAAGTCGCTCGGCGCGAATGTCACAGGAGTTTGCAGCACGAGAAACGTGGAGATGGTTCGTGCCCTGGGCGCGGACCAGGTCATCGATTACAAGCTGGAGGATTACACCAAGGGTGCCCAAAAATATGACGTCATCATCGACAACGTCGGCAACCACGGGTTCTTGGCCAATCGGCGCGCTTTGAAACCCAACGGAAGATTCGTCCTGATCGGCGGCGGCGGCCCCGACGACGGCCGGTGGATCGGACCCATGATCAATCCAGTCAAGGCACTCGTCCTGTCGCCATTTATATCCCAGAACATGGACGTGCTGTTCGCGGACCTGACGAAAGAGGACCTCGTCATCCTGAGCGACCTCATGCAGGCCGGAACAGTGACGCCGGTGATCGATCGGCGCTATAGCCTGAGCGAGGTTCCCGAAGCCATCCGGTATCTGGAAACCGGACGTGCCCGGGGAAAAGTGGTCATAACGATCGAGTAACTCCTGCGGAGGGTCATGCCAATGCGTGGGCTTGCGATGATTCTGCTTGCTCTCATTACATTCCCGATCCTGGCGCAGGACGATTCGGTCGAAATCGCTGGAGTCGCCGTTCGAAAGGGTATGACGCCCGACGAACTTCGGGCGCTGATCCCTGCGTATGCCATCCAAACGATTGAAGTCGAACCGAAACTCCCCGATGACATCGAAATCTGGTCGGTCCGTACCGGAAAGTTAACCGACGGCGGCGAGATTTTGTTCCAGGACGGGCGCGTGCAGCGGGCGACCAGAAATCTCCACAGTTCCAATGACCGCAACACCTACGAGACGTTCGTGCTGCTAAACGAGATCCTGGCCAAGCTGACCGGCGGCCAGGACACCTGCGTCATGATTCGTTCGTCGGTTCCTCAACAGATATTTCCGCAGAGCCAATCGGCTTTCGTGCTGCCGAACAAAATGATCACCGTGGGCACAGCCGCTCGCTCGGCGGACCAGCCGAACGTTTCGATCCGCGAAAGTACCCGTGTCAATCCCGTTCCCGATTCGGAGCGAGTGCAGAAAGGCCTGGGCGAGGACGGACATTGCGTTTTTGTCGACTAGCTGGGGCGCGCCGAGAGCATGAGATTTCAGCGGTTTGACGAGACTCATCTGCCGGAACTGATGAAGTGGTTTCCGGACAAGACCGCGCTTCAGACCTGGGGCGGCCCCGAGTTTCGTTTCCCGTTCAGTGAGGCGACATTTCGGGAAGACGCAAAGCTCAAGAGCCTGCCGACCTGGGCGCTGGTCGAGGATGACGACACGCTGGCCGCATTCGGCCAATGCTATCTCCGCGTCGGTCGCTGCCACGTCGGCCGTCTCGCGGTATCACCCACCTTGCGCGGGAGCGGGCACGGCACGACCCTCATTCGAGAACTGAACAAATGGGGCACGGCGGAATTCGGCGTCGATTCCCTGTCGCTGTTCGTCGTACCCAGCAACCAGCGCGCGATCGAGCTGTACCGGCGCCTGGGTTATTCCGAGATGCCCTACCCCGAGCCTTCGCCCGCGACGGACGGCTTCATTTACATGGTAGCGTCAAAACTCGCGCCATAGCGGCGCTATTTCTTCTTCAACTCGTGCAGGATGATCGAGTTGCCCTCGGAATCGAGGTTGTCGAGATTGTCCACCTCGAGCGCGAGGCAACCGCCGCCCGGCAGGTCGTACTCGGTCCAGACCCCGTCCGGTGACTTGCTACCGATAATGCTACTTTCTTGAACATGACGGCACCTCTGCTGCGATTATTCCCGCTTTGACGGGTTGGGAGCCACCCGGATGACGCTTGCCGACGTCCGCCGCCTGGCGCTCAAGCTGCTTGGCACGACCGAATCGCCGCACTTCCGGTACACGTCATTTCGCGTGCGCGGGCGAATTTATGCGACCGCACCCCAGGAGGGCGGCATTCTCCACGTGTTCGTCGACGAAGTGGATCGGGATCGCATGGTGGTGCTGCGTCCGGACACCTACGAAAAACTCGGTTGGGGCAAGAAGGTCGTCGGCTTGAGAGTCGCGCTCGACAGCGCTCAGCCGGATGACGTGCAGTCGCTGTTGCGCGCGGCATGGCAACGAAAACTCGGAAAGTCCAGATGACAACGAGCACGCGACCGGTTGCCGCGGCGGACATGCCGCATCTCCTGCAACTCGTTGAGGAGTACTGGCGATTCGAAGACATCGCGGGCTTCGACGCATCGCGAGTGACTGCCGAGCTCGAGCGGCTCTTCGGGCACCCCGCGCTCGGCAGCGGCTGGATTGCACTCGCCGACGACAAGCCGGCGGGCTACCTGCTTGCGGTGTATGTCTTCAGCCTCGAGCACCTCGGCCTCACCGCGGAAATCGATGAATTGTTCGTCCTCCCGTCGTTCCGCGGCCGGGGTATCGGCGCGGAGTTGCTCAGGATGGCCGAACGCGAATTCGCCCGCCGAAAGTGCACGAACGTCTCGCTCCAACTCGGGCACGGGAACGACGCCGGCCGGGCGTTCTATCTCGCGCACGGCTACTGCGAGCGCTCCGGCTTCGAATTGCTGGACAAGATGCTGACGCAAGGTAAATAACGCGGTGAAGGGGGAAGCGATGGCCAAAGTCTCAACCCGGCCGGCCGAGGCACAGGATCTCGATGCGATCGCCGATCTCTTCGACGATTATCGGCAGTTTTACAAGAAGCTGCCGGATCTTGCCCTCGCGCGCCGCTACATCATCGAGCGATTCCAGCGCAAGGAGTCGGTCCTGATCGTCGCGGAGAACGAAGACGATGAGATCGTCGGGTTCACGCAGCTTTACCCCGCATTCTGCTCAGTGCTCGCTGCGCGGACCTTCGTCCTGTATGACCTTTTCGTCGCGCCGGCTGCGCGCGGCATTGGCGCCGGCCGCGCCTTGATGGAAGCGGCCGAAGCTCACGGGAGGCAGGCGGGCGCCGCACGCCTGGAACTGAGCACCGCAAAGACGAATCTCGTCGGCCAGTCGCTCTATGAGTCCTGCGGCTGGGAGCGCGACAATGTGTTCTACGTTTACACGAAGAGTCTGGCAGATCAGGCCTGACCGGCCGGATAACGGCACCTCCGCGTGGCCCTTGGGCTCGGCTGGATTGCGGCCGCGCGCCCCACGGTTTACTCTCCGGCGCTGCATCGAATAATCAAAGGGGAGGATTCGGTCATGGGCCGCGCAATTGCCTATCTTTACGGTCTCGTCTGCTACGTGCTCTTCCTGGGCACATTCCTGTACGCCATCGGCTTTGTCGGAAACTTCGTCGTGCCCAAGTCCATCGACTCGGGCGTGCCAAGCGCCTTCGGCGAGTCGCTCTTCATCAACGCGATCCTGCTCGGCATCTTCGCGATCCAGCACAGTGTCATGGCCCGCCCGGGCTTCAAGAGCTGGTGGACCCAAATCGTTCCGAAGCCGGTCGAGCGCAGCACCTATGTGCTCCTCTCGAGCCTCGCGCTGATCCTGCTTTTCTGGCAGTGGCGTCCGATGCCGGACATCGTCTGGAACGTGGAGAACGAGATCGGCCGGACCCTGCTGTGGGGATTGTTCGCTCTCGGCTGGGTCATCGTCCTGATCAGCACCTTCCTGATCAACCACTTCGATCTGTTCGGCCTGCGCCAGGTCCATCTCAACCTGCGTGGCAAGCCTTACACGGAGCTCGGATTCCGGACCGTGTTCTTCTACAACTTCGTCCGCCACCCGATCATGCTGGGATTCCTGATCGCGTTCTGGTCCACCCCGACCATGAGCGTGGGGCATCTCGTGTTCGCACTGGCGACGACCGGATACATCTTCATCGCGCTCCAGTTCGAGGAACGGGACATGGTCCGCTTTCACGGTAAGGCTTACGTGGAATACCGGGAGCGCGTCTCGATGATCCTGCCGCTCAAGAAGTAGGCCGGCATTTGCGTGGCGGATGGCAGGCCTGAAATTGTCGATTTCGGGTCTCTCCAAACGATTACCCAAAGGAAATCAACCGAGGAGAGCCCCGATGTCATCCAAAGCACGCATTACGCCCTGCCTGTGGTTCGACCATGAGGCCGAGGAAGCGGCGAAGTATTACATCGGAATCTTCAAGAACTCGAAGATCAAGGACATCGGCCGCTACAGCGAGGCCGGCAAGGAGATTCACGGCCGTCCGGCAGGGTCCGTGATGATCGTAGAGTTCGATCTCGACGGGCAGACCTTCACGGCGCTGAACGGCGGCCCGCAGTTCAGGTTCACCGAGGCGATCTCGCTCCAGGTGCGCTGCAAGGACCAGGCGGAAGTCGACTACTACTGGAACAAGCTCAGCGCAGGCGGCGACCCGAAGGCGCAGATTTGCGGCTGGCTCAAGGACAAGTACGGCCTGTCGTGGCAGATCGTGCCGGACGTGATACCGAAGCTCCTCGGTGACCAGAAATCCGCCGCCTCCCAGCGCGCGATGAACGAGATGCTGAAGCAGAAGAAGCCGGATATCGCGGCATTGCAAAAAGCCTACGATGGCTGACGGCGCGCGGGCGTCGCTGACACCCTAAGCGCGAGTAAACTGCGCACGGGCTGACGCTCGTCCGCTCGGGGGTTTCATGGGCGCAGAGGCAGGCCGGTCGGGCGCCGGCGACTTCGACTTCTTCATCGGAAGCTGGCGCGTCGCGCATCGGCGCCTCAAGGAACGCCTGGCCGGTTGCAACGACTGGGTCGAGTTCGGCGGCACCTGCGTCACGCAGAAGATTCTCGGCGGCCTCGGCAACATGGACGACAATTTTCTCGACCTGCCGGACGATGCGTACCGCGCCGTGACATTGCGTACGTTCGATCCGCCAAAGAAACTGTGGTCCATCTGGTGGCTCGACGGTCGCAACCCCGGTTCACTCGACGTGCCCGTCGTTGGCGGATTCGAGAATGGCGTCGGAACCTTCTACGCGGACGATCATTTCGCCGGGAAGCCGATACGGATACGCTTCCTCTGGTCGATGCCCGGAAAGGACACGCCGAGCTGGGAGCAGGCGTTTTCTCCGGATGCGGGCAGATCCTGGGAGACGAACTGGATCATGAACTTCACGCGCACCGGAAATTGAATGATCGGCGGGAGAAGTTTCTGGCGTTATTTCGTCGCTGAACTACTGCTTTGCGGCGCAGCTTGTGCGCAGGCGGAGGAGCCATCCGCGCCGCCGGCCGATGATTCCCTGATCGGCATCTGGTCGTATGCGACCTCGTTCGGTTCGCCGCTCGAGGGCGAGTTGACGGTCGCCCGCGAGGGAGCTGGCTGGAGCGCGCGCATTGCGGAAACCGAAGTACGCTTTCAATCGCCGCCCGAGCGCATTCGATTTGAGTTTCCCGATGGCGGCGGCCATTTTCGCGGCGCGCTGACTGCGGACGGTATTCACGGCTTCTGGATCCGGCCCGGCGTGACGATCGATCCGCGTTATCCCGGAGGTTCTAGTCAGCCTTTTACCACGCCGCTCGTCCTCTCGTCCGCCGGGCCCGACACCTGGCGAGGCACGGTGCGGCCGCTCGCCAATTCTTTCACGCTGTATCTGCGGATTTTCCGGAACGAAGAAGGCACGCTCGTCGGCGCGTTCCGGAATCCCGAGCAACATTCGCACGGCCCCGCCATGCAATACCGGGTGACGCAGAAAGCGAATATCGTGCGCTTCACCGCCGGCGCGGACCCAGCCGCGCCGGAATACCAGCTCGAGGCGACACGCATGCCCGCGCCGGATCGGTTGTGCATCGCCTGGGAATATGCCGGGGGTGCCATCGAACTCCTGCGGCGCACGCCGGAACAGGCTGCGAGCTTCTTCCCGCGGCCGCCGGGAAGCGCGCCTTACGTCTACCGCCAACCGCCCGCGCTCGGCGATGGCTGGACGATCGCGCGGGCTGGCGAGGTCGGACTCGACGAGGCGGGAATCGGACGCATGGTGCAGACCATCATCGACGGCGATCCGGCCGCGCGGCGGCCGTCGCTGATACATTCGATGCTCGTCGCGTACCGCGCCAAGCTCGTGCTCGAGGAGTATTTCTTCGGCTTCGACCGCGATCAGCCGCATGACCTGCGATCCGCGGGAAAAACTTTCTCATCCGTGCTGCTTGGCGCGGCGATGAGAGACGGCAAGCCGATCGGCCCCGATACCAGGATCTACGAACTGATGGCGGCCAAGGGTCCCTTCGCGAATGCCGACCCGCGCAAGGCACAGATCACGCTTGCACACCTCATGACGCATGCGGCGGGCTTGGCCTGCAACGACTACGACGACGCCTCCCCAGGCAATGAAAACACGATGCAGACGCAGAGCGCCAAACCGGACTGGTGGAAGTACACGCTCGACCTGTCAATGGCGCACGAGCCCGGCGCGCGCTACGCCTATTGCTCGGCGAACATCAACCTCATGGGCGGCGCGCTAACGACGGCGACGGGGACCTGGCTGCCGGAGCTGTTCGAACAGAAAATTGCGCGGCCGCTGCAGTTCGGCGAGTGGCATTGGAACCTGATGCCAACCGGCGAAGGCTATCTGGGCGGCGGCGCATTCCTCCTGCCGCGTGACCTGCTCAAGGTTGGGCAGGCCTATCTGGACGGTGGCGTGTGGAATGGGAAACGAATCGTCGATGCCGCCTGGGTCAAGGAATCCACGACACCGCGCATGCGGATTTCACCCGAGACGACCGGCATTACGGCAGAGGAGTTCCCGAACTACTACTCTGAGGGAAGCGATGCTTACGCTTGGCATCTCAATGGGCTGCGCTCCGGTGAGCAGGTTTACGATGCCTACGCCGCGACCGGCAACGGCGGCCAGGTGCTGATCGTCGTGCCGCAATTCCAGCTCGCGGCGGTTTTCACCGGCGGGAACTATCGCCAGGGCGGCATCTGGGGCCGCTGGGCGGACCAATTGATCGGCGGCTATATCATTCCAGCGATTGCGAACAATGGCGGAGAGGCTCAAAGAGCCTCGGGGGAGGATGGAACATGAGCAAGATCAATTGGGCACGACTCACACTCGGCGCGCTGATCGCGGCCGCCATCTACTTTATCAGCGACGGATTCCTGCACCAGCGCTTGATCCATGACCAATGGGAAGCACTCGCCGCGGCGCTTCAGATCACCATCGGCGAACACGCTGGCTGGATGATGATCTATTTCGTCATCTTCGAGCTGGGGCGCGGTTTCCTGACGCTCTTCCTCTACGCATTGATGCGGCCGCGATTCGGCGCGGGCCCGCTGACGGCGGTCTCGGCGGGCGTCGTCGCCTGGTTCGCGTACTCGCTCACCGGGCCGGTGCAGTTCATTCCGCTCGGATTCTTCAATGAGCAGTTGTGGCTCGCGGCGAGCGGGTATCAACTCTTCGCTTCGATCATCGCGGCGGTTGCGGGCGCCGCTCCCTATCGGGAATGAGCCGGGTCCAGCCGAACGCGTAAACCGGCCTGCCCCGCCCTGAGTCGGGACAGTTGCATCGTTCCGGCCGATGCCCTATATTCACCCCTATGGGTGAATATCGAAATGCGGCCATGGACAAGCTGCTCGGCGCCGTCGCCGACTCGACGCGCCGGGCGATCCTCGCGCGGCTCGCAGCGGGCGACGCCCGCGTGACCGAGGTCGCCGCGGATTTCCCGATCTCCCTGAATTCCGTCTCGAAGCACGTGCGCATGCTCGAACGCGCCGGGCTCGTGCGGCGCACGGTGCGCGGCCGCGACCACGTGCTGTCGCTCGATGCCGCGCCGCTCGCGGAAGCGGCGGCCTGGATCGCCCATTACCAGCGCTTCTGGGAAGACCGCCTGGAGGCCCTCGACCAATTCGTGAAGGAAAAGCGCAAGCAAACCAGGAAAAGGAAGCGGAAATGAATGACGTCGCCAGTGTTCCGAAAGTCGTCCTGCGGCGCGAGATCGCCGCCCCCGCCAAGGAGCTATTCGATGCCTGGCTCGATCCGGCGAGCCTCGCCGTGTGGATGCGCCCGGGCGGCACGCCGCGCACGACAGCCAAGGTCGATCCGCGCGTCGGCGGCGCGTTCGAGATCGTCATGCATACGGCATCGGGACCGGTCCCGCACACGGGCACCTACAAGGAAATCGACCGCCCACGGCGGCTGGCATTCACATGGAACTCACCGCACGCGGGCCAGAACGATTCGCTGGTCACCGTCGAGTTCCGGCCGGCCCGTGGCGCCACCGAGATCGTGCTGACCCACGAGCGCCTGCCGAGCCAGGAGGCGGTCGCGAAGCACACCAAGGGCTGGAGCGACATCCTCGAGTTGCTTGCGGAGTCCTACCGCGAGGTGCGTTCGACGGCCTGAGCCGCAAAGCCTTCGCAGCACAAGCCGGCGGCCGCGGGGCCGCCGGCACCCGTGTACGATTCGGTCCGGATGCTGCTGTTCGTCCGGAATCTCGTATTCACGCTGGTCGTACCCGGCACGGTCGCCGTGTACCTGCCCCTTTATTTCACGGGCGACCTGCCTGTCGGCCCGACTGGCGCCGTCGTGACGGGTTCGGTGCTGATCCTGATCGGCGCCGCCGTCTATCTGTCGTGCCAGTGGGACTTTGCGAGATTCGGCCGCGGCACGCCCGCGCCGATCGACGCTCCCAGCAAGTTCGTGTCGCGCGGCCTGTACCGGCATGTACGCAATCCGATGTACCTGGGCGTCCTGACCGTCATCCTCGGCTGGGCGACCGTATTCCGGGCGACGGCGCTCCTCTGGTACGGTCTTGGCGTCGCACTGATGTTTCATCTCTTCGTGCTGATCTACGAGGAGCCGCATCTCCGGCGTGTATTCGGTCGCGAATACGAGGAATACTGCGCTCGGATCAATCGCTGGTTGCCGCGACTCGACCGGTCATAACTGCAAAAGTTTGAAAGGAATGCGAATGAACATCACGGTATTGCTGACGGCAACAATGCTCGCGAGCGGGGCAGCGAGCGCCCAGGTCCAGCAACATGCGGGCCATTCCCTGGGCACGGTTCACTTCCCTGTCAGTTGCTCGAAACCGGCGCAACTCGAATTCGACCGCGCAATCGCGCTCCTTCATCACATGACGTATCCACAGGCGCGAGAAGCTTTCGAGGAAGTCGTCGCGGTCGATCCGCGCTGCGCGATGGCGCATTGGGGGGTCGCGACGACCCTGTTTCAGCCGCTGTGGCCGACGCGCCCGCGGCCCGCCGAGCTCCAGCAAGGGTGGGAATCCGTGCAGCACGCCAAGGCCCTCCAACCACCGACGGAGCGCGAACGGCTCTTCATCGCTTCCGCGGAAGCATTTTTTCTCGAACCAGCCTCGCCTGATTACTGGCTGCGCATTCGGCGCTGGGCACAAGCATCGGAAAAACTTTACTCGGCATTTCCGAACGATACCGAAGCTGCCGCGTTCAACGCGCTCGCACTCCTGGCTACCGCTCCTTCCAATGTCGTCTCCCGGGAGAATGCCGACCGGGCGGCCGAAATACTCGTACAAATCTACGAGCAGAATCCGGATCACCCGGGCGCCATGCACTATCTTGTCCATGCGAACGACGTCCCGGGACGCGAACGGGAATTGCTCGAGGTCACGCGCAAGTACGAATCGCTCGCGCCGCGCAATCCGCACGCGCTGCACATGCCGACCCACATCTATACGCGCCTTGGAGACTGGGATGGAGTGATTCGCGGTAATCTGAAGGCCGCAGAAGCGGCGCTCGAGTATACCGCCGGGGACCACGGGCAGTTCGTCTGGGACGAATTCCCGCACGCAATCGAGTATCTCGTGTACGCCTATCTCCAGAAAGGCGAGAACGAGGCAGCGGCTGCGCAGCTCGACCGGCTACGTAAAACCGAGCGATTGGAGCCGACTTTCAAGACCGCTTTTCACCTCGCGTCGATGCAGGCGCGGCATGCGCTGGAACGGCGCGCCTGGAATGAAGCTTTCCTGATTGCCGCACGCGACCCTGTCACCCTCGACTGGGACCGATTCCCGTGGCCGGAAGCCATTGCGCGCTTCGCACATGGTCTCGGCGCTGCCCACCTGGGAAAAATCGACGATGCCCGAGCGGCCGGCGCGCGACTCACAGAGCTCGAAACCGCCGCCAGAAAATCCGGCGAGGAACTATTTGCCCGGAATATCCAGGTGCTTCGCCTCGAATTGAGCGCCTGGGTCGCGCACGCGGAAGGCCAAGAGGCATCGAGCGTCGCGCTGATGCGGGAGGCCGCAGAGCTCGAAACTTCGACTCCGAAGCACCCCGTGACACCGGCGCCCACCCTTCCCGCCTACGAGCTCCTGGGAGATCTTCTGATGGGCCAGAAACAACCGGCCGAAGCGCTCGTGGCGTACAAACGCTCCCTGGAATTCTATCCGAATCGCCTCAACAGCCTGCGCGGCGTCGCGCAGGCGGAACGTGGATTCGACGAATGAACAGGCGCTGTCCACAAGGATTCCTGATCGCGGTTTTCCTCACGGCCGTGGCCGGCTGCGGTTTCGGCACGGATGCCGCGACGCGCCTCGCCTCCGACATCGAGACCGGCGCGAATCAACTCGGCAGTGAGGACGGCGCCACCTACAGCATCCACCACGACACGCCATCCAAATCGGGCGAATGCGCGGGACCTTACAAGGTGCAGCTCGATCAGGTTGGCGCGATGATCATTTGGTGCAAGGGCGCTGCCGGCGAGGCGATCTCGAGCCACAGCACGTCGTACCACGCCCGCTTCGTCGATACGCCGCAAACATTCCTGCTCGACAAGCGCGCGGGCGAGACTCTCACCATTGAGCTCGAACGGCGCGATGGCCACGTTGTCATCACGGATGTCCACTAGCGGAGGCTTCATGAAACGCCTGTTTGTCGCCGCGATGCTGCTGATCGTCAGCGCCGGTTCCTGGGCCTCGGAACCGCTCATCTCAGAAACCATGGCCGGCTACTGGCAGGAGTACTCGCATGGCAATTTCAGCAAGGCTGCGACCTACATGGACCCGCGAGACCTGAAAGAACTCAGGGACGGGCTGGTGCCGCTATTCCTGGCAGCGACCGATCACTCCAACGAGGAAGTCAGAAAGATCGTCAACAGCTTCTTCAACGGCGTGCCGGATGAGTCGCGGAAGGAAATGTCCGCGGAGCAGGTGTTTGCCGGACTCAGCCAGGTAGGAAAGCAACAGCTGCCGGAGGTATTCGAAACTCTCGCGACCACCCGTATCGAAGTGACCGAAGTACGCATGGGCACCACCGATTCGGCGACGGTTCACTACACGGTGATAACCCCTGAGGGCAACGGCCAGGACAATGAACGCGCCAGTTTGCATGACGGCAAGTGGTACCTGCGAATCAAGGAGCCGCCGCAGGAAACCATCAAAAAGCTTCGCTCGTTGTTAGGCCAGTAAGGAAGGGTCAACATGCCAAAGACATCCTGGTTCACGCGCGTCGCCAAGAAGACGGCACAGCTCACCGGCCGGCCAGCGGTCTTCGGCCTGGCATTCGGCTCGATTGTGTTGTGGTTGATCTCGGGCCCCATATTCGACTTCAGCGAAACCTGGCAACTCCTCGTGAACACCGGCACGACCATCATCACTTTCTTGATGGTGTTCCTGATCCAGAACACACAGAACCGCGACACCGCGGCCATTCAGATCAAGCTCGATGAGCTGATCCGGGTAACCAAGGGACACAATGCGCTGATGGACCTCGAGGAGCTGGATCAGGAGGAACTCGACGCGTTTCGCGCGAAGTACGGGAAGCTCGCCGCCGCCGCGAGGGCGCAGATGGACCAGGGGGACAAGGACACCGGCAGCCCGGAACCCTGATCAGCCAAGACTGTTTCTAATGGTTCTATAAACAACCAAGGGAGATCGAAAGTGAAGAAAGTACGTCTATTGGCAGCCAGCGCTGCCACGTTGTCCCTGCTGCTGGGTGCCGTCGCGGCCCTGGCGCAGGATCCAATCAAGGTGGACCCGGACAACAACAAACTGCTGTTCGAGAACGATCGCGTGCGGGTTTACGAGGTCAAGAGCCCGCCGGGTAACACGCTCGCAATGCACTCGCACCCGGCACATGTCGTGTACTTCATGGGGCCCGGCAAGGCGAAGTTCACGACTGCGGATGGCAAGGTGACGGAAGCGGAAGTCAAGGCTGGCGAGGCGCTCTGGAGCGACCCAGTGACGCATAGCGTGGAGAACATCGGGAATACGCCGCTCCGCGGCGTCGTTGTGGAGTTGAAGGACGCAGCGAAGTAATTCTCTCCGGCAACGCGTTGAGCGGCGAGACTAGCGCGCCGCTCAACGCTTCCGTCATGCATCCTGAGGGGAAGACTAATGAAGGTACTGGCAACAAGCTTGCCAAGGCAGTGTTCGACCGTCTCCCGTGATTCAGCTGAAGTAAGGCAATCATGCGAACTCTCATCATAGGCATGCTCGCGGGTCTTGCCATGACCGCAATCGCCGATGAAGCGCCGGTACTCCGCCAAGGGTTATGGGACTACAAGCGCACGGTTGATGCGGGGGGTGACAAGTCGCAGACGTACACAACCCAGGAGTGCGTCGATCCGAGCCAGGGCATGAAGGAGCAGAACGAGATGATGACGCAGGCCGGCTGCAAGGTGTCCCCCGTCACCCGAAGCGGCAACGTGTACAGTTTCACTCTCGACTGTGTGTTGCAGGGCATAACAATGAAGTCGAAAAGCGTGATCACGGTGGAGAACGACTCCGCCTATCGCATCGACGTCGACGCGCTGCATGACGGCAAAACGACGAAAGAAGTGCTCGTCGCGCGCCGGACCGGCGACTGCTGATCGCATTAGCGTGGTTTTGATCCAGCACAATCCCGCCGGCGTATTTCCACCCTACCGAGCGTACAGCCATGCCATCGAAGTCACGGCCGGCTCCCGGCTGCTCTTCATCAGCGGCTTGAATGGCTACGAGTCGGACGGCAAGTCGATGCCCGAATCCTTCGAGGGCCAGGCCGAGTTGATCTGGGCTCATCTTCAGACGATCCGGAGGAACGCGGGCATGGACCTGAGTTGCCTCGTGTCGCAGCGCTTCTATCTCGCGGACCTGATGTACGGTGAGGCCAACGTCCGAATGCGGGTGAAATACCTCGGCTCGCACCGCCCGGCGCTGACCGTCGTCTGCTGCCGGCTGCTCGAGCCGCAGTGGAAGCTCGAAGTCGAGGCGGTCGCGGCCCTGTAAATGACCGAGGAGCTCGTCAAAACATGAACAAGCGAGGCAGCCTGGCCGGCAGAGCCGGCGTTTTCCTTCCGCCTGACGGAGGCCGCCCCTATCCGATGGGACGCATATCCGCCGTCTTCAAAGCCGACGGGGATGAGACCGGTGGCATGTATTCGATTTCCGAGTGGTGGCTGGACCCACACACGCAGGGTCCGGGCGCGCATTCCCACGAAGAAGACGACGTCTTCTACGTCGTACAAGGCACGATGAGCTTCCTGATCGGCGACCGCTGGATCGATGCCCCCAAGGGCTCATTCGTATTGGCGCCATCCGGCATGACGCATGACTTCCAGAACCGCAGCTCAGAGCGGGCGGGCGTCCTCAACTTTTTTATTCCCGGGGATTTCGAGAAGTCGAGCATGCCGGGCATCGTCCAGTGGTATGCCGAGAATCCACCGGGCGATGCGTGACGAGCGCGACGATCATGCGGCGGTCTAGTGCCGGGCCAAATAGTCCTCCATGGCAGCCGCATCCAGCGGCCGGCTGAAGAAGTAGCCCTGTGCGAAGCGGCAGTTGAGCGCCTGCAGGCGGCCCACCTGCTCGATTCTTTCGACGCCCTCCGCGACCACCTGCAGCTCGAGCGCCTGGCCCACACCGATGATGGCGCGCACCAGCGCCGCCCCCTGCTTGCTTTCGGCGACGCGGTCTATGAAAGACTTGTCGATCTTCAGCACCGACACCGGCAATTTCTGCAGGTAGCTCAGCGACGAATAGCCGGTCCCGAAATCGTCGATGCTCATGCGCACGCCGAGCGCGGTCAGCTTTTTCATCGCGACCAGCGACGATTCGACGTCCTGCATGATGCTGCTCTCGGTCAGCTCCAGCACCAGGCGATCGGCCAGCAGTCCGGATTTGCTCAAGGCGTCCAGGACTTGCGCGCTGGCCTGTGGGTCGTGCAACTGCCGCGCGGACAGGTTGACGTGCAGTGTCAGGTCGCGCTGTCCTGATCCTGTACCCCGCCATTGAGTGAACTGCCGGCAACTCTCCTCCAGCACCCACCAGCCGAGCGGCACGATCATGCCAGTCTCTTCGGCCAGGGGGATGAATTCGACCGGCCCGACCAGCCCACCGTCCGGCCGGTTCCACCGGACCAGCGCCTCCATGCCCGTGATGCCTCCGCCCGGCAGCTCGACGACCGGCTGGTAGTGCAAGACGAACTCGCGTTCCATCAGCGCGCGCTGAAGCGCCGATTTCATCTCGAGACGGAACACCATCGCCGTGTGCATTCCGGACTCGAAAATCGCGTGCCCGACCTTGCCCTCGCGCTTCGCGGCATACATCGCCATGTCCGCCCGGCGCAGCATGTCGTTCGGCGAGTCCATGTTGCCGCGACTCAGCACCATGCCGAAACTGCCGCCGATCTGCCGCGGCTGCCCTTGGATGAGAAATGGCGCGGCGAGTGCGCGCTTGACCCTCTCGATGACGATTTCCTTGCTGGCTTCGTCGACGTCTTCGATCACGAGGGCAAACTCGTCGCCGCCGAGGCGCGCAACCGTGTCAACCGCGCGGACCGCTTCCTTCAGGCGCTTCGCGACGGCGCACAAGAGCTCGTCGCCCACCGCGTGGCCATAACTGTCGTTGATCTCCTTGAATCCATCCAGATCCAGCAGCACCGTCGCGAGCGGCATGCGGTGCCTGCCGGTCGCCGCGAGCGCATGCTGCAAACGGTCGAGGAGCAGTGCCCGGTTGGCAAGGCCGGTCAATGGATCGTGCAGAGCGTCCCGGGTGAATCGCTCGGCGATTTCCTCCGCCTGCAGGCGCGCTTTGTGCTCGCGCTCGCACTTGCGCCGCCAACGCGCGATTTCTTCCTGGGCAGCGTCATTCATGGTCAGGCGCGCGCCTGGAACCGGCACACCAGCGCGCACGTTTTGGCGCCCTCCAACATGCAATTTGGCTGAGTGACCGTGACCCGCTCCCCGAAGTGATCCGCAGCGCCCGCGATGAAACCTTCAGCCAGTTGACACAGCCGCCGCTTCGAACGGTAATGAATGATGAGCGTGTCATGGGCCGCTGCACCGACCGGCGTCTCGAACTCGAACATCGGCACGTCGGCGTTGGGATAGAGCATTCGCACTTCGGCGTGGATGACGTCATTCAGGGACAGCAGGAATGAGCGCATGCCCTTGTGCGCCGTGAAGAACTCGGGGTAGCGCTGTGCCAGGAAAGGTATCGCGAGTTGTCCAAACCACTTCAAGGCTTCCCGGTCCGACTTGCCGCTTTGCACTGAGAGGGCCCCGAGCAGTCTGGTGAACTCCTCATCCGGGTAGTTGCCGAGGGAGGTGTAGGCGCCGTCGGCGCCTGCGCTATCGAGGATCCCGTCCCACGCTTTTTCGTCGATGTGGGTGGTGACGACCTCCTCGAGGAGGTTGAAGATGATCCCCTTCATCCCGGCACTCCCTCCCGCGGGCCCGCAGGCGGATTGGCCGGTATTCTATCAGTCGATGCGCTCGAGCACCTTCCACGAGCCGGCACTGAAGGCAGTGACTTGCCCCGCCTTGTCTTCGGCAAACCCGATGCGCGAACGCCCGTCGACACCGACGAAATAGAGCGGACTGACCTCCACCCAACGGTCGCCCCAGACCGTGATCGTGCCGTCGTCGTTTGCCTCGACTTCGAAGTTCTGCACGTTCGGCCCGCCGTCGGGGCAGGTGTGGCAAAAGATATTGCCCCGATATTTCCCAGCGAAGCGCCGGAGGCGATCAGCCGTCTTTGGATCCGGGACCGGCACGTTCACCTCGCGCGAATCAGGAAAGTAGCGATCCAGAATCGCCTGCCTGACATTGAAGCGCAGATTGTTGCTCTCCAGATGATGGGCAATGAAGAAGCCGACCCCCTGGTCGGGTAGGAGCGTGAGCAGCGAACTGAATCCGCCGATGTCCCCACCGTGCTCGAGGATGCGAAGCCCGTTCAGGTCGTTTTCCTGAAAGCCTAACGTCCAGCCGGGCAGCAATGGATGCATCGTCGCGCGGCGGCGGTGCATTTGTTCGGTGGCCTTGTCGCTCAGGATGCGGCTCTCACGGTACTGGCCGCCCTGAAGGTGAGCCGACATGAACCGCCCCATGTCTTGTGCGGTGCTCAGGATCGAGGCGGCAGGTGGCGTCTGATAAATCTCGTAGGGAACGGGCACCCGATCGTCGTCGTCGAGTTCATAGGCCGTCGCCAATACGCCCTTGTCATTCGGCACGGTGATGGAAGTCCGCGTCATGCCCAGTGGTTCCCAGACATGGCGCCGGAGATAGGCTTCGAATGGCATGTCCGACACTTCTTCGACGATCAGTCCGGCCAGCGACATGCCGTAGCTCGAGTAGCTCGTCACTCCCCCAGGCGGGTGGACCCGCACCAGCCGATCCGACAGGAATTTGCCGAGCGGCATCAATTCGCTCGGTGATCGCACCCGCCGCCCGGGCAATTCGTCGAAGCCAGCCGTGTGCGACAGCAGGTGCGCGACGGTGACAGGTTCCGGATAGGTCGGCGGCACCCGCACCGACTCGAGGTAACGATTGACGTCGGTATTCAAATCAATCGTTTTGCTGTCCACCAATTGCATGGCCGCCGTAGCAGTGAACAGCTTGCTGATCGAGGCGATCGGAAAGATCGTCTGGTCCGCGCTGAAGGGCATGCCGGACTTGAGATCCGCCTTGCCGTAACCCTTCGCCAGAACGACAGAGCCATCCCGGACCAGGATGAATGCGGCGCCCGGGATGTGTTCCTCCTCCATACCGGATGCCATCGCGGCATCGACTAATTGTTCGAGGCCATCCAGGTTCGCTGGCAGGGAAGCTCCCGAAGCGGTTGCCGCGGCAGCTGTCGCGATCAGGACGGCGCTCGGCGTCGTGTTTCGCATAGGCTACGAATCCTATTACGCGGCAGTTGAGTCACCAAACGGTTCGTCGCGCTCAAGTAACCGTTGGCCCCAGTCCGCTGCCGCCTGGACTACTTTGCTGTCGTGTACGATCGCGAGCTTATGTCCTCCGGGCACTTTGATAAGGAGTCCCTGGTTTTCCTCCGGGAGGCGCTCGAGCGGATGGAAGAAGGCTTTTCTTCTTTGCCCGCCTTCGATCCGCCGCACGTGGACCAAGCCGCCATGCGCAAAGTGTTGCTCGAAGTGGCCGAGCGCATGCACAACAACTTCCCGTACTTCCACCCGCAGTACGCCGGGCAGATGCTGAAGCCGCCGCATCCGGTGGCGCGCCTCGCCTACGCGCTCGCGATGTGGATCAACCCCAACAACCACGCGCTCGACGGCGGGCGCGCGAGTTCGCAGATGGAGAAGGAAGCGGTCGCCGAGATCGCGCGCATGTTCGGCTGGGAGACGCACCTCGGCCACCTGACCGGTGGCGGCACGATGGCGAATCTCGAGGCGCTCTGGATCGCGGGGCAGTTGCGGCCCGACGGCGTGATCCTCGCCTCCGACCAGGCGCACTACACGCACAGCCGCATCAGCGGCGTGCTGAAGCTGCCGTACGAGAACGTGCCGACCGATCGATATGCGCGGATGGATCTGAATGCGCTGGAGGATCGGTTGAAGCGCGGGGGCGTTGGGACCGTGGTTGCGACGCTTGGGACGACGGCGGTGGGATCCGTGGATCCACTAGCGGAAATACTTTCGCTACGCGAGCGCTACGAGTTTCGACTGCATGCCGATTGTGCGTATGGCGGGTATTACACGCTTGCGTCGAATCTCGCGCCGCCGGCGCGCGCGGCATTCGACCGGCTGAGCGAGGTCGATTCCATCGTCATCGATCCGCACAAGCATGGCTTGCAGCCCTACGGCTGCGGTTGTGTGCTGTTTCGCGATCCTGGCGTCGGCAAGTTCTACAAGCACGTTTCGCCGTACACATACTTCAGCTCGAAGGAGCTGCACCTCGGAGAGATCAGTCTGGAATGCTCGCGGCCGGGAGCGGCGGCGGTGGCGTTGTGGGCGACGCAGCGGCTATTGCCGCTGGTGTGCGGTGGAGAGTTCGCCGGAATGCTTGGGAATTGCCGTAAGGCAGCGCTGGAGCTTCATGAGGACCTGGCGTCGGACGAGGGGTTTGTGGTCGCGTTTCCGCCAGAATTGGATATCGTGGTGTGGGCGGTCAAGGCTCAGACTGCTTCGAAGTCTTCGAAACTGGCGCGCCAGGTTTTTTGCGAATCGGCTCGGAAGGGGTTGCATCTAGCCCTCGCGGAACTTCCAGTAAGGTTTTTCTGGCCGGAAGGTGAAACTTTGGAAGGTGACGCGACTGTAGTATGTCTGAGGAGTGTGCTGATGAAGGCGGCACATGTTGAACTCGTATATCGGAATCACTGATTTCGCCTGGTTTGAGCTGCTGCGTCAGCAGCCTCAATTGGATGAGGTGAATTTCTGGCAACCCGGCGGCACACGCCAGTTCAGGGCGCTTTCTCCCGGCGACCTGTTCCTGTTCAAGTTGCACAGCCCGCGCGACTACATCGTGGGCGGTGGGTTATTCGCTCACTCAAGCTTGATGCCGATCAGCCTAGCCTGGTCCGCTTTTGGTCGAAGCAACGGTGTCTCATCGCTCGCCGAGATGCGTGCACGCACGTTGCACTACCGGCGCACTGGAGCTGACGAGCGGGAGGATTTCACGGTTGGCTGCATCCTGTTGACGCAGCCATTCTTCCTTCCTGAAGAAAGGTGGATACCGGTACCCGACGATTGGAAACCAAACATCGTTCAGGGAAGAGGGTATGACCTTTCAGTGGGGCCGGGTCTGACGCTATACCGCCAGTTGCAGGCGGCAATGAGTAGCCTGGGTGTGCTGGAAGCCGATTCACCGCGATTTGGGGAAGGAATCTTGGTGCGCCCACGCTTGGGACAAGGCACATTTCGAGTGATTGTCACTGATGCTTATGAGCGCCGATGTGCCATTTCAGGGGAGCGGGTATTGCCGGTATTGGAAGCTGCGCACGTGCGACCGTATTCAGAAGGCGGCCAGCACCGCATTGACAATGGACTGCTGCTCCGAAGTGATCTTCATACACTGTTCGACGCCGGTTACATGACAATCACGCCGGATTTACATGTCGTCGTTAGCAAAAAGCTAAGAGAAGAGTTCGAGAATGGGCGCGAGTATTACGCGCTTAGCGGTCATCCGGTTCGACGTCCAACTGGCACCTACGGCATGATCTCCACCGAAAACATTCGCTGGCACAACGAGAATCGGTACTTTGGCACCTAGCGTCGCAGTCTGATCTTCAATCAATGACTTGCGTGTACTCTGAGTCGCCGACCAAATCGCGAAATGCGCAACAGGCGGCAATCATGGGCCTCTGAAAGTACCCTCACCGGGAGTATGCTTTTGCCATGAACTCGAAGCTTCGGGAACTGCCACTCGACGAGCGCTTGCGCCTGGTCGAGGACCTTTGGGACAGCACTTCAGTTGACCAAACATCGCTCCCGCTCACGGCCGAACAACGGGCCGAGCTCGATCGCAGGCTCGATTCATATGAATTGGACAAGAACGCCGGTCGATCCGCCGACGACGTCATCGCAGAAATCCGAAGAAAACTGTGACCTACGCGGTCCGACTCAGGGACGACGCGGACCGGGACCTGACAGCGGCAGCACTCTGGTACGAAATGCACCGCCCCGGGCTCGGCCACGAGTTCATTGACGAAGTCGTACGGAAATCGTCACCCGCGCAACTGGCGGCAACGCCCGTAGGCAAGCTTGAGCGGATCAGCCGCCCTAGGCCATGGCCTGAAGCGGCGGGAGGCGCGCTCGTCGACGGCAACTGCAAAGAGCGCGAGGTGAATGTCCGCAGGTTCAGGTCCGCGGCGGCTCCCGTTCCACCCAGCACTCCGCCAGCCGCCCGTCCCTGACCTTCCAGACGCTGATCTCGTGGAAGGAAATCGGCTTGCCGTCGGCCGGCAATCCGAACACGCCGCCGTTCTTTCCGGTGCAGATCCACCGCGCGACGACGCGATCACCCGAAGGATTCGCGAACACGTCCACGATCTCGTCCGTCGCATCCGGCATGTTGCGAAAAAACTCCGCAACCCAGGCCTTGAACGCGTCCCGGCCGCGGATTTCCTTGCCGCCGGAGTGGATCACGTAGTCGGGCGTCATCAGCTCGTCGATGACGTCGAGTTCGTGCTTCGGCCCCCAAACCCGCCCCAGGAAATCCCGCGCGAGTTTCTCCGCAATACCGACCGCATCTGGCTTCATCTCAGGTCTACCAGGGATAAGGCTTTCCGTTGTAGTTCAGGAACTTGCCGGAATCTTCCGGCCGAAGCGCCGCGATCACGGATCGCAGCGCCTTGATACTCTCGGCCGGCGAGAGCTTGCCGCGCAGGCCGCCCATGTCGGTGCGCACCCAGCCCGGATTGACCACGACGCAGGTGATGCCGCGCGGCGCAAGGTCGAGCGCGAGGCTCCGCATCACCATGTTGACCGCGGCCTTGGAGCTGCGATACGCGTAGGAGCCGCCGGAAGTGTTGTCCGCGAGCGATCCCATGCCGCTCGTGATCGTGACGATCCGCTTGAGACGGCTCGTCGCCACGTTCTCGACGAACGCCTCGACGACGCGCATGGGGCCCAGCGTGTTCGTGTCGAGCACCCTCGCCCAAGCCGCGTAATCGAGGCTGCCGATCCGCTCGTTGCGTGGTCCGCCGACCCCTGCGTTGTTCAGCAGGAGATCAATGGCTTCGCCTTTCAGCCCGGCGGCGGCGGCCCGGACGTTCGCCGTGTCCGTGACGTCCACCGGCAGCACGCGGATGCGCCCACGGCTTTCGGCCGTGAGCCCTTGCAGTTCCTTGGCGGCATTCGGCGCCCGGCAGGCCGCGAAGACCTGCCACCCATCCCCGGCATATTGGCGCGCGAACTCCAGGCCGAGGCCGCGGTTCGCGCCGGTGACGAGGACGGTCGGCATCGATTCATTCGCCCCGCGACTCCGATGCCCCATCATCGCGCCGGCCGCCGCGGCGTTGCAAAGGCTTCGGCCGTAGCTTGCGCTTGCGGGCCCAGACTCCGCGCACGAACAGCGCCGTGGCGCCCCCGGCGGTCGTCGCGCCGCCGGCGACCAGCGCTGCCGACAACAGGCATGCGGGACACATGGCTCAGGCCTTCCCTGCGCCGGAACCGGTTTCGTACTCGCCGTGCCGGCGCCACCACTCGTACGGCGCGCCCTGTGGCGTGCCGGCGGGCGCCTCCTGCCAGGTTTCCTGGCGCCCGAGAGGCGTCAGGTCATGGAACGACCATGCCGTTCCGAAGGCCTCGGCGCCACGGCGAGTGACGAAATGCGTGCGGTAGACGTCTTCACCGTCGCGGTAGAAGACGTTCAGGCCGAAGCTGTTGCCCGTGCGGTCCGAAATGTCACAGTCGCGGTGGAACTCCTCGGTCGTCGAATACCACGGCGGGCGCCAGCCCATCCGCGCGCGGTAGCGCTCGAGGTTCGCGTACGGCGCGGCCGACACCAGCGCGAACGTGATGTCGCGCGCGTGGATGTGGTCGAGGTGGCTCAGCTGGTCGGTGAAGAACGAACAGCCGACGCAGCCCTTTTCGGGCCAGCCGTCGATCTTGGGGCCGAACATGAAGTGGTAAAGGATCAGCTGCGTGCGGCCTTCGAACAGGTCAACGAGGCTTACGCGGCCTTGCGGACCCTCGAACAGGTAGTCCTTTTCCATCCTCATCCACGGCATGCGCCGCCGCGCGGCGGCGAGCGCGTCGCCGGCGCGCATGTGAGCCTTTTCCCTGGCGGTCATGGCCTCCCGGGCGCGTCGCCATTGCGCGGGCGAGACGATGCGACGGGTGACGCCACCGATGCGGGTCGTCGCCCGGCGACGGGCCGCGATTCTGGGTCGTTTCCTCATGGTTCGCTCCGTTCCTAGGTCCGTCACAACATGGTCGCACGGCCACCGCCGAAATCGACAGCACCGCCGCCATACATGGCCGAGCCCGGCTTACAATCGCAGCCGACACTCGAAGGACTCACAGGAGAAGCAGGAGGTCAAAAATGCCATTACGTATCGGGGACGAAGCACCAGATTTCACGGCGGAGACCACGGAGGGACAGATCCGTTTTCACGACTGGATCGGGGACCACTGGGCGATCCTGTTTTCGCATCCCAAGGACTTCACGCCGGTTTGCACCACCGAGCTCGGCTACATGGCGGGCCTCAAGCCGCAATTCGACCAGCGCCGGTGCAAGGTCATCGGCCTCAGCGTCGATGCGGTCAGCGATCACTCGAGATGGGTCAAGGACATCCAGGAAACGCAGGGCCACGCCGTCAACTATCCGCTGATCGGCGATCCCGAACTCAAGGTCGCGAAGCTCTACGACATGCTGCATCCGAACGCGAGCGGCGACGCGAAGGCGCGCACGCCCGCGGACAATGCGACGGTTCGCTCGGTGTTCCTGATCGGTCCCGACAGGAAGATCAAGGCGATGCTCACCTATCCGATGAGCACCGGCCGCAACTTCGACGAGGTCCTGCGGCTGCTCGACTCCATCCAGCTCACGGCGAAGCACAATCTCGCGACACCTGTGAACTGGAAGCCGGGCGAGGACGTGATCATTCCTCCGTCCGTCAGTGACGATCAGGCCCGACAGAAGTATCCGCAGGGATGGAAGTCGTTGAAGCCGTACTTGCGCGTGCTGCCGCAGCCGCGATCATGAATCGCGCATGTCGGACGCCATCGATCGCCCGTTCCTGGAGGCCGTCGGCAACACGCCGCTGATCCGGCTGCGACGCGCCTCTGAACGGACCGGCTGCGCGATCTTTGGCAAGGCCGAATTCATGAACCCGGGCGGCTCGGTCAAGGATCGCGCGGCCAAGTACATCCTGCTGGACGCGTTCCGGCGCGGCGTGCTGCGCACGGGCGGCACGGTCGTCGAGGGGACGGCGGGCAACACCGGCATCGGCCTGACCCTGGCCGGCAATGCGCTCGGTCTTCGCACGATCATCGTGATGCCGGAGACGCAGGCGATCGAAAAGCGCTCGGCGCTCCTGGGGATGGGCGCGGAACTCCGGCTCGTGCCGGCCGTGCCGTACAAGGATTCGAACAACTACGTGCACCAGGCGCGCCGCCTGGCCGAGGAGCTCACAGGCTCGGTGCCGGGCGGCGTGCTCTACGCCAACCAGTGGGACAATCTGGCCAACCGCGAGGGCCATACCGCGAGCACCGGTCCCGAAATCTGGAAGCAGACCGACGGCACGATCGACGCCTTCATCTGCGCGGTCGGCACCGGCGGCACGCTCGCGGGGGTATCCGAGTACCTGAAGCAGAGACGGCCCGGGATCGTGGCCGCCGCCGCCGATCCCGATGGCGCCGCCATCTACCACTGGGTCAAGCACGGCGAGCTGAAAGCGGTGGGCAGCTCGATCACCGAAGGCATCGGCCTCGGCCGGGTGTCGGGCAATCTCGAAGGCGCGAGGATCGACGATGCCTTCAACATCCCCGACAGCGAATGGCTGCCCGTCCTGTGGGAGCTCATTTCCGAGGAGGGTCTCTATGTCGGCGGATCGACCGGTCTCAACGTGGCGGGCGCCATCCGCCTGGCGCGGCAGCTCGGTCCGGGCCACACCATCGTGACGATCCTCTGCGATTCGGCGCGCACCTACGAGTCGAAACTCTTCAGCCGGGAATTCCTCGAGAGCCGCGGACTGCCGCCGCCGCCGTGGCTCGCCGGCTAAAATTCCGAGAGAGTAACGAGAATCTTGAGGGTCGATCTGCATGATCCGTAACAAGCCGTTGCTCACGCATGTCGCCACGACGCTGCTTGCCACTCTGGCTCTCGGCGCCCCCGTCCGGGCGCAGGAGTTCCAGCCTTATCCGACGCCCAGGATCACGGTGGAACAGTGGACGAGCTATTTGGCGACCGTCAGGGCGAATCTCGAGCCGACCGCGGAGATTTACCCTGAGAAGCACGTGGTCATCTTCTCGGACCAACGCTCACGCACTTTTTACATCTTCACGACCAAGGACCATCCGGCCCATCCCGCGTGGATCACGCGCCAGATCGTCGAGGAAGGGGGCGAGGTCAGTGTCCGGCAGATCGGCTACTTCGCCGGCTCTGAAGAACGCTTCGCAAAGCTCTTCAGCAAATACCAGAAAATGAATGAGGAATTGCGCGAGGACGTGCTGCGACGGAACCAGTGACGCGCGCCGAGCGCTCGGCGATCCCATGCTGGCTTACCGAGACGCGGGCCCACCGGGATTCACGAAGCCGCCGGCCGGCGCCTCATGCGGGATCGACCATCCGAAATAGACCTCGACGTCCGAGACCTTGCCGCCGCGCGTCGTCACGATCTCCGGCGCATCGAAGCGCGCCCCGGCCGGGATGACCACGATGCCGCGCGTGGAGTGGCGAATCGCGGCGCTCGCGTTCGCAGTAGCGCTTGCGACGTTCGCGACGGGGGTCGCGATCTCGGCGCTGAAGTATCCCGAGCAGCCATACGACTGGTCGTACGTCGTCATGTCCGCGCTCGCCTCCCGCAAGCACAATCCCGAAGGCGGACGCTGGTTCTCGGTCGCACTCGGCCTTTCCATGCTCCTGTTATGGCCCGTGGTCACCTACCTGCGGGACGCGGCTGCGGCCGGCGCCGGGCGGTGGCCGATCGCCGCGCTCCGGGTCGGCATCCTGTGCGGAATCGCGATGGGCCTCGAGCGGCTGCTGGTCGCGCATCTATCCGATCTCGTGTACAAGGCGCACGAGCTGCTCGCGATCGGCGTGTTCCTCGGTCTGTACCTGGGCGTGCTCGGGCTCTACCTCCGGCGCCTGCGGCAAGACCGCGGCGCGCTGGCCGGCGCGCTGATCGTCGGCGTACCGCTCGCCGCGATCGGCATCACGCAGCTCATGCTGTATTTCGACCAGCGCGATCTCGGCTGGGTGGATCATGGCTGGCGCGCAATGGGCATTCCCCTCTGGCTGAGCTTTGCTTTCTGGCAGTGGCTGGCGGTGGCGCTGCTTTGGGTCGGTCTCGGGCACCTCCTGTGGTCCCATCGCAGCTCATGAACTGAACACGCTCGGCGCTTGACCGAAATTGCTGGCCGCCACGCGGTCGCGTTACGTGGCACCCTACGGCATCGCCCTTCGAGGCGCGCGACCACAAGATGAATCTGCTGAAAGTGGATCCGAAGTGACACAATCTCCACGGCGACCCGCGCTTCGCGGGACTCGTGAGTCGCATCGGATTCTGACGTCAACGAGACTCCTCAGCACCGTGACTCGTAGATCCGGCGCACCGCCGCCATCGTATCCGCCTGGTCGGCCCCCTTGTCGTCGCGGTAGCGCTTGACGCGCGCCAGGCGCAGAGCGAGGCCGCCGGGATAGCGCGGACTCGCCTGCAGGTCGCTGAAGGCGATTTCCACCACGAGCTCCGGACGCACGTAGACGGTCCACTCGTCACGAGACACTTCGCGGGCGAGCAACTCCTTCGTCTGCCACTCGAGCATCGCGTCCGTGAGTCCCTTGAAGGTCTTGCCGAGCATGATGTACTCGCCGGTATTCGGATCGAGCGCGCCGAGATGCAGGTTGGAAAGCTTGCCGGTGCGGCGACCGTGGCCCCATTCGGCGGCGAGCACCACCAAGTCCAGCGTGTGCGCGCGCTTGATCTTGAGCCAGCTCGCGCCGCGATTGCCCGCCTCGTAGGGCGCATCCAGCGATTTCGCCATCAGGCCCTCGTGCCCGGCCGTGAGCGCGGCGACGTAGAAGGCCTGTGCCTCCGCCGCGGATGAGGTAATCAGCTGCGGAATGCGCAACGACTCGGGCAGCGCCTGCGCGAGCGAGCGGAAACGTTCGCGCGCCGGCAGGTCGGCAAGGCTTTCGCCCTCGTACCGCAGGCAGTCGAAGAACAAGGCGCACATCGGCAGCTCGGCCCGCAGGCGCTCGACGTCGAGCCTGCGACCGAAGCGCCGCATCGTGACCTGGAAGGGGTGCGGCCGACCCGAGGCGTCAAAGGCGAGGGCCTCGCCGTCGAGGATCAGCTCATGGGCGGGCAGCGTCCGCACGATTTCCACGATCTCCGGGATGGATGCGCCGACTTCATTCAAGTTGCGAGTGTAGATGCACACCGTGGCACCGGACTTGTGAGCCTGGATGCGCGCGCCGTCCATCTTCCACTCGAACGCGGCTTCACCGCCGAGCTGACGCAGGGCATCGGCGGGATCTGCCGCAGTCTGCGCCAGCATGGGAGCGATGGGCGAGAGAATCTCGAGCTGAAATTTTGCGAGGCCAGGGCTCCCCTCGAGCAATGCGGCCTGCGCCACCGCGCCGATGCCGCGCGCGTACATCATCGCGCGTCGCACCTGGCTCACCGACACTTCCGCCGCGGCCGCAATGGCATCGACCATGACGCCGGCGAGCGCGCCCTGGCGCAACTCGCCGAGCAGCAGGCGCATCAGGAACTGTCGCTCGGCGATTGTCGCCCGCGCGAACAACTCGCGAAGCGCGGAGGCGCGCTGTGCGCCCGCGCCGGTGCCGCGCAAAGCCGCGATCTCTGCGATGCTTCGGTCGACCTCTGCGAGGGACAAGGTGGATGTGCTCGCAGGCTCGCCGGCGCTGGCCTCGCGGAGTAGCGCGTACCCAATTCCGAAACGTCCCTGCGGTGTTTCTCCGGAAAGGTATTGGACGCCGATCGGAAGCTCGGCCGGCTCGAGGGAGCGCAGGAATGCCGCCAGCTCGCGCACTTTCGCCAGGCGCGCGGATGAAGCGCTCACGCGATCCGAAGCCTCGACCAGGCTGGCGAGCAGCGTCACGCCTAAATACGCTGAAGGACCAAGAAGACGTAACCGTAACTATCTTCGGAAACCCTAAAGGCTTCGATCTCCTTGATCGTCTCGACCGCGAACTCCCTGACCGCTCGATCGGAATGGGCGGCAAGCGCCTTCGCGCGCGGCCCCAGGATGTCGTAGTAGCCATCCATCCATGCTTCTCTGGGAAGCGTGTAGGTGCTCAACACATTGAATCCGGCGCTCTCGGCAACTGCCAGGATTTCCGGCCCGGACTGCATGTCCGGAGCCGCCTCGCAGCGCCCAGAACAGGTCAGGGTGTTCGTCGGCTGACGCCCGGACGATACTACCCTCGGCGGTGACCACCTCGGCGGCCAGGAGATTGTCGACGGCGAGCCCGTGTTTCCGCATGAGGAAGCCGATGCCACCGCCGAGGGTGAGCCCGGCGACGCCGGTGTGACCCACGATGCCGCCGGTGGTGGCCAGTCCGTGGGTCTGCGTCTCGTGGTCGACGTCGCCCCACAAAGCACCACCCTGCACCCGGGCCGTGCGGCCAGCGGGGTCGACGCACACGGCCCGCATCGCCGAGAGATCGATGACGATCCCGTCGTCGCCCACCGCGGTGCCGGCCACGTTGTGGCCCCCGCCCCGTACGGCGATCTCCACGTCGTGGTCGCGGGCGAAGCGCACGGCCGCAGCCACGTCGGCGGTCCCGCTGCATCGGGCGATCAGCCGGGGGCGCCGGTCGACGGCGCCGTTCCATACGGCTCGGGCGGTGTCGTAGTCGGCGTGGTCAGCCGTGATCAGCCGGCCCCGGAACCCGTCGATCTCCATCGCGGTTGCCTCCTCTTGAGGCCCATCGCACCACCGTGGACCGCGACTGTGAAGTCAATAATCTGGACTTCACCCCCGAAGGCAGACGCGCGACACTGGCGTCGTGCGGACCTACGGCCAGTACTGCCCCATCGCCCGTGGCGCCGAGATCTTCGCCGAGCGCTGGACGCCATTGATCATCCGCAACCTGTACCTGGGCTGCGGAAACTTCAGCGAGATCCTGGAGGGCGCGCCCGGGCTCTCCCGCACCCTGCTCTCACAGCGCCTCAAGCAGCTCGAACGGCTCGCCATCGTCGAGTCGGCACCCAAGCCCGGCGGGCGCGGGTGCCACTATGAGCTCACGCCCGCGGGTCGCGACCTTTTCAAGGTCTGCGGGACGCTCGGCGAGTGGGGTGCCCGCTGGCTCGAGATCGCCCCCGAGCACCTCGATCCTTTTGTGACTCTATGGTCGATGTGCAACGCGCTCCGGCGAGACCGGCTCCCGCGTCGACGCCTCGTCATCCGCTTCGACTTCACCGGCCGCCGCCGCAACGAGCGGTACTGGCTGCTGATCGAGCACGGAGACACCGAGATCTGCAAGACGTATCCCGGCCTCGACGAGGACCTCTACATCACGGCGGAAGCCGAAGCCTTCATCAAATGGCACGCCGGGCAGCTCACCTGGGCCGCAGCCACCCGCACCCGCCGCATCCAACTCCACGGTCTCTCGTGGATCGTACGAGCCTTCCCCACCTGGAACGCCCGCAGCGCCTTCGCCCACATCAAACCGGCCTCACGGACCGCGGCGAGGTCGGCAGCCTGACGTTTTAGAACCGCGTGGCGCGGTCGAGATCTTTGCTGGGGATTTCGAACCAGGTGATGGCGCTGGCTGCGAGCGTGGGACGCTCCTGCCGTGCCGCGCTTGGACTTGCGGTATTTATCGTAACTAGTTACGATAACACATGCGGACGAAACCGACGCGCCGCGGCCGCCCTCCCACGGGAGCGGCCATGACCGCCGCAGAGCGCATGCGACAGATGCGCGAGCGACGTCGCGCGGCCGGGTTCAAGGCCGTGATTACCTGGGTTCCAAAGGTGAATTGCCCGACATCGATCGCTTCCTCGCACCGTCTCATCGAGGCGCGCAGTCTTGCCATGCATGCGCTCATCGTGCGAAAGATCGAGCGCGATCCGAAACTGCTCGAAGTCGCGCACCGCAATATCGCACGCTGGGCGGCGCGTTACGCGGAACCCGCGCCGGCCTGGCTGAACGAATGGCGCGAGATCCTCCCGCGGCCCTGGCCCGAGATCGCTTCCCTGCTCACCGAGCAAAGCGAGAATGCGGCACGGCTACGCCAGTCCACGCCATTCGCCGGCGTACTGACACGGGACGAACGCAGGCGCATCCATGAAGCGCTCCGAGCTTGAACACGTGATTCGTGCCGTCGGTGCGATCGCGGACGATCGCGAGGTGGTCGTCATCGGCAGCCAGGCCATTCTCGGACAGTTCCCGAATGCCCCGGCGGCCCTCCTCGCCTCAGCCGAGGCCGATGTGTTTCCTCTCAATCGACCCGAGCTCGCCGACCTGATCGAAGGCAGCATCGGCGAAGGATCGGCGTTTCATGAACTGTACGGCTATTACGCCCAGGGCGTCGACCAACGCACTTCTATCCTGCCACGTGGGTGGCGCCAGCGGCTCGTCAAGGTCATGAACGCAAACACGAACGGAATCGCTGGGATGTGCCTCGAAGTTCACGACCTAGCAATTTCCAAGTATGTCGCCGGACGCCCGAAGGATCTCGACTTCACACGAGAACTGGCCAGGCATCGGATGACGAATCCGGTCACGCTGCGGATGCGCCTCGATGAAACTGAGGTATCCGCCCAGATACGCAAGATTGTGGATGCCCGCATATCGAGAGACTTTCCTGGAGTCCGCTCGCCCCGGAAAGGCAATGACCACATCCGCAAGCTGCGACCGCGCTCGCGCCGCAAGTGACTTGTGCCTCAATGAGGCGGGCGCACGAGAAGTATCTGGGCGATCATGAAATTCATTTGAGCCAGTTGGTCATGCGAAGGAACGCAGCAGCCGGGATTCTCGGCATCGTGACAACCGTGCTACTCGCGGCAGGATGCGCGGGGACGCCCTCCAAGGACCCTGGGGCAAACGGCAGTACGGGCCCGGCGTCAAGCGATGTGCGCGGCCCCATCGCGCAGCTTGCGCTTTCGATGGTCGGCGTGCGGTACCGATACGGCGGCGCCCATCCGCGCGAAGGCTTCGACTGCAGCGGCCTCGTCTACTACACGTATACGTCGAACGGACATGCCGTGCCGCGCACCTCGCAGGCGCAGTTCAGCGCCGCGCGCAAGATCTCGCTCGCGCAAGCCGCAGAAGGCGACCTCCTGTTCTTTCAGGACCAGGAAAAGCTCTCGCACGTCGGCATCTACCTGGGCGACGGCCGGTTCGTGCATGCGCCGTCGAGCGGTGACACCGTGCGCGTCGCGAGCATCGACGCGTCTTATTATCAGCGTCACCTGATAGCGGTCGGGCGCTTGCTCCCCTGAGGCGTGTAATCGCGAGTCACTTCGTCAACCACTGCGCATAGAGCTCAGGTCGACGATGCCTCAGGAACAATTGGCGGGCATGTGACTTCGCGGTCGACGCCAGATCGACCTCGGCGTACAGGATTTCTTCGGTTCCCCGACCCGCACGGGCGATGACGGCGCCGTCGGGCGCACACACGAACGACTCGCCCGAGAAGTCGAGGCGGTCCTCACGGCCGACGCGATTGCAGAGCGCCACGTAATAGCCGTTCTGGAATGCCGCGACACGCATCTCCGCTTCGTACAAGCCCTCGGGCCACTCGCCGACGGCGCCGGCCTGCGGGACGACCACGAGGTCGGCGCCGCCGAGCGCCATGGCGCGCATGTACTCGGGGAAATGCCGGTCATAGCAAATGGCCACTCCGATGTTGCCGGCGCGCGTTCGATACACCGGCGCCCCTTTGTCGCCCGGTGCGTAGTAGCCCTGCTCGTGGAAGCAGGCGTACTCGGTGATGTGCACCATGCGCGTGACACCCAACAGCGTTCCATCCGCGTCGATCACCGGCGACGAATCGAAGGTTGCGGTGTCCTGGCGCTCGAACAGGTTCAGCACCACGACGATTCCGTGCTCCCGCGCTTTTTCGCGGAACGCCCGGACCAAGGGGCCATCCAGTGGCTCGGCGAGGCTCCGCACATCGCCGGCCGCAGGATGCTGCGGATGAAACCACTCGAACGCGAGCTCCGCATAGCAGGCCAGGCTGGCGCCGTTGCTGGCTGCCACCTCAAGGTTCGCGAGCCCACGCGCGATGTTGAGCTGTTTGTCTCTGGTCGCGCGCTGCTGAATGAGAGCGATTTTCACGCGAGGCTACTTTAACTCGTCCGCACCCTCTCCTCGCGCACGCCGCGCTATGCTCGAAGCGGCGAATGAGCATATCCCCTGTTCACAGGTACTAGACCGATGCCGCGCCTTGCCCGCCCTGAAGACATCGAGCAGGTCTATCGGATCTACATGGATGAGCGGGTGATTCCCTATCTCGGCCATGATCCTATGGGCCTCGAGGCTTTCCGCACCGTCTTCGACGGCCTGCTTACGGCGGGCGGGTTTTACGTTGTCGAGCGCGAGGGGAAGGTCGCCGGCTTCTATCGCATCACGCAGTTCGAGGGACGGGCGCGGCATGTTGCGCAGCTCGGCGCGCTGGCGGTCGATCCGAGATTTCAGGGATCGGGCCTTGCCCGAGACATGGTTGCGAGCGCGATCGAGCAGATGAAGGCGCTGGGCGTCAGGCGCGCCGAGCTGAAGGTGGAGGCCGACAATGCGCGCGGCCTCGCCTTCTACCGCAAGATGGGATTCGAGCAGGAAGGCGTGCAGCGGCGAGCCTATCGGCGCGCCGGCGAAGACACTGATGTCGATGAAATCCTGATGGTGCGGTTTCTCGACTAGCCCTTTGCCTCGTGGGCCGGAAATTACGCCGGTCGGGGCAGGACAAAAGTACTGGTTGCGTTCGGCACCAGGTCGACCGTCCGCGCGACGGCGTCGATGTTGACGGGCCCGTAAACGTGCGGAAACACGGCGTTCTGCGTGAAATCCGGCAATCTGCCAGTCGAATGCGGCGGCTCCCAGCGCACGGGAGACTTGAGCCGGGCAGGGTCGATGACGAGCAGCACGAGCCCGGCCCGCCCTCGAAAGAAGGTGTTCGCGACCAGCAGGACCTGCTCGGGCGTCGAGCAGTGAATGAACCCGTGGTCATCGAACTCCGGCGAGAGGAACTGGCCGCTCGCCTGCGCCGCCTCCCAGGCGGCACGCGTCGTGATGTGGCAAATCATGGCGCCATCTAAGCAATCTCTCGCACCGCACGCAACGCGGCTTCGACCTCGCGTTCGTCGTTGACGAGGCTCGGCGCGAGCCGCGCTTTCGAGATCTTGTACGGCGAGGTCGATGCCACGACTTTGCGCGCGTGAAGCTTGTGCACCGTCTCGCTGGCGCTCTGCCCTTCCACCTCGAAAGCGATGAGGCCGGCGGACAAGGCCGGATCCTTCGGTGTCAGCACCTTCACCTTCGGGATCTTCGCCAGCCCTTCCTTGCACTGCGTGTTGAGCGCGGCAATGCGGTCGGCGACGCGCTTGCGTCCGATGCGCGTATGGAACTCGAACGCCTCGGCCATGGCCCATTGGTGCTCGAATGCCTTGAACCCTCCGGGTGACACCCACGAGATACTCGTCGGAGCTTTCGGCGGGCGCTCATCTGCCCAAGCGGTGAACGGCTCGACGTCGTAGAAAGTCGGGATCGTCGGACGCAGCAGGCCCCAGTTCTTCTCCGGCACCCAGACGATTCCCGTGCCCCGCGGCGCGAAGATCCATTTGTGCGTGCCGGCCGCGGCGAAGTCGACGCCCAGGTGTGCGACTTGTTCTTCCTGGTTGCCAAAGCCGTGCACAGCATCCAGGACGACGAGAATCCGATCGCGTTCGCCGCGGCCGCTGTTCACGTCCGCAACGGCCTGCGCCAGCGCGCTAGCAGGGATCTTCACGCCGGTACTCGAGTGCACCCAGGTGAGGCCGACCACGCGCGTACGCGGTCCGATGGCACGCTTCAGGCGCTCGACCATTTCATCGGCTGAAGCGGCCGCCGGATCGTCATAGAGCGGTACGCGCCGCCAGCTGGCGCCAGAGCGCTCCACTGCCAGGCGAATCGCTTCATGATGCACGTAGTGATCGTGCGTCGTGGCGAGGACTTCGTCGCCCGGCTTGAGGGTCAGCCCGTGATAGATGAGCGCGAGCCCCTGGGTCGTGCTGTCCGTGAGCGCCACCTCTTCGGCACGGCCACCGATGTAGCCCGCGGCCGCGCGCTGTACCCGGACGGGAAACGGATCCTCCTGCGACTCCTGTCCGAGGAACACGTCAAAGCCCATGCCGTGCTCGACCGTCGTAAACGGGTGGGCATCGAGCATGCGGCGAAAGCGCTCGATCGCATCGCGCACCGGCTTTGGGTGCGAGACGATGTAGAACTGCGAAAAGTGCATCCAGTCCGGCGCCAGGTCGAATTGAGCCCGTACCGCAGCCCAGTCGGAATTGCTGTCGACGGCGGAGACTGCAACAGCTTCGTTCGCCGCGGCAGCGCGCGACGCCGCGGCGCCGACCAGAGAAAGGCCGAGAGTTGAAACGAAGTCCCGGCGGTTCAATGTCATGGCGCGTTCTCCTCGGTGAAACTGCCTGCGACGGGCTCGGATATTACCCCGCGTCCGGGAACGACTGGGGGTAAGCTTCGCGGCCATGAACGTCTGGCTCATACCCGGTAGTCGCGCCGCTTCAGCTCGCGCGATGAAATGCTCGCTTATGGTCGCCGCGCTGTTGACTTGCGCGTGCGCCGGCGCCGATCAACTGGCGCCGCGTCCGGAGCGCACCGCCTATGTCGGCGCCATGATCTGGGACGGCGAAGGGTTTCGTCCGCGCGACATCGTCGTGGAGGGCGACCGCATTATCGATGCGCCCGCCCGCAGTGCGAACCATCGCGTCGAACTCAACGGCGGCTACGTAGTCCCGCCGTTCTGCGAGGCGCACAACCACAATCTGGGAACGCCCGACGAGAACGAAGCTACGATCGCGCGCTATTTGCGCGAGGGCATCTTCTATGTTGGGATCCTGTCAAACCTGCCCGCCATCGCCGACCCTATCCGCCACACATACAACACGCCGACGAGCGTGGACGTCATCTTCGCCAATGGACCGCTGACCGCCAGCGGCGGGCATCCGATCCGGCTGCGCGAATTCTTGCTTGAACGAGGCGCCTATCCCGGCTTCACGCGCGAAACGCTGCCCGGCCAAGGTTATTTCGTCATCGATAGCGAAGCCGATCTCCAGCGCCATTGGCCCGCCATCGCGAGCCAGCGCCCGGATTTCATCAAGATCGTCCTCGCCTTCTCGGAGGAATTCGCACGCCGCCGAGACGACCCAGCGTTCTTCGGCCTGAAAGGGCTCGATCCGGCGCTCGTCCCGCGCATCGTGGACCGCGCGCATGACAACGGCTTGCGGGTGTTTGTGCATGTGGAGAGCGGCCACGACTTTCACGTGGCGGTCGCCGCCGGCGTCGATGTTGTCGCGCACCTGCCGGGCAGTGACCACCCAACCGTCATAGACCCGGCGGACGCGCGGTCCGCGGCCGAGCGCGAGGTCGTCGTGATGACCACCACACTGCTGATCGAAAGACCCAACCGAGCCGCGCGCCGGCCGGTGTTGCGCAAAGCGCAAATTTCCAATCTTCGGCTCTTGCGGGATGCGGGCGTGACGCTTGCGGCGGGCAGCGACGAGTACGGCGAGACATCGAGCGCCGAGATCGCGTATTTGCGCACCCTTGGCGTGTTCAGCGACATCGAGCTGCTGCGCATGTGGACCACGAATTGTGCGCGCACCCTCTTCCCTGACCGTCGCGTCGGCGGCCTCGATCCCGGCAATGAAGCGAGCTTCCTCGCCCTCGGCGCCGATCCGCTCGCAAACTTCCACGCTGTGCGCAATATCCGCTTACGGGTAAAGGAGGGTGCTGCGCTTGAGGTCACCACGGCCCCGAACTAGGTCGCCGACTCGTAGAATGCAGTCATGAGCCACGACGTTCTCTCCGGCTTCCACCCGGCCGTGGCCGGCCGGCGGGGATCGCGAGCGTTCTACCCCTTACTGGCACTGGCCATTAGCGGCAAGGTGTACTGGGGCTTCTACTACACCTACTTCGGCCCTGTTATCGGCGGTCAGTATCCCGAGGTTTCACCGGCCATCCACGTCCATGGCCGGTCGTTTTTTCTGTGGTACGTCCTGTTTCCGCTTCAAGCCGTGCTGATGGCGACGGGGCGCCGCCGCCTGCATTTCACGCTGGGCGGCGTGAGCGTCGGGATGGCCGCCGTCATGATCTTTACGGGCCTGCTGGTGGCTTCGGTGCGGATCGACCAAGGGCTCAGTGCGCCGGATCCGGACGAGTTCACCGCGTTCTGGAAACATTTCGGCCTGCTGATCTTTTATTCGCTGCTTGTTTTTGCCGGCTTTTGCGCCGCGGCCATCGCCAATCGCGATCGACCCGAATTTCACAAGCGCCTGATGATCATTGCCAGCGCCAGCGCGCTTCCGGCGGCAGTCTTCCGGATCATTGTCGGCCTGTCGGGATTCTATCGGCTGCAGACGCCCGGCTGGGTGATGCCGGCGGCTTTTTTCCTGCCCTGCATTTTCATTTTGATCGGCATCCTCTACGACCTCGCCGCGTTTCGCTCCGTGCATCGCGTCTACCGGATCGGCCTGCCGATCGTCATCGGAGTTTATGCGCTCGGGCTGGGCCTCGCCGGCACCCCGACAGGCGAAGCCGTCTCGCGATTCGTCGCGCTCTTCAGCGATGCCTTCGGTTTCCTATACTGACTTTTGTCGCCTGATGGCGGGGTCGCTACGCGAGCGCCTCCGATCATGGACTCACCGGCCCCAAGGTGATGGACCCGGATGACCCGGCCGCAAGCCGCGCGCAATTTACGAATTACCACCTGTGGGTGACGCCATACGCGCCGGAGGAACGCTACGCCGCGGGCGACTACCCGAATCAGTCCGAGCCCGGCCAGGGATTGCCCGCGTGGACGTCCCGCTCCCGCCACATCCAGAACCAGGATCTCGTGCTGTGGTACACGATGGGATTCCACCACGTGCCGTCGTCGGAGGACTGGCCCGTGTATAACCTGGGATGGCATGCGGTCACCTTGACGCCCTACAACTTCTTCGACAGGAACCCCGCGCGCTCGACGTGCCCCCGGTCGCAGCGAATGGGCTTGGATCGAACTGACCGGAATCCGGGCTCAGTCGTCGGCGTTGGCGAGCGGAGCGTTGAGCAGCGATTTCTGGCGCTCTCGGCTGGCGGTCCGCTGCAACTCGTCGACCTCGGCCAGATAGTCGGCGATATCCCGATTCGGCACGACGCGTTCCGCCCCGAGCCGCACTTCCGGACCGAGATTCACGCGGTTGACGTCGCCTTCCTCGACTCCGATCGCGATGATCCACGCAATGGCACCGATCACGAGCGTCGCGGCGCCGGCCAGCGCCAACGCAATGCGGCGACCGTAATGAGTTGCCTCACGCAGGTGCAGGTACAGCGCGGCCAGTGCCACCGCCCCCACGACGGTAACGCCAATCCGGACGAGCACCGACCACTGCGCGGCGAACGCCACCAGTCCAGCCACCCAGTAACCCCAGGCGCAAAGCGCCGTGCCGATCGAGGCGATCGTCACGTGGACTCGAACTTCCCAGCTTCCATGGTTCAGCTTCGAAATCAATGCCCAGAGGCCGGTCCACAACGCGATCAGCCCGAGCGCAACGAGCCCCGCCTTCAGGACGCTGCGGAGCATCGACGATGGCGCATCGAGCCACTGCAGGAAGCCGCCATAGGCGATGCATGCCGACACGCCGGCAGCCGCGAGCAGCGTGCGGTGCCGGCGCACGAAGTCGCGTCGGAACACGCGTTCCGTTCCGATCGGCGTGTGCCGTGTGCGGAGGCGCAGTCGCGTGCGTCCGACGACGATATCGCCGTGTTCGACGATTGCGCCTGCATCCGCGGGGACCCGCATGCCGTCGACGCGCGTGCCATTTCGTGTGCCGAGGTCCCGCACGCTGACACGGCCGTCCTCCAGCAGCGTCAGCAGCGCATGCTGCGGCGCTGCATGTTCGTCATCCACGACGATGTCGCAGCCCAGGTCACGGCCGACGCGGCATTCGGTGCCGGCGCCCTCGAAGCGTTGCCGCAGAACCAGGTGCCCATGCGGACCGATCTGCTCGATCAGCATCACGGCTTCCACTGCAGGGCTCCCAGGTAGCGCTCCATCGTTCGCTTGCCGGTTTCGAATGCGACGCCCTGGAGCGCGAGCCTGCTGACCAGTGCCTGGCTCGCGTCGTCGATGCCGACGACGGTCACGTCGAAATCGTAAAGACCGGTGAACAGCCGGTACTGGCGCACGCAGGTCGAGATGCGCGCATCGAAGCCGTCCAACGAAACCAGCGCGTCGCGACAGGCGAACGGCGCCACGTGGGCCGATGCGCCTGTGCGGCGCGGGCCCGCGGCGAGACGGTTCACCTGCCGTTCGAACTGCAGGGGATGCAAACCCACCGATTGCAGGATCCGGTGCTGCATGGACAGCCCGGCCACGTATACGCCGGACTGCACCAGTAAGCGGGTCGGTGTCCGGCATCTGACGGCTTCCACGCGCACGCGCACGTGCGGGCTGCGTTCGTCGATCGTGCTGCATTCGACGTGCCGCGAGATCTGCGTCGGCAACGCGTAGCCCCGCACGCGCTGTGTGCCGGCCGTATCCGGCGGGGCCTCCAGCACCTCGGCTTCGTAGGCGAGCACCTGCGCCGTCACGCGCTGGCGCAGCTGTTGCGCGCTCAGTGCCACGTCCAGCGGCTGCTTCGCCCGTGCCAGTAGCGCCGGAATGTGCTTCGCCGGCACGACGAAGCCAACGAGCTGCCGGCCGGTGACCACGGAGACGTTGACTCCGTACACGCGGCCTCTCCTGTCCAGCGCGGGTCCGCCCGACATGCCGCCGTTGATCGCGCCGGTGTAGTGGATGCGCTGCTCAATGCTGTTCTCGACCAACCCGTTCGCGACGCCCTCGGTGATGGTCAGGCCGAGGTTCAGCGGAAACCCGATCGACCAGGCGCGTTCGCCCTGTGCGGGAATCTCGCTGCGCAGCTTCAGGGCCGGCAATTCGAGGTCGTCGGCCGCGACGACGGCGAGGTCGTTGCGCACGTCAATGGCGAGGACGTGCAGCAGGCCCGTGCGCCCTTCGCTCGCCAGGTATTCCAGCCGGTACTGTCGCGGGTACAGCACGGCCTGCGCCACGACGTGATAGTTCGTCACGATCCGGCGCCCATCATCGACGGCGAAACCGCTCCCGTGGAATGCGCTCGATTCGGATTTGTCGAAGTATCCGCGAATCTGCACCACGGCGTCGCGTGCCGCGTCGAGCCGGACTTTCGCATCGCCCGAGAGCTCCTGGCTCGCGATGTCGGCCTCGACCGCGGCCGCGTCGACCGCGGCCGCGTCGACCGCTTCGGCGTCCGGCGCCTGCTCTTCAGGCGACGGACCGGTCGGCACCTCAGCGGGCACCTTATCGGGCACCGGGGGATCTTCCGCCTGCGCAACAACGACTGTCGCGAATCCGCACAACCACAGGGCGACGACAAGGCGGGTGATCTTCAAAAAGGGGCTCCTGTCTGGCGGACGAACCGGTGAGAGGAGTGTATGCCAGCCGCGATGCACCGGGCGCGCAGCGCGCATATTCCCCCTTTCTTCGCTCACAAGCTCGACATTGGGCGCCGCCGGACCTCGACCAGCTCCTTGCCTACGTGGAGCCTGTCGGAAACATCTGACCACCGCAGTCCGTGCGCGCGTGAAACCTGCATTTCGGCAGTTTTGACGAAGCGGAGCGGTACTCAGCGACGCGTTTTGTGAGCCCGGTCCAACCTTTTCACGGCGCGCGGGATCAAAGTGATCATCGGCGACCCGAAAAGAGGACCGGCCTATGTACAGCAGGAAATTCGGGATTCATGGAATGATCAGCGCCTTCGTCGCATTCGCGATCCTCGGTATCTCTGCGCTCGTGTTCGACCGCGCATACCTCTTCTCGGCGCCGGACGGCGTCGTCGAAGTCGACCAGCCCACTCCAATCGAGGCGCTCGACGAAATCGTCGTCAGCAGCAAGCAGTAAGCCTGCAATGCGGGGGACCCAGGCGGTCGGACAGGCTGCCCCACGCGATGCTGCCGATGGCCAGCGATATGGAGACTGGCTCATCTGGGCCTCCGTTCGAATCGACAACTGAAACCGTAACGCGTCTGCGCTCCAAAGTGACGCCATTCCCCGACGTCAGACGTCACGTAGCGGCAATCCTCCAGAGTTATCCTGTGACGGCAGCAGTCATGGAGGGCGCCGTCATGCAGATGAACAAGTTCGTGGAGCAGGTCCAGCAGGGCACACGGTTGCCCGATATGGATCAGGCGTTCAATGACGCGCGCGCGACGCTCGAAACCCGGGCGGAACGGCGAGGCGCCGCTGAGTCACGCCGGCAGAACCCGGAAGGCCGGGAGGTCATCGCCAGTACGACGCGCATGCCGCGTCGCTATGGCGCCGGCTTCTGACGGAGCGCCCGACGAGCGAGCTTTTCTGAGCCGCGAGAGGCGGAGTCCTACGGCGGGCTCACCCGATGAGCCACCGGGTCGTGAGACAATCGAACGATGCAGCCGGACGTCCTCGCCAGCTTTCACCCCGCCGTCGCCGGGTGGTTCCGCAGTCGTTTTCCCGAACCAACTGAGGCGCAGCGCCGCGCCTGGCCGGTGACCGCGCAGCACCGTAACGCGCTGATCGCCGCGCCGACCGGCTCGGGCAAGACGCTGGCCGCGTTTCTCTCCGCCATCAATGACCTGGTGGTCGAGGGGCTCAGCAAAGGGCTGTCGGACGAGGTACACGTCTTATATGTGTCGCCGCTGAAAGCGCTCTCCAACGACATCCAGAAGAACCTCCAGGAGCCGCTCGCCGGCATCCGCGACCAGCTCCTTGAGCGGGGTATCGACGATGTGCCGATCCGCGACGCGGTGCGCACCGGCGACACCTCAGCCTTCGAGCGCAACCGGATGCGCAAGACGCCGCCGCACATCCTGGTCACGACGCCGGAGTCGCTCTTCATCCTGCTGACCTCCGAGTCGGGCCGAGCGATGCTGAAGAGCGTCAAGAGCGTGATCGTGGACGAGCTGCACTCGGTCGCCGGCAGCAAGCGCGGCTCGCACCTGATGCTGTCGCTTGAGCGGCTGGAGGCGCTGTGCGCGAAGCCGCCCGTGCGCGTCGGCCTCTCCGCGACGGTCAAGCCGCTCGAGGACATGGCGCGCTTCCTGGTCGGCGCCGGTGGTGACGATGTCGAGATCGTGGACACCGGCCACGTGCGCGAGCGCGACCTCGCTTTGGAAATCCCGCGCTCGCCGCTCGAAGCGGTGATGGCGAATGAGGTCTGGGACGAGCTGTACGACCGGCTGGCCGAGCTGGTCCAGGCACATCGGACAACGCTAATATTCGTCAACAACCGGCGACTCGCCGAGCGCGCCACGCGCTTCCTCGCCGAGCGCATCGGGGCGGAGCACGTCGCCTGCCACCACGGCAGCCTTTCGAAAGAGCACCGGCTGAGCGCGGAGACGCGGCTGAAGGCCGGCGAGCTCAAGGCCCTCATCGCAACCTCCTCGCTCGAGCTCGGCATCGACATCGGCGACATCGACCTCGTCTGCCAGATGGGCTCGCCAAGGCTGATTTCTGCGTTGCTGCAACGCGTCGGCCGCGCGGGCCATGCCGTCGGCGCAATTCCAAAAGGCCGACTGTTTCCGCTGTCGCTCGACGACCTCGTCGAGTGCACCGCCCTACTCGACAGCGTGCGGCGCGGCGAGCTCGACAAGATCCGCGTGCCGAGGAAGCCGCTCGACGTGCTCTCGCAGCAGATCGTGGCGGAAGTCGCCTGCCGCGAATGGGGCGTGGACGAGCTGCTCACCGCGTTCCGCTGCGCGCAGCCCTATGCGGATCTGACGGCGGAAGAATTCGAGCAGGTACTCAAGATGCTCGCCGAGGGCTACTCGACCCGGCGCGGCCGGCGCTCGGCCTACCTGCACTACGACACGGTGAATGCGCGGTTGCGCGCGCGCCGCGGCGCGCGGCTCACGGCCGTGACCAACGCCGGCGTGATCCCGGACCAGTTCGACTACGACGTCGTGCTGAACCCCGAGGGCTTGCGCATCGGCTCGATCGGCGAGGACTTCGCGTTCGAGAGCATGCCCGGCGACATCTTCCAGCTCGGCAACAGCTCGTACCGGGTGCAGAAGGTCGAGGTCAACAAGGTGTACGTCGAGGACGCCCGCGGCATGGCGCCGACGCTGCCGTTCTGGCTCGGCGAGGCGCCGGCGCGCAGTGACGAGCTGTCCGCCTCGGTCTCCCGGTTGCGCGAGGGGGCGCTGGAAAAACTCGAGGGCGACTCCGAAAACTGCGAGCGCTGGCTGCGCGAGGAGATGGGGCTTGCTGAGGCCGCCGCGCAGCAGCTCGCGCAGTACTTTGCCGCCGGCAAGGCGGCGCTCGGCACGCTCCCGACGCTCGACACCGTCGTGTTCGAGCGCTTCTTCGACGACGTGGGCGATACGCACCTCGTCATCCATTCGACCTTCGGCTCGCGCGTCAACCGGGCCTGGGGCCTGGCGCTCCGCAAGCGCTTCTGCCGCCAGTTCAACTTCGAGCTTCAGGCCTCGGCGCTCGAGGACAGCATCGTCCTGTCGCTCGGGCCGACGCACAGCTTCCCGCTCGAGGACTGCAAGAACTTCCTGAAGTCGGCCACGGCGCAGGATGTACTGGTACAGGCGCTGCTCGATGCGCCGATGTTCGGCACGCGCTGGCGCTGGGATGCAGCCATCTCGCTTGCCCTCAAGCGGATCCGCAACGGCAAGCGCATGCCTGCGCCGTTCCAGCGCGCGGACTCCGAGGACCTGCTGGCGGTGGTGTTCCCCGACCAGCTCGCCTGCGCGGAGAACCTGACCGGCCCGCGCGAGATTCCCGACCACCCGCTCGTGAAGCAGACGATCGACGACTGCCTGCACCAGACCATGGATGCGGATGGCTTTCTGGAAGTCCTGAAGCGTATCGAGGACGGCGCAGTTCGGCTGCACTGCCTCGATCTTTCCGCGCCCTCGCCGCTCTCGCACGCCGTCATCGGCGCGCGGCCCTATGCCTTCCTCGACGACGGCGATGCCGAAGGCCGCCGCACGCGCTCCATCACGACGCAGCGCCTGCTCGAGCCCAAGGACGCCGCCGATCTCGGCCGCCTTGATCCCGACGCGATCGCCCGCGTCAAGGCCGAGGCCTGGCCGGAAGTCGACAATCACGACGAGCTGCACGATGCGCTCGTCGTGCACGGCTTCCTGACCGCGCCGGAGATCGAGCCGTGGAAGCCACATCTCGCGCGGCTGCAGGACGAACGACGGGTGGTGTTTCACGAGGGGCTGTGGGTCGCCGTCGAGCGGTCGGCAGAGTTCGAGCGCGCCATGGAGGGCGAGCTGGAAGCACTAGTGGAGATCGTCCGCAGCCGCCTTGAGCTAGTCGGCCCGAAGACGGAAACGTCACTGAGCGTCGGGCTAGATCTACCGCCCGGGCAGATCCGCGCCGCGCTGCTGGCGCTCGAGGCGCAGGGCTCGGTGATGCGAGGCTGGTTCACCGGACAGAAGGAGGAAGAGTGGTGCGAGAGGCGCCTGCTGCTGCGCATCCATCGATACACGCGCGACCGCAAGCGCAACGAGATCCAGGCAGTGCCACCCGCGCAGTTCATGCGCTTCCTGTTCCGCTGGCAGCGCGTCGCCATGGAGAACCACGACGATCGGCGCGAAGGAGAGGCTGGACTGCTCGCGGTACTGCAGCAACTTGAAGGTTTTGCCATTCCGGCCGGTGCCTGGGAGCGGGACATCCTGCCGCTCCGGGTGAAGCAGTATTTGCCTGGGAGTCTCGACAAGCTCTGCGCCGCTGGGCGCATTGCATGGTACCGCCCCGTCGAATCGAGCGGTAGCGAGATCGCCCCTGCAGCCGGACCAGTGCGCAGCACACCTATTATGCTGGTAGAGCGCGAGTCATTGGCACACTGGCAGAAGCGCGATGTCGCGCCCACCTTGATTGAAGGCCCGTCGCCGCGCGCACAGAGAATTCTAGCCAGCCTCAAGGAGCACGGCGCTTCGTTCTTCGACGATCTCGTGCACGACACAGGCCTCCTGCGCAGCGACATTGAGCTGGGACTCGGCGAATTGGTCTGTCGCGGACGTGTGACATCGGACTCTTTCGCCGGGGTTCGTGCCCTGATCACTTCCAAGAAGCGACGCGAGAGGTTGCGCCTGTACCGTCGCCCGTTCGTCAGCCTGGAGGACGCTGGGCGCTGGAGTCTGCCGCGTCGAGTGTTTGCACCGGCGAGCGCAGAGGCTCTTGGCAACCCAGCCGTCGACCACATCGCGCGCGTGCTGCTGCGGCGCTATGGCGTAGTGTTTCGTAAGCTCCTGGAGCGCGAAAGCGGACTGCCGCCGTGGCGTGAGCTCTTCTATGTGTACCGGCGCATGGAGGCGCGCGGCGAGATCCGTGGCGGGCGTTTCGTCAGTGGATTCGCCGGCGAGCAGTTTGCGCTGCCAGAGGCGGCGGATCTTCTGCGCAGCGTCGCACGCGATACCGCCGTCGACCGCGTTTCAATCTCAGCGGCGGATCCACTGAATCTAGTGGGCATAGTCACTCCCGGCGAGCGGGTGCCGACGCTTTCTGGCAATCGACTGCTATTCGCGCAGGGAGTGCCGCTCGCGGTGCAGGCCGGCGGCGAGGTGCAATTCCTAAAGGATGTGCCGGAAGGGTCGCAGTGGGAGATTCGGAACCTCTTAATTCGCAGACTGGGGCCGGATGCTCATTTGACTGCATCAAAGACTGCGCATTGAAAGCCGCTCCCTAGATAATGTCACCGCAAATTGACGGGCCATGAGTGAACGCGAGTCGCAGCGTAGCTTGTCTTGCAAGCGTGTGCTGCCAGGCCGTGAACCAGTTTTCAAATTCACTTCGGAAGCTGTTTCTACGAATGCTTACTCGAATCGACAAACGCTTTCAGGTCACGGCCAAACTTAGCAGTTCTCTTCTTAGATCGTTCTCCAGACTGAATAGCATGCTTTCTACGTCATCGGGCATTGCCTCCTGAACCTTTTGCAGCAACATCTCCAAAAACACCTGCCGATCTCGAATCGGCATAATTGCATGTCGTGACCACTGCAATCCTTCTCTCCCCATAATGTGATAGGCATGAGCGCGTTGATCGGGCCGACGACCGACCACTGCTTCTAGTGTTGCAAAGCTCTCCCTAAGCAGGGAATCACTCCCTACATCGTTGGGTCGTTGATTCGCTTTGCGTAAGTTGAGATACGCAATCTCATTGTCGACAAACACATCAGTCGGCTCAATCGCCCGCGCCTGAAGCAGAAAATTCTCTGCTGGGCCAAGGTTTCCGGATTCAAGTTCTAAAGCACCTCGGTGAAGCCAGTAATGATGGTCCCATTCTAGGAATGCCTCAAATTGACCGTAGATCTCGCGTCCTACCTCAGCGCCAACATCACGTTTGATCAACCGGTGACTAATGAACGTCCTGAGCAGTTTCATTGGTCGTGATTGTCGGCTGAGATTCGGCCCTGTCTTGGTCGCTGCTATTTTCACAAGACCTCTAATCACATCGCTAATAACGCCAGTGGTCTTTACCTCAGAGTAGATGAACTGCGCGATCTCGCGATGGCGCGCCTTGAACGAGTCATCTGGGCCGGTCAATAGAAGTTTCCTTCGCGCCAACAAGTCGAGGGCCGACGGCCACAATGCGATATCGTCCCCGAATGCAATACCGATCTCATCCTTGTAGAGATTGAATCTGTATGCGTTTGCAACGCAGACGATGGCATACAAGAACCGATGCGTTGGCTCAAGTTCTCTCAGTTCATCTACTGCCTTCTCTCTGAAATCGACGCCATGGGTGGCTTTATACATCGCGACTAGCATCTGACGTCCGGCTTCCGCGCGGAATACACGACGCTGCTGGTCCTCTGTCATCCCCTTGAGTGCGCCTAAGCGGCGTTCTTGACTAAGTACCGCCAAAATCGCATCAATATCGCTGTCGACCAAGTACGGCACCGTGTATTCAATTGGTTCAATGTCACGTAACTCAAGCCGATCAACAATTCGTTCGACTCGTGCAGAGCGGCACTCACAAACTACTGCAAGACGCGGATTTCTTTCGAGCGAGTCTCGAACCATACGCGATATCCGCTTCTCGAAAATGTCGGCATCGCCGAAAAAAAGAACTCTTAGCGATGGATACCTAGCTAGCGCGTGACGCAATTCTGCGGGCTCAAAGAACGAGGTGCAGTCCACCCATCCGGTAGAAATTCCATCTGCATCCAGCTGAAGAGCGGTCGCCATCATTGCCGACGACTTGCCGACTCCTGCTGTTCCAGTGACGATCAAGAACTTTCTAACGATAGAGGCGGCAAGCAGAGATTTGACCTGCTCACGGATTTCGGTAAGACAGACTCGCTGTGCAATTCGTCCATGCTTCGCATCAGGCCAGGTCGGCTCCGCACCAAGCAGATATTCGGTCGGTTCAGGGCTTCCCTCGGGAATCTCCGAGATGATTTGAATGCGAGGGGCGCCTCTGTCCAACTCCGTCCCTTTAAGATTTAGGAGACGGTTGCCTTCGACTTTCGCGTCTCCGAGCCGTGAAAGTATGGAAGTTGCGAAATCGGCTGTAGTCATTTGCAGCCAGACAATCTTGTACTTGCTGAGCAATGCCTCCTTGCTACGGTTCAGGACCGGCGCCACCAGATAGCTTCTTGGCCTTAACCCTTGCGCGGCGGGCCCTCCTGTGGCGTCACGTATTGCAAGGTGCTGCCACATCGGACCTTCCTCAAGATTTGTTCCGATGAAAACGACGGGCTGAAATAAAAGATCGTGGCGCAACGTTTCGTAGAATGGATCGCCACTACGTCTGATCGCATATTGGCCGCGGCCAAAAGTCACCTTGTCAGGCAAATCCCGAAGGCTGCCATTCAGATGAATCGTGCAAAGTCGGCGTTCGTCTAGTTCCGAAATTCGATCCGTGGTAGCCGAAATAGACTTCGCTGACCGTGACCCACCAATTTCTGAGAGAGTCTTTTCGATCAGGTCATCAACATTTAGTGTGTAAATACGATTCCAAGGGAACGATAGAAGCTCCGCGTAGTGCCCTGGGTTGCGGCTGCCGTCGACGGTAAGCGATTCAGCCATAAGCCTTTCGGTATCGCGCCGCGCGATCTGCAACGCCGCCTCATATATGTCCTGCAGTTGTGTGGACGCATCGAATTCTTCGTCCCTGTAGCAAATTTTCCAAAGCTCTCTGGTTAGCTCATCGCTGCTTGGGAGTCGAGTCCCCTTAACATTAATTGCATCCCGCGAAAAGCCGGCACCCGTGAAGAGAATGGCACGCCCCTGCGCAAATTGGTTGCGAAGGTGAGGAACGTACGTCGCCTCCAGACTTAGACTGTGCGATACCACCGCTGGCTCCCCCTTGTGTCGGCGGATTGGCCTATCAGGATCGGATCTTATCGGCCAACACGCAAGCTGCGCGAATGCGAGTCAATTTGGGCCGCCGCTGAACGAAAGGCACTTGCGCCTTAGCGTCTGTGAAAGAGTTGACTACTGCTAGTCCAGACGTAAGACGCAAATAGGGACGAGTTGAGCGGTGTAAACCGTTAACTTCCTTTGCGGAGCTGTTTCAGCTTCTCAATCGCCCTCAACTGCGCCGCCGCCCTGGCGAATTCGGCCTGCGCCTCGGCGATCTCCATTGCCTCGACCCGATCGCGTAGCGCTTCTTCTGCCCTCTGCTTCGTCGCTAGCGCCGCCGATAATCCGCGGGTCATGCCGGCGCGTTCGAAAGTGCCCTCGCCGCATGAAGGAGTAAGCTTCCCTTGCTAAGGCGGTATCACAGTCAAGCACGAATACGCTATTCGCCGGAGCGCAACTATCGTGCTGAACCAAATATCCCTAAGGCGCTTTGCGCCAGCGATGCTCGCTTGTCTTCTGGCGCTCCCTTCGGCGCCACTTCAAGCGGAAGACATCACTGCAATTCGGTGTGGTCAACTGCTCAACCCGGCGGACGGTTCCCTGACGCGGAACGCCGTCATCATCGTAAGAAATGACCGCATCGAACAGGTCGATGCGAACACGGCGATTCCCGCCAACGCACGAGTCATCGACCTGTCCGCCTATACGGTAATGCCCGGACTGATCGACAGTCACACGCACATCCTGCTACAGCCCGAGGACGAGCGCGGCCCGCCGCCAGTCATCACGAAATCGCAGGCATTTCGGACCGTCCAGGGCGTCGCTGCCGCCAGGAAGGATCTCGAAGCAGGATTCACGACCTTGCGCGACGTTGATAGCGAAGTCGCGGGCTTCGCCGACGTCGCCATACGCGATGCCATCAACAAGGGAATCGTGCCCGGCCCGCGACTGTTCGTTTCCACGCTGGCGATCACGATCACCGGCGGCCACATGAATAACGCGGGCTTGAATCCCGACATCGCCGTCCCTGAACCGGCGGCGCTGGCCGATTCGCGCGACGCGATGGTTGCCGAGGTGCGCCGCCAGGTAAAGTACGGAGCCGACTGGATCAAGCTCTACGCGACCGGAACGCTACGCCACGTCGACACCGCCACCCTCGAGTCGCTCAGTCAGGTCTCGCTCGAAGAGGTGAAGGCCGTCGTCTCCGAGGCTAAACGATGGCGTCGCGACGTGGCCGCGCATGCCTACGGAGGCATGGGTGCCAAGAACGCCATTCGCGGGGGAGTGCGCTCGATCGAGCATGGCATGATGCTGGACGATGAGGCGCTCAAACTGATGGTCGAGCACGGAACGTATTGGTGCCCGACGCTTTCGACGTACATACCCGCGACAGAAGAGGACGACACCGAGCTGCGGCGCAGGATCGTCGCCAGCCATAAGGAAGTGTTCAAGAAGGCGATGCGCATGGGCGTGAGAATCGCATCCGGCACTGATGTCGGCGCCTACGAGCACGGCACTTCAGCACGGGAATTCGTTCGCATGGTCGAGTACGGAATGAAGCCGATCGATGCCATTCGGTCGGCAACCGTTCGCGGTTCCGAGTTGCTGCGGATGGAGCGCCAGATTGGCACGATCGAACCGGGCAAGTTCGCGGACGTCATAGCCGTCGAGGGCAATCCGCTGGAGGATATAGCCGCCCTGGGGCGAGTCGCCTTCGTGATGAAGGCGGGACACGTGTACAAGTCGCCCCGCTAATGCCTGCCGCGTCGGACCAATCCGACGCCATCGTGCGGACGAACCACTTGCCAGAGAACCCCGATGTCCAGCAAGAAATTGATCAACTGCCTCTGGTTCAACAAAGGCGAGGCCCGCAAGGCGGCCGAATTCTATGCCGCCACCTTTCCCGATAGCCGCGTCGGCCCGGCGCATGGGGCGGCATCCGACTATCCCGGCGGCAAGCAGGGCGACGAACTGACGGTCGAGTTCACGGTCCTCGGCCGCTCGTTCCTAGGCCTCAACGGCGGCCCCGATTTCAAGGCGAATGAAGCCGTCAGCTTCATGGTTCTGACCGAGGATCAGGCGGAAACCGATCGCTACTGGAACGCCATCACGCGCAATGGCGGCGCGGAGAGCATGTGCGGCTGGTGCAAGGACCGGTGGGGCTTTTCCTGGCAGATCACCCCGCGTGCGATGATCGAGGCGGTGAACAGTCCCGACAAGGCCGTCGCCAAGCGCGCCATGGACGAAATGATGAAGATGAAGAAGATCGACATCGCGGCGATCAAACGCGCGGCAGCCGGCAATCAATCGGCAGCGTGAGCGCTACCGCCCCCACCCCTTCAAAAATCCCCCATCCGCAAAATCCCACAGCAGCGTGAGGTGCGCCCGCCAGTCGTAGTCCTGGTCGCTCAGCGGAATCTCCGCGCCCAGGTTGAGCGCCACGTGCCCGCCGCGCGTCAGCCCGATCCGCACCTGCGGCACGATTGTGAACTTCACGCGATCGCCGCCGTCATCCTCGAACGGCGCCGTCGCGGTCGCCTCCAGTGCCGGAAACACGCGCTGCGGCCAGTCCGTCCAGGTGTAGTGCACGATGCCGGCCAGCTCGAGCTCGCCCGCATCGGCGTCGTCGAACGGCAGCACCGCGCGGGCACTCGCCTGTAACGTGGAGCGGCTCGTCAACTCCTGCGCCCAGGCGAGGAAGGGGATGAACTCCTCGGATCCGTCGCCCTCGATCGGCATGGCAATCTTGGCTCCGCCGGAGAGCAGATAGCCGCGCTCCAGGCTCCAGGTCAGCGCCTGCTTCCAGCCGACCTCGACCTCGGTCAGCTCACCCTCTTCCTCGACCAGCTCGAGGATGCCCTGCCCGCCGCGCCCGAAGCGCTTTTCGATCTCGAGGACGTTGCGCCACACATCCTCGCCGTCTGCATCCGCATAGCGCGACTTCCAGACGACCTCGTCCTCCGGAAACGCCTTCTGCGTGCGGATCGGCAGCATCAGGTTCAGCTCGCCGGGCGGGTAGCGTTCCGAACCCGCTGCCAACGTCTTCACGTAGGCGACAAGCGATGCGATCTCCGCGTCGGTGAACGTCGAAGACCAGGCGGGCATCTGCTCGGAAAGGCCGAGCGCGCGGCCGCCGTGCTTGACCACGAGCTCCCAGTCGAGCGCGGGCTCGCGGCTGTTGAACAGCGGATCGCTGAGATCCGCGGGCGTCGATTCGAGCGCCTTCACCACGGGATCGTCGGGACTCGGACTGCCTCCCTGACCGTGGCAGGCGGCGCAGGTCGTCTCGAACAGGCGGCGACCGATCTCAAGATCGGGCGCCGCATCGGCGGCGTGCATCGCACCGACCATCGCCGCAATGACGATCAAGAGGCGGCAACCGCGACTGGCGCTCCGCACGCCTTCAGTCCGCCTTCGCGCCCAGCACCAGTGCGGTGTGGGCGCTTCCGGCACGCTCGTGACTCGCCTTGGCGGTGAATGACGTGCCCGCGGGCGCCGCGACGACCCAGTCGGCGACCGCGCGATCGGGTGTGCCGGGCGTGTATCCCCACCACGTCGCCGTCGATCGTTGCGCGGTGCGTCCCGCGAGCTGACCGAACTGCTGCGACGACTCTCCTTCGACCAGCCGCGCCCCGGCCGGAAGCGTGAGCTCCGCAGAAACGCCGCCGACCGCCTGCATATCGAGCGCCTGCTGCGTGCCGTGAGTTGGCAGCCACCCTGTGTTCTCCACGACGAGCCGCAACCACCAAAGGTTCTCGCCGACGGGCTCCGCCGTGAACGAGCGGACGGACAGCCGCGGCGTGGAGAGTCCGAGATAGACGAGCCACTCGCTGTGCGGCGCGACTTCCCGCTCGAGGCGATCGAAGGGAACGTTGTACCAGTAGCGGATCAGGTCGAAACCGCCGATCTCCACCGGCCCGAGCTGCGGATGATCGAAGCGCCGCCAGGCGACGAAGCCGTCGCCGCCCAAGTGCTGGTCGCTCCAGCGCAGGAGCTTCAATTCGTCCTCGACCGGATGAAAACCCCAGAGCCAGGCGGAGGCCGTCGTGTTCTCGAGCGAAATGCCGGCGGCGGTCAGCGGATTCCAGAACTCCGTGATGAACGAATAGATGCCACGCCGGTTGTAGAGCCAGCCGAACGCGCTCGGGATCTGGCGCTCGCGGTCCACGCTGCGCAGGTCGAGGTAGGAGATCGCGGTGTAGCCGGTCAGCGCCGCCGCGCGGCCGGCGAGCGTCGCATAGGCCTGTCGGTCCGCTTCGGGCAGCTGCTCGTTGAGGTTCACCGGCGGCGTCAGCACGAGGCCGCCGAAGGTGTGGCAGGTGACGTGCGCGACGATGTTGGGCCGGCTGGCGATGGCGGCGACATAGGCTGCGACCTCCGGTTCCGAGGTCGGGTACGCGCCGTCGGTCTGGCTGACGCTTGTTCCGCGGTCGCCGGGAAAGTTGGCCCCGAAATCGAGCGCCTCGTGCTCGGGCTCGCCGGCGATCGTCGCGCCGTCGTAACCTTCGACCGTGCCCTCGCGCAGCACGCGCCAGTACTCGCCGCCGGTCTCGTCGGGCGCGCGCGGCACGAGCAGGCGCGGATCGGCCGCGGACTGCTTCCACGGCCCGTTGGGGTCGCGCAGGCGCATGAACACGGTGCGGCCGTCCCCATTGATGTCGCGCGGAATGATGCCGGGCCCTGGATGCGGGCTCGGGTAGGGCCGGTCCACGGAACGGATGAACCGTCCCTGATCGAGCGTCGCGTCCACGCCGTCGGGCGTCATGCGCGGCAGCACATAGACCGTGCGCGTGTCGAGCAGGCGCGTCACGCGCTCGTCGCGGCCATACGAGTCCAGGAGCTTGCGGACGAAGTGCAGCGCCGCGACGCCCCCCGCCCACTCGGTGGCGTGCATGTTGCCGTCGACGATGAGCGCGGGCTTTTCCGCCGCAGGGCCGGTCGCGCGGTTCGTGAGCGTGAGCAGCCAGATTGGGCGGCCCTTCGGCGTCGCGCCGATGCTCTCGAGCTCGACGAGCTCCGGCCGTGCCTCCGCCCACTGCTTCAGAAGCGTCGTCAGCTCGTCGTAGCGCAAGATGCGGTCGAAGGGCAGCGGCGCGACGGGCTGCGCCCCGGCAATGCCGCTTATCGCGAGGGCGAGAATCAGCAGCGCCGCCCTTGCCGCCCTCATGGCCGGGCCGGTCAGAACTTGCGCGTCACGCTGCCCGTGACCAGTCGCCGCGTCCCGTAGAAGCAATTCGACGTGCTGCTGCATCGATCCACGAAGATTTCGTCGGTGAAGTTGCTGGCGTTCACCGCGATACGCCACTTCTGCGTATCGTAATGCAGGATCGCGTCGTACATCGTCACCGAATCGCTCCGGAACTGGTTGGCGCCGTCGCCGAACATCTCGCCGCGGTGGCGCAGGCCCACGCCGAAGCCGAGGCCCGCCAGCGGTCCATCCTGGAAGGTGTAATCCACGAGCGCCGAGGCGAGCATGTCGGGCACCGCCACGAGTTCGTTGCCGAGGTCGGTTCCGCTCGTCTTCGTGATCTCGGTGTCGATGGTCGTGAAGGCCAGGTTGAAGGTCAGCCGCTCGCGGATGCGGGCGCTCACTTCGAGCTCGACGCCCTTCACCTCGACTTCGCCTTCCTGGACGCTGAAAAAGAGGTTGATCGGGTCCGGCGTCAGCACGTTCTTCTGCACGATCTCGTAGGCCGCCAACGAGGCGAACAGCCGGACATCCGGATCCAGCGCGCGGCCGTCGAACTTGATGCCCGCCTCGACCTGGTCGCCGGTGGTCGGCTCGAACGGCACGCCGGCGAAGGTCGCGCCGCTCACGGGCTGGAACGACGTTGCCACCTGGGCGTATGGGGCGAATCCGTTCTCGAAGACGTAGTTGACGCCGACGCGATACGTGAATTCCTCGTCGTCCACCGTGGCGCCCAGCGTCGGATCGCGCTCGACCCAGTCGTTGCGGCCGTTGAGCGTCAGGACGAAGTTGCCGAGCTTGAGCTGTTCCTGGAGATAGACGGCGACCTGCTCGCGCTTCTCGTCGATGAACGGGAAGAGCGTCGCCGGCGGGATGTCCGCGTCGTACACCGGATCGAACAGGTCGATCGCCGGCGCCAGCCCGAAGCCGAACTCGGAGTAGCCGTCATAGTCGCGGTAGTCGACGCCGAAGAGCAGCGAGTGCTCCGCACCGCCGGCGTCGAAGCTGAAGTAGCCGCGCGTATCGACGGACAGGGAATCGATCCGCTCGTTGAAGGGGAAGTCGAAGCGGTTGACCGTGCGGAAGTCGTCCGGCACGCCGTCGAAGTCGTTGTCCACGAGGCCCGCTCCGAACACCGCGCGCGAGTCCACCTTGACGTCGAAGACCTTGAGGTTCTGCTGAATCGAGAACCGGTCGCTGAAGGCGTGCGAGAAGTCGTAGCCCGCGCTCCACTGCTCGCGCTTAAAGAAGTTGTAGCCCGTCTCGCCGAGGTTGCGGCCCACCGGCACCTTGCCGAACGGGTTCGGCAGCATCGTGCCCTGGATCGGCAGAAAGCCCGTGCTCTGGTTTTCCAGGTCGTCGTCCTGATAGTTGGCGAGGAGCGTGAGCTCCGTAAAATCTCCCAGCCTGAACGTGACCGCCGGAGACACGAACAGCCGCTTCGAGGTCAGGAAATCCACCTGCGTCTCGCGGTCGCGGTAGAGCGCCGTGATGCGCCCGCTCGCCGCGTCGGAGATCGGGCCGGTGAGGTCGCCCGCGACCTGCCACATGGAGTACTCGCCCGCCTGCAGTTCGAGCTCGCCGCCGAATTCGTCGCTCGGCCGGCGGCTGATCATGTTGACGATGCCGCCGGGAGGCGACTGGCCATAGAGCACCGAGGCCGGCCCCTTCAGCACCTCGACGGACTCGGAGCCGTAGAGATCCGTGCCGGTGTTGTTGACCGAGCCGATCGGCGCCTGCACGCCGTCGATGAACTGCACGGGATCGAAGCCGCGCACCTGCAGCCAGTCGTAGCGCTCGTCGGGGCCGAAGGCTTCGCCGGTCGCGCCGGCCGAGTAGCGCACGGATTCGTTGAGGCTGGTCCAGTTGAGGAGATCGATCATGTCGCGCGAGACGACGCTGACCGACTGCGGCATCTCGACCAGCGCAATGTCCGACTTGGACGCGGATTCGCCGGCGGTCGAGACGTACTTCGGCGCGCTGACGATGACGGGCGCGAGCTCCTCGCGATTCCCGGAGGTTTCTTCCTGGGCCAGTGCGGGTCCCGTCACCGCCGTGCCCAACAGGACGATCGAGGCGAGTCTGGAATCCATGGCAGTGTCCCCCTGCATTTCAATCTAAACCCGGGCCGGTGCCGCGCATTCGAGCGAGGGTCGCAAACCGTCGCGTTCAGGCCACGGGCTCAGGCGGCCCCTGTCCGGGCCTCCGCGAGAACCTTCCGGAGCCACTCGGAACCGTCCGCCAGCGCCCGGCCGCTGACCGCGGCGGCCGACACGGCCTCGATGAAGCTGTGCGAGGCGCCCGGATAGACGACGCTTTCCACGAGCACGCCGGCCGCCTGGAGCCGCCGGGTCATCTGCACGCTCTGCTCGGCGAGAATGTCGCACTCGGCGATGGCGAGAAAAGCGGGTGGCATCCCTTCGAGGGACGCAAGCAGCGGACAGACGAGCGGGTTCTCCGCGTCCCGCTCGTCGCGCATGTAGTTCCGCCAGTACTGGCTCATCTCCTCGCAGCCCAGCATGTACTCGGGGCCGCCGTAGCGCCGGCAGGACTCCGCGCACGAGCGCGTGGTGAACGCGCCGTAGTTGAGGAGCATGGCGCGAAGCGGCGGCGTGTCCTCCAGATCGTGTCGGACGAGGCTCGTGGTCACCGCGAGATTCGCGCCGGCCGATTCGCCGCCGATGGCGAGGCGGCCGGCGTCGATGCCGTGCTCGCTGCCCTGCTCCACGAGCCAGCGCACGACGTCCACGGTCTCCTCGAGCGCGACCGGAAACTTGTGCTCGGGCGAGAGCGCGTAGTCCACGCCGATCACGCAGCAGCCGGCGCGCGCCGCGTACTCGCGCATGACCCGGTCGTCGGTGTCGAGGCTGAAGAGCGTCCAGCCGCCGCCGTGCAGGTACACGAGGCCCGGCAGCTCGCCGTTTTGTGGCCGATGGACGCGCACGCGCACGTGGCCATGCCGGGTCGGCGCGTCCAGGTTCCGTGTTTCGAGCATCGCCGGGCCGCCCTGCGCCCAGGGCGCGCGGGCTTCTTCGGCCCAGCGGCGGACCTGCGCGAGTGGCGCACTGTCTGGCATCGAATGTCGCGCCAGCGACTCGGCGACGGTGCGGATGAAGCGCAGGATATCCGGGTCGAGATCGCGCCCGTTGGCGGACGCCGCTGCCTCCCGCGCGCGGTTCATGGCCGCATCGTCCGGCGGGCCATGGCCGGTTGCCGTCGCCTGGCGATCATTTGTCATCGTGCCCGGGCCAGATTAGGCTTCCTGCATGGCCCGCAGCACCCGGGGCGCCGATTACCAGGACGTGCCGCGTCCAATCGCGGCGCTTGCCGACGAATACCCGCCCGGCCATCACGACCCTCACCATCATCACAAGCGCGCGCAGCTCATCTACGCCTGTGCCGGCGTCACGGTCGTCATCACCGGGGAGGCGAGCTTCGTCGTACCGCCGCAGCGCGCCGTGTGGGTGCCCGCGGGCGTCGAGCACGAGGCTCACTTCCGCGGACACGTGTCGATCCGCACTCTTTATGTAGATTCAACCGCGTTCCCCGGCCTGCCGACCACCTGCCGCGTGATCGAGGTGTCGTCGCTCCTGCGCGAGCTCATCATCGAGGCCTGCCGTATCCCCATCGAGTACGAGGTCGACGGCCGCGACGGACGCGTGATGAACCTGCTGATGACCGAGCTGCTCGCGATGCCGACGACGCCCCTCGACGTGCCGATGCCGCGCGACCCGCGCCTGGTCAAGGTCTGCACCGCGATCCTGCGCGATCCCGCGCAGAACGATCCGCTCGACGGATGGGCAGATACCGCCGGCATGGGCCGGCGCACCTTCACGCGCACGTTCCGCCGCGAAACCGGCGTCAGTTTCGCGACCTGGCGGCAGAACGTCCGGCTGATGGAAGCGCTCTCCAGGCTCGCCGTCGGGCAGCCCGTCACCACGGTCGCCTACGACGTCGGCTACAACAGCCCGAGCGCCTTCACCGCCATGTTCCGCCGCGCATTCGGCCGGGCGCCGACGCAGTATCTCGCCTCGATCCCTGGCACGAAGACGCCCGAACCCCATCACTGAAGGCTGCGTTCAGCCGAGAAAAAAGCAGCAACTGCGGCTTGGCGAAGGTGAGGCCATGCGACTGAACCGGAGCGTCATCTTTGGATCTTGCCCGTGGATAACTCTGGCGCTGGCTTGCGCCATGGCGTCGTGTGCCGAGGCACAGCAAGACGAAGAGCCGCCGCTGGTCGTCGCCAACGACAATCGCACACCCGCAGGCGTGATGCGCGAGGGCAAGCTGGCGCTGCGCCTGGAGGCACGACAGGTGGCATGGCGACCGGACAACGACCCGGCCAACACGATCATGGTTCTGGCCTTCGCCGAAGAGGGTCGCCCGCCGCAGATCCCCGGGCCTCTCGTGCGTGTGGCGCAGGGTACAGACGTAACCATCGCCGTGCGCAATTCGATCCCCGAAACGGCGCACATCGGCCTGCCGCCGAACCGCCAGCGGGAGGCAGGCATGCGCGCACTCGCCGGTCCCGAGCTGACTGTGCATGGGCTCCGCGCCGGAACGGTGCCGAATGACACCCTGCACATCCCAACGGGCGAGGTACGGGAGGTGCGCTTCCGCGCGGACAGGCCGGGCACCTTTCTGTACTGGGGTGCGATGTCCAGAAGAACATTGGACGTCCGCACCGCCACCGATGCGCAGTTGACCGGTGCGATCGTGGTGGACCCGACTGGGACCAGGCCGGATCCGGACGAGCGCATCTTCGTTATCACGATGACTGACGTATTTTCGGACCCATCGAAGGTGCCACCGGGAGCAGACATCTTCGAACTTGGGATCAATGGATTGTCGTGGCCGCACACCGAACGCCTGCACCACACAATTGGCGAGAGCGTTCGCTGGCGATGGGTCAACGGCACGTTCTCTGAGCACCCGATGCACCTGCACGGCTTCCATTTCCGCACCCTCGCCAGGGGAGACGGCGTTCGGGAGACCGTCTATCCGGTAACCGAGGCTCAGCTCGCCGTCACCGAGCTGATCGAGCCGGGCGGGACCCTGCGAATGGAGTGGGTGCCAACACGCGCCGGCAACTGGCTGATGCATTGCCATCTTGTGGATCACATCACTCCCTTTCCCGTGCGCGACGAGGAGATGCGCGCACACGACCTGCATGACGTGACCCAGCATCCCCTTTCCGCAATGGCCGGGCTCGTGCTCGGCGTTACCGTTTCGGAGGCCAGCGCTTCAGTCGCCGAATCCCGACCGCATCAGCGGCTTTGGCTCGTTGCCAAGGAGAGCCCCGTTCCAAACAGCGATGCGGTGATCCGCGGCTTCGTGGTGCGAGATGGCCCCGAGCCGTCGCCCGATGCCCCCACGGTTCCAGGACCGCCATTGATCCTGACCCGCGGGGAGACGACATCCATCACGGTCGTCAATCGCATGTCGGAGCCGACGACAGTGCACTGGCATGGCATGGAGGTGGAAAGCGTCTATGACGGCGTGGCGGGATGGAGCCGAAGCGGTTCGCGTGTGGCGCCGCTGGTGGCGCCGGGCGATTCATTCGTCGTGCAGATGACGCCACCGCGTGCCGGCACGTTCATGTATCACACGCACATGGACGAGACCGATCAGCTCCGAGGAGGCATGTACGGGCCCCTGCTCGTGCTCGAGCCCGGCGAGACGTTCGCCCCAGCCATCGATCGCGTGTTCGTTATCGGCGGGGCTATTCACGACGGCGAGTATGGCCACGTCACCATTAATGGCCAGCTCGAGCCTGCACCGCAGCTCTTTCGCGCAGATACGCAGTACCGCCTTCGGTTCATCAACATCAGCCCAGACGCCACGGTGGAGCTGATGCTCGCCCAGGATGGCGCGCCACAGCGGTGGATCAGCCTTGCAAACGACGGCGCGGATCTGCCGTCGCCTCTTCGCGTGGAGCGCGTCGCGAAGCTGCGTATCAGCGCGGGCGAGACCTACGATTTCATGTGGACCCCAAAGTCCGCGGGCGAAGCGACTCTTCTCCTGGACTGGCCGTTTCCTACCGAGCCTGGCCATCTGCTGCTGCGTCAGGTGTTGCGAATACGCTGATGTGGAAGTCGGCGAGCGAAGAAGCGCGGCATGACACGCTGTTGCAGCTGACGGTCAGAACCCTGGGAGTGCTGAGTGCGGTCGGCATTCTATTTGTGGGCTGCGTCTTCGCCGTATCCGAATGGAAGATGCGCCGCAGCTACGACGCTCCATTGGTTGCGCTGCGTCCCGCCAGGCCGCCGGATCTTGCGGCAGGCAGGCATATGGCGAAGGTGGCCGGCTGCTGGGCGGGATGTCACGGCGATGAAGGCGAAGGCGGATTCGAATCGATCAAGGATATCCACAGGAGCGCCGCGCCAACGCTGTCCCGGGTTTTGCCGCCGTACGCGGACGACGAGCTCGCGCGCCTGATCCGCTACGGCGTCAAGCGGGACGGCAAGAGCTCCATTGGAATGATCGCGTACGCGACCTGGCCGCTCGGCGATCAGGATCTCGCCGACATCATCGCCCACCTGCGCGCGCAGCCCGTTCTTCCACCCGTCGAGCGATCGCACGACATCACCTGGCGGGGTCGCTGGGCCATGGTGACGGGGAAGTGGGGTGTCGACGCAGCGATGGTCGACAGGTCAGTGCCGCGATGGGGCGCATTGTCCCGCGACACGCCCTTTGAGCGGGGACGCTACCTAGCAAGCGTCGTCTGTGCCGCATGCCATGGTCGCAATCTCCGAGGCAGCGCGCTCGAGAGCACCCCTTCTCTCGAAATCGTGGCGGCCTATCCAGAGGAGCAGTTTCGTCAGTTGCTTCGCACGGCCACTGCTCTCGGAGGACGCGAAGTGACACGCATGCGCTGGGTGCGTGAGGTCGAATTCACGGATCAGGAGATCGACGATCTTTATGTGTTTCTGCGGAAGCATGACGGACAACGAATTGCTGTCGGCTACGCTCAACGGCCCGGGTTCAGCTCCCGCATCCACGCGAGCAGCGCGTCCGAACCCGACCGCTCGAGCGCTTTTGTTATTTCGGCGAACACGGTGTCACGCTCGTCCTGGCCGAGCTTGAACTTGGCGCGCTGTTCCGCGACCTTCGCTTCGAACGGAATGATCCTGCTTTTGATTTTCTCGTAGCGCGCACCCATCTCCGACGGGTGCCAGGCGCGCGGGCGGCCGCGCTCCATCGTGCCCACCAGGTCGTGCAGATGCGCGTCGAGCCGCGCCGGCGTCTCGTCGAAGGCGACGGTCACGAGGAACTGCACGACCGCGTAGTTCCAGGTCGGCGCCCAGGTCCGGTCGGTCATCCACGAAGGCGAGATGTAGCCCTGCGGTCCGCTGAACAGAACGAGCGCGCGCTCATCGCGCTGCAGCGCCGCATGCAGCGGGTTGGAGCGCGCCATGTGTCCCTCGAGCGCCTCGATGCGCCCGTCGCCACCGACGCGCGGCCGCAGCGGCAGCGGCGTCGCCCGGAAACTGCCGGCGTCGAGGGAGACGACCCAGGCGAGCGGGTGCTCGCGCACGAGGCGCATGACCTGTTCGTCGCTCTTCGGCGCGAAGAGGTCCGATTGCGAAGTCACGCCGGCGTGCTCCCGCGCGCGAGCGTCGAATGCCGCCGGCCGTAGCCGGCATAGAGCGCGGCACCCACCGCGACATAGACGGCGAGAAAACCGGCCATCAGCGGCCTGCCCGAGGCTGCCTGCAAGCCGATGTCGATCAGCACCGGCAGGATCATGGCGATGCAGAGCACGAATGCCATCGCGGGAATGTAGCCGATCCAGGCGCGCCCGACGTGGAAGCCGCCGAGCGGCACGCGAAACGGCCGCGGCAAGTCGGGACGCCGCGAGCGCAGCCACATCGTGCTGAAGGCAACGGTCGCGAACGCGAGGCCCGCGCCGAGGCTCACGAGGTCCGCGAGCATCGCGATCGGAAAGAACGCGGCGCACACGGCGGCAACGGCGCTCAGCACGATAATCCCTCGGTACGGCGTGCGGAAGCGCGCATGCACGCGGCTGAACGCCGCCGGCATCAGGCCGTCGCGCGACATCTGGAACGTGATGCGCGACTGCCCGTAGGCGTTGACGAGCAGCACCGACGCAAGTCCCATCAGCGCACCGACCTTGACGAAGACGGCGACGGTCGGGTGGCCCATCCGGTCCACCGCCACGGCGACCGGATCGGCGACGCCGAGCTCGCGGTAGGGCACGACGCCGGTGAGAACGGCGGCGACCGCGAGATAAAGCGCCGTGCAGACGAAGAGCGCGCCGAGAATGCCGACCGGCATGTCGCGCTGCGGATTGCGGGATTCCGCGGCCGCGGTGGAGACCGTCTCGAAACCGAGATAAGCGAAAAACAAAATCGACGCGGCGCGCACGATGCCGGGCCAGCCGAACGCGAACTCGCCTTCATGCGGCGGCACGAACGGCGTCCAATTGTCCGGGTCGATCGCGCCAACGCCCACGGTGATGACGACCGCCAGCACCGCGACCTTCACGACGACCAGGAAGGCGTTCGCCCCGGCGGACTGCCGCACGCCGGCGCAGAGCACGGACGTCACCGCCGCGATCGCGAGCACGGCGAGAAGATTCAGCGAGAAACCGTCAGCCGAACCGACGGACGGCGTGGCGAGATACGACGGCACCATGATGTCGAAATCCCGCAGCAGGCTCGTGAGATAGCTCGAGAACCCGACGGCCAGCGTCGAGGACGCCAGCGTGTACTCGAGCATCAGGATCCAGCCGAGGCCCCACGCGAACACCTCGCCGAGCGCCGCATAGCAGTAGCTGTAAGACGAGCCGGACACCGGCATCGTGGAGGCGAGCTCCGCATAACACAGCGCCGTGAGCGCGCAGGCCGTTCCCGCGAGCACGAACGAGATTATGACCGCCGGGCCCGCGAAATTCGCGGCCGCGGTGCCGGGCAGCACGTAGATGCCGGCGCCCAGGATGCAGCCGATGCCGAACAGCACGAGGTGCAGCGGGCCGAGCGTGCGCCGCAATCCGTGCGACGCGGCGTCCGCCTGCAAGGCCTCGATCGACTTGCAGGCGAACATTCCTGTCGGAGCGCGGGCGCCTGCGGTCACCAATGCCACCTCGCAGGAAACGATACTTCATAGCAAAGACCCGCACGATACGGTGACTCGCGCGGGTCCGAATTCATCGCAGCCGGGCCACGGGCAACTATATCTTCGGGCGCACTACAAGTGGCCGCGCGTGTCTGCTAAGAAGTCGTTTCCACGCCAATCGAGGATCGAAACCATGTCACGCAGATTTTCGGCAGCGGCGCTCGTCGCCGCAGCGATCGTGGCGATTCCCGCGCAGGTCGCCAGCGCGACGGGTCTCGTCACTTGCGATTCAGGATCGCCGGACACCTGGCAGCCGCAGGAGAAGCTGACCGCGATGCTGAAAGAGAAAGGCTGGGACGTGCGCAACGTCAAGGTCGACGGCGGATGCTACGAAGTCTACGCGCTCGACGAGAAACGCGAGCGCGTCGAGGCCTACTTCCATCCGGTCACGCTGGAGCGCGTACAGCCCACAGAGAAGTGAGCGCGGGCGTCACTCCGTCGCGGCGCATGGTTCCGGTGTGGGACGTGCCGGTGCGAGTCCTGCACTGGTCGCTCGTGTTGACGGTCGCCGCGGCATGGCTCACGCGCAATAGTCCCGGCCGCTGGCACGAATGGCTGGGATACGCGACGCTCGCGATCGTCGCCGCGCGCACGAGCTGGGGATTCATCGCGTCCGGTTACGCGCGCTTTGCCGACTTCGTGCGGCCCGCCTCGGTCACGGTCGCGTATGCGCGAGACGTCTTCTCCGGCCGGGAGGCGCGTTCCCTCGGGCACAACCCGCTCGGCGGCTGGATGACGGTCGCCCTGCTCGCGCTCGTGGCGCTCGTGGGCGTGTCGGGCTGGCTTTACACGACCGATCGATTCTGGGGCGTCCCCTGGGTCGAGGCGCTCCACTCGACGCTTTCCGACATCCTCTTCGTGTTCGTCGGGTTGCACATCGCCGGCGTCGTCTTCACGTCCGTCAGGCATCGGGAGAATCTGCCCGCGTCGATGCTGCACGGGCGCAAGCGCGAGGAAGACACGGGCACCGGCGCATGAGCCTCCGCATCTACGCCTTGCTCGGCGCGATTGCGTTGCCTGCCGCCGTCTGCCAGGCCGATACGCCGTCGTCGGCACAGATCCAGGCGCTGCGCGAGCAGATCGCTGCCATCCGGGCGGAGACCGAGGAGCGACTCCGCGCGCTGGAAGCGGAGCTTGCACGACTGCAATCCGCGAACGGTGCGGCGAACAACACCGCCGTTGCCATGACACCAACCACGGACCTGCACTCGTCGTCACGTTCGGAGGAGCGTTCGCAACTGCCCTCATCCCTCGTTGTCTCCGGCGATTTCCGGTTGCGCCATGAAATCACCTCCGGAACCGGCACAAGCAGTGACAGGACGCGTGAAGTCCTGCGCGCGCGTCTGGGCGCGCGGTACGACCTCGCGCCGTGGCTCTCGATCGGCGGGCGGCTCGTGACTGGCGATCCCGACGATCCCAACAGCAGCGACGTCGCGTTCCCGGATTTCGCGGACGATCTGACGGTGAGTCTCGATCAGGCTTACGTCAGCGCACATTTCGATCGTTGGGAGCTGGCCGCCGGGAAGATTCCGAATCCCTTTGTCCGCACCGAGCTGGTCTGGGACGGCGACGTCAACCCACAGGGCATCGGCGGTACGTGGCAGTTTCCTCTCGGTGCTGCGTTGAGCGGCCGCGTGAGCGCACTCGGCTTTCAGATCAACGATCAGTCCGACATGACCGGTGCACAGATCGGTCTCGACGCGCGCGTCGGCGAGAACTGGGTGTATGAGGTCGCCGCTGCGTACTACGACTACGACCTCGGCAGCCTCGTGGGTGCCGATGCGGGCGACATCCGCGGCAATCGCCTCACGCCGGACGGCTCGAGGTATCTGTCCGACTTCAACCTCGTCGACCTGGTTGCGACGGCCACCTGGTCGGGCGCGGAGACTAGCTGGCCGATCCGATTGACGGGCGACTACGTCCGAAACACGAACGCCCAAATCGGAGACGACTCGGGCTATTCGCTGGAGTTGCTGGTGGGCCGTGCCAGTGAGCCGCGCGACATTCGCGCGGGCTACGGCTACTCAACTGCAGAAATGGATGCCGTTCTCGCTGCCTTTTCGCACGACAACACGACGCTGTCGGCGAACTATCGGCAGCATGCGCTGGCGATCGATTACGTCCTCACGACCAATGTGCTGCTGAACGGCACTTGGTATCGGTATCGAACCAAGGACATCGACACGGCGACCGACGAGAGCAGCTGGGCTGACAGGGTGCGGCTCAACCTGCAGTTTCAGTTCTGAAGCCAGTTACATGAGGCGTGGGCGCGAAGCCCCACGCCGACTGCACCGCCTTGCGTCTTATCGATAAACAATATATTGTTTATCGATAAGGAATGGGAGGCGCCCGATGAACCGATTCCTACCCAAGCTTTTCCGCTATGCGTTCGCGGTCCTTGCCGTTCTCGCCGCTCTCGCGGCCGTGTGCATCACCGCGGCCATGCTGATCGATCCTGAGCTTCCACGCGACGCCCGCTTCGGGCCCCGCGACGGCGAGTTCCTGGGACAGCCCGCCAGCTTCGCGCTTCAGCCAGATACCAGCGGCCAGGGCGAGCCCGCGCTTTACTTGCGTGCTTTCAACGGCAACGTGACCATGACCGTGGATCAGCCAGCGGGGGCGGTTGAGGTTTTCAAGTCATACGGCCTGCCGGTTCTACTCATCTATGCCGTCTTCTTTGCCGCATTGTTCGAGCTGCTGCGTCGGCTGTTCCGCAACGTCGGGCACGGCGACAGCTTCACCCCGCCAAGCGTGCGACTGGTGCAGATCGTCGGCGGCTCGCTCATTGTCTTCTCGTTGGTGTCCGCCATCGGCGAGAGCTGGTTCGCCTACGCAATGTACGGCCATCTGGTGGAACATACGCAGATCGCCATCTCCGGAACGCCCGTGCAGCTGCCGCCGGCGGATAGGCCGCCGTGGCTTGGATACGAGTCACCATTCGGCAGCCCCGAATTTTTTGCGGGACTTCTGGTCCTGGCGCTGGCCGAGGTGTTCCGGCAGGGCCTGGCGCTGCAGCGCGACAACGACCTCACGGTCTGAGTGCGGCCATGCCTATCAAGCTCAATCTGGATCGCGTCATGTCCGAACGCGAGATCAGTCTCACCGAGCTGGCTGACCGCATCGGCATCACGCTCGCCAACCTGTCCATCCTCAAGACCAACAAGGCGCGCGCCATCCGCTTCACGACGCTGGAGGCATTGTGTCGCGAGCTGAAATGCCAGCCGGGGGATTTGCTCGAATTTGTTCCGAGGTAGGGTGCGTACTGATCATCCCGGCATAGTTGCGCGCGAGCAGCGCGGCATCCTCCCGATCGAATTTCACGGTCGACAGCGCTTCCATGTCGACGGTCGCGTCCCCTGCGAACATCCTGAGCAGGTCCACCCGGAAATCCAGGTTCATGTCGCGCGTGCCCTCGAGCCCGGGGTCGAGGCCGATCGAGATCGGCTTGTAGTTCTCGTCGAACCCGACGTGGTATACGAGCGGCTTGCGCACGTCATCACGAACGAAAGCCCCTTCGAAAAGCACGAACTTGTAGCCGACGTCCCAGCTCCAGGCCATGCGGCCGTTCGGATCCAGGTCGCCACGTTGTTCGATCGAGCGATTGGCCGCGGGATCCACGCCGATGCCGAACTCGATGCGGTTGTAGTCCTCGCGGGGCACGTCTTTCAGCGTGACGACATAGGTGGCATGCGCGCGATCGAACCGCAGCAGGTGGTAGCTGTCGGGCTCGGCGTATTCGCTGCTGCTGCCGATGAGGCGGATGTTGCTCAGGAAGAACTGGAAGTCGCGCACCTCGAAACGGCCTTCGCCACCCGGGTTGGCATAACGCAATTCATTGGCGACCAGCGGCTCCACACCGACGCAAGGGTGGAACCGCAGCGTAAGCTCCGCCGGCCGGGCTTCCTGGCCGACTAACCTGACCGTCACATAGAGCACGGCTGCCGCCGCGAGAACGGCCAAGACAAGTGCCGCTCTGTTCATGCGCGTCACTTTCGTACGAATGGATCCGAGAACCGATCCGCCGTCACGAAATCATTGTCCGTCAGCGTGTTCAGGAAGGCGATGATCGCGGCCTGTTCCGCCTCGGACAGGTGCAGGCTGATTTCGTCCAGCGACTCGGAGTCCCGGTTCGTGGCCTCGGCGATCAGCGGGCTCAGCGTGCTGCTCTTGCGGATGCCCCCATCGTAGTGATGCAACACTTCCTCGAGCGTTGCAAAACGGCCGTCGTGCATGTAGGGCGCAGTCAGCGCGATATTCCTGAGGGTCGGAACCTTGAACATTCCGCGATGCGCCGGGTCGCCGGTGACCGACTGGAGGCCGGGTTTCAGCTGCTCTTCGTCATCGAGGCCGTTGTTCGAGAAGCCGTCCAGGCCCGCGCTGAACCCGCTGGTCAGGAACTGGCTGTGACAGTCGATGCAGTTGCCGCCGCGCAGACTGACCTTGACGTCCGGGTGGGCCATGAAAAGCTTGCGCCCCAATTCCTCCTGCGCATTCAGCTCGATCTCCCCGCGCAGGAACTGGTCGTAGCGTGAATTCGACGAAATCAGCGTGCGCTGGAATGATGCCAGCGCACGGGAAATAGCCACCGCGCTGATCCCGCCATAGGCTGCGTCGAACAAGTTTCGATAGCGCTCATCCGCGCCGAGTTCGGCAACCAGCCGATCCATGTCCTCGGCCATCTCGTCCGGATGCTCAATCGGAACCTGCGCCTGCGCCTCGAGCGTTGGCGCCCGCCCGTCCCAGAAGAAATGCTTTGGGCCCCACATCAGGTTGGCCAGACTCATGCTGTTGAATGCAATCGGCTTGCCCGATGCGCCAATGCCGGTCCGGCGACCGTCAGTGAATGCCAGCCGCTGCTGATGGCAGGTGGAGCAGGATACCGTGTTGTTGCCGGACAGGCGCCGGTCATAGAAGAGCAGACGCCCGAGCTCCACCGATTCCCGGGTCAGCGGATTGTCGGCGGGGACCTCGAAGCGGCCGAACACGAATGGGGCCGAGAAGTCCGGGAGCGGTGTCGGCTCACCGTGCCGCGCACCGCAGCCGCCGCCTGCGACCGCGGCGAGCAGCACGGCGAACACTGCTGCCGCTGGAACGAGGCGGCGCAAAGTTCCTCCACGTCAGTGATGGTGCACGAAGCCGGAGCCGAACAGCCCCTCTACGTTCTCGACCCCTTTCTTATAGCGATCCTTGAAACTGACCTGCGCGATGCGTTCGCCGCTCCCCAGGTCGTGCACGGTGATGGTGTGATCGTTGACCTTGGCGATGAAGTCGACATCGGTCGGGTCGTTGTCGGCGGCGTTGCCGAGGTTCAACAGGTTGTTTTGCACGGCAATGAGCTTGCGACCGGAGGCCGACGTGTAAAAGATCATGTGGTGTGCGCCGGGCCCGGTCTGGATGTCCGCGCCGGAAGGAACGAGATCCGGCAGGCCCGACAGCTTGTACCGCTTCACGATGCCCGGCAGCGAGTGGCTGACGAACAGTTCGGTGTCATTGCCATAGAACTCGAGCGGGACGCCGGTGCCCGCCTTGACGCCGTCGTAGAGCTTCACCGGAGCACCGAAGCTCTTGGTGGTCTCGTCGTACGGGACCTTCCAGGTCTCGAACCCGAACATGGTGTTGACCAGCACGGCCGGCGCAACGCCGGGCACGATGCTGGGCCGCACGAACAGCAACTCGACCGGGGACGACGGAAAGCCCACCGGCTTCGCGTCCTCGATGACGATGTTCTGGATCGGCTCGAATGTATTCAGGTCAACGACGGTGATCTCGTTGCCAACGCCCGTGGCGAGGTCGGGGTGAATCGTCGAGGTGACCACCATGCGGTCCTGGTACGCGGATATGCCATGGGGGTACAGCAGATACGGCGCGCCTTTGGCCACCTTGCTCTTGCGGGCCTCGATGATCTTGATGACCGCGTTGCTCTGCGGGTCAAACACCCCGATCGAGCCACCGTCCGCCTGATCCACGCCGGTACCACCCATGAAGGTGATGAACATGTACTCCTTGCCGTTGACGCTGTGCCAAATGATGTCTTCGCCGACCTGCTGGCCCTGGGTGTCCAGGCAGGTGACGCCATCGATGACGGCGGACCCCTCGGCGTTGCGCGAGAGGCCGATCTCGGCCAGGCTGCACTTGGGATCGAGCCCCGTCGAGTACAGCCTTCCGTTTGGACTGTAGTAGAGGTGATGCAGGGGCAACTGCAGATCCGGCAACTCGAACTCCTGCAAAATTGCACCGAAGTTCTCCGCCTCCGGATCCAGCTCGACGATGGCAACGCTGTGCACGGTGCCGAGCGTCGGCAGGCCACGCAGCAGGACCAGGGCCTGGCCCGCCTCGACATCGCGTTGCGCGGCAGCCGAATCCGGACTGCCCGACTGGATCCCGGCGTCCTCCTGCTTGTTGGAGCAGGCTGTCGTGGTCAGCAGAAGGGCCGCCAACAGGGGGAGGAACGCAACATTTGTTGCTCGAGTCATGGCAAATCTCCAGTGGCCAATATTCGAATGGTATAGGCAACGACCGGCGACGAACTCCACATGCCGCTGAGGTGCCTGGAAGAGGTCAGATCTTATCACCTGGCCTGCCATCGTCCACCCGAAGTGTGCGGAACGGGCCAGAGCGGGGTCCGCTGCTTACCTGCAAATCGTGCGGGATTTGGCGCTTGCTAGCCGCCCTTTCTGAGCTGTCTCAATTTCTCGATCGCCCGCAACTGCGCCGCCGCCCTCGCCAGTTCCGCCTGCGCCTCGGCGATCTCCATCGCCCCAGTGCGATCGCGTAGCGCTTCTTCTGCCCTCTGCTTCGCCGCGAGTGCCGCGGCTTCATCCAGATCCTTCGCCCGCGCCGCCGTATCCGCCAGGATCGTGATCTTGTGCGGCTGCACCTCGAGCGCACCGCCACCCACCCAGAACAACAGCTCTTCGCCACTTTCCGTCTGAACCCGCACTTCGCCCGGTTTTAGAGTCGTCAACAGCGGCGCGTGCCTCGGCGCGATGCCGACCTCGCCGCCAGAAGCGGGCGCGAACACCATCGTGGCCTCGCCCGCGTGGACTTCGCCTTCGGCGCTGACGATATCGATGTGGATCGTGTTGGCCATGTTCAGGTGAGCGTCTTCGCCTTCTCCACCGCTTCCTCGATGCCGCCCACCATGTAGAAGGCCTGCTCGGGCAGATTGTCGTACTCGCCCGCGATAATCGCCTTGAAGCCTCGGATCGTGTCCTTGAGCGCGACGAACTTGCCCGGCGTGCCGGTGAACACTTCGGCGACGTGGAACGGCTGCGACAGGAAGCGCTGGATCTTGCGCGCGCGGTGAACCGCCAGCTTGTCTTCTTCCGACAGTTCGTCCATGCCGAGGATTGCGATGATGTCCTGCAGTTCCTTGTAACGCTGGAGGATCGCCTGCACGCCACGCGCGGTGTCGTAGTGGTCGTCGCCTATCACGAGCGGGTCGAGCTGCCGGCTGGTGGAATCGAGCGGATCCACCGCGGGGTAGATGCCGAGCGATGCGATCTGGCGGCTCAACACGACGGTCGCATCGAGATGCGCGAAAGTCGTCGCCGGCGAAGGATCGGTCAGGTCGTCCGCAGGCACGTAGATCGCCTGCACGGAAGTGATCGATCCGGTCTTGGTCGAGGTGATGCGCTCCTGGAGCACGCCCATCTCCTCGGCGAGCGTCGGCTGGTAACCCACCGCCGAGGGCATGCGGCCCAGAAGTGCGGAGACCTCGGTGCCCGCCAGCGTGTAGCGGTAAATGTTGTCGATGAAGAGCAGCACGTCGCGGCCCTTGCCCCCGGCCTGCTTCTCGTCGCGGAAGTATTCCGCCATCGTGAGGCCGGTGAGGCCGACGCGCAGACGATTGCCCGGCGGCTCGTTCATCTGGCCATAGACCATCGCGACCTTGGAATTCGTCAGGTCCTTCTTGTCGATGACGCCCGACTCCATCATCTCGTGATAGAAGTCGTTGCCCTCGCGGGTGCGCTCGCCGACGCCGGCGAACACGGAAAGGCCGGAGTGCGCCTTCGCGATGTTGTTGATGAGCTCGAGCATGTTGACGGTCTTGCCCACGCCGGCGCCGCCGAACAGGCCGATCTTGCCGCCCTTCGCGAACGGCACAAGCAGATCGATGACCTTGATGCCGGTTTCGAGCAGGTCCTGGCCGCCGGTCTGCTCGTCGTACGACGGCGCCGGGCGATGAATGGGCAGGAATTTGTCGGACTTGATCGGGCCGCCCTCGTCCTGCGGCTTGCCGAGCACGTCCATGATGCGTCCCAGCGTGCCGACGCCGACAGGCACGGTGATTGGCGCACCGGTCGACTTGACGCCGAGCCCGCGCTTCAGGCCTTCGGAGGAGCCCATCGCGATCGTGCGCACGATGCCGTCGCCCAATTGCTGCTGAACTTCGAGCGTCAGGTCCTGGTCCGTGAGCTTTAGCGCCTCGTAAACCTGCGGGATGCCCTCGCGGGGAAACTCGACGTCGATCACCGAGCCGATGATTTGCACGATCTTGCCATTCGATTCATTCATATTCACCTCGGACCTAAACCGCTGCCGCGCCGCCGACGATCTCCGAAATCTCCTTCGTGATCGCGGCCTGGCGGGCCTTGTTGTAGATGAGCTGCAGCTCGTCGATGAGCTTGCCTGCATTGTCGGTCGCGCTCTTCATCGCGACCATGCGCGCCGCCATCTCGCAGGCCAGGTTCTCGATCGCCGCGCGATAAACCTGCGATTCGATGTAGCGCATCATGTAGCTTGCAATCAGCTCGTCCGCCGCAGGCTCGTAGATGTAGTCCCAGCGCTCCTGGAGATCCGCCGCATCCACGGTCTCGGCCGGCAGGAGCTGAAGCATCGTCGGTCTCTGTGTCATCGTGTTGACGAAGCGGTTGCTGACCAGATACAGCCGGTCGATCTTGCCCTCCTCGTAGAGATCGAGCATCGCTTTCACGGTGCCGATCAAGTCGGCGATGTGCGGCGTATCGCCAAGGTGCGTGATGGAGGCAGTGATCGGGAGCTTGAGCCGCCGAAAGAACTGCATCGCCTTGTTGCCGATGAGGCAAAGGTGCATCTCCGCGCTCTTCTCCTGCCAGTCGCGCACGGACGCCAACACCTGTTTGAACACATTGAGATTGAGGGCACCGCAAAAGCCGCGGTCGGAACTGACCACGATCAGGCCGACGGCCTTGATGTCACGCTCGACCAGAAACGGATGGCGGTGATTCGGGTTGGCGACGCGCAAGTGCCCGATGACGCTCCGGATCTTGTCGGCGTAGGGGCGCGCGGCACGCATGCGCTGCTGAGCGCGCCGCATCTTGCTCGCAGCCACCATCTCCATTGCCTTCGTGATCTTCTGGATGCTCTTGATGCTCGCGATCTTGACGCGGACTTCCTTGGTGCCGGCCATGTGCGTCTACCAGGCTCCGGTCGCGGCGAAGTCGTCGCAGATCTTCGTGTAGCCGGCCTCGACCTCCTTGCTGAGTTCCGGCTTGTCGTTGACCTGCTTCAGGAAGGCCGCGTGGCCGGTCTTGGCGAAGGACTGGAGAGCCTCCTCGAAGGCGACGATCTTCTTGCGGTCCACTTTATCCATATAACCTTGGTTTACAGCGAATATGGAGAGTGCCTGTTCTGCTACGGACATCGGTGAATACTGTTTCTGTTTCATCACTTCCGTCACGCGCTGGCCGCGCTCGAGCTGCTTGCGGGTGGTCTCGTCGAGGTCGGAGGCGAACTGCGAGAAGGCCGCGAGCTCGCGGTACTGCGCGAGTGCCAGGCGAATGCCGCCGCCCAGCTTCTTGATGACGCCGGTCTGAGCGGCACCACCCACGCGCGACACCGAGATGCCCGCGTTCATTGCGGGGCGGATGCCGGCATTGAAGAGGTCGGTCTCGAGAAAAATCTGGCCGTCGGTGATGGAAATCACGTTGGTCGGCACGAAAGCCGTCACGTCGCCGGCCTGGGTCTCGATGATCGGGAGACCCGTCAGCGAACCGGTCTTGCCCTTGATCTTGCCATTGCTGATCTTCTCGACGTATTCGGTCGAGACGCGCGCGGAACGTTCGAGGAGCCGCGAATGCAGGTAGAACACGTCGCCCGGATAGGCCTCGCGGCCCGGCGGGCGGCGAAGCAGCAGCGAAATCTGGCGGTAGGCCCAGGCCTGCTTGGTGAGATCGTCATAGACGATCAGCGCGTCTTCGCCCTGGTCCATGAAGTATTCGCCCATCGCGCAGCCGGAATACGGCGCGATGAACTGCATGGAGGCCGGGGTCGAGGCGGAGGCGGAGACGATGATCGTGTGCGCCATCGCGCCATGCTCTTCGAGCTTCCGCACGACGTTCGCGATCGAGCTCTGCTTCTGGCCGACCGCGACGTAGATGCACTTAACGCCGGTGCCCTTCTGGTTGATGATCGTATCGATCGCGACCGCGGTCTTGCCGGTCTGGCGGTCGCCGATGATCAGCTCGCGCTGGCCGCGGCCGATCGGCACCATCGCGTCGATGGCCTTCAGGCCGGTTTGAACCGGCTGGCTGACGCTTTTGCGCCAGATCACGCCCGGCGCGACGCGTTCGATCGGCGAGCGCCTGGCCGCCTTGATCGGGCCCTTGCCGTCGAGCGGGTTCCCGAGCGCGTCCACGACGCGGCCGAGCATCTCGGGGCCGACCGGCACTTCGAGGATGCGGCCGGTCGTCTTGACCGTCGCGCCCTCGCCGATGTGGCGGTATTCGCCGAGCACCACGCAGCCGACGGAATCCTGTTCCAGGTTCAGCGCGAGGCCGAAAGTGTTGTCCGGGAACTCGACCATTTCGCCGTAGGCGACGTCTGCGAGACCGTGCACGCGGCAGATGCCGTCTGTGACGCTGACCACGGTGCCGACGTTTCGCGCCTCGGTCGCCGCATCGAAGTTCTTGATGCGCGCCTGGATCAGGTCGCTGATTTCAGATGCCTTGATGGACATATCTCTTTCCTTGCCTAATTCGTCAACGCCGATCCGAGCCGCTCGAGGCGGCCCTTCAGCGATCCGTCGATGACCAGGTCCCCGGCGCGCACGATCGCGCCGCCGAAGAGCGTCTCATCGATCCGAGTGTGCATGCGGATGTCGCGGCCGAGCCTCTGCTTGAGCGCTTCCGTCAACCGCTTCTTCTGCGGCGCCGCGATCTCGCGCGCCGCGATCACTTCGACGTCCACCACGCCCTCGACCTCGGCGCGGAGGGTCTCGAACTGGGCCGCGATCTGCGGCAGATGACCGAGCCGGCGGTTCTCGGCGAGCGTCCGCAGGAAATTGCGACTCTGCTCGGTCGCCGCCTTGCCGGCGATGCCGGCCAGGAACTCGACCAGCGCTTCGTCCGTCACGTGCGGATGGCCGAGCAGCCGCTCGACCCGAGGATCCGCGACGGCCGCGGCCGTCGCGCCCAGGAGCTTCGACCAGGCGGCGAGATCCCTGGCTTCCTGCGCGTGCGCGAAGGCGGCTCTCGCATAGGGCCTGGCGACTGTCGCGCGGTCAGCCATGTTTCGGCGCCTGCTTTTCGAGTTCCGCCGCAAGATCGTCGAGGAGCGCCGCGTGGGCCTTGGCGTCCACCTCGCGGCCCAGCACCTGCGAAGCGCCGGCCACCGCGAATGCCGCGACTTCGCGCCGAAGCGCATCGCGCGCCTTGGTCTGCGTGGTCACGATCTCGGTGCGCGCCGCGGCGACGAGGCGTTCGCCCTCGCTGATCGCCACATGCTTGGCCTCCGCGATCACGTCGGCCGAGCGCTTGTGCGCCATCGCGTCCACCTGGGTCGCCTTCTGGCGGGCTTCCTGAAGGATGGCTTCGGCGCCGTGCCGCGCATCCGCCAGCTCACGCTGGCCCTTCTCGCCCGCGGCAATGCCGTCGGCGATCTCCTTGCGACGCTGCTCGATGGCCTTCATCAGCGGCGGCCAGATGAATTTCATGCAGAACCAGACGAAGACGATCATGGCGATCGTCTGCCCGATCAACGTCATGTTGATGTTCATCGAACCCTTCTCCCCGACGTTCAGCCGCCGAGCGCGTTCTGCAACTGCCCGACGAACGGATTGGCGAACGTGAAGAAGAGCGCGATGCCGACGCCGATCATCGCCACCGCGTCGAGCAACGCGACCACGATGAACATCTTCACCTGGAGCATCGGGGCGAGCTCCGGCTGCCGCGCAGCGCCTTCGAGGAAGCGCCCACCCAGCAGGCCCATGCCGACGCCGACGCCAAGGGCGCCGAGGCCGATCAGGATCGCCACGGCGATCGCGGTCATACCAATCACAGTTTCCATCGCTAGTCTCCTGGTCGAAAAACTTTAGTGATGCTCGTGCGCCATGCTGAGGTACACGATCGTCAACATCATGAAAATGAACGCCTGCAACACGATGATCAGCACGTGGAACACCGCCCACACGAAATGCAGCGGCAGTTGCCAGATCCCGAGCAACGCGATCAGCAGAAAGATGAGTTCGCCCGCGTACAGGTTGCCGAACAGCCGCAGCGACAGCGACAGCGGCTTGGCGACCAGCGATACAGTTTCGAGCGTCAGGTTGAACGGAATGGCCGCCCAGTGGTTGAACGGCGTCAGGGTGAGTTCCTTGGTGAACCCGACGATGCCCTTGATCTTGATGCTGTAGAAGATCGTCAGGATGAAGACCGAGATCGCCATCGCGAAGGTGACGTTGACGTCGGTCGTCGGCACGACCTTCAGGTACGGGATGCCGACCTGTTGTGCTGCCAACGGCAGCCAGTCCACCGGGATCAGGTCCATCAGGTTCATCAGGAAGACCCACATGAAGAGGGTCAGGGCGAGCGGAGCGATCAAACGGCTCGTGCCGTGGAAGGTCTCGCGAACGCTCTGGTCCACGAATCCGACGATAATTTCAACCGCGGTCTGGAGTTTGCCGGGAACGCCCGTGGTCGCGCGTTTCGCGACCCGGCCGAACAGCGTGATGAGGAGCAGCCCGAGCGCGATCGCGAAGAACATCGAGTCGACGTTCACCGCGTAGAAATTGCCTTCGCACTGGTTCCAGACCCACTCGCCGTCGGCGCGGCAAACGGTCAGGTTCTGGAGGTGATGAACGATGTAGTCGCCAGCCGATTGACCTGCTTCCGCCATGATCGTCTAACGTCCACCCCGCGCGTCGGTGCGCTCGTCCCTATCGAACAGCAATCCCACCGGCAGGGCCAGGAGTGTTGCGATGTACCCGGCGAACAGGAACCCCGGGTGCAGTGGCTTCAAGGTCGCGAACACCGCGGCGAACATTACGGCCGCGATCGCGAGCTTGCCCAACTCGCCCAACCACCCTGCCCTCAGCAGCCTCTTCGCGCTGCTGCCGGCCCGCGGCGACATCAGTCTCGCCGCCAGAAATGCGTTCGGCACGACGCCGATCAATCCACCCAACAAGGTGGGGACGGCCCGGTCGGAACCAAGCCAGATCCAGACGATCGCGGCGAGCGCCAGGCCGGCCGCGAGTTGCGCGAGCAGGATGTTGCGGACGGTTCGCATCTACCAGTCTCAAGCAACAAAAACGCCACGTGGCCCTCCGGGCGGTCCGTGGCGTTTTCACGCTTCGCAGCAAGCCGCAGAGGCGGCCAAAAACCGGCGGCATTATAGAGGGGCGGACCCCCCCGGCACAACCGAGCCGGGGGGCAAAAAACGTTGTTCTTATGCGGTGTTAGCGTTCCCGGAAGCCGTCTCCGGACGCGCCAGGCGGTAAACGAAACAGCTGTCTTCGCCGAAGCGACGGCGCACGACATATTCGAATCCCAGCTCCTCGTAGAAGCGGTGGGCGCGGGCGTTGCAGTCGAGCGGGTCCACGAGGATGGCGGTGACCGTCGGATCGGCGAAGCAGCGCTCGATCGCGAGCTTCAGCATCTGAGTGCCGTAGCCGCGGCCCAGGTCCGCCGCTTCGCCGACCCAGAGGTCGACGGCCCGATGACCCTCCGAGATGCAACCCCAGTAGCGGCTTTCCTCGCGGGCCGGATCGATGATCTGAACGAAGCCGATCGGGCGGTCGTCCGCTTCGGCGATGAGTTGCTCGCGCCAGTCGGGTGAGCGGGCGAGCTCGGTTTCCCACTGCCAGTCGTCGTTGGGATCCGAGGCGATGACGTGCGGCTGCTCGTCCCAGTGCTTCAGCAACTCCAGGTCGTCCGGAGTCGCGGGACGAAGCTTCACCGATTGCCGTGCGGGCGCACTGCGGATTCCGTCAACTCGAAGTTTGCGGTTCGCCATAAGCATCATCGATCTGCTCCCATTGCGGCGTAGGAGCGGAATCGGTGCCAGCGTCGCTCTGCGCCGGGTGCTGCGTGTCCCACGGCCAGTCGTCCCGAGCCTCCGCATCGAATGCGCACTGCTCGGTCTCCAGCCACCGCATCAGAATGTCGTAGATCGGATGCGACATGGCCGTCACGCCTGTGGCTGCCGCGACGTCATCGCGAGTCGCGGAGCGGTGACGACGACTTCAGGAAGCACTACCACTCCAGGCAGGACATCCGACGCCGAAAGCATTGCGGTTTTTGCAATTTCACCTCTCGGAGACGTGATGTACCCCCGGTCCAGCGCCAGACCGCTGATACCGACTATTGCGGCAGCGATTACTGCGCTGACGCCCCTGTGAAAATTCAGTGTGCCTGAGGTGAACATGACACTTTCCTTTCTTTCCGCTTTGCCAATGAATTTCGTTGGCACGACTATGCGCAGCCAGAGTTTGGTGGACAAATCGGCTATCTGAAGGTTCGTTAACAGAAACTAATGCGTAACATTTGTTACCTCGGTTCATCGCACAAAGACAACGGGTGGTCGTAAATTGCGCGGAGTTCGACGTCCGACATTCGGGCAAATGGCTGCCAGGGCATCAGCGAATCGGTTGCGGCTGCGGTGCGCGCGGAACAGTGCGAAGAATTGCTGTTCCGTCAAGTCGTCCATGACTCCGTCAGCAGACGGTGTGCTGTCTGGAGGATGAATGACTTGCCGCTCGACCGGAACGGCAGTGCCCGTCAGCCGGGCGAGGGCACAGTCATTGCGCGAGTTGGTCCGCTAGCGCGGAGCGCGCTGCGTTACGTCGGGTTGTCGCAGGTCCCGATCTTCTTGCCGGTGAGATTGACCTGCATGTTCATCTGGGTAGCCTGAAACCGGATGACACCGGCATAGGAATCCGTGCCGTTGAAGCTGATTTCACCGTCGCCGGTCATCGGCGGATTATCGCAGGCCATGGTCCAGGTCACCTTCGTGCCGGTCTGGTTGAAACTCGTGTTCCTGCAGTTCTGCGACGGGGCGTTGCCGCTCGCGGGAGGCTGTTCCCAGGTCTCTTTCGCGCAGTAGTTTCCCTTGTTGGCCGGCATCGCCATCGGCATGCCCTCCATCACCATCTGGGAGGTCGTTTCCCACAGGATCCCCGGCGGGTCGTCCGCGCGGGCGGAAACCACGGCGATGAGTATCAGCGAAGCTGCCGCCAGCAGGCGGCCGGACCATTGCCAATGCGTGTTCATCGTGTCCCCTCTATCAACTGATGTGCGCCAGGATTCCGTCCAGTTCGTCGAGGCTGTGATAGTTGATGATGAGCCGCCCCTTGCCCGAGGCGGCGTGCTGCAACTCGACGGTCGCTCCGAGCTTGTCCGCGAGGTCATTCTCGAGCCGCTGGATATCCGGGTCCTTGGAGCGCGACCTGCCGGACTTGCCGCTCTTGCCGTCTCCGGAGCGGGCGACCAGCCGCCGCACGAGCGCCTCGGTCTCGCGGACGGATAATCCTTTCTTGGCAACGAGCGCGCCGACCTCGGCTTGCTGGCGTGGGGTCGCGAGCGCAAGCAGCGCGCGAGCGTGGCCCATCTCCAGCTCGCGTTTCTCGATGTACGGCCTGATCGCCTGCGGCAGCTCGAGCAGGCGCAGCAGGTTCGACACCGCCGCGCGCGAGCGGCCGACCGCCTCCGCCGCCTGCTGGTGGGTCAGCGCGAACTCGGTGATGAGCCGCGAGAGCGCCAGCGCCTCTTCGAGCGGATTCAGGTCTTCGCGCTGGATGTTCTCGATCAGCGCGAGCGCGACCGCATGCTCGTCGTCCACGCGGCGCACGACGGCCGGAATATCCGCGAGGCCTGCGATCTGCGCCGCCCGCCAGCGGCGCTCGCCGGCGACGATCTCGTAGCGCTGCAGCTCGCCCGACGCAGGCGCGCCGACCGGCCGCACCACGATCGGCTGCACGACGCCCTGCGCCTTGATCGAATCCGCGAGGTCCGAGAGCGAGTCCTCGCGCATGTCCACGCGCGGCTGGTACTTGCCTCGCGAGAGCAGGTCGATGGGCACGTGCATGAGCTGCTCGCGCGCCGGCGGCACGCCGGGCGCAGGGCGCGGTTTGGTCTCGCCCAGGAGCGCCTCGAGTCCGCGTCCCAGGCCGCGTTTTTTGTCAGACATGAAGCTCATCCTAACTCCTCTATGGTGCCGGGTCGGAAAAATAGGGACGCTTCCCATTTTCCGAGGTTCGCGCAGAGAGAGAAAATGGGCCGCTTACCCTTTTTCGGCAGGCAGAAAGGTGGCGTCCGCTTTTTCCGCGGCTGATTCTTCTTCGGCGGATAAAAGGGAAGCGTCCCCATTTTCCGAAAGGGTTGCGTCCCCTTTTTCTTCGGGAAGTTCCGGCCCTTCCGTGCGCCGGATCATTTCGCCGGCGAGCGCGAGATAGGCGAGCGCGCCGCGCGATTCCTTGTCGTGGAACATCACGGGCACGCCGAAGGAAGGCGCCTCCGCGAGCCTGACATTCCGCGGGATGATGGTGCGGAAAACGCGATCGCCGAAATGCTCGATGAGCTGCGCCGCAACGTCGTTCGACAGGTTGTTCCGCGGATCGAACATCGTGCGGAGTATCCCCTCGACAGTGAGCCGCGAATTCACCGAGTCGCGAATCTGCTCGATCGTGTTGATGAGTCCCGACAGTCCTTCGAGCGCGTAGTACTCGCACTGCATCGGAATCAGCACGGAATCCGCCGCCGTCAGCGCATTGACCGTCAGGATGTTGAGCGCCGGCGGACAATCGATGATGACGAGGTCATAGCGATCGCGCACCGGCTCGAGCGCGCGCGCAAGCCGGTGCTCGCGGCCGGCGAGCATCGTCAGGAGCCGCACCTCCGCGGCCGTCAGGTCCTGGTTCGACGGCAGCAGGTCGAAGCCGGCCGATTCGATCGTGACGATCGCATCGACGATGTTGCAGTCGCCGAGCAGCACGTCGGTCGCCGAGCGCTCGAGCGCGCGCTTGTCCACGCCGCAGCCCATCGTCGCATTGCCCTGCGGATCGAGGTCGACGAGCAGCACGGGGCGCTGCGTCGCCGCAAGTGAGGCGGCGAGATTGACGGCGGTCGTCGTCTTGCCGACGCCACCCTTCTGGTTCGCGACCGCGATGATTCGCTTCATCGAGATCAAACCCTACCAAGTTCGACGAGACAACGCTCGGCATCGAGGCCCGGCACCCGGATCGGGTGCACGGCCAGCACCTTCCAGCCGGCGGGCAGGGCCTTCAGCTCGTCCCCCGGTGGCCGGCCTTTCATCGCGAGCAGCCTGCCGTTCCGCCCCGCCAGGTGCCCCGCCACCCGCACGAAATCCGCCAGCGAGCCAAGCGCGCGGGCGATGACGCTGTCGAATGGCGTCGCCGGACGCAATGCTTCGGCGCGGCCCTGCGCGACTTCCACATTGGCGAGGCCGAGCTTGCCGGTGGCATGCCGGACGAAGCCCGCCTTCTTGCCGGTCGACTCCACCAGCGTGAATTGCCGGCCGGGATTCGCGATCGCGAGCGGAAGGCCGGGAAAGCCCGCGCCGGTGCCGATGTCGGCGATGCGAAGCCCCCGCAAATGCGGCGACGCGGCGAGCGAGTCGAGCAGGTGCTTGTCCACCATGTCCACCGGCACGGTGATCGCGGTCAGGTTGAATCGCGTGTTCCAGTCCGCGAGCTCGCTTAGGAGCGACAGGAGCGCCGCCGCCTGCGGCGGCTCGAGCGCGATGCCGAGCGCCTTCGCGCCCCCGATCAACCGCGATTGGAGCAGGTCGCCCAACTCAGGCGATCTTCACGACCGTGCGCCCCATGACGCGGCCCTTGATGTAGTCGTCGAATGCGCCGGGCAGTTCCTCGAAGCGGATGGTGCGGGTCACCAGGCGGTCGAGATGGCGCGGGCGCAGGTCCGTCGCGAGTCGCTTCCACGCGGCGACCCGCACCTCGCGCGGCATCGCCGAGGAGTTGATGCCGAGCAGGCTGATGCCGCGCAGGATGAAGGGCAGCACTGTCGTTTCGAGCTTGGGGCTCGCGGCGAGACCGATGCTCGCGATGTTGCCCCAGAAATCCACGGTGCGGGTGAGCCAGGTCAGGAGTTCGCCGCCCACGCTGTCGATGCCCCCGCCCCATTGCGTCGCTTCCATCGGCCGCTTGCCGAGGTCGATTTCCTGGCGGCGCAGGATGCGCGAGGCACCGAGTGACTTCAGGAAGTCGTCAGCCTCCGGCTTGCCGCTGACGGCCACGGCCTCGTAGCCGAGGCCGGCGAGCAGGTCGATGGCGATCGAGCCGACGCCGCCGCTCGCGCCGGTCACGACGATCGCGCCTTTAGCCGGCGCCTGCCCGTTCTGTTCCATGCGATGGATCGCAAGCGCGGCCGTGAAGCCGGCGGTGCCGATGGCCATCGCCTCGCGAAGGTCGATGCCTTCCGGCAAAGGGATCACCGAATCGCCCGCCACCCGCGCGTACTCGGCGTAGCCGCCGTCGACGTTCTCGGAGAGGCCGCACCCGGTCACGAGCACGGCCTCGCCGGGCTTGAATCGCGGGTCCGTCGAGCTCTCGACTTCGCCGGACAGGTCGATGCCGCCGTTCAGCGGGTACTTGCGGAGAATCTTGCCGGCGCCCGTGGCCGCGAGCGCGTCCTTGTAATTGATGCTCGAGTACTTCACGCGGATGACCACCTCGCCCGGCGTCAGCGCGTCCACCGTCATCTGCTCGAAGCCCGCGGTGATCTTGCCCTCGCGCTCGTGAATGCGGAATGCCTTGAATGCTTTCATGTCATTTCCTGTCCAGCCAGACCTCGACTCCCTGGCAATTCAGCTCGATGTCGTCGTCGAGCAGCCGATGCCGTTTGCCATCGTCGCGCGGAAACCCGTGCTCGTCGAGCCATGCGGACATCATTGCGAACATGCCGTTTCGGAGCTTGCTCGCGCGGTCGGGCGCCGCGGCATACCTCTGGCCCAGGTCGGCGTAGGCTCGCACGCGCTCCTTCATCTCGCGCGCCAGGCGCGGGAGATCGCGGACTTCCGCGTAATGCGTCAGGTAGATTGCCCGCGGGCGATACGACATCAGCCGGTCCACGGAATCACACAGCGCCTCCGGGTCGAAATGCACCGGCGTCGTAGTCGGAAAGATGAATTCGCGCCCGTCCACGTCGAAGTCGCGATAGGAGATCCCGAACGTGTCGCCCGAGAAGATAAGCTCGTGCGCGCGATCGACGACGCAATAATGATGAAGGGCATGGCCCGGCGTGTGGATCAACTCGAGCCGGCGCCCGCCGAGCGTGATCACGGTTCCCTCCTCGGCCACGAGCAGGCGCGACTCCGGGATCGGCACGATTTCACCATAGAGTGCCCGGTAACGCTCCTCGCCATACACCGCGATCGAGCCCGCAATGAGCCTCGAAGGCTCGGCGAGGTGGCGCGCGCCGCGGGGATGGACCGCACAACGCGCGTTCGGCAATGCCTGCATCAGGGCGCCTGCGCCGCCGGCATGGTCGAGATGCACGTGCGTCGCGAGCACCCAGTCGACATCGGCCGGATCGATGTTTTTTACCGCGAGCGCGTCGAGGAGATTCGGCAGCGAGTGCGTCGTGCCCGTATCCACGAAGGCCGCCCGGCCGGCGTCGATCACGAGATGCGAGGCGGCGAGGCGCGGGCGCACGTAGTCGGCGTCGATCGCCGTGATGCCCGCGGCGAAATCGGTCAGTTTCGAGGCGACTTCAGGCAAGGCACGACCATGGCGAGGAATTCGTGGAACTTCACCATGAAATTCCTGAGGAATTCCTTGGTAGAATCATCGCTGACGCCGCCTTCATCGTCGATCAGACCCTTCGTGAACTGGATGTAGGCCTCCGGCGAGTTCATTTGCGGCGAGTTGCAATAGCCGAGGACGCTCCGCAATTGCTGCTGGGCGATGGCGGTGCCGATCTTTCCCGGCGATGTTCCGATCACCGTCGAGGGCTTCCGCGTAAATGAGTTCTTGCGGTACGGCCGGCTCGCCCAGTCGATCGCATTCTTGAGCCCGCCTGGAATCGAGCGGTTGTATTCCGGCGTCACGAAGAGGATGCCGTCGGAAGCTTCGATGTCCCTCTTGAGCTTCCTCGCGATCTCCGGGTAGTCCGCGTCGTAGTCGTAACTGTAGAGCGGCAGGTCCTTGATCGGGATTTCGGTGAGTTTCAGCCCGTCGGGCGCCAGGCGCTCGAGTGCCCTGGCGAGTTTGCGATTGATGGAGGCCTTTGCGAGGCTGCCGACAATGTAGCCCACCTTGTAGGTTGTCATGGAACCTCCGGGTTCGGGACGGTGTTCGGCATAACGGACATGATCTCACGGCAGGGCTGTGGCAATCTGGCGGCCCACGGAATAGTCCTCCCGGGAGCTACCGATGATCCGCCTGTTCCTGGCCGCCGCCACCCTGCTTGCGCTCAATGCCGCCGCGGCCGACGTCGAACGCGTCACGCGCGGCAATCTCGTGATTGAAGGCATCCCTGAAATCCCGCCGGAACTGATCCAGCGTATGCGGCGTTACCAGCACGCGCGAAGCTCCCTGTTCTCCGGCTGGACGCCGGACGGGAAGATCACGATCAGCACGCGCTTCGGCAATACCAGCCAGCTTCACCTCGTCGAGCAGCCGATGGGCGCGCGCCGCCAGCTCACGTTCTTCGACGAGCCGATCTCGGGCGGCACCTGGTCGCCGACCGCCGCGCGCAAGGGCGTCGCCTACCTCCGTGACGTCGGCGGCGACGAGAACTACCAGCTCGAGTATCTCGATCCCGCGAGCGCGGATCCGGTCCGGCTCACCGACGGACGCGGCCGCGCGGGCACTGGTGTCTGGTCGCCGGACGGCACGCGCTACGCGTTTCCCTGGACGGTGCGGACCGGGGTCAACACGGACATTTACGTCGAAGACCCGCTCGATCGGCGCACGCCTCAAATGGTGTTCGAAGCGCCGGAGGTCGGCTGGTTCGTGAGCGACTGGTCGCTCGATGGCAATTCGCTGCTGCTCGCCCGGTTTGTTTCGGTCAACGAAACCTATCTGCATGTCTACGATCTCGAGAGCCGGCAGTTGCGCGAGATCGAGCCGTCGAAAACCAAGGCCGCTCGCGGCGGCGCGCTGTTCTCGCGCGACGGCAAGGGCGTGTACTTCCCGTCGGATCTCGGCAGCGAGTTCCGGACGCTCCGTTACGCGGACCTCGCGACCGGCAAGGTCACGTCCCTGACCGACCACGTGAACTGGGACATCGACGATCTCGCGCTCTCGCGCGACGGGCGTTATCTCGCCTACGTCGTGAATGAAAACGGCGCGAGCCGGCTCGGGATCATGGATCTCGCCATGCGGCTGGACCTGATCCCGCCGAAACTGCCGTTCGGCGTCATCGGCTCGATCGGTTTCGACGTCGACGGCAAGCGCCTCGCGTTCAGCCTCCAGACGCCGGGGCAGCCTTACGACGTCTGGGTGTTCGAGCTCGAGAACGGAGAGCTCGCGCGCTGGACGCAAAGCGAGATCGGCCCGCTCGATGCGTCGAAGCTGGTCGCGCCGTCGCTCGTGCGCTACCCGACCTTCGATCACGTTCAAGGCAAGCCGCGGCAGATTCCGGCCTGGATTTACAAGCCGGCCGCCGGCGGCCCGCACCCGGTCCTGATCAACATCCACGGCGGTCCCGAAGCGCAGTCACAGCCGACCTTCAACATCTCGATCCAGCAATGGGTCGGCGAGCTCAGCTACGCGGTGATCCATCCGAACGTGCGCGGCTCAACCGGTTACGGCAAGACCTATGTCGCGCTCGACAACGGCATGAAGCGCGAAGACTCCGTGCGCGACATCGGCGCGCTGCTCGACTGGATCGGCACGCAGCTCGACCTCGACCCGAAGCGCGTGGTCGTGATCGGCGGCTCCTACGGCGGCTACATGACGCTCGCGTCGATGACACACTACAACGACCGCCTGCGCGGCGCCATCGACATCGTCGGCATCAGCAATTTCGTCACCTTCCTCGAGAGCACGGCGGAGTACCGCCGCGACCTGCGCCGGCCGGAATACGGCGACGAGCGCGACCCGAAGATGCGCGCGTTCCTCGAGAAGATCTCGCCGCTCAACAACGCGGACAGGATCAGCAAGCCGATGCTCGTCGTGCAGGGTCAGAACGATCCCCGCGTGCCCGTCACGGAATCCGAGCAGCTCGTCGCGAAGATCCGCGCGAACGGCGGCGAGGTCTGGTATCTCGTCGGGCTCAACGAAGGCCACGGCTTCGCCAAGCGCGACAACATCGACTACTACCAGTGGGCGGTCGCGATGTTCCTCGAGAAGCTCAAGCAGTAGCTCCGCTAAAGGGGACGTTCACCTTTCCAAAGGTGAACGTCCCCTTTAGGCGCGCAGGTCGGACCATTCGGGATGGCGATCGAACTGCGCCTTCACGAACGGGCACAACGGCACGATCCTGAATCCTTCGCGGCGCGCGTCGGCGACCAACCGCTCGACGAGCGCCGTTGCGACGCCCTGGCCCCGCATTTTATCTGGCGTGAACGTGTGATCGGCGACCACTCGCGCGGGCTCGGCGTGCGAATAGGTCAGCTCCGCTTCGCCGGCGACTCCCTCGACCGTGCCGATGTAACGGTCGCGATCCGCCCCCAGCTCTCGCGTGATGGTGATGTTCGCCATCGGGGCAGGCGGTTCAACGAAGCTCGGGCGTAACGAGTCCCGGCTGCTTCGAGAAGTAGTCGGCAAGCGCTTCGATGTCCTCGCGCGCCAGCTGCTGCGCGAAGGGGGCCATGATCGCGTTCTTGCGCTTGCCGAGGCGGTAATCGTTGAGCGCCCGTGCGAGATAATCGGCGTGCTGGCCGCCGATGTCCGGATATTCGTCCATCGTTCCCGCGCCGTTCTGACCGTGGCAGGCCGTGCAGGCCTCCGCTTTCGCCGGCGGGGTGCCCACCAGCTTGGCGCCCGGCTTCGCCTCCGCGGCCGACGCGAACCAGGCGGCGAGATCGGCGCGATCCTCGTCGGAAAGCGTGCTCGCAAGACCTTGCATGGTCGGATGCCAGCGGTTTCCCGCCTGATATTCCTCGAGCGCGGCGACGACGTAGGCCGGATTCTGACCGCCGAGCTTCGGAACGGAATACTTCGGGTAGGCGTTCTTGTAATTCTCGATGCCGTGGCAGCCCATGCAGGTGTAGGCAAGGCTGCGGCCGCGCTCGGCGTCGCCCGCGGTCGCGGTCATTGCCGAGAGCGCCAAGGCGCAGCCGGCGACCATCATTGGGGCCAAGCGGTCAAATCGCATCGATTAAATCTCCGAGCGCCTGAAATGTTAAGCGCCGCGGGTCGGAATTTCCAGCGATTCAAAGCGCTGCGGCGATGTCCTGCATCAGGCCGTTGTCGCGCGGCTTGACCGTGGGCGCGTAGCGCTGCAGGAGTCTTCCGTCGCGGCCGATCAGGAACTTCTCGAAGTTCCACTGGATGTCGCCGGCATGCCCGTTCGCCGGGTCGGTCAGCCATGCGTACAGGGGATGACGGCCGTCGCCGTTGACCTCGAGCTTGGCGCTCATTGGAAACGTCACGCCGTAATTCGCCGAGCAGAAGGCCTGGATCTCCTTTTCGCTGCCCGGCTCCTGGGCGCCGAACTGGTTGCAGGGGAAGCCGACGACGGAAAACTTTTCGCCGGCAAGCTCCTCGTGCAGCTCTTCGAGTCCCGAGTACTGCGGCGTGAGGCCGCAGCGGCTCGCGACATTGACTGCGAGCACGACTTTGCCCTTGAGGCCCGCCAAGAGATCGGCCGTGCCATCGATCGCCTGCAGCTTGAAATCGTAGAAGTTCTGCATCAGCATATTATCCAAAGGGGACGTTCACTTTTAAAGGTGAACGTCCCCTTTAGGGCGCCTGCGGCAGCCAGACTGTCACCACGGCGCCGCCGCCGTCGCGGTTCGCGATGCTGAGCCGCCCGCCGTGCGCGTCGACGATCTCGCGGCAGAGCGTCAGGCCGAGGCCGGTGCCCTTGGGCTTGGTCGAATAGAACGGCAGCAGCGCGTCGCGGAGCACTTCGGGAGTCAGCCCGCTGCCACGGTCGCTGACTTCGAGCGCAACGCCGCCATGACGCTCGGACACGCCGAGCGTCACCTCGTCCTCGGAGGATCCCGACTCGATCGCGTTCTTGATCAGGTTGATCAACACCTGCTCGATCTGCGGCGCGTCGAGCCAGGCTGCGCTTCCCGGCAAGGGCTCGAGGACACGAAACGTCAGGCTGTCCGTCAGGCCTATGAGGAGCGTTTTCCATGGCACCGCGACCGGCCGCGGCCGCGGCAGCTTCGCGAAGCGCGCATAGCCGTCGATGAAGGTCGCGAGATGCGAGGCGCGTTCCTCGATCGTGGAAAACACGCGCGCCAGGCGCTCGGAATCCGGATCCCCCGCGAGCGCCTGGCCGGAATGCGCGAGGGAGGTGATCGGCGCCAGCGAGTTGTTGAGCTCGTGCGCAATCACGCGGATCACTTTCTTCCAGATCGCGACTTCCTGGGCCGCCATTTCCCGCGTCAGTTGCTTGAAGAGGAGCAGCCGGTGCGGCTGGCTGTTCAGCGTGAAGGCCCTGTTGCTGAGATGGAAGATCTCCGCATCGGCGCCCTCGTACACCGTGAAGAGCGTGTCGGCTCCGCTTTCGACCGCTTCGCGGAGCGGCTGCGGCGCCTGCTCCAGGAGACTCGCGAATTTCAGTCCCTCGAGCTTGCGGCCAGAGCGGAACAGCTGCCTCGCCGCGATGTTGCCGAACACGATCGCGTCGGAGGCATTCGTCAGCACGAGCGCGAGCGGCGTCGTCTGCACCACGGTGTCGAGCAGGAGCTCGCGCTGATACAGGTCGAGGCGCTCGCGCCGCAGGCTGTCGCCGAGCGAATTGTATTCGGCCGTCAGGTCGCCGATTTCGTCCGGGCCGGTGGGCGTCACGCTGACGCTGAAATCGCGGTCGCGCAGGCTCCCGATGCCGTCCGCGACCGCGCGGATGCTTCCGCTCCAGCCCTCAATGAGCCAGTTGAGTAACCAGATCGCCGGCGGCAGCGTGACGAGCAGTGAGACGGAGCCCGCGAGCCAGGGCGATTCGACGTACTGCCGGAGAAAAAGAGCGATCGCCGCGGCCACGACCGCCACGGCGCAGAGCACCACGGCGACGCGCCCGGCGAGCGACCGGCTGACGCGCGGTTTTGCGGCCATCAGCCGTTAGTGGCGGATGTCCGGCCTGGGTCGACGGGAGTCTTGAGGCCGAGCTTCTCCATGCGGCGATAGAGTGCCTGACGCGACAGGCCGAGGTCACGCGCGGCGTGCGCGACGATCCCATCGGCGAGCAGGAGCGCCTGTTCGATCATCCCCCGGTCGATGTGCGAGCCATCGGCGGGTTCCGGCGCGATCGGGAGAGCGAGCGCCTTGCCGGTGACGACCGACTCGACCGACAGCAGGCAGGCGCGGTGGATGGCGTTGCGCAGCTCACGCACATTGCCCGGCCATTGGTAGCGAACGAGCGCGCGCAGCGCGTCCTGCGAGAGCGTGAATCCGGGCTCGAGGAAATGCTGGGCGAGCGGCACGATGTCCTCCGGCCGCGCGGCGAGCGGCGGCACCTCGAGCTCGATCACGTTCAGGCGGTAGAACAGGTCCTCGCGGAACCGCCCGTCGCGGATGAGCTGCGGGAGATTGGCATTGGTCGCCGCGATCACGCGGGTGCGCGTGCGGCGCGTGGTGTTGGATCCGAGACGCTCGTACTCCCCGGTCTGCAGGACGCGCAGGAGCTTCGCCTGGCCCTGCGCCGACAGGTTGCCGAGCTCATCGAGAAAGATCGTGCCGCCGTCGGCAGCCTCGAATCGCCCGGTGCGCGCCTTCGCGCCGGTGAAGGCGCCGGCCTCGGTGCCGAAGAGCTCCGCTTCCATCAGCGTGTCGGGCAGCGCGCCGAGATTCACCTTTACGTACGGGCCGTTCTTCACGGTCGAGTTCGCCTGCACGATGTCGGAGATGACTTCCTTGCCGGCGCCGTTCGGCCCGCTGATGAGCACGGGCACGTCGGCGTGCGCGATGCGCGCGGCGGTCGAGGCGAGTGCCTGCATCGCCTCGCTCTCGTACACGAGTCCTTTCAGATCGAAGCGGGTTGCAAGCTCCGAACGTGCCGCGGCACGCCGGCGGCGGATCGCACGGTTTTCCGTGCGTGCCGCGTGCAGGTCGAGGAGATTCCGGACGGTCGTCAGAAGCCGCGCGTTGTCCCAGGGCTTCGCGACGTAATCGGAGGCGCCCGCCTTGACGAGCTCAACGGCGGTCTCGAGATGGGTCCAGGCGGTCAACAGGATCACCGGCAGGTCCGGATGCTGCGAGCGGATCTGGCGGAAAAGCGCAACGCCCTCCTCGCCGGAAGTCGCCTCGCGGCGGAAGTTCATGTCCTGCACCACGAGATCCACGGGCTCGCGGGCCAGCACGTCGATCCCGGCGGCGGCCGTGTCCGCCCCGAGCACCCGTGCGCCGTGCATCGACAGGAGCACGTCGAGCGCCGTGCGCACGGCCTCGCTATCGTCGATCACGAGTACGGTGCGCTCGCCCAAACTGTCCTGTAGTCCCTGGTCTTGCTTACCCTTCATCAGTTTGGATGCGCAGGATGACGGAACGGTTGCAATGTCCACAGTCTAGATGGTCCGGCTGGCCACCGCGGGCGAGATCGCGGAGGCCCGGCGCGCCGGCTGCCAGGCCGCCAGCAGCCCGATCAGCCAGATGCCGAACACGCCGCCGACCAGGTAATAGAGGTCGAGGCGCGGCAGCTCGTACTTGACCGAGATCCAGTAGCCGATCGCGAGCGCGAAGCCGCATCCAGCGACGACGCCGGCGGTCGTCACCATCCAGTTCTCGACCAGGAAGTGTCGCACGATGTCCAGGCGCCGCGCGCCTACCGCCCGGCGCGTGCCGATCTGGCGGATGCGCGTGCTGACATTGAAGGTCGCGAGGCCGAAGATGCCGAGCGCACTAATTGCAAGCAGTGCCCCCGTGACGCTCACGAGGAAGATCGCCATGTTGCGGTCGTCCAGATAGGCCTGGCGCTCGAAGTACGTCAGCGGTCGCACCCAGCGCAGCAGGCGGTCCGGGTTCGACGTTGCCAGGTGCTCCTCGGCGGTGCGCATGAGCGCATCGCGCCGCCCGGGCTCGGCCCGCACGAGATAGTAAGCGGCGGGGCCGCTCCTGATGCGGGGCACCAGCATCACGTGGTCGAGCGTGTCCCAGCCGACCCAGGAGCCGTGCATGTTCTCGATGATGCCGATGACCGTAGCGGGCCGGTTGAGCGGATCGTAGATCGCCTTGCCGAGCGCATTGCCGTCTGGCGGAAAGAACGCCTTCGCGAGCGGTTTCGTGATGATCACCTGCGGCGCGAATTCCCAGCCGTCCGTCGGCGGCAGGATTTCGTGCGCCTCGAAACCACGGCCTGCTGCGAGCGTGATGCCGAGCGCTTCGATCGCCTGCTCGTCCACCTCGAAGTAATTGGCAGGCTCGCCTTGCTCGTCCTTGACCCTCGGCGTGCTCGTGTAGCCGCTCGAGCTGCCGCTGCCGGAGAGCGGTATCGTGCTTGAGAGCGTCGCCGCCTTGACGCCCGGAAGGCCGCGGAGATAGGCGAGATCGTCCTTCCAGGAAGCCTCATAGTCGAAGTCCTGCGTGAAGCCGGTGCTCACGACGACGAAGATGTTCTCGGCGTCGAGGCCGTGTGGCCGGTTGATCTTGTCCACGCGCTGCTTGACGACGTACACGGCGTTGACGAGCACGGCGAGCGCGATCGCGATCTGGAATGCGACGAGCAGCGCGCCGGTGCGGTTGCGCCAGAGGGCGGAGGCGATGGGGCGTATGTTCCAGGCTGTCATGTCATTGGCTCTTCAGGTAAACCGCCGGTGGGATCCTGCCGATGCGCCAGGCCGGGTACAGACCGGCGGCGATCGTTGCGAACAGGGCGAGCGCGAGCGCGGTAATGACGCTGCCGACGTCCACGTGCGCGAGCGCCTGCGTGCCGCCGGAATCGGTCGGATCCATCGTGTACAGCATGCGCAGACCTGCGAGCAGCAGCGCGCCGAGCGCGAGGCCTGCGGCCGCTCCAACGCCTGAAATGACACCCACTTCGACCAGGTGCTGCATGAACACCTGGCGGCGGCTCGCGCCGAGCGCGCGCCGTATCCCAGTGATAGAGCCGCCGTTCAGGAACTTGGCGAGCAGCAGGCCGACGGTGTTCAGCAGGCACACGGCGAGGAAAGCGAACGCGAGGCCGACCAGCACGCGGTCATCGTTCCCGACGACGTCGTTGTCGACCATCCACTGGTCCACGGGGGTCAGCCGGTTGTTCAACGGCCGCTCGAATCGGCCCGCTTTCTTCTGCTCGAGTGCATAGCCGTCGATATACGCCTGCATGCGTTGGCGCGATGCTGCGTCCGGCAGCTCGACCCACATCTGGATCCAGATGCTCTCGGAGTTGATGAAATCCAGGTAGGTGTTGACCTCCTCCGGCTTCCAGCCGTTGGTGTTGCCGGCGCTGTCCAACTCCAGCGTGGCATTCCAGCCGAAGGGGATGTACGCGTCCTCCGATTCCTGGAGGCTGCCGTTGTTCAGATCGTAGAACGTGGGCATCGGCTGCCAGGTGTCGCGCACGCCGATCACGCGGAATTCGCGGTCCTCCCAGCGGATCCTGCGCCCGATGCTGTTCTCGCCGGCAAAGTACCTGTCGTTCATCGCCCGCGACAGCACGATCACCGGCTCCGGGGCACGATCGGCTTCCGCCGTCCAGCCGCCGCCGTACTGGAAAGGCACGTCGAAGATCGCGAAGAAATCCGAGCTCGTTACTCGCGTAACCACGCGTTCCGGGAGCGCCGTCGAGTCGTCGACCGACAGCACGCCGACCGCCTTGTGCATGATCACGGTGCGGTCAGGAATTTCGGATTCCATCAGCGCCATAGCGTCGCGATAGGTGAGCTGCCAGGGCGGCAGTTCGGGCTTGTCCTCGTTCGCCGGTTCGTTTGGGTCCCAGGCGTCGAGCGTGACTGCGTAGAGCACGTCGTTCTTCCACCAGATCGGATTGCCCGACATCGCGCGGTATAGGGTCAGCGTCATCACGCAGACCGCGATGCCGAGCGCGACTGCGCCGATCATGAGCGCGGTCAGGCCGGGGTTGCGGCGCAGGTTCCTGAAGGCGAGCTGGAAGTAATAACCGAGCATGGTTTGGCTCCGTGGCTCAGGCCGACGACATCGTTGCGGCAACCGGCGCGACGCCGTGCTGCGGCATTTCGTCACGCGGCTCGTAGGCGCGGAAATCGGAAATCTGGCCGTCCACGATGTGGACGTTGCGGTGCGCGCGGCGCGCGAGTTCCGGATCATGCGTGACCATGATCACCGTGGTGCCCATCTCGTTGATCTGCTCGAGCAGGTCCATGACCTGGCGCGCCATCAGCGAGTCCACGTTGCCGGTCGGCTCGTCCGCCAGCAGGAAGCGCGGGTCGCCGGCGAGCGCACGGGCGATCGCGGCGCGCTGCTGCTGGCCGCCCGAGAGCTGCGACGGCATGTGGTGCATGCGCGAGGTCAGTCCGACGACGTCGAGGGCGCTGCGGATGCGCTGCTCGCGATCCTTCTTAGTGAGGCGCCGGTAGCGCAGTGGAACGTCCACGTTGTCGAAGATGTCGAGGTCCGGGATCAGGTTGAAGCTCTGGAAGATGAAGCCGATCTTCTCGTTGCGGAGCTTCGACCGTGCCTCGTCCGACAGCCGACTGACGTCCTCATCGTCCAGCTTGTAGGCGCCTGTGTCGAAGGTTTCCAGCAGGCCCGCGACGTTCATGAAGGTCGTCTTGCCGGAGCCCGAAGGCCCCGTCACCGCGACAAACTCGCCGTCGCCGACCTTCAGCGAGAAGTCGCGCAGCGCAAACGTCTCGATGAGGTCCGTGCGGTAGATCTTGCTGATTCCGTGCATTTCGAGCATTGGGATGTCGCTCCAGGGTCGTTAAGGGTTTCCGGCGGTCAGCCGCCGATGTGGAATTCGGGAACGTCGTTCATGTCGCCGGCGCCGGAAACGATCACTTCGTCGCCGGGCTCGAGGCCGTTCACGACTTCGATCTCCGCGACCGACGCAGCGCCAAGCTCGACCGGCGTCAGCACCGCGCGGTCATCGACGACGACGTAAACGGCGCGCGTCGCCGGCGTGATGTCGGGACTCCGCTCGAACTTCCGCGCCTTGGCGCGCTGCTCGATCACGATTCGCACGGATCCGCGCTGGCTCTGGCGCAGGCCCGGCGGCTGCTTGCCCGCGAATTTCACGCGACCCGTCACCTGGCCGGAGCGCACTTCGGGCGAGATCGCCGTGACCAGGCCGGCGTGCTGCTGGCCGTCGAGCGAGATCGAGGCTTCCATGCCCGCCTTGATGTCCCGCGCATAGACGTCGGCGACCTGGAACTCGACTTCGAAGGCCGTGAGATCGACCACCGTCAGGAGCGCCGCGTTCTCGGCGACATTCGCCTTCTCGACCGCCGCGAGATTCGCGACCATGCCGTTGACCGGCGAGCGCACCGACAGCTCATCGACGCGGCGCTTCAGGTTTGCGACCACGTAGCCCTGGCGCTCGCGCTCGAGCCGGCGCGCGCGCAGGTCGAGATCGAGGCTCTCGCGCTCGAGGCCCGCGGTGTCGCGCGCATGCTCATAGGCGAGGCGCGCGGATTCGCGTTCGTCCTCCGCGCGGCGGAGATCCCGCTCGGCGATGGCGCCTTTGTCCCAGGCGGATTGCGCGCGCTGGAACTCGCGCTCGGCCGCGCGGATCTGCACGTTCGCGAGATCGGCCGCTTCCTGCGTGCTGAGCTTCTGGCGGCGGATCTCGATGCCCTGGCGCTGGAGCGCCGTGTCGAGGCTTTCGAGCGTCGCGCGCTCGCGCTGGTATTCGTTCTCGAGCGTCGGGCTCGCGAGCGTCGCGAGCACCTGGCCCGTCTTGACCGTGTCGCCCGCCCGGACCTGGTAGCTGATGCTGCCCGGCGCCACGGCGAAGAGCGTCGGGCTCACCGCCGCGACGACCGTGCCCTGCGCCGAGACGTCGCGCACGAACGGGCCTTCGGTGACCGTGACGATGCGGAGCCGCTCACGGGAGATCGTGTGCTCGGTTGCGCTCCAGCCGCGGAACAGCAGGCCGAACACGAGAATGAGGACGAGGCCGCCCGCCGCGGCGCCGATCAGCTTGATGCGCGTGCGATCGGGCTTGGCCTCGACCGCGGTGTCCGTGGCCTCGGTGCCGCGAAATTTCGTGTCGTCGGCGGGCGCCGTATCCTGCCCGCCGGACGACACGAGGGGTCTCAGGTTGGTTATCTTCATGGCAAACGTAAGCTCACGACATAGACGCTGCAACCGTCGTGCCAAGATCCGCGGATTTTGTAAGCGGCTGATTAGAAAGGCATTAGCGACCGGATCGGGCAACGGCGCGGGTACGTGGAAGTGTCCGCGGACAGGCAGCGGACATCTGCCGGACGACGGAAAGGGAAGCGTCCCCTTTTTACGACTGCGAGGCCCTGAACACCTGGCGCGAAGGCAGCGCGAGGCGTTCGATGACTGGACAGGTTGAATCCACGGAATTTGCGTCGCAGCTGGCAATCAGCCCGGCGAGTTCACTGCGCAGGTGGCGTAGCTCGCGGATCCGCCCATCAACAATCCGCAGTTTCGTCGCGGCGAGGCCTCGCGTTGCATGACAGGAACGGCGCGTGCGCAGTTTCAAAAGGTTCTCGATCTCGATCAGCGTAAACCCCATCGCCTGCGCCCGTTTGATGAAGCGCAACCGCTCCGCGTCGGCTTCGGTGTACCGACGAATTCCGCCGAGTGGCGGTATCGGCTTGGGTATGAGCTTGCGGCGCTGGTAGTAACGAATGGTCTCAACGTGCACGCTCGCGGCAGCCGCAAGCCGGGCGATCGTGTAGGGCTGGGGCATGGCTTGACTCCGTACCATGGTACGGACCGTATGGTACCCGCGACAGAGGCGCAGTTCGAAGCTTTGGCGAGCCCGAAGCGGAGGCAAATGTTGAGCGAGAAATCGCGCGTTTTCGGAGCGGCTGGTGGTGCCCTTAGCCTCGGCAGTCTCGCAGCGGCATTGGGACTGTGCTGTACCGTGCCTTGGGCGGTCGCATTGCTCGGCGTCTCGGGAGCCGTGGCGTTCGCCCGGCTGGCGTTCCTGCTCCCTTACGCGCTCATCGGCTCGTTCGCTCTGCTCGCTGCGGGGTTCTGGTGGGCGTATCGGCGCCCTGCGGCCTGCGCTGAGGGCGCCCGCATCACCGCTAATCGACGGCCATTGCAGTGGGTCGTGTGGATCGCCGCGGTGCTCGTCGGTGCGCTATCGGTTATCGCTCTCACATCGCCGTCGCCGCTGTAGGAGGTTTTATGCGATCGATCCACGCGACCGCCACCGTCATCGCGACGATGCTCGCGGCATCCGGGTGCGCAGACGCCACTGATGCCGCCTCCACGGGTGAATATGCATTACTGGATGAGGCAGCGAGCCAACTTCGCGCGGACTTCAACAGAGCCAAGGGCTCGGTGCGCATACTGTTCTTCGTCGATCCAATCTGCCCCGGCTGTTTACGCGGCCTCGATGACGTCAACCGAGACCTGCTCGCGGAGACAGACGATCCGCGTCTACAGACTTTTGTCGTCCATGTTCCGGTCCTCGGTGCCGAAGCCAAGGACATCGCACCCGCGGCGCGACTACTCGGGAACTCTCGCATACATCATTACTGGAATCCGAGCGGCGCGTTTAGCCGTCAACTGACGGAAGCGGTGGAACTCAAGCACAGCGATGAACCCGTGTATGCCTGGGATGTGTGGCTCATCTACGGTCCGGAAGCAACCTGGGATGAGGCGCTTCCGCCGAAACCGCGGCTACTGATGCATCAGCTCCGGGCATTGGCAGGCAGCACCGTGTTTCCTCGCCTCGACAGTGAAGTGTTTGCCCGCGAAGTGCGTCAACTCCTGGCACAACTTCCCGCTTCGCGTCCAGAGCCATGAGCGTCAGCACAACTCATTCTCCGATTATTGCGGAGTGTCGATTGACTTGCCCCCAGTGCGAGCACATTTCCGTGGAGTCCATGCCGACGGATGCATGTATTTATTTCCACGAGTGCGCGGGATGCCATGCGCTGCTTCGCCCGAAGCCCGGGGACTGCTGCGTGTTCTGCTCGTATGGCTCGGTGCCTTGCCCGCCGATGCAACGGCCGCTCAATTCGTCAGCGACAGATCCTTGCTGTACGTGACATTCATGACGTTGTCGTACCAGCCGGAAACGCGCGGCGCGACCAGGTGCTTGGAAACGTAGAAGTAGAGTGGGATCAGAGGCACGTCTTCGAGAAGCTGGCGCTCCGCCACCGCGAGATGCGCCGTGCGTTCCTCGCCGCTCGAGCCTGAAGCCGCGGCAAGCGCCGCGTCGTAGGCATCGCTTTCGTAGCGCGGCAGGTTGATGCCGAAGCCGCCCTTCAGCACCTGGAGAAATGAATAGGCGTCGTTGTAGTCGCCAATCCAGCTCCCGCGAAAGAGCGGCGCTTCGCGCGCGTCGATCGCCGCCTTCAGCACGCGGAAATCCTCGGAGCGCAGGCTGACCTCCGCGCCGAGGTTTTCCTTCCACATCGCCGTGACCGCGAGCGCGATGCGGTCGTGCAGCGGGCTCTTGCTGGTCCGAAGCTCGACCACGAGCGGCCGCTTTGCCGAGTAGCCCGCTTGCGCATACAGACGTCGCGCTTCGGCGATCCGCGCCGCGGAGTCGAGCGCCGCCCAATCGAAACGCTGCGGCTCGTAACTGGCGACGCCCGGCGGCACCCAGCCGTAGGCCGGCCGTTCGCCGTCGCCCAGCACCTGCGTCGCAAGCCTCTCGCGATCGATGGCCATCGCGAGCGCCTGCCGAAGCTTGGGCGAGTCCTGAAACGGCGGCAGGTCGAGCGCGAGGCCGTAGTAATAGACGCCGATATGCGGCCCAATGCGGAGCTGCCCCGGAAGTTCCCGCTCGAGCCGCGCGACCTCTCCCGGTGGAACGGTGTAAGTGATATCGAGATCGCCGGCGCGAAAACGGGTCAGCTCGGTGACCGGATCCGCGACGTGGACGTAGCGCACGGCGTCGAGGCGGTTCGCAGCGCCGTTCCAGTAATGGCGGTTCCGCGCCGCGACCATGTGCGAGCCGATCGCCCAGGCCGAGGGCGTGAAGGCGCCATTCGTCACGGCGACGCCCGGACGGGCGAATTCCTGCGGCCGGGCGGCGAGCGTCGCGCGGTGCACCGGAAAGGTGCTCGGATGCGAAAGCATGGCGATGAAGTACGGGCTCGGCTCAGCCAGCAAGACGACGAGGGTCGCTTCATCCGGGGCCGAGACGGCGAGCGACGCCGGTGGCTTCCGGCCGGCGACGATGTCGCTCGCATTCACGACCGGCTCGAGCATTAGGGCGTACTGCGAGGCGGTTGCCGGATTCACGAGCCGGCGGAACGCGTGGGCAAAGTCCTCCGCGACCAGCCGGTCGCCGTTCGACCAGCGCGCGGCCGGGCGCAATCTAAATGTATAGCGGCGCCCGTCCTCCGACACCGACCAGGACTCGGCCGCTCCCGGAACGGTGCTTCCGTCCGGCGCCATCGAGACGAGGCCCTCGTAGCAGTCGCGGAGGATCGTCATCGCCGCTTCCATGCGCGCAAGTTGCGGATCGATGGAATCCGGCTCGCTGCCGTTGCCGCGGCGAAGCTCCCGGGCGGTGCCGTCGTCCGTCCTTGGCCCGCATCCGGCGAGCCATGCGCCCGCCGCGAGCAGCGCGGCGAGCGCGACAGCACGACAGGCCCTCATGCGGCCCGCGCGCGCTTCTTGAGATGCACGAGCAGGATGGAAATCGTCGCGGCGGTGATCCCGGGGAGCCGCGACGCCTGGCCGAGCGTTCCGGGCTGCGACTCCTTCAGGCGCTGGCGCGCCTCGTGCGACAGGCCCGGCACCGCGGCGTAGTCGATTCCGGCTGGCAGGCGCGTATCCTCATTCTTCCGCTGGCGCTCGATCTCGGCCTGCTGACGCTCGATGTAACCCGAGTACTTCGCGCGCACCTCGACCTGCAGCGCGATCTGCGGCGCAAGCCGTGCGTCGTCGGGCGCCGGCGGCGCGCCGACCGCATTGAGTCCGGTCAGCGAGTCGTAGCCGACTTCCGGCCGGCACAGCAGGTTGAACGCCCGCTGCTCGCGTGCGAGCGTGATGCCGAGCCGGGCCGCGACCTCGTCTCCATCCGGCGTGCCCGCGCGAAACTGAATGCCGTTCAGCCGGCTCGTTTCAGTCTCGACGGCGTCGCGCTTCGCGCAGAAGAATTCCCAGCGCGCGTCGTCCACGAGACCGAGCGCACGCGCGACCGGTGTCAGGCGGTAATCCGCATTGTCCTCGCGCAGCAGCAAGCGGTGTTCGGCGCGGCTCGTGAACATGCGATAGGGCTCGAGCGCGCCGCGCGTGATGAGATCGTCCACCAGCACGCCGAGATAGGCCTCGTCGCGGCGCGGCGACCAGAGCTCCCGCCCCGCGACCGCGAGCGTCGCGTTGATGCCGGCGAGCAGGCCCTGCGCGGCCGCTTCTTCGTACCCGGTCGTGCCGTTGATCTGGCCGGCGAAGAAAAGCCCGGCGAGCGGCTTCGTTTCCAGGCTGTCCCTGAGCCCGCGCGGATCGAAGTAGTCGTACTCGATCGCGTAGCCGGGCCGCGTCATTTCCGCGCGCTCGAATCCGCGGATGCTCCGCACGAACTCGAGCTGCACCTCGGCCGGCAGGCTGGTCGAGATGCCATTCGGATAGACGATGTGCGTATCGAGCCCTTCCGGCTCGACGAAAATCTGGTGCGAGGCCTTCGCGGCGAACCGGACGACCTTGTCCTCGACCGACGGGCAGTAGCGCGGCCCGATCCCTTCGATGAGACCGGTGAACATCGGCGAGCGATCGGTCGCGCCGCGGATGATCTCGTGCGTGCGCTCGTTCGTCGCCGTGATGTGGCAGATGACCTGCGGCGGATGTTCCTCGCGGCGGCCGAGGAATGAGAAGACCGGCCGCGGCTCGTCACCGAGCTGCGACTGCATGACGGAATAGTCGAGCGTGCGGCCATCGAGACGCGGCGGCGTACCGGTCTTCAGCCGCCCGACCACGAAGGGCAGTTCGCGCAGCCGCGCGGCGAGCCGAGTGGACGCCGGATCGCCGGCGCGGCCGCCCTCGCGGCTTTCGAGACCGACGTGGATGCGCCCGCCAAGGAAGGTGCCGACCGTCAGCACGACGGCGCGCGCGCGAATTGTTTCCCCATCCATCGTCACGACGCCACCGACGCGGCCGCCGGTGACGACGAGATCGGCGACTTCCGCCTCGCGGAGCGCGAGTCCCGGCTCGGCGTCGAGCAGCGTCCGGATCGCGTGCTTGTAGAGCGTGCGGTCGGCCTGGGCGCGGGTCGCGCGCACCGCCGGTCCCTTGCTTGCGTTCAGGGTGCGGAACTGGATGCCGGCGCGGTCCGCGGCGCGCGCCATCGCGCCGCCCATCGCGTCGATCTCGCGCACGAGATGGCCCTTGCCGATGCCGCCGATCGCCGGGTTACAGCTCATCTGGCCGATTGTCGCCAGGCTCTGGGTCACGAGCAGCGTGCGTGCGCCCATGCGGGCGGCACTGAGTGCCGCCTCCGTGCCGGCGTGACCGCCGCCAATGACGATGACGTCGAAAGAATCCATATCCGGGTCCGTTTCGGGGCCGACATGATACCCGCGGCCGGGCGCGGCTGTAATGAATGGGCGCCCCGCGAGACTATTGGGGCATGAGGGAGACGAACCGCGACCGGGCACTCGAGCGGGTGCTCGTGACCCACGCCGCGGCCCTCGCCCGCCTGGCCGCGAGCTATGAATTGCGCCCGGCGCTGCGGGAGGAGCTGTTGCAGGACATCGCTTTCGCCTTGTGGCGGGCCCTGCCGTCGTTTCGCCACGAGGCCTCGGAGAAAATTTTCGTGATGAGGATCGCCACCAACCGCGCCCTGTCCCATCTCGCCGCGCGAACGCCCGCGGCCGATGCACTGGACGCGGCGTCGGAGATCACCGATGCGATGCCGAGGCCCGACGAGCTCGCCGCGCGGCTGCAAACCGTGGAGCGCCTCCAGCGCGCCGTGCACGGCCTCCCGCTGCCACTCCGCCAAGTGCTGGTGCTCGCGTTCGAAGGGCTCGATCATGAGGACATCGGGCGCGTGCTCGGACTTACCGCGAACAACGTCGCCGTGCGCCTGCACCGCGGCAAGGCGCTCCTGAAGAACGCGCTCGGAGAAACACCGTGACTGATCAGGACATCGATCGCTGGACTGCTGCCTGGCAATCGGGTGCGCCGCCCACTGCTGATCTCGCGCGCATGGCGCAACGCGAGCGCAGGATTCTCACCGCGTGGATCGCACTCGACTGGACGGTCGGCGCAGGTCTCATCGCCTTCGCGGCCTGGCTGTGGTTCGCCGTCGACACGCCGGTCACGCGCTTTGCAGCGGCCGGAATCACGGTGCTGACCGTGGCCGTGCTCGCTTTTACGGTCGTCAACTGGCGCGGCAGCTTCGCGGGCGATCGCGCCTCCGCAGCCGATTTCCTGGGGCTCGCGCTCGCGCGGAGCCACACGCGCCTACGTTACATCGATTTCGGCTGGTGGGTGCTCGCCGCGGATCTTGTCGTCATCGCGGGCGCCGTGGGACTCGAGATCCGGGACGAGGGTGCCGCGCGCCTGCCGAGCATACTGGCGATGGTGGTGCTTGCGACCGCGGTCGCCGCCGGCATTCTGCTGTGGTGGGGCCAGCGCGAGCGCCGGCGCGCACAGAAGCTCGGCGCCATGCAGCGGGCGATGCAGCAGGACCAGGGGAGCGGCCATGACTGACAGAAGGCATTCGCGCGCCGAGCTGATCGCGGCGTTCGTGCTGGGAGCGCTGCTCGCCCCTGAAGCGCTCGAAGCCGCCGAGACACCGTTCTCTCTCACGCCCTGCCGGATCGGCGACATCGACGGCCTCGTCACCGTCGAGGCGCGCTGCGGAAAGTTCGCGGTCGCCGAAAATCCCGACGAGCCGCGCGGGCCCCGCATCGATCTCGCCGTTGCCGTCGTGCCGGCCGTCGCGATGCAGGCGAAACCGGATCCGCTCTTCCTGCTGGCGGGCGGCCCCGGCCAGGGCGCGATTGAGGGCTACGCGCCCCATCTCCATGCCTTTGCCGGCATCCACCGCGAGCGCGACCTCGTGCTCGTGGACCAGCGCGGCTCCGGCGGCTCGAACCGCCTCGACTGCGCCATGCCGGAGGAAGCGCTTTCAACCGATGTAATCCCGCCCGCCGAGCTTAAGGAGCTCGCGCGGGATTGCCTGGCGAAACTCCCAGCCCGCGCGCAGTTCTACACGACCAGCATCGCCGTACGCGATCTCGACGCCGTCCGCGCGGCGCTCGGCTACGAGCGCATCAACCTGTTCGGCGGCTCGTACGGCACGCGGGTCGCGCAGCACTACGCGCGGCGCCATCCGGAGCGGGTGCGAAGCATCGTGCTCGACGGGCCCGTGCCGCCGGCGCTCCCGCTCGTGCCGCAGATCGCAATCGAGTCGCAGCAGGCGCTTGAGCGCGTGTTCGCGCGATGCAAAGCCAATGCCGAATGCGACCGCCGCTTTCCGGCGCTCGCGGACCAGTTCGCGCGCGTCGATGCCCGCCTTCGCCGATCGCCGGTCGTGGTCACGCTCGCCGATCCGGTCAGCGGATCGATCCGACGGCTCGATGTCACGCGCGGGCATCTCGTGACGATGGCGCGGATGCTCACATACAGTGCGCGGAGCGCCTCTATTCTGCCGCTCCTGGTCCATGAGGCCGCGACGAACGGAAACTACGCGCCACTCGCCGCACAGGCGGAGATGGTGGGGGAAGAGCTCGAGCGCATGATCGCCATGGGCATGCACCATTCGGTCGTCTGTGCCGAGGATGCGCCGCGCTTCGCCGGCGCCGTCGATCGCGCTGCGCTCGAGCACACGACCATCGGCACGATCATGCTGGACGGCATGAGCGCGATCTGCGAGATCTGGCCGCGTGGCCCGGTCGACAGCGATTTCCACGAGCCGCTCGACTCGGCGGTGCCGGCCCTGCTTCTCTCCGGAGAGTTCGATCCCGCAACGCCCGCCGAATACGGAGCGCAGGCCGCGAAAGGGTTCAGGAACGGGCTGCACCTCGTCGTGCCGGGCCAGGGCCATGGTCAGACTTCGCAGCCCTGCGTGCAGAAACTGCTGCGGCGCTTCATCGAGCAGGGGGGCGCCGCCGGACTCGATACCGCCTGCGTCGGCGTGATCCAGCCCGCACCGTTCTTCCTTTCATTCAGCGGGCCGCCGCCATGATCCGGGTCGAGGGCCTCTGCCGCAGTTTCGGCGCGATCCGCGCCGTGGACGGCGTCGGATTCGAGGCAGCGGATGGCCGCATCACGGGACTGCTCGGCCCGAACGGCGCCGGAAAGTCGACGACGCTGCGCATTCTCTACACCGTGCTGCGGCCGGATGCGGGCACGGCGAGCATCGACGGCATCGACGTCGTGCAGGACCCGATTGCCACGCGCCGCGCCATCGGCGTGCTCCCGCATTCCGCCGGCCTCTACCCGCATCTCACGGCCCGCGAAAACATCGCCTACTTCGGCCGGCTGCACGGGCTTGGCGGCGACGCGCTCGCGCGTCGCATCGACGAGGTGACCGCCGGGCTCGAAATCGCGGGCTACGCCGACCGCCGCGCGAAGGGATTTTCGCAGGGCGAGCGCATCAAGGTCGCGCTGGCGCGCGCGCTCGTGCACGGGCCGAAGAACCTCCTGCTCGACGAGCCCACGAATGGCCTCGACGTGATGGCGACGCGCGCGCTCCGCGCCCTCGTCCTCGAGCTCCGCGCGGCCGGGCACTGCATCCTGTTTTCGAGTCACGTGATGCAGGAGGTCGCTGCGCTCTGCGACGACATCGTCATCATCGACCACGGCCGCGTCGTCGCGGCCGGCACGCCGGAGGCGCTTCGGGCGCGGTTCGGGGCCGCGACGCTCGAGGATGCCTTCGTCGCCGCGATCGGCGACGCGCGGGGGCTCGAATGATCTCCTCCATCCGCGCCGTGATGCTGAAGGAACTGCGCGAGAGCCTGCGCGACCGCCGCACGCTCCTGACGAGCCTGCTGCTCGGCCCGATCTTCGCGCCCCTCTTCTTCATCCTGATCCTGAAGCTCGCGCTGTCGCGCTCCATCGCCTCGCACGACGAGCTGGCGCCGGTCACGGTCGCGAATGCGGCGGCCGCGCCGAATTTCGTGCAGCAGCTCCGCGAAAGCGGCCTGAGGGTCACGCTCCGGGACGGATCCGACGCCGAGATCCGGCGCTGGATCTCGGAGACCGACGGACTCGTGGTGCTCCGCGTCCCCGCGAACTTCGCCGCGCGCTTCACCGAAGGCAAGCCCGCAGCGGTTATGATCTACACCGATGGATCCGATTCCAAGGCCGAGCGGCACGCCGCGCGCGTCCGCGATGCGGTCGCTGCCTACTCGGCATTGATCGGCGGCCTGCGACTGCAGGCGCGCGGCGTCGCGCCCACCGTTGTCCACGCGGTCGTCGTCGACCAGGTGGATGTCTCGACGCCGTCCGCGCGCGCGACGCTTCTGCTCGGCATGCTGAGCTATGTGATCCTGCTCGTCACGCTGCTCGGCGGGCTTTATCTCGCGATCGATGCGACGGCGGGCGAGCGCGAGCGCGGGTCGCTCGAAGCGCTGCTCACGGTGCCCGTGGTCCGCGAGCATCTCATCTACGGCAAGATCGCGGGTGCCGCGGTCATGATGATCGTCGCGCTCGCTCTCGTGACCGCGTCGATCGCCGTCGCGCTCGGCGCCGTGCCGCTCGAAACATTCGGCATGTCGGCGAATTTCGGCCCAGGCGTCGCCTGGCGCGTGTTCCTGAACGTGGCGCCGTTCGCGCTCGTGGGCGCGGCGCTCCTGACCGTGGTCGCCTCGTTCACGAAGAGCTACAAGGAAGCGCAGTCCTGGCTCGGCGTCGTGATGCTGGTGCCGACCGTGCCGATCGCGATCGCAGCCGTGCTGTCGGTGCAGCCGCAGGCCTCGCTGATGCTCGTGCCTTCGCTGTCCCAGCATCTCGTGATCCAGGGCCTGATGCGGGGCGAGCCGCTGCCGGCGGCCTGGATGCTCCTCGCCGCGGCAAGCGCGCTCGTGCTCGGATTGCTGCTAACGTGGCTCGCCGGCCGACTTTATCGACGCGAGGCGATCCTCGGCTGATAATCCGGAACCATGCAGGGACCGGCCCGATCCAAGCTGTCATGAATCGCCGTCGCGCGCATTGGTGCGCGTTCCTGCTGCTCGCCGCGGCGCAGGCCTCGCTCGCGCAGATCACCACGGTGCCGATGAAAGGCGTCGGCAACGAGTGGGTAAAGGAGCTCGACCTGCGCGGCCGTATGGACTGGGAGTGGATCGAGACCTATCCCGAGCAGGTCTATTTCGCGACGCGCCACGATTCCGAGCGCAAGGGCGACATCGTCACCCTATGGACCCGCGTCGAGTACAAGCATCCGCAAAATCCGCTCGCGCACCGGAGCGCGCTCAGCCGCGACGACTGGGATTGCAGGAAGCGGCAGCGCTCGACTTCAGGCGTGTTTTTCTACAAGTGGAACAATCTCCAGGACGATTCGGATTCGCCCGAGCACTCGACGAATCTGCTGAGCTCCTGGGAGAAGATCGAGCCCGGCACGGTCGGCGAGACTCTGCTCAACTTTGCCTGCAGCATCAGGAACGTCACGCCAATCATCAAGCCGGAACCCTGATCCGGGTCCTGGGTCATACCCGTATTCCTCACTGTCCCGGAGTTCCACTTTATGTTGCGCCACCTCACCCTGACCGCGCTGTTGCTCGCCATTGCGCCACTGTCGCAAGCCGCCGACAACGGCATCTATCTGGGCGCCGGCTACGCGCAGAGCGAGTACGGTCTCGACAATCCGCTCAATGCGGCTGAGTTCGACGACGAGGACAGCGGCTACAAGCTGATCGTCGGCTTCCGGCCGCTCGACCACTTCGGCGTCGAGGCCAACTACATCGATCACGGGGACGCAACCGTGCCCGCGGGCGTTGCCTGCATCCAGGTAGTCGGCGCACCCTGCCCGGACACCTCGAGGTTCAATGCGAAGACGATTTCCGCGTTCGCCGTCGGTTACATCGATTTCCCGGTCATCGACCTGTTTGCGAAAGTGGGCGCGACTGCCTGGCAGTTCGACGGGCGCTCGACGCAAGCGTTTCCGGAGTTCGACATCGACGAGAATGACGTGGATCTTGCCTGGGGCCTGGGCGTTCAGGCGCGGTTCTTCAGCCTTGCCGCGCGTCTCGAATACGAGAACTTCCAGATCATCGAGGACGAGGAGCTGGGCACGATCTCGCTCTCATTCACTTACACCTTCCTGTAAGCGTCACGCCCACTCGGTCAGGCCCTCGCGCTCGTAGAGGACCTTGAACGAGGGGCGTGCTTTCATGCGCTTGACGTAGTCGCCGATCGCCGGCCACTGCGTCGCGGGCTTCGGCATGTTGCGCGACCAGCGCATCAGCATCGTCGCGAGAAAATCGGCTGCGCCGACGCGGTCGCCGATCAGATAAGGGCCGCTGCCCCCGATCTGCCGATCGATGCGGTCGAAGCAGGACTCGATGCGCCGGCGTGCCGATGCTTTCACGTTTTCTACGGCAGTGGCACCCGCCGGCTGATCCGGATAGAACCAGTCGCGGTACGCGGTCTGCAGCGTGTTCGACAGGTAGAACATCCAGCTCACATACGCGCCGCGATTCGGGTTGCCGACGGCCGGCGCGAAGCCCGCCTGCGGGTGGCGCTCGGCCAGGATCATCAGAAGCGCCGCGCTTTCAGAGAGCGGCACGCCGTCCACGATCAGCGTCGGCACCAACCCGCTCGGGTTCAGCTTCAAGTATTCGGGCTTTCGGTGCTCGCCGGCATCGAGATCGAGCTTCACGAGCTCGTGCGGCTCGCCGAGCTCGATCAGCATCCAGTGCACGCAAAGACTCGCCGTGCCGGGTGACCAATAGAGGGTGTACATGGACTCGAATCCTCCCTAAGGTGCCATTATGAACCGGGGGAGTTGCCTGTGTGGCGCCGTCACATACGAGGCAGCGGGGCCCTTCGACATGATGGCGCATTGCCATTGCTCGATGTGCCGCAAGCATCACGGGGCGATGTTCGCGACGTTCCTGTGCACGCCGCTCGCCGGTTACCGCTGGACGTCCGGCCAGGACATGGTCGAGGTCTACAAGTCATCCGACCAGGGCCACCGGCCGTTTTGCAGGCGCTGCGGCTCGGTGGCGCCAATGATCATGGAGAAGATGGATTTCGTTTTTCTGCTGGCCGGCAATCTCGAGGGCGATCCCGGGATCAGGCCGCAGATGCACATTTTCGCCGCCTCGCGGGCGGATTGGTATCCCATCACGGGTGCTCTGCCGCAACACGCCGCCTACCCGCCGCAGTTCGGCGACGGCGAGGAAATCGTCCGCCCGGCGCCCGTGTTGAAGCCCGGCGTCACGCAGGGCAGCTGTCTCTGTGGCGAAGTCGCCTGGGAGCTCGCGGGCGAGACCGAGCGCGTGCAGAACTGTCACTGTTCGCGTTGCCGCCACGCGCGGAGCGCGGCGCATGCGACCAACGCCTTCTACAGGAAGGATCAGCTGACCTGGGTCCGGGGACACGAGAACGTCGTGAGTTACGCGCTTCCGGATGCGAAGCGCTTCGGACAGGATTTCTGCCGGCGCTGCGGCAGCCCCGTGCCGCGCGTCATCGAGTCCACCGGCTACGTCGTCGTGCCCTGCGGCAGCCTCGACAGTGCACCGAGTGCCGGTCCGATCGGCCACATCTACGCGACCAGCAAGGCGCCGTGGTTCGACATCGCCGACGGCCTGCCGCAATGGGAGGCTTATCCTGCGCGCGCCTAGCTTCGTGTTCGCGGCGGGTCTCGCCATTGCCGGCTGCGGATCGCCGGGCACGCCGGAAGACGAGATCCGCGCCCTGGTCGATGCGGCGGAGCTCGCCGCGGAAGAACGGGATGCCTCCGCGCTCCGCGCGCTCGTCGCGGACGATTACGAGGATCCCGCCGGGCGCGACGCCACGGACATCCGCGCGTTCCTGCACGGCTATCTCATCGCGCATCAATCGCTCCGGCTCATCACGCGCATCGACTCGATCGAGCTCGAGGGCAAGGAGCTTGCGCGAGTCCGCGTCACGGTCGGGGTGCTCGGCCGCGAAGCGGAATCGGAATCGAACTGGGATCTCGCCGGCGATGTGCATCGCCTCGACATCCGCCTCGCGCGCGGGGACGACGAGGAATGGCGCGCGATCCGCGCCGGGCCGCAGGCAGAGCCCTAGCAGGCTGTTGAAAATCGCTGCGCTTCATGCACAGTACGAGCAGTTTTTTC
>JBBDLI010000008.1:40000-353481 GCA_040878925.1 Steroidobacteraceae bacterium | reverse complement strand
CGCTGTGCTCGAATGAACATCATCGTGTCGGACTTGACGGGGAACTCCGTAGAGCGTTGTTAGCCGTCGCACGCGTCCGGAACCATTCAAACCTACGGCAGTGAAATGACCACACCGAGGCCTGCCGCATCGAAATGATCTTTGAAGCGCTCCAGAAACACCGCGAATCCGAGTTCACTCGTGCAGTGAGCAGGCGCGACCCGTTCCACCCGGAGCTCGTCGTGAAGCACCAGCGCCACGCGCCGCACCTCCACTTCCGGCGTAAGAACCATATGAAACCCACCCATGACGGTGTACAGATCGGGATCGATCTCGGCGGCTGCCGCGAGAATGTTTTCCACGCCGGGATGCGAGCAACCGACGACCACCGCAAGTCCTTTGGGGGTCTGCACCGCAAGCGAGAGCTCATTCATCTCAAGTGTGCCCGGCTTCTGCGATTTGGTTGTGAGGACATAGAAACCTGGAAAGATCTCGGTTGTCTTTGCTATGCCCTGGAAATTCGCCTGCTCCCACGGTGTTCCAGATAGCCACCGCTCGGGCTGCTTGCCACCATAGTACTGAAGGTTCGGCGCGAGACCTGGATAGCGCGCCAGGAATCCCGGAGGGAGAGTACCCTTGAAAAATGCTCCTTCCAGCGGCGTATAGATCTTGACGCGCGGGTTTACCCCCAGGAGGTACTTGAGTCCACTCGTGTGGTCGCCATGGCGGTGCGAAATGACAACGGCATCGAGTCGCCTGAGATCGATGCCGAGCTGCTTGACATTGTGCTCAAAGATCACGGCGTCGTTGCCCGTGTCAAAGAGAATGCGCTTCCCACCATATTCGATCAGCGCTGCAAACCCCCAGTCCTGTTGAAGGGCCGATGGTGCACCGAATGCATCATAGAGACTCGTGATGCGTCGCGGCTCGTCCGCGTACGTCCGCAGTGCCGGCGTAAGAAACAGTGCCGCGACAAATGCGAGCCACAATAGAATGCGCTTCATCGCCGTCCCTCCCTCTCTCTCATGGGCGGACTTTCACAGGTGGTACACGTTAACGCGACGGCTAACTACAATTGGATATGAAAATTCACACAATGTTTTACGTCATTTTTGCGTATTAATCACCGGGCGCCGTCGTAAGTGCTTGTCCAGGCTCAAGGTGCCTGATGTATAACAGCGGAACTAAGTTACATCGCGCTCACCAGCACCCCGACGATCGCAATCGGGCACACATACTTCAGAAGCACGACCAAGGCAACGCGCATTGTGCTCGAGCCGCCGAATTCCGCGTCCACGACTTTGCGATCCAATCGCCACCCGACCAGCAATGACGTAAGCAACGCCCCCACTGGCAACAATAGATTCGACGCAAAGAAATCGGTCAGCTCGAAAATCGTCGCCGTTCGAAACCGCTCGATGGCCGCCAGTGGATAAACGTCGCTCCAGTAATTGAACGAGAAAACCGTCGCGAGCCCCAGAATCCACGCGACGACCGCTACGAGCGTGACGGCCGGCACACGTTTCATGCCGAAGCGTTCCATCAACCACGCGCCCGCAGGCTCGAGCCCGGCGATCGACGATGTCAGTGCAGCAAAGGCGAGCAACACGAAGAACAAGGTGCCGACGAGGGCGCCGCCCGGCATGCCGATGAAGATCGATGGCATGACGATGAACGCAAGCTGCGGCCCCTGTGCCGGGTCGACGCCGGATTCGAACACGAGGGGAAAGATCAGCAGGCTCGACAGCACGGAAGCGAGGATGATCGACAAGACAACGACGGCGACCGAGCGCGGCAGCGAAGTGCCGGCGGCAACGTGGCTGCCGTAAGCGATCATGATCGCCATGCCGACGCCGGTCGCGAAGAACGCCTGACCGACAGCTGCGAGTACAAGGTCCCCGTTCAATTGAGACAGATCAATCTGCGTGAGAAATGACAGCGCGCGTTCTGCGTCACCCTGGTAAAGCGCATAGATCGCTAGGGCGAGCAGGATGCCGAACAAGCCCGGCATCATGATCTTGTTGCCGATCTCGATGCCGCGCTGGATGCCGCCAGCGGAGATTGCGACGGTCGCGCCCATGAAGACCGCGTGCCAGAACGTCAATCGCCACGGATCGGCGAGCAAGGCGTTGAATCGCGCCGTCAATCCCGCCTGATCGAGATCCGCGGCACCGCCGGTGGCGTAGGCCGCGACATAAGAGAGGACCCACCCGCCGATGACGCTGTAGTACGTCATGATCAGGAAAATCGCGAGCGCGCCGAGAATCCCGATTGCCGCCCATTTCGGTGAATGGCCGGACGCCGCCGCGACGCGGCCGGCGGCGAGCGGCACGTTGGGTCCGCCGCAGCGTCCCAGCATGAACTCCGCGATCAATAGCGGTATCGCGATGACCAGGCAGGCGACGATGAACACGAGAACGAACAAGCCGCCGCCATGCTGGCCGACCAGGAACGGAAAGCGCCACAACGTGCCGAGACCGATCGCTGCTCCGGCGACCGACAGATAGAACGCAAAATTCGACGACCAGGTTTCGATGCGGGCCGGGGGATTCATGGGACTACGCGGCCTCGAGAGCGGCCGCGGCGTCCTGAAGCCAGTCGTAGAAATACTGGGCTGCAGAGCGGTCAATGATGCATTCGAACCGCTCGAAACTCGCGCGGCGAACGACCACTGGCAGCTGTGCGAGTCGCGTTCGCGCACACGAGCTCGTGCGGAAGGCGCTCAACGACCAGTCCAGGCCGCAGCCACGCGCGAGTAGCGCGGGCGACTGCGCGCCTTCGAGGACGAGTGTCACGAAAGCATCGGACAGGTCGGTGACGACGAATGTGCGCCGGCCGCAACCCCTACGGACCGCCTTCAGAACGTCTGCCGCATCGTGCAGCGCGGATTGCATCAGCCAGGTATCCGGCGCGATCCGGCTGATGACCGGATCGGCACCGGTCCAGGAGTTCGGGCTGATCGGCAGTGGGCGACCTGCGATGCGGATCGCGTCGACGGTCTTCAGTGAGCGCGCGCCCACCTGTAGCCGCAGCGTGACGCGCGGAGGCGGGATGGATACCCGCAACGCGTCGGAAAACACGCGGCCACCCGCAGGCAGGGTGGATTGTGCGACGAGGGTCTTGATCGGCTCAGGCATGGGCGCGCTTGTCCTCCGGGTCGAAGAACGCGGTATCGACGATGGTCGCCTCGCAGGTCTTTTCGAGGTCGTGAACCATGAGCTTCTCGCCGAGCCGCGCGCGGCCGCCGCGCACGAGCGCGAGGGCAATCGGTCGCCTGAGCGCCGGCGACATCGCAGCCGATGTCACCCACCCATCGCTGCCCTCGCTCGTTCCGGGTAAACGCAGATGCGCGCCCGGCACGAGCACATTGGCGTCGCCGGCCGTGAGACCGACGAGCTGCAACCGGTCGGGGCGCAGGTTGTCGCTGCGAGTCAGCGATCGCTTGCCGATGAAATCGGATCTCTTGCGCGCCGCGATGGCGCCCCATCCGACGTCAGCGGGCGCGGTCGTGCCGTCGGTGTCCACGCCGACGTGCAGATAACCCTTCTCGAGCCGCAGCAGCAACACGGTCTCGATGCCATAAGGCGTGACCGCGAATTCCGCACCGGCCGACAGCAGCTCGCGCCAGAGCGCGGCCCCGTAACGCGCCGGCACGTTGATCTCGAAGCCGAGCTCGCCCGAGAAACTCACGCGATAAAGCCGCGCCGGCACGCCCGCGAACCGGCCTTCGCGGAAACTCATGTGGGGCAGGGACTTCCTGTCGAAGGCGAAATCGGTTTCGAAGCGCGCGAGCAGGTCGCGGACCCGCGGACCGGCGACGGCGATCGTCGCCCATTGCGTCGTGACTGGCGTCACGAAGACTTCGAGATCCGGCCACTCGCACTGACGCCACTCTTCGAGCCATTGCGCAATGCGTGAGGCGCCGCCGCTCGTCGTCGTGACCAGGAATTGGCTTCGGCCGAGCCGCGCGACCGTGCCGTCGTCGATGATGACGCCGTTCTCGTCGAGCATGAGCCCGTAGCGGACGCGGCCGATCTCGAGCTTCGTTACTTGATTGATGTAGAAGTAGTCCAGGAACTTCGCGGCGTCGGTCCCCGTCACTTCGATCTTGCCGAGCGGCGTGGCATCGAAAATCCCGACACCGGCCCGCACGGCCGCGGCTTCGCGCTGAACGGCCTGATGCACGGTTTCGCCGGCGCGCGGATAGCAAGCCGGGCGCATCCAGCCGCCGGCTTCCCACCAATGCGCGCCGAGCGCTTCATGTTCGGCGTGGGCCGGCAGCAGTCGCCGCGGCGCATAGCGTTCGCCGGTCTGCCGGCCGGCGAGTGCGCCGAGCGTCACCGGCGTGAACGGCGGGCGGAATGTGGTGATGCCGACATCCGCAGGCTTTCGGTTCGTGAGTTCGGCCAAGGTCAGGAGCGCATTCAGATTGCTGGTCTTGCCCTGATCGGCCGCCATGCCGCAGGTCGTGTAACGCTTGAGGTGCTCGATGTGCTCGTAGCCCTCGGCCAGCGCGATGCGGGCATCGGTCACTTTCACGTCGTGCAGGAAGTCGAGCCATTGCTTGTCCTCGCGGCCCCCCTGCACGCGCTCGACGGCGCCGGTCCGCGCGGAAACCGGCGGCTCCTCGACCCGCGGCCAGGCGACGAGCCCATCGGCGGACTTGCCGGCCTGCTCGAGCACGCGCTCCGCCGCGCGCATGGCGTCGGCGAAGCTCTCGGCGAGCGTCGTGCGGCCATTCACCGAACCGGCCGTGAGCAGCGATGGCCTCGACTCACGCGGCACGAAGGAGCGGCTCTCCTCGTCGAACGCGATCGGTGCGCGCGCGTGCGAGTAAAGATGAATGCTGGGCGCCCACCCGCCGGACATGCCGAGTGCGTCGCAGGCGATCACCTCGCCCGAGCCGAGCTTGATGGCACGCAGCTCGCGGCGGCCCACGGCTTTCGCGATCGCCGTGCCGGCTCGCACCTCGACGCCCTGCTTGCGGAGCCATCCCGCGAGTTCGGCCGGTGCTTCCGCGCGGCTGTCGATCAGGAGCTGGACGGGCGCGCCGGCGGCGACGAGGTCGAGCGCGGCGAGGTAAGCGGAATCGTTGTTGGTCGCGAACACGACGTGCCGGCCGGCCGCCACCGCGTAACGGTTGACGTACTGACGGATCGCGCCGGCGAGCATGATGCCCGGCAGGTCGTTCTGCTCGAATACGAGCGGCTGCTCGATCGCGCCCGTTGCGAGGAGCGTCCGCTTCGCATGGACACGCCAGTAACGCTGGCGGATCGACGGCGTCCTGCCTTGCAGGTCCAGGCGCTGGTGGAGGCCGGCGCAACCGTGGTCGTACAGGCCGAAAGCCGTCGTCGCGGTCAGCAGCGTGACATTCCGCGAGGCAGCCAGCTCGCCGAGCACGCTCGCAAGCCAGACGGCGACGGGCGCGTCGTTGATGAGCAGGTTCGTCGCGAGCAGCCTGCCTCCGCATTCGAGGTCCTGCTCCGCCAGGATGACCGAGAGTCCTGCACGCGAAGCGACCTGTGCCGCGAGCAGGCCCGTCGGGCCGCCGCCGCCGACGAGCAGGTCGCAGTGCGCGCTCAGCGCGTCGTAACGCGCGGGATCGCGCTTTTTCGGCGGCTTCGCGATGCCGGCGGTTCGACGGATGAACCATTCGTAGAAGTCCCACGACGGCCAGATGAAGGTCTTGTGGTAGAACGCCGCGTGCCACAGCGGCGCCGTGAAGTCGAGCACGCGGCCAAGGTCGAATTTGATCGAGGGCCAGGCGTTCTGGGCGCGCACTTCGAGGCCTTCGCGAACGGGAATCATCGTCGCGCGCGCCGAGGGTTCGAGCTCCGCGCCGCGGCCGAGCGTCACGAGCGCGTTCGGCTCCTCGACGCCTGCGGAGAAGATGCCGCGCGGGCGGTGCAGCTTTATGCCGCGACCCACGATCCGGACGTCGTTTGCCAGAAGCGCGGAGGCGATCGTGTCGCCGGCGAAGGCGGAGAGCTTGCGGCCATTCCAGCGGATCCGGATCGGCTGCGAGCGATCGATGTGGCCGCCGGTGTCGAGGCGAAAGCCCATCAGTGCGCCACTCCCGAGGCGGCGCCTTCATCCACGAGCGCGCCTGCGGCGAAGCGGTCGAGGCCGAACGACGCGATCAGCTCGTGCGGCCGGCCATTGGCAATGGTCCAGGCCATGGTTTCTCCGCCCGCGGGAATCGCCTTGTAGCCGCCCGTGCCCCAGCCGGCGCTGATGAAGAGACCTTCGACCGGTGTGAGACCCATGATCGGGCTGGTGTCGGGCGAGATGTCCACGATGCCCGCCCATTGTCGGAGAACCCGCAGGCGGCTGAGGCAGGGAAACAATTCGACTGCCGCCTGTGCGTTCGCTTCGAGCACGGGCAGGCCGCCGCGCTGCGCGTAGGAGCAGAACACGTCGGCGCCGCCGCCGATCACGACTTCGCCGCGGCTGGTCTGGCTCAGGTACACGTGGATCGCCGCGGACATCACCACGGTGTCGATCAACGGCTTCACCGGTTCCGTGACCATCGCCTGGAGGCACAGGCTTTGGAGCGGCAATTCGAGTCCGGCCTTGCGCGCGAGCACGCTCGAATGCCCGGCGACGGCGATGCAGACGCTGGGCGCCGCGACCGCGCCCTGAGTCGTTTCGACGCCCGTCACGCGGCCGCTCTCGATCGTGAATCCCGTGACCTCGCAGCCCTGCACGATGTCGACGCCAAGCGCCCCTGCCGCGCGCGCGAAAGCCCAGACGACGGCATCGTGCCGCGAGATGCCGCCGCGCCACTGCACCGCCGCGCCTTCGACCGGATAGCGGCAGTCGATGTCGAGCATGGGTTCGAGCTTCCGCAGTTCCGCGACGGTCAGCATCTCCGCGTCCACGCCGTTCATGCGGATCGCGTTGACCGTGCGGCGCAGAATCTCCATTTCGTGCGGGCTGTGCACAAGGCTCACCTTGCCCCGCTGGCTCAGCATGATGTTGTAGTTCAGCTCGCGGCTCAGCCCTTCGTAGAGGCGAAGCGACCGGTCGAAGAACTTGGAGCTGACGAGGTGGTAGTAATCCGAACGGACCACCTGCGTGTTGCGGCCGGAATTTCCCTGACCGATGGCGCCGCGCTCCAGCACGGCGATGTTCCGCATGCCGTGGTTCTTCGCGAGGAAGTAGGCCGCCGCGAGACCGTGCCCGCCGCCGCCGACAATGATCGCGTCGTAGGATTTCCTGAGCGCCGGCTGGCGCAGCACGCGCGGCCAGTCGCGATTACCATTGACCGCATGCCTGGCGAGGGCAAAGAATGAGTAGCGCTGCATCGGTGACCCCATGGAATCATAGAGCATGCTCAGGATCGAATGCCCCTGGTGCGGAGTGCGCGACGAGCCGGAGTTCACCTACGGCGGCGAGTCGCACGTCGTGCGCCCGCCGCCGGGTTGCAGCGACGAGGAATGGTCCCGCTACCTGTTCTTCCGCTCAAACCCGAAGGGCGAGCACGCGGAGCGCTGGTGTCACAGCTTCGGCTGCGGGCAGTGGTTCAACGTGCTTCGCGATACCGTGACGCACGAGATCATCGCGACATACCGCATGGGCGAGCCGCGGCCGGGGTAGAGCGAGGTATCTCACGGAAATTCCCTGTTCCGGTGATGCAGCAGAATCGTCCACGAATTGATGCGCTCGACCGCGAGATGCCCGGACTGTTCCCACGGGTCCCCGGCCAGGCGTTTCCGGACTTCAGCCTCGTCCGGCGCTTTGACGATCAGCATCGCGCCGGCCGAGCCGCCGAGCGGGCCGCCTAGAACGACGAACCCCTCTTCGGTGAGAGCATCCATGAATGCCGCATGCTCGTTCCACAGTATTTGTTCCCGGAGCGGCACGGCCACATTCCATGCTGGCCCACGCGCGCGCCGTACGACAAAGTAGCTCGGCGTGGCCGGCGACATCATTACCGCGCTTTCCGATTTCGATTGTTCCTGCGCTTCTTCTCGTACATGTCATGATCGGCGCGCGAGAGCAGCACGTCGAGCGGAGTGTCGGTAGTACAGGGCAGTTCCTCGATGCCGATACTCATGGAAAGCCGCATCGACCGGACTGCCTGTGTGTTGAAATTGTCGATTTCCTCGTGCAACCGGCTGGCGACGGTGGCCGCGCCGTCGTTTTCGTCCAGCAGGGCGAAAATGGCGAACTCATCGCCGCCGACGCGCGCAACCACGTCGCTCTCGCGGAATACATGGCTCAGCACGCGACCCGCATCGGCGATCATCGCGTCGCCTGCGGCGTGACCGCGCGTGTCATTCACCTCTTTCAGGCCGTCCAGATCAATGAACATGAGCAGGCATTTGACCTTCGCGCGCCGGGCCATTCGAAACGCCTGATCCGCCAGCAGCAGAAATCCCCGCCGGTTGCGAAGGCCGGTCAGCTCATCGGTGAGCGCGAGCTGCTCCATCTCGACGCTCAAGTTGCGTAGCGCGTGCTCTGACTGGCGGCGGCCCGTGATTGTCGCGGCGAGCGTCAACGCCATGACGGTCGTCAGGCCGACAAAAGCCTGCAACAGGAACAGGGAATCGGTGGTCGTTTCGCGGGCGAAGGGGCCCGTGCCGTTCGCGGTCGCGGCGACCGCGATCACGGACAGCATGCAGACCCCGAGCGCAACGCCGCTCGGCCTGAAACGGCAAGCAATCCACACGAGACACGGCAGCGGCAGAAAAGTGAGGGGGCTTGCCGCGCCGTCGACGGTCGAGGGGCGGGCAAACACGATCGTGGTCAGGATCGCGAGCAGCGTGAACGACGCAAAGACTTCGACGAGCCGCCAGGGCTTGCGGCCGACCTGCAATGACTGGCGCCAGGTCAGGAATACCGGCGCAAATACCAGCACGCCGATCAGGTCGCCGAGCCACCAGGTTTGCCACGAGTCGAAGAAAGCCGATGCGTCCGTGATGCCCGCGACCAGGAGCGTCGTGACGCCCCAGCTTGCGGCCAGCAGGCAACAGACGCTCGCGATGCCGGTGAACGCGAGCGTCGCAGGACCTGACTCGAAGATGCTCGCCACCCCGACCAGGCGCTGCAGGAAGTAGGCGCCGACGAGCGCCTGGAGGGTGGAGCCGACGCCGATGCTGGCTGCGACCAGCGCGCTCGCGACGGTCGGTTCCGTGTTGCCGGTGAGCGCGATCATGACATTGACCAGGAAAGACCCCAGCCAGATCCCGGGCCAGACGCGCGGTCCCCACATGAGCACGCCGGCGAGGGCGATTCCCGAGGGCGGCCAGACTGCAGTTGCGTAGCCGGGGGGCACGGCGAGAGTGAGCCCGACGATTCCTGTCAGGCAATATCCCGCCGCCAGGATGAAGATCCTGACGAGCCGATCGGTGAAAAGCGAGTCCGCCTGCGACGCCGCGCGCGGACGATCGTCCTTCAGTAATTGAGAGTCAGTGCTGTCGTCAGGCATGTAGCATCCCTGTAAGTCATGCCAAGGCGTCAGTCCACGTCACCAGCAATCCGGCTTTTGTACGAGATTAGCAACAAAAGCGCCGGCCGGGGCAATCCCCAACCGAAGATATATAAGGTGCGACGCGCTCGCCGTGACCGGGATCGACACGCGTGTAAACGATCGGCGTGTGGGTCGGGTTGACCGGTTTCCCTGGCCAGTCGCGGGCCGGAACTCCGGTGCTATGCCTGATCGAGCGGGGCGTTCAACCCTGTCGCGAGCGCGGCCTGTCCGCTCAGGAGATCCTTCCACGTGAGCTCATGGCCTTTCCGCTTGCCCTTCGGCACGAGCTTCAGGCCCTCGGGCGAGATCGTGAGCGTATACAGCTCATCGTTCACGACGAGTTCGCGTCTCAGTGGTTTTTCCAGCTTCGTTGCCATATTTCCTGACCGCCTCAGTGACTTTGGGGATGGCTCAGGGTGTCCGGTATATCACCCTTGTGCGCGGAGCGGCAAATCAGAGGCCGTGATGCCGCCTCAGAAAATGCACCGAGCACGCGCAGAAGAATGGAGACGGCGCACGATCGAATCATGACTTGCGCCTCCGGTACAATCTTACGGATGCCCCTGTCCGTCGTCATCCTGGCTGCCGGCCAGGGCAAGCGCATGGTGAGCGACCTGCCGAAGGTGCTCCAGCCGCTGGCGGGCCGGCCGCTCCTGGCGCATGTCGTCGATACGGCGCGATCCCTCAATCCTGCGGCGATCCACGTGGTTCACGGGCACGGCGGCGAGCGTGTGCGCGCCGCGATTCCCGGGCCGGATATCCGTTGGGTGCTTCAAGCGGAGCAGAAAGGAACCGGACACGCGGTGGCCCAGGCCATGCCGGGCGTGCCGGACGATCACACCGTGCTCGTGCTTTTTGGCGACGTGCCGCTGCTCCGCGCCGCGACGCTCGAGAATCTCGTGGCCCGTGCGGGGCCGAGCTCGCTGGCGCTTCTCTCCGCGCTGCTGCCGGAGCCGGCCGGCTACGGCCGCGTGATTCGCGACACCGCCGGCCATGTCGCGCGGGTTGTCGAGCACAAGGATGCCAATCACAAGGAGCTGGCCGTCGCCGAGATCAACACCGGCGTCCTGGCGGCGCCCGCCGCGCGGCTTCGCGGCTGGCTCGCGGCGCTCAAGGCCGATAACGCGCAGGGGGAGTATTATCTGACCGATTGCATCGGCGCCGCCGTGCGCGGCGGCTGTAGCGTCGAGGCCGTCATCGCAGCGGCCGCAGCGGAGGTTCTGGGGGTGAACGACAAGCTTCAACTCGCCGAGGTCGAAGCGGCGCATCGCCGCGCACGCGCGACGGAGTTGATGCAGGCGGGCGTCACCATCGTGGATCCCGCGCGTGTGGACATTCGCGGCGAAGTCACCTGCGGCCGCGACGTCGAGCTCGAAATCAACGTGATCCTCGCCGGCAAGGTCAAGCTCGGCGATCGCGTCAAGATCGGCGCGGGCTGCATGCTCTCCGATTGCGAGATCGGCGAGGACAGCGAAGTGCGGGCCCATAGCCTGGTTGAAGGCGCGGTGACCGGTGCACGCTGCATCATCGGGCCATTCGCGCGCCTGCGTCCGGGGACTCGCCTGGCCGATGCCGTGCACATCGGCAACTTCGTCGAGGTGAAGAACAGCGAGATCGGCGCGGGCAGCAAGGCGAATCACCTGAGCTATATCGGCGACACGACGATCGGCTCGCGGGTCAACGTCGGCGCGGGCACCGTGACCTGCAACTACGACGGCGCGAGCAAGCACCGCACGGCGATCGGAGACGGCGCGTTCATCGGCTCGGGCACGATGCTGGTGGCGCCGGTGTCGGTCGGCGCCGAGGCGACGATCGGCGCGGGCTCGACCATCACGAAGCCGGCGCCGGCCGGCAAGCTGACGGTCGAGCGCGGCCGGCAGCAGACCGTCGAAAACTGGAAGCGCCCGGAGAAGAAACCGGGATGAGGGTTCCTGGAGGCCCGTCATGAGTTCCGGCTTCACACTGGAACCGCGTGAGGGTTACCTGTACTTGCATCTCGCGCCGGGTTTCGAGATGACGCCGGAGAGCATGACTCGCCTGTGGACGGCGATCAGCGAATCCTGCCGCGAGCACGGGCTGCGGCGGGTGCTCGCCGAGGGCGACAACGTGCAGCGGCGCCTGACGCCGATGGAATCCTTCGATCATGCGGGGCTCGCCGCGCGGCTCCTCCCGGGGCTTTCGGTCGCCTGTTGTTTCCGCGGTTTCGTGCCGGACGACCAGACCCAGTTTTTCCGCACCGCGGCGATGAATCGCGGCGTCCGCACCGAATTTTTCCAGGACCTGAACGCGGCTCTCAGATGGCTCGGGGCCGGCGTTTGAGCATTGGAATACAATGTCCGGGTTATGTGCGGCATCGTCGGAGCGGTCGCTGACCGCGATATCGTCCCGATCCTGATCGAAGGCCTGAAGCGCCTCGAGTATCGTGGCTACGACTCGGCTGGCGTCGCCGTCCTGAACGGCGGCGACCAGGTCTCGCGCCTGCGCGCCGTCGGCAAGGTTTCGAAGCTGTCCGAGGCGCTCGCGGCCTCGCCGACCGCCGGCACACTCGGCATCGCGCACACGCGCTGGGCGACGCACGGCGTGCCGAACGAGCGCAACGCGCACCCGCACATTTCGCGCGACGGCGTCGCGATCGTCCACAACGGCATCATCGAAAACCACGAGCAGCTGCGCGAGGAGCTCGAGAAACTCGGCTACGAGTTCACGTCGGAGACCGATACCGAAGTCATCGCGCACCGCATTCATTTTCACCTGGCCGGCAGCAAGGACTTGTTTGCGGCGGTGCGGAAGACCGTCGCCGAGTTGCGCGGCGCCTATTCGCTCGCAGTCATGTGGGGCCAGGATCCCGACTGCATCGTGCTCGCGCGCGTCGGTTGCCCCGCGTTGATCGGCATCGGCGAGAAGGAAAACTTCGTCGCCTCGGACATCGCGGCACTACTGCCGGTGACGCGGCAGTTCGTCATTCTCGAGGAAGGCGACGTGGCCTGCATCCGGCGCAGGAGCATCGAGATCGTCGATGCGGCAGGCCAGAAGGTCGAGCGCCGGCCTTACGTCTCCGAGCAGACGGCGGAAGCGGCCGAGCGCGGCGAATACGCGCACTTCATGTTGAAGGAGATCCACGAGCAGCCGCGGGCGGTCGCGCAGACCTTGTCGGAGCGCGTAGCCGGCGGGCGGCTCCTGTCGCAGGCCTTCGGGCCTGCCGCGATGGAAGTGCTGAAGCGCACGACGTCCGTGCACATCGTCGCCTGCGGCACGAGCTATCACGCGGGCATCGTCGCCCGCTATTTCATCGAGCAACTCTGCCGCGTGCCTTGCAGCGTCGAAATTGCGAGCGAATTCCGCTACCGCGATCCGGTCGTTCCCGCCAATTCGCTGTTCGTCTCGATCTCGCAGTCGGGCGAGACGGCCGATACGCTCGCGGCGCTCCGGCTCGCGCGCAAGGCGGGCTTCCTTTCGACGCTCGCGATCTGCAACGTCCCGGAAAGCTCGCTGGTGCGGGAATCCGAGCTCGTGCTCCTGACGCGCGCGGGCCCGGAGATCGGCGTCGCCTCGACCAAGGCGTTCACGACGCAGCTCGCGGCGCTCGGCATGCTTGTCGTCGCGATCGGCAAGCACCATGGGATGACGGCAGAGCGGGAAAGAGGGCTGGTGCAGCGCCTGCTCGAGCTGCCGGCGATGCTCGAGCAGACGCTCGCGCTCGATCCCGTCATCAAGGAGCTGGCGAAGAAGATCGAGCCGAGGCATCACGCGCTCTTCCTCGGACGTGGTGCCATGTTCCCGATCGCAATGGAAGGGGCGCTGAAGCTCAAGGAAATTTCCTATATCCACGCGGAAGCCTATGCGGCGGGCGAGCTGAAGCACGGCCCGCTCGCGCTCGTGGACGCGGACATGCCGGTCATCGCGGTCGCGCCGAACAACGACCTGCTCGAGAAGGTGAAATCGAATCTCCAGGAGGTGCGCGCCCGCGGCGGCATGCTGTACGTGTTCGCGGATCCCGAATCCGGGATCGAGGAATCCGACGGCGTGCAGGTCATCACAATGCCGCGGCACGTCAGCTACTTCCAGTCGCCCGCGGTCTACACGCTGCCGCTGCAATTGCTCGCCTATCACACCGCCGTGCTGAAGGGCACGGACGTCGATCAGCCGCGCAATCTCGCGAAGAGCGTTACCGTGGAATGATTTGCCGGTCGTGTTCGACGCCGGCTTCTACCAGCGCTACTACGTCGACCCGCGGACACGCGTCGCGTCCCACGCGGATGCTGTCCGGCTCGGGCGCTTCGTCTGCGGCTATGCGGCCTACCTCGGATTCACGGTCAGGCGCGTGCTCGATGCCGGTTGCGGTCTCGGGCATCTGCGCGAGCCGGTCGGAGAGTTCTTTCCGCGTGCCCGCTACGTCGGCCTCGAAACGAGCGACTACCTCTGCCGGCGTTTCGGCTGGGTGCGGGAGGGAATTGCGGACTACACGCCGGCCAAGCCTTTCGATCTCGTGTTCTGCCATGACGTACTGCAATACCTGAAGGACCGCGAGGCCGCGCGCGCACTCGTGAATCTCGCGCGCCTCTGCCGCGGCGCCATGTACTTCAGCGTGCTGACGGCCGAGGACTGGCGGCGGAACGCCGATCGCGCGCGGACGGACTCCGGCGTCAGCTTGCGGCCGGCCGCCTGGTACCGGACCCGCCTCGCACGGCAATTTCGACCATTGGGCGGCGGATTACTGGTCCGGCGCGGCTACGACCCGTTGCTCTGGGAGCTGGAGCGGCCCTGGTCGGCCGCAAAAGCGCGGGGCCGGCCCCGACGCGGACCGAATTGATCTAAAATCGGCGCCTGATTTCGGGGTCCCGATGCGGACCGACAACATGGGGAGAGATCGACAATGTCGATTCTGAAGCATTCGGGCCTGCGTGCCCTCGGTACCGCTTCCGCGGCGGCATTTGCGCTCGCGGCGTGCGGCGGCTCGGGCAGCGCCAACGACAAGCTGCCGCTGATCCGCGCGGACCTGTCGATCAAGTCAGTGTCGCAGGGCGGAGTGTGCGAAATCGTGCCGGTTCGCATCACGCCAAAGGAACTCAAGGGTCCGGCGAACAAATATGCCAACAATCGCATGATGGTCACCGACATCACCATGACCGGCCCGACCGACGAGAACGGCGCGCCGATGTGCAATGGCGCGGGCAAGACACTGCCGCTCGCTCCGGGCAACTGGGAATTCAGCGCGCCGCTCGCTTCCGGCACGACGACCTGCACGCGGGACATCCAGGCCGATGGCGACCTGGCGATCGTGTTCGTGGACGGTGTCATGAGCTGCGGTGGTCCGGAAGCGGCCGCCATGCCGGTGGACCCGCTGGCGCCGCCGAATGGTGAAATGCCGGCCGACGGCACCGCGCCTGCGGAGGGTGAAGCGCCGGATGAACCACCCGCGGGCTGAAGTTCCGCGGTCAACCTGATTGAGGGCCGGCACGGGCAACCGTGCCGGCTTTTTTGTCCTTGCGAAACCCGATTCCTTTCTACGCTCCTCTACTGCTCGGGATCTTCGGGCGAGTCGCGCCGAAAGCGGCCGCGCAACTGATGGCGGACCTCATTTCGCGCCCGCGCGGCAGAAATCCGACACAACCCTGGGAGCTCGCCACCGGAACGGTCGGCCGCGAGGTCGAGCTGCGCACCGGGCTGCATGCGCGAAGCTGGGGCGAGAGCGGACGGCTCGTGCTCGCCCTGCACGGGTGGCGCGGCCGCACGACGCAGTTTCGCCCGCTCGCCGCGGCGCTCCTCGCGCGCGGACTGCGCACGGTCGCAATCGACCTGCCGGGACATGGCGTCTCCGTCGGAAACAGCGCGACGCCGCGCCAGATCGGCGAGTTGCTCATCGAGCTCGAGCAGATCGTCGGTCCTGTCCACGCCGCAATCGGGCATTCCTTCGGCGGTGCGGCGCTCGGGGCAGGGCTCGTTTACGGATTTCGTCCCGGGCGGCTCGTGATCGTTTCGAGCCCGACGCGCGTGAGCCGCATTCCGATTTACGTGGCGCAGGCCGCCGGCCTGCCGCCGCCCGCCATGAAGGAGTTCGTGAAGCTCCTGGATGAACATGCCGGGCGACCGTTGGCCGAACTCGACCTCGTCTCGACCGCGCCTGCGAGCGGGATTCCGGCGCTGCTGGTGCACGACCTGAATGACGCAGTGATTCCTTACAGCGAGGCGGAAGCGCTCGCCAACGCCTGGCCGGCGCTCAAGGTGATGACGACCCGCGGGAAGGGCCACCGGGACATCCTGTCGGCACCGGAGGTATTGCAGAAGATCGTCGAATTCATTGATCCGGCAGCGAAAAGACCGGGTTTGTGAGCGACATCGAAACCGGCGCGCGCCTGTTGCAAGATAGCGCGGGGACTGTCACCTTTTTCGTCTTCGAACGAAGGGACTGTCCCCTCTTGGAGAGGTGGCAGCATGAAGCGCAAACACCTGTCCGCCGTGTTTTTCCTGACCGTGTTCCTGGCCGGTTGTGACGAGGGCAATGGCGGCCGCAGAAACGAACCGCCTCCGTTGCCGCTCTTCTTTCAATTGAGCGCGACCGCTTCCGCGGCCGGGGACAACCTGACGGTCGAATGCGCACTCGGATTCACCGTGGAAATCGCGGGCGAGGTGTCGCGCACTTCCGAAGTCGTCGAATACATTGCGACGATGGGTGGCGACGCGCGGCGCATCCTTCTGCGCCCCGATGGCTCGGGCGTCGATCTTTGGGCCGACGCCCACTACCCGCGGCTCCAGGTGCTGCACCTGCTGCCGAACCGCGTGCAGTTCGTCTCACTCGATTTTCCGCCGGATAGCCCCCCGAGCGGCTCGCGCTTCTGGGACGAGCTGCGGTTCTTCGACGGTTTCATCGACGCGAACGGCGTGATCGAGGGCGAGTGGCTTTGCGCGCCGCTCGACATCGAGCAGGGCGGCATCAATGACGACACGGTGTTCGCCGAAGGGATCTGGCAGACAACGGAGATTGTGAGACGCTGATGTTCGTTGCGTTTATGGCTGCGGGCTGGTCTTCGCCACTGGAATTTCCGGCGCCACGGTGATCCGCAGCCGGCCATAGGGGGAAGCGGGCAAAGCCGTCTCGCCGCGCCGCTCCATCCACGCGAGCGAGGAGGGCGTCAGCAAGTCGCCCTCGCGCAGGCTGTCCGGTGGGGCTCCCAGCAATGCGGCCGGCGTGAAGACGACGAGATAACGGCCTTTCTGCTCGGCCGGATCGATGCCGAGCGACACCGCGAGACCCGCCTCGCCGCCGACGGTCGCAAGCGCCGGTTCCAGGCGCAGGTTTTCGAGGCCCGTCATGTGCACGACGATGAACGTGTCGTCGAGCAATGCGACGACCGGGTAGAAAACGCCGGCCTCATCGCCGCCTTTCTTGTCGAACAGGCTCTTGACCCGAACCCGGTAGGGCGTCCCCTGTGCCGGCAGCTCGAACGCCGCGAAGGGGCTGAGGCCGCTGTGGAATTCGAAGACAGGACTCGCGAGATCGACGATCGCGTCCGCGTGTCCCTGTTGCGGCAAAGCATTGAACTGAAAACCGGACGGATCGTCGCAGCAGGGCGTCGCTCTGGCGTAGGTCGCGAGACGCGCCTCGGTAGTCGCCGGGTAGGATTGCGAGGGCTGCGTCGCGCAGCCGGCAGGAATCACCGCCGCGATCGCCACGAGGGCTGCGATTGAGATCCGCATTGAAACCGGAGGCTAGCACGAATTCCGCCGCGATCGCCGCGATCGCCGTAGTCGGCGCCGGGCTCGCAGGCATCGCCTGTGCGATGCGCCTCCGCGATATGGGCATGCACCCGCGCGTGTTCGAGTCGCAGCGCGCGCCGGGCGGGCGACTCGCCTTGCGCCGGTTTGCGGTCGCGAGTTTCGACCACGGCGCGCAGTACCTGACAGCGACAGACGCGGAGTTCCGCGGCGTGCTCGAGACCGCGCTGGCCGCGGGCGCGGCGGATCGTTGGCGGCCCCACTGGCCGGATGCCGGGAAAAGCCGCGACCTCTGGGTCGGGCTCCCCGGCATGAACTCGTTGCCGCGATTCCTCGCCCAGGATCTCGACGTCGAGTACGGCGCCAGGATCACTCGCCTCGAGCGCGGCCGCCGCGGCTGGACGCTGGTGGATGACCGGGGCTCCGCGCACGAGGATTTCAGCGCGGTCGTGCTCGCGATTCCGGCGCCCGCCGCCGCGGCGCTTGGCGGCGCGCGCACGCCGCTTGCCGCGCGCGTGAGAGCGGTGCCGATGGCGCCGTGCTGGGCCGCGCTCGTCGCATTCGATGCGCCGCTCGATGGCGTACCGGATGCGGGCTTTCTGGATGACCCGGTGCTCCGCTGGTTCGCCCGCAATGGCTCGAAGCCGGGCCGCGATGCGCCGGACTCCTGGGTCCTGCACGCCTCCGCGGGTTGGTCGCGGGTCGAGTTCGACCAGTCCGCGATGAATGTGCAGCGGGCCTTGCTCGATCGCTTTTCGGAGCATGTCGGGCGAACCTTGCCGCGCGCGCTCCTGTCCGATGGGCATCGCTGGCGCCACGCCCGTGTCGAGGCTCCGCTCGGCGAACCGTTCCTGCTCGATCTCGAATCGGGCATCGGCTTTTGCGGCGATTGGTGTCTCGACGCGCGGGCCGAGGCGGCCTGGTCGTCAGGGTGCGCGCTGGGAACGGCGCTTTCGGAAGCGCGGCATGCGATAGGCTCCGGTAAGATACGCGGCAGTCGATGAACAACATTCGTCACGCGTTTTTCCTGGCCGTCGTGCCCGTGCTAACGCTCGCAGCCTGTGCGGGCAGCACGCCGCCGAAGCCGGAGTTGGAGAGCATGCCTACACCCGCGCCGGTGCCGCCGATCGCCGCTGTCCGGCCTCATGTCGTCGAATCCCCGAACGGCAACCGGACGGACGAGTACTACTGGCTGCGCGACGACACGCGTTCCAACAAGGAAGTGCTCGCCTACCTCGAGGCCGAGAACGCCTACAAGGCGGCGATGACCGCGCACACGAAAGCGCTCGAGGACCGCGTGTACGAGGAGATCATCGCGCGCATCAAGCAGGACGATTCGACCGTGCCGTACCGCCTGCGCGGCCATTGGTACTACACGCGCTTCGAGACCGGCAAGGAATATCCGATCTACGCGCGCAAGCCCGGCACGCTCGAGGCGCCGGAACAGCTCATGTTGGATGGCAACAAGCTCGCCGAGGGCCACGACTTTTTCCAGATCGGCGCGACCGCGATCGCGCCGAACAACCGGCTGCTCGCGTACGTCGAGGACACGGTGGGTCGGCGTCAGTTCACGCTGCGCTTCAAGGATCTCGCGACCGGCGAGACGCTCCCGGACCGCATCGAGAACGTCGATCCGTACCTCGCCTGGACCGCCGACAGCCGGAGCGTGCTGTACATGGAGAAGCATCCGGAGACGCTCCTCGGCTACCGCGTGCGCCGGCACGCCCTCGGCACCGATCCCGCGCAGGATGCACTCGTCTACGAGCAGGACGACGAGAGCTTCTATACGGGCGTCGCCCTCAGCAAGGACGAACGCTACATCCTGATCTTCGCGCAGAGCACGGTTTCGACCGAGTGGCGCTATGCGGCTGCCGACGATCCGACGCTCAGCTTCAAGGTCTTCCTGCCGCGCGAGCGCGACCACGAGTACTACATCGATCATCTCGACGGCCGCTGGATCATCCGCACGAACTGGCAGGCCCCGAACTACCGGCTGATGGAAGCGACGGTCGGCGCAGAGGGCGATCGCGCGAACTGGCGCGAGCTCATGGCGCATCGCGACGACGCGTTCATCCACGGCTTCGACGTGTTCAAGGATTTCCTTGCGATCGAGGAGCGCTCCGGCGCCATGCGGAAGATCCGTATCCGCCCCTGGAGCGGGAGCAAGGACTTCTTCATCGCCGCGGACGAGGCGGCGTACACGACCGCCCTCGGCCAGAATCCCGAGATCGACACTCGCATCGTGCGTTACGAATACACCTCGCTGACGACGCCTGACACGGTGTACGACTACGACATCCAGACGGGCGAGCGCCAGTTGATGAAGCGCACACCGGTGCTCGGGACCTTCGACCCGGCGGACTACCACACCGAGCTCGTATGGGCGCCCGCGCGCGACGGCACGAAGGTGCCGGTGTCGCTCGTCTATCGCAACGGGTTCAGGAAAGACGGCAGCGCGCCCCTGCTCCAGTACGGCTACGGTTCCTATGGCGCGACGATGGACCCTGCCTTTTCGATTTCGCGCCTGTCGCTGCTCGATCGCGGCTTCGTGTTCGCGCTCGCGCACGTGCGCGGCGGTCAGGAAATGGGCCGGCGCTGGTACGACCAGGGCAGGCTGCTGCACAAGGTCAATACCTTCACCGACTTCATCGACGTCACGCGCTTTCTCGTCCAGGAAAGTTATGCCGACCCGAAGCGCGTGTCGGCGATGGGCGGCAGCGCCGGTGGGCTCCTGATGGGTGCGATCGCGAACTGGGCGCCCTCGGATTACCGCGCGATCGTCGCGCAGGTGCCGTTCGTGGACGTCGTGACGACGATGCTGGACGAGAGCATCCCGCTCACGACCAACGAATTCGACGAGTGGGGCAATCCGAGGAAGAAGGAATTCTACGATTACATGCTCTCGTATTCGCCCTACGACAACGTCGCGCGCCAGCAGTACCCGGCGATGCTCGTGACGACCGGTCTCTGGGACAGCCAGGTGCAGTACTACGAGCCGGCGAAATGGGTCGCGCGGATGCGTGCGCGGAAGTCGGGGTCCAACCTGCTCCTGTATCGCACGACGATGGAAGCAGGGCACGGCGGCAAGTCGGGGCGTTTCCAGCGCTTTCGCGAGATTGCCGAGGAATACGCTTTCCTGCTCGACCAGTCGGGCATCTCGGAATAGGCGATGAATCTCGGGCGCATCGAGCAGGTCGCAATCCCGGTCCGCGACCTGGCGCGCGCCGCCGCCTTCTATCGCGACACGCTCGGCATGAAGCTCCTGTTCGAGGTGCCGCCGCAGCTCGCATTCTTCGACTGCGACGGTGTCCGACTCGCGCTCTCGACTTCCTCCGACCCGATGTACGATCCGCCGGGCTCGATCGTCTATTACCGGGTGACTGACATCGAGGCGGCGCACGCCGAGCTCGAGGGCCTCGGCGTCGAGTTCCTGCAAGGCCCGCACAAGGTGGCCGAGCTCGGCGACATCGAGGTCTGGATGGCTTTCTTCGAGGACACCGAGGGCAACACGCTCGCGATCACGAGTGAGAAACCAGTCGTGCGCGGGTGAGCGCGACGCCGGCTGCCACGGGTCCGCTCGATCGCCTGGTCAGCGCGAGGCCAGGCGAAATGCCGGCGCTGATCGGCGCCTTCGCCTACAACTTCCTGCTGTTCACGGCTTACTACATCCTGCGGCCGCTGCGCGATTCCATGGGCGTGGCGGGCGGTGTCGAGAACCTGGACGACCTGTTCGGCTACACGCTGGTGGGCATGCTGCTCGCGGTGCCATTGTACGGCTGGATCTCCGGGCGCTTCCGGCGCGCGGTGTTCCTGCCCTGGATCTACGTCTTCTTCGTCGTGCAGCTCCTCGGATTCTGGGTGCTGTTCCGGCTCGCCGCCGACGACGCGCCGACCGCGCGCGTGTTCTTCGTCTGGGTCAGCGTGTTCAACCTGTTTGTGGTGTCGGTGTTCTGGAGCTTCATGGCGGACCTGTTCGACCGCGAACAGGCGAAGCGGGTATTCGCGTTCATCGCGGCGGGCGCGAGTTCCGGCGGTATCCTCGGCTCGAGCATTCCGGCTTTCTTCGCGGAGGTGCTCGGCGACGTCAACCTGCTGCTGATCTCCTCGGGCTTGCTTGCCGGCACGATCCTGCCGATACGTTACCTGCTGCGCTGGAGCTCGGGCCGCGCAACGTCGGGCGAACGTCTCGATGAGCGGCCGATCGGCGGCAATCCTTTCGCCGGCTTCACACGCGTGTTCTCATCGGGCTACCTGTCGGGAATCGCGCTCTTCGTGTTCCTGATGGCCGCCGTGTCGACCTTCCTGTATCTGCAGCAGGCGGAACTGCTCCAGGTGCACTTCCCGGATCGGAGCGAGCGCACGGCCTTCCTGGGTCGAATCGAACTGACCGTCAACGTGGCAGTGGTGCTGATGCAGATATTCGCCGTCGGCAAGCTGACGTCGCGCTTCGGGCTGCCGGTCATGATCGTCTCGGTGCCGCTGTTCGTGGTGGCTGGCTTCCTGCTGATCGCGGCCTCGCCGACGCTCGCGACCCTGGTGGGCGTGTACATTTTCCGCCGGCTCGGACAGTACGCGGTCGTCCGTCCATGCCGCGAGATGCTCTACACGACGGTCGATCGCGAATCGAAGTACAAGGCGAAGAACGTCAACGACACGCTGGTCTACCGGACGAGCGATTTTGTCGTCGCGAAGGGGCACGATGCCTTTGTCTCCGCTTTCGCGGCGAGCCTGACCTGGGTCGCCTGGTTGGGAGCCGGTGTCGCGGCGCTGTGGGCGCTGGTTGCCTGGATGCTCGGCCGCGCGCACGAGCGCATGGCCGTCAGCCGGCCGCCGGCCTGATTACTCGGCGAGGCGGAAGCGCAGGCGCGCTTCGACGCGCTGATCGACGACCGAGCCCTCGACGACGCGCGGCTCGTAGCGCCAGCGCTTGACCGCATCGAGGGCCGCGCGGTCGAAAACGCCCGCCGGCTCCGATGCGCGCACGCTGTGCTCGCGCGTCGTGCCGTCCTTGGACACCGTGAATTCCAGGTCCACCCAGCCTTCGGTATCGCGTTCACGCGCGCGCGCCGGGTAGGCGGGGGCGATGAAGAAGGTCCGGCGCAGCTGGTTTTCAGGCACGACGGTCGGAGTCGCGGCGACCGCCGCCGGACGCACGACGCGAAGCGCCATGATCTTGGCGGAGAGATCCGAAAGCTCGGCGGCAGGCGCTCCGGCATCGGCCGCGGCGCCCAGGAAGGCCTCGGCGCGGTCCGCATTGTTCGCGGCGATCAACGTGCGCGTCTCGGCGAGCGTGCGCGTCGCCAGGATGGCGCTCGTGTCCGTGAGCCCTTCGAACGACGGGTCGGAGGCGCGCAGCAGGTCGAGGTAATGCCGCGCGGAATCACCCTTTGGCTCGATCAGCCGGCCCTGCGCGATTCGCTGGTTGGCGAGCAGGTGCAGCTTCGCGCGGTCCGCGCGCACATTGCCGATGCGGGCAGCCTCGATGTCCGCGCGCATCGTCGCGACCTGGGTGCGGTCCACGTCGAGCTCCACGGCGCTCTGCAGCCAGCGGTTCGCGTCGTCCAGGCGATTCTCGCGGATCGCCTTCTGCGCATTGCTCTGCAGCAGGACGGCGAGGTTGCCGATGCCTTGCTGCACGCCTGGATTGGCGGGATCGAGCTTCCGCGCCGAGAGCAGGTAGCTGTGCGCGCTGTCCTTGCCGATGAGCTGGTTGCTGCGCAGGCGCTCATTCGCGATCTGCACGAAGGCCTGCACGCGCACCGAGGGCAGCTCCATCGTGCCCGACTGGATCGGGCGGCCGAGCGTGTCGACCGCCTGTGGCGTCTGCCCGGACGCCTGCAAGGCGCGCTCGCGCTCGAGCTGCTTGACGAAAAACTCGAGGCGCGGGTGGTCGGGGCGCGCCGAGCGCGCCGCATCCACGGCGCTCGCAAGCCGCGTCAGGTCCTGTTCCATCAGCGCGCGTTCCGCCTCCACCAGGAGCTCATCGGCGACGCTGTCGATGCCGCGGCGCGCAAGCCCGTTGCCCGGATCGCGCGCGAGCACCGAGCGGTAGAGCTCGAGCGCATTCTGACCCGGCGGATCGACCAGCGCTCCCTGCGAGAGGGCGAGTCCCGCGGCGTCGAGCATCTTCTGTATGCGCGCGTCGTCGGCGGCGCTGGTGGCCGCGGCCGGCGCATCGGATTGCGGCGTGCCGGTGGAGATGCGATTCCAGGGTTCCCATTCGATGATGCCCCAGGCGAGGAGCACGATCGGGAGGATGAGCAGGCTTCGCCGTCCCCAGCGGCGCTTGAAAGCGTCGTCGACCTTAATTTTCAGCGGCGCAAGGATCGGATGCTCGGTCGTGCCGCCGAACAGCTGGTTCTTGTGGCGCGGCGGCATGGTGGCGCCCAGGTCGTTGCCGTGGGCCCGGCGCTGCGTCGCGTCCACGAAATTGCGAATGCGCTCGGCGGAGGCGGGCTTGTGCAGGAAGCGGAAGATCACGCCTTCTGAGACGAGGGGCGCGAGCTCGTGCTCGTCGTCGCGCCGGCCCGCGACGATGATCGCGAGATCCGGGAACTGCTTGTGGATCTGGGTGACGAGACCCTTCGTGTCGTGATCGGCAAGCGAAGCATCTATCAGCAGCACCGCGTTGCCGGAAGCGACCATAAGGTCCGCCGCGTGCGTCGCGTCGTCCGCGCGCCAGACGCGGTGCGTGCCCGCGAGCGATTCGCGCAGGAGATCGATCAGCGTCGGATCCGCCGAGAGCACGACGACGTTCGCGCAGCCAGGACGCGCCTGCGGCGTCTCGCCGTCGTCGACCTGTGCTTCTGCATTCGAGTAATCGATGATCACGCTTGCCAGCCTCGATCTGCGCAAATTACGACGTCATGGGCACGCGGCGCCCATGGCGGACAGATGCGTCAATCTTTGACAAAATCGGTCGTGGCGAACGAGACACAGGTCGCGTTTCCGCTGGCAGTCCCCGGACGAACTTCGAAAAACCCCACTGTCTCCGCTACTTGCGAAAATGTATCCCCAGGGTGTCCACAGGGGGCCTTTTGGCGTTGCCGGGGCGCCACATTACACTTCCTTTTTTCGACTTTCACGGAATTATGTGAATCTCGACAGGGGCCGGAGACCCCAAGTAAGGTGACCTGACCCCGCGCCAGGCGGGGGCTACAACGGGAGTGACGGCCATTACGCGACAGATCGCCTTCGTATCGACCTTGCCGGCTGAGCATTACCACCAGCTCGAAGTGCTGCTGTTCTTCAACGGGCGCCAGCACCGCGTCCGCAAGGGCATCGAGACGGCGATTACCCGTTACGGCCCGCCCGAGATCGTGACCGAAGGCAAGTCCTTGCGTGTCCGGGTCGCGGGTCCGTCCGACGCGCAATGCCTGTTCGCCGTGGAGCGCGAGGGCAGGATGTCGCGACCGGTTGGCGTGATCCTCTACGTGCGCGACAGCTTCGAGTGCATCACGGTGCTCCATCTCGTCGTGGCCGAGGCGTTTGCGGTCGGCGGCCCGCGCGCGAACTACAACCTGTTGCTGCGCCTCGTGCAGGCGGTCAAGCGCGTGGCGCGCTGCACCTCCGGCATCCGCCACGTCGAGCTCGTCTATTCCCAGAGCCGGCCCCGCGCCGCGTACGCTTGACGGTGCCGGGTCGTAGATTCGTAGATTTGAGTCAGTTCATTCAAATCTACGAATCTACGACCCGGCACCGTTGGAGATCTCCATGAAACGTCTGATCCAATCGCTGCTCGCAGCCACGCTGCTGCTGTTCGCCACCCTGCCGGCCAGCGCCGCGTCGAAGGAAGAGCTCGATGCCAAGGTGCGCGAGGCGATTGAAGAGCTTTACAAGCAGTCGAGCGCGGCCAAAGAACTCGCGGCCCGCGCTGCCGGGATGCTCGTGTTCCCCGAGGTCGTGAAGGGCGGCGTCGGAGTCGGCGGCGAGTACGGCGAGGGCGCGCTCATCGACGGCGGCAAGACGGTCGGGTACTACAACATCGCCGCCGGCTCGATCGGCTTCCAGCTCGGGCTCCAGAAAAAGAGCCAGGCCATCCTCTTCATGAGCAAGAGCGAGCTCGACAAGTTTCAGAAGAGCAAGGGCTGGAAAGCCGGTGTCGACGGCAGCGTCGCGCTCGCGACGCTCGGCGCCGGCGGGCAGATCGACACCGAAACCGCCAAGAAGCCGATCATCGGCTTCGTCTATTCGAACAAGGGCCTGATGTACAACCTGACCTTCGAAGGCTCGAAAATCACCAAGATCGAAAAATAACTGGTGCCGGGTCGTAGATTCGTAGATTTGAATGAGTTAGCTCAAATCTACGAATCTACGACCCGGCACCGTCAGGAACCGCCGGAGACGCCGCCGGTCAGGACCAGACGCATGGCTGTTTCAACCGAGAGGTCGAGCGGCACGACGCTCGAGCGCGGCAGCAGCATCGTGTAGCCGCCGATCTGGTAGCTCATCGGAAAATACACCGCGATCAGATCATCCTCGGCGTCGACGATTCCGAGTTGCGAGGCGTCGTCGCGCGTCACGAAGCCGATCAGCTGGATATCGCCGAACCGGGCCAGCACCACCCGCTGCAGCTCGCGGCGCTTGCCGCCGGCCGGCAGCAGCTTCATGAAGTCGCGGGTCGCGCCATAGACCGTCTTGACCACCGGGATGTGGTCGAGGTAACCCTCCCAGGACGCCAGCGCGCGCCGCACCCGCACCGTGTTGAACAGGAAGCCGATCGCGATCAGCAGCACGACAGCCGCGACGAAGCCCATGCCGGGGCGGTAGAGCTCGGCCGGAATCACCAGCAGCATGGCTTTCTTCAGCAGGGATTCGGTCGAACTGGCGAGCCACCACAGGAGCCACAGCGTGAAGAAGATCGGCAACACGACGATGAGCCCGCGCAGCAGCGCACTACGTGTCTTGCGGAGCATGGACTTCTCCTCTGGAGCCCGCATGATAACGGCCCCGCATCCGGCGGCCGTAGCGTTATCATTCCCGCCGGGGACCGGAACTCCGACACCGCAAGGAGCAGCCCATGACCATCGCCAAAGTCAGTGAAATCACGTCCACTTCCGAAAAGAGCTTCGCGGACGCGATCCAGAAGGGCATCAAGCGCGCGAGCAATACGCTCAAGAACATCACGAGCGCCTGGGTTGCCGACCAGGAAGTGACGGTGGACAAGGGCAAGGTGACCGGCTACCGCGTGCGCCTGCGGATCACCTTCGTGCTGGAGAACTGAGCCGTGCGGCGCCTGCCGCTCATCCTGCTCGCATTCACGATCGCCTGCGCGGCCGTGGCCGCCGGGCCGCTGTCGATCGAGCCGAAAACGCTCGGCGCGCGCCAGGCCTGGGGCGACCAGTCGCTCGTCGTGCTCGACGTGCGTACGCCCGCCGAGTACGCGGAGGGCCACATCCCCGGCGCGCTCAATATTCCGCACACGGAACTCGCGGCACGTATCGTGGAGCTCTCGGACGCGCGCTCGCGCGACATCGTGGTGTACTGCCGCAGCGGCAATCGCACGGCGCAGGCGCTCAAGGTGCTGGGAGACGCGGGATTCACGCGCCTGTTCCACCTGAAAGGCGACTACCTGCGCTGGAGCGCGGAAAACCGGCCGGTGACTCGGGTGCAGTGATCTACCGCTTCCTCGCGGACGCGGTCCTCGTCCTGCACCTCGCGTTCATCCTGTTCGTCGTGCTGGGCGGGCTCGTCGTGTTGCGCGCGCCGCGGCTCGCCTGGCTGCACCTGCCCGCGGTTGTCTGGGGCGCGTGCATCGAGATCTTCGGTTGGATCTGTCCCTTGACGCCGCTCGAAAACCGGCTGCGTGCCCTCGGCGGCGAGGACGGCTACGCCGGCGGCTTCATCGAGCACTACCTGACGGCCCTGATCTATCCGGCCGGGTTGACACGCAATCTCCAGTTCCTGCTCGGCGCGCTCGTCGTCGCCATCAATCTGGCGGTGTATCTCAGGCTCTGGCAGCGCCGCCGCGCCGGCAGCTAGGCGGGTACTTCGAGCTCCTGCGCGGCAACGACGACGCTGCCTGGGCCCGCGTGCACGCCGAGTGCCGTGCCGAGCGGAATGATCGGCAGGATTTCCGATCGCGGCAGGCCTTCCGCGATGGCATCGCGCACCCGCGCCGCGCCGTCCGGCACGTTCGCGTGCGAAATGCCGATGCGCCAGCGCCGGGCCGGGTCGAGCCGGCGACGCAGGAGCTTGCCGAAACGGCGGTACGGATTCCTGCGCCCGAACAGCACGCCGCCGATGCCGAGGCTGCCGTCGGCTCGCACCGCGAGTATCGGCGTGATCCGAAACAGATCGGCAAGGATCTTGATCGAGGGCGGGACGCGGCCGCCTTTGACGGCGAACTTGAGCGTGACCAGGCAACCCCAGGTGCGGGTGCGGCCTGCGGCGGCGATCGCGGCCTGCCGCACGGTTTCGGCGTCGCCGCCGGCCGCGGCAGCCTCGGCCGCGCGCATGACGATCAGTCCCTGGCCGAGTGCCGCCGTGCCGGAATCGAGCGTCAGGACCCGCGCCCGGGTGCGCGCGCGCCCGGCCGCGGTCTCCGCGCTCTGGAACGTGCCGCTGACGCGCGCCATGAGCCCGACGTAGACCACCGCCTGGTAGTGCGAGCCGAGGAACTCGAACGCGCGCCGGAAATCGCCCGGTGGCGGCTGCGACGTTTTCGGATGCAGCGGGTTGGCGGCGAGCTCGCGAAAAAACTCCTCGGATGAGAGGCCGACCTTGTCGAGAAAGCTGCGGGTACCGAAATGCACACGCACCGGCACGACGTGGATGTCGAGTGCTTCGAGCACGGACTCGGGCAGGTCGGCCGCCGAATCGGTGACGACGGCGACGCGCCTCCGCGAAGCATGGTGGGCCATCTCCTGCTGGCGCTGGATGTCGTCCGCCTTCTCGCCGCCAACCGTGCCGTAGCGGGCGGCGAGCGCGAAGAGACGTGATGGCTCGTTCGTGTGAACGTGCAGCCGGATCTTGCGCTGGCTACCTGCGACAACCAGGCTCGAGCCGAGCGCGGACGCTTCTTCGCGGAGTTTCCGCCGGTCGATGGCATCGCCCGTGATCGTGCATTCCGTGCAGTAGCGGTGCTCGAGATCGACCTGCGACCCGGCGGCCGTTTCGTCGTCGCGGAGGAGCTGGATCGCCGCGTCGTCGCCCGGCGCGATCCCGGTCTCGAAGTAATCCGCCATACCCGCGACGAGCTCGACGAAGCCGAGCGCGCCCGCATCGACGACATTGGCGCGGCGAAGCATTTCGAGCTGGCCGCGGGTCGCCTCGAGCGAATCCCGCGCTGTGGCGAGCGCCGCGCGGAAGATCGCCCTGAAGTCACGCTCGCCATTCGAAACGGCGGTCGCGGCCGCCTCCGCGAAATCGGTGAGCACCGTGAGAATCGTGCCCTCCTGCGGCTCGGCGAGCGACTCGCGCGCGTAAGCCGCACCGGCGGCGACGGCCGCGGCGAATCCATCCGCCGCCAGCTCCGGATTCTGGCCAGCACGGTCGCCGACCCCGAGGAGGAACTGCGCGAGGATCGCGCCCGAGTTGCCGCGGGCGCCATCGAGCGCGGCATCGGCTGCGCGCGTCAGCAGCTGCCCGGCATGCGTTTCCGGATTGGCGCGAAGCGCCGAGAGCACCGCCTGAAGCGTCAGCGTGAGGTTGGTGCCCGTGTCGCCGTCCGGCACGGGAAACACATTGATCTTGTTGATCACTTCCTCGCGCGAGATGAGGCGGTGGATGCCGGAGCGAATGGCGGCGGAGAGCTCCGTGCCGCTCAGTGCGGTCGGGGGGAAGGCAGCGTCATTCATGCGCCGGGGATCGCGGCTAGAGCCGCGGCAGGAGGAATCGACGACCGCGATGCCGGAGCACCGCCCCGTCGCGGGTGATCTCCTCGACCACCGGTCCTTCGGCAATCTGGGCGCCCTGGACGTAGCGGCGGCCATTGATGAACACGGCGCGCTTGGCGGGGTCGTCGGTATAAATATGCAGATCGACCGTCAGTTCGGGGAGACCCGCCGCGGCCTGCGCCGGCAGTTGTTCTAGCGGCGCCGGCGGCGCCTCGGAGTACGTCACGCCGGGTTCGGCCATTGGCGCTTCCGGCAGCAGCGTCGGATCGGGCGCATCCGGTGGGAGCGTCGCGGGCTCGCCGAACTCTTCCACCGGTTCGGCCAGTTCTTCACCGGGCGCCGCGGCGTCCGCCGATTCGCTCGTCGCCGGCGCCGGCGTCGCGGTCGAGGCGGGGGGCGCGCTCGTCACCGAGGTTGCGACGGGCGGCGGAGCGGGCGTCGGACCGCCCGTGGGCTCGCGCGCGTCGCGCAGCAGGAAAAAGAGCACGATGCCCACGTTGACCGCGAGCAGGAGGCCGATCGCCAGCAGGGCGACGGGCAGGCGGCGATCCTCGCGTGCGACCGGAAACTCCGCGATGCTGGGTCCGCTCTGGCGCTGGCGCTCGATCTCGGATTTGCGCAATGCGTCGAGGATGAAGCTCATGCACCCGCCTGCGGTGCAGCAGCCGCGAGCGTCGGCGTGCCGGGTGCGCCGAGCGCCGCGTCGAGCACGAGCTGGGTCTGGAGTCCAGCGATGCCATCCACGGCGAGCCGCCTGCTCCGCTGGAACTCTTCGACGAGTCGCTGCAGCTCCGCGTCGAAATAATCCTCCATGGCCGTGGAGGCCGGCAGCCCGCTGAGCTGTTCGAGCCCCTGACGCAGCCAGCGCACATCCTCGCCCTGCATGCCGGCGCGCAGCGGCCGGAGCTCGCCGGTCTGCGGCCGCCACAGCACGAGGAACTCCCCGAACCAGTAATCCGCGAGCTCCGCGATCGGCACCCGGGCCTCGCCGTCGCCGATCACGAGCTTCGCGCCATCCCGGTCGAGCCCCGCCAGCACGACCTGGTGCGGCGCGCCGTTGCCGTCAATCAGGGACAGGATGGCCGGGCGATTGATCAGCTTGAGTTGCGCGAGCGAGCCGCGCTGCCACACGCAGGAAAGGCCGTGCGTTTCCGCCTGCTCGCAGGCGAGGTTCGAGCCGGGTTGATACTCCGCGCCCCAGAGCGAAAACAGCGACGAGAACGCGGTATCCATGCTCGTCGCCGCGGGCTCCTTCCCGAGCACGGTGCCGAGCGGCGGGTGCGGCGGCGAGACAGACGCGGTCGCGACGGCGCCCCCGTCATCCGCAGCCGTGGCGCGGGCTGCGGGCTCCGGCTGCTCGAATGTCGGCAATGCGCGCCAGAGCACGACACCGAGGAGTGCGGCACCCGCGACGGCGCCAGCGATTGCGAGCGGGCGCATCCAGGGCGGCAGCACGGGGCGGCCATAGACTTCCGATGCTGCGCGGCGCACGAGTTTGCCCGTGGCCTCGTGCTCGTCCTGAGTGTAGCCGCCGAGCAGGGCGCGGTCGGAGATGACGTTGATGATGCGCGGCACGCCGCCGGACAGGCGATGGATCTCGCGCTGCGCACCGGGCGTGAAGAGATCGCGCGTCGCGCCGGCCACGCGCGAGCGATGCCGGATGTAGGCGAGCGTCTCGCGCCGGCGCAACGCCTCGAGGTGATAGCGGCCCGTGACTCGCTGCGCGAGCTGGCGGAGTTCCGGCTTCGCGAGCACGGCGCGAAGCTCCGGCTGCCCGATCAGGATGATCTGGAGCAGTTTCTGCGTCGTAGTCTCGAGATTCGTCAGCAGGCGCACCTGCTCGAGCACGTCGGCGTCGAGGTTCTGCGCCTCGTCCACCATCAGCACGGTGCGGCGGCCGCGGCAGTGCGCGTCCAGTAAATAATGTGTCAGCAGGTCGACGAGCGTCTTGACGCTGCCGGCGGATTGCTCCGGCACCTGCACGTGCAGCTCGTCGCAGATGGCCAGCAGGAACTCCGCGGGCGTCACTCGCGGATTGAGGATCAGCGCGACGTCGCAATGCGGCGGCAGCTGCAGCAGGAGGCTTCGAAGCACCGTGGTCTTGCCGGTGCCGACCTCGCCCGTTAGCTGGATGAAGCCGCCCGCTTCGCTGACGCCATAGGCGAGATGCGCGAGCGCCTCGGTGTGGCGCTCGCTGAGATAGAGATATCGCGGATCCGGCGTGATCGCGAACGGCTTTTCGTTCAGCCCGAAGAAGCTCGTGTACATGAGGACTTGCGAGTTAATCGCCCCAACTGTCCGGCGGTCATGATGCCCTCCTCGGCAGCGGGCTGCAAAGAAGGGCGGTAAGGGGACACTGCCCTTTTCCCGAAGGACCGAAGGAAAAGGGCAGTGTCCCCTTACCGCCGTCCTTACCGATCGCTCCCGCGGTGAATGGCTTCGTCGCCGAAGCGGTCGTGGATGCGGTCGACTGCATCATCCAAGCGTTGCGCGTCCGTCATCTCGCTGCTCGTGAAGAGATCGAGCTGCTGTTCGGGCTCGAGGTCGCTGACGCCGACGCCGAGGAGGCGGACGGCGGCGCGCGGCTGCTCCTGCAGCCAGTGCTCGAGCAGGTCCGCCGCGACCTGGGCGATGAGGCGCGTCTCCTGCGTCGGCGGGTTGAAGCTCTTCTGCCGCGTGTACGTTTCGAAATCGCGCCGCCGCACCTTGATGCTGACCATGCCCGCCTTGAACTGGCGCGCGCGCAGCCGCGCGGTCGTGCGGTCGGCGAGCTGCGCCAGCCGCTCCTGGAGTTCCTTGTGGTCGCGGATGTCGGTATCGAAAGTCTCTTCGGAGCTGATCTGCTTCTCGGGCGCGTCGGCAACGACCGGCCGCTCGTCGATGCCGGCGGCGCGGTCGCGAAACGTCCGTGTCTCGCGGCGCAGCAGCGGCCACAGCACCGACTCGGGCGCGCGCCGCAACTGGCCAAGTGTGAAAATTCCCTGTTGCTCGAGGCGGGCCGCGGTCTTCGCGCCGATTCCGAACAGGCGCCCGACCGGCAGCGGATCGAGCGTCGCCGTCACGTCTTCGGGCCGGATCACGACGAGGCCGTCGGGCTTGTGCATCTCGGAGGCGAGCTTGGCGAGCAGCTTGTTGTGCGAGACGCCGACCGACGCGGTGAGACCCGTGCGCTCGCGAATGCGCTTCTTGATCTCGCGAGCCATCTCCTCGCCGCTCCCGAAGAGACCGGTGCTTGCGGTGACGTCAAGAAATGCTTCGTCGAGCGACAGCCCTTCGACCAGGTCCGTGAATTCCCTGAAAATCTCGAATACCTGGCCCGAGATCTCGCGGTAACGCTTGAAGCGCGGGGCCACGACGACCGCGTGCGGGCAGCGCCTGAGGGCTTCGCGCATCGGCATCGCCGAATGCACGCCGAAACGGCGCACTTCGTAGCTCGCCGCCGCCACCACGCCGCGACCGCCGGCGCCCCCGACGACCACCGGCTGGCCCGCAAGCTCCGGATGGTCGAGCTGCTCGACGGCCGCGTAGAACGCGTCCATGTCGACGTGCAGGATCGTCCGGTGATGATCGCTCAAGAGAGACTCAGCATGGTGTAAACGAGGCCGGCCAGCATCGTGAGGCCCAGCAGGAGGAAGTAGGTGGTCACCAGCGCGAGGAACTTGAGGCTCGTCTTCAGGCGTCCCTCGGCGTACACGACGCGCATCGAGCGGTAGATGTAATAGGGCAGGTACAGGTACAGCAGGAAGTTGACCAGGCCGAGCACGCCGATGAAGGGAATGCTGAGCTCGGAAATCGCGCTCAATACCTGGGTCAGCCCCAGCAGCAGGAAAGTGAAGGCGTGGTTGTGAAGAAACAATACGAGATGCTCGGCATAGAGGCGGCGCGGCCGCCAGTAGAACAGGAGCGCCACCGCCGCCATCAGCGGAAGGAACAGGAACATCAGCTTGGGCGCCGCGGCGGCAAAGCGCTCGGCGAAACGCGCGCCGCCGTCGGCGCGCATCTGCTCGCAGGCGCGGTTGAGCGACCGCTCGAACTCGTCGAATGACGGCCGGCTCGACAGGTTGACTTCGCAGCCGCGACCGTCTTTTGCAATCTTGTCGATGTCAGCGGGATCGACACCTTCCGCCTTCAGCTCCTTGCGAAGCTCTTCCGGCACGTCAATGCTGACCGGCGCGACGACCTTGTATTCGTCGGTGTCGATGGCGAAATCCGAGTCAGGCAGCAGCGCGGAGAGGGCGAAGAACAGGATGCTGATGCCGAGGTAGAGGCGGAACGGCGGCAGGTAATGCTGGTGCCGGCCCGCGATGAACTCGCGCGTCAGCTCGCCCGGCCGCAGCGCCAGCAACTTCAGCGTGCGCCATACGCGGCTGTCGAGATGCAGCAGCGAGTGGGTGACGTCGCCGGCGACTTCCCGCATCGACAGCACGTGCACGTCGCCGGCCTGGCCGCACTGCGCGCAGTGTTTCCCGGCGACCGGAGCACCGCAGTTGAGGCAACGCCGCGGCTCGAGCGCCGCCGGAGTCAAGTCGTGGCGGGGCTTGAGTAGCCGCCGCACGCAATGCACGCGGCCGCCGAAGCGTTGCGCGGTTTCGGTCCTGAGCCGCGTGGCATTGTTCTCGAGATACTGGTCGAGCGCGGCCGCACTTTCGATGCGATAGCGCATCATCCGCTTCTGACGCTCGCCTGCCGCGGTTTCCGGCGTTTCGATGGTGGCGCCGAGAAATCCGGCGCAGGCCAGCACGTCCCGCACATGGCCGGGGAGCCAGGCGTCATAATCCGCGACGACATCGGGGTCGAGTGTGCACTCGACTTCGTATACAAGGGTTGAAGCCGCCCCCATGGCTCCGCAGTTTACCCGCCCGCGGCGCCCGGTTTACGCGACATCGGCTGGTCGGGCAAAGTGACGGCGTGCGGGCCGGCGGTTCGGGGAGTGCACTGCGCGTGGGGGCAATGGCAGGCTCGAGATCCGTCTTTTTTTCGTGGGCATTCGCGGTCGCTTGCGGCGGCGCGTTTGCATTCGCGGCCGCGGCCGCCGATCCGTCGGGAACCCCGGTCTACCGGCTGGGCGCCGTGCCGGCATGGGTCGATGTCATCGGTCCGCAATACGAGGCGCCGGCACCTGGCGGCGACGTCGTCGACAGCGCTTACTACTTGCTGCTCGATCGCCAGATAGACGTTCGCGCGCGCGGCGAGGAAAGGTATCAGCACTTTGCAGTGCGGCTGATCAACGACACCGGCGCGGAAGATCACTCGCAACTGACACTCTACGTGGATCCCTCGTACCAGCGCCTCACGCTGCATTGGGTCCGCGTATTTCGCGGCGGAAAGCTCCACGATCGCCTGGCGCAGGCGCGGGTGACCGTGCTGCCGGTCGAGTCCGAGTTGCAGAAGCGGATCTACAGCGGCGAGCAGTCGGTCAGCCTGCTGGTGCCGGATCTGCGCGCCGGGGACCTGCTCGACTATGCCTACAGCATCGACTCGGTCAGCCCGAGTTTCCCCGAGCATTTTTACGCGGCCCTGGATTTTGCCTGGAGCGAACCGGTGCTCCGCCAGCGCATCCGCGTAAGCCACCTTTCGCAGGATCCGGTGAAGTACCGAGTCCACGGCGGCTCGGCCGAGCCGGTCGTGCGCGAGCGCTCCGGCCGCCGCGAACTGGAATTCAACTGGAGCGAGCTGCCGGCGCGGCGCGGCGAATCCGACGTTCCCGACTGGTATCCGCTGTGGGCCTATGTCGAGTTCAGCGACATCGGCGACTGGAACGAAGTCGCGGCCCGCACCGCCGCCCTGTACCAGCGGGAGTCGACGACGGGACCGTTGGCGCGGGCGCAGATCGCGAAGCTGCGGACCATGCAGGGAACCGATGCGGACCGCGCGCTCGCTGCGCTGCGCATGGTCCAGGACGAGATTCGCTACGCGTCGATCTCGATAGGCCCGGGTTCGTATCGGCCGAATCCGCCGGACCTCGTGCTCGAGCGCAATTTCGGGGACTGCAAGGACAAGTCGCTGCTGGTCGTCAATCTGCTCCGCGCGATCGGCGTCGACGCCAAGGCGGCATTGGTTCACACCAGCCGCGGCGATGCGTTGCCGAACGCGCTGCCGACGCCGCGTGCCTTCGATCACGCGATCGTGCGCGTCAATCTCGGCCCGCGTGTCCTGTGGCTCGACCCGACGGTGAGCTTGCAACGCGGGTCACCGGAGACAATCTCGCAGGCGGATTTCAGGCATGCCCTGGTCATCGATTCGGGCACCACGGCGCTGGAGCGGATTCCCAGGAATCTGCCGGGCGCCTGGAGCCGCGACGTGCAGATGATCTTCGACCTGAAGGCGGGGGTCGAGAAGCCGGGTTCGCTCGAAGTCAGGAGCCAGTTCGCCGGTCGCGCCGCCGATTCGATGCGCTCCGACATCGCGAGCCGCAACCGCGCCGCGCGGGAGACGGACTATCTGAATTTCTACGCGGGCTACTACCCGGGCATCGAGATGGAGTCCCCAATCACCGTCGAAGACGATCCGCTCGAGAATGTCATCGTCACGCGCGAGCGTTACAAGCTCGCCCGCGGCTTCTACAAGCGCGACCCCGATCTCCTGGTTTTCGAACTGCACCCGGACGAGTTGTATGGCTACGCGGCAACGCCGGAGACGGCGATCCGCACAGCGCCGGTGTCGCAGCCGTATCCGGCGAAGGTGTCGCAGAGCTTCGAAGTCAGGTTGCCGGAGCCCTGGTCGATCGAGTCCGGAACGATCACGATCGACAATCCCGCATTCCGCTACAAAGCCACGATGCGCTACGCGAAGCAGGTTCTCAAGGTCGAGTATCGATACGAATCGCTCGGCGATCTCGTCCCGCTCGAGCGCGTGCCGAAGTATCTCGCGGACCTCAAGCGCATGTCGGACGACCTGGGATTCGAACTCACCTACGGCCCGTTGGGCGGGGGAATCGGCTCCGGCGTGGCGCCGTACCCGCTGGTCGCATCGCTGCTCGGCCTTCTCATCGGCGCTTGGATTGTGCTGCGGCTGACGTGGCGTTACGACCCGCCGCCGCGGACGGCGGATACCGTGGCGGGAACGCCGGCAGGAATCGCCGGCTGGCTGATCGTTCCGGCGCTGAACGTCGTGATAACAGTCGGCTTCATGCTCGCAGTGGTGTACGGACTCGCGACATTCGCTTCAACCCATCACTGGCACGGATTGTCGACGACAGCGCAGGCATCCATCGCGGCGTGGGCACAGCATGGCGTGGCGGGGCTGTTGATGCTCGGCCTTGCGTTGCTCCCGAATGTCCTCGCCGTTGCAGTGCTCTTCTTCCGCAAGCGCACTTCGGCGCCGACGCTCGTGACCTGGATGTTCTGGGTCACCGTTCTCTACTTCGTTGCCTGCGACATGCTGACGAGACGGCTCGTGGCCGTGGAGGACGAGGGCGCACTGCCGGCCTGGGCCGCTTACCTGCGGGATCTCGTGTTCCTGGTCATCTGGACGTGTTACCTGCAGATTTCGCAGCGTGTGCGCGCAACGTTCGTGAGGCGCCTGAATCGGGAGGCCGCGGAGGCAGGCGTGTCAGGCGGGCAAGGGGCGCTCGATGTGCCGTAGCTTGCCGCCGTCGCTGAGGCGGTAAAAGCGCCGGAGGCTCGCGGTCCAGGAACCATCGTCTTTGTGGCACAGCGCCCTGAGGCGCGGTTCCATGCGGGTGCAGAACTGTGCCGCGTAACGACTCGCGCGGCGATAGATCGATTCGCGACCGGCGGCGAGCGCGGGATCGATGCGGCACCGGGTGAACAGCAGGGCGTGCAGTTCCACCGGAAACCGGCGCGGATGCCGCCTGCGAAGCAGCACGAAGCTCGCGACGTACTTGTCGACCTCGGCCTGCAGCTCGAGCGTGAGCCGCGACACCGGTCGGTCGTGACCCGCATTGTGCGCGACGCAGAGGAAATGGCTGATGCCCTCGAGCGCGGTCCAGCAGTCGGCGACGTTGTCCTGGTTAAGCTCTTCGCTCGGGTCGTTGCGTTCGAGCCGCGCGAGCAGCGCCGGATCGAGGTACAGCGACATGCAAAGCTCATCGTCCACGCCGCTCACGAACAATTGCTCGTCGCCAGGCGCGTCGCGGCACGCGCCGGGAAGGGCCTGGCGGTCCGTGACGAGAAAATCCTCGACGCGGCAGTCGAGCTCGAGGTCGTAGATGCCGGTCAGCAGCGACTCGAGCCGTTCGAGGGCTCCGCCAGGCATGGTGGTTCAGTGCGCGTTCGTGGCTGCAGGCACCGGCCGGACGCCGAGCTTCAGCAGCAGGCGATGGGCGCGGCGGCTGCCGGTCTTGTGCCACAGTTCATAGAGCCGCAGCACGTCGCGCTGCGATTGCTTGGCCGCGCCTTCGGCAATCTCGTTCAGCGCATCCACCAGCGGCTGGAACTTGTCCTCGAGCTCGGCGAAGACGTCGGCGAGCACCCGCCTGGCGCCGTGGAATGGCGCCTGCGCGAGCGCGCCGTACGCGCGGCCACCCATGGCGATGTGGTAATTGACGTCCACTGGATGGCGCGCGAGGCCGCCGGCCAGGAATCCGGCGGCGAACAGGGCGACGTCGCCGAGTCGTTGCAGGATGCGGAAGCGCTGAAGGGAATCCGGCGCATCGGCTGCCTCAGCGAGCAGCATCGCGAGCGGCTTGAGCTGCGTGCGCTGCTCCGGCCCGGGCTCGAACAGCGCGTCGGTGTGCGAGAACATCGCGAGCAGGTTGACGATGTAGTGCTCGGTGTGATCGCGGACCTGCAGGTGCTGCTGCTCGAGCGCGGTTTGCAGCGCGTCCCGGAAGAACTCGCGCACGTCAGCGACGGTCTGGAGCTCCATGCCGCCAGTTCAGGGGATTCGGAAGACCGATTCTGCAAACTGCGTCGCAGCTTCCCTTGGCAGTCTCCGCTCGGGAGTGCCGGAATTGCAGGCTTGTGATCGAAGTCGGATGGCGTAGCAGGCGCTGCGCAAGAAAAGGGGACGTTACCCTTTTCCTTCGTTCCTTCGGGAAAAGGGTAACGTCCCCTTTTCTAGGCGACCTGCATACTTCCGCCGTCGAGCTGAATCTCGTAGGCGCTACCTGCGACGAGCTCGCGCGAATCGAAATCGTCGACGTGGATGATTTCCATGACCTTGCGGTCGTAGTCGCGAAGCTGCGCCGCCTCGGCTTCGCTCACGATGCCCGCCGCGAGCGCCTCGCGGATCTGTCCCGGCAGGTCGAGGGCGGTGACGATCCCGGTCTTGACGCCGTCGACCCGGATTCTCTTCTCGAGCGGCTCGGCCGCGATCGCAAGTTCCATCGCCTGCTGCACGAGACCGAGATGATTGCCCGGCTCGAGCGTGCGGTAGATGTAGTGACAGAGCCGCTCGCGCGCCTCGCCCGGATTCATGACGAGTTCCGCGATCTGCGGATTCAGGCGGTCTGAAGGGGCCGAGTAGGTCAGCCCGCGCGGGAAGATGATGAGGCGCATCAGCGCCGCGAGCCAGCGCACCGGGAAATTTCGCAGGAAGCTGTGCAGCTGCTCCTGCGCCTGGTAGAGCAGCAAGCGGCAGGAGAACTCGACGAGCGGCAGGTCGGCCTCCGGCTTGCCCTGGTTCTCGTGGTGCTTCAGCACCATGGACGCCAGGTACATCGAGGACAGCACGTCGCCGAGCCGCGCGGACAGGTTCTCCTTCTTCTTGAGATAGCCGCCGAGCGAGAGCATCGCGACGTCGGTTGCAAAGGCGAAGGACGCACTGAAGCGGTTGATGTGCTCGAAGTAGCGCTTGGTCGGCCCGCCCATCGGCGCGGTGACGATCCGCGAGAGCGTGACCGCCCCAAAGAACGAGCGCACGGCATTCGAGAGCGTGAATCCGATGTGCTTGAAGAGCGCGGCGTCGAACTCGCGGAAGCCGCGCTCGCGATCCGGGTCCTGCGCGGCGTTCATTTCCTTGAGCACCCAGGGATGGCAGCGCACCGCGCCCTGGCCGAAGATGATGAGGCTCCGGGTCAGGATGTTGGCGCCCTCGACCGTGATGCTGACCGGCACCATCTGGTAGCCGCGCCCGATGTAGTTCTTCGGGCCCAGCATGATGCCCTTGCCGCCCTGGATGTCCATCGCGTCGTTCGCGACCAGGCGGCCCATTTCGGTTGTGTGGTACTTTAGGATTCCCGCCGGCACCGAGGGCCTTTCGCCGCCGTCGATCGCGCCGGTCGTGACCGAGCGCGCGGCGTCCATGATGTAGATGCGCGCCGCCATGCGCGCGATCACTGCCTCGACGCCCTCGAAGCGCCCGATCGGCAGGTTGAACTGGCGGCGGATGCGGGCGTAGGCGGCGGTGGAATACACGGCGCCCTTGCCGCCGCCGGTCGCGATCGCCGGCAGCGAGATGCAGCGCCCGACCGAGAGCTGCTCGACGAGCATGCGCCAGCCCTGGCCCGCCATCTTCGGCCCGCCGATGATCGCGTCGAGCGGCACGAACACGTCCCGGCCCTGGATCGGCCCGTTCTGGAACGGCCCGTTGAGCGGGAAATGCCGCCGGCCGATCGTGATGCCGGGCGTGTCGCGCGGCACGAGCGCGACCGTGATTCCATAATCAGTCTCAACGCCGCCCAGGAGCTTCTCCGGATCGAACAGCCGGAAGGCGAGCCCGATGAGGGTCGCGATCGGGGCGAGGGTGATGTAACGCTTCGAGAAATGCAGGCGGATGCCGATGGTGTCGCGGCCGTGATAGGTGCCGCGGCAGACGATGCCGGTATCCGGCAACGCGCTGGCGTCGGAGCCGACGCGCGGGCCTGTCAGGCCGAAGCAGGGAATTTCCTCGCCGCGCGCGAGCCGCGGCAGCAGGTGATTCTTCTGCTCCTCGGTGCCATAGTGCATCAGGAGCTCCGCGGGCCCGAGAGAGTTCGGCACGACGACGGTCGAGGCGACGGTGCTCGAGCGGCTCGCGATCTTCACGACCACGCTGGAATGCGCGTAAGCCGAGAATTCGAGGCCGCCGTATTTCTTAGGGATGATCATCGCCCAGAAGCCCTTCTTCTTGATGAAGTCGAAGACCTCGGGCGGCAGGTCCGCGCGCCGGTGAGTGATGTCCCAGTCGTCGATCATCCGGCAGAGCTCTTCGCAGGGCCCGTCGATGAAGGCCTGCTCCTCGGCCGACAGCTTCGGCGCCTTGGCCGAAAGCAGCTTGTTCCAGTCCGGTCCGCCGGTGAACAGCTCGCCGTCCCACCAGACGGTGCCGGCCTCGAGCGCCTCGCGCTCGGTCGTGGACATCGGGGGAAGCATCCGCTTGTAGAGCTTCAGGAACCGGTTCGAGATCAGGTAGCGCCTGAGCGGGCGGATATTGAGCAGCACATGCGGCAGGTAGAGGCCCCAGAGCGCGACCTTCCACCAGAGCGGGCCGGCGCCGAACAGGTTGTAGTAGACAAGCAGGACGCCGAGCACGAGCGTCGCCTTGGCGAGGCTCGCGCGCTGGTAGGCGAGCCACAGCACCAGGCTCGTGAAAAGCAGCACCCAGAGCGCGGTAAGCACCATTGGCTCCGTACTTATACCGCGTTCAGCATGGAATGCGGGATTAGGGGATGCACCCTAGCGGCACGATTGTTTGCAGTGCAAAAAACATTTCTGTGTATGCTGTCGACGGGGAGGAATTCACCATGGGCAATCTGATTGGGCGCGTGAAGCGGATCCTGCTCACGCCGGCCGCCGAATGGCCGGTCATCGCCGGCGAACCGGCAACGACCGCGGGTCTTTACCGCAACTACATCGCGATCCTGGCCGCCATCGGACCGATCGCGATGTTCCTGAAGAACAGCCTGATCGGTTACTCGGTGCCATTCCTCGGCACTTATCGCGTGGACATCGGCGACGGGCTGATCGGGCTCGTCGTGAGCTACGCGCTTTCGCTCGTCGCGGTCTATGTCTTCGCGCTCATCGTCAATGCGCTCGCGCCCAGCTTCGGCGGGCAGAAGGATCAGCTCCAGGCGCTCAAGACCTGCGCCTATGCGATGACGGCGTCGTGGGTCGCCGGCATCGCCCAGATCCTCCCCTTCATCGGCGTGCTGATCCTGCTCGCGGGCGGCATCTACAGCATTTACCTGTTGTACGTCGGCCTGCCGATCACGATGAAATCGCCGCCCGACAAATCCGCCGCTTACACGGCGGTCAGCGTCATCGCCGCGATCCTGCTCTTCTGGATGGTCGCGTGGATCGCGGGCAGCATCATCGGCCGCGGCATGTGGGGCGGTTATGGCGCCGCGGGGCCCACCGTGGGCCAGAGCGGCAGCTTCGACAAGGACAGCCCGCTCGGCAAGCTCGAGGACTGGAGCAAGGAAATCGAGGCGGCGGGCAAGCGCGTCGAGCAATCCGCGGACCAGCAGGGCGGCGTGCCGAGCGGCGAGGCGATCGGGGCGCTCATGGGCGCGGTCGTCGGCGGCGGCAAGGGCGGAGAAGCGTTGGCGACGGACCAGATCAAGTCGTTCCTACCGGAGACGCTTGCCGGTCTGCCGCGCACGAATGTCTCGGCCGAACGCAACAACGCCCTGGGGATCCAGGTCTCCGAGGCCAACGCCGACTATTCGGATGGCACGGGCCGGAACCTCCGACTCGAGATCACCGACACGGGCGGAGCGCAGGGATTCGTCGCGCTCGCCACCTGGGCCAACGTCGAGCAGGAGCGCGAGTGGCAGGGCGGCTACGAGCGCGACTATCGCGCGGACGGGCGCATGATCCACGAGCGCTGGGACGCGACGAACGGCAATGGCGAGTACGGCATGATCGTCGGCCAGCGCTTTTCGGTCCAGGTCTCGGGCAATGCCGCGAGCGTCGACGAGCTGAAGGCTGCGCTCGCGACCGGTGTCAACCTCGCCGGCCTCGAGACTGTTGCGAGCCAGCAGGCGAAAGCCCAGAACTGAAAAAAAGAAGCCGGCGCAAGCGCCGGCTTCGGTCATCGAGAACCACTCGTCCGGCTTATTCGGGCGCCCGCAATGTCACCTCGCGGTGATAGCTCGTGCCCATATAAGTGCGCATCTCGAGCCTCGGAGCGGACATTTCCCTCTGCTTGTCCTCGTCTTTTGTCGCCCAATGTGCGGCGGAAACCGCCTCGAACTTGTCGTCATCGCCCTGGTTGTAGTCGAGCGCCTTGGCGTAGTTCGGAGACAGCGTGCAGAACAGCACGTCGTAGTCGTTCTGGTCGCTCGGCGCCTTGACGAAGGTCTTGTAGTCGAGGATCAGGCCCTGTTTTTTTGCCTCGGTGTTGATCACTTCCGCGTGGGCACGGATGTATTGCAAGTAAGTGTCGAACTGGCCCGGATTGGTCCGGTAAGCGCTGCATTCCCACACCGGGCCTTCGGTCCAGTGTTCCTGCGCCGCCGCGGAAACAGAAACGAACGCCATCGCCGTGGCCAGAAGGCCGGCTGTCTTCGAATTCATGAAACCCCCTGAAAGATTGTTTTGGTCCCGCCACCCGGCGGGCGTGGCCGGCATCGTACGCCCAATCACCAGGCGATGCCGTAATCCTCGCCGTGGTTGCTGGAGCCGCCCCACATCGTGCCCTGCGCGTGGTCGAGCAGGATCGCATTGATGGGGCCTGAAGTCCGCGAGCGGTATTCAAGGGTATAGCCGCGATTCTTCAGGTCGCGCCGCACCCAGTCCGGCATGGCGCTGTTGAGCTCGAGCCGGCCGGGGAAGATTTCATGCTGGCCGAAGGAGTCGTGCATCTGCCAGCTGTTGAAGTTCGGCGCCTCCGCGGCCTGCTGCGGTGTCATGCCGAACTCGGCGACGTTCAGGAAGAACTGGAGGAGATTCTGGTCCTGCGTGTCGCCGCCCTGCACGGCGAAGGCGAGCCAGGGCTTGCCGTCCTTGAACGCGAGCGAGGGCGTCAGCGTCGCGCGCGGGCGCTTGCCGGGCTCGATCACGTTGAATGGATTCTCCGCTGGGTCGAGCACGAACGACTGCGCGCGCTGGCTCATGCCGATGCCGGTCCTGCCCGCGATGGCCGCCGGTAGCCAGCCGCCGGAGGGTGTCATCGAGACGAGCCAGCCTTCCTTGTCGGCCGCGATAACGGTCGTCGTGCCGCGTCGGAACGAACCGATATCCGGGTCGGTCGCGGCGGCGAAACGCGCCGCATCGAATGAAGGCACAGCCGCCGCGCGCTTCCGGAGCAGCTCCGCGTATGGATTCGTTCCACCCTGGTAGGGGTAGGGATCGCCGGGGCCGATCGCGGGGTCATTGCGATCGGGCTTCACGAGCGCCGCCCGTGATTTTGCGTAATCTTTCGAGAGCAGTCCCTCGATCGGCTCGACCGGCGGGAAGTACGGGTCGCCGTAATAGAAATCGCGGTCGGCGAAGGCGAGACTCATCGCCTGGTAAACCGTGTGGATGTAGCCCGCGCTGTTGTAGCCCATCGCCTTCAGGTCGAAGTTCTCGAGGATGTTGAGCGCCTGCAGCATCGCGGGTCCCTGCACCCAGTGGTCGAGCTTGTAGACGTCGATTCCGCGGTAATTCGTGTGCCGCGGCTCCTCGAGCTCGACGCGCCAGCGGCCAAGGTCGTTCTTCGTAATCAGTCCGCCCTGTTCCTGCACGCCGCGCACGAACTCGTCGCCGATGTCGCCGCGATAGAAGCGGTCGTAGGCGGCCTGCAGAGCTTCCTTGCGCGACTTGCCGGCCTTCCGTGCTCTGGCTTCGGCCTCGACGAGCTTCCTGAGCGTCGCCGCGAGATCCGCCTGGCGGAACATCTCGCCCGCGCGCGGCGCCTCGCGCGCTTCGCCGAAGTGCGGAAGCATCACGGCCTTCGCATATGGCCACTGCTTGATATGTTCTTTTTCGAGCTCTATGCGATCCGCGGTTTCGGAGTCGATCGGGTAGCCGTCTGCGAGCTCGATTGCGGGCGCGAGCACCTCCGCGAGCGAGAGCTTGCCGAACTCCGAGAGCATCGTGATGAGCGCGCCCGGCGTGCCGGGCGTGACCGCGGCGAGCGGCCCGTACTCGGGCGGATACTTCATGTCCTTGCCGCGATAGAAGTCGGCGGTCGCGCCGGTGGGGGCGACGCCGAGTCCATTGATCGCGACGATCTTGCGCGCGAGGGGGTTGTAGATCAGCGCCTGGGTTTCGCCGCCCCAGGAGAGCACGTCCCACATCGTCGAGGTCGCGGCGAGCATGGCGCAGGCTGCGTCGACGGCATTGCCGCCGCGCTGGAACATGCGCGCACCCGCGGTCGCCGCGAGCGGCTTGCCCGTGATCGCCATCCAGTGCGATCCGTGCAACGGCGGCTTCTGCGTCTTTTCCTGGGCCGTAGCGGGTCCGGCGAGCACCAGCGTGAACAGGCAGGCCGCAGCCGTGGCACGTATTCCGAGCGACATGAAACGACTCCTCAGATCAGGTCCCGCACGCCTTCGCGTTCTTCGAGCAACTCGCGGTGCGTCGCGTCCATGCGATCGCGGCTGAACTCGTCGATTGCGAGCCCTTGCACGGCCGCGTAGCGCCCGTCCTTGCAGGTAACCGGATAGGAATACATGACGCCCTCGCCGATGCCATAGCTGCCGTCGGCGGGCACCGCCATGCTGACCCAGTCGTCTTTTGGCGTGCCGAGCGCCCAATCGCGCATGTGATCGATCGCGGCCGAGGCGGCCGATGCCGCGGATGAGGAGCCGCGCGCCTTGATCACCGCCGCGCCGCGCTGCTGGACGGTCGGGATGAACTCCTCGCGATACCATTTCTGGTCCACGAGCGACTTCGCGGGCTTGCCGCCGACGGTGCAATGCGCAATGTCCGGGTACTGCGTCGCGCTGTGATTGCCCCAGACGATCATGCGCCGGATGGCCGTCGTGCGCGCGCCGGTTTTCAGGGCGAGCTGAGCGCGCGCGCGGTTGTGATCGAGCCGCATCATCGCGGTGAAATTGCGGCCATCGATTTCGGGGGCATTCGACGCGGCGATGAGCGCATTCGTGTTCGCGGGATTGCCGACGACGAGCACGCGCACCTCGCGGCTCGCAGCCTCGTTGAGCGCGCGGCCCTGGGCCGAGAAAATCTGCGCGTTCGCGAGCAGGAGGTCCTTCCTTTCCATGCCGGGCCCGCGCGGGCGGGCGCCGACCAGCAGCGCGTAGTCGCAGTCGCGGAACGCGGCCTTGGCATCGTCGGTCGCGACGACGCGATTGAGCGTCGGAAAGGCACAGTCGGAGAGTTCCATCACGACGCCCGTGAGGGAGGGCAGCGCGGGCGTGATCTCGAGCAGCTGCAGGGTGATCGGGCGATCCGTGCCGAGCATCTGGCCCGAGGCGACGCGGAATGCGAGCGCGTAGCCGATCTGGCCCGCGGCTCCGGTGATCGTGACAGTGGCGGGTTTTTTCTCCAAACGGGGAATTGTAGCAGCCGACGACGGCCCTATCGGGCGTGCATCGCGGCCTCGTGCCGCTGCCGCCCCGCGTTCAGCCACAACGCCAGCGCGAAACAGAAGCCGAGCGCGCCGGACGCGAGGAAAAACAGCATCATCGGGCGGTAGCCGTCGGGATTGCCCGCGCTCGCGCCGAAGTCGTCGTTGAGCATGCCGGCGACGAGATTCGCGCCGGCAATGGCGGCGTTCAGCACCACCCACATGATGGCGAGTGCCGTGCCGAGACGATCGTGCGGCACCAGCCGCGCCACGAGCGGCCACATCACTGCGGGCACCAGCGAGAAGCTGACGCCGATGAGCGCCGTGCCGATCCACAGCGACCAGTCGGCGATCATCAGGGTCGCGATCGCGAACGGCAGGAGCAATGCGCCGAATGCGAGCAGCGGCGCGTAGCGCCCGATGCGATCGCAGAGCCAGCCGAACAACGGCGTCGTGACGAGCGCCGCCAGGAACACGTAACCATTGATCGCTCCGGCGGCGGCGAGGTCGAGTCCGTGGACGTGCTGGAAATACTTGATCGAAAACGTGCTGCGGAACGCGAAGATCACGGCGTACCACAGGGCGCAGAGCGCGAGCAGGTACCAGTAAGCCGGGCCGAAATGACGCCAGTCGCTGGCGAACTTGTGCGGCACCGTTCCGCTGTTCTCGATGCCGCGAACCGGGGGCTTCCCTCGATCCAGCCAGCGATAGGTCGTCGCCATGACGAGCGAAAGACCGGCGAACAATGCGGCGATCACGAGCGGCGTCTGCCAGCCTTCGGCGTAGGCACTCGCGATCCAGGTTGGCGACAGGTCGACGGAGAAGGCGCCGGCGCGGCCGAAGGCGATCGAAGAGCCCATGGCGAACGCAAGGTGCCGGCCCGAGAAGTACTTCACGATCGCGGCCAGCGTGCAGATATTGAACGTCTCGGCGCCGATGCCGAACAGCAGGCGGCCCGCCGCCATGCCGTCGAAGCCGGGGCTCATGGCCGTCAGGAGCGCGCCCGCGAAGCACAAGGCAGCGGTCCACAGCATCATGCGGGCGGCCCCCAGGCGGTCCACCATCAGGCCGCCGATCAGCAACAACACGACGTTCGGCAGGCTGTAGATGGCGTTCAGGAGGCCGATCTGCGTGTCACTGAATCCGCGCTGCCGTTGCAGCAGGTCGGCGACCGGCCCGATCGAATCGTAGACGTAGAAATTCCCGAAGTTCGCGAGCGCGATGAGTGCGAGCACGAACCAGGCAGTGCGGGAGGGGGCCGACGCGGACTGCGGCATGTCCGCTAGCATAGGGTATGAACGCCGGTAAACTGATCGCGGGGATATGAGCGGAACCGCGGATCCGGGCGTGCTGCCGGCATTCCGGTTGAGCCGTTTCTTCGACGGGTCGCCGATCGTGCCGGGACCCGCGATCTGAGCCGGGAGACAAGATGAACGCCGACGACAAACCTGTCCTCGCATCGGATTTGAAACCGGCGCTCGCGGCACATTTCTACTCGAGCCCGGAGGTCTTCGCGCTCGAAACGCGGCGGATCTTCCACAGCCAGTGGTTCTGCGTAGGCCGCATGGACCAGATTCCCGACAAGGGCGATTGCCTGCACGTCGAGGTGGCGGGCGAGAGCGTGCTCGTGCTCCGCGGCCGCGACGAGGCCTTGCGCGCCTTTTACAATGTCTGCCGGCACCGCGGCAGCCAGCTCGTCCGCGCGAATCCGCTGCCCGACATCGCGGATCCCGCTGCCAGTCGGACGAGCAGGATCGGCGCCGCCGTCGTTTGTCCCTATCACGCCTGGAGCTACAACCTGGACGGCAGCCTCCGGGCCGCGCCCTTCGTCCAGTTCGACGCGAGCTGCCCGAAGGAGAATTTCTCACTGGTGCCGGTTGCGCTCGACACCTGGGGCGGATTCATCTTCCTGAACTTATCGGACGATCCGCCGCCGCTCGCCAGCCAGGTCGAGAAGGCGACGCGCATTCTCGGCCGCTATCCATTCAAGGACCTCCGGCGCGGCGCGCAGCTCGTTTACGACGTGCGCGCGAACTGGAAAGTGATTCTCGAGAACTACAACGAGTGTTATCACTGCGGCCCGGTGCATCCGGAGCTGTGCGCGCTCGTGCCGGCGTTCCGCGACCAGGGCGGCGCGGGGCTGGAATGGGAAGACGGCATTCCGCACCGGGCGGGCGCCTGGACATTCACGGCCTCTGGCGATTCGAAGCGAGCGCCGTTTCCTGGGCTCTCGGACACGGAGAAGACGCATCACAAGGGCGAGGTCGTGTATCCGAACCTGCTGCTCTCCGCCGCGGCCGAGCACGTCGCCGCGTTCACGCTCTGGCCGAAAGGACCGTCGCTCACGCGCATTGCCTGCGAGTTCCTGTTTCACGAATCGGAAGTCGGGAAGCCCGGCTTCGACCCGCGCGACGTCGTGGAGTTCTGGGAGGTCGTGAACCGCCAGGACTGGCGCGTCGGCGAAGGCGTGCAGATCGGCATGCAATCCCGTGGATTTCGCGGCGGCTTCTACGCGCCGATGGAGGATCCGAGCCTGGACATCCGCCGCTATCTCGAGCGGCACCTCGGCGACCTGTCCCGGATTCCCCAGGACTGACGCATCCCCGTGTCACGAAGTCGCTACGACGTCGTCGTCATCGGCGGCGGTCACAACGGCCTGACGGCCGCCTTCTATCTGGCGCGCGCCGGACTGTCGACACTCGTCGTGGAGCGGCGCGGGATTCTCGGCGGCTGTTGCGTGACCGAGGAGATCGACCACGAGAAAGCGCCGGGCTGCCGCGTTTCGACCGCCTCGTACATGGCGAGCATGCTGCGGCCGGAGATCATCCGCGATCTCGCGCTCGACCGGCATGGGCTTCGCATGGTCGCGGCGAATCCGACCGTCCAGTCCGTGACGCCGGACGGCGTCGTGCTCCCCTGGTGGAGCGATCGCGAACGAATGCGCGCGTTGCTGCGGCAATTCGCGCCGGCGGATTGCGAGCGGTTCCTGGCGCTCGAGGGACGGCTCGCGGGGCTCGCGCGCCATCTCGAGCCGCTCTTCATGCAGGCGCCGCCGGATCTCGGGAGGAGCGGATTCGCGGGCCTCAAGGAACTCCTCGGCCTCGCGCTCCGGTTCCGCCGCCTGCGCGGGCGCGAAATACCGGATCTCGTCGCCTTCGCGACCGGCAGTCTCGGCGAGTTCCTCGATCGCTCGCTCGAGTCGCCGCACCTCAAGTCGCTCATTCTCGCCAATAGCCTCTACGGCAAGCATGGTGGACCTTACGACCCTGGCACGCTTTTCGGACTCTTGTTCCATCTGCTCGGTGGGGGCGCGGAAGCGAAACAGGGATTCGTCGGCCACGTGATGGGCGGCATGGGCGCAATCACCGTGGCAATGGCGGAGGCCTGCCGCTCGAAAGGCGTCGCGCTGCGGACCGGCACCGAAGTCGCGCAGATCCGCGTGAGCGGCGCGCGCGCGCGGGGCGTCGCGCTCACGGACGGCAGCGAGATCGACGCAGGCATCGTCGTGTCGAATGCCGATCCCAAGCGGACTTATCTCAGTCTCATGCCGGAGGGGGCGCTCGATCCGGAATTCCTTGCCGCGGTCCGCGGCATCAAGATGGATGGCCCCTGCGCGAAGCTGAATCTCGTGCTCGGCGAGGAGCCGGTCGTCGAGCGCAGCGATCCCGCGGCCGATGCCTTGCAGCGATCCCAGTTCACGCTCGTGCCCTGGCTCGACGGCGCGCAGCAGTCCTACGGCGAGGCGCGCCGCGGCCGGATCGCGGAAGAGCTCTGGATCGATTGCGTCGTGCCTTCCCTCGTCGATCCTTCGCTCGCGACGAAGGGCAGGCACGTGATGACCTGTTTCGTGCAGTACCTGCCGTATCGCCTGGCGGGATCCGAATGGAGTCTCGAGCGGGAGCGGCTCGAAGCGCAGCTACTTCGCCAGATCACGCGCTTCGCCCCGGCGGTCGGCCGCTCGCTCGTCGCGAGCCGCCTCTACACCCCGCTCGACCTCGAGACCGTCTTCGGCATTACCGAGGGCAATATCTTCCACGGCGACCTGCGGCCGGATCAGCTCTTCTTCATGCGGCCGCTGCCGGGCTACGCGCGCTACGCGGCGCCGCTTGCCGCGCTCTACCTCTGCGGCGCCGGCACGCATCCCGGCGGCGGCGTGACGGGCGCGCCCGGACACAACGCCGCAGAGCGGATTCTCAGCGACCTGAAGCGCGACCGGGCATTGCGCAAAGGCTTGAGTCAGTGATTCAGCCATGATCAGCCTGCGTTCCGTGCCGGTGAGATACCGCATCCTCGCGGTCCTGATCGCGCTCTCCTTCATCAACTACCTGCTGCGGAACAACATCTCGGTCGCCATTCCGAGCATCCGCGCGGAATTCGGATTCAGCAGTACGGAGATCGGCTGGATCCTCGGCAGCTTCAACCTGAGCTACACGCTGTTCCAGATTCCGGGCGGCATCTTCGGCGAAGTCGTCGGTCACCGCCGGGCGTTGGCCGTCATCGCGATCACCTGGGGCGCGCTGACGTTCCTGACCGGCTTCGCGCCGGGGTTGATGGCCGCGTCCGCAACCGGTGCAATGGTGTCGCTGATCGTCGTGCGATTCCTGATGGGTGTCGCAAACGCTCCGATCTTCCCGATCATGACGGGATGCATCGCCCGCTGGTTCCCGACCGGCAACTGGGCATTTCCCAATTCCCTGAACTCCACCGGCCTCACTCTCGGCCAGGCGGCCATCGGGCCCGTCGTGACGTTCCTGATCGTCCAGTTCGGCTGGAGAACCTCCTTCTATGCGCTCGCGCCGCTCGGGTTCCTGGTCGGCGCCTGGTGGTACTGGTACGGCCGCGACCGGCCGTCCGAGCATCGCGCGATTGCGCCCAGAGAAATCGCGTTGATCAATCACGATCGCGATCCAGCGGCGACGGAAACCCCGGCGCCCGGGAGCTGGCGCGAGGTGCTGATGCGCCGGGACGTGCTGCTGCTTGCTGCCGCCTATTTCTGCATGAATTACGTGTTCTACATATTTGCGCAATGGCTGTTCATTTATCTGGTCGAGGAACGCGGCTTCGCGTTGCTGGAGAGCGGGTTCCTGTTTGTGCTCCCATTCGCGACTGGCGCAGCCCTGGCCGCTACCGGCGGGTTCATCTGCGATCGCCTGTGCCATCGCTTCGGAGGCCGTTGGGGTTGCCGCCTGCCGGCGATGATCGGCCTGGTCCTGGTTGCGGTGTTCCTGCTTGCGGGCATGAATGCCGCCAATCCCTACGTGGCGGTCGGCTTGCTGTCCTTGTGTTTTGGATTCACGCAGTTCACGGAAGGTCCATTCGCCTCCGCCGCGACCTATGTCGGCGGCCCGCACGCATCGACCGCCTACGGCGTGGTCAACACGGGCGGCAATGCGGCGGGTTTTCTGGCCCCCGTCGTCGGATTGCTGGTCGATCGCGCGGGTTGGCCGATAACGCTTGCGAGCGGCTCGGTGTTTGCGCTCATCGGCGCCGGGCTGTGGCTCTTCATCCGCGTGGAAAGGGACAGGTCATGAGCATCCACAATGTGGATTTCCCGAAGCGCCATCTCGTGCCGTTCGATGGCCGTTTCTCGATCGGCGACTTCTCCCGCGATCCGCCGAAAGAAACGCCCTCGAAGGCCGTGCTCGGGGAACAGCTCGAGGATCTCGTCGACCGGCTGGACAAACTCCAGCACCGGCTCTTCGCGGAAGAGAGTCGCGCGATCCTGACGGTGTTCCAGGCCCTCGATGCCGCGGGCAAGGACAGCACGATCCGCAAGGTGTTTTCCGGCGTCAATCCGGCGGGCTTTCGCGTGCACGCATTCGGCCGGCCGAGCGAACTGGAACTGCGGCACGACTTTCTCGCGCGCGTCGCGCCTGCCGGAGCGCGGCAAGATCGGCGTATTCAACCGCAGCCACTACGAGGAAGTGCTGGTCGTGCGCGTGCACCCGGAGTTCCTCGCCGCGCAGCACCTGCCCGATATCGACATGAAGCGCATTTGGGAGGAACGCTTCGAGTCGATCCGGAATTTCAAGGAGCACCTCGCGCGCAATGGCACCGTGATCGTCAAGTTCTGGCTCAACGTCTCGCGCAAGGAACAGAAGAAGCGCTTCATGAGCCGGATCGAGGATCCGGACAAGAACTGGAAATTCCGCCTGGGCGATCTCGACGATCGCGCACGCTGGGACGATTTCCAGTCGACCTATGAGGCGATGCTGCGCGCGACTTCGCGCACGTGGGCACCCTGGTACGCCACTCCGGCGGACGACAAGCCGTACATGCGCGTGGCCGTCGCGCGTACGCTGGTGGAGACGCTCACCAGCATGGACCCGAAGTTCCCGGCGGTCGACGCGAAGCAGCGGCGCGAGCTGCAGGAAGGCCGGCGCCGCCTGGAAGAAGAGTAGGCTGGCCCGCGCCGGGGGTCAGCGGCGCTTCAGTTCCTCGAGATGACGCTCGAGCCACTTCGGGTGCGCCGCCTTCAGCCGTTCGAGTTCGCGATCCGCCTCTTCCACGCGGCCCTCTGCACGGAGCTTCTCGATGTCGGCGTACCACGCCTCGGGGGTCCGCACTTCCACCGCGGTTTGCGCGAAAGACGCGCCGAGTGACGACTCCCGCCCCGCCTCCGCCTGCGACTCGCGTTCGCGCGCCGCATCCGGTGATCCGGCGACCGCCGGCGCGGGTGGCGCTGCGTCGTCGCTGGCCTCCTCCGCCGGCATTTCGCTTGCGGCCTTCAGTTCCTGCTCGGGCCCGCCGATTCGCGAGCCGGTCACCGTAATGCGATCCAGTGATTCCTGCGCATCCGGCTCCGCCGCAAATTCATCCAGGGCGCTTTCGTCTTCCGTGCGGTACCTCGCGGCTTCTTTCTGCCGCGCGGGCGCCGATTCCACGGCCCGCGCGCTTCCGGCGCGCGACGAGTCGATGCCGGACGGCGGCTCAATGGCCTCCGGCGACGCGAGATCCGACTCGGTCACGACGGCCGGTGCTTCACCGTCGCCGTACTGCCATTGAACGAGCAGGACCGCGAGCAGAAAGCTCGCGGCGAGCGAAGCCGGCAGGCACCAGCGCGCGGCGCGCGGCGCGAGCGCGCGGCGCGCGGAGGCGCGGATGCGGGCGTTGGTCGTCTCCGGAGGCGCGTCGGCGCGATCCTGCAACAGCTGTTGCCAGGGTTCGCGGGTGAATGGCGTGTTGTCGTCCTTTTCCATGTCCTCAGTCCGGGGCGTCGTCGCCGAGCGATTGCTTGAGCCGCGCAACGGCGTAACGCAGTCGGCTCTTCGCGGTCTCCGGATTGACGCCCGTGGCCTCGCCGATTTCCGCTACCGTCAATCCGCCCTCGACGTAGAGTAGGAAGGCCGCGCGCTGCTCCGCCGGCAGGCGCCCGAGCGCCGCAGCCAACCGCTCGCTCGCTTCGCCCTCGAGGAGGGCCTCGACCGGTCCGGCGGATGCATCGTCCGCGGCCGCCGCAATCGCGTCGTCGTCTACCAATTCGCGCCGGTCCCGCCGGCCGCTCCGCCGCCAATGATCCATGCAGCAGTTGTGCGCGATGCGATACAGCCAGGTCGCGAAGCGCGCCTCCGGGCGATAGCGCTCGCGGTTCGCGATGACGCGCGACCAGCATTCCTGGAACACGTCGTCGGTCGCCGAGGCGTCCCGCACCGAGCGCCGGATGAAGCGCCACAGGCCGCCGCGATGTGCCGCGTACAACTCATCGAAGGCGCGCACGTCGCCCGCGGCGTAACGCAGCATCAATTGCGCGTCGGCGTCGCCAACTCCCATCGCCGGCACTCTACCCGGAAGGCCGGGCCGGCAGTTTTTGGAACGCCGGAGCGGGGCAAAAGGTGTTCGGCGCTTTCGCAAAAACGCGCTTGAAGCGGGCTTGCTGTGCTGCCTTAAGCCCATCGTCCAGGTTCTCTTCTCTCGTAAGCGCTTGTTTTTAATAGATGTCTTGACTGCCAGTCACTCGATAACAAAAAAATCGCTTGCAATCGATGCGGTGTTATAGTCAACTACAACACCAGAGGAGCACATCAGTACATCTGGTCCAGCCAAAGCGGCAGCCCGAACCAGCGAAAGGAAAGGAGAGAGTCATGTTCACGATGGTTGCACAGAACACCCGGAAGTCGGTCAGCGCAGTGGCGGCAATCGCGATCGTCTCGTTCGGCGGGCTGGTCCTGGACCAGGCGCACCTTGCCGCGGCCCCCCGCGGTACGGTCGAGGTCGGCGAACTGACCCTCGTCGGCGATGCAGCGTTGTCACAGGTGACGCTGCCGGAAGTGCTGGTCCTCGCGAAGCGCGAGCTGCACACGTTCGCGGCGACGACCCAGTTGCCCGAGATTGTGGTAGTCGCGAAGCGCATCGCCGGCCTGATGGCGAAGGACGGTCAGGGCCTGCCGAGCCCCGCGATCAACGTGAGTGCCGAAGGTGCTCTGCTAAAGTAGTCTGGTAGCGGGCTAGCTCACTTAGACGGGCGCATGGACACGAACTGGAACGACAACCTGCCGATCTACCGCCAGCTTCGCGATCGCGTGGTGGCGATGATCCTGGAAGGCGTGCTGAACGACGGCGATCCCTTGCCGTCGGTCCGGAGCGTCGCGGCGGAATATCGGCTCAATCCGCTGACGGTCCTGAAGGGGTACCAGCAGCTCGTCGACGAACAGCTCGTCGAGAAGCGCCGCGGGCGCGGCATGTTCGTGATCGAAGGCGCGCGCCGCGCGCTTCTCAAGGACGAACGCCAGCTTTTTCTCGAGGAGGAATGGCCCAAGATCGCGGGCCGCATCCAGCGCCTGGGTTTCGAGCCCAAGGAACTCCTGGACAAGCTCGACAAGATGCCGCCGGAGCCTGCCCCGACGCTGACGCCCGCGCGCGATGAAGAAAACGCAGCCAAGGAGGGTGAGCATGACTGAGCTCATCGTGGCGCGCCGGCTCGGCAAGAGCTTCGGCACGACCCGCGCGCTGGACGACGTGAATTTCAGCGTCGATGCCGGCCGCATCGTCGGCCTGATCGGCCCGAACGGCGCCGGCAAGACCACCGCGCTCAAAGCGCTTCTCGGCCTGACGCGCTTCGAAGGCGAGCTCTCCGTGCTCGGCCTCGACCCCTACCGCCAGCGTCACCAGCTCATGCAGGACGTCTGCTTCATCGCGGACGTCGCCGTGCTGCCGCGCTGGATCCGCGTGCGCCAGCTGATCGATTTCGTCGCAGCGACACATCCCAAGTTCCGCCGCGAGGTCTGCGAGCATTTCCTGGCACGCAGCGATGTCAAGCCGGCGAGCCGCGTGAAGGAATTGTCGAAGGGCATGGTGACGCAGCTGCATCTCGCGCTCGTGATGGCGATCGATGCGAAGCTCCTCGTGCTCGACGAGCCGACGCTCGGCCTCGACATCCTGATGCGAAAGCAGTTCTACGAGACCTTGCTGAACGAGTACTTCGACGAGCAGCGCACGATTCTCGTGACCACCCACCAGGTAGAGGAGGTTGAGCACATCCTGACCGACCTCTTGTTCATCGACCGCGGCCGCATCGTGCTGAATGCGGCGATGGACGAGGTGCAGGCGAAATACGCGCAGGTCGCGGTCCGGCCGGAGCACCTGGCCGCGGCGCGCACGCACAAGCCGCTCGCGGAGCGCCAGGGGCTCGGCCGCACGCACATGCTGTTCCGCGGCGTCGAGCGCGCCGACCTCGAGCGCCTGGGAGAGGTCGGCGTGCCGTCGGTTGCGGACCTCTTCGTTGCGGTCATCGAGGGGGCACGCGCATGAGACGTTTCTTGTGGCTGATCCGCCGCGAGGTCTGGGAGCACAAGGCGATCTGGATTGCGCCGGCGATCGTAATCGGCTGCCTCGTGCTCCTGGTCGTGACGGGCAACGTGCATTTCGGCCCGATCGGCACGCTCGACGACTCGACGCCTCTCGGCGATTTCCCGCGCGACGTGCAGCTCAGGCTGCTCATGATCGTGTACGCCGGCCTCGCCTTCGTCGTATTCATGGTCATGGGCATCGTCGCCTTCTTCTATGCGCTTGACTCGCTGTACGCCGACCGGCGCGACCGCAGCGTGCTGTTCTGGAAATCGCTGCCGCTGTCGGATTCCGAGACGGTGCTGTCGAAGTTCGCGGTCGCCGCCGTCGTGATTCCGCTGGTCTCGCTGGCGGGCGCGGTGCTTGCGCAGTTCATCGTCGCTGCAGGCGGTTCGGCCAAGCTCGCGATGGCCGGCATGGCGGCGGGCGTCATGTGGCAGCCCGAGGCGATCATGGGCGGAATCGTGATTGCGCTCCTGTGGTGCGTCACGGCGGTGCTCTGGTACTCGCCGATCATCGCTTACCTGATGCTGGCGTCGGCCTGGGCGCCCAAAGGCCCGTTCCTGTGGGCCGTGTTGCCCCCGGTCGCGGCCTGGGTGCTGGAACGCGTGGTGTTGCATTCCGAACATGTCGGCGACTTCATCACGTATCGGCTGTTCGGCCTGTACAAGCTGCTCGGTTCGTCGCGCGGCGGGACCGACGACATGAGCGACGCGGACGTCAGCGCCGAGGTCGTCAAGTTGACCAACATCGACCTCGTCGGCAGCCTGCGCGAGTTCTACGCCTCGCCGGATCTGTGGCTCGGCGTCGTCGCCGCCGGCCTCTTGCTGGCCGCGGCCATGTGGGTGCGCCGCTACCGCGACGAGACGAGTTGACACCATGAGAAAACGGAGCTTCACGATGCGCACGAATTTTCGCGTCACCGCCGCGCTCGCCTTGTTTGCGGCGAGCCTCCCCGCCCTGGCCGCGAGCGCGACGGTAACGCGCGCCTGGCAATACAAGCCGGAGTCCGTCGAAGGCCTCGCGGTGCGAAACCTCATCGGCGACATCCGCGTCGAGCGCGGAACCCAGCCCGGCGTGCACGTCACGGCGCGCGCGACGATCGAAGCGGGTTCGCAGGCTGAAGCCGACCGGCTCGCGGGGCTCGTCGAGTACCAGACCAAAGACACGGGCTCGCGCTCGCGCTTCGACGTCCGCCTGCCGCGCGAGCATTTCCCGAAGATCTATTGGACCGGCGGCCCGGCGCACTGGTGGACCGTGAGCTACGTCGAGCATCTCGGCGAGCGCGTGCGCCTTTCCGGCAAGCGCGGCGAAGCGATCGTCGTGCAGGTGGACCTCGTGATCCGGGCGCCCGCGGGCGCGAAGCTCGACGTCAGCAACGTGTTCGGCGAATCGACAGCTCAGGGATTCTCCGGCGACCTCAAGCTCGACAGCGGGAGCGGAGTCCTGCGTTCCGCCGGCGGTGAGGGACGGCTGGAACTCGACAACGGCAGCGGAGAGGTCGTCGTCTCCGGTCACCGCGGCCGCGTCGGCGCGGACACGGGCAGCGGCACCGTGAAGATCACGGACTGCGAATGCGAGATCGTCGCCGACACTGGATCGGGCTCGGTCGACATCCAGGGCGGGAAGGGCAGCGTCTCCGCCGACACCGGCTCGGGCCGCGTCGAAGTGCAGGGATTCAGCGGCTCCTTCTCCGCCGACACGGGGTCGGGTTCCGTCCGCGCCCGCGGCCTGCGGAGTGTCGAAAGTCTTGACGTGGACACGGGCTCGGGCAGCGTCACCATCGAAGGCGATCTCTCGGCGCTCGGGATGCTGCGAATCGACACGGGCTCCGGCAGCGTCAACCTGCGTTCTCCGGCGCAGCCTTCGCTCGAGCTCCGCATCAATACGGGAAGCGGCGGCGTCGACATCGAAGCGCCGGGCGCAACGGTGCGCGAGATGGACGACATCTGGACCGTGCGGATGAAGGAAGGCACCGGCAGCGGCGTCATCGACACCGGTTCCGGCAGCGTGGATATCGACTTCCGCTAGGCCGCTCAGCCCGCGAGGAGCACCGCTTCGGCGTGCTCCTGCGCCTCGGCCGTCCCGAACAGCACGACGACGTCGCCCTCGCGGAGCGTCATTTCCGGGTCCGGATCGCGGCCGACAATGCCTTCGCGCCGCACCGCGGCAAAAGAGACCTCCGCGCCGCGCTCGCGGACTTCGCGGATGGTCCGGCCGATCGACCAGGCGCCCGGCGGCAGCACGACCGTGTGCAATTCTTCGCGGAAAGTACCCGATTCATCGATTGGGCCCGCGCCGTCACGCCGGAAAACTGAACGCAGAGTTTTGTAGCGCTGCCGGCGGATCTCGCCGACCGCGCGGATCACGCGGGACGGCGGCACCTGGAGCATGTGCAGCGTATTCGATACGAGCGTGAGTGCCGCCTCGAGCGTCTCCGGCACCACTTCCGTCGCCCCGGCCTCGAGCAGCTCCTCGAGATGCGAGTCATCGGCCGCCCGCACGAGCAGTGGCAGGTCTTTGCGTTGCCGGCGCACGGCGCGGACGATGGCAAGCGAGCGCGCGGGATCGGAAAAAGTCACGACCACGGCGCTGGCGCTGCCGATGCCGGCCGACTGCAGCATGCCCTCGTCGGCCGCATCGCCGTAAACGACGACGTCGCCGGCACCCATGGCCGCGCGGACGCGCAGCGGGTCGAGATCCATCGCGAGGAATTCGAAACCCTCGCTTTCGAGCACGCGCGCGACATTCTGCCCGACACGCCCGTAGCCGCAGAGGATCACGTGTTCGCGTTTCGCGAGCGCCTTGGTGGCGGCCTCGAGCCGCTCGAGGCCGGTCTCCCGCGGCCCGGTCTCGCGCAGGAGGAAACGGGCGATGCGCTTGTTGTGCCGGATCAGGAACGGCGAGACCAGCATGCTGAGCGTGATGGCGGCCAGAAGCGGCTGCGTGAACTCGGCGCCGATCAGCCGGCTCTGGAGGAGGAGCGCGAGGAGCGCGAAGCCGAACTCGCCGCCTTGGGACAGCACGATGCCGGTGCGCAGCGCCTTGAACCACTGGCCCGCGAAGACGCGCGCCGCGAGCATCACGATCGCGGTCTTGAGCACGAGGAGCGCAACGAGGAGCGCAACGACGGCCGGCAATTGCCGGAAAAGTCCCGGCACGTCGAGCTGCATGCCGATCGTCACGAAGAAGAGGCCGAGGAGCGTGTCGCGGAACGGCCGGATGCCGGCCTCGACCTGGTAGCGGTACTCTGTTTCGGCCAGCATCATGCCGGCGAGGAACGCGCCGAGCGCGAAGGTGAGGCCCGCGGCGTGCGTCGCCCAGGCGGAGCCGATCGCGACGAAGAGCACCGCGAAAGTGAAGATTTCCGGCGCGCCGCTCGCCGCGATCTCGTGGAACAATGGGCGCAGCAGCCAGCGCCCCGCGGCCAGCACGATGACGAGCGCCACGGCGGCTTTCATCACCGCGAGCGCGATTTCGGGCATTCCGTACTCTTCCCCCGGTGACGCGAGCACGCCCGCGAGCGCGAGAAACGGCACGACCGCGAGGTCCTGGAAGAGCAGGGCGCCGAATGCGAGCCGCCCATGCGTGCGGTTGAGTTCGTCCTGCTCGGTGAGCTGCCGGAGCACGATGGCGGTCGACGACATCGCGACCGCACCGCCCAGCAGGATCGCGACTTCGAGCGCGAGCCCGAAGGACCACGCGACGACCGCGACTGCTGCGGTCGTGAGACCCACCTGCAGGCCGCCCAGCCAGAACACCTCGCCGCGCGTCGCGAGCAGCCGCGGCAGCGAGAATTCGAGGCCCAGCGTGAACAGCAGGAAGACGATGCCGAACTCGGCGAGTGTCCGGGTCGTTTCCGTCGATTCGACCCAGCCGAGGGCATGCGGGCCGACGACCATTCCGACCAGCAGGAAGGCGAGTATCAATGGCAGGCGCAGGCGCCGCAATCCAACGACAACCACGAGCGTCGCCGAGAGCAGCAGCAGGACGTCTTCCAGTACGCTGTTTTCCAGACGCGCCTCCCGGCGCCCATGTTACCTGCCGCGAGTGCGCACCGGCGCCGGCCCTGAGGTAACCTCTGGTCGATGCAGTTCGAGGCAGTGGACGAAGGCGGCCGCCGCCTGTTCCGTTTTCGTGGGCGCTGGACCGTCGAGGAAGCGGCGGCGCTCGAGCCACGCCTGCAAAAGGCTTCGGCGGGCACGGCCGGCGAGGTCGTGTTCGATGCCACCGGCGTCGAAGCGATGGATCTGACCGGCGCCTGGCTCCTGCACTCACTCGAGCGGCGTCTCCGGCATTCCGGCCGCGTCGAATGGGCAGGCGGGCGGCCAGCCCAGCTCGAGTTCATCGACCGGACCTTCGCTGGCCAGCCGAAGGATGCGCCGCTTGCAGCCGAAGAGCCCGCGGGCGTTCGCGGCGCCCTGCACGGGCTCGGCTATCGGGCCGTGCTCGTGAAGGAAGACGCGCTCGATGGGCTCGGCTTTGTCGGTGCGGTGACGGCGGGCTTCGGCCGCGCGTTCGGAAGCCTGAAGCGGCTCAGGCTCACCTCCGTCGTGCGCCATGTCTATGAAACCGGCCTGACCGCGGTGCCGATCGTCGCGCTGATCGCGTTCCTGATCAGCGTCATCGTCGCCTACATCGGCGCGCAGCAGCTTCGCAAGTTCGGGGGCGAGATCTTCGTCGTCGATCTCGTGACTGTCGCGGTGCTCCGCGAGCTCGGTGTGCTCCTGACCGCGATCATCGTTGCGGGTCGGTCCGGCAGCGCGTTCGCCGCCGAGATCGGCTCGATGAAGCTGAACGACGAGGTGGACGCGCTTCGCGCCATCGGCATGGACCCGGTCGAGGTGCTCGTGCTGCCGCGCATCATCGGGCTCGTGATCGCGCTGCCCGCGCTCACCGTGCTCGCGGATGCGATGGGGCTCGCGGGCGGCGCGCTGCTCTCCTGGTATCTCGTGGACATTCCCTTCAACCAGTATGTCGAGCGAGCGCAGGGGGCGATCGGCGACATGACATTCTGGGTCGGCATCATCAAGGCGCCGGTGTTCGCGCTGCTGATTGCGATGGTCGGGACACTCCGCGGCATGCAGGTGCGGAGCTCTTCGCGGGAGCTCGGGCGGCTGACGACGGTCGCGGTCGTGCAGTCCATCTTCCTCGTGATTCTCGCCGACGCCGTCTTCGCCGTGCTGTTCCTCGAGCTCGACATCTGATGGAATCTGTCATCTCGGTCCGCGGGATCGTCAACCGTTTCGGCGCCCAGGTCGTGCACGACGGGCTCGACGCGGAGATCCGCGCCGGCGAGGTCTTCGGCATCGTGGGCGGCTCCGGCAGCGGCAAGTCGGTACTGCTCAGGACGATGCTCGGACTGCAGAAACCTGCCCAGGGCTCGGTGCGCATCGAAGGACACGAAATCACCCGCCAGTCGGAGCGGGAACTGCTCGCCGTCAAGCGCCGCTACGGCGTGTTGTTCCAGCGCGGCGCCCTGTTTTCGTCGCTCACCGTCGCCCAGAACGTGGAGCTTCCGATCAACGAGCACCACGCGATCGGCGCCGCGACGCTTCGCGAACTCGCGCTCCTTCGAATCCGCATGGTCGGATTGCCGGAGGACGCCGCCGGGAAGTACCCGGCACAGCTCTCGGGCGGCATGACGAAGCGCGTGGCGCTCGCCCGGGCGCTCGCGCTCGACCCCGCGATCCTGTTCCTGGATGAGCCGACCTCGGGGCTCGACCCGATCTCCGCCGCCGCCTTCGACCAGCTGGTGCTCGACCTGCAAAAAGGCCTCGCACTGACGGTGGTGATGATAACGCACGATCTCGATACCATCTTCCGGGTCTGCAACCGGGTCGGCGTGATCGTCGACGGCAAGATGATCAGCGGGACGCTCGACGAGATCGTCCGGCACGACCATCCCTGGATCCGGGATTACTTCCATGGCGAGCGCAGCCGCGCTTCGCGTGGACTGGCGGGAACCGATGGATAGAGAAGCGAATTACGTCGCGGTCGGGGCATTCGTGCTGCTCGTGATCGTGCTGGGAGCAGGCTTCGTGCTCTGGTATACGGACCAGGCGGACGGCAAGGAAGAGCGGCGCTACGAATTGTACTTCGAGGGCAGCGTGTCCGGACTCTCGGAGGGCAGCTCCGTGCGCTATCTCGGCGTGTCCGTGGGCCGCGTGACGCGAATCGGCATCGATCCGAGGAACCCGGGACGAGTACGCGTGGTCGCCGACATCGTGGAGGGCACGCCGATCAAGGGCGACACCGTCGCGCGCCTTGCGCTGCAGGGCGTCACCGGTCTGCTGCACATCGATCTCCAGCCGCGCGATCCCGGCTCGCTGCCGCCGCCGTTGGTCGAGAGCATCAAGTATCCGGTCATTCCCTCGGAGGAGTCCAAGTTCGACGAGCTGGTGAGCAGCCTGCCCGACGTCGTCGCGAAAGCGGGCGAGGCGCTCAACCGGATCAACGCGATGCTCTCGGACAAGAACATCGCGGCAGTCAGCGCCACTTTCGGCTATGCGGAAAAGACGACCGCCGAGCTGCCGACGGCGGTCGGCGAGGCGCGCGCGATGTTCCTGGAGCTCCGCGCCGCCGCTGCGGAAATGCAGGGCACCGCGCAGGCGCTGCACGAGTTGACGGGCACGAGCGGCGAGCAGATCAGGATCGCCGCGACGCGGCTCCGGGAAGTGGCCGATAACGTCGCGAGCACGAGTGAGCGCCTCGACCGCCTGGTTGCGAACAATGCGGGAAACATCGACCGTTTCGCGGGCGAAGGGCTCGCCGAGTTCGAGCAGCTCGTGCGCGAAACGCGCCATGCCGTGCGCGCGATCGATTCGCTGACCGAGAGCCTCGAGCGCGATCCCTCGCGCCTGATCTATCGGCCGGAGCCCGCCGGCGTGGAGATTCCGCAATGAAAAGAGCACTCGCGATAGCCGCGCCGGTTGCCGCCTGCCTGCTGACCGGCGCCTGCTTCGGCGGCCTCAAGAACGAAGTGCCGGTGCCGGTCAACTACCGGATCAGCGCCCCGAAGCTGCCGGCCGGCGAAGCATTGGTTGCAGACGTTCTCGTCACGGTGGTGGCGACCGCGCCGGGCCTCGACGGCACGGGCATCGCGGGCCGCTGGCCGGGCTCGCGCATGGATTACCTTGCGGGCGCCCGCTGGCCCGTGCGGACACCAGCCCTCATCGAGTCCGCCCTGATCGAGGCGCTTCAGGATTCGGGGCGACTGCGCTCGGTGCAGGGCGATTTCAGCCGCTTTCGCACGACGCACACCATCGCGCTCGAAGTGCGCCGCTTCGAGGCCGATTACACGGGCGGCGAGCCGCCGGTCGCGCAGGTGGCGCTCGCGGTGACGATCGGCCGGCAGGCCGACCGGCGCGTGCTCGCCGCGTTCGCGGTCGCTGCGGAGCAGAAGGCGTCGGAAAATCGCGTGACGGCGGTCGTCGCGGCGCTCGATGCCGCCTTCGGCCGCGCCGGGGCCGAAGGTGCTACCAGGGCATTCGAGGCGATTGCCCTGGATCTCGCGCGTCAACCGGAGGCTGCCGCCGCGCGTTGATCGTTCCGGTAGAACCGCGTCCCGCGGCTTCCGGAGCGAAGCATGCTGAATATCCGGCTTTTCTCGGTCCCTCTCCTGTTGGCCGGACTGCTGGCGCAGGGCTGCGCGTCGCCGTCGAGCGGCCGAATCTATTCGCGCCACGAAGCGCGCCTTGCCTGGGACGTCAATTACGGCCGCGTCGTCGCGATCGACGATGCGATCATCGAAGGCCGTCGCACGGCACTCGGGCGGATCGGCGGCGGCCTGATCGGTTACGAAGCCGGCCGGACCGTCGGCGGCGGCTCGGGACGGGCTGTCGCGGGCGCCGTCGGTGCGGTGGCAGGCGCCGTCGCGGGCCAGGCGATCGAGGAACGCGCCACGCGCGAGGAAGCCTGGCAATTCACGGTCGATCTCGAGCGCGGGCGCACGATCGCGGTCGTGCAGGCGCGGGACCAGTCGTTCGCGGTGGGCGAGCGCGTGCGGGTCTACATGCGCCGGGATGGGGCGGCGCGAGTCGCGAAGGCCTGAGCGGGCGTCGGGTTCACGCCTCCGCGAACATCTTTCCGTAATTCGATTCGCCGCGGCTCTGCGCGAGCAGGAGCTGCAGGAAATCCTCGGCCGTCATCGGCTCGCCGAACAGCCTGCCCTGTCCGTAATGGCAATCCCGGCTCCGCAGGAAATTGAGTTGCTGCTGCGACTCGATGCCCTCGGCGACGACCTTGAGGTCGAGGTTCTTGCCCATCTCGATGATGGTGCGGACGAGCGTCGCATCCTCGCGCGACACCGTCGCGTGGCGCACGAAGGACTGGTCGATCTTGAGCGTGCCGACCGGGAACTGCTGGAGCGCGGACAAGGACGAATAGCCGGTGCCGAAATCGTCGATCGAGAGATGCAGCCCCATCGCGTGCAGCTCGTCGAGCAGCCGCACCATGCGCCCGGCCTCGGTCATCAGGGTCGTCTCGGTGATCTCGAGCTCGAAATTGGAGGGCGCGACGCCCATGTCGTCGAACACCGAGCGGTAGCGGGTCAGGAACTCGGCCTGGCGAAGCTGCTTGAGCGAAAGGTTGATGGAGATGCGCCCCGGTTGCGGGACCTGGTCCTGCCAGCTCCGGTAGTCGCGGCAGACGCGCTTCAGGACCCATTCGCCGATTTCCTGAATCAGATTCGACTCTTCAGCAAGGGGAATGAACTGCGCTGGCGGGATGTCGCCGTGGCCGGGGAGCCGCCATCGCACCAGCGCCTCGCCGCCGACCACGCGCCCGTCGCGCAGGTCCACCTTGGGCTGGTACATGATGACGAGCTCGTCGCGCTCGATGGCGCGCCGCAGCTTGCTCTTCAGCATCAACCGCTCGACCGCGATCGCGCTCATCTCGGGCGTGAAGAAGCTGTGGCTGTTGCCGCCGTTCTGCTTCGAGTAGTACATCGCGGCGTCCGCGTCGCGGATGAGGTCCACGACGTTGTCGGCGTCCCGCGGGCAGAGGGCGATGCCGACGCTCCCGGTCACGTACAGCTCGTGCTGGCCGAGCTGGAACGGCCGGCCGAGCTCGTCGAGAAGCTCGCGCGCGAGCGCGCCGATCACCGGCCGGTTGTCGGTCGCCGAGGGCAGGTTCTCGATGAACAGCGCAAACTCGTCGCCGGCGAGCCGGCCGAGCATCGTGTCGCGCGGGAGCTTCCGGCTCATGCGCTCGGAAAGTATCTCGAGCGCGCGGTCGCCCGCGGCGTGGCCGAAGGTGTCGTTGACTTCCTTGAAGTGATCGAGGTCGAGATAAATGAGCGCAAGCTCTCGCCCGGCGCGGCGCGTGCGCGCGATGGCCTGCTGAAGCGAATGCTGGAACTGGAGGCGGTTCGGGATCTTCGTCAGGGTATCGTAGCGCGCGAGGTAGCGGATGCGGCGCTCGGCTCGCTTCCGGTCGGTGATGTTCCGCGCGACGAAGATACAGCCCTGGAACCGCGGATCCTCGGACGACATCACGGATCCGGACAGCGACACCGGAATGGTTTGACCGGCCTGTGTGCGCATCGTCAACTCGAGCATCTCGTTCACGGCCTGCTCGATATTGAACGTGGTGCGGTCCTGGTCGGAGATGATGTACGCGAGTTCGCGGCCGAGCAGTTCCATCTGCGACCAGCCGAGCATCTGCGTGGCGGCGAGATTGACGCGCTTGATCAGTCCGTCGGGGGAGGTCACGAAAACCGCGTCATTCATGCTGTCCAGCATGATGTCGAGCGCGCGCCCGGTCGCCGCGTGATCGGAGAGATTGATGCGGAGCCGCTCGAGCGCGCTGCCAAGCGCGCGGCCGATCCGTCCCTGCGGCACCTCGACATGCGTCGCCCAGTCGCCGCTCGAAAGCCGCTCGACCGCCCGGAGCACGTCGGCGAGCGGAGACGTGATCCGCTTCTCGTTGCGCCAGGCCGCGGCGAGCGCGACGACCAGCACGAGTCCCAGGCCGATGAGCGGCCAGAGCAGGCCGCCGCCGGAAGCGCCGGCCGACTGATTGGCGAAAGCAACCGAGGCGAGCACGATGACAACCACCGCGCCCGCGGCGGTCGCGATCGCAATCCGGCTGAGTCGCAGCAATTCCTTCATAGGGCCGTGGCGGCGCTTATTGGAAGCGATCATCATACCGTGCTTGAACGGATTGCAACTGACGGGCCGGGATCGCGGCCATCTCGTCGTCCTGGAAGAGCCGCGCTGCACGCTGCACGCGGCCGCCGTGCAGCCATTTCTCGCCATGCGGGAGGCCGCGCGGCGCGCCGGATTCGACCTGTCGCCGGTGTCGTCATTCCGCGATTTCGAGCGTCAGCGCGCGATCTGGAACGGCAAATACCGTGGCGAGCGGCCGGCGCTCGACCGCCATGGCCGGCCGGTGAAGATGAGCGCGCTCGATCCCGGCTCGCGCGTGGAGACCATCCTCATCTGGTCCGCGCTTCCGGGCGCGAGCCGCCATCACTGGGGAAGCGACATCGACGTCGCAGACGGCGCGGTCATCGCCGCGGGCTATACGCCTGCGCTCGAAGTCGGAGAATTCTGCCGCGGCGGGCCCTTTGCTGCGCTTTCCGCGTGGCTCGGCGAGAATATGCGCCGCTACGGCTTCTACCGGCCGTACGCGCGACGCGGCCGCGGCGTGCAGCCCGAGCCCTGGCACCTGAGCTTCGCGCCGGTCGCCCGGCGCGCGCTCAATCGCATGACGACGCGGCTTCTCGCCGAGGCGATCGCGGGCAACGGTGTGGACGGCGAACCGGCGATTCTTGCGCGGCTGTCGGCGATCCGGGAGCGTTACGTGCTCGACGTCGATGCGCCGCCCCGCATGCGCTCGCGCTGGGCGCGGCTCAGCTCGCGTTGACGGCAGGCGCCGGCGCGCCGAAGACTTCCTTGAGGTGCTTGACGAGGAGCGTCCGCATGCCGTCCATGGCGTTCGGCACGACGGTGAACACCGGCGGATTGCGCCGCAGCATCGGCCAGCGGCTGCCGCGCGTCAGCCCGCGCAGGTATTCCACGTTCTGGCGGATGGCGTTCATGTACGGATTGTCGCCGCCATAGAGCGGCTCGACGTAGCGGTAACTGTGGCCGAACGCGGTGCCGAGGCGGTTGTCGATCGTGGATGCGATGAACTGCGGCGTCTGGCGAAGCAGGTCGAGGCCCGAGCCATAGAGCACCTTCACGCCCTGGGCTCCGGCGTGCACGGCAACGTCGCCGAGCACGAACTCCGCATAGAGGCGGTCGCGGCATTTCTCGAGATAACAGCGGTCCGCCATCTGCGCGAGCATATCGGCCGTGCCGAGCAGGTTTCCGACGAGGCGGTCGCGCGGATCGGCGACGCGGAGCAACTCGAGCGGTACTTCGTAGCCGGTGAAATGCACGATGCGCGTGGCGACAGGCGCCCAGCCCCCGAGCCCGGCACCGGGGAGGTATTTCGCGAGGAAGCGGGCACTTCGCGTCACGTGATTGCGCGTGAACACGGCGCCATTCGAAATGCCGCTTTCGTTCGCTTCGCGGATGTAGCCCGAGTCGTGGAAAAGGGCGGTGACCATCGCCATCAGCGCGCGCTCGGCGCCGACGTGCGGGCCATCCGGATGGCTCCTCTCGTAGCCCGCCAGGAGCCGCGCCATCGCGAGCACCACATCCTGCGAGTGCTGGAGATCGTGATAGACGGTGTCGACGCCGAGATAGCCGGGTGTCTGGCCGGTGAAGAGCCGCTCGAAGTCCGTGAGCGCGGACTCGAGCGTATCCCGGGGCGCGCCGGGCCAGGTATCGGCGTAAAGCTCGAGCACGGCTTCCCGCACAGCGGCAGGAGAGCTCACCTGCACCGAGTCGGTGACGTCAAAATCGCTGCGGCGATAAGGCCTTGGCACGAGCCTGCGAGCCCCTTCAGGAGGCGGTTGTGCAGGCGATTTTACGCCCCGGGCGGCGCTGCCAACCGATCGAAGTGGCGCGGACATGCGCGGCATCACATCCTTCGGCTCACGGTATGTCAAATACGGCCGTGACCGGGGCGTGATCGGAAGGCCGCTCCCAGGCGCGCGGCGTGCGATCGATCGTGCAGGCCGTGCAGCGTTCGGCGAGCGCCTTCGATGCGAGCATCAGGTCGATGCGCAACCCGTGATCCCTGCGAAACGCCCCCATGCGGTAATCCCACCAGCTCCACGAGCGCGCGGGCTGCTCGAAGCGCCGGAACAGGTCCGAGAATCCGAGCGCCGCGATTTTCGCAAGCGCTTCGCGTTCGGGCGGGCTCACGTGCACGGAGCCTTCCCAGGCCGCCGGGTCGTGCACGTCGCGGTCCTCCGGCGCGATGTTGAAATCGCCGGCAACGAGGAGAAGCGGATGAACCGGCAGCAGCGACGCCAGGTAGGCGCGGAGCCGCTCGAGCCAGGCGAGCTTGTAGGTGTACTTTTCCGAGCCCACCGCCTGGCCGTTCGGCACGTAGACGTTCACCAGGCGCATCGGTCCGATCGTCGCGGCGATCACGCGCCGCTGCGGATCGGCATCGGCCGGCATGCCGGTCGAGACGTCCGCGGCTGGCGATCGCGAAAGGATTGCGACCCCGTTGTAGGTCCGCTGGCCGTAACACACCGAATGCAGTCCGAGCGCTTCCACCTCGGCGCGGGGGAAATGCTCGTCCGCCAGCTTGAGTTCCTGGAGCGCGATCGCATCGACCGGGTTGTCTGCGAGCCAGCGGCTCAGGTGCTCCATCCGCACCCGCAGCGAGTTGACGTTCCAGGTCGCGATGCGCATGACGACGTAATATATCGCGGCGCGCTCGGCACCGTCAGGGAAGGAAAGCGGCGGGCCGTATGCCCATCGTGCGCGCCACCAGGCTGTACGGGAACGCGTAGCAGCGGAAGTTCAGCACGCTGACGGCGGAGTTGTACTGTTCCCTCCGCTCGTCGACGCGCGCATCGAGCGTTGCCGTGCGCTCGCGGAGCTTCGCAAAGCCCGCGCTCGCCGCGAGTGGCGGATAGCTTCCGGCGCGCGCGAAGAGGGCCGCGACTGCGGTGCGGTGGGACTTGTCCGCGGCGGCGAGCGCCGGAATGTTCGTCCGCTTGGCGGCCGCGAGGACGGCACTGCCGGTGATCGAGACGCGGTCGGGGACTTCGCGCTCGTCGCGCATCGGTTTCGCGCACAAGGCGACGATCTGCGCCATCAGCTCGTGGCGCTTGACGAGCTGCGCTTCGAGCGCGCCCCAGGCGTCCTGCTTCGTGTCCTGCAACGCAACCAGTCCGCGACGCGCCGCCATCGCAACGGCGGCGGCAAGCGCCGCGAGCGCGAGCAGGAGAATCCAGGCCATGATCGGTTCAAGTATATCATCGGCCTTCGCGGCACCCGCGTGAGTAGACCATGACGCAATCGTGGGATTTGATCGTGATCGGCGGCGGCAGCGGCGGTCTCGCCTGCGCGCAGCGCGCCGCGCGGCACGGCGCGCGCGTGGCGCTCGCCGAGCCCGGGCCGCTCGGCGGCACCTGCGTCAACGCCGGCTGCGTGCCGAAGAAGATCATGTATCACGCGGCCGATCTCGCGCGCGCCGTCGCCGATGCGGCAGATTATGGTTTCTCGCTGACGCTCGCGGGGTACGACTGGGCCGCGCTGAAAGCGCGGCGCGTCGCGTATATCGAACGCCTGCGCGGCATCTACCTGGAGAACCTGGAGCGCAGCGGGGCGTCGCTTTTCCGCGAGCCGGCGCGGATGACGGGTCGGAACCGTGTGGCGATCGGTGCCGCGATGCACGAAGCGTCGCACATCGTCGTCGCGACCGGCGGGCGGCCGACCGTGCCCGGCCTGCCGGGTGCAGATGCCGGCATCACGTCGGACGGTTTTTTCGAACTGGAACGGCTGCCGGCGTCGGTTGCGATCGTTGGCAGCGGTTATGTTGCGGCGGAACTTTCGGGCGTGTTCGCCGCGCTCGGCGCGCGCACCACCGTCGCCGTGCGATTCGACCGCATTCTGCGGACTTTCGACGGCATGCTGTCGGAGCGGGTGACTGCCGCCATGCAAGCGGATGGCATCGAGATCGCGACGCATGCGATGCCGGCGGCGCTCGAAACGGGCGGCGACGGCCACCGCATCGCGCTTGCGGACGGGCGGAGACTCGGGCCCTTCGAATGTGTCATGTGGGCGATCGGCAGGACACCGGAGAGCGCGGGCCTCGGTCTCGAGCATGTCGGCGTGAGAATCGGGGCCGGCAACGAGATCGTTACCGATCTTCGCCAGGACACGACGGCCGCGGGTGTCTATGCAATCGGGGACGTGACGGGCCGATCGGAGCTGACGCCCGTCGCGATTGCAGCGGGCCGCCGCCTGGCCGACCGCCTGTTCGGCGGCGAGCCCGACCGGCATCTCGACTACCGGATGATTCCAACGGTTGTCTTCAGTCATCCGCCGATCGGCACCGTCGGGCTCACGGAAGACGAGGCACGCGCCGCGCACGGCGACGCGGTCGAGGTGTTCCAGCACGATTTCATGCCGCTCTACTACGGCATCACGGGACGCAGGCGCCGCGCCGAAGTGAAGCTCGTGACGACCGGCGGCGACCGCCGGATCGTCGGCCTGCACGTGATCGGCATGGGCGCCGATGAATTGCTTCAGGGTTTCGCGGTCGCGCTTCGCATGGGCGCGACGAAGCGGGACTTCGACGACACCGTCGCGATCCATCCGACGAGCGCCGAAGAGCTCGTGACGCTCCCCGGATGAGCCCGCGTTCCTACCGGGAGTGGCGGCCCGTGATCGGGCGAAACGCCTGGATCGATCCGGCGGCGGCCATCATCGGCCGCGTGACGATCGGCGAGGACTCCTCGATCTGGCCGGGCGCGGTCGGGCGCGGCGACGTCAACGCGATCGCGATCGGAGCGTGCACGAGCATCCAGGACGGCAGCATCCTGCACGTGGCAAGCGCGCGGCTCGCGGGTGCGGAGGGGATTCCGTTGGTAATTGGGGACGACTGCACGGTCGGGCACCGCGTGATCCTGCACGCCTGCACGGTCGGCAATCGCTGCCTGATCGGCATGGGCGCGATCGTCATGGACGGCGCCGTGATCGGGGACGAGGTCATCGTCGCGGCAGGATCGCTGGTGCCCGCGGGTAAGGAACTGCCTCCGCGCACGCTCTGGATCGGGAGCCCAGCGCGGCAGCAGCGCGCGCTCCGGCCGGACGAGATCGCGCGCCTCGCGGAATCGGCGGCGCACTACGTCGCGCTGAAAAACGAATACCTGCGGCAGGGCCTGGATTAAAGGCGCTCGAGCGCCGTCATCGCCGATTTCGTTGCCGGACGCACGCCGTGCCAGAGCAGGTAGGCCTCGGCGGCCTGCTCGACCAGCATGCCCCAGCCCTTGCAGGCGCGCGTGGAACCGCGTTCGGTCGCCCAGCGCATGAATGCCGTGTCACCGCGCCCGTAGGCCATGTCGTAACAGACGGTATCGTGACCGACCACGCGCGGTGGCAACTCCGGCACCTCGCCCGCGAGACTCGCGGCGGTGGCGTTAATCACGATGTCCCACGGCCGGTCGTCGATTTCGGAGAATCCCGAGGCGGAGACCTCGCCGAGATCGGAAAACTCGTCGCGCAGGCGCTTCGCGCGCTCGGGCGTGCGATTGGCGATGCGGATCTCGCGCGGCTCCTGCTCGAGCAGCGGCGCGAGCACGCCCCGCGTCGCGCCGCCGGCGCCGAGGATCAGCAAGCGCGATCCGGTCAACGAGACGCCGAGGTTCCTCGTCAGGTCGGTGACGAGACCGACGCCGTCGGTGTTCTCGCCGTAGAGCTCGGTCGCGCTCCGGCGCACGATCGTGTTGACCGCGCGCGCCCGCTCGGCGCGGGCCGAGAGGTCATTCACGATCTCCGCCGCGGCCGGCTTGTGCGGCAAGGTGACGTTCGCTCCGCCGCCGCCCTCGACGAAGAAGTTGATCACCGCGTGCCGGAAGTTGCCCGGCTCCACGTCCCGGAGCTTGTAGTCCACGACGTGGTCGAATTGCTTCGCGAACAGGCCGTGAATGAAGGGGGACCAGCTGTGGCTGACGGGATGGCCGAACAACGCGTATCGGCCCGGGCCGGAGTTCACTGTCACGGGTTCGGTTCTCCACGCAGCCAGGCCGCGGCCCGCCCCGCATAGTAGCTCAGAATGCCGTCGGCTCCCGCGCGCTTGATGCAGAGCAGGCTTTCGAGTACGGCCTTCCGTTCGTCGATCCAGCCGTTTCCCGCCGCGGCCGCCAGCATCGCGTACTCTCCGCTCACCTGGAAGACGAACGTCGGCACCCCGAACGTGTCCTTGACGCGGCGCACGATGTCGAGATACGGGAGGCCGGGCTTGATCATCACGATGTCCGCGCCTTCTTCGATGTCGAGCGCGACTTCGCGGATCGCCTCGTCGCTGTTCGCCGGATCCATCTGGTAGCTTGACTTGTCGGCCTTGCCGAGCGACGCCGCGGAACCGACGGCATCGCGGAACGGTCCGTAGAAGCCTGATGCGTACTTCGCCGAATAGGCGAGAATGCGGGTGTCATGCCGGCCATCCTTCTCGAGCGCCGCGCGAATTGCGCCGATCCGCCCGTCCATCATGTCCGACGGCGCGACCACGTCGGCGCCGGCCGCCGCATGGGATCGCGCCTGGCGCACGAGCGCATCGACCGTCACATCGTTCAGCACGTGGCCCGCGGCGTCGATGACGCCGTCCTGCCCGTGGGTCGTGAACGGGTCGAGCGCGACGTCGGTGATGACGCCGAGTTCCGGCAGCGCGCGCTTCAGCGCGCGCACCGCGCGCTGCGCGAGGCCTTCGGCATTCCATGCCTCGCGGCCGTCCTCGGTCTTGGTCGCCGGATCCGGGACCGGAAACAACGCGACCGCCGGAATGCCGAGCTTGAACAGCCGCGCCGCGTCCGCCACGAGGACATCGATGCTCTGCCGCTCGATGCCCGGCATGGAAGCGACCGGCTCGCGCGAGCCCGCGCCTTCGATGACGAAGAGCGGCTGGATCAGGTCGTCCGGCGCCAGGTTCGTCTCCCGCGCGAGACGGCGGGAAAACACGTCGCGGCGCATGCGCCGCAGGCGCGTACCCGGAAAGCTCCCTGTGGCTCGCTGCGCCATCTGAAATAACCTGAGACTATGGCCGGTCTTTATACATGAACCGCGGGGATGGAGAAACGGACCGCCGTCGTCGTTTCGAGAGCTTGTGCGAGAGCCTGCGCCCCGATCTGCTGCGATTCGCATTCTGGCTGGGCCGGGACCGGGGACTGGCGGAGGACGTGGTCCAGGAGGCGATGTTGCGGGGCTGGAAGGCGATCGACTCGCTGACCGACGAGTGCAAGGCGAAATCCTGGATGCTCACGATCGTGCGGCGCGAGTTCGCGCGGAGCTTCGAGCGCAAGCGGCACGAGGTCACCGATCTCGACGCGCTGGTGACGGCCGAGGCCGACGTACTCGCCGCCCCGGAGGACGAAAGGCTCGTGCAAATGCGCGCGGCGATCTTCCGGCTCGACGGCGAATACCGCGAGCCACTGGTGTTGCAGGTGCTGATGGGATACTCGACGCGCGAAATCGCCGAGATGATGGGATTGCAGCGGGGCGCGGTGCTGACGCGGCTCTTTCGCGCGCGCGCGCGGCTGCGTCGCGAGCTCGGCTTCAGCGCGGAGCCCGCCCCATGATGGACTGCCTGGAATTCCGGCGCCGGGTCGGCGCGGAGCCGTTCACTGCGGACGGCGAGATCTCCGCGCACCGCGGCGCGTGCGCCGCCTGCGCGCGCTACCAGGACGAGTTGCAGGCGATGGACGGGCTCATCGCGCGCGCGCTCGCGGTCGAGCCGGGCCGCATCCGCAGGACGGCCGCGTCGCCGGCGGCCGCGCCCGACAGGCGGCGGCTGTTCGCGATTGCGGCGAGTCTCGTCGTCGGGCTGGCGGTCGGGTTCATGCTCCTGGTCAGCGCGCCGCGCGCCTCGATCGCGCGCGAGGTGATCGATCACATGCTGCACGAGCCGGGGGCGATGGACGCGACGACGCCGATCGCTCCCGGGGCGCTCGCGGGCGTGCTGGATCCGGAAGGAACGCGGCTTCGCCCCGGACTCGGCGACGTGACCTTCGCGGCGCGTTGCGTGCACGACGGCCGCGTCGTGCCGCATCTGGTCGTGCGGATGCCGGAAGGGCCCGTGACCGTGTTCCTGCTGCGGCATCGCGAGATCGACAAGCCGCTTTTGGTCGAGGACCAGGGTTTCAACGGCGTGGTGCTGCCGGCGCCGCGCGGCAGCATCGCCATTGTCGGCCAGGGCATCGAAAACCTGGATGGCGTCGCGAACAAGGTGTTTGAAGCGGTGGACTGGGGCCTTTGAGTCCCGGCGCCAGTCAGAGTCAACCAAGGAGTGTCATCCATGTCGAATCGAGTTCTGAAGAAGCCGGTGGCCGTCGCGATTGGCGCGGCGCTCATCTCGTCCATCGCTGCCGCGAGCGTTGCCCAGGCCAGTTCGTTCTCCGTCAGCGCGCTCGGCACCGGCTACATGCTGGCTGCCGGCGATCCTGCGGGCGAAGAGAAGCCGAAGGAAGGCAAGTGCGGCGAAGGGAAGTGTGGCGAAGGGAAAGCCCAGTGTGGCGAGGGCAAGTGCGGCGAAGGGAAATGCGGCGAAGGCAAGTGCGGTCATGGCAAGTGCCGCGACAAGAGCGAAGAGGAGAAGCCGAAGGCAGAGACGCCGCCTCAGACCTGATCGCGCTGTCGCGATTCGCGCGTCGTCGCGATTAGGGGCGGCCGCCGGGATGCCGGTGGCCGCCTTCTTTCATTCGTCGGCGAGCATCGCGACGCGCGTGCGGCCGGCGCCGCCTTCGGCAAGCACGCCGTGCAGGAGCGGCAGTGCCTGACGGAGATCCTGGTCGAGTTGCCAGGGCGGATTGACCGTGACGAGGCCCGAGCCGTTGAGACCGGCCCGCGAATCGTCGGGGTGGATGCAGAGTTCCGCCACGAGCAGCCGCCGGATTCCCGCGTGGAGCAGCCGGCGATGCAGGCGCGCGGCGACCGCGCCCTGCTTGATCGGGTACCAGGCCATCAGCACGCCCTGCGGCCAGCGTGACGCCGCCGCGACGAGCGCGTCGGCGACACGCGCTAGGTCCTGTTCCTGCTCCTCATACGGCGGATCGACCAACGCGAGGCCGCGCGTCTCCGCCGGCGGCAGCAGCGCGCCGAGCGCCTCGAAGCCGTCGCGGCAGTGAACGCCGATGCGCGCATCGCCGCGAAACTCGCGCCGGAGCGCGTCGGCCTCGGCGGGCAGAAGCTCGCAGAGCGCGGCGCGGTCCTGCGGCCTCAGGAGCCTTGCCGCGATGAGCGGCGAGCCGGGATAAGAATGTAGTCGTCCGCCCTCACCCCCGTTCACGCCACGGACGATCTCGAGGTAGCGCGCGACTGCCGGCGGCACTGCGGGAAGCGCCGCGGCAGCGAGCTTCTGGATGCCGCGCGCGGCTTCCGCGGCGCCGCCGATCTCGTAGTGGCCGCGGCCGGCGTGCGTATCGAGCAGGAAGAGCGGCCGGTCCTTCTCGGCGAGGCGCATGAGCGCCGCCGTCAGCGCGACGTGTTTCGTCACGTCGGCAAAATTGCCGGCGTGGCAGGCATGCCGGTATTTCACGCTTCGCCGAGCCAGTCGCGCGGGCGCAGGTAGTCGCGATAGAGCCGTTCTTCCGCCGAGCCGGGCTCGGGCCGCCAGCCGTATTCCCAGCGTGCCAGCGGCGGCAGCGACATCAGGATCGACTCGGTGCGCCCGCCGGTCTGCAATCCGAAGAGCGTTCCGCGATCGTGGATCAGGTTGAACTCGACATAGCGTCCGCGCCTGAGGAGCTGGAAGCTCCGCTCGCGCTCGCCGAAAGGCGTGTCGCGCCGGCGTTCCGCAATCGGAAGCCAGGCTGGGGGAAACGCTTCGCCGACGCGGCGCGCGAACGCGAAGCAGGCGTCGAAGCCGGGCGTATTCAGGTCGTCGAAGAAGAGGCCGCCGACACCGCGCGTTTCATTGCGATGCGGCAGGAAGAAATAGCGGTCACACCAGGCCTTGTATTTCTCATAGCTGCCTGCGACGCCGGGGGCGCAGGCTTCGCGCGCGCATCGGTGCCAGTGCAGCACGTCGTCGTGCACGGGGTAGCAGGGCGTCAGGTCGAAACCTCCGCCGAACCACCACACGGGTTCGAGGCCTGCCGGCTCGGCGACGAAATAGCGCAGGTTGAGATGCGCGGTCGGGACGTGGGGATTCATCGGGTGCAGGACGAGCGAGACGCCCATCGCGGTGAACGCGCTGCCCGCGAGCGCGGGCCGGTCGTGGGTGGCGGAGGCGGGAAGACTGCTGCCCGTCACCTCGGAGAAGTTGATGCCGCCCTGTTCGATGAGCGCGCCGTCCTTCAGCACGCGCGATTCGCCGCCGCCGCCACCGGGCCTCGTCCAGCGATCGCTGCTGAAGCGGCCGCTGCCGTCGGCGCGCTCGATCGCTTCCACGAGCCGCTCGTGCAAACCGGCAAGCCATGCGCGCACGGCGACGCGATCGGTCACGGATCACTCCCTGGAGGCGCTGGCCTTGGGCGTGACTGCGCCCGCCGCGGCCTTTTTCTTTTTCATGGCTTTCGGCTTGGCGAGCGGCTTCCCCGATGCCGGCGTCCCGGGTGATTCCGGCGCGGCCTTCTTCCTGCCCCGCGGCTTCGGGGTCTCGGCCGTCGCCGCCTCAGGCGCCGGCGCCGCTGCTTTTGCGCGGCGCCCGAACCGGCCCTTGCGCTCGGGCGCGGCCGCGAGCAGCGCCTGGCATTCCTCGAGCGTGAGCGACGCCGGGTCGCGATCCTTCGGCACCTTCGCGTTCCGCTTCCGGTCGGTGACGTAGGGCCCATAGCGGCCCTTCAGCACCTGGATGCCGGTGTCCGGGAAATCCTGGATCGTGCGCTCGCGATCGGCGGCGAGTTTCGCGTCGACGATCTCGAGCGCGCGCGCGAGCGTCAGCGTGAAGGGATCGTCCTCCTTGATCGACGCGTACTTCTGCCCGAACTTCACGTACGGCCCGTACTGGCCGCGGCCGACGCTGATCGGCGCGCCGTCGGGCGCGTGACCGAGCTCACGCGGCAGCGACAGCAGTTTCAATGCATCGTCGAGCGTGACGTCGTCCATGCGCTGGCCGGGCAGCAGGCTCGCGAACCGCGGCTTGTCCGGATCGTCGCGCGTGCCCTGCTGGACGAAGGGGCCGTACTGGCCCATGCGCACGGCGATGGGCTTGCCGGAGACCGGATCGCGGCCGATCTCCCGGGATTCGGCCACCTCTTCGCGCGATACGGATTTGGCGATGTGTTCCACGAGCTTGATGAAAGGCTTCCAGAACCTGCCGAGTTCGAGGTGCCACTCCTTCTCGCCGTTCGAGATCTCGTCAAGTACGTCCTCCATCCGTGCGGTGAAGCCGTATTCGACGTAGGTTCCGAGATACTTGACGAGGAACTTGCTGACGATCTTGCCGATGTCCGTCGGGATGAAGGCGCGGCCGCTCATCTCGACGTAGCGGCGGTAACGCAGCGTCTCGATGATCGACGCATAGGTGGACGGCCGGCCGATGCCGTGGCTTTCGAGCGACTTGACGAGGCTCGCCTCGGTGTAGCGGGGTGGCGGTTGCGTGAAATGTTGCTCGGGGCGTAGTGCCTCGAGCGTCACCCGCTCGCCCGGCTCGAGCGCGGGCAGGCGCTGCTCGTCCTCGCTCTCGACGTCCGTTTCGTCCTCGTCGTGATCCTCGTGATAGGCGGCGAGGAATCCCGGCTCGAGGAGCGTCTGGCCGTTGGCGCGGAACACGTGGCGGTCGCGGCCCGTGCTGCCGGCGTCGCCCGCGACGAGATCGACGGCGACCGTGTCGAACACCGCGGGCGCCATCTGGCAGGCGACCGCGCGCTTCCAGACGAGCGCGTAGAGCCTGCGCTGGTCCTCGTCGTGAAGGTCGCGCTCCGCCTTCTGTGGGGTTTCGGCCGCCTCGGTCGGGCGGATCGCCTCGTGCGCCTCCTGCGCGTTCTTTGACTTCGTCTTGTATTCGTTGACGCCGTCGGAGAGCGCCTTGTCGCCGAAATTGGCCTTGATCGTGTCGCGGATCTCCTTGACGGCTTCCGCCGACAGCGACACCGAATCGGTGCGCATGTAGGTGATGTGGCCGGATTCGTACAGGCGCTGCGCGGCCTGCATCGTGCGGCGCGCGGTGAAGCCGAGCTTGCGCGCGGCCTCCTGCTGCACCGTCGAAGTCGTGAAGGGCGGCGGGGGGTTCCGCCGCTTCGGCCGGCGCTCGACGTTCTCGACGGTCAGCACGCCGTTGGCCGCCGCGAGGATTGTGCGCTCGACCTCGCGCGCATCGCCCTCGTTGGTGATGCTGAAGCGCGCCTTCTGCGTGTCCGCCTCGACCTTCTCGCCGCGGTACTCGGTGAGCCGCGCCGGGAACCGCGACGATTCCTTCGAGGCGTCGGCCTCGACGGTCCAGTATTCCTGGCGCACGAAGCGCGAGATCTCGGCCTCGCGCTCGCAGATCAGGCGCAGCGCGACGCTCTGCACGCGCCCCGCTGAAAGCCCCGGCTTGATCTTCTTCCACAAGAGCGGCGATAGGTTGAAACCGACGAGGTAATCGAGCGCGCGGCGCGCCTTGTAGGCGTTCACCAGGTTCTCGTTCACGCCGCTCTCGGCCTGCGCGACCGCGGCCCGGACCGCATTCCGCGTGATCTCGTAGAAGCGCACGCGGCGCAGGTCCTTGCCGTCGAGCGCGCCGTGCTCGCGCAGGATCTCCGAGAGGTGCCAGGAGATCGCTTCGCCCTCGCGGTCGGGGTCGGTCGCGAGGTAAAGCGCGTCCGCCTTCTTCATGGCGCGCTGGATCGCGTCGAGCTTGGGCCGGCTCTTCTCGATGAGCTGGTACTTCATCTCGAAGTCGCGATCCGGATTCACCGCGCCTTCCTTTTCGATGAGGTCGCGGACGTGGCCATACGAGGCCAGTACCTCAAAGTCAGATCCGAGGTACTTCTTGATCGTTTTCGCCTTGGCCGGCGATTCGACGATGACGAGATTTGCGCTCATTTGGTGGATGAATTCCTGTCGTCCCCAGAGACGCCAAAGCCGCGGGCCCGGCCGCGGCTTTCTGGCCGAAGCGGGTGACCCCCGATCAGTGCATCGCGTCCCGGCGCTCGTCGAACACGAGATCCTCCATCCGCTGGTAGGCGTTTTCCTGGCCGGGCTGGCTGAAAAGCACCATTAGCACCACCCATTTCAGCTGCTCGATGTCGATGTCGTCGGCCTCGAGCGCCAGCAGCCGGTCGATCACGACCTCCCGCTGTGCGGCGGACAGGATGCCGAGATTCTCGAGGTGCAGCAGGTAGCCGCGCACGTCGGTGTCGAGCCGCACCTGCTCCTGGCCGCTGAACACGCGTACCGCCCGCGCGGTTCCTTCGTCGAGCGCCCGGTCCGGATCGGTGGCGAGGCTCTCGAGCCACACGAGCGCGCGCTCGATGTCGGCTTCCGGATAACCCGCCTGCTCGAGCTCCTGCTTGAGCGCGTCGCGATCCGGTGTGGCGTCGTCCTCGGCATCCAGAAAGTTCTCGAACAGGTGGATCAGGATGTCGAGCACGCTGTCCTTCATCTGTTCCGCCTCGGTGAAGTCCGGCTGTAACGCCCGCCGGCCAGCGACTCGACCCGACCTTCGAGCTCGAGCAATTGCAGCGTCGAGATGGCGGATTGCGCACTCAGCCCGGTTCTTTCCACCAGCCTGTCGAGATCCGTCGGCTCGAAACCGAGCGCATTCAACAGCATTTCCGCGCCGCTGTCCAACCGGTCGTTCGAAATTTCCGCGCCGTCACGCGTTTCGGCGGCCGAATCCGCGTGCGCGACGAGGCCCGGATAGCCCAGTGCCGCGAGCACGTCGTCGACCGTTTCGACGAGCGCGGCGCCGTCCTTGATCAGGCGATGACATCCGCGCGCGAGGGCATTATGTATGGAACCCGGAACGGCCATCACGTCGCGTCCCTGTTCGCCGGCAAGGCGCGCGGTGATGAGCGATCCGGAGCGCGCGGCGGCCTCGATCACGAGCACGCCGCGCGCGAGACCCGAAAGCAACCGGTTGCGGCGCGGAAAGTTGTGCGCGTGCGGCGGCGTGCCGGTCGGGAATTCGCTGACAAGTGCTCCCGCCGCCACGATCTCGCAGGCGAGCGCGCGGTGCTCGTCCGGATAGACGCGGTCGAGGCCGGTGCCGCAGACCGCGATCGTGACGCCTTCCGCTGCGAGCGCGCCGCGGTGCGCGGCGGCATCGATGCCGACCGCGAGGCCGCTCGTGATCGCGAAGCCGTGGGCCGTGAGCCGAGCCGCGAACTCGAATGCGGTTTCGCGCCCGGCGGCGGTGGCCGAGCGGCTGCCGACGATGGCGATCTGCGGCCGCGAGAGCAGGGCGGGATCGCCTTCCACGAAGAGCGCGGGCGGGCAGCCGGGAACGGCGGCGAGCTGCGGCGGATAGCGCGGATCCTCGGCAGTAATGAGCACCCGCCCGGGCGCTTCGAGCCAGCGCAGGTCGCGCTCGATTCCCGCCGGGTCCCGGTCCCCGGGCGCGTACAGGCGCTCGAGCCAGGCAGCGGTCTCATCCGGACGGGCCGCGGGAGTCACCGCGGGATTCTCGGCGGCTCCCGGCCGTGCCGATACCGTAATTGCCTGCGCCAACGGCCGGATTCCCGGAAGTGCCGGGTCGAACATTCGAACTTGTTGCGCCGGGTCAGGCGGGCGGCAGGGGGTACTTCAGGCCGCTCGCACAGTTGAAGAGCAACACCTTGTCATGGGCGCCGACCTGGCCCGCGGCGAGCGCGGCGCGCCAGGCCGCGTAGGTCGCTGCGCCCTCGGGGCACAGCAACAGTCCCTCGGCCCGCGCGACCTCCGCGAGTGCCTCCTTTATTTCCGCGTCGTCCACGGCGATGGCAAAGCCGCCGCTCTCGCGAAGCGCCCGCAGGATCAGGAAATCGCCGATCGTCGCCGGCACGCGGATGCCGGCCGCGATCGTGCGCGCGTCCTGCCAGGCCTCCGCGTGATCCGCGCCCTGCTGCCAGGCGCGCACGATCGGCGCGCAGCCGGACGCCTGCACGGCGACCAGGCGCGGGCGCCGTGCGTCGATGAGGCCCGCGGCTTCGAGTTCGGCAAAAGCCTTCCACATGCCGATCAGCCCGGTGCCGCCGCCCGTGGGATAGAGAATCACGTCGGGCAAGCTCCAGCCGAGTTGCTCGGCGAGCTCGAATCCCATTGTCTTCTTGCCTTCGATGCGATACGGCTCCTTGAGCGTCGAGGCGTCGAACCAGCCCATGCGCTCGCGGCCCTCCGCGACGCGCCGGCCGCAATCGGTGATGAGGCCGTCGACGAGCGTCAGCGTCGCACCGGCAAGAGCGATCTCGCGCAGGTTGATCTCGGGCGTGTCGGCGGGGCAGAAGACCTGCGCTTCGATGCCGGCGCGCGCGGCGTAGGCGGCAAGCGCCGCACCCGCATTGCCGTTCGTCGGCATCGCCATCCGGCGGACGCCGAAAGACTTCGCCATCGCGACCGCGAGCGCGAGGCCCCGCGCCTTGAAGGAGCCTGTCGGCAGCCGGCCCTCGTCCTTGACCAGCAACTCCGTCGCGCCGGCCCGTTTCGCAAGCGACGGCAGCTCGACCAGCGGCGTCACGATTTCGCCAAGGCTCACGACGTCGGCGCTCTTCCGCACCGGCAGGAATTCGCGGTACTTCCAGAAGCCGCCGTCGCGCGCGGAAAACGTCTCGCGCGTCACCGCGCGGCGGATTCCTTCCAGGTCGTACCGCACGAGGAGCGGCTTGCCTGCATCCGACAACCCGCGAAGCTCGTCAGCCGGATAGCGCGCTCCAGTCGCACTGCACTCCAGATGTGTCACAAACGTCGGAAATTCGTCCATCACGGCAGATTACCAGCCACCATGCCAGCGCGACCGCCGGAGATGAAAACGCCGGCACGGGGCCGGCATCTTCAGGAACGATATAAACGAAGTTCAGGGTGAACGAACTGCGTCGCCCACGTGCACTTCGCGATCCGACTGCAGCATCAAGCCATAGCTCATGCGATCGTAGGCCTTGAACACCATCGCGAGGCCGTTCCGCTCGTCCGGGAGCTGAACCTTCGGGCTCTCGCGGTTTTCCGTGATGTCGCGGACTTCCTCGCCCGCTTCCCAGACCGTCAGCACGTGCCCGGGCTCGAGGCCATGACGCGAGCCGCGATTGATGATCACGACGTCGTAGTCGGCAACGACCGTGCGATCGTCGATGACTGACATGATCCTGCCATCGACCTTCGAGCCCGGCGCGCGCGGGATGAAATCCATCTTCGTTTCGTTTTCGACCGGCAGCAGGATGTCGCCCTCGAGCGTTTCGCGCGCGGAATCGACCACGCGCATCGTCACCGGGTTGCCGAGGCGCTGCAGGTCGGCTTCCGCCGCGTACAGGCCCTGGTAACCGAGCACGTCGCCATCGTCGGGGTCCTTCAGCTCGTCGCCGACGTGATAAACGCTGTAGCGGTTGCCGATCGTGCCTTCCTCGAGGCGACGGACATAAATGTCGTTGCCGACCGAGGAGATCAGCCGGTGATCACGCGCATGCGCGACGTAGGGCGCGTCCTCGACCTGATCCTTGGACAGCACGGCGGGCCGCGACATGAAAGCCGCGATGCGGTCGTACGGAATCGCGTGGATCGCTTCCGAAAGCGGACGTTCGCGCACGCGCGGCGACAGGCGGGTCGGGCCGCCGCTCGCGATGGAGACGCGTGGCCGGCCGTCGACCCAGGTGAGCGCAAGCTCGTCGCCCGGATAGATCAGGTGCGGATTCGCGACCTGCGGATTGACGTGCCAGATCTCCGGCCAGTACCAGGGATCCGTCAGGAATTTTGCCGAGATGTCCCAGAGCGTGTCGCCCGGCTGGACGACGTAACGGTCCGGTGCATCGGGCGCCATCGGGATGACGCTGCGGTCGATGCCCTGGTCCTGGCCCGTGGCGACACCGGCCGGAGCGGCCATTGCGATCGCGAGCGTTGCAATTGCCGCGGCCGTTATCGCGCGGAAGGGGTGACGGGAACCGATCTTCGAGGACGATGCCATGCGAGGTGCTCCCTTACTGCCGGGGCAGCCGTAGAATCGTATAATTCCCGGCATCCGGATACCGACGTAAGTCCATGCTTCGACGAACTTTAGCAGCATTCCCCGGTCAGATACACGCGCCACAGGCCCTGCTCCCATGACGCGCCTCACAATACTGGAGTATCCGGACCCCCGGCTGCGGACCCGGGCTGTCCCCGTGGACGCCGTGGACGCCCCATTGCGTGAACTGATCGACGACATGTTCGAGACCATGTATGCCGCGAACGGCATCGGCTTGGCCGCGACCCAGGTGGACGTGCACCGGCGCCTGCTGGTCACCGACGTCTCCGAAGGTCGCAACGAGCGGCGCATCCTCATCAACCCGGAGATACTGTCGCGCGATGGCACCGCGACGTCGCAGGAAGGCTGCCTGTCGGTGCCCGGATATTTCGACGACGTCGAGCGAGCGGCGCGCATCCGCGTGCGCGCGTTGGACCAGGATGGCAAGACATTCGAATCCGACCTCGAGGGACTGCTCGCGATCTGCGTGCAGCACGAGATCGACCATCTCGACGGCAAGCTGTTCGTGGACTACCTGTCGGAGATGAAGCGCCAGCGCGTGCGCAAGAAGATCGAGAAGGACCGGCGGCTGCGCGCGGAAGGCCGGGCGCGGGAGCCTGCGCCCGCACCGGCGATCTGACCGGCACCCCCGCCATGGACCCGAGCCTGGCGGTCGCGTTCGCCGGAACACCCGACTTCGCATTGCCCTCGCTCGATGCCATCGCGGCATCGCGCCATCGCGTCGTCGCCGTCTATACGCAGCCGGATCGCCCGAGCGGGCGCGGCCGGCACGTCGCGGCGAGCCCGGTGAAGGAGCGCGCGCTCGCACTCGGGCTGCGCGTCATGCAGCCGACGACGCTACGCGACTCCAGCGTGCGCACCGGGCTTTCCGCTTTCACGCCGGACGTGCTGATCGTGGTCGCGTACGGACTCCTGCTGCCGCCCGCGATTCTCGAGCTTCCGCGTCTCGGCTGCCTCAATGTTCACGCATCGCTCCTCCCGCGCTGGCGCGGTGCCGCGCCCGTCGCGCGCGCGATCATGGCGGGCGATGAGAAGACGGGCGTCTGCATCATGTGCATGGACGCCGGCCTCGACACCGGGCCGGTGATGCTCCGCCGCGAAGTCGCGATCGGTCCGCGCGAGACGGCGGGCGAGCTCGAGGCGCGGCTTGCAGAGGAGGGCGCATCGGCGATCGTCGACGCGCTCGACGCGCTCGCGAACGGGCAGGCATCGTTCGAGCCGCAGGATTCCGCGCAGGCGACTTATGCGCCGAAGCTCGGCAAGCCCGAGGCGCGCCTGGCCTGGCGTGAGCCGGCAGTAGCGCTCGAGCGGCGCGTTCGCGCGCTGAATCCGCGGCCCGTCGCCGAAACGAATCTGGACGGGGCCCAGCTCAGGATCTTCGAGGCGGTGGTCGTCCCGGCTCCGGCGGGCCCCGTTCCGGGCACGATCCTGGGCGCGGACGCGAATGGAATCGTCGTGATGACCGGGGAACAGGCGCTTGCCCTTCGCCGCGTGCAATTGCCCGGCAGGCGCGCGGTCACCGCGGCGGAATTCGCCAATGCGCGACCGCTCGCGGGCCGGGTGCTCGCCTGAGCACGCGAGAAGGCGCGGAAATACGTGCCGCGGCAGCGAGAAGCGTCGCTGCGGTCGCGAGCCGGGGCCGCCGTCTCGATACGGCGCTCGCCGAGTTCACGCGCGAAGGAGTGCCGCGCCCCGCGACGCAATCGATCGCTTTTGGCACGGTGCGCTGGCATTTCGAGCTCGAGGCCTGCCTCGGATTGATGCTCGACCGGCCTGATTCCAGGCTGGATCCTGAACTCCGCGCGCTCATCCTCGTCGGCCTCTATCAGTTGCTGCACGGCGCGACGCCCGAGCATGCGGCCGTCTCCGAAACCGTCGAGGCGGCGCGCGCACTCGGTCATCCGCGATCGGCGGGCTTCGTCAACGCGCTCCTGCGGCGCTTCCAGCGCGAGCGCGCCGCGATCGTCGAAGCCGCGCGCCGGGACGCCGCGGCGCGGCACGCGCACCCGCAGTGGATGCTCGCGGCCTTCGAGCGCGACTGGCCGGAATGCTGGGAGTCGATGGCCGGTGCCGGAAACGCCGAGCCGCCGATGTGGCTTCGCGTGAACGCGCGACGCCACACGCGCGACGAGTACCGCGCGCGCCTTGCGGCCGCGGGCATGGGGGCCGAGGCCTGCGATTTCGCGCCGCAGGCGCTGCGTCTCGCGGAGCCGGTGGATGTCGGCCTGCTGCCAGGCTTTGCCGATGGCGACGTCTCGGTGCAGGATGCCGCAGCGCAGCTCGCGCCGTTTTTTCTCGCGCCGCGCCCCGGCATGCGCGTCCTCGACGCCTGCGCCGCGCCGGGCGGCAAGGCCTGCCATGTGCTCGAGCTGACGCCCGGACTCGCGGAACTCGTCGCGCTGGACATCGATGCGGATCGCGCCACGCGCATCGCGTCGAATCTCGCGCGCCTAGGCCTCGAGGCGCGGATCGTCATCGGCGATGCCGCGCGCCCGGAGAACTGGTGGAGCGGCCGCCCTTTCGACCGCATCCTGCTCGATGTGCCGTGTTCCGGCACGGGCGTGATCCGCCGCCATCCGGACATCAAGCTGCTGCGCCGCTCTGACGACATCCCGCGTTTCGCGGCGCAGCAGGCGGCACTGCTCCGTTCCTGCTGCGCGCTGCTTGCGCCCGGCGGCCGCCTGGTCTACTCGAGCTGCTCCGTGCTGCAGGCCGAGAATGCGGCTGTCGTGGGCGAGTTCCTGGACGCTGAGGCCTCGGCGGCCGATGTGACCGAATCTGCTAGGCTTTTGCTGCCCGGCGCACTGCCGTGGCACAGAGCGGGGCCGGGTTGCGCGCTCCCAAGCGGGGCAGCCGACGCCGACGGCTTCTATTACGCCTGCCTCGAGAAGCAGGCCTGAGGAACCGGCGTGCAAATGCGGGGGCGATGTCGCTGGCTGGTTCTCTGCATCGCGCTCGCCGGCGCGACGGCATCGTTTGCCGCGCGCGCGCAGGACGAGGGCCGGTTCGAGATCCGTAACGCCTACGTGGAGCTCTCGAACGGCGTCTGGCAGCTCGACGTGCAGCTCGACCTCGCGCTCGCGGACGCGGCGCGCCAGGCCTTCGAGGAAGGCGTGCCGCTCGTGCTCGAGCTCGAGGTCGAAGGGAGCGTCGAGCGGCGTCTCCTTCCGGACGAGACCGTCGTGTCCCTGACGCGCCGCTGGCAGATCGCCCACGACGCGATCTCGCAGCGCTTTGTCGTCACCGATCGTGCGAGCGGCGATCACGTGAGCCATGCCTCGCAGGAGGAAGCGCTCGAGGCGCTCACGCGCTTGAGCGGCATCGAGATCGCCGACACCGAAAGGCTGCCGCCGAGAGGCCGCTTCGACATGCGGGTGCGCGCTGCGGTCGAGATCGGCGACCTGCCGGCCGCGGTCAAGATGCTCCTCTTCTGGAGAAGCTGGTCGCGCAGCACCGAGTGGTACGCCTGGAAGGTGCGGCCATGATCGGGCGTTGGCTCCCGGTCGCGGTCGGCGCCGGCATCGTCGTCTGGATCGCGGCGCTCGTGCTCCTCGCCATCACCGCCGAGGGCTCGCAGCGCTACGGCGAGCAATACGCCCTGATACTGCTGATCAACATCGCGGGCGTCGTCGCGCTCCTCGTCCTGATCGGCCGCCGCCTCGGCGACTTCATCCGCGACTGGCGCCGCCACGTGCCCGGCTCGCGGCTCCGCGGCCGCACGCTCCTGATGTTCGGCGGCCTCGCGATCGCGCCGCTCCTGCTGGTGTTCGCCTTCTCCGTCGTATTCCTGACGCGCGGCATCGATAGCTGGTTCCACGCCGAGGTCCGCCAGGGCCTTTCCGACGCGCTCGGCCTCTCGCGCGCGGCGCTCGATCTCCGGATGCGCGAGTACCTCGGTCGCACCGGGCGGATGGCGGAACGGCTGTCTGGACTCTCGGGTGCAGGGCTCTACTTCGCGCTCGACGAGGAATTGCGCCAGTCGGGCGCGGAAGAGCTGATCGTGACGAGCGCGGGCGGCCAGCCCGAGGGCTACAGCCGCGCCGGCATGCGGCACGAACTGCCGGCGGTGCCACCGGAGGAACTGTTGATGCAGTTGCGGCAAGGGCGGCCCCACGTGAGCCTGCAGCCGGCGCCGGGTGGTGGCTACCAGGTCCGCGCGGCTACGCAGATCCGTTCGGGATCGGACTTGCAGCCACGCCTCCTCATCGCGACCTATCCTGTGCCGCAGAGGCTCTCCGACCTCGCGGCGACAGTGCAGGAGGCCTACCAGCAATACGGCCGGCTCTCGTTCCTGCGCGAGCCGCTCAAGGCCTCGTTCGTCCTGACGCTCTCGCTCGTGCTCTTGATGGCGCTGCTCGCCGCGATCTACGGCGCGCTGTATTTTTCCGAGCGGCTGGTGCGCCCGGTCCAGGACCTGATCGCGGGCACGCGCGCGGTCGCGAAGGGCGACTTCGACACGCGCCTGGCGCGCCCCTCGCACGACGAGATCGGATTCCTCGTCACGTCCTTCAACGACATGACCAAGAAGCTCGCGCGAGCGCGCGAGGAGACCGAGCGCAGCCGCGCCGCGGTCGAAGCCGAGCGCGCGGCGCTCGCCGTGATTCTCGCGCGCCTCACGAGCGGCGTGATCTCGCTCGAGCCGGATCTTCGCATTCGCGTCGCGAACCAGGCGGCAGGCAGTATTCTCGGCGTGGACTTCGAAGGCGCCACCGGCCGGCCGCTCGCGGAGCTCGCAGCCGGGCAGCCGCTGCTCGAGGAGCTCCACGCGGTATTGCAGCAGCACCTCGACGCCGGCGAAACCGAGTGGCGCGAGCAGATCACCTGGCGGGCCGAAACCGGGCGGCGCGAGCTCGTCTGCGCGTGCACCGCGCTTCCCGGCGACGCCGGCGCGCAGGGCCTCGTGCTCGTGTTCGACGAGGTCACGCAGCTTCTCCAGGCGCAGCGCCAGGCCGCGTGGGGCGAGGTCGCGCGGCGTCTCGCGCACGAGATCAGGAATCCCCTGACGCCGATCCAGCTCTCCGCGGAGCGCATGCGGCGCAAGCTCATGCGGGGGCTCGGATCCTCCGAGGCGGAGCTGCTCGATCGCGCGACGCACACGATCGTGCAGCAGGTCGAGGCGATGAAGCAGATGGTCGCGGCGTTCTCGGAATACGCGAAGGCGCCCGAGATCCAGATCAGCGAGTTCGACCTCGGCGCGCTGATCCGCCAGGTGTCCGACCTCTATCACGCGCAGGATCCGCGTGTGGCGTTCGGACTTTCGCTGGACCCGCGCGCGGCGGCGCTCGAGGCCGACCCCGGCCGCGTCCGCCAGCTCCTGAACAATCTGTTGACGAACTCGCTCGAAGCGCTCGACGGGCGGCCGAATCCTGTCATCATGATCGAGACCCAGCGGGCGGGCGACCAGATCGTGCTGACGGTCGTCGACAACGGTCCCGGGTTCCAGGGCGGCCTGATGGAGCAGGCCTTCGACCCCTACGTGACCTCGAAACCGAAGGGCACGGGGCTCGGGCTCGCCATCGTGCGCAGGATCGTCGAGGAGCACGGCGGCCAGGTCGAGGTGGACAACGCGCCGCAGGGCGGCGCACGCATCCGGGTCACATTGCCGGCGACGCCGCGTGAGGCGCGGCGGGCCGAGGCGAGGAGAGAGAAAGCATGAGTTCGCCGAGAATTCTCGTCGTCGACGACGAGGCCGACATCCGCGGGTTGCTCTCGGAAATCCTCGCGGAAGAAGGATACGAGATCGAGGTCGCGGCCGACGCCGCGTCCGCGCGCCGCGCGGCCGCCCGGCAGGAGCCGGACCTCGTCCTGCTCGATATCTGGATGCCGGACATGGACGGCATCTCGCTGCTGCGCGAGTGGTCGGAGAAGCATTCCTTGCGCTGCCCGGTCGTCATGCTGTCGGGCCACGGCACGGTCGAGACCGCCATCGAAGCGACGCGGCTCGGTGCTTTCGATTTCGTCGAGAAGCCGCTCTCGATCGCGAAGCTCCTGCGCACCGCGGAGCGGGCGCTGGAAGCGGGCCGCCGGCGGCGGCAGGCGCAGCGCACGCAGATTCCGGCGCTGGTCGCGCCGGTCGGCAAGAGCCGGCTGATGCAGAGGCTGCGGGAGCAGGTCCAGCAGGTCGCGGGCCACGACGCCTCGGTGCTGCTGGTCGGCGAGCCGGGCACGGGACGCGAAGCCTTCGCGCGTTACTTGCACTCGCTGGGTCCACGCTCTGCGGGGCCATTCGTCAGCGTCACCTGCGCGAGCCTCGACGATGCCACCGCCGCGGCGAGGCTTCGCGGCACGGTCGTGGGCGGCAAGCCCGAGCCGGGGTTCTACGAGCAGGCGCGGGGCGGGATGCTGTTCCTGAGCGGAGTCGAGGACCTGTCCGCGAGCGCGCAGCGCCTCCTGCTCGCGGACCTCGAGCAGCGCGGCTGGCAGCGTGAGGGGGCGGGCGAAATCCTGCCTTTCGACGCGCGCTTCGTCGCAGCCGGTGCTCCGGGCCACGACGGACCGGCGATCGGATTGCGGCGGGAGCTGCTCGCGCATCTCGAAGTCATCTCGATCCGCATTCCACCGCTGCGCGAGTACACGGAGGACGTGCCGGATCTCCTGCGTCATTACGTGGACCGGTTCGTGGACGAGGAAGGCATGCCATTCCGGCGCTTTTCCGTCGCCGCGCAGAATCGCCTGCGGAACTACCCGTGGCCGGGTAACGTCCGCGAACTCCGGAACCTCGTGCAGCGGGTGCTGATCATCGGCGGGCCCGAGGAGATCGGCCTCGACGAGATCGAGCAGCACCTCGTGACCCAGCAGGCGCCCGGCGAGCCGCTGGTGAAGCAGGACCTGCTGGCATTGCCGCTACGCGAGGCGCGGGAGCAGTTCGAGCGCGCATATCTCCTGCAACAGCTGATGCTCTGCAACGGCAAGGTCGGCCTCCTTGCCAAGCGCGTCGGCATGGAGCGCACCCACCTCTACCGCAAGCTGCGGTCGCTCGGCGTCGATTTCCGGCAGATCACCGAAGACTAATAGACGACGGGCCAACCGGGTGGAGGCTTCCCTTTTCCCGAAGGACCGAAAAGGGAAGCCTCCACCCGGCCGGCCCGGCGGCACTCAGTCGCCGACTCTGACGACCAGGACGTCAACTTCCGCTTCGGTGAGCCGCTGCTTCACGCGGTTGAGCTCGGCCAGGTCGGTGATGGGCCCGACGCGCACGCGATGCCAGGTGTTGCTGTCGATCGAAACGCGCTCCACGTTCGACTCGATGCCCTGGAGCGCCAGCTGCGCCTTCACGCGGTCGGCGTCCTCGAACTTCTTGTACGAGCCGGCCTGCAGCACGTAGGCGCCCTGCTTTTCGGTCGTCAGCGGCGCGTCGCGCGGCATGGCGACCTCGCGTTCCGGCACGACCACCTCGAAATTGGGCAGCATGTCGTAATAGTCGTACCGTTCGGCGGGCTCCTCGCCGGCTTCGCGCGCCGACGCCGGCTCGGTCGTGTCGACCGCCTCGGCTCCGGATGGCTGTGGCGTGCGGGGATCGAAGAAATAAAGTGCGAGCCCGACGGCGAGTCCGGCCACCAGGCCGATGAATAGGCCGGTCCAGCCCGAGAACGGCTCGTGGCGCGTGCGGCTTCGCTTGTAGTCGCGTGACACCATCACATGGCCTCCGGCGCCGAGACGCCGAGGAGCATGAGCGCATTCTGCAACACTTGCTGCGTCGCGGCGATGAGCGCGAGCCGCGCGTTGCGGGTGTCGGCGTCGTCCACGATGAAGGGAAGCGCCGTGTAGCAGGCGTGAAATGCCTGTGCCAGCTCGCGGAGATAATGGACGACCAGGTGCGGGGCATGGAGTTCCGCGCCCTGCCGCACGACCTCGGGCCAGCGCGAGATCTCGCGCATCAGCGCCTGTTCCGCCGCGCCCGCGAGGAGGGGGAGCGCCCGGAGGCCGGCATCGCGGTCGAAGGGCAGTCCGCGCTCGGATGCCTGCTTCAGCACGCTCGCGATGCGCGCGTGGGCGTACTGGATGTAGTAGACGGGATTGTCGTTGCTCCTTTGCTTCGCGAGCTCCAGATCGAAGTCGAGGTGCTGGTCATTCGACCGCATCACGTAGAAAAGCCGGGCCGCATCGTTTCCCACTTCGGTCCGGAGGTCGCGCAGCGTGACGAACTGCGCCTCGCGTTTTCCCATCGGCACTTTCTCGCCGCCCTTGAACAGGGTCACGAACTGGACCATCGGGACCTGCAGCGATTCGGCGGGCTCACCCATTGCCGTGAGTCCGGCGCGCACGCGCGCGACGTAACCATGATGGTCGGCGCCGAGGATCGTCACGAGCAGGTCGAAGCCGCGCTCGCGCTTGTCGAGGTGATAGGCGATGTCGGAGGCGAAGTAGGTCTTCTGTCCGTTGGCGCGCACGACGACGCGATCCTTCTCGTCGCCGAATTGCGTGGCGCGAAACCAGATCGCGCCCTCCAGCTCGAAGACGTGGCCGTGCTCCCGCAGGCGCTTGAGCGCGCGGTCGATCGGGCCGCCGTCGCGGCCGTCGCCGAGATCCTGCTCGGAGTACCAGCGGTCGAAATGCACGCCGAATTCCTCCAGATCGTCGCGGATGTCCGCCAGGATCTCCGTGAGGCCCGCATCGAACATGGTGCGGAGCTTCTCCTCGCCGAGTAGTTCCCGCGCCCGCGCGATGACGCCATCGATGTGGAGGTCCTTGTCGCCGCCCTCCGGTTCGTCGGGCGGCAGACCGCGCTCGACCTCCGCCGCCGCGCGCCGGAGCGACTCGCCGTGCCGCGCACGCAGCCGTTCTGCGATCGGGCGGATATAGTCGCCGCGATAGCCGTTCGCCGGAAAACGGATCTTCTCGTCGCAGATCTCGAGATAGCGGAGCCAGATGCTCGCGGCGAGGATGTCCACCTGGCGGCCGGCATCGTTGACGTAGTACTCGCGATGCACGCGCCAGCCGTCCGCGTCGAGGAGGTTCGCGACGGTCGCGCCGTAGGCAGCGTGCCGGCCGTGGCCAACATGCAGGGGCCCCGTCGGATTGGCGGAAACGAACTCGACGATCGCCTTCTTCCCGGCTCCCGTATCGCCACGGCCGTAAGCGGAGCCCGCCGCCAGCACGCGGCCCGTCTCCGCCTGCCAGGCCGCCGGCGTCATGAAGAAATTGATGAAGCCGGGCCCGGCGATCTCGGTCTTCGCGATCAATTCGTTCGCGGGCAGGGCCTCGACGATCTTCGAGGCGAGCGCGCGGGGATTTGCGCGCGCAGTCTTCGCGAGGCGCATCGCGATGCTCGTCGCGAAATCGCCGTGCGCCAGGTCGCGGCTCCGCTCCACTTCGGGCACGGGCAATGCCGCATCACCGAGCGTTCCCGGCGGCAGCGCCGCGAGCGCGTCAGTCACGAGCCTTTCGATCAGGTTTTTCAAGCGCAGGAGTCTATCAGTCCACTTCGGCCGGATCGACGTCGACCGACCAGCGGAGCGCGCGCGGAGCGCGGAGTTTCGCGATCTCGGGAACCCACTCCGCGAGAAAATTCTGCAGCACTACTCGCGCGGGCGATTCGACCAGGAGTTGCGCGCGGTGGCGGCCTGCGCGGCGCGCCATCGCGGCGGGCGCGGGGCCGAGCAGGCGCAGCTCCGATTCGCGGGCCACGGGCGCGACCGTCTCGGCGGCGTGCAGGAAGCCGAACACTTCCGCGACCGTCGGCCCGTCGGCCCGCAGGAGCGCGAGATGCGAATAAGGAGGCCAGCCCGCCGCGCGACGCTCTGCCAGCGCGAGTGACGCGAATCCCTCGTAGCCTTCCTTGATCAGGCATTGCAGCAGCGGATGCTGCGGATACGCGGACTGGATCAGGACTTCGCCCGGGCGGTCGCCACGCCCCGCGCGCCCCGCGACCTGGACGATCTGCTGCGCGAGACGCTCGCTCGCGCGAAAATCCGCGCCGAACAGGCCCTGGTCCGCCGCCAGCACGACGACGAGCGTCACGTCCGGGAAGTCGTGACCCTTTGTGAGCATCTGCGTGCCGACGAGAATGCGCGCGCTCCCGTCGGTGACCGATGCGAGCGCTCTTTCCATGTCGCCGCGCCGGCGGATCGCGTCGCGGTCGATGCGCACGAGCTGCACCGACGGAAAGAGCTGCGCGAGCGTCGTCTCGACGCGTTCCGTGCCCTCGCCGACCGGCGAAAGCTCGTTGCCGCAGCGCGGGCAGCCGAACGGCATCGATTCCTCCGCGCCGCAGTGATGGCAGATGAGTCGCGCGCGCCTGAGGTGAACCGTGAACCGCGCATCACAGGCCTTGCAGGGCGCGATCCATCCGCAGCCGGAGCAGAACATGGTCGGCGCGTAGCCGCGCCGATTGAGGAAGACGAGCACCTGGCCTTCCGCGCCGAGATGACGCTCGATTGCGGCCGTCGCCGGGGGCGATAGTCCGTCGCGCGCCGGATTGACGCGGAGATCGACAACCATGACGCGCGGCTTGCCGGCACGGCCCGTGCGCTCCGGCAGCGAAAGCTTCGTGTATCGCCCCGCGTTTGCGTTCGCGAGCGATTCGAGCGACGGCGTGGCGGAACCGAGCACGACGGGAACGCCAGCGCGCGAAGCGCGGAGCACTGCGAGGTCGCGGCCCGAATAACGGAAGCCGTCCTGCTGCTTGTACGAAGGGTCGTGCTCCTCATCGACGACAACTATCCCGAGCGCCGGCATGGGAGTCAAACCTGCGGCGCGCGTGCCGAACACCACCGGCGCGCGGCCGGCGGCCGCCGCGCGCCACGCCTCCGCGCGCGCGCCGTCCGCGAGCGAGGAGTGCAGCGCGACGATTGGTGCCGCGAGGCGCGCCCGAAACCGCGCGACGAGTTGCGGTGTCAATGCGATCTCGGGGACGAGCACGAGCGCGCCGCGTCCCTCGTCGAGCACGCGCTCGATGAGCCGCATGTAGACCTCGGTCTTGCCGCTGCCGGTGATGCCGTGCAGGAGCCACGCCCGGTAACCGCCGAGCGAGCCGTGGATTTGCTCGAGCGCTGCGGCCTGGTCCGCGGTCAGCATCGGGCCGGGTCGACCGGCGCCCGCCGCGGGCGCCGCTTCCGGCCGCGCGAAGGATTCGAGCCAGCCGCGCCGGAGGAGCGACCGGACGACTTCCATATGCCCGGCGGCGGCGATCGCCGCGGTGCTGGCGCCGTCCTCGCCGACGAGATCGATCAGTTTTTTCTGCCGGTGACCGAGCCGCGCTCCCGCGTCGAGCACGGTGCGCCCGGCCTCGGAAACACGCCAGAGGATTTCATCGCGCCGCGCGGACTCGCCCTTGCGCAGCCTCTTCGGAATCGCGCCGAACAGCACCTCGCCGAGTGAATGGTGGTAGTAGTCGGCCGCCCACAGCAGAAGGCCGAAGGTCGTGTCGTCCCAGAGCGGCATCGTGTCGATCGCGGCGCTGATCCGCTTGAGCCGCGCTCGCGGCAAGCTGCTTTCCACCGCGTGCGCCGCGACGATGCCGATCGCGCGGCGACGCCCGAGCGAAACACGGACGCGCTCGCCCGGCCGGGCAATCGCTGCGCCGTCCTCGGGCAGGTAATCGAATCGGCGCCTCAAAGGCGTGTCGAAAACGACCTGGAGAATCGGAGAGACCGTGGGCAAAATCTTTCTTTTATCAATAGGTTAGGGAATTCGCCGCGATCGGGTCAACGGCCGTCGGCCCGTCACGTTATATCACCGTGGCGGGATGGGGAGTCTGGCACCGATGTAGGAAGAGCGAGTGAACCGCTCTGCTACGCTTTCGGCGCCCATGTCGCTCGGCAGGCGTGACGAATCGCGGGAGACCACGGTGGACTGGGAGCGCGCGCTGGACAGATTCCTCGCCGGAATCGAACGGCGCGCGTTTCGCATCGCCTGCATGGCGCTTCGCGACCGCGCGGAGGCCGAAGATGCCGTGCAGGACGCGATGATCCGGCTGGTGCGGAATTACGGACGGCATCCGGAAGACCAATGGCGTCCGCTCTTCTACCGCATCCTGAGGAACCGGATCACCGACGCCCAGCGCCGGCAGAAAGTGCGGCGCGCCGTGATGGCCTGGTGGTCGGGGCCGGAGGCTGACGAGTCGGCGCCGGACCCGCTCGAATCGGCCGTCGATCCCCGCGGCACGCCGGAGCAGGAGCTCGAAGGCGAGGAGCTGCTCGCGCGCATCGAGGAAGTGCTCGCCGCACTGAGCAGCCGCCAGCGCGAGGCGTTCCTGCTCAGGAACTTCGAGGGGTTCGACGTCGCGCAGGCGGCGATCGCCATGGGTTGTTCGGAGGGAAGCGTGAAGACGCACTATTTTCGCGCCATGCACTCATTGCAGTTGGCGCTTGGAGAGTGGAAACCATGAACGACGACATGCGGGAACTCGAACGCAGGAGCCGCGCGGCATTCGACGAGAGCGTCGAGTCGCTGGACGCCGAGACGCGCTCGCGGCTCGCGCGCGCAAGAGCGCGCGCCCTCGCGGAATTGCGGGAGCGCCGCGTACCCGGGCCCGCAGTGTGGGTCCCGGTGGGTGCCGCGGCGGCCGCGCTCGTCGCCGCGATGCTATGGCAGCGCGAGGAAAGCGCTGCGCCGCCGCCGGATGCGGCGCTCGCCGCATTCGAGGATCTCGACATGATGGCCGGGGGCGAGGATTTCGAAATGCTCCACGAGGACGAGGGCTTCTATGCCTGGGCGGAGGAACAGATGTCGGATGGCGTGGGCTGACGGATGCGCCGCGCGAAATTCATGACGGCATTTTTTCTCGCCTGGCCCGCCGCGGCGGCGGATCCGCCGCCCGAGCAGCCGGACGCCGAGTTCCTGGAGTTCCTGGCCGAGACGGCGGGCGAGGACGAGGAATTCGTCGAGTTCATTGAATCCGGCCGGGCCGACCGTGCCCTGAAGCGCGCCGAGGAAGAGGCTTCGAAGGAAGACGACGATGAATAAGCTCGCATGGATTCTGGTGGCATGGATCCTGTTCGGCAGCGCGGCCGTCGCCGCGGAAGAGCCGGGCGGCGAAACGGGCATCGCCTGGGAATCGCTCGATGAGCCAGCGCAGGAATTGCTGGCGGGGCAGAAGGAGCAATGGAGCTCGCTGCCGCCGTCCCGCCAGCGCGCGATGGCCGAAGGCGCCGGGCGCTGGCTTGCGATGAGCGACGAGGAGCGCACGCACGCGCGCGGCCGCTGGCAGAAATGGCGGGAGCTCACCCCGACCGAGCGCGAGAGGCTCCGCGAGCGTTGGCGCCGTTTTCGCGAGCTGACGCCGGAGCAGAAGGAGACCTTGCGCGCCGCCTACCGGCGATTCCAGTCCCTGCCGCCGGAACGACGCGACGAGTTGCGCGAGCGCTGGCAGCGGATGACGCCGGAGGAGCGGCGCCGCGCGATCGAGCGGCGCCAGGCGCCGCGGCCCGGCCAGCCGCCGCCGCGTCGTCCCGGCGTTTGAGGACTCGCATCCGGCACCACTCCGTGGGAGGATATTCCCACGATGCCCGATGCAAAACTCAGGCGCTCCAATGACCGGATGATCGCCGGCGTCTGCGCCGGCATCGCCGAATGGCTCGGCTGGAAGACGGATCACGTCCGCATCGCCTACGTAATCGTGTCGATCCTGAGCGTCGTATTTCCGGGAATCATCGTGTACCTGCTGCTCTGGCTCCTGATGCCGGACGCCGAGTGAACCGCCGGATCATCGAGCTCTACGACGACTACACGCACGGCGTGATGCCGCGCCGCGAATTTTTGTCGCGGCTCGCGCGCCTCGCGGGCGGCGCCGCTGCAGCAACGGTGATCCTGCCGCTCCTCGAGAACCGCTACGCGGACGCAGCCACCGTCGCCCCCGACGATCCGCTGCTCGAAATCGCCCGCGAACGCTTCGACGGTCCGGCGAGTCCGGTCGCGTGCTACGTCGCCTGGCCGAAATCGGCGCCCGAGCGGCGACCCGCGGTCGTCGTGATCCACGAGAACCGCGGGCTCAACGCGCACATCGAGGACGTCGCGCGCCGGCTCGCGGTCGCGGGTTTCCTCGCAGCCGCGCCGGATGCGCTTTCAGGGAACGGCGGCACGCCCGCCGACGAGGACGAGGCGCGCAGGCTCATCGGCGAGCTCGACCGCGACAAGGCGCTCGCCATCTATCTCGCGGCGGCGAGTCATGCCGCGGGCCACTCGCGGAGCACCGGCAAGTTGGGCTGCGTCGGCTTCTGTTGGGGCGGCGGCCTGTCCGGCCGCCTCGCCGCGAATTCACCGGAGCTCGATGCCGCCGTCGTTTTCTACGGAATGCCACCCGACGCCGCCGAGGCGGCTCGCATCAAGGTACCGCTCCTCCTGCACTACGCCGGCAACGACCAGCGCATCAATGCCGCCGTCCCCGCATTCGAGCAGTCATTGAAGTCGGCAAACGCTCGCTACGAATTGCACATGTATCCGGGCGTGGAGCACGCTTTCCACAACGACACCAACGCCGCCCGCTACAACGCCGATGCTGCCGCGCTCGCCTGGAAACGCACCGTCGACTTTCTCACGCGCGAACTCCGCGGGTGAGGACGCTCGCGCCGCGCGCAGCGGCCGGGCGGAATCCCGAGCGAGCGAATAATGTTCTGGCTGAGCGAGCGAGGGATTCCGCCCGGCCAGTGAGCGCGGCGACTGAGTTCTAGCGCGCCGCCTTCACCGCGTGGATCAACTCCGCCGCGACTTTCTGCGCGTCGCCATACACCATCCGCGTGTTGTCGAGGTAGAAAAGGTGGTTCTCGATGCCTGAGAACCCTGCGCCCTGCCCGCGCTTGATGACGAGCACGTTCTTGGCCTTGTCCGCGTTCAGGATCGGCATGCCGTAGATCGGGCTGCCCTTGTCGGTGCGCGCGACCGGATTCACGACGTCGTTCGCCCCGATCACGAGCGCGACGTCCGCGGTCTCGAATTCGGCGTTGATCTCGTCGAGGTCGGAGATCAGGTCGTAGGGCACGCCCGCTTCCGCGAGCAGCACGTTCATGTGGCCCGGCATACGGCCCGCGACCGGATGGATCGCGAAGCGCACCATCACGCCCTTGTCGATCAGGAGCTGGCAGAGCTCCCAGACCTTGTGCTGCGCCTGGGCGACCGCCATGCCGTAGCCCGGGATCACGATCACCTTCTGCGCGAAGGCTATCATGACGCCGGCGTCCGAGGGCTCGATCGGCTTTAGCGCGCCGGTGACGCCCTCGGCCGTGGCCGCAGCGCCCTCGCCGAAGCCCGAGAACAGCACGTTTCCGAGTGAGCGGTTCATCGCCTTCGCCATCAATTGCGTCAGCAGCGTGCCCGCGGAACCAACGACGATGCCCGCGATGATCATCGCGGCGTTCTCGAGCACGAAGCCCTCGAAGGCGACGGCGAGGCCGGTGAAGGCGTTGTAGAGCGAAATCACGACGGGCATGTCCGCGCCGCCGATCGGCAGTGTCATGGTGACGCCGAGCAGGAGCGCGAGCGCGAAAAACAGGATCACCGCCTGCATCGTCGGGTGATCGGCAATGACGAGCGAAGCGCCGAGCGCGAGCGTCGCCGCGACGATGAGAAGGTTGACGACCTGCTGGCCCTTGAAACGGAGGCTCCGCTTGATGAGGCCCTGCAACTTGGCGAAGGCGATCAGCGAGCCCGAGAAGCTGACGGCCCCGATGAAGGCGCCCGCAGCCGCGAGCGCGGTGACGACCGGTCCGTGCTCCGCACCCGCCGCAGGGTCGGCGGACACCATGCGCAAGAGCTCGACCGCCGCGATCGCGGCCGCCGCGCCGCCGCCCATGCCGTTGTAGAGCGCGATCATCTGCGGCATGTCGGTCATCGCGACGATGCGTCCCGACCACCAGGCGAGCCCGCCGCCGACGGCGATCGCGGCGAGCATCAGCGCGAAGTTCCCCATGCCGGGGTAGAGGAAACTCATCAGCGTGCCGAGCAGCATGCCGAAGCCCGCGACGACGATGCCGCGGCGCGCCGTGACCGGCGAGCTCATGGCCTTCAGGCCCATGATGAAAAGGAATGCGACTAGAAGGTAGCTGAAGTCGATCGCGAGCGTCGCGACGTGGTCGGGTAGCAGGCCCTGCATTATTTGGACTCCGGCTTCTTTTTCTGGCCGCTCGCCTTGAACATCTGCAGCATCCGCTCGGTGACGACGTAGCCGCCGACCGCATTGCCGGCGCCCAGCACGACGCCGATGAAGCCGATCACCTGCTCGAGCGGCGTGTCGGCGCGGCCGAGCGCGACCATCGCGCCGACGAGCACGATGCCGTGCACGAAGTTCGAGCCCGACATCAGCGGCGTGTGCAGGATCACCGGCACGCGGGCGATGATTTCGTAGCCGGTGAATGCGGCCAGCATCACGATATAGAGTGCGATCACGCCTTCCATTTACGCGGCCTCCACGAGATTGCGGGTCGGTTCGTGGCGGATACTGCCGTCGTGCGTGACGCAGGAGGCCGCGAACACTTCGTCGTTCCAGTCGATGGCGAGCGCGCCGTCCTTGAGCGCCGGCTTGATGAAATTGAGGAGGTTCCGCGCGTACATGTCGCTCGCGTGGTACGCGACCGTCGCCGGCAGGTTGACCGGTCCGATGATTCGCACGCCCTGGTGTTCCACGGTCTCGCCGGCTCGCGTCAGCTCGCAATTGCCGCCGCCCTCGGCGAGGAGGTCCACAATCACCGCACCCGGCTTCATTCGCTCGACTGCGGTGCGCCCAATGATGCGCGGCGCCGGGCGGCCCGGGACACCGGCGGTGGAGATCACGCAGTCCGCCGCGGCGATCCGCGCGTCGAGCACTTCCTGCTGCCTGGCCTTTTCTTCGGTGGTCAGCTCGCGCGCGTAGCCGCCGGCGCCTTCCGCGGTGACGCCGGTCTCGACGAATTTCGCGCCGAGCGAGCGGATCTGCTCGCGCGTCGCGCTGCGGACGTCATAGGCCTCGACTACGGCGCCAAGGCGCCTCGCCGTCGCAATCGCCTGCAATCCCGCGACGCCGGCACCGATGACGAGCACGGTCGCGGGACGGATCGTGCCGGCGGCAGTCGTGAGCATCGGGAAGAATTTGTCGAGTGCGCTCGCGCCGATCAGCGCGGCCTTGTAGCCGGCGACGGCCGCCTGCGAAGACAACGCGTCCATGGACTGCGCGCGCGAGATGCGCGGCACCAGCTCCATCGCGAAGCTCGTGATGCGGCGATCCTTCAGCGTGCGGACGAGCGCCGCCTGCGCGTGCGGCGCCAGGAAGCCGGCGACGACGGCGCCCTGCTTGAGGCGGGAGATCGCGGCGGGGTCGGGCGGCTGCACGGCGAACAGCAGGTCGGCGCCCGCAAGCACCGCATCCACGGTGTCGGCAAACGTCGCGTCCTTGTACTGAGCGTCCGGGTAGCGCGCGGCGGCACCGGCGCCGCGCTCGATCAGCAGGCTTGCCCCGAGGACCGTCAGGCGGGTCGCGACATCGGGCACGACTGCGACGCGGTTCTCACCTCGCACGGTCTCTTTCAGCACGCCGATCGTGACTGGCATCCAATTCCTCCCCGGATTTGCCGGCCGAGCGGCGGCGCGTTGGAAAATATCATAATCGTGCCGTATTGTTTCAGGCTTTCTGGGTCAGGATAGAGGCCGTGGGCACCGGAACCGGCATTGCGAAGGCACCCGTCAAGACTGCCGGCGCGTTGATCGCGCTGTCGCAGCAGGTGCTGCGCACGGACGCCTCGGGCATGCCGCTCGAGTGGATCGACTACAAGGAAGCCGTGCGCCTGCATTGCCTCGGCCAGGTCGCCTATGCCTTCGGCAGCCGTCTGTACGCGCTGCACGGCGGCACCAATGCGCGCAGTGGCCGCCAGACCGTGATCGAAGTGAATTCGATGATGGCGACGCAGGGTTCGTCCGGAAATCCGGGGAGCCTGCGCGGCGACTACGTGCCGCCGCTAAACAACGAGACGCTGTTCCGGCGCGATGCGAATCTCTGCATGTACTGCGGCGGGCGCTTCACGTCGCACCAGCTCTCGCGCGACCACGTGCGGCCGTTCTGCAAGGGCGGCAGGGACGTCTGGAACAACGTCGTCGCCGCCTGCCGGCGCTGCAACAATGCGAAAGCCTCGCGCACGCCCGAGCAAGCGGGCATGCAGCTCCTCGCCGTGCCATTCACGCCGACCTACGCCGAATACATCTACCTGAAAGGCCGGCGCGTGCTGGCCGACCAGATGGAGTACCTGCTGGCGCACTTTCCGCGCACGAGCCCGCTGCACGCCCGCATCCAGCGATTCACGCAGTGACTCGCGAGGGACCGAAGCCGGTCCACCTGATTGACGCAAGCTTTTTCGTCTTCCGCGCCTACTACTCCGTCGGTCTCGAGATGACGGATGGCGACGGCCAGCCGGTCAACGCGGTGTACGGATTCGGGCGCTTTCTCGGCGACTTGCTCGAGGAGGCGAAGCCGGAACATGTGGCCGTCGCATTCGATGAAAGCCTCACAACCTCGTTCCGGAACGCTATCTATCCGGCCTACAAGGCGAATCGCGAGCCGGCGCCGCCCGAGCTCAAGCGCCAGTTCGGATTGTGCCGCGAGTTGTGCCGCCTGCTCGGCGTCGCCGAGTTCGGCAGCCCCACGCACGAGGCCGACGACATCATCGGCACGATCGCGACGCGGCTCCGGGTCAGCGGCCATCGCGCCGTGCTCGTGACGCGGGACAAGGATCTCGCGCAGCTCGTCCGCGACGGCGATCACTACTGGGACTATGCGGGCGAGCGCCGATTCGCATACTGCGACATCGAGGGCCAGTTCGGCGTGCGCCCGGAGCGCATGGCGGATTTCCTCGCGCTGACCGGCGATTCGGTCGACAACATTCCGGGCATACCCGGCGTGGGGCCGAAGACGGCAGCGGCGCTCCTGCGGGCTTTCGCCTCGCTCGAGGAAATCTACGAAGGGCTCGATCGCGTCGGCACGCTGCCGATCCGCGGCGCCGGCAAGCTCGCCGAGAAACTGGCGACGCATCGCGAGGCCGCCTATTTTGCGCGGCGCCTGACGATGATCGCCTGCGACATGCCGCTCGACGTGAGTGCGGAGACACTGCGCCGTCGCCGGCCTGACCTCGCGGCGCTCGGCGCGTTCTATGACCGCCAGCGCTTCGGCGCGGCGCTTCGACGCCAGGCGGAGCGACTCGCCGAAAACGCATGAGCGGCGCGTTCGCGGCCGCGCTCGCAACGGCCCTCGGCCGCCCGGTCGAAGCGGAACCGGAAGCCGCCGTACGCGGCGGTTGCATCAACGACTGTTTTCGCTGGCAAACGGCGGCGGGCCCCGTATTCGTCAAACGGTGTGCGCTCGACCGGAGCTGGCTGCTCGAGACGGAGCAGGACGGGCTCGAGCGGCTCCGTGCCGCGGGCGCGATCCGCGCGCCGGCCGCGCTCGCGGCAGGCGGCGCCGGCGACGAAGCGTTCCTCGTCCTGGAGTGGCTCGACCTGCAGCCGGCGGACGATGCCGCCGATGCAAATCTTGGCGCTGCGCTCGCCCGCTTGCATGAGACTCACGGACCGTCTTTCGGGCTCGAACGCGACAACGCGATCGGCGCGACGGCGCAGCCGAATGGCCGCGGCGAAAACTGGCCGGGCTTCTGGCGAGAACGGCGTCTTGGATTCCAGCTCGAACTCGCGGCAAGGAACGGCTACACAGGGCGATTGCAGAATCGCGGTCGCCGCCTCCTGGAAAACGTCGGCGCGTTCTTCAAGGAATACCGGCCGTTGCCGTCATTGCTTCACGGCGACTTGTGGAACGGCAATCGCGCGACGCTCGTGGACGGGACGCCGGTCGTATTCGATCCCGCCGTCTACTACGGGGACCCGGAAGCGGACATCGCGATGACACGGCTATTCGGCGGCTTCGGACCGGAGTTCTACGCCGCTTATGCTGCCGTCCGGCCGCCCGATGCGGGCGCGGCGACGCGCCACGACCTGTACAACCTGTATCACGTGCTGAATCACCTGAATCTGTTCGGCGGCAGCTACCGCGGGCAGGCCGAGAACATGATCGACCGCCTGTTGGCGGCGGTGGGACACTGATCGGCGGCTAGAGCGCCGCAGCGACGAGCCGGCGCAGGAGTCGCTCGCGGATCCCGCGGGGCGATGCGAGACCCATGCGCTGGAAGAGCGGTGCAAAAGCGGGGTCGCGCGGCAATGGGCGCGCGAGCGCCGCCCCGATCGCGAGCTTCCCGGTCCAGGTCTCGCCGCGCGCCTTCAGGCGGCGCAGCGCTCCCGCGAGCCGGATCTCTTCGGGGCTCAGGTCGGTGCCGTAGGGCAGGGCGCCGAACCGGCCGGCTGCGCGATGCGGCGCGAGTGCCTGCTCGAGCGCCTCCGGCAGATTGCGCCGGTGCCGGTCATGGATGCGGTGACTTTGGGGCAGCTTTCCGGCGCTTTGCGCCTCGGCGAGCAGGCCCGGCTGGAATCGGGAGTCCGCGATGTCGAGCATCGCGGCCGCGACCTCGGCGTCGCTCTTGCCGCGAATATCCGCGACGCCGTACTCGGTCAGCACGATGTCGCGCAAATGGCGTGGAATCGTCGCGTGCCCATAGCTGAACCGGACGTTCGATTCGATCGAGCCGCCGCTCGCGCGCGCCGCGCGCACCGCGATCAGCGAGCGCCCGCCGGGCAGGTCGTGCGCCTGCGCGACGAAGTTGTACTGGCCGCCGACGCCGCTCACGACGCGCCCGTCGGCAAGCCCGTCGGAAATCAGGGCGCCGCCGAGCGTCGCCATCATCGCGGAGTTGACGAATCGCGCATCGCGGCGCTGCGCCACTTTCAATTCCCACTCGGGTCCGAGCAGCTCATTGGTGAAGCTGACCGGCATCATCCGGAACAGCGCCCGCTCCGCATCCGGCATCGCGCGGAGCGTCGCGTAGAAGGCGCGGGGCCCGAGTAGGAAGGCGCCGTGCAGGAGCGCGCCGTCCGGTTCGACGCGCCGTTTCAGTATGCCCTCGCGATACAGGTCGAGGAATCCGTCCACGAACATCTCGGTGACGGCGTAGAGCCCGCGTTCGAATGGGCCGTCGCCACCGATCGCGGTTTGTTCGGCGAAGAAGCGCGGCAGGAGCGACGTGTCGAGGAGCGCGCGGCGCCAGTCCGCGTTGCTGCGATGCCGGAGCGTCAAGGCGTGGACAATGGCGTCACCGAGCTCGCCGATGCCGATCTGGATCGTGCCGCCATCCCGCACCAGCATGCTGGCGGCAAGCGCGATGGCGTGATCGGCGGTCGAGATCGGCAGGTTCGGCGGGCCGATCAACTCGTGGTAGCCGCGCGGGTCGTCGACGATGAAGTCGAACGCAGAGGATGGCAGCTCCGCCCTGCCGAACATGAAGGGCATGCGGTCATTGACCTGGCCGATGATTGCGACCGGCGCGCCGGCCCGCTCACGCTCCCTCAGGACCGGTATCAGATCGGCGGTGACGTCCGGATTCGAGCCGAGGCTCAGTCGCCCGCCCGCGGAATCGGGCCGGAGGGCGATCTGCTGCGCAACGACGTTCGCGCCGGCCGCGGCGACGGTGCGCGCCACGTGCGTGTAATTGATGCTCGCATAGGATTGCTGCGCGAGCGGCGAGCCGAGCCAGGCGCCGGGCTCCATGAAGAACTCCTGCACGCGGATGTTCGCGGGCAGGCTGCCCGCGCGGAGCGGGTCGACCCAGGCCGGCTCCGGCGCCTCGCCGAAGATTCGCGCGGACATCGGCTCGACCAGCCGCCGCTCGAGCTCGCTTCGCGGCCGCGGGCGCGCGAGCGTCAGCCCCGTGAGAATCGCGAGTTCGATCCGCGGATCGGTGAGCGCGCGGCGGTAGAACTCGTTGACGAGCGCAACCGGCTTGCCGGCGCCGATGGGCGTGCACAGGACGATGCGCTTGCCGATGCGCGAAAGCGCCTGCTCGACGCAATCCTCGACGCCCGCAAATTGCCGTGGCGGGGGCCCGTTCACCGGCTGACTCTAGCGTATCGTTGGGCGCAGCTTGAGCTCGAACTGCACGTCCACCTCGTCGCCGACCCATTCGGTGGACGCAAAGTCGCCTTGTCCCAGGCCGAAGTCGAGGCGACGGAGGCTCGACGTTCCTTTCATGAGCGCTGCGCCTGTCGCCGGTGCCAGGGTGAAGCGGACCGCCGCGGGCTTGGTCACGCCGCGGATCGCCAGCTCGCCTTCCGCGCGCCAGCCGGCACCATCGCGTTGAAAGTGCTCGGCGCGAAATACCGCCTGCGGATGCTCGTCCGTCCAGAAGAAATCCCGGCTGCGCAGGATCTCGTCCCGCTCGGCGTCCTGCGTGTCGATCGAGGACGTCGCGACGGTCACGTCGAGGCGCCCGCTCGCCGGCTTCGCGGGATCGAAATCGAGCTTGACCTGGAAGCGCTCGAATCCACCGGTGAAGTCTGCGCCCGCCTGCATTGCCGAGAAATTGAGCGTGCCGGAATCCTGGTCCGCCTGCCACACCTCCGCAATGGCTGCCGGGCAGCAGGCGAGTGCGACGCAAAGAGCGCGCAGGATCATTGTGGCCGCCACGGCAGCATCCGGAACAGGAGACCATCGCGATCGAATAACTGGTGCTTGAGCGCCGCGGCGACGTGAAGTCCCGCGAGCATGAACAGCGCATTCGCGAGCGTCTTGTGAACTTCCTTGAGGAGATCCTTGAGTTCCCGGTCCGGGCCGACGAAATCGGGCAGCTGCACGAGGCCAAACCAGCTGACGGGATAGTTGGAAGCGGACGACATGATCCAGCCGGTCAGCGGCATCGCGAACAGCAAGACGTAAAGTGCCGCGTGGTTTGCGCGGGCGGCAACGAGCTGCCAGCGCGGCATCGGCGGCAGAGGCGGCGGCCGGTCGAAGAGTCGCCAGCCCAGGCGGATTGCGGCAAGCACCAATATCGTGATCCCGAAGGATTTGTGACGGGCGAGGAGTGCGAGTTTGTCGAGCCCGAGCGGCAAGCCCGCAGCAATCTTGGCCAGCGTGACCTGCACGATCAGCAGGCCGACAATGAGCCAGTGGAAGCTCTGCGCCACGGATCCGTAGCGTTGAGAAGTGTTTCGCGCCGGCATGAGTTCTTGGAGAATACCCAAAATGCGCAAGTTCCTGTTGCTGCTCGCACTGCTCGCCGCCGGTTGCGCCGCGCCGTCGCGAGAGCCGCTGCCCGCCGTCCCGCCGCCGGAACCGCGGCCGCCAGTGGTGGCCGGGCCGTTCGAAAGCTGGGAAGTCGTGTCCTCGCTTCTCGTGGTGCGCGTGTATCGCGACGGGCCGATGCAGAAGCTCGGCCACAATCACCTGATCACCTCGGATGCGCTCGACGGGGAAATACAGCTCCGTGAGCCGCTGACGCAGAGCGGCTTCGATCTTGCGCTGCCGCTCGAGTCGCTGCTCGTCGACGACCCCGATGCGCGAAGCGGGGCAGGGGAAGATTTCTCGGCGCCAGTTCCGGCGACGGACCGCGAGGCCACGCGCCAGAACATGCTGGGGGAGGCGGTGCTCGCCGTCGCGCGTCAGCCCGTGCTGCGAGTGACTGCGGAGGAGCTGTCGGGCGAGGCGGGCGCCTACCAGGCGCGCGTGCGCATTGGACTACGCGGCGAGGAGCGCGTGATCACCGCCCCGTTCTCCGTGACGGTCGAGGGCAGCCGACTGAGCGCGCACGCAAATTTCCGCCTGTCTCACGCCGATATCGGCCTCGTGCCCTTCACGGCTGCGCTCGGAGCGCTCCGTGTTCGCGACGATTTCGAAGTTGACCTCCGGCTCGAAGCCAGGCCGGCCTCGTGACCGGGATCCAGTTCCGCAATCCCGAAGTCCGGATGTCGACCGCGCTCGCGGCGGCGCAGGTCGCGGTGCGCGATCCCGCCGTGACCCTGCGGGATCTCCTGGCCCTGCTCGGAGAACAGGGCCTGCTCGTGTTCTGCGGTGTGCTGGCCGCGCCCTTCCTGCTGCCGGTCACCGTGCCCGGAATGAGCACCGTGCTCGGCCTGCCGATGCTGCTGATCGGCTTCGCCGTGATGGTGAGCCGCGTGCCCTGGCTGCCGGAGCGCCTGCTGAATCGGGCCCTGTCGGCCGCGACCGTACGGAGCGTCCTTCAGAAGGTGCGTGGCTGGGCGGAGCGCTTCGAGCACCTGGTGCGGCCGCGGCTACTCGGGCTCACCGGCGGGCCGGCGATCAACGTCGTGAACGGCGTGCTCGTGATCGTCGCCGTCGTGCTCCTGATGGCGCCGCTGCCGCTCGTCCCCTTCGTGAACTCGTTGCCGGCGCTTGCGATCATCCTCCTCTGCTTCGGCATGGCCGAGCGCGATGGTGTCGTCATCGCGCTCGGTTATTTCATGACGTTCGTGTCGGCCGTTTACGTCGGGGGATTGATATTCCTGGTGTTCTACGCCGGCATGCGCTACGAGCAGGTGCTCGAACTCGTGCGCGGCTGGTTCAGCTCATTTTGAGTCGAGCTCCCTGAGCAGCGACTTCGCCCCGTAGACCTTCTCGAGCGCGGCCCGCATGTAGGCCGGGTGCACGCCGATCGTGCGGTTCAACCGCTCGTCGAACCAGTAGCTGCCGGAAATCGAGTGGATATTGCCGTCGAAGGCGAGACCGACTATCTCGCCCTTCGCATTGACTATGGGGCTGCCCGAATTGCCGCCGACGATGTCGTTGTTGGTCGTGAAATTCGCCGGTGTCGTCATGAGGCTGTCTTTCGCCGCGAGCCAGCGGTCCGGGATCCTGAACGGCGGCTCACCGGTCGCGCGCTCGAACGCGCGCGACAGCTCGGTCCAGGGCCGCACCTCCTCGCCTTTCTCGTTCCAGCCCATCATCGCGCCGTAGGAAAGCCGCAGCGTGAAGGTTGCGTCCGGGTAAATGCTCGTGCCATAGACGGCGAAGCGCGCTTTCGCGATCGCTTCCTGTCCGCGCTGTACGGGTCCCTCGACTTTTTCCTCGTGCGCGTGCGCAGTTCGCGCGCTGTCGGGTCGACTGCTGCAGCGAGCCGGATCATCGGATCCTGGCTCGCTGCGATCGCGGCCTGACCGCCGTCGTACAGCGCCATGCGCGCGGCGGGATCCGCGAGCTTGCTGTCGCGCACGACCCGGGTCGCCAGCGCGTCCGGCGAGTCTTTTCCGAATACCTGGCGGACCAGTGGATCGTCCGGTCCGAGCCATTCGCGCATGCGCTCGAGCCCGAACGACAGGCGCAGGATTTCGAAGTCCGGGTAAATCGGGTTGGCGGCTTCGAGGTTCTGCTTTACGGCCGGCAGCCGTGCCTCGGTGAATTCCGGCAGCCGCGATTCGTTCGGCTTGGCGCGTTCCGCAGCCGCCCGCACGAGCGCGCGCGCATGGCCGAAGAGCAGGCTGTTGAATGCGGCGCCGCCCTCGATGAAGGTGTGCGGCACCAGGATGTCCCGCCAGACGGCTTGTGCCGCCTCGATCTCCTTCCAGGCGCCGGCCGTCGAAGCGAGCGCCGGATTCGCGGCGACCGCATCGCTCAGTTCCTTTTCCTTGCGCGCCGCGTTCTCGAGGAGCGCAGGGTCGAGCAGGGCGTCGAACTGCTTGCGGCGCACCTTGATCGCGTTCTCGACCTGGTTGAGGTAGGCCTCGGAAGTGCGGCGCGGCTCCGCGCCGATCTTCGAATACTGGAGCATGCGGCCGCGCAACTCCGAGAAGCGCAGCAGCCAGAACGGCATGAATGTCTGGCGCTGCAATTCGAGCTGCGCGACCGTCAGCAGGCGGTCGGTATTGCCGGGATGGCCGACGACGAACACGGGGTCGCCCGGATCCGCGCCGTCCCAGTTGATGCGCGTGTGATTGGGCGTCTTGGCCGGCCGCCCGCCCTCGTAGGCGCGCAGGATCGACATGTCCAGGCACCAGCGCGGGAACTGGAAGTTGTCCGGGTCGCCGCCGAAAGCCGCGATGTCCCGCTCCGGCGCAAACACGAGGCGCACGTCCTCATAGCGCTTGTACTTGTAAAGCCAGTACTGGCCGCCCTGGTAGAGGGAAACGCGCTCGCACTTGAGCGGGCCGGTTTTCGATGCCTTCGAGCCTTCCTCGCAAGCCTGCTCGAGCCGGGTCAGTTCGCGCCGGCGCGCTTCGACGACCGCGTTCGCCGCGACGCCGGCCGTCGCCTTCGCGACCTGGGCCGTCACGTCCTCGGTTTCCAGAAGCACCGAAATCGACGCGTCATCGCAGCGGGTCTCTTTCTCGCGCGTCGCCGCGAGAAAGCCGGCGCTGACGAGATCGTTCTCGGGAGTCGAGTTGTTCGCGATGCATGCCTCGGCGCAATGGTGATTCGTCAGGACCAGTCCCTCGGCGGAAATGAAGGAGCCGGTACAGCCGCCGTCGAGCCGGACCGTACCCTCGCGCACGCGGTCGAGCCACGCCGCATCGAGCGTGACGCCGTACTTTTCCGCGATGGCGGCGCGCGGCGGATTGTCGAATGTCCACATGCCCTCGTCTGCCGTCGCGGCGCAGGACGCCAGCGCGGCGAGCGCCGCGATTGCGAAACGCTTCATCGGGAACTCCGGTCGATCAGGAGGACCACCTGGGGCGGCGGGGCATTCATGGTACCGGTTGGGCGGCACCGCAGGACAGTGCGGCCAACCGGTCGGCGCGGATCAAGGGCTTTTCATCGTGCCGTGTCACCCGTGGCAGCGGGCGTTTACCGGGCGGCGGATCGCGGTCGGGCGAACGGCTGTCCGGGCAGGTCGCATGCTCGGGATCGAAGAAGAGCGTCAGGAGCGCTGTCGCCGCGATCGGCTGGCCGTCGCGATAGGCGGGCGACAGGCGTGACGCACGGGCGATGGCAAGCGCAGTGTCGTCGAAGAGTTCCGCTGGCTCGGCGCTCAGTATCCGCGCCGCCAGCACCCGCCCGATAGCGTCTGTTTTCACCTCGAGCGCGACACGCCCGGTGACGCGCCGCACGCAGGCCGTCATCGGAAACGGGGCGCTCGCGAGCGTCGTCGGCGGCACGACGTCGAGCGTCGTGTCGGGCAGGCGGAACTCGAAGCGCCGCGTTTCGTGGCGGGCGGGCGGCGCCGCCGGTGCGCCGCGCCAGCCGCGCACGGCCGCGAGCGCCGCCCGCTCGAACTCGCCACGCGGCATCGCAGCAAGGACCCGGGTATTCTGTACGCTGCCGTCCGGCGCGAGGTCGTATTCGATTTCGGCGTAACCCTCGATGCGCTGCTGCAGCAGCGCCGCGGGATAGACTGGGTCCGGCCGCGCGCCGCCGCCGCTGCCCGCGGCCTCGGTCACGGTGTCGGCGAGCGCGAAGCGCACGCGGGTGCGCATGCGGCATTCGATCGGGGCGCCATTCGCGCGCGCGGGCTTGAAGCGCCAGCCGCGCACGCTTTCGGCCGCCGCCTGTTCGAAATAGCCTCGCGGTTCGGCGCGAAATACCCGCACCCATCCGACGCTGCCGTCCTTAAGCACCGTCAGCGACACTTCGACCGCTCCTTCGATCCCGATCGCGCGCACGGATTGGGGATAGCTCGGCGCCTCGCGATGGATGGCGACCGGCGGCGTGATGCCTTTTTGATCGCAGGGCACCCAGGCGATTGCCGCGGGCGCGGCGAAGAGCAGCGAGGCGGCAAAACCCGGGCGGATCATTCGGCGGTCGTCAGCAGGAGCTGCGTGCCCTCCGGCGCGAGCAGCAGCGCATGGCGCGCGGGATCGAGATTGCCCGGGGGCTTGCGCGCCATCTCGAAGCCCGCATCCGCGAGGCGCGCGATGCGGGCGGACATGTCCGGATCGGTGAACAGCAGGGCCGGGCGAGTGAGGATTCCGGCGCGCAGCAGCGCGACATCGAGCGAATCGCTGGTGAGCCCGATGTGCGGAAAGGGCTCGTCGCCTTCCTCGGCGGGCACGAAGCCGAGGCGCTCCCAGGACAGCTCGGCCTTCTTCAGGTCGGAAACCGGCAACAGGTACTCCTCGAACCAGCCGAGCAGCGAGGTCTCGCCGGGTGCTTGTTGCGCGGGCGAATGGGTTCGCGCCTCGAGCAGGCGGATCCGCTGGCCGGCAGCTTCGAAACTCGCTTCGTTGAAGACGTCGTTCCCGAGGCGGCGGTCAAGGATCTCGATTCCGCGCGCTTCGAGCGACGCGAGGTGATCGAACAGGTCTGGCAGCACGAAGGCGAGCAGGGGCGACTGCGCGAGCTCGCGGCCGTGCAGTCCGATCGCGAGCCTTCCGTCGGCGACGACGGCGTAGGGATGGGACCAGGCCTCGCCGGTCGTGACCTGGGTGAATCCCAGGCGCTCGTAGAAGTCGAGCGAGGCAAGCACGTCCGGCGCATGCACGCTGAATTCGTGGAAGCGGCCGATCATCGCGCCGTCATCGCTGCGGCCGCCGCGCGCTCTTCCACGAGCCGCGCGAGACACTCGATCTGCGCCGCGTCGTCGTTGAGCGCGGGGAGGTACTCGAACTCCTCGCCGGCGGCCGCGAGAAACTCGGCCCTGCCGCGGATCGCGATCTCCTCGAGCGTTTCGAGGCAATCGACGGCGAAACCCGGGCAAATGACGGCGATGCGCTTCAGTCCCTGCCCCGCGAGTTCGCGAACGCGGTCCGCCGTGTAGGGCTCGAGCCAGCGCGCGCCGCCGACGCGCGACTGGAATGCGACGGACCAGCGGCCGGGCGGGAGTGCGAGACGGCCGGCGACGAGCTGCGCGGTGGCATGGCAGCGATCGCCGTAGGGATCGCCCGCGAGGGCGTAGCGGCGCGGTATGCCGTGGAAGGAGAAGAGCAGGTGCTCCCAACGCGTCTTCGCAGCGGAAACGGAAGCGGCGAGCGCGCCGATGTAGCCCTGATCCGCATGGTAATCCTCGATCACGACACGCTCGGGCGTGACCGGCCAGCGCGCGAGCGCGGCGTCGACCCGGTCGAGCGCCGCCGCGGTCGTCGTCGCCGAGTACTGCGGAAACAATGGAAGCACGATCAGGCGGCGCACGCCGGATGCCGCGAGCCCCTGCAAGGCCGCGGCGATCGACGGATTCCCGTAGGTCATGCCCATGGCGACGGTGGGCGACTCGGGCCTGAGCGCCGCCAGCCGGCGCGCGAGCGCCCGCGCGAGCGCCTGGGTGCCGGTCAGGAGCGGCGAGCCCGCGGCGGTCCAGATTGCGCGGTAGGCGCGGGCGCTCCGGCGCGGGCGGAACGGCAGGATCAGGCCATGCAGCACGAGGCGCCAAGGCAGGCGCGGCAGGTCGACGACGCGCGGATCGTCCAGGAATTCCGCGAGGAAGCGCCGGACCGCAGCCGGGGTCGGCGCATCCGGCGTGCCGAGATTGACGACCAGGACGCCGGTTGCGCACGCCATGCCGTCACGATACCCGATGCCCGGTACGCGCGGAACGAAGGCGGCAGGCGAAAAAAACGGCCGGGAGCAAGCTCCCGGCCGCCGGATGACGCAAGACCGGATCAGAAGCTGAAGCGACCGCCCACGAAAATCGTGTTTGCGTCGTTGGACGTCTCGTACTCCAGACCGAGCGCGAATTGATCGGTGAAGAAGTAACGGCCGCCGATCGAGAACGCGGTGTCGTCGCCGCCGGCGTCGCCGAGATCGCGATGGATCACGTGACCTTCCAGCTCGAAGTCTTCGGCGACCTGTCCGCGAAGACCCGCGGAAACCAGGTAGCCGTCGACACTCACGCTGAAGCCGCCAGCCGAAACTTCGGCATCGATATAGCCAACGCGGCCGACGAGATCGAGCTTCTCGGTCAGACCGAGATGACCGCCGAGACCGACCGCGAACTGATCGAGGTCGACGCCCTGCACGTCCTGATTCGAGTACTCGCCGAAGACGAAGAAGTTTTCGGCGAATCCGACCGAACCGCGCACGCCGAAGCCGTCGGCGGTCGGACCGTTGTCGATGTCGGTTTCGACATAGCCGAGGTCGATGTACGAATAGCTCATGCCTTCGGCCTGGGCAGCGAGCGGCACTGCCGCCAGCAGCAGACTCGCAACCATGGCATTCACGATCTTCATGATCTGATTTCCTTTGTGAGGGAGGGAGTTGGCCTGCGCGCGGGCCCTGGGGGTGGGGCGTGGATCGCCGGACCGGGTCCGCGAATCCTGCGCGCAGAGTCAGATTGGGATGCTACGGGCGGGTTCCTGCCCGTGGCAAAGATTCATGACATAAGTGTGAACGGCGTCAAAGTACGCCACATGTAAGTGCTTGATCGACTACGGGGAAATGCCTGCGTGTCTGTTCCTGAACACAGGACCTGCACTCTTGGCTGACCACCGTCAGGAGACCCCGCCGACGCACACGTACTTGATCTCGGTGTATTCGAGGATGCCGTATTTCGAGCCTTCCCGTCCTGTGCCCGATTCCTTGACCCCTCCGAATGGCGCGACTTCCGTCGAGATGAGGCCGGTGTTGAGGCCGACGATGCCGTATTCCAGCGCCTCGGACACGCGCCAGGAGCGCGCGAGATCGCGCGTGTACAGGTACGCGGCGAGGCCGAACTCGGTGTCATTGGCCATTGCTATGGCCTCTTGTTCCGACTTGAATATGAATAAACCAGCGACGGGGCCGAAGGTTTCTTCCCGCGCGAGCATCATCGCGCTCGTAACACCGGTCAGTACGGTCGGCTCATAGAAGGTGCCGCCGAGCGCGTGGCGGTGGCCGCCGGTCGCGACCGCGGCACCCTTCGCCTTCGCATCGGCGACGTGCTCTTCGACCTTCCTGAGCGCCGCCGCGTCGATCAGCGGTCCCTGCTCGGTTTCGCCGGCGAGCCCGTCGCCGACGCGAAGTTTTTTGACGGCGGCGACGAGCTTCGTCGCGAAGGCGTCATAGACGCCTTCCTGCACCAGCAGGCGATTCGCGCAGACGCAGGTCTGGCCGGTGTTGCGGTACTTGGAGGCGATCGCGCCTGCGACCGCCGCGTCGAGGTCCGCGTCGTCGAACACGATGAAGGGCGCATTGCCGCCGAGCTCGAGCGACAATTTCTTCATCGTCTTCGCGCACTGTGCCATCAGGAGCTTTCCGATCTCGGTCGAGCCGGTGAAGGAGAGCTTGCGCACGCGCGCATCCCCGGTCAGCACGCCGCCGATCTCGCGCGCGGGACCGGTGATCACGTTCAGCACGCCGGGCGGCAGGCCCGCGCGGGCCGCGAGCTCCGCGAGCGCGAGCGCGGAGTAGGGTGTCTGCGTCGCCGGCTTGCAGACGACGGTGCAGCCGGCCGCGAGCGCGGGCGCGACCTTGCGCGTGATCATCGCGGCCGGGAAATTCCACGGCGTGATCGCGGCGACCACGCCGACCGGCTGGCGCAGCACCAGGATCCGCTTGTCGGCCTGGTGGCCCGGGATGACGTCGCCGTACACGCGCTTCGCTTCCTCCGCGAACCACTCCACGAAGGAGGCGGCATAAGCGATCTCGCCCTTCGATTCCGCGAGCGGCTTGCCCTGCTCGGCGGTCATGAGTTTCGCGAGATCAGAGGCATTGAGGAGAATCAGGTCGTTCCAGCGGCGGAGCAGCACCGCGCGTTCTTTCGCGGTCTTCGCGGCCCAGGCGGGGAACGCGGCGTGGGCGGCCGCGACGGCTTTCTCCGTCTCGGCGGCGTCGAATGCGGGAATCGTGCCGAGCGGTGCGCCGGTTGCCGGATTGTGCACGGGGATCGTCACGCGGCCCGGAGCATCGAGCCATGCGCCGTTCACGTAGCACTGCTCGCGTAGCAGTGCCGGGTCTTCGAGCTTCAATGCACCCGCGCCGGCGAGCCGGCTGTCGTCCTGGGCGCGCATCAGGCGGCCTTCACGACGCGCTGGTCGATCGCGCCGAAGAGGGAGCGGCCCGCGGGATCGAACATTTCGATCCGCACGCGGTCGCCGAACGAAAGAAATGGCGTCATCGGCTTGCCCTGATCCAGGGTCTCCAGCATGCGCCGCTCCGCAAGGCAGGTCGAGCCTCGCGCGCGATCGCGATTCGACACCGTGCCGGAGCCGACGATGCTGCCGGCGCCGAGGCGCCGGGTCTTCGTCGCGTGCGCGATGAGCTGGCCGAAATCAAAGGTCATGTCGATACCGGCATCGGGATGGCCGAAGGGTTTGCCGTTCAGGTGCACGACGAGCGGCAGGTGAACGCGCGCGTCCTTCCAGGCACCGCCGAGCACGTCCGGTGTCACGGCCACCGGCGAGAACGCGGTCGCCGGTTTCGATTGATAGAAGCCGAAGCCCTTGGCGAGCTCGGCCGGGATCAGGTTCCTGAGGGACCAGTCGTTCACGAGCATGACGAGCACGATGTGCTCGCGTGCCTCGACGGCATCCGTGCCCATCGGCACGTCGTCGGTGACGACCGCGACTTCGCCCTCGAAGTCGATTCCCCAGTCCTCGCTGCCGAAGGGCGCGTCCGCGGCCGGCGGCAGGAAATCGTCCGACCCGCCCTGGTAGACGAGCGGATCCGTCCAGAACGAATCCGGCATCGTCGCGCCCCGCGCCTTGCGCACGAGCTCGACGTGATTGACGTAGGCGCTGCCGTCCACCCAGTGGTAAGCGCGCGGCAGCGGAGCGAGCACCTTCGTCGGGTCGAATGGGCTGCTCGCTGCCCGGCCCGCCTCGAGTTCGCGCGCGAGCGCTTCGAGCGCAGGTTTCGTGTGCGCCCAATCGTCGAGTGCGGCCTGGAGCGTCGGCGCGACATCAGAGACGAGCGCGGCGCGCTGCAAGTCGCTGCTGACGACCGCGAGCCGGCCGTCGCGGCCGCCAGCGACCGACGCCAGCTTCATGTTGCGGCGCCTTTCCAGCTGTCGACGTAGCCCGCCCACTCCACTTTCGCGGCGGCGGGACCGATCTCGAGCGCGTCGCGGGTGTCCACCATCACGGCGTACTCGTCTGTCGCCGGCTTTGACTGCACGAGCATCCGCGAGAGGGCCTTCGGATGCGGTCCGTGGGTGAAGCCGCCCGGATGCAGCGTCACCATACCCGGGTGAATGTTGTCGCGGCTGAAGAAATCGCCCGCGTGATAGAAGATCACCTCGTCGTAGTCGTCGTTGTTGTGAAAGAACGGGATCTTGATTGCGCCGGGATCGGTCTCGAACGGCCGCGGCACGAAAGTACACACGACGAAGCGGTTCCCCACGAAGGTCGTGTGCGCCGACGGCGGCAGGTGATAGCGATGGCTCATGAGCGGACGGATGTCCCGCACGTTGATGCGGCACGCCGAGAGGTCACCGTGCCAGCCGACGGCATCGAGCGGGTTGTAGGGGAACGTGACCGTCGAGACGGCATTTCGTCGCTTGACGGCAACACGCCAGGGTTTTTCGTCCTGTTGAGCGAGAAACGCCTCGTCCACGCGCGGTGCGTCGAGCATCGCGGGATCGAATATCGCATGGCCGCCGATGAGCCCTTTCTCGGGCAGCATGTACGAGGCATTCGTCGCCTCGATCAGGAGGAGCGCCGCCGGTTCCGCGCAGTCGAGCCGCCACATCGTTCCGCGCGGCAAAACGATGTAATCGCCCGCCTCGAAGGCGAGGCGGCCGAAGTCGCAGAAAAGATCGCCGCGGCCCTGGTGCACGAACAGGAGCTCGTCGCCGTCGGCGTTCCTCGCGAGCGCATCCATCCGTCCCGCCACGCGCCAGAAGCGCAGGCGGCAGTTGGCGTTGTAGAGGAGATCCGGCGCCGACCAGGGATGCGCGCTGACGGCGTCGAGCTTCGTCAGGTCGAAAGCGTGCGGCGACAGCGGCCCCTCGAAGGTGGACCAGCCGGTCGGCGGGTGGCGGTGATGGAAAAACGCCGCCGGGCCGAAGAAACCCTCCTTGCTCATCTCGCGCTCGAACGTGCCGGGGGGCAGGTCGGCATGCGCCTGCCGCGATGCGTTTCCCTCGACGCGCGGGTGACCGATGTAGCGCTTCATCGGGACAATTTAGTTTTAGGTGCAACTAATGGCAAGTTACCGCTTCAGCGTTCCATGATGGCCGTCACGCCCATGCCGCCCGCCGTGCAGACCGAGATCAGTCCGCGCCCGGATTCGCGCCCCGCGAGCAGCTTTGCGAGCGTCGCGATGATGCGTGCGCCGGTCGCGGCGAACGGATGGCCGATCGCGACGGAGCCGCCCTTGACATTCAGTTTCGCGCGGTCGATCGATCCGAGCGGCGCGGCGAGGCCGAGCCGCTCGCGGCAGAACTGCGGCGACTCCCAGGCCTTCAGCGTGCAGAGCACCTGCGCCGCAAAGGCCTCGTGGATCTCGTAGAAGTCGAAGTCCTGCAGCGTGAGCTTCGCGTCGGCGAGCATGCGGGGCACGGCGTAGGCGGGCGCCATCAGGAGTCCTTCGCCGCCCACGAAGTCGACTGCCGCGGCCTTGCCGTAGGTCATGTATGCCTGGACCGGCAGGCCGCGCGAGCGCGCCCATTCCTCGCTCGCGAGCAGCACGGCGGCTGAGCCGTCGGTCATCGGCGTGCTGTTGCCGGCGGTCAGCGTGCCGTCCGCCGCGAATGAGGGGTTGAGCTTCGCGAGCTTCTCGAGGCTGGTGTCCGAGCGGACGTTGTTGTCGGTGGTGAGGCCGAGATACGGCACGACGAGGTCCGACATGAATCCCTCGGCCCAGGCGCGGCTCGCGTGCTGGTGGCTCGCGAGCGCAAACACATCCTGGTCGGCGCGCGCGATCTGCCAGCTGCGCGCCATCTGTTCCGTGTGCTGGCCCATCGAGAGGCCGGTGCGCGGCTCGCCCGTGCCGGGGAAATGCGGCTTGAAATGGCGGGGCCGCAGCCCGAAGAACGGCGCGATGCGCGCGCCGAAGCTGCGCGCACGGAAGCTCTTCAGCATCAGCTGCTGGTAGTCGCGGCCGAAGACGATCGGCGGGTCGCTCACCGTATCCACGCCGCCCGCGATGCCGGCGTCGATCTGGCCGAGCGCGATCTTGTTGGCGACGATGATTGCGGCCTCGATGCTCGTGCCGCAGGCGCGCTGCACGTCGAGTCCCGGCGTATCGAGCGCGAGCCCCGAGTCGAGCAGCGCTTCGCGCGCGAGATTCCACTGGGTCGAGTGCTTCATGACCGCGCCGGCGACGACGTCGCCGAGCCGCTGGCCGCGGAGCGCAAAACGATCCACCACGGCCTTCAGCGACGCCGTCAGCATCTCCTGGTTGCCGACGCTCGCGTAGGCTCCGTGCGCGCGCGCAAAGGGTATGCGGGCGCCGCCGATGACGGCAACGCGCCGGAGTTGCGATCCGACCAGCATGTGGGCTCTCCCGTGAAAAATGAGCCGCGTTTGCTTCCGGTAGAATGCCAGCATTAGCAGCTTCCGCAACGCCTTTCCACGCGATTCGCGCGCGATCCTGCGGTTTGCGGGGCCGCTGCTCGTCAACAACCTGGTGCTCGCCGGCATGATGCTGGCGAACACGATCGTGGCGGGCCGGCTGGGGCCCGAGCCGCTTGCGGGTGTCGCGGTCGGCGGCAGCTTCTACCAGATGTTCTGGCTGTTCGGGCTCGGCGTGCTGATGTCGATCTCGCCGATCGTCGCGCATGCCTACGGCGCAGGGCGCGACGCCGAGGTCGGCCGCCGCTTCCGCCAGGGCGTCTGGCTCGCGTTGATACTGGCGGTTCCGCTCGTCGGCCTGCTCGCCTGCGTCGAGCCGCTGCTCAGATGGTTCGGCACCGACGCGCGCGCAATCCCGCACGCGGCCGGCTACGTGTACGCGATGTGCTTCGGCATGCCGGCGATGCTGGTCTTCCTGGCGCACCGCTACACGAGCGAAGGGATCGGCTGGACTCGGCCGGTCATGTACACGGCGGTGGTCGGCCTCGCGACGAATATCGCCGGGAACTGGCTCTTCGCGCTCGGCGGACTCGGCATACCGTCCCAGGGCGCGCGCGGCTGCGGCATCGCGACCGCGCTCGCCTGCTGGGCGATGCTCGCGACGATGCACGTCTACCAGCGGCGACAGGCGATCTACCGCCGCTTCGCCCTGTTCGAGCGTTTTGACAAGCCCGACCGGACGGCGCTCTCCGAGATTCTCGCGCTTGGCCTGCCGATATCGGGCTCGGTGACGTCGGAAGGCGCGCTCTTCGCCGTCGCTGCGCTCCTGATGAGCACGCTCGGCACCGAGATCGTCGCCGCGCACCAGGTCGCGATCAGCTACGCATCGCTCATGTTCATGATCCCGCTGTCGCTGCACTCCGCGACCACGATTCACGTCGGCCACCAGCTCGGCCGCGGCGACGTCGTCACCGGCCGGAATGCCGGCTGGATCGGCATCGCGATGTGCGGCCTCATCATGGCGCTGTCGTCACTCGTCATATTCGCCGCGCGCGACGGGATCGCGGCCGCCTATACGACGGATCCCGGCGTCCGCGAGCTGGCGGCGTGGCTCCTGTTGTTCGTCGCGGTGTTCCAGGTGCCGGACGGCCTGCAGGTCGGCGCGGCGGGCGCGCTCCGCGGCTTCAAGGACGCGAACGTGCCGATGGCGCTCAACTTCGCCGCCTACTGGCTGATCGGATTTCCCGCCGCGTGGTGGTTCGGCATCCGGCAGGGCGCCGGCCCGTCGGGCATCTGGGCGGGGCTGATCGTCGGACTCTGCACCTGCGCCGTGCTGCTGATCTGGCGTTACCGGCGCATCTCCCATGCGCGCATGATGGCAGTGTGATCGCGCGCTGCATCGAAAGCGGGGGCTAACGCTCCCGCAGGAACAGGGGCGGCCGGGACCTCAGTCTCGCGGAACGGCCCCTGCGGCGATGGCGGCGGCTCGCCATCCGCCGACGTCGAACAGCCCGCCGTGCCAGGTGTGGCCATTCGCGACGGGATTGCGTGTTTTCCTGGCGGGAGGCGTGTCGCGGAGCGCCAGGACAGCCGTGCTCACGAGCACCGCCTGGTAATGCAGAAGCCAATTGGCTTGTTCGGAACGATCCATGAGCACCTCGTGGCGAAAAATAGATTCGCCGAGGCCAAAATTCCAGTTTGAAGTGTCGCCGTCTGCGGACGATTCAGGCGTGTCGGCCTACAGGCGCCGTCCGCGGCGGCCTACATACCGCCGGCAGTTCAGTCGGCGTTTGCGGAGTGGTAGCCGTGGCCGAGAGTCTCGACATCGACCAGGAGTCCGTCCTCGAACTTGAGCCGGCGCATCAGCTTGTGGGGCCCGAGATTGTAGGTCCAGACCTCGACCGGAACTGGCAGGAGTTCGAACGAGGTGAAAAAAGGACGGCCGCGAAACCATCGGATCGGCCGTTGCAGCACTTCGCGGCGCTGGATGGACGAGGGCGGTCCGCAGAGCGCCTCGACCTTGTCGGTGCTGTCGCCGTCGCTGACGAGCTTCGTGCCGCAGCGGAAAGAATCGGCCGCGGCCGCGCTCGTCCAAAGCAAGGTTGCGGCAATCAAGAGCGTCGCGGCGAACTTCCTCTGCATGGCTCCAACATGCCTCACGGCAGGTGAACGGCGGCTGAAAACCCGCAGGACTTCAATTTACGCCCGCGGCGGCGCCGGACCAAGCTGAATCCGACCGGTGGTTCCTTAAGTTTGCCGGTGGCCGCAAAATGGCCGGCCCATGCCCAAGACACGCCTGGATCGCGCATTCGAATGCCGGCTCGCGGGGCTTGTGAACTCCCGCGAGCGCGGTGTGCTGACCGGCGGATTGAAAGGCGTGGAGCGCGAGGCGCTTCGCGTCACCCCGGACGGGCGGATTTCGCAGGCGCCCCATCCACGCGCGCTCGGCTCGGCGCTGACCCATCCGCACATCACGACCGATTATTCGGAAGCGCTGATCGAGCTGGTCACGCCGCCCATCGCGCGGGCCTGGGAGTTGCAGCAGTATCTTTGCGACATTCACCAGTTCGTCTACCGCGAGCTCGGCGACGAGTTGCTGTGGGCGACGAGCATGCCTTGCGTGATCGGCGGCGACGCCGAGATCCCGATCGCGCGCTACGGCAGCTCGAACATCGGCTGCATGAAGCACGTGTATCGCGTCGGACTTGGCCTCCGCTACGGGCGCGTCATGCAGGCGATCTCGGGCGTGCATTTCAACTATTCGTTCCCGGAAAAGCTCTGGCCGGTGCTCGAAGCCGTGAACGAATCGAAGCGGCGCGGCCAGGCCTTCGTCGACGACTCCTATTTCGCGCTGCTTCGGAACTACCGCCGCTACGGCTGGCTGATCCTGTTCCTGTTCGGCATCTCGCCCGCGGTCTGCCGCTCGTTCTTCGCGGGCCGCGACGTGCCCGGCGGCCTCGAGCAGGCTGGCCCGCACACGCTCGTTGCGCCCTACGCGACTTCGCTTCGCATGAGCGATCTCGGCTACCGGAACAAGAATCAGGCGGGCGTGTACGTCTCGGTCAATTCGCTCGAGGCATACGTGCGCGACCTGTCGCGCCTGGTCTCCACGCCGAATCCCGAGTACGAGGCGCAGGGCGTCGAGGTGAACGGCGAGTGGCGGCAGTTGAATGCGAACCTGCTGCAGATCGAGAACGAGTACTACAGCTTCATCCGTCCCAAGCGGGTCGCCTTTTCCGGCGAGCGCCCGACGCGGGCGCTCCTGCGGGGCGGCGTTCAGTATGTCGAGATGCGCTCGCTCGACGTCGGCGCCTACGACCCGGTCGGCGTGAACCAGCGCAAGATCTGCTTCCTCGAGGCCTTCGCGGCGCTCTGCCTGCTGCGCGACAGCCCGCCGCTGTCGCACGAGCTGTCGGAGAGTTTCGAGGCCAATCACGTGCTCGTCGCGAGCCGCGGCCGCGAGCCGGGTCTTGCGCTCTGGACGGAGCACGGCCCGCTCGCGCTCGCCGACTGGGCCGCGGAGGTACTCGACCAGATGCAGGGAATCTGCGAGCTCCTCGATGCCGGCGAAGCTTCGCGGCCGTATGCGGCGGCGCTCGCGTTCCAGCGCGCCAAGCTCGCGGACTACGCGGAGCTGCCCTCGGCCCGGCTGCTCGAGGAAATGCGCCGTCAGGGCATGTCGTTCTTCGAGCTGGCGCTCTGGATGTCGCGTATGCACCGCGACTATTTCCGCGAGCTGTATCCGCCAAACCCCGGCCGGCTCGCCGAGTTCCGCGCCGAAGCGGAGCATTCGCTCGAGGAGCAATGCGCGGTCGAGGCCGCGGACACGCTGCCGTTCGGGGAATTCGTGGCGCGCTATACTGCCGGTTCCCTGGTCTGATTCGGGCGTCAGTGAAGTGAGCGCAGAACGCGCTAGGATACTTCCCTAGTAGATTGCGACTTCGCGCCGGCCGCGCGAGTCGCGCGCTGCCCTGAACATCCCCTCGGTGTTGAACTCGAGCGACAGCGCGCCGTCCCGGTCGACGACGATGACGCCGCCGTCGCCGCCGATCTCCTTGAGCTTGCCGTGAATCACCGCGCGCGCCGCTTCCGCCGCACTGACGACTGAGAGGCGAACGCGCGCGCAAATCTCGTGCGCGACTACGGCGCGGATGAAGTACTCGCCGCTGCCCGTCGCCGACACCGCGCAGGTCGCGTTGTCGGCGAAGGTGCCCGCGCCGATGATCGGCGAGTCGCCGATCCGGCCCCAGCGCTTGTTGGTCACGCCGCCCGTGGATGTCGCGGCGGCGAGGTTGCCGTTCCTGTCGCGCGCCACGGCACCGACCGTGCCGAAGTAACCGATGTCGGTGTCGACGGACGCGACGGGCTCGCTCTTCTGCGCCTCCTCGAGCTGTTTCCAGCGCCGCTCGGTGTAGAAGTAGCTGCCAGGGACGAGCGTTACGCCCTGCTCGAGCGCGAACTCCTCCGCTCCCTCGCCCGAGAGCAGCACGTGCGAAGTGCGCTCCATGACGAGGCGCGCGAGCTCGATGGGGTTCCGGATGTGCCTGACGCCCGCAACGGCGCCCGCTTTCTGCGTTGCGCCGTCCATGATCGCGGCATCGAGCTCGTTGATCCCGGCGTGGCTGAATACCGAGCCGTGACCGGCGTTGAAGTACGGCGAGTCCTCGAGGATGCGGACCGCGGCGACCGTGGCGTCGAGGCTCGTCCCCCCTTTTTCCAGCACGGCATAACCGGCATCGAGCGAGCGCTCGAGATCCGCACGATAGGCGCGCTCGTTCTCCGCGGTCATCGAGGCGCGGCTGATCACGCCGGCGCCACCGTGAATGGCGATCGAAATCATCGGTTCGTCTCCCTCAGCGGCGGTCGCAGGCGGCGCGACCGCGAGGCAGGCCAGGATTGCCGGCAGGAATCGGGCACGCATTGTTCCGTTATTATCCGCGAATACAGCCCCGGCGGGCGAGCTGCCTGAACCGGGGGGCGGGGAGTGATTCGATGAAGCAGCGACTGCCGGCTTTCGTCGCAGCCATTGCCCTGGCGCTCGCGGCCTGCGGCAACGACGCCAACGTCCTGCTCGGCACGCTCGAACGCGACCGGGTCGAGCTGATCGCGGAAGCGCAGGAGACGATCGTCGAAGTCGCGGCGCGCGAAGGCGAGGCCGTGAGCGAGGGCCAGTTGCTGCTGCGGCTCGACCCCGCCGCAGTCGAGACCCGACTCGCGCAGGCGCGTTCGAACGCGGTGCAGGCAGAGCGCCGCCATGCGGAGTTCGTTGCCGGCGCCCGCAAGGAGCAGGTGCGGGAAGCGCGCGCACGCGTCGCGGGCGCGGAGGCGCGTGCGGCGGCGGAGACGAAGGAATTCGAGCGCATCGAGAAGCTCGTCGCTGACGGCATGCTGCGCGCGAGCGCGCTCGACCGGCAGCGCGCCCTGAAGGATGGCGCACTCGCGGACGAGCGTGCGATTCGCGAGCGCCTCGCGGAGCTGGTGCACGGAACGCGCTCCGAAGTCATCGAGCAGGCGGCCGCGGCGCTGGCTGCGGCGCGCGCACAGGTTGCCGAGCACGAACTCTCGCTCGCGCGACATTCCGTGCATGCGCCGCGTGCCGGCATCGTCGACGCGCTGCCGTACGAGCTCGGCGAGTGGCCGCCGCGCGGCGCGCCGGCGTCGCGGCGGGCGACCCGGCGACGGTGCGTATCGACGGCACGGAACGCGACTGGAAGTCGGAAATCCGTTACATCTCTTCGGAGGCCGCGTTCACGCCGTATTACGCGCTGAACGAGCACGAGCGCGGGCGGCTCTCCTTTCTCGCCGAGATCGTGCTGACCGAGCCCGAGGCCGCAAAGCTGCCGACGGGCATGCCGGTCGAGGCGCTGCTCACGGAAACCCGGGCCGGCCCGTGACGTCCGCGATCAGCGCGCGCGGGCTTGCGCGGCACTTTGGCGCGGCGGTCGCCGTCGCCGGCATCGATCTCGACGTGCCGCGCGCGCAAATCTACGGCATTCTCGGGCCCAACGGCTCCGGAAAATCGACGACCATTCGCATGCTCTGCGGGCTCCTCCTGCCGACGCGCGGCACGGTGACAGTGCTTGGCCACGTCGTGCCGCGGGACGCCGAAGTCGTGCGCCGGAAACTCGGCTACATGACCCAGCGATTCTCGCTGTGGGAGGACCTGACCGTCGACGAGAACCTCGATTTCATGGGCCGTGTGTACGGGCTCGAGCGCGCGCTCCGCCGCGAGCGGATTCGCGATCGCGTCGCGAGCTACGACCTGGCCGCCATCGCCGGCCAGCGCGTGGGCACGCTCTCCGGCGGGCAGCGCCAGCGCCTGGCCCTCGCCGCGGCGACCCTCCACGACCCGGAGCTCCTGCTGCTCGACGAGCCGACGAGCGCGGTCGATCCGCAGAGCCGGCGCGATTTCTGGGAGAACCTGTTCGCGCTCGTCGCCCGGGGCACGACGATCCTCGTTTCCACGCATTACATGGATGAGGCCGAGCGCTGTCATCGGCTCGCAATCCTCGATCGCGGGCGGGTCGCCGCGGAAGGGGAGCCGATGGAGCTCGCCCGCAACATCGACGCGGCCGTGATCGAAATCGAATGCGACGACCTCGTCGCCGCGCGGCGCGCGCTGGCATCGCTGCCGGCGATCCGGAGCGTCGCGCAGCTCGGTATTCGCCTGCGGATGCTGGTGCCTCGCGAGGCGCGCGATCCGGAAGCCGGGTTTCGCGTCGCGCTCGCGCCGCTTTGCCCGGAAGCGCGGGTCGAACGGGTCGGCGCCTCGCTCGAAGACGTGTTCGTGGCAGCCACACGACTGCGGAGGGAAGCGGAAACGACGGAGCGCGCCGCATGAGCTGGGGCGGCCGGCTGTTTGCAATTTCCGCCAAGGAGATCCGCCAGCTCGCGCGCGACCGCATCACGGTCGGCCTCATCGTCGGCATTCCGACGATCCAACTCCTGCTGTTCGGCTATGCGATCAACTTCGACGTGCGCGGGGTCTCGACCGCCCTGCTCGACCAGGCCCGCACCTCGCTGTCGCGGCGCTTGGTCGGTGACCTGCGCGCGACCCAGGTCCTGGGCGAACTGCGCCAGGCGGGCAGCGAGCGGGAGTTGCGCGAGCTCATCCAGCGCGGCGAGGCGAACGTCGGCATCGTCATCGCGCCGGATCTCGAGCGGCGGATCGCGGACGGCGAGCGCGCCGCGATCCAGATCCTCGTCGACGGCAGCCAGCCCGCGCTCGAGAACGTCGCGGAGGGGCTTGGCTCGATGCCGCTGCTGCGCCGGGCAGGCAGCGCCGCCGAGCGCCGGCCGGTCGAGATCGTCGTCGCCTACAACCCCGACAAGCGCACGGCGGTGCAGATCGTGCCCGCGCTTTGCGGCGTGATCCTGACGATGACCATGGTCATCTTCACGGCGAGTGCGATCGTGCGGGAGCGCGAGCGCGGCAACCTCGAGTTCCTGATCACGACGCCGGTGTCGCCGGGAGAGCTCATGGCCGGCAAGCTCCTGCCCTATGTCGCGATCGGGCTGATCCAGACGACGCTGATCCTGACGCTCGGCTACTGGCTCTTCGACGTGCCGGTGGCCGGCAGCCTCGTCGATCTCTACCTCGGCGCCTTGCTCTTCATCGCGGCGTCGCTGTCGCTTGGCCTGTTCCTCTCGACGGTGGCGCAGACCCAGTTCCAGGCGATGCAGATGGCGATCGTGACGATGCTGCCGTCGATCCTGATGTCCGGGTTCATGTTCCCGTTCGAAGGGATGCCGGCGGTCGCCCAGGGCATCGCCCAGGTGCTGCCGCTGACGCATTGCAACGAGATCATCCGGGGCATCGTGCTCCGCGGCGCATCGCTGACGGACATGCAGCCGGAGATCCGGAAGCTCACCGCCTTCCTGGCCGCGATGCTCACGCTCTCGATCGCGCGGTTCCGCAAGCGGCTGGACTGATTCCGGGGCTGCGGCGGCTCGGCGGTTTGCCTTATTGCGCCAAAATGGAACCCCCCCGGCGGTCGTGGTATTCTCCGCGCCGGCCGTCGCCCGTATTCCCGCATTTTCAAGCGCTTTTCGCGCTCCGGTGCCGGATGCAGCAAGGCCGAGGTGACAGGACCCGCTGTTCGAAGATTCGCCCTAGCCGAGCTATTGCCCGCCAGACGATCCCGACCGTGTTTCCTGCCGTGTAATGAATGGCCAGAACGACCATCGCGAGATGGCCGCGCACGGCCTTGTTCTAATGAAAAGCGAGAGATTTGAGTCATGAAGATCTATGTTGGAAACCTGCCTTTCTCGGCGACCGAAGCCCAGGTGCGCGACCTGTTCGCGCAGCATGGCGCGGTCGAGTCCGTGGCCCTGCCGGCCGATCGCGAAACCGGCCGTCCACGCGGCTTTGGCTTCGTCGAGATGCCGCAGGCTGAGGCAACGAAGGCCATCGAGGCGCTGAATGGCTTCTCGATGGGTGGCCGTCAGCTTCGTGTCAACGAAGCGCAGGATCGCCCGCGCGGTGCCGGTGGCGGTCGTCCTGGTGGCGGCGGTCGTCCGGGCGGTGGCGGTGGCTTCCGTTCGGGTGGCGGCGGCGGTGGTGGTGGCGGTGGCGGACGCTGGTAAAGCATCCGTCGAGCTGCTGACGAAAGGCCCGCTTCGGCGGGCCTTTCTTTTGCGGCACCATTATGATCGCCGCGTGAGTCTGGATCGTCGCGATTTCCTGAAGTCGAGCGTCGTGGCGGGAATTGCCGTCACGATTGCGGCACCGGGTGGCAAGGCGCTCGCGGCGCTTTTCGAGAACGATCGCCTGCGTCCGCTCGCCCGCGATGCGGCCACGGGACGCATTCGCCACCGGATCGACGCCGTCGCGAAAGTCACGGGCGAAAAGATCTTCAGCATCGACATGCGCGCGCGCGATCTGCCTGGATGGCCGCCGGACCAGTCGCACGCGATGCTCTTGCGCGTAACGCAGGCAGACCGCGTCTACGCCGGCTTCGATCTCTCGGCGCTCGAGGAAAGCCTGCGACCTGATCGCGTCGTCACCGCCGCCGACCTCGCGCGCGACGGCGTCGCTTTTCCGCCGTTCTATGGCGACGACCTGTTGCTGCCCGAGGGCACGGCGCCAGCCTATCTGGGGCAGGCGGTCGCATACCTGATCTGGAACGATTTCCCGCGCTTTCGCGCGGCCAAGACGCTGATCAGGTCCCCCAACGACTGGATCCGCTGGAGCGAACGCACCGGTCCGCTCGAACGCGAGCCCTGGGCGAGCTTCCGCTATGTGCGCGTCGGCGGCGCGACGCCCTTTGACGACGACGCATACTCAAGCCTGAAGGACACGCCGCTCTTTCCATCGGGCCATCGCAAGCAGATACCGCAGTGGCCGCGGCCCGACTTGGGCGGCGCTCTCGATTCGCACGGCATGGCGCATGCCGAGGCGATCCGCGAATCGCTCGACTCGCCGGCCGCGGGATGGCTGGCGCTCGAGCGCGAGTACTTCTCGCAATCGATCGATACGGCCGCCTTCGAGCCGGACAACGGCAATGGCTGGTACGACGCCGCGATCGGCACTCTCCACTTCGTCGTCGCGACGCAGTCGCCGCAGGAAATCGCCGAGGACGGCGCAAAGTTGCTCGCGGCGACGAAGTTCGGCGTGAAGCGCCTCGTGCTCCATCCCTGCTACACCGTCGGCTACGGCTCCAAGGATCACAATCCTTTTGCGTTCTATGCGCTGGTCGCCGGTCTTTACGGCGATGGCCGGCCCGTGCGTCTCGCCAACGACCGTTACGAGCAGTTCCAGTCGAGCCTCAAGCGGCACAGCTTCCGGATGAAATATCGGATCGCCGTCGACCGCGCGAGCGGCCGCTTCGAGATCCTGCAGGGCGAGTTCCGGGGCGATGGCGGCGGCCGCCGGAATTTTTCCCCCTCGGTCTGCCTGGTCGCGGCCACGGCAGCGCAGTCCATCTACTACTTTCCGCGGAGCGATCTCGCGAGCACGGTGGTCGCTTCGCGCGCGCTCGACGCCGGATCCGCGCGCGGCTATGGCACGCTGCAGAGCATGAGCGCGACCGAGATGCTGGTCGATGAGGTCGCTGCGGAACTGAAGCTCGATGCGATCGAGCTGCGCCAGCGCAACGTCCTCAGGACCGGCATGAAGAACACGCAGGGCGCGATTGCGGGCGGAGCGCTCCGCGCCGACGAGGTGCTGGCGAAGGCCGCCGCGCATCCGCTCTGGCGCGACCGCGACGGGCGCAAGAAAACCTACGAGGCCGCGCATCCCGGCAAGCGCTACGGCGTCGGTTTCGGTTGCGTGCAGAAGGATTTCGGCACCGGCGCCGAAGCTGCGTTCGCGGAAGTGTCGGTCGCCGCCGACGGCAGGATCCGGCTCCGGCACATCGCGGTCGAGCTGGGCACCGGCATGGCGACCGCACAGGCCGCGCTCTGCATTCCGTGGTTGGGCCGCCCGGCCGACGAAATCCGGACCGCAGAGACCGAGTGGCCGGAATTGCCGATGGTCGCGACCAGCGATCCCTGGCTGATGCAGCAGGACGAGCAGGATCACCGCCAGTCGGATCCGTACTGGACGCCGTTTCGCGCGACGCCTTCGAGCGCGAGCAATTCGGCCTATTTCTATGGCCATGCGACGAAGGAGGCCGCGCGGCTCGTCTTCATTGAGGGCCTATGGCCGGCGGCGCTGTCGCTGTGGTCCGAGGGGATCGGCGGCGGCCAGCTCGCGCCGCTCGCCGTGCGTCGCGAAGACGCGCGCTGGGTCGACGGCCGGCTCACGGCCGGCGGCCTCGCTCCGCTGACGCTCGAGGCGATCGCGAAGCGGCTCCATGAGCTGGGACTCGTGACCGGCGCGATCGTGCACACCTTCAATCGCTGGCAATGGGCCGAGGCCGATTTCCCGTTGCCGAGCGGCCCGCAGAAGCTGCCGATCGACGGCCTCGCGCTCTGCTGGCGTGACGGCAAGTCCGGCGGGCGAGGTCGCGCCACCGCGAACGGCTACCACGCCATCGAACGGAGCGCCGTGTATTACCCGCCGGCGCAGCGCAACAATGCCGGCGTCGTCTACTACAGCGCCATCGGAACGCACGTCGAAGTCGCGGTTGACACGTCAAACGGGGCGATCGAGCTCCTGAATCATCACTCGATCCTCGAGTGCGGCAACCAGATCGTGCCGGAGCTCGTTTCCGGCCAGTTGCAGGGTGGCCTCGCGATGGGCATTGGTCACGCGCTGCACGAGCAAATGCCGCTGTACGAAGACGGGCCCGGCGACGGAACCTGGAACTTCCACCGCTACACGCTGCCGCGCGCTCACGACGTTGCGGTCTGGAAGCAGACCGGTGAAGTGCTGCCGGCACTTTCCGAGACCGACCCGCCGAAAGGCATGGCTGAGGTCGTCATGATCGCGGTCGTCCCGGCGATCGTGAACGCGATCGCGCACGCGACCGGTCACCGGTTCCGCGAGCTGCCGGTGACGCCCGACAAGATCCAGGCCGCGCTTGCCGGCGGCAACAAGAGAATGGCCGAGGACGCGGCATGAGCGCCGCCCGCCGGCCGCTGACCTTGCAGGTGAACGGCCAACGTCATGGCCCGCTCGACATTCCCGAGGACATGATGCTGATCGACGTGCTGCACGAATGGCTCGGCCTGACCGGCACGCGCGCCGCCTGTGGCCTCGGCGTCTGTCGCGCCTGCACGGTCATCGTCGACGACGCCGGCGGCAGTCAGGAAGTGCCGAGTTGCGTGACTCTCGCGCACGAATTCGACGGCAAGCGCATTCGCACCATCGAGGGCCATGCAAAGCGCGACGCAAATGGCGCGGTCGTCGCGCTATCGCCCGCGCAGCAGGCATTCGTCGACGGATTCAGTTTTCAGTGCGGCTATTGTACGCCGGGCTTCGTCAATGCGGCGACCGTCCTGCTCGAGCAACTGGCCCGCGCGCCGGTCGCGAAGGACGATCTCGAAGCGGCGATCACCGAGGCGCTCGACCCGCACCTGTGCCGCTGCACCGGCTATGTCCGCTATTTCCAGGCGGTGAAGGAGCTGGTGTTGAACATCGCTGGCCTCGTCATCGATGGCAGCAAGCGTAGTGGCGGCGGTGGTGGTGGCGGCGGTTGATGGGCGAAGAGCCAAAAAAAGCCCCGCCATCTGGCGGGGTGGAAGACGGGCCCAATGCCCTGGGGGGAGGGCGCTACGGGGAATGGTTGGCGGACTAGGCACTCAACACATTGTCGCAATTCACCGTTGGCCCGATTCGTTCCAGCGACCGCGGTGAACCCTCGTGCCGCTGCAGTCGATTGCGCGCCTTGGCGCGGTACATCGTCATGTCGGCGTGATTCAGCAGGCTGTCGGCATCGTTGCCATGATCCGGGTGGATCGCGACGCCGATGCTCGCGCCCACGCGGAAGCTGCGATTGCCGACAAGGAATGGTGATTCCAGCGCAGCCCGGATGCGGCGCAGCGCCTGGCCGACTTCGCCGGGTTCCTTCAGCTCGCACAGGATGAAAACGAATTCATCGCCGCCGTAGCGGCCGACCGTGTCGCAGGCGCGCATGCACGAGTACATGCGCACAGCAAGCTCCGTCAGGATCTGGTTTCCGGTTTCGTGGCCACAATCGTCGTTGATGGCCTTGAAACCGTCCACGTCCATCAACAACACGGCACTGAAGTGCGGCGCCCGTTGGGCGCCGTGTATGGCCTGCATGAGCCTGTCCATCAACAGCGCCCGGTTCGGCAAGCCGGTGAGCGCATCATGTGTCGCTTGGTGCCACAGGTTGCGCTGCAAGTCCTTCTGCGAGCTGAAGTCCCATGCGAGGGTCGATATCAGTCCGCCCTGCGACCCGGCGTTGCGATGAAATGCGGTGACCTGCCAGAGCGGGATCGGTTGTCCGAGGCGGTCTATCATTGTCGTCTCGCCGCACCAGACGCCGTTGCGAATCGCGCCGGGGATGGAGCGGTTGCGGATGAGCTCGCGGGATTGCGCGGAATAGCGGTCCAGGATGGATTCGCCGGTGAGACTCGCGGTGCGGCCAAGACCGAGCATGCTGCGTCCGGCGGTGTTGATGTAGAGAAGGGCGCCGTCCAGGTCGGTGATCATGGCGAGGCCCGGCATGCGCTCATAAAGCGCGAATACGGCGAACAGGCCTTCGTATGCCGCCGCGTTCATCGCGGGCGGCAAATCACCAAGCGCATCCGTGACCAGAGCCGCGGGATCGTTCATTCGGTGGCCACCTCGACCCGACAATGACGGCCAAGATATCGGGGGTCCGTGAGCCGGACAATCCGGTAAAGACCCGAAGTGCTGTGGGGGAATACCGGGGGAACGCCCCAGTGGAATCAGGGCGCTATCAGCCCGCGGCGGATGGCATAACGGACAAGCCCGGCCGTGTCGTGGATGCCGAGCTTGCGCATGATCCGGCCGCGGTGCGATTCCGCCGTCTTGACGCCGATTGAAAGCAGGGTGGCTACCTCTTTGGTCCGGTGGCCTTCGGCGATCAGTTGCAGGACTTCCCGCTCGCGCAGGGTCAGCGGATCATCGTCGGGTCGATTCTTCGAGCGGTAGGCGTCGACGACGATCTGCGAGATGCCCGGGCTCAGATAGACGTCATTGGAGGCGACCGCCCGCATGGCATCCAGCAGATCCTGCGCCGCCTGCGACTTCAACACGTAGGCATTGACGTCGGCGCGCAGCGCCTCGATCACGTAGGGACTCTCATTGTGCATCGTCAGGATGACGATCTTGGTCTCCGGCGAGTACTTGCGGATCTTCTGCGCCGTGTCGAGGCCGTTGAGCCCCGGGAGCGTGATGTCCAGCACCGCGATCTGCGGCCTGAGCGTCCGCGCAAGACGCACGGCGTCGCGGCCGTCGCAGGCTTCCGCCACGACCTCGTACCCCTCCTGCTGCAGCAGCGATTTCACGCCTTGCAGCAACACACGGTGATCATCTGCCAGCAACACTGTCATCGCCATCGGCGGACCTCTACCATGGAATACGGATCTCGACGGTGGTTCCGTTCCCTGGCGTCGAACTGATCGTAAGCGTCCCACCGATGGACTGTATGCGTTCACGCATTCCAAGCAGCCCGAGGCCGGACCGGTGTCTGTCGTTCATGACTGCGTCGACGTCGAATCCGGTGCCGTCATTCTGTATCGCGCATCGGAGCTCGCCGCGCTGGTGTCGCAGGTGGATGGTCATCGCGGCAACGCCTTGCGCGTGCCGGATGGCGTTGTTCAGCGCTTCCTGCGCGACTCGATAGACGGCGAGTTCGACGTTCGGAGGCGGGCGCCCGCGCATCTCTCCGACTACCGTCGTCCTCACGCCGGAGCGTTGCGAGACACCCTGTGTCAGGAACACGAGCGCCGCCCGCAGTCCCAGGTCGTCCAGAATCGTGGGTCTCAGTTCATGCGACAGGTGGCGCAGGCGCTCGCCCGTGTCGTCCAGCAGCTGCCGGACGTGCGCCAGCCGTTCGGAGATTCCTGCCGGCTGGCCACGCAGCGCGAGGTCGAGTGCGATGCGCGCCGACACCAGTATGCCGCCCGCTTCGTCATGCAGCGCGTGTGCGATACGCCGTGCCTCCTCTTCGAGCAGCTGGTTCAGCCGCCGCAGGATCGAATTCGCCTCGCCGACCGCCTGCTGGCTCATTTCGTAAGGTGACAGGGTCTCGATGAGAAACGCTTCCGCCGAGCGGATCGCCCGTGCGCGCTGGTCGGGCGGCAATCGCGCCATGGCCTGCCGTAGTGCGTCGTGATGCAGCGTCACCATCTCCAGCAGACCGACGCCGCCGGCCATGGCCTGCCGCCCGATCTCGTAGGCGCGCAGCAGGGCGTCCTCGCCGGCGCCGGAAAGAAAGTCCGTGAGCGCACGCCGGTACTCCACGCCGCGGTCTTCGGTTGCCGCGTTCATCGGACTATTCGCACCACCAGGATCAGCGCGTCGTCGGTCTGGTTCCGATACGACGCGAGCAATCGTTCCGCCTGGGACTTTGGATACTCGCCGTGCCTGAGATCGTCCGCGAAGGCGCCCTGAATGCCGTCGGTGGCGAGGACCAGGACATCGCCGTGGTGCACATGCAGCTCCAGTACCTCGACGGTCGGGAGCCGGACGCCGACCGCGCCACTGTAGACGAGCATGTCACGGTACTCAGCCGTGCCCTCCGGAGTCGCGCTCAGCAGTATCGCGCGGACGTTTCCCGCCCCGAGCCACTCGATCTGCTGCGCGCTGGCATCGTATCTCGCGACCGTCATGGCGGCTCCGCGCGTGGCCTGCAGTCGCGCGTGACAGAGCCGGAAAAGAGGGAGGATACCTTCATTCGGGTAGCTCTCCAGGATCTCGACGGCGGCCTTCGCGGCAAGCGCCGCCTCGCTGCCGTGACCGAGTCCGTCGATGACGGCGATGGTCGCCCGATCGTTCGCGACCTGCACGACGCAGCGGTCGCCCGACTCCGTTTCTCCGGGCAGCGGCTGCTCGGCGAAGGCCCACTCGATGATCGGCGAGTTCATCACTTCTTCATCGCCAGCGTGACGACGGTACCGCCCGGCCCCGACTCGATCTCGAAGCTGTCGGCGATGCGCCGGACTCCGGGCAGGCCCAGGCCGAGCCCGCCGGAAGTGGAATAGCCGGACCTGAGTGCCGCCTGCAGGTCGGTGATGCCGGGGCCGGCGTCGCGCGCCGAAACGATCATCCCGGCAGCGCCGTCGGGACGGAGCACGATCTCCCCCCGGCCGGCGTATTCGACGATATTGCGTGCGAGTTCCGAGATTACTGCTGCAATCAGGGTGGCCTGGGCCGTCGAAAAGCCCAGCTCGCCGGCCAGCGCCCGGCCTTTCTGCCGCGCGTCCACCAAATCGTTCGCTGACTGGATCGGCACGCGAACGACAGGTTCAGTACCCGGCGTCATCGGGCTTCACGTCACCGCCGCGAGGCGAGAAACAACAGGCCTTCCTCGAGATCGAGCGCCGTCGGTATGTCCTCGAGCGTGAGCCCCAGTTGCACCATTGCGAATGCGACCTCCGGCTGGATGCCGACGATCACGGTCCGCGCCCCGCGCAGCCCGATCATGTTCGCAAGGTCGCGCAATGTCCGCGATGCGAAGGAGTCGAGTACGTCGAGCGATGTCACGTCGACGATGACGCCGCGGATCCGCATCGCGCCGACCTTGGCGACGAGCGCATCCCGCAGCGCGACGAGATCGGCATCCGTCAGTGCCGACTGGATACTTGCGATGAGGTACTCGCCCTGCTTGAGAATTGGCACGATCATGGCGGCCTGACTCGCGTGTGGTTAGCCCGCGGCGCGGGACTCGGCTTCCTCGAGCGCGGCTATCTGCGCGACACGATAGCCCAGCAGACGCTCGGCCTCCTCGATACCGCCCTGCAGGTCGCCGACCGTGTTCATCTTTCCAAGGTCGACGCCGATGTTCACCAGGGTCTGGGCAATGGCCGGCGACAGGCCGGTCACGATGACCGTGGCGCCGAGCAGGCGCGATGCCTCCACGGTCTGCACGAGGTGGTTGGCGATGCTCGAGTCCATTGCCGCCACGCCGGTCAGGTCGATGACGACGACCTTGCCGCGTGTCGCGCGAATGCCGTGCAGCAACTGCTCGGTCAGCTGCCGCGCGCGCTGCGGGTCGATGACGCCGATGATCGGCAGGATCAGCAGCCGCTCGCGCACCTGGAGCACCGGAGTCGACAGCTCGCGTATCGCCTCCTGCTGCTCGCGGATGATGCGCTCACGCTCCTGGACGAAACCGACCGCGACCGTGTTGGCGATTCGGTTTGCCGCGGGCTCGTAGGCGTCCAGGATCCGGTTCAGTTTGGCGAAATCCGTCTGGTACTTCGCGAACAGCGAGCGCGCCAGCACGTCGCGGAGCAGCAACACGATGCCGACGACCTCGTCGGTCTCGACGCCGCGCGGGATGATGCGTTCCGAAAGATTCCTGGCGTAGGCCTGCAGCGCCTCGAATGTGCCGGTCTCAAGGGCCTCGACGTACTGGTCGTAGACGGCGGTCGCCTCGCTGAAGAGCTCCTCTTCGGTCATCGCCGTGAGCAGCCGCGCCGTGGTGATGCGCTGGGCCCATTCCTGGCGCAGCACGGTCCGGGTCTCCCGGAGATGTGCCACCAGCTCGCTGAGCAGCGTAGTGACAGTCTCGTCACTCCTGCGTGGTACTGCCTGAGCTTCCTTTTCCCGCATGATGGGTCTCCTGTTGTCGATCGGACAAACTAATGCTATCGCCTACGCCATGCCGGCGGCGATGCGCGACGAATCGATGCTCCGGGCCGCTGCCCTGTGGAATGTCCCCCGCCCCTGTCCCCTGGCTTACGCCGGTTTCAGTCGTGTCAATGCGCGGTCTGCGGATGTCCGCCGATGATCTGGTTGGTACCCGAACGGACTGCCTCGAACAGAAACGCCTCGGCGGAGTCCATCAAAACCTTCGTGTCCGGCAAGTCCATGGTCGAGACCTGATCCAGTCCGCTGACGCCAAAGCTGAACTTGAGCTTCACCGGCAGCCCGGCCGAAGCGAGCGTGGCCTCGGTCAGGGCACGGCGCAGGCGATGTGCGGCGCCCATGGCCCCGAGCAGGGTCGTTTCCGGCAGCACGAGCGCAAATGTGCGCTCCGTGTAGCGCGCTACCCAGTCGACGTGCGCGCGCACGAAATTGTTCAGGAAAACGCCGAGCGGCCTCAGCAACCGCTCGTCGCTGCGCGTGCCGATCACTTCCACCAGAATCACTGCGAGCGCATGTGAGAAGCGCCGGGCCCGGTCCACCTCGTTCCCGAGCTGCGCCTGAAGATATCGCCTGCTGTGCAGCCGCGACCTGGCCGTGATTTCCGAGAGCAGGGTTGCCTCGCCAGTCAACCGTTCACGAAATTCCTCGAGCGCGCGGGTCCGCACCACACGCTCCAGGCGGGTGCGCAACTCGACCGCGACGATCGGCTTCACGAGTACATCATCCGCACCGGCCTCGAATGCTGCGGCGACATCCGTGCCGCGATACTGCCCCAGCAGAAATGCGACGTAGCATTGTTTTCTGCCTTCGCGCCACTCGCGGCACCATTTCGCAGCGTCTCCCTGGCTGTCCGGCAGGGCGGCCAGGATCAACGCGCGCCCATGTTTCCCGGCTGCCGCGCTGACGTCGTCCAGACGGGGAACTTTAAGGACATTGAAACCCAATGGGCCGAGCTGCTCCCCCAATTCCGTTGCAGAGCGGCTGTCCGGGTCCGCGACGATCGTTGCCCAGTGGTTCAATTCCAGGTCTTTCACGCCAGGTCTGTATGGCAATTGGGTTGATCAAGTCTGATTACCCTGTCTTGATAGCATAGCCGGCGGCGGGAGCGGATCAGGTAAAACCCCTAAAGGGTTCGCGTGAAACATACCAACGGCCGGCGACCGGCAGCGCCCGTGCGACGCGGGCGGCCCCGGCTCCATGGATTCCCCCCGATCACTGGCCGCGCAGCCCGCGTGCTCGTGCTCGGCAGCACGCCGAGCGAGGCGTCGCTCGCCGCGGAACAGTACTACGCGTACCGGCACAATCAGTTCTGGCGGATCACCGGCGCCATCTGCGGTTTCGATGCCAGCGCGCCATACTCGCGGCGCAAGGCGGCGCTGAAGAGAGCCGGCATCGCGCTCTGGGACGTGATTGGCAGCTGCGTGAGGAAGGGCAGCCTCGACGCGTCGATCGAACAGGATTCGATCCGCGTCAACGACTTCGCCGCGTTCCTCGCGGCGCATCCGGAGATCGAACGGATCTGCTTCAACGGGCGCAAGGCCGAGTCCGCCTGGCGTCGTCATGTCGCGCGCCAACTGCCGCCGGGTCGCAAGCTCGAGTACCGACTGCTGCCGTCGACAAGCCCGGCGCATGCCGGGATGAGTTATCTTCGGAAACTCAGGATCTGGCGGGGTGCACTTCAGTGTTGAATCGCAGGCAACTGCTGCAAGGCATCGGCGCGGGCACCTTGCTCGGCACGTTCGGCGCGCGTCTCGGCGCCGAGTCCGCGACGCCGGATGTGCTCGTGATCGGCGCGGGCGGCGCCGGGCTCACCGCCGCAAAGGAACTGACCGCGAGCGGCGCCTCGGTGCTCGTGCTCGAGGCGCGCGACCGGATCGGCGGTCGCGCCTTCACGGACACGAGCCTGGGCGTCGCCTGGGACCGCGGCTGTTCGTGGCTCCATTCCTCCGAGATCAATCCATGGGTCGCCTATGCGCGGCAGAACGGATTCGACCTCCTGCCGGATCATTATTCACGCCACTTCTACGACAAGGCGCGACGCATGAATGGCGCCGAGACCGCCGGCTACCGCACGGTCACCGAGCGCATGATGCGCGAGCTCGAGAATGCCGGGCGGCGCGGCCTTGACATTCCGGCCGAGGCGGCATTCACGCAGGCCACGCTCGCGGATCCCTGGTATCCGATGGCGATGCGTGACCTGACCGGCTGGGAAGGCATCGAGCCGCCCAACTACTCGGCGCTCGATTCGCATCAATATGTCGAGCGTGGCGAGGATCTGATGATCCCGCGCGGCTACGGCGCGCTGCTCGCCCATTACGCGAAAAACGTCGACGTGCGCCTGCACACGCCGGTTTCAGGCATTCGCTGGACGGCACGGGGCGTGACCGCCGAAACCAGAGCCGGGAATTTCTCCGCGCGCGTCGCGGTGGTCGCGCTGCCGTCCGCCGTCATCGCCGACGGCGCGGTCGTGTTCTCGCCGCACCTGCCGGTCGAAGTGCTCCAGGCCCATCACGACCTGCCGCTCGGCCTCCTGGACAAGATCGCGCTCAAGTTCAAGCGCAACGTCTTTCCGGCGGAGAGCTCCGAATTCCTGCAGCTCCGCCGCGACGACGGCCGTGGGATGAGCTACCTGACCCGGCACTGGGACAGCAACGTCTGCATCGGGTTTGTCGCGGGCCGTTTTGCGCACGAGCTGGAAGCGGCTGGCGAGGCCGCGGCGATCGAGCATGCGCTGACGGAACTCACCTCGATGCTGGGCGGCGACTTGCGCCGCCAGTTCGACCGCGGCGCTGCGACCGCCTGGGCCTCGGACCCGTTCGCGCGCGGCTCGTACTCGCACTGCCTGCCGGGCCGCTACGGCGCGCGCGTGATCCTGACGCGCCCGGTCGGTGGCCGGATCGTGTTCGCAGGCGAGCACACCGAGCAATCGGCCTACGGCACCCTGCACGGCGCGCACCAGTCGGGCCTTCGCGCCGCCGCCGAGGCGCGCCGCCTGCTGCAGGCGGTTCCTGCATGAGCTTCGTGCTCTACGATTACCTGCCTTCGGGCAACGGCTACAAGTGCCGGCTGGTCATGAAAGCGCTCGGCATGCCCTACGAGCTCGTGCTGACGAACATCGTCGCGGGCGCCACGCGCACGCCCGAATTCCTCGCGATCAACCCGAATGGGAAGATTCCCGTGCTCATGATCCCGGGCCGCGGCCCGCTCGCCGAGAGCCACGCCATCATCGGCTACCTCGCCGAGGGTTCGAAGCTCGTGCCGGCAGATCCCTACGAGCGCGCGCTGAAGTGGCAGTGGATGGGATTCGAGCAATATCAACTCGAGCCCGGAATCGGCACCGTGCGCTTCTGGCTCAAGTCCCTGAAGAAAAAGCCGGAGGAACTCGGCGAGCGGTATACCGAGCGATTCCAGCGCGGCGCCGATGCCCTCGGCGTGCTCGAGCGCGGACTCGCCGGCCGGAACTGGCTCGTCGGCGACAACGTGACGCTCGCGGATATCGCGCTCTTCGCCTACACGCATGTCGCCGGCGAGGCGGGCTACCGGCTCGCGGATTTTCCGGCGATCGGCGCGTGGATCGGCCGGTTCAAGTCGCTGCCCTGGTACGCGCCGATCACCGATCCTTGACGGAGACCACGCGATGGACCCGAACGACAGCGCGCGCATCGTGACATTGCTCGAGCTGGTTCGCCGGCAGGCGGAGCGCACGGAACGAATCCAGGATCGCGCCGAGGAATTGCAGGCACGCGGCATGGGCATCATGAAGACAGCGCGACGCTCGCTTGCGATCGTGCTGCCGATTGTCATCCTGCTGATCGTCTATCTGAGCTGGCTGATCTTCCGGTAACGCCGTGGCCCCCTCGCGCCGCGAGGCGTTCCATTTCTGGCTGAAACTCGGTCTCATTTCCTTCGGCGGGCCCGTCGCGCAGATCGCGATCATGCATCGCGAGCTCGTCGACGTGCGGCGCTGGTTCGACGAGCGCACGTTCATGCACGCGCTGAATTTCTGCATCCTGCTGCCGGGGCCGGAGGCGCTGCAACTTGCGATCTGGCTCGGCTGGCGTCTGCACGGCGCGATCGGCGGTATCGTCGCGGGCCTCTGTTTCATCCTGCCGGCGATGACGCTGCTGCTCGGATTGTCTTTCGTCTACGCGCTGCACGGGGACTTGCCGCTGGTCGCGGCGGCGCTCGCCGGTCTCAAGGCCGTCGTCATCGCTCTGATCGTGCAGGCGCTCGTGCGCATCGCGCGCCGGGCGCTCCTGAATCCTTTGCACTGGCTGCTGGCGACCGCAGCGCTCGTGCTGATGGTCGGCAAGCTCGCGCCATTTCCGCTCGTGCTCGCGGGAGCCGCGCTCGCCGGCCTGCTGTCGAGCAGCCGGGAAGCACCGCGGCCGGTCGCGGCTCCAGTCGCATTCCCCTGGCGGGCCCTGGCCGCGGGGTTCGTGGTGTGGGTATTGCCGGCGATCGCGATCCTGCTGCTTGCCGGGCCGGAATCCCTGTACGCCGACATCTACCGCTTCTTCACCACCGCGGCGCTGATCACCTTCGGCGGCGCCTACGCCGTGCTCGCCTGGGTCAGCCAGCAGGCGGTGGAAGTCTATGGCTGGCTCACCCAGGCCCAGACCATCGCAGGACTCGCGCTCGCCGAGACCACTCCCGGACCGCTGATCATCGTGCTGCAGTTCGTCGGCTTCATGGCGGGGTGGAATCATGCGGGCGCGGCGGATCCGGCGGCGACCGCGACGATGGCCGCGTTGCTCGCCTCCTGGGCCACTTTTCTGCCGTCCTTCGTCTTTATCCTGGTCGGCGCGCCCTATGTCGACAAGCTCTCGTCCAGCGCGCGTCTCGCCGCCGCGCTCACCTGCGTGACCGCCGCCGTCGTCGGCGTGATCGGCAGTCTCGCGATCGCATTCGGACGGAGCGTTTTGTTCCCGGCGGGTTTCGATGCGCCCGACTGGGGCGCGATCGGGATCGCAATCGCGGCATTCACGGTGCTGCAGTGGACGCGCGTGGACGTGCTCTGGGTCATCGGTGGCGGCATCGTGGCAGGACTTGCACTCGGCTTCGCCTGACGGGGCGGCCGTGATAGCTTGGCCGCCATGAAGTATTTGCACACGATGGTTCGCGTCAGCGATCTCGAGAAGTCACTGCATTTCTATCGCGACCTGCTCGGATTGAAGGAGCTTCGCCGTCGCGAGAATGAGGGTGGCCGCTACACGCTCGTCTTTCTCGCCGCGCCCGGCGACGGCGGCGCGGAGATTGAGCTCACCTTCAACTGGGATCCGGAGCAGTACACGATGGACCGCGCCTTCGGCCACCTAGCCTACGAAGTGGACGACATCTACGCGCTCTGCGAAAAACTCCGGGCCGGCGGCGTCACGATCAATCGGCCGCCGCGCGATGGCCGCATGGCCTTCGTGCGTTCGCCCGACAACGTCTCGATCGAGCTGCTCCAGAAAGGCGGCGCGCGGCCGCCCGCCGAACCTTGGGCCTCGATGCCGGACACCGGTAGCTGGTAAACCGCGGGGCCGAGAAACGGAGGTCGGGAAGGGGACACTCCCCTTTTCCTTCGGTCCTTCGGGAAAAGGGGAGTGTCCCCTTCCCGACCTTCTTATCTACCCCGCGATATAACGGCGAAGGTCTTCGATCTCGTGGCGCTGCTCGTCAATCACGGCCTTGACGCAGTCGCCGATCGAGATCACGCCGATCAATTCGCCGTTCTCGACCACCGGCAGGTGACGGATGCGCTTGTCCGTCATCAGCGTCATGCATTCGTTGACGGTCTGTTGCAGGCCGACGTGGATGACAGGCGCGCTCATGATGGTGGCGACAGTCGTCTCCGTGGACTTGCGGCCCATCAGCACGACTTTTCGCGCGTAGTCCCGCTCGGACACGATGCCGGCGAGCCGGCCGTCCTCGAGCACCGGCAATGCGCCGACGAAATGATCGGCCATGAGCTGAATCGCGGTCCGGACCGGATCGCCCGCGTTGACGGTAAATACGCCGGGCTTCTTGCCCTCGAGCAGCTGCCGTACGGTGCGCATCGCGGTTCCCCCGGGGACAGTCTTCTCAGGCCATCTTACGCCCGCGCGCGCCAGGCCGCGAGAAGCTCCGCCTCGCGCTCGGGCGTGAGCCCGGACCGCAACGCGGCCTTGCGCTCTGCCGGGCGCGTTTCGTGCCAGGCGAGCGTGTCGCGGACGATGTCCTCTAGCGGCCGCGTCTTGAGCCCTTCCTCCAGACAGCGAGAGATGCCCGTGAGCGAGCCGCCGGCCTCTTCGCCGCGCATCGGCCCCCAGGGCGCGAAATTCATTTCTTCCGGCTTCAGAAACTGGGCGAGAAAATCTTCGTCGATCCAGGTGACCCTCGTGCCGGCGCCGGTCACCTGGAAGCTTGTGTCGATCAATCCGCCCATCGTCAGCGCGCCCGGTGGCGTCGCCGCGTTGAAATACCCGTCCACGCGCCGCTCGACCAGATTCAGCATGAAATGCACGAGATCGCGCACGTCGACCACCTGGATCGGATCCTTCGGCGTGCCGGCCGCGGCCATGTCGCCGCCCCGCGCGACGCGCACGGGCCAGTACGTGAACCGGTCGGTAGGATCGAGCGGGCCCACGATGTAACCCGGGCGCACGATCGACGAGCGCGCGCCGTAGGCATCGCGCACGTACTGCTCGCAGAGCGCCTTCATCGGCCCGTAGCTCTCGTTCTTGATTTCCTCCTCCTCCTTGTTCGCGAGCACGCCAGTCGGAGAGCCGACGTCGTTCGGCTTCGCGAAGCCCGCATAGGCCGAGATGCTCGAAATGAAGAGGCAGTAACCCGTGTTCGGCGCGAGCAGGTCGGCCGACATCTTGCAGTACTTCGGGATGTAGCCGGTGTTGTCCACGACCGCGTCCCAGCGCCGGCCGTTCAGCGAGTCGAGTTGTCCCTTGCGGTCGCCGAGGAGCGTCTCGACGTTTTCGACGTCGGCGTCGCGCTTGCCGCGATTGAAATGCGTGACCTTCCACCCGCGCGCGAGCGCCTGCTCGGTCAGGTGCGGGCCGATGAAACCCGTGCCGCCGAGGATCAGGAGGGTGCGCGCCCGATTCTCCTGGCTCACGAGCCTCCCGGCGGCGAGCGCGAGCGCCGTGCCGGCGCCGGCCTTGATGACATTCCGACGAGTATGATTCAATTCTGCTCCTCAGCGTCCGCCGGCGGGCGCGAAGCGCGCGAGCCAGTCTTTCACTTCGCGATACCAGAACAGGGAGTTTTGGCGCTTCAGGATCCAGTGGTTCTCGTCCGGGTAGTACACGAGCCGGCTCGTCACGCCGCGGTTCTGGAGCGTCTGGAACAGCTCCATGCCGTTGTTGAACGGCACGCGCTGGTCGAGCTGGCCGTGGATCACGAGTGTCGGCGTGGCGAAATTCGCGGCGCCCGAATGCGGGGAGTAGCGCGCGAATTCTTCCGGCCGCTCCCAGGCCTCAAAAAACCGGTTCTTCGAAGCGCCGTAGTCCGCGCCGTACTGCGTGTAATTGTTGTAAACCGCGGCGTGCGCGACGAGCGTCTTGAACGGGTGCGGCCGGCCCGCGAGCGTCGCGGCGAGGAAGCCGCCGTAGCTGCCGCCACCTGCGGCCATGCGCTCCTTGTCGATCCACGGCTTCGCGGCGAACCATTCGGCCGCGCGGATCGTGTCCTCGTGGGGCTTCGAGATCTGGTCAGGATTGATCGAATCCGTGAATGCCTGGCCGAAGCCGCTCGAGCCGTGGAAATTGTGCCAGGCGGTCACATAGCCCCAGCCCGCGAAGACCTGTGCGTTCCAGCGGAAAGTCCAGTGGTCGGAGACGCCGTTGTGCGGTCCTCCGTGCAGAAGCAGATAGAGCGGATACTTCTTCGCGGGATCGAAATCCGGCGGATAGACGATCCACATCTGGATGTCCGCGCCGCCGGCGCCGGCATACGTGACGCTTTCGACCTTGCCGAGCGCGGTTTCCGCGAGCTCCCCGTCGTTGTGATCGGAAAGCTTCGTCGCCTGGCCGTCCTTCGTCGCGACGCGGACGAGGGTCGGCGGCTCACTGAACGACTGCCGGAGCGCGACGAGCGTCCCGGGCTTGCCCGCAATTGCGAGCGATGAAAAGCCCGCGGATCCCGTCAGCGGCTGCTGGCTGCCTTTCGCGACGTCGATCCGATGGATGCGGAGCGTTCCCGCGTCGTCGATGGCAGCGTAGAGGCTCTTCGAATCCGGCGCCCAGACGAGATTCTGGATCGAGCGGTCCCAATCCTCAGCAAGCCGGCGCCGCGCGCCGTTCTTGCGGTCGATCAGCCAGGCCTGGAACGAATCGCCGTAAAAACCCTTGATCTTCTGGCGCGTGAAATTGAGCCACCGGCCGTCGGGGCTGAACTTCGGGGCTTCGTCGTCAGCGGTATTGTCGCTCGTGAGATTCCGGACCTCGCCGCCGGCGGCGGGAACGATATAGATATCGGTGTTGCTGTCGATTCCGGTCGCGTCGGTATCGGCGACGAACGTCACCTCCTTGCCGTCCGGCGAGATGTCGTAGGACTCGCTGCTCGTCTCGCGGCGCGACAGTTCGCGGCCCGTCCCGAGCGTGATCGCGGCGGGGGCGCCGCCTTCGAGCGCGATCGAAAAAATGTGGGCCTGGCGGTCGTCGATGAAATGATCCCAATGGGTGACTGGAGGGCGGTCCCAGGTTTGTGCCGTCAACTTCGTTTCTTCGCGCTCCTTGAGCTTCTCGCGGGCCTTGCCCCAGTCGGTGATGTCGGGCCACACGCGCGAGATGAATGCGATGCGCGAAGAATCCGGGAACCACTTGGGCGTCGCGACCCCGGTCGAGACCTCGGCGACGCGTATCGCCTCGCCGCCGTTCGGGGCGATCACGTAGAGCTGCGATTGCTTGTCGTCGCCGCGCTTGGCGACGAAGGCGATCCAGCGTCCATCCGGGCTCCACGCCGGCTCGGATTCGTTGCCCTTCATGCTCGTCAGGCGCTGCGGCTTGCCGCCATCCGTCGGCACCAGGAAGAGATCCGCGTCGCCCTGGTCATTGTCCTCGTCGTAGCGCGTGACCGCATAGACGGCAAGTCGTCCGTCCGGCGAGAGCGCGGGATTGCCGATGCGCTTCAGCTGCCACATCGTTTCGGCCGTGAGCGGCGCGGGCGCCTCGTCTGCGATCGCGGCGCACGACGCGACGGCCAGGGCGGACGCGAGCAAGCAGACGGCGTGATTCATGAGGGCTCCGTGGCGGCCTGTTCGTGGCGCCTCGAGTGTGCGCGATTCTGACGGTCGCGGGCGCGGACTTGCAAACTCGTTTCGGCGCGAAAGCCGCACGTTGCGCCGCAATCGCGATTGGGCGAGAGTGACGGCATGCGGGATCTGGCCGAACTGAAGCTGCGCCTGCGCGAATTCGTCGCCGCGCGCGACTGGGACCGCTTCCACAGTCCGAAGAACCTGGCGATGGCGCTCTCCGTCGAGGCTTCGGAGCTGGTCGAGCTCTTTCAGTGGCTCACGGAGGAGGAAAGCGCCGCGCTCGACGGCGACCGGCGGCAGCGCGTGGCGGCAGAACTCGCCGACGTGCTCTGGTATCTCGTCCGCATCGCGGACCGGCTCGACATCGATCTCCTGCAGGCCGCCGAATTGAAACTGGGGCAAAACGCGAAGAAGTACCCGGCCGAGCAGGTGCGCGGCCAGGCGCAGAAGTACGACGAATACTGATCTCTAACGGGCGGCGGGTTCCGGCTGCGGCTCGGCGGGCGCTTTCACTTCCGCCGGCTGCCGTTCGAGGAACCAGTGGGTCACGCCCTGTTCCTTCGGCCCGACATAGTGAAACCAGCGATGCTCGATGCGGTCCGGCGAGACGAAGCGGATCTCGCCCTTGTGCACGTGCCCGTCGCGGTCCGCGTCGAATCCCGTGCCGCCGTCGAATTCGAGCAGCAGGAGATCCTCGGTCGATTCGCCGCCGAGCTTGTAGGCGGGCTGGTTGCCCGCCCCGCAGTAATGCGTGGCCTGCAACTTGCCGTCGGCGAGGAAATACACCGTCACCATTTCGAAGCTCTGGCCGGGATTCTGGTACTCGATGACCGCGCGGCCGGCGCTCGCCACTTCGTATCGGACGGTGACCGGCGGCCCGGCGAGCGGGTCCTCCATGTGGCCGGTCCAGTTGCCGGCGAGCGATTTGATCCGGTCATAAACCGCCTGGTCGTCCGGTCCCTCGGCCGGCGCCGCGGCCGCGCCGATTGCCGAGGCGCAAAATGCGGCCACGGCAGCCAGGAATGTGCGCGAGTACTTGGGCATGCAGGACTCCTTCATGCACCATGATAACGGCAGCGAACGTCACGGGGCAGGCATGAAGACGAAGAAACGGCAGGCGGAAACCGCGGTGGCACGCCTCCGGCGCATGTACATCGATTGCCGTTACGGCCAGTTGCACCTGGCCGCCGCGTATCCGTCGAGCGGCGGTTTCGACGAAGCAACGCCGCTCGTTCTCCTGCACGCCGAGAATGGCACCGGCGCGGACTTCAATCGCTGCGCCGCGCTCCTCGGCACCGATCGGTCGGTCTATGCCCCGGATCTTCCGGGGAGCGGCGCCTCGGACGCGCCGAAGGGCCGCATGGCAATTGCAGGACTCGCGCTGGCGGTCGCCGACCTGCTTGAGCAGCTTCGGCTTCGCCGCGTCGACGTGATCGGTTGCGGGCGCGGGGCGCTCGTCGGATTCGAGTTTGCGACGACGCGCCCTGCGGCGGTTCGACGCTTGATTGTCGTGGGTCCGCAGCAGCCGACGACGGGCATTGCGCAGCCCATGCTCCAGCTCAGTCCCGATCCCGGGCGGATTCTCGAGGACCCGGCCGGTCCCGTCGTCGCTGAGCTTCGCGCCTTTCTCGATCGCGTCTAAGTTCGTTAGTTCGCCGCCACCGCTCGCGAGCGATTGACTGCCAGGCTCGCGATGAGCACCGCGCTGAGCAAGGGCAGGGTCGCGAGGTTGAGCTGCTCCCAGCCGATCGTCGTGAGCGCGAGGCCCGCGAGCAGCGAGGCGCTTGCCTGCGCGCCGAAGACGAGGAAATCGTTCAGCGTCTGCGCCCGGATTCGCTCGTGCGGGCGGTAGGTCTTTGTGAGCATCGTGGTCGCGGCGATGAACATCAGGTTCCAGCCGATGCCGAGCAGCGCGAGGGCCCAGCCATAGTGCAGGACGGCATGTCCGGCAATCGTCGCGATCACGACGCAGAGAGCCATCAGGAGCGTGCCCGCGACGATCACCGGCCGGTCGCCGAACTTCGCGATGATCCAGCCGCTTGCGAGCGACGGGAGGTACATGGCGAGCAGGTGGACCTGGATGACGCGCGCGGTCGCGATCTCGTCGTGCCCGTCCACGACGTGCATGCTGATGGGCGTCGCGGTCATGATGAAACTCATGACCGTGTAGGAAACGAGGGCCGCCAGAACGGCGAACCGAAACACCGGTTGCGCCGCGATCTCGCCGAGGCGGCGGGGGAGCGACGCCTCGTCGCCGGCGACGCGTTTCGAGTCCGCGATCCGCGCGAGCAGCAGGGCGGCGAGCACGTATAGCCCGGTGGCGGCAAAGAAGGAGCCGGCGTAGTGCGCCGCCGGCACGAGGCTGGCCGTCCGCACGGCGAGCTCCGGTCCTAACCACGCGGCGGCAAGCGCGCCGCTCATCACGACGGCGATCGCGCGGCTCGCGCGCGCCGCCTCGACGTATTCGACCGCCGCGAATCGGTACTGCATCACCACGGCGTTGTTGGCGCCTAGGAGGAAGGCAGCGACGCAAAAAAGCCAGAATTGGCCGGTGCTGATCGCGAAGCCTGCGACCACGCAGCCGGCAGCGGCCTGGAGCGCGCTTCCGACAAAGACCGCGCGCCGCCCGATGCGATGGATCAGGGCCCCCGCGGGGACGACGCTGGCCGCAACGCCCAGGATCAGCACGGATACCGGCAGCGTCGCGAGCGCGGGCGAAGGCGCGAGCTCTGAACCGATGATTCCGCCCAGCAGGACAAACAGGAAACTGCCGGACATGCAGAGCGCCAGCGTCGCCGAGAGCATCCATACCTGCCGCATGGCGGCCATGCTACACAGCCGAGGGAAAGCGGCGGGATGTGATCCAGGTCACACTCCAGGTCGCCTTCGATCGGCGCCGGGTCGCGCAACTCCTTGATACATAATAGGGTACTGAGTGAGCGAGTGGCGCAGGACTCGCAGACAGGGATAATAGGCGCATGGAAAGGGGGGAAGGCGAGAACACCGCCGACGACGGCATCGTCTCGGAGGATCTCACGCAGCTCGTCGAGCACATCGAGCTGACCAGCCCTCATCGCCTGCCGGAAGCCCCCGAATGGGAACGCGCGACCCCGGCCGCCGATCTCGATGATGCGCCGATCCTGATTGGCGAGATTCCCGACGACGACCCCGAGCTCGACAGCATGGGGGTCGACGAAGACACCGAGCTTTTCACCGAAACCCAGGCCGACCTGAACCAGCTCCTGCAGCCCGGCCAGCGCCTGCCTGACCAGGCCGCGGCGCTCGCCGCCGAGCGCGCGCGCTGGCAGAGACAGGTCGAAGGATTGCTCCGCAGCCTGGCTGAGCGCGATCAGCTGCTCGCCGAGCGCGAACGGCAGATCGAAGAGCTTTCCGCCAGGCTAGCGACGCGGACCCTCGAGCGCGAAGGCCTGGCCGCGGAGCTCAGGGAATCGCGGCCCGTGAACGCGGCCGTCACGGATGCCTTGCCGCCGGAACCGCAGGTGGAAACGCGCGATTCCGAGCCCGATGCGGACTACACGCTCGAATTGCCGACACCGGATCTGCCGCCTGCCATGCCGGTGCCGGCGGCACAGGCCGCGCCGCGCCTGCGCCGTTACCTGATCGGTCTCGACCTCGTCGGCTGCGTGCACGAGTTGACGCGCCGTCGGGTGAACATCGGGCGCACGCGGGACAACGATCTCCGCATCGTCGACCCGACCGTGAGCCGCCTGCACGCGATGCTGACCGTGCGTAACGGCGAGGCCATGCTCGTGGACGCGAACAGCCGGAACGGCATCTTCGTGAACGGCATCCAGGTGCGGTACGGGCGCCTCGACGACGGCGACTTGGTGACCTTCGGCACCGTGCGCTTCCGTTATCGCGTCGGCTCGGACACCACGGGCGGCGCCGTCGGCTCGGCCTGAAGCCGGATCCTGCCGATCGGCCTGAGCGCCAATAGCGCGACCAGGCACAAACCCAGCAACACCACCGCCAGCGGCACCGGCGAATGACCGGTGAACGCCGCGACGAGCTGCGTCGCGGCGGCCGCGGTCACGAGTTGCAGGAATCCCAGGAGACCCGACGCCGCGCCCGCGATCGCCGGGTCGCGGGAAATCGCGCCGATCGTCGAGGAGGGCGCCGCGATCGCATTCGCAAAGCCGATCAGCATGCCGGGCACGAAGATCGCCAGCGGATGCCAGATGCCGGCGAGCGTCAGCGCCGCCATCGACATCGTGCCGGCGAAGGCGAGCATCGCGCCCATTCGCATCATGCGCTGGCCGCCGATGCGGCTGGTGACCCGGGCCGCGATCATGAACCCGGTGAAGGATGCCAGCGCGGGAAAGAAGAGCAGCAACCCGAAGCGAGCCGGCGAGACGCCGAGGATGTTGATCGCGACGTACGGCGCGCCCGTCACGAAGGTGTAGATCATGCTGACCATGCAGGATCCGAACACGAGGAAGGCGAGATACTCGCGCGACGAGAGCAGCCGGCGGAAACTCGACCAATAGCGTAGCGACGGCCCGGCGGCCGGATTCGCCGGACGCGTATCGCAGAGATTCCGCGACGCGAACAGGAAGACCACGAAGCCGAGGATTCCGGAGAGCGCGAACACGGCGCGCCAGTCGAGCCATTCGAGCACGACGCCGCCGAGCGTCGGCGCGAGCATCGGCGCGACTAGGATCGCGGTTGCGGTCGCCGCGAGCGCGCCCGCCGCGCGCGCCGGCCCGAAGTGATCGAGAATGGTCGCGCGCATGACCGACATCGCCGCGCCGCCGCCGAATGCCTGCATGACGCGCGCGAGCACCAGCAGCTCGAGCGAAGGAGCGACAATTCCCGCCGCGCTGCCGATTACGAACAGGCCGAGCGAAAACAGCACGATCTGCCGCCGTCCGTAGCGGTCCGAGAGCGGCGCGACCATTAGGTTGCCGAGCGCGATCGAGAGGATCGAGAGGCTGATCAGCAGCTGTGCCGCGGCGTCGGGCACGCGCATCGCATCCGCGATCGCGGGCAACGCCGGCAGCAGCACGTGCAGGCTGAAGGTGCCGATCGATCCGATGATCGCCGAGCCGGCGATCAACCGGCGGGAAGCGTCGCGTTTTTGCAAGCGGGGATCCCTGTCGTAGGAGGGATCTTGCGGTCTGTGTTCCCGTGCCGCAACCGCCGGCGGCGAGGTCGAAGGCCCGTAACTGCTAGAATTGCGGCGGCCGGCACGCCCGGCGCACCATGCTGGCTTACTTCCTGATCCTGATGGCGCTCATCCTCGTGAACGGCCTGTTCGCGATGGCCGAGCTCGCGCTGTTCTCGTCGCGGATTACGCGCCTGCGCCAGCTCGCCCAGGGTGGCAGCCGCGGCGCGCGCGCGGCCCTTCGGCTGCTCGACGATCCCACGCGATTCCTGTCCACGGTGCAGTTCTACATTACCCTCATCGGCGTGCTCGCGGGCGTGTACAGCAGCGTGCAGTTTGCGGAGCCGCTCGCCGCCTGGCTCGCGCATTTCGAGCCGCTCGCGCCGATGGTGGTGTATCTCGACACGACCGCCTACGGCATCGTCGTCGTCGGCGTCACCTTCCTCTCGCTCGTGATCGGCGAGCTGGTGCCGAAACGCTGGGCACTCACGAATCCGGAGGCCATTGCTTCGGCGCTCGCTCGCCCGATGGAGGCATTGGCCTTGATCACCACGCCATTCGTCTGGGTGCTGCAAGGCTCGACGGAGCTCGTGGCGCGGCTGCTCGGCTTGCGCAAGTCCACGAGTCGGGCCGTCAGCGAGGAGGAGATCCGCTCGATGATCGCCGAGGCGACGCACACCGGCGTCTTTCACGTCGCGGAGCACCAGATGATCGAGGGGGTGCTGCGGCTGCCGGACCGCACGGTACGTAGCATCATGGTCCCGCGCGGAGACGTGGTCTGGCTGGACGCTTCCGACAGCCGCAGAACGGTCTGGAATGCGGTCCGCACCAGCGGCCATTCGCGCTACCCGGTCTGCCGCGGGCAGCTCGACGAGTTGGTGGGGCTCGTGGCGACCGCGGAGCTCGCCGAATGGCTGGGCGACCCGGAGGCCGGCGAGCTTGCGGCGCACGCCCGTGCGCCGCTCATCGTGCACGAGTCCACGCGGATCCTGCGGCTGCTCGAGCTGTTCCGCGAATCGAAAATGCATTTCGCAGTGATCGTCGATGAGCACGGCTCGATCGAAGGCATCGTGACACCGTCCGACATCCTGACCGCGATCGCGGGGGAGTTGCCGGAGGCGGCGAGGGAAGAGGTGCCCGACGCAGTCGCACGCGACGACGAGTCCTGGCTCGTGGACGGCCGCATGGCGATAGACGACGTCGAGCGCCTGCTCGGCCGGGGCAACATGCGCTCGGGCGATGATTACACGACGCTCGCCGGCTTCGTGCTGGCGCAACTCGGGCACCTGCCGACGACGGGCGAGAGCTTCCGCTGGCGCGGCATGCGCTTCGAGGTCGTGGACATGGACGGGCGCCGCATCGACAAGCTGATGATCCATCGCCTGACGCCCGGCTGACGCAATGAGCTACCGGCCAAGCCGCCCCGGCCGTCACCAGACGCTGCCGATCCGCGGCCTCGATCATCACCTGATCCGATGGGGACCGGACTCGGACGACCCGGTGCTGCTGCTGCACGGTTACGCGGACTGCGCGGCGAGCTTCCAGTTCGTCGCGGACGAGATCGCACCGAAGCTGCCGCTCGTCGCGATCGACTGGCGTGGATTCGGCCGGAGCGAACGCTGCGCCGGCGGCTACTGGTTTCCCGACTACTATGCCGACCTCGAGCGGCTCATCGACGTGCTTTGCCCGCGCGGGCCGGCGCGTGTCGTCGGCCACAGCATGGGCGCGAATGTCGCGATGACGTATGCGGGCGTGCGGCCGGCACGCGTGCGCGCGCTCGTTAATCTCGAAGGTTTCGGCCTGCCGCGGACGGAGTCGTCGCAGGCGCCCGCGCGGTTGGAAAAATGGCTCGACCAGTTGCGGCAACCGGTGGAGTTCGCCGACTACTCCGATACGGCCGATCTCGCCGCCCGCATCGCCAGGCGCAACCCGCGGCTGACGCCCGAGCGGGCGGCCTATGTCGCCGAATGCTGGAGTGCGCCGCTGCCGGGCGGAGGTGTGCGCCTGCTCGCCGACCCGGCACACCGCTTGGTGAATTCCTACCTTTATCGCCGCGAGGAGATGGAAGCCTGCTGGCGCCGGATCGAGGCGCGCGTCCTGCTCGTGATCGGCACGGAGTCGGAGCTCATCGCGCGGCTCGACGCGGAGGACGGGGTAGAAACGTTTCGGCGGCTCATCCGCGATCTCCGCATCGAAAGGGTGGCCGGCGCAGGGCACATGTTGCATCATGAAGAGCCGCGCGCCGTCGCGCGGCTCATCGAGACATTTGTCGGAGACTCCTGATGCCGCCGCAGTCGTGGCCACGCACGCTTTTCTGGATCACGCTCGTGATCCTGCCGTGCGCGGTGCTGTCCGCGATCCGGCCACACGACCCACTGACCTGGCTGCTGGAAATATTTCCCGTCGCGGCGGCGCTTCTCGTGCTGTACCTGACGGCCAGGCGGTTTCCGCTGACGCCGCTCCTCTACTGGATGATCGGCGCGCACTGCCTGGTTCTCATCCTGGGTGCGCACTACACCTATGCGCGCGTGCCGCTCGGCTTCTGGGTGCAGGACGCGCTCGACCTCTCCCGCAACCATTACGATCGCCTCGGGCACTTCGCCCAGGGTTTCGTTCCCGCGATCGCCGTGCGTGAGATCCTGATCAGGACCTCGCCGCTCCGGGAGGGCGGCTGGCTCGCGTTCCTCACGGTGATGACCTGTCTCGCCATCAGCGCGATGTACGAATTCCTGGAATGGTGGGTCGCGGTCGCGGCCGGCGTCGCGGCCGAGCAGTTCCTCGCCACGCAGGGCGATGTCTGGGACACGCAGTGGGACATGTTCCTCGCCGGTTGCGGGGCGACCCTCGCGGTGCTGACGCTGTCGCGCGCGCATGATCGCGCGCTCGCGCGGATGGGCGCCGCATGAGATGGCGGATACGCACTTTTCTCCGGCGCACGATCTCTTACACGTGGGCGCGCCGCATCGCGGTCGCCGTGATCGGCGGCAGCATCCTTGCGCTCGGCATCGCGATGGTCGTGTTGCCGGGTCCGGCAATCGTCGTGATTCCGATCGGCCTCGGCGTGCTGGGGCTTGAGTTCGCCTGGGCGCGCTACTGGCTCCGTAAGCTCCGCGCGACGGCGCAGGACGTCGTCAGCCGCGTTCGCGGCCGGCCGAAGCAGGAAACGCCTGCAAATCGGAAGCCGGATTCGGAAGCGGGGTCGTGAACGAGCGTCCGCCAGGCTGGCCCTGGACCGGGCGCGCCGATACGGCGGACGGCGAGCTGGCGCTCCGCTGGCACTAGGTCGTGCGCCCGCGCGGCAGCGAGGTCGCCGCAGTCGCCTTGCAGGGTTTCGCCTGCGACGCCGGCGTGGCGCGAAACTCCGGCCGCGTAGGCGCGGCAGGAGGCCCGGCGGCGCTTCGCCGCGCGCTCGCGAATCTCGCCGCGCACGACGTGGGGCCGGTGGATGACCTCGGCGACGTCGCCTGCGAAGGCGATACGCTCGAAGCCGCGCAGGATGCCTACGCGGCGGCGGCTTCCACGGCGCTGTCCGCCGGCAGCCTCGTGATCGGCCTCGGCGGCGGGCACGAGATCGCCTGGGCGAGCTATCTCGGCCTCAGCCAGTTTCTCGAGTACACGGGTAGCGACGAGGCGGTCGGCGTGATCAACTTCGACGCGCATTTCGACCTGCGCGGCGACCCGCGCGCGAGTTCCGGCACGCCATTCCGGCAGATACTCGAGCACGGGCGCGCGCGCGGGCACTCGGCGCGACCTGGGTCGAGGACCTCGACCTGCGCGAGGATCGATTTGCCGCGGTCGAGAAGGGTCTGCGCGAATTCCTGGGCCGCTATCCGCGCATCTACCTGACGGTGTGCCTCGACGTCCTGCCGGCCTCCATCGCGCCGGGGGTGAGCGCGCGCGCCGCGCTCGGCGTTTCGCCTGCGATCGTCGACCGGCTGGTCGAAGTGGTCGTCGCGAGCGGGCAGCTCGCGATCGCCGACGTCGCGGAGCTCAATCCGCGCTTCGACCAGGACGATCGCACCGCGCGCATCGGCGCGCGCTTCGTCGCGCACCTCGCGAGCGCCGCGGGCGGTGCCGGGTCGTAGGATTCGTAGGTTCTACGACTGATCATTTCGCGAATAGCTGGCCTGCGATATCGCGGAAGGCCTTGAACTCGAGCGCATTGCCGCTCGGATCCTCCAGAAACATCGTCGCCTGCTCGCCGGGCTCGCCCCGAAAGCGGATATGCGGCTCGAAGACGAAGCGCGTGCCGGCGTTTCGGAGCCGCGCGGCCAGCGACTCCCAGGCCGGCATCTCCAGCACCAGGCCGAAATGCGGCACGGGCACGTCATCCCCGTTGACGGGATGCCTGCCCGCGTTTCCGGCGCCGTCGCTGAGATGACAGACGAGCTGGTGGCCGAAGAAATCGAAATCCACCCACGCGTCGGAGCTGCGGCCCTCGGGGCAGCCGAGCAGGCCGCCGTAAAACGCGCGGGCCTCGGCGAGATTGCGGACGTGGATCGCGAGATGAAACGGTGCCGGCATCGAGCGCGTCAGGCCGCGAGCCTTGCGTCCATCGAGATCTCGGCCTTCAGCACCTTGCTGAGCGGGCAGCCGGCCTTGGCTTTCGCCGCGGAAGCCTCGAATTTCGCGCGATCCGCGCCGGGCGCGCGCACGGTGACGTCGAGATGCACGCGCGTGATCGTGAATCCGGTCTCCAGCTTTTCGAGCGTCACGGTCGCGCTCGTGTCGATCCGCGCCGGCACGATGCCGGCTTCGCCGAGCATCATCGACAAGGCCATCGAGAAGCAGCCGGCGTGCGCGGCGGCCAGGAGCTCCTCGGGATTCGTGCCGGGCGTTCCCTCGAATCGCGTGCTGAACGAGTAGGGTGTCGCCGAGAGAACGCCGCTCTCCGTCGAGAGGGTGCCTTTGCCGTCCTTGAGGCCGCCCTGCCAGGCGGCGGATGCCTTGCGTTGCATGGTTTCACTCCTTGTTTCGTTGCTTCCGGCGTGTGGTCAGATAGTAATGCCACAGCAGCCGCGCCGCGACCGAGCGCCACGGCGCCCAGCCGGCGCTGATCGCGAGTTGCCGGCGCGTATCCGGGCGCGCGCGCAATCCCTTGACTTCGTGCAGCGCGACCGCGAGCGCGAGGTCCCCAACCGGCCAGACGTCGGGCCGCCTGAGCGCCATCAGGTAGTAGATGTCGGCGCTCCAGGGCCCGATGCCCCGAAGCGCAAGCAGCGCCTCGCGCCCGTCCGTGTCGGCGCCGCGCGCGATGTCGGACAGGCGAAGGCTGCCATCCAGCACGGCGCGCGCCAGGCCATGGCAATACGCGGCCTTCTGTCGCGTGAGGCCGAGGCGATGCAGGCCCGTGATCCCGCGGCCGACGATGAGCTCCGGGGTCATGTCGCCGAGATGCTCGCGGATGCGGCGGAAGAGGCTTCGCGCCGCGAGGATCGACACCTGCTGCTCGAGCACGATGTGGACGAGCGTCGAAAACCCCGGCCGCCGCGCCCACATCGGCGGCATTCCGTTCCTTGCCAGCAGCGTCGCGAGATCGGGGTCGCGACGCGCAAGCGCTCGCACGCCGCCCGCAAGCGTCGCATGCGTCAAGGTACGAGGCGGCAGGGATTGGTGCACGGCGCCGGCGCCCAAGGCTTAGGGCCGCGGCTTCAGCCGCTCGCTGAAGTGATAGCTGCTGAGCTCGAGCCCTTCGCGCAGGTAGAACTGGTGGGCGCGCTTTCTCTGCACGCCGGAATCGAGGTGAAGCGCGTCGCAATCGTTCGCGACCGCGAGGGCGCGGAGCCAGGCGAGCAATTCCTTGCCGTAGCCCTTCGAGCGCTCGGCATCGGACGTCACCAGATCGTCGACGTACAGGTGGCGCCCGTAGAAGAGGTTCGTCGAGACCCTGTATCCCGCCACCGCGACGACGCGGTCGTCGACACGGATGCAGGCGAGCCGGAGGCCTTCCGCCTGCAGCGCCCGCACGAGCGGCACGAACTTTTCGCGGCTGACGTGGCGACGGAGCTCCGCCATCACGTCATAGCAGGACGCGATTGCGTCGTCCGTTTCGACGTGTTCCGGCATGCTCAGTCGGCCAGGTAGTATTCAATCGTCGAGACGACCCGCACTTTCTTGATGTACGGCGTCGTGCTGTCCCGATTCTCGATCGAGAATTGTCCCTGCTGCGCGGAACGGATCTTGCCGAGCCGGCTCTCGGAGTCCGCGGCGAACTCTTCCGCAACCGAGCGCGCGTTCCTGGTGGCTTCCTCGATCATCGCGGGCTTCAGCGCGGAGAGACCCGAGAATTCGAACTGGGTCTGGTTCTGGTAACCCTCGCCGCCAAGCGCGATTCCCTGCTTGCCGAGGGTAATGACGTCCTTCATGGATTTCCGAACCGCTTCGACGTCGTTCGAATAGACCGTGACCGTGGAGCTCGCCGTGTAGCGGTACAGGATCTGGCTCTTGTCGCCGTAGGATTGGGCGTGGAGATCGTTCACCGCGGGCGCCGCGACCGAGATCGCTTCGCGCGCGATGCCGTGCTTCGCCAGGAACTCCACGATCAGCGCATTCTTGCGCTGGATCGTTTCGAAGAGGCCATTCAGGTCATTGCTTGCTTCCTGGAATGTCAGCGGCCAGATCGCGATGTCAGCCGGTATCTCGCGTTCGGACAGGCCTTTCACGACGACCGTGCGCTCGAGCGACTTGACCTTGACGGCGGTGTGGCCGATCAGCCAGCCGAGCGCGATGAGGCCGAGCAGGAGGCTCGCCCCGAGCACCACGATACTTCTCGAAATCGGTTCGCTCATGTCACGTCCTTCCAATAAAGCGCGATCAAGCCGATCGCGGCGAAGACCGGCCACGCCAGATGCCGTCCGCGCGACGCGACAAGAATGATCGCGCCCGTCGCGAGCATCGTGGCGGCCAGGACCGCGAGGGTATTCCCGGGCGCAAGCGCATGGCGTGATGCCAGCAACAGCATCGCCGCGAATCCCCACCACGCGACCGTCGTCAGGTGCCAGGCAAAGCGCAGCGTCCGGGCCGTGAAAGCGGAATCGCCGAAGAGCTTGGGCAGATCCGGACGGCGGAACAGGCGCATGAGAATGTATTTTTCGCCGAGCACGGAATGGGCGAGGCCGACGGTAAATGCGGCGAGCGCCGCGACGAGCAGCATGGTCGAACCGGTCATGGCTTAGTCTCGCGCTGGGCCGCGAGTTTTGCCAGCAGCGTCTCGCGGCGCGCCAGGCTTTCCTTCGGCCAGTACTGATCGCGGTCGTAATATTCCGCAACCGCCGGCGTTCCGGCAGGCAGCACCACCCAGGCCTGCTTCGACGCCGTAAAGATATGAATGTCGGGCGGCAGGTGATCTGGCTGGTCGAGCGTGCCGACACGGACGAACCGGACGGCGGCGCCGGCGCCTGCATAGTTGCTCCAGACCGCGATGCGGCATTTCTGGCAACGGGAAATCTTCTGCCCACGGCCGCTTTCCGATGGCGTGTCCACGATTTCCGGTTCGCCGGCGAGCAGCGTGACACGGTCTGCCTCGATCATCGCGTTGAGTGCGAACGATGCTCCGCTTTCGCGCTGGCACCAGCGGCAATGGCAGCAATGCACGAACAGCGGCCGTGTCTCGATCCGGTAACGCACTGCGCGGCAATCGCAGCCGCCCGTGAGCGGAAAAATCCCGTCGGCCATCAGTTCGCCACCCGCGTGTAGAGCACGCTGTCGATGATCTCTCCGTCCTTGAAAACGCTTTTCCTCATTACGGCCTCGCGGGAATAGCCGCATTTCTCGAGCACACGCATGGACGCCGGGTTCCACGCGAATACAGGCGCCTCGAGGCGCAGGAAACCGAGCCGCCTCTGCGCGTGGTCGGACACGGCGCACACGGCGTCGGTTGCGATGCCACGGCCCCAGTACGGTTCGGCGAGCCAGTAGCCGATGTGCGCGGTCCTGGCGTAAACGTCCTCGCCGGGGATGAGGCCGATGCCGCCGACGGCGAGGCCGTCCACCTCGATAGCCCAGCCGGTGCGCTCGGGATTCGTGCGATTGAGGGCGAGCCAGGCGTCCGCCGCCTCGGCCGTGTACGGATGCGGAAAGCGGTCCTTGAGATTGCGCCAGATACGCCGGTTGTTGGCAAAACGGAGCAGGGCCTCGCGGTCGCTGTCGCGCCAGCTTCGCACGAGGCAGGATCCGCATTCGAGGTGCATGTCAGCCGGCAAATGGCCCGGATACCGCCATCAGCGTGGCTTGCCGGTCAGCCACTTTTCCGCTTCGGCAACGGTCTCGAACACGCTCATCGGCAAGCCGCGGTTGTTCGCCACGGTCTCGGCGAACTTCATCAGATCGCCCCCTGCATTCACGTCGACGTAGGCCACGGATTGGAAGATGCCGCGCGCCTTGGCGCTCCCTTCGGCGGCGATCTGATACACGTCCCAGGTCTCGAGCTGTCGGCCGACGAGGTTTTCCTCGATGAGCACGTTGAAGCACTGCCGGGCCTCGCATTCGCGCTGCACGTCCTGCAGATAGCCGAGGACGTTCTCCATTGTATTGGCGCCCGTCACGATGGCGTGCAGGTAAGTCGGCTTCTCGATGATGTTCAGTTGGTAGGACATCGGGTCCAGGGATATCGGAGGCCGCGAATTATCGCAAAACCCGCGCCATTTGCGCGATCGAATCGAGCCAGGGCTAGCTGGAATGATCGTGCACGGCTTTCCAGCCGGATGGCGTGCGCACCCAGACGAGCGTGAACCATCCCGTCTGGTCTTTCTCCCCGCCGCCGGAAAGTACGAACCGCGCGGTTGCCAGGGCGACGTCCGGCGTGAGCGGGCGGTCCGCGGGCTGCTCGAAGCTCAATTGTTGCTTCGGCTTCCCATCGCGGAAATAGGCCTCGCGGAAGGCCTTCTCGATCGGTGCGATCCCGGGGCGTGGCCCTTCCTTGGTCATGAAATTCACGTCTTCGTCATAGATCGCGAAGTGGCCGGGCAGATCGCCGCGATTGAATGCCTGCACCGAAGCGTCGAGCATCTGCCGAATTTCCGCTTCGTCGGACTTCCATTTGGCCGGCGAATTCGACGGGTCGTATGAGAACGCCGCGCGCGATGCGAGCGCTGCGGCCGCGAGCCCGATCAAACAGACGTATGCGCTTGCTTTCAAGTTTTTCTCCCGCGGATCACGATGACGTCATGCGGGCCCGGTTGGCGGTCCCGCTTGCGCCGGTTGATCCGGTTGATGCCGTCGATCAGGAAGTACCGATCCGCCCACTCGAGGATGAGGATCGGCAGATTGTCGCGTTTTGGCCGGGAACGATCGTGCGCATCGGGATGCACCAGGGGCGTCAATCTGTCCAGCGGCCATTTTTCGCTCGAGACCGTGAGCATGTCGCTCGTCAGCACCGGCGGCGTCTCCGGCAGCCGCAACACGCCGTCCATGGTCATCACGAAGCGGTTCTTCCTCCACAATCGATTGAGCGTATCGATCCAGGTGTGCGTGGGACGCCGGCGATGGAAATCGAGCTGGCTCGTCACCTGCTCCCAGGTCGTCGCATCGCCGGCGGCGCCCGGAATCATCCGGCGCAATCAGCGGGACTCGACATCGGCGCATTGCTTGCGAGCAACTCGAGCGCGCGATTGGCTTCCGGTTTCGCCATTTCCGAGTGGTATTTTTCCACGAACCGCGCCCACTGTGCATCAGTCCTTGCGCCCCGACCCATTTTCATCGCCTGGAGGCTGGGCGCGAGCGCCGGAAACCAGACGTCGTACCAGTTCTTTGACGCGAACTGCGTCCTGGGAACGCCGCGGGGCGGCCGCCGGACGGTGCCGATGCGAACACCCTCGGTCCTGCCGCGCGGCGTGCCGAGCGTGACGATACGAACGGTCAAGACAACTCTTTGTAGTAGAGGACCGCATCGTGCGGCGTGCCGTCGGGATCGAGGGCGTACCGCGGAATCGTGCCGACCGTCGTCCATCCGAGCCGGCGATACAGGCCCTCCGCCGCATCGCCGCGCTTCGAATCGAGCGTCAGGAGGCGAAAGCCCGCGCCTTTCGCCTCCACTTCGATGGATTGCATCAGTCGCGTGCCGATGCCGCTGCGCCGGCCTCGCCGATGCACGAGCAGCTTCATGATGTCCGCGCGATAGGGCTGGTTGGGCGCCCAGGCCGGATGAAGCTGCACGGTGGCGACGATGCCTTGCGCATCGCGGGCAATGAGAAAGATCGCGCCCGATGCTGGCGCGGAGAACGTCTTTCGCCACCAGTCTGCCGCCTGCTCGGGCGTGAGGGGCGCGAGAAAACTGACGGCCGCGCCGGATTCGACCGCATCGACCAGCAGTTCCGCGAGAGACTGCAGGTCGGATTCGCTCACCGGCGGTTTCAGGCGCTCGATCACGTCATTCCAGCCGCTTATGGCTCGTATCGGGAAACGCCAGCATCAACAGCGCGCCGGCCAGGAAGAACGCGGATGTCAAACCGAGCGCCGAACCAATGCCGACATTCGGCAACGTCGCCAGCACGCCGATCGTGTAGGGCGCGAGCGCTCCCAGGGCGCGGCCGCCATTGTAGGCAAGTCCCTGACCAGTGGCCCGCGCCTCGGTGGGGAATAGCTCGGCGAGAAACGCGCCGAACACGCTGAAGTAGCCGTGGCCCACGAAGCCGATCACGGGCCCGAGCAGCATCAGCGAGATCGGGCTGCGCGCGAGCTGCGCGTAGATCGGCACGAGCAGCGCCGCCAGCGCGAGGAAAATCATGAACGTGCGCCGCCGGCCCATCCAGTCGGAGATGAACCCGAAGGAAAGATAGCCCAGGTAGGCGCCGACCTGCATCGGAATGAGCCAGGCCATGGAGCGGAGAATGGTCATGCCCGCGCCGCCCTGGTCGATCGGTCTCGCGAGGAAAGACGGCAGCCAGAAGAACAGGCCCCAGTATCCGAACTGCACACACGCGGTGAGCACGATCGCGAGCACGGTCCGGCGCCATAGTGGCGGGCCGAAGAGAACGGCAAATGGATTGACGCGCTGACGCACCGTGCCCTGGCGCCTGACCCAGGCGGCCGGCTCCGGCACGCGTCTGCGAATCCACAGCGTGAAGAACGCGGGCAGGGCTCCCACGACGAACAGCCAGCGCCATGCTTCGTCGCCGAGCGGCAGGACGTCGAGCACGAGCGCGGCGAGAGTCGCGGCAAGGATGTAACCGAGCGCCCAGCCGGATTGCATGATCGCAACCGCTTTCGAGCGGTGCTCGGCGGGCCAGGTCTCGCTCACGAGCACGGCGCCGGACGCCCATTCACCCCCCATGCCGATGCCGAGCAGGAGCCGCCAGAACAGCAACTGCACCAGGGTCTGCGACGTCGCCGCGCCCAGCGAACACAAGGAGAAAATCAATATGGTCCAGGTCAGCGCGCGCGCGCGGCCGAAGCGATCCGCAATCACGCCGAAGAACAGGCCCCCGCCCGCGGACACGAGCAATGTGATCGTGCCGAGGAGCCCGGCCGTCGCATCGTCGAAGCCGAAATACGCCTTGAGATGGCCGAGCGCCATCACATAGAGCAGGAAATCCATCGCATCGAGAACCCAACCGAGCTTGGCCGCGATCAGCGCCCGCCATTGCTCGGCGGTGATGCTGCGGTACCAGGCCGTCGTCATCCGGCGAGTTTCATGCGCGGCGCGCGTAACTCTCGGTCAGCATCTCCCACTGGTGACCGTCCGGTTCGTTCCAGTAGACGATGCGGCCACCGTGATCCGTGTTCACCCGGGAGTCGACCGGCCCATGAACGTTACTGCGGTGCGGTATGCCGGCAGACTTGATCCGGCTGAGGATGGCATCGAAGCTCTGTTCGTCGACGCGAAAGCAATAGTGAATCAGGGGAAACGGTTCGGTCCATTCGTCGAAATCGATGGTCAAACCTTCATTCACGTAAACCGGTGCGAAGGGACCGATTCCAGTGGCCGACCAGGGCACGCCCAGCAGCTCGCCCAGCAGCTTTGCCGACGCGATCTTGTTGCGCGACGGCACCATCAGGTGATCCAGTTGAATGGTCATGCGAGCTTTCTGATAAAACGGCTGCGCTTCTCGGCGAAGCCGAAGGACCGGAAAAGCGCGTGCGCCTCCTGCCGGTGCTCGCTGCTCGTGACTTCGAGAATCGTGCACTCCTGCGAGTCGAAGTACTGAATGCCGGCGTCCATCAGCCGCTTCCCGATGCCCTGGCGTCTGGCATCGCTCGCCACCACGATGGCGGTGATTCTGCCGAGCCTCCCGGAGGGCAGGATTTCCATCGCATGCAAGCCCAGGCAGGCGACGACGTTTCCCTCCTTCTCCGCGACCAGCAATGCATCCATGACGCTTGCGTCGAACGACGCCAGTTTTTCACGGAGTCTTTCGGCGTCAGTCGGATAGCCGAGCTCTTGCATGAGCTTGACGAGGCTCGGGATGTCGGATGGCTCGGCATGTCTGATGGCGATCATGTTGCTCCAACGTCTTCTAGAGATGAACCGCTTCGTACAACGCGGTCTGTCGGTTATTCGCACCGAGGAGTTCAAGCGTGTTGCCATTGATATGCCACCGCTTGGTCGTCGCAAGCGCCGTCATCAAGCTCTTCTCCGGCGCATCGAGCGGCGGCGGGCAGGCCATCAGCGTGGCGACGCCGGGGCTGAAGCCGATGCTCTCACCGCCAAGCGTCAATCCGCCCGACATTTGATTGCAGCCGACCATCGCGGCATAGGTTTGGTTTCCATCCACGCTCTTGAGCAGCAGGTGCGGCTCGAGCTTGTCATCCGTGGCGCCGACGGGCTCGCCTCCCGGAATTCGGGGGCGGGGGCTCGGTGCTGACGCAGCTCATGACGAGTGCGGCCGCCAGTGCGGTCGAAATGCGTGCCAGGTTCATGACAGAACCTCCGGGACTACGTGACAACAGGAAGTCTACTGCGGCGCCGAAGTCCTCGCGCCTCAGATTAGGAGCCAGAAGACGATCGGCCCTTCCGCGCCCTCGAGTGGCAACGCAATTTTCGAGACCAGCGGAGCGTACTACGGCACGACCAGGGTCGCGATGGCGCTGGCGAGGCAAGCGCCGCCTGCGATCAGCAATAAGTAACTGAACGCGCGCTTCCACGCAGCATCGACCTGGCGTGACACTGCGTGCGTTGAGTCTTGGAATGGCGTCAGGAAAATCCTCGAAGTGAATGGTCCCGGCAAGCCCTGACAACAAGGCCCATGCTTCAGTCGAATCACGGGCCGCTCCAACGCATAGTCAGATGGCCAAGCGCTGCACTAATCAGTCCAATCGCAACTGCCGCAAACATTGTCGCGACAGACAAATGATAACGCTTGCCCCAAGTTCTTATCGGATCGTGGGCCGATTCGCGATAACTTCTGTTGCGAAGGTATTCGTGGAAGGCAGGTTTGCCGCCAAACAGGGCGAGAAACTCCCCTCCGATCTGCTGGTAAGCTGATGGGTCGAGCTTGCGGAGATGCATAAGAAGGCGACCAATCGAAACTACACCTGTGACGCTCGCAAAGAATGCGACAAGGAAGGCGACGACCATGATGCCGAAAAAAATGCTCTTTGCCATCTAACGTCCGCGTTGAGCGGGCCGCTCCACCGCATGGTTAGGCCGCAGGACCTTGGTGACGAACTTTCATCGCCCAAAGATCGAACTTGTCAGTTCCGTGTCAAAGTATTCCGTCACCTCGCCAATTTTGCGGTTGCGCATTCTGATCACATGGCAGTAGGTATTGTTGTACGGTCGCCCGTTCTTCGTCTCCGCCTTTCCCCTCAGCTGGATCACCACAACATCAGCTTCAGCGATCATGTTGTCGATGGTAGAGGTAATGCCCGCCTTGAGTTGGCCGAATACAGGCTCGAGAAGCCTCGCGATGAGATCGTCCTTGCCCACGTATGTGCCCGAGAACTTTGTTGATCCGATGTTTGTCCACGTGACATCGCTGGCCAGCAGATCTAGGCAGCCCTCCATGTCTCCGCGGTTGGCTGCAGCATAGAAGGCTTGGGCGATTTGCTTGTTCTCGGCGAGACCCATCGCTCATTCTCCCGACGATGTGGAATAATTCCTGTGGCCTGAAGTCCGCAATCAGCGGCGAATGCTGCATCGCATAGTTAGACCGCGCGCCTCAATCAACGAACTAGCAGATCCAGCTCGCGCACATCCAGGCCGGTCTGACGATAGTACTGCCGACATAACTCGAGGGCAGTGAATCCATCCTCGTAGGCAGCAACGCCTCCATTGACGGGCTTGTCCAGGTAGATAAGGCCACCCTCGACCACAAACATGATTAGCGCCGGCTCTGGTGAGTCCTTCGTGATGACCAACGTGTGAGCCTCGCCCGCGGGTTCATAGATGAAGGTTCCAGGCTTTGCGACCCAGTCGTGCTCCAGGTACCGCCAGTGACCGCGCATCGTGTAACCACGCACGGTGCCAACGTGATAGTGAGAGCCGAGCATGGCACCCGGGAGACCCTTCAGAACGACGCTGAATCCCCCGGAGGTGACGTTGAAGTGGCAAGGCTGGATCCAGACACCATCGGCATACGGAACCCAGCGCGGACCTTCGTCGAGGTTGATGTTGGTAACGAAATGTTCGCGACTTCTTCGATGCGGATCGAGGCCATCGGTGAAACTGTTGAAGGCAGTGATAGGCAATGGTGTCCCCTAGTGTGAGTCAAAGTTCGAGAAGCCAGGATTGATTCGCAACAACAGTTCGTACTATTCCTCTCCAGGTGTAATGTCGCAACTTCGAAAAGCGGCCTAACTTCCGCGATCAGAGGCGGCGCGCAGTCGGCGCGCCGAACACTGCATCGCTTAGTTGGGCAGCGAATCCTATTCGGTTGGATTCTCAATCGGCATTGCATCAATCGGAGCCTCGAACGCAATGAAAAGAACACAAGGGGTTCCTTTCAAGCAGTAAGCGCTGTGGGGTAGCTTTGCGGGGCCGTAAGCGTAGGTGCCGGGCTGCAGTGTGGTGGGTTCCTGGCCATCGTACGTGACCCGCAGTTCACCAGAGACCAACACCATACGCTCGGCCGATGTGTGCCAGTGCTGAGGGATCGTGAAATCGGCTGGCACCTTAAAGAAAATGTCCGCATTAGCTTTTGCTGGATCCCCATGGAGAACCGCAATTTCACATCCCGGCGGAATGAAGGCTGGACAGGGGCCCCATTTGAGCTGCGTGTCGAGAATAGTGAATGCAAGCGCCGGCTCCGAGGCCAGTTCCTCGGCGAATGTGACAGGACTACTGAGAATAAGCGCCGACGACCAAATTACTTGATGCAGCTTCAACATTTGAATCTCCCGTGAAAGCATGAACACGAACCTTTCGCTGCCCAACGTCCGCGTTGAGCGGGCGGCGGTACAGCAGGACCAGGCGCCGCGGGCGCTAGCATTTCCCAAGCGCGCGGCGCCCACTGCCAGACCTTTCAGCGTCCGCTCCAACGCATAGTTAGGCTGCAATTCACGCCTCATGCTTCCGCTGGTGATGCCGCTTCGCAGCGACTGCGTCGACTTCAACAAACCAAGCTGGGTCAACTAGCTGCGATACGAAAACAGCCGTCGAGGCAGGACGATGAGAGCCAAGATGCTTAAGCCTCGCCGCACGAACTACATCACCGTCATACCCTGCAACCATGAAGGTCGTTAGCTTTACGATGTTCGTGGCTTCGAGCCCATGCGCTTTCAGCAGGGTAACGATGTTCGCAAAGACTTGATCTGCCTGTTCCTCGATCGTGGTAGGCGCAGATCCGTCAGGCCGAACACCAAGCTGCCCCGAAAGGAAGATGAGTTCCGAGCCTTCGGGGACAGACGCTGTGTGACTGTAAAGGCCAAGGGGGGCATGCACCCCAGCAGGGTTTGAATAGCTGATGGTCATTTGTCACTCAAGGTAAGTAGGGGACGGAATATCGGCCGGGAATCCACGACTTATGCGGCCTAACGTCCGCGTTGAGTGGGCCGCGGTACAGCAGTACCAGGCGCCGCGAGCGCTAAGCTTTCGCGAGCGCCCGCGGCGCTCACCCGCCAACATTTCACGGACCGCTCCAACGCATAGTTAGGCCGCGTTGACTTTGAGCGTTTCAACGCCCCGGAGATCGACGCGACGCTTGGCCTGCCACAGATCATAGCTGTGCTGCATGGCCAACCAGCTCTCGGCAGAGCGGCCAAGACACTTCGAGAGCCGCAACGCCATCTCGGGAGAAATGCTGCTGGCACCCGTCAAGATGCGATTCAGAGTGGACGGGGATACCCGCAGCTTGGCCGCCAATTCACGACCACTGATGTCGTTCGGCTCAAGGTATACGGAGGTAATGAACTCGCCGGGATGCGGGGGATTGTGCATGGCCATCAGTGATAATCCTCGTAATCCAACAAATATGCCTGTCCGTCCCTGAACTCGAACGTGACGCCCCAGTTGCCATTGACCCAAACTGACCAGCGACCCCGTTCGGATCCCTTGAGCGGGTGCAACTTGAACCCTGGAACGTCCATATCGCCAATCACTTGGGCGGTCTCCAAGGCGATAAGTAACATCCGCAGTCGTTTCGCCTGCTTCGGCTGGATGCCGCCGAGGCCACCGGCCTGATAAAACCGTCGTAGCCCCTTGTGCCGAAACGACTGGATCACCGCCTAAGTATAGCGTGTTGCGCATCGCGCAACAAGCGGCCTAACGTCCGCGTTGAGCGGGCCGCGCTATGCGCGGCCAGCGCGCCGCAGGCGCTAAGATGTCGCGAGCGCCCGCGGCGCCCACCGCCAAACCTGTCACGGACCGCTCCAACGCATAGTTAGAGGTCACTTGCGCCTGGCCCAGTAACGCGGTCGCAGACGCCGATGGGCGAATGCAACGATGCGGACCCGGGATCCATCGACGCGGTACACCACGCCAAATGGAAAGCGCCGGAGCGGGAAGCGCCGATAACGGTCGTCGAGCGGTTCGCCGATGTCTGGCAGATCGCATAGAAGCGCCACCACCCGCTGCGTCTCCCGAAGGAGTTCGAGGCCCAAGCCAGCGGCGCGCATGTCGCCGATCTTCACTGCGGCGGCGAGCTCCTCCAGTGCCGCCGGGTGAAATTCTGGCGTCACTTCTTCAGTGAAGCCTCAAGCTTTCGAAACACCTCGTCGGCGGGCGCCAGCTCGACCTGACCCGCGTCGATCTCCCGACCGCGCCGCCGCACTTCCTCGAGCCACGCCGCATCGACATCCGGATCCGACGGCCCATCCAGCTCTTCCCATAGCAGTCGCAGCAGCGCCTCCTTGTCGGATGCGCTAAGTGTCCGGATTTCTTCCTCAATCTTGGCGAGTGGTCGTGCCATGAAGGTCAAGCTAGCAGGGGTGGGCTAGCGAGGCAACAAGGCTGTCCAAGTGACCTCTAACGTTCGCGACCAGCGCCGAACACTGCATCGCCTAGTTAGAAGGTCAAGTATCACGACGCTTCGCGCCCGAGCCGGACGAGGCTAGAGACATTCACGACAAGCGCAGTGGTGTGACGGCCTGGCACTCCTTCCTCCAGGGTGCCCTTAACTCTGATTTCCTTACCAAGTAACTGTCGAGACCTATGAAGTTCCTCCGGCTTCAGAGAGAGCTGAAATAGGGTTAAGTGTCTATACTCTGCGAAGCAAGCGGGCCATGACAATTGCAGATACCAACGCGTAACTGGTTTGTCTCCGCTTGTAACGCTTTCGTAGTTCGGTGGTCCAGGAAAGACACGATTCACGAGATGGCCCGCAAACTCCCACTCTCGCCCAGTAAAAGCTGGGCACCCACCGGCGGCAGAACTAGAAGTCCAGATCAGCGACAAGAGCATGGCGACCGCAGTTCGCATCTTGGCCTTCTAACGCCCGCGTTGAGCGGCCGGGCACTGCCGCATCAGGCGCGACGAGCGCGCACAATCTCTTCCGCGCGCTCGGCGCGCTGACCACTGCCGTATCACGGTCCGCTCCAACGCATAGTTAGGCGTCATCACTCGTCGAGCTCACTTGCGCGTAGTCTTCAAGCTCGACAAATGCGCTGCGACAGCTTGCCTCCTGCGGAAAGCGGACGTAAAGCGTGGTTGGGGTACGGCCCCATACTGTCCTGGACCATAGTAAAGAGACCGTCCGCTGGGTCGCCCTACTTTGGTACTTGCAGAGGCAGAGGGAAATCGGGGTTCATCAGGGAACTTCCCCCGTCCACGGAGAGGGTCTGCCCCGTCACAAAGCCCGCTTCTTCACTGCAGAGCAAGGCGCACACATTCGTAATGTCCGTTGGGGTCGCCAGGCGGCGCATGGGTGTCCAGCCCGCCTCCGCCCAGTGTCTGATTGCGTCTTGCACCTCAGGGGGTGTCTGTCCGAGCACAGTCGTGGCATCACAGCAGCCGGGACTGACCGCGTTGACCGTAATAATACCGTGGCGCCCCAAGGCTACGGCAAAGTACCGGCACGTACTGTCGAGTGCGGCCTTGGCCGCCCCCATGCCCACCCAGGGCTGCCAACCCCCCGTCCGGCCTGCGGGGGCGGACGTCAGAGCCAGAATCCGACCGCCATGGGTCATGTGCGTCGCGGCTGCCCGTGCCCCGACAAAGAAGGCCCGCACCTGCGTATCGAAGGCCAGCTGCCACTTGGCGAGGGGCACTTCAGTCGCCAGCGTGTGCTCATAGATCTCCTCGAGCGGTGGGATCACACTCTGCACGAAGATGTCGCAGCCGCCGAGCTGGTGCGCGGCTTCGTGGACAAGCTCCTCCGCGCGGCTCGCGTTGGACGTGTCGCCCTGCACGAGCACTCCCTCCGCCCCAGCGTCTTGGAGCTGGGACACGGTTTTCTCGGCTTCGTCCTTGCGGCTTAGGTAGTGGACTGCGATCTTCTTGACGCCCTCGCGGGCCAGCTTCACGGCGATCCCACGTCCAATGCCCCGAGAGCTCCCAGTGATGAGTGCTGTGTGGAACGGTATCTTCATGTCGCCTCCCTTCTTGAGATGTGGGTCGTCAAGGATCTTGCCCACAGTGCTGTGCTGGAGTTGTTTTTGCCTCCGTGCCACTGGCGCCTAACGATATGCGATTGAGCCGCGACGGCCGCACAACCGATGCGTAAGGTCAAAGGATTCGCGCGGCCGTCGGCGGCTCCAATCGCTGGTTAGGCCGCGTTTTTTCACCGAGCACCACGTAGGAACCCATCTATGACGGCGAAGAACGCATCCGGTTCCTCGATCATCGGAAAGTGGCCGCTGCGCTCCCATACGGCGAATCGGGATCCCGGAATGGCTTGATGAATCCGCCACGAGTTCCGCGGTGCGCCCACATCGAAGCGGCCCGTGGTCACCAAGACCGGCATGCTGAGACGATTCAGATCGCCCGTCAGATCGTGTGCTTCTGCATCCTTCCACAACAGGGTTTCCTGACGGCCATTGTAAGCGACCACCCCCAGCCGGGTGAGAACGCGGTCGCGAACCTCAGGAGAGTAGAACGACATGGCGAGTTGCCCGCGTATGTACGTCTGCACGTCGTCGGGATTGTCGGCGCTCAGGCCTGTCTGGGCGGCAATGCGCTCTGGGAACAGGGCGCCCGACAAGGATTCGGTTGCGGAGATTTTCGGAGATACCGAGGCGACGAGGACAACGCGCTCGACGTGATCGGGATGGTTGAGCGCGTACGCGAGTGCCACGTATCCGCCCCATGAGTGACCGAGCACGGCAAGACGCGGCACGCCAATCGTCTCGCGAATCGCTTCGATGCTCCGGAGGATGTCCTGGACGACAAGGCTGTCGTTCGGCCCCACGGACCAGGACTGGCCCGTACCGGGCTGATCGAAAAAGACCACGCGGCGGCCGTCCGCGAGTCGCTCCCACACGCTGCTGAGATGGAGGATTCCGTGCGCGAACCCCGGGCCACCATTGATCACCAGCAGCGGCGTGCCCGTGCCGTGACCCAAGACGTGATACGCGACCGGCTTTTTACCTACGCTCACCAGTTGCATCGGCTCGGTCTGAGCATATATCACGGCCGGCCAGATGACCGCCCCAACCAGGAGTCGCCTGAGAACTCTAACTGTCAATGCTGTTCTCGTGTGTCCCTTGTGTCTGAACTGGTGGCCCAACGCGCTCGCGCTGAGCCGCGGCGCGCAGCGTCAGTTCCGGCGCCGACGGCTCCAGCGCGGTGTTAGGCCGCGCGTATCTACGTACCAAGCGTTTCATTCAGAATCGTTGAGGGAATCACCACCAGTCGGGGTGCCCATCGAACACTTCGTTTTGGGTCAGCTCCCTGAACTCCGAGCCATCGACGCGAATCACGCAGATCTCATGCTTGTGAAACTGAGGTGGCACAGTCGCGATCTCGCGGTAATAACCGCCGAATGCGATCTGGCTCCCGTCGGACGACCAGGCGGGACGGCCGCCGAAATCATTGATCAGGCGGCGCTGATTGCGTCCATCAGCATTCATCACCCAGAGGCCGCGGCAACTGAAGGCGATCCGTTGCCCGTCAGGCGACCACGCCGGGCCCCCCGCGGACTCCGCACACTCGGATAGGCGGCGAACGTTTGAGCCATCGCGTTCCATGATATAGATCTCCAAGTCTCCATCATCTGTTCCCATCAGATTGATGTCGACCTCCGCGTGGCGATCGGACATGAAGGCGATCGTCGAGCCATCGGGGGACCAGGCTGGTCTCATGTTCCGGCTGCTCCCGCTCGTCAGGGCACGAGGGTTCGAGCCGTCCGCATCGATGATCCAGAGTTGAGCGTTCTGTCGCGTCCCGTCCGCAGTGATTGCCGCGCGATCGTAAGCGACGTGACTACCGTCCGGCGACCACGCCGCGTCGTGCTCACTGGCGTTCGGAGTGTCCGTGAGCTGCCGCACGTTTCCACCGTCGGCGTCCATCACGTAGAGATCATCCCAGGGCCCGGTGCGGTTTGACGAGAAGACGATCCTTTTCCGGTCGGGCGACCAGTCGGCCAACCAGCTCGTGACCCCCTCAACGTGGGCGAGCCGCCTGACGTTCGAGCCGTCCGGGGCCATCACGTAAATACTTTGGTCGCCCGTAGCACTATTGTCGCGTTCCGAGTCGAAGAGGATCAACTTGCCCGTTGGCGCCTGCATACAGGCGCCAACCACAACCAGGAGTACGAGTGTGGCGGAGAGGGAAAGAAATTGTGGCAAACCGGTCTCGTCAGTCGTTGCTCTCGAGCGGCCTAACGGCAGGCGCTTCTGCTGCGGGGTACGAAGGCCCCGGCAGCAGCAAGCACGGGTTAGGCCGCGACACACCCCCAAAAGGTGTTTTCCGCTGCTACCAGTCAGGGTGTCTATCTGGTGCCTTATCAAACGTCAGGCGCCTCGCATGGGACCCGTCGGAATCCATCACATAGATCTCGGAGTTGCCGTCCTGGTCAGATCGGAACGCGATTCTCTTTCCATCGGTTGACCATCGCGGCCGAGTGTCTCTCCCAGAGTTCCGGGTGAGTCGTTGGAGGTTGGTCCCGTCGGCGGCCAGCGCGTAGATGTCCCACTCACCGGTCTGCACCGGACCAGAATAGAACGTGATTTTCTTGCCGTCAGGAGACCAATCGGGGTAGCCGTCGAATACGCCGTTAGATGTCAGTCTTTTCACGTTCGAGCCGTCGACGTTCATCGTGTAAACCTCGAGTTCATTGAGGCTGCTCGACTTGGCGTCGCGACTTGAAATAAAGGAGATCTTCGTTCCATCCGGCGACCAGCCGGCGTTGAAACTGCCTTCTCCTTCGCCAGCCGTCTGCGTGAGTTGTCGCGGGCTGGAACCGTCTCCGTTCATCACCCAGATCTCTCCGTGCCCGTCTCGTGTTGAGGTGTAGGCGATTCGCTTGCCATCAGGTGCCCACGCAGGATCGTCGCTTCCTGAATTACGCGTCAACTGCGTGACGTTTGACCCGTCTGCGCTCATGACGTAGATCTCAAAGCCCCCATCCTGGTTTGAAGCAAACGCGATCTTCTTCCGATCTGGTGACCAAGATGGATACATGCTTTCTCGATCTTCGCCCTTCGTGTGTGTAAGCTGCTGTACGTGGGAACCTTCCGGCTCCATCTTGTAGATGTTCCAGTTTCCATCGCGCTTCGAGCTGAAGACGATTGGCCCCTGTCGCATGGCGTCTGCAGCTGTCTCCTGGCGGTGCGGCCGGCAGCCCGCAAGCGCAACGGCTACGAGCAGGATCGCCACCGTCGTTACATCGGGGTCAGGCAACCATCTCGGCTGTAACGCTACTGGCCAACGAACGCATCCGTTCAAACTGAACTCCTGCGTTGGTGTCTCTCACTGCCGGTGGCACGCAAAAGCGGCCTAACGTCCGCGTTGAGCGGGCCGCGGCACAGCAATACCAGGCGCCGCGGGCGCGATAATTTCCTGGCCGCCCGCGGCGCCCACTGCCAAACCGCTCACGGACCGCTCCAACGCATAGTTAGGTGGCATCGCGTGCTATCCAAGTCCTAGCCATGGGTTCAGGGTATAACCATTGTCTTCCACTTCAGCCCGAACGTTTTGCAGAAAAGCAGTCAATGCGGTGTCGTCGCGCAGGTTGGCCAAAACTTCATTTGGGCAGGTGAGAACCGTTTCATTCGTTGCGTCAGAAACGCGAAACCGAAGCTTCTGCTCGTAATCCCATATCTCTGCGACGCAGTTGAGCGGCGAGAATGCGCCCTCAACGGCTGCACAAATTTGCTCATTAGTTTTCATCGATGCCATCTAACGTCCGCGTTGAGTGGGCCGCGATACAGCCGAACCAAGCGCCGCGGGCGCGACAATTTCGCGCGCGCCCGCGGCGCACCCCTGCCAAGCTTTCACGGACCGCTCCAACGCATAGTTGGGCGTCTGCATCACTTGGGGCCTTCATATTTCTTATTGAGGACAGCGAGCGTTAGAAGATTGATGGTGTGGAATACAGAGACGACGAATATGGAGATTCCGAGTCGGGTCGCCACTGTCTGCACTATGTCTTTTACCGTGAATACCATTTCCTTTCCTGACCAAGAGCCGGACGGGTCCGTGCCAAGATTCCACAGCAACAGACTCAAACAGGTAAGATAGAAACCAAGGCTCAACAGGAACTGAACTGAATCTGCGACTCCGCGGCGCTGCTCAAACGTATTGCTAAGAAACGTCCAACCACGCTTCCGGAGTGCAGCGCCTGTAAAGTAGGTGAAGATGAGGAACAACACACCGTAGGTTCCGAGCGCGATCAGTTTGAGAGAGTCGTCACTCATGCAGCCTCGCTAGACTGGATTCGCAGACGTCCAACTACAATTGGGTATGAAAATGACGTCTTGTTTTACGGGTCATCTCAACCGGTCGATGCAACATGAGCATGAAGTTTGTTAGCCGGAGTGTCAAAGCCCAACGTTTCGCGAGGACGTTGATTGAGCCGCAGGGCGATTTTGTCGAGATGGGCTTGCGAGTAACCGGACAGGTCTGTTTTCTTGGGAAAGTACTGCCGCAGCAAGCCGTTGGTGTTCTCATTCGATCCACGCTGCCAAGGGCTATGTGGATCGCAGAAGTAAACCTTGATATCGGTGGCGAGCGAGAAGCTCTTGTGGCCCGCCATCTCCTTGCCTCGATCCCAGGTCAACGAGCGGCGCAGTTGTTTCGGCAGCTTGCGCACTTTTCGAGTGACTGCCTTGACGACCGTTTTGGTGTCGCTGCTCGGCACCTTCACGAGCATCACAAATCGAGATTTACGTTCTACCAGCGTGGCGATGTGGGTGTGATTGGACCCGGCCAGCAGGTCTCCCTCCCAATGGCCCGGAACGGCTCGATCTTCCACTTGCGCAGGCCGCTCGCGGATCGACACGGCGTCGACGATCTGTCCACGTCCCTGGCCTTTCTGAATGTAGTGCCTGCCGCGACGAAGTATGCGCCCGCGACGCAGGTGCGCCGTGAGCTGCTTTTTCAGCACTCCGCGCGCCTGAATGAACAGACTTCGGTAGATCGTCTCGTGCGACACTCGCATACTTTTATCACTGCCATACTCGCTTGCAAGCCATGCGCAGATCTGCTGCGGAGACCAGTCCAACTGAAGCTTCTGTGCCACGAGCCTGGCCAGCTTCGGATGTTGAGCCAGATGGCACTGCTTGGGTCGCAGCGCTCGATCCCAGGCTCGCTTATCGGAGGTGTGGGCGCGGTAGCGCCACCACAATGGAGTGTTGCGCGAAATTTCCCGACTCACGGTCGATGGCGCACGGCCAATGTGCCGCGCGATCTGACGGATCGAGCGATGAGCCCACGCGAGATCTCCTCCCGTTCGCTCAGCGTCAACGCCAGACGCGGGCGACAGCGAGCTCTCGGCGCGATCCCCCCATAAGGCTCTACGACATTGAACAGCGTCGTGGGGCCCTTGCCAAGCACTTCGGTGATGTGTGCCAGGGTCTCTCCAGCCTTCCACCGTCGCCAAACTTCCGCCTTGAACGCCGGCGTCAGCGGAGGACCTCGACCCATATGCAACCCTCCAGTTCGATTCACCTTGGATGATGTTGCATCGACCATTGAGATCACCCGTCATTTCCGTCCGTTTATCATCCCGCACCACTGTAAGTCTTTGACTAGGCTACGTTGAATCAGATCTAACATACTGCGGTAGACGCCACGGATGGCTGAGCCGAGACGCCTGTTGGAAGAGGTGCAGTTCCGGATTCGTGCTCGGCACATGAGCTACCGGACGGAAAAAACCTATCTGCACTGGATTCGGCGATTCATTCGGTTTCACAACGGCCGGCATCCGCGGGAAATGGGTGGGCCGGAAGTCGAGGAATTCCTGACGGCACTCGCGGTAAAGAACCAGATTTCAGCTTCGACACAGAACCAGGCGCTTGCGGCGATTCTCTTTCTTTATCGTAACGTTCTCGACATCGAGCTGCCTTGGCTCGCGGACGTGATTCGCGCGAAGCGTCCGCAGCGGCTCCCTGTCGTCCTGTCCCGCTCGGAGGTTCAGCAGGTTTTGGCACGGTTGTCAGGCACGGAATGGCTGATCGTATCGATGCTCTATGGTTCCGGTATGCGTTTGGGGGAATGCATGCAGTTGCGGGTCAAGGACCTCGACCTGGCACGACGCGAACTACTCATCCGCGACGCCAAGGGCCAGAAGGACCGCATCACGCTGCTGCCGGATGCATTGACTGCGCATCTGAAGGCTCACATGGAGCAAGTCAGACTGCAGTTCGAGAAGGATCGGAGCGAGAACCAGCCAGGTATCTCCTTACCTTTCGCACTTCGTCGCAAATATCCGAATGCGGCGACCTCATGGGCTTGGTACTGGGTTTTCCCAGCGCCGTCATTTTGTCTGGACCCGTACTCAAATGACTTGGTGCGATATCATATGTTTCCGCAAAACGTGCAGCGCGCTGTCAAGCTCGCGATTCGCGCGACTGGCATCGCCAAGCCGGCGAGCACTCACACCTTTCGCCACAGCTTCGCAACTCATTTATTAGAAGACGGTTACGACATCCGCACCGTACAGGAACTACTCGGGCACTCTGACGTGAAGATCACCATGATCTATACGCACGTCCTCAATCGCGGCGGGCGCGGCGTCAGGAGCCCGCTCGACGCGGGCCGAGCCTCACGCGAATAGCGATCCGATCGCGTCCGCAAAGCGATCCGGTGCGCCCGGATCCATGCGCAGATACAGCGCGGGCTCCACGAGTTCCAGTTCCATGACGCGGAATGTGTCGCCGCTGCGCACGAGGTCCGCGCGCGCATACAAGAGCTTGCGGCCGATCGCGGCGATAGCCGCGTCGCCGGCCGCGCGCAGGGCGGGTTCGGGCGTTACTGAGCGAATGTCGCTGCCGTGTTCCTCCTGCACGCGGAAGTCGCCGCGCTTCGGCACCTTTAGGACGCTGTGGCTGTACGCGCCATTGAGATAAATCATCGAGTATTCGCCTTCCTCGACGATGCCGCGCTCGAATGGCTGGAGCATGAGCGGCCGCGCCGCGAAATACGATTCGATCTCCGTGGCCAGGGCTTTCGCCCGCACGCGATCGATCCGCCAGGCGCCCTCCGCATTGCCGCTCATGACCGGCTTGATGATGGCCTCTTCGCTCCTGAGCTCTTCGAAAAGCGGCAGCAGCTCGTCGCGCCCGAGCTGCTCACGCCAGAATGTCGGCACGATTTCAACGCCGCGCCCCGCCAGGTCGCGCAGATAGGTTTTTCGCATGTTCCAGCGCGCGATCTCGCTGCCGTTCTCGAGCCGCACGCCGCTTTTCTCGATCGCTTCGAGCAGGCCAAGAAACCTGTCCGCGTGATGCTGGTAGTCCCACGTGGAGCGGATCACGATGAGCTGGTATCGCTGCCAGTTCACGCCTTTGCGGTTCCAGGGCAGCGTATCGACCTGCCAGCCGCGTTTTGCCAGCGGCGCAATCGCGAGGTCGTCGTCCATGACGAATCCGGTGGAATCGCTGAGCGTGAGGAAGGCGATCCGGCGCACGATCAGGCTTGCGCGCCTTCGCGAAGCGTCGCAATGGGGCGCACCAGGCCGAACTGGGCGGCGAGTTCCGCCGGATGCTCGGCGTTCCAGATGACGAGATCGGCGACCTTGCCGGCCTCGATCGTGCCGCGTTCCTTCCTGAGGCCGAGCGCGCGGGCCGCGTGGCGCGTCACGCCGAGTAGCGCCTCCTCGGGCGTCAGCCCGAACTGCGTGCAGCCAAGGTTCATATTGAGAAGCAGTGATGCGAGCGGCGCGCTGCCGGGATTGAGGTCGCTCGCGATCGCGATCGGCACCCGATGGACGCGCAGCAACTCGATCGGCGGCAGCTTCGTTTCGCGCAGGTAACTGAACGCGCCTGGCAGCAGAACGGCAACGGTGCGCGCGGCGGCCATCGCGAGCACGCCGTCCTTGTCCACGTGCTCGAGGTGATCCGCGGAAAGCGCCTTGAACTTCGCGGCGAGCGCCGCGCCGTTCTGGTTGGAAAACTGCTCGGCATGCAGCTTGACCGCAAGACCGAGTTCCTTCGCGCGGCTGAAGACGCGCTCGACTTGGGCAGGCGTGAAGCCGATATTGTCGCAGAAGGCGTCCACGGCGTCGGCGAGGCCATCGGCCGCGGCGGCGGGGAGGATCTCCTCGCAGACACATTTAATATAGTCGTCGCTGCGATCCTTGAACTCGGGCGGCACGGCATGGGCCGCGAGCAGGGTGGTACGGACGGTCAGGGACAGGCGTTTGCCGAGCGTTCGCGCCACCCGCAGCATTTTCAGTTCGTTGTCGCGGTCGAGGCCGTAGCCGGACTTGATCTCGAGCGCAGTCACGCCCTCGGCGACGAGCTTCGCGGCGCGACCGAGTGCGAGGGTCAACAAGTCGTTCTCGCTGGCGGCGCGGGTGGCGGCGACGGTCGCTGCGATCCCGCCGCCGGCGCGCGCAATGTCCTCGTAACTCGTTCCCTGAAGCCGTTGCTCGAATTCGCGATAACGTGAGCCGGCCCAGACGAGATGCGTGTGGCAGTCGATGAGCCCTGGTGTGACGAGGGCACCGCGGACATCGTTGAGGGCGACGCCTTTCGGCAACGCCGCAGGCAGTTCCTTTTTCGATCCGACCCAGGCAATCTGGTTGCCGGCGAGTGCAATCGCGCCTCTAGGGATCAATCCGTAGGGCCTGCCATCCGTGCAGGTCGCGACGGCCGCATTCCGTATCAGCCGGGTCCAGCCCTGCGTGTCGAGGACGCTCACCTTGCAGAGCTTACCGGAAGCTGTCGCGGTCGCGTTATGCTGCGTGTCTCGGTTGCCTTCCAGCGGAGTCGATGTGCCGGATTCCACGATCACGCGCGAATTCATCGCCGCGTTGCCGAAGACCGACCTGCACGTTCACCTCGATGGGTCGCTTCGCATACCGACGCTGATCGAGATCGCGCGCGCGAATCATGTGGAACTCCCGAGCTACACCGAGGGTGGGCTGCGCGAGACTGTATATAAGGAGCGTTACTCGAGTCTCGGCGACTACCTGAAGGGCTTCCGCTATACGGTCGCGGTGATGCAGAACGCGGAGTCGCTCGAGCGCATTGCCGCCGAGCTTGCCGAGGACAATCAGGCAGAGGGCGTGCGCTATCTGGAGGTGCGCTTCGCGCCGCAGTTGCACGTCCGGCCGGGACTCGATGCGGTGCAGGTGATCGCCGCCGTGGACCGGGGCCTGCGTCGCGCGCGTGATGCCTACAATCGCAAGCCCGAGATCATCGCAGGCCGGGAGCCGCCGTTCGAGTACGGCATCATCTGCTGCGCGCTGCGCATGTTTACGGCCGGCTTCAGCCGTTATTACGACACGCTGTTCGCGGCGCACCCGTTCACGCGGCCCAAGGATCTCTACGCCATGGCGTCGGTCGACCTGGCGCGGGCGGCGGTGCTGGCGCGCGACAGCCTCGGCCTCCAAGTGGTCGGCTTCGATCTCGCGGGCGAGGAGTCCGGCTACCCGGCCGGCGCGCACCGGGACGCGTTCGAATACGCGCACCGGCATTTCCTGAAGCGCACGGTGCACGCGGGCGAGGCCTACGGGCCGGAGTCCATCTTCCAGGCGATCACCGACCTGCACGCGGACCGCATCGGCCACGGCACTTATTTGCTGGAAGCGGCGGAGATCCGCGATCCGGAGATCGAGGATCGCGAGCGCTACGTGGAGAAGCTCGGTAACTACATCGCCGACCGTCGCATCACGCTCGAGATCTGCCTGACGAGCAATCTCCAGACCAATCCCGAGCTGAAATGGCTCGACGATCACACGTTCCGCCGGCTCCGCGCGGCGCGGATCTCGACGACGCTCTGCACCGACAACCGACTAATGAGCAACACGACGGTGACGAACGAGTTGATGCTCGCGGTCAAGCATCTGGGTCTCGACCGCCACGACCTGAAATCGATCGTCATCTACGGGTTCAAGCGCAGCTTCTGGCCCGGCAACTACCTGAGCAAGCGCCAGTACGTGCGCCAGGTCATCGATCACTACGACGCCGTGGAGCGAAAGCACGCCGCGTAAGCGAGGTCGCTGCCTACACGGGTCTCTACAGCGGAATTAGATCTCGACTTCGGTCGCTAATACCACGACCCGCCGCGTCGGCATTCGGAAGAACTCCGCGGCCTGGGCGCTGCGCCGCTGCATCCAGGCGAAGAGCCGCATCTTGATGCCGGCAAGCCCGTGCCGCGCGCGCGCCCGCACGAGGTGCCAACCCAGGAAGAATGTGCAGTCTTCTTCGATGCGCAGTCCGCGTCGCGCCGCGCCCGCGAGCGCGACGTTGACGTCCGGTGTCTCCATGAATCCGAAGCGCGCGTGCACGACATGCACGCCCGGCAGGACTTCCTCGGGATAGCTGCGCGAGACGAGATCCTGGCGCGGCGTGCGCTGTATCTCGAGGTGCAGGATCACGATCGTCTCGTGACAGACCCGATTGTGTTCGAGATTGCGGAGCAGCGCCGTCGGCACGAAGCCGTGATGGCTCACCAGGAACACCGCCGTGCCCGGCACACGCGTGGCGTCCTTCAAGAGCTCCGGTAGCTCAGCCAGCGGAACAGCACGCCGCTGAAGTTCCGCGCGCAGCAACGCGCGGCCGTCGCGCCAGGTCACGAACAGGCCGAACATGCCCGCGGCGAGCACGAGCGGCACCCAGCCGCCGCTTGGAATCTTGCTGGCGTTGCCGGCAACGAACGCGAGATCGATCGCGAGGAACAGACCGAATACGAGAACGATGCGCCATACCGGCCATTGCCAGGCCGTGGCCGCCGCGACCGCGCCGAGCAGCGTAGTGACCAGCATGGTGCCCATCACGGAGGCGCCGTATGCGCCGGATATCGCGCTGGAAGAGCCGAAGCCGAGCACAAATGCGACGACTGCGACGAACATGATCGCGTTGGTGGCCGGCACGTAGATCTGGCCGCGCTCGTCTGCGGAGGTCTGGAGAATCTTCACGCGCGGTAGCAAGTCGAGTTGCACCGCCTGGCGCGTGATCGAGAACGCTCCCGAGATCGTCGCTTGCGACGCTATCACGGTCGCGAGCGTGGCGAGAATGAGGAGACCCGGCAGCGTGCCGGTAGGCGCCAACGCGAAGAAGGGATTTGCGGCGGCGGCCGGGTTGGCGAGCAGGAGCGCACCCTGCCCGAAATAATTAAGCAGGAGCCCCGGCCAGACGATCGTGAACCACGCGAGCCGAACCGGCGTCCGCCCAAAATGCCCCATGTCGGCATACAGGGCTTCGCCGCCCGTCAGCACGAGAAACACCGCACCGAGGATCGCGAGCGCGAGTCCTGGGTGGGCGAACAGCAGCTCGATCCCATGGCCCGGATTAAGCGCCGCGAGAATCCCGGGCTCGACCATGATCGCGCGCAGGCCGAGCACCGCGAGCACGGCAAACCACACGACCATGACGGGTCCGAACAGGCCGCCGACGCGCGCCGTGCCGCGCCGCTGCAGGGCGAATAGCGCCACTAGGATCGCGATCGTGATCGGCAGCACCGCCTGGTGCATGCGCGAATCGAGGAGTTCCAATCCTTCGACGGCGCTTAAGACCGAGATGGCGGGCGTCAGCAGCGCATCGCAATAGAAGAGTGCGGTGCCCATCACGCCGAGCGCAATCAGCCGGACGGCCCACACGCTCGACGTTCCGATCCGTCGCTGCACCAGCGCGACCAGCGACAGAATGCCGCCTTCGCCGTCATTGTCCGCGCGCAGGATCAGCACGACGTATTTGAGCGAGATGACGAGCAGAAGGCTCCAGAAGATCAGTGACACGACGCCGAGCACGGCCGCCGGGTCCGCGGCGCCGCCAGCCGCCGCCGTCGCTTCTCGAAGCGCGTACAGCGGACTCGTGCCGATGTCGCCGTACACGACACCGAGTGCGCCCAGGGTGGCGCTCGATAGTGCTCGCGATTGAGTCATGGGAGGAGCCGCCGGGCGGCACATATATAATGCCCGATACGCGTTATCCTCGCAGCCCATGAACGCCGAACCCGCCTTGAATGCCACCGGACCGCGCGTGGTCCGCGCGCCGCGCGGCAATAAGCTGAGCTGCGGCAGTTGGTTGACCGAAGCGCCGTTCCGGATGATTCAGAACAACCTGGATCCGGAAGTCGCCGAGCATCCGGACCGGCTCGTCGTTTACGGCGGCATTGGCAAGGCCGCGCGCGACTGGGAGTCGTTCGATCGAATCCTGGGCGTTCTGAAGCGCTTGAAGGATAACGAGTCGCTGCTGGTGCAATCGGGGAAACCGGTCGGCGTGTTCCGCACGCATCCGGACGCGCCGCGCGTCCTGATCGCAAACTCGAATCTCGTGCCGCACTGGGCCACCTGGGAGCATTTCCACGAGCTCGATCGCAAGGGCCTGATGATGTTCGGGCAGATGACCGCGGGTTCGTGGATCTACATCGGCTCGCAGGGCATCGTGCAGGGCACTTACGAAACATTTGGCTGCTGCGCTCGGGAGCATTTCGGCGGCGATGCGCGCGGGCGCTGGATCCTCACGGCCGGACTCGGCGGCATGGGCGGCGCGCAACCCCTGGCCGCGACGATGGCGGGTTTCTCGATGCTCGCTGTGGAATGCGACGAGTCGCGCATCGATTTCCGCCTTCGCACTGGCTATGTTGACCGCAAGGCAGCGACGCTCGACGAGGCGCTCGCGATGAACGAGGAGGCACGGCGCGCGAAGAAGGCGCTTTCCGTCGGGCTCCTCGGGAATGCGGCGGACGTCTATCCGGAACTCGCGCGCCGCCGCATCGTGCCGGACGTCGTGACTGACCAGACCTCCGCCCACGATCCACGGAACGGCTATTTGCCGCGCGGCTGGACGCTGGCGCAGGCCGCGGAAGCGCGCAGCAAGGATCCGCAGCGCATCGAGCGCGAGGCGCGCGCCTCGATGAAGATCCACGTGCAGGCGATGCTGGACCTCAAGTCGCAGGGCGCAGTCGTCTTCGATTACGGCAACAACATCCGCCAGGTCGCGTTGGAGGAAGGCCTGAAGAATGCCTTCGATTTTCCGGGTTTCGTGCCGGCCTACATCCGCCCGCTCTTCTGCGAGGGTATCGGGCCATTCCGCTGGGTCGCCCTCTCGGGTGATCCGGAGGACATCTACCGCACGGATGCCAAGGTGAAGGAGCTGATGCCGGGCGATGCGCACCTGCACCGCTGGCTCGACATGGCGCGCGAACGAATCCGTTTCCAGGGATTGCCCGCGCGCATCTGCTGGGTCGGCCTGAAGGACCGCGCGCGGCTCGGCCTCGCGTTCAACGAGATGGTCGCGAAGGGCGAGTTGTCGGCGCCCGTCGTGATTGGCCGCGATCATCTCGACTCCGGATCGGTCGCGAGCCCGAACCGCGAAACCGAAGCGATGAAGGATGGCTCGGATGCGGTTTCCGACTGGCCTTTCCTGAATGCGCTATTGAATACGGCGAGCGGCGCGACCTGGGTTTCGATCCATCACGGCGGCGGCGTCGGCATGGGCTTCTCGCAGCACGCCGGAGTCGTGATCGTCTGCGATGGAACCTCGGCGGCTGCCGCTCGCATCGCGCGCGTGCTCAGGAACGATCCGGGCACGGGCGTCATGCGCCATGCGGATGCCGGCTACGAGCGCGCCATCAACTGCGCGCGCGAGCAGGGGCTCGACCTGCCGTCGGTGCGCTGAAGTGGCGGTGCTGACGCTGAAGCCGGGTGCGATCTCGCTCGCCGAGCTCCGCCGCATTGCCCGCGGCGCCGACACGGTCGCGCTCGCGGACGGCTGGCGCGATCCCGTCGAGCAATCCCTGGCTGCCGTGCGCGCTCGGCTCGCGGCGGGCGAATCGCTCTACGGCATCAATACCGGCTTCGGAAAGCTCGCGAAGACGCGCATCGCGGACGATGAGCTCGCGAAGCTTCAGCTGTACCTCGTGCGCTCGCATGCGGCGGGCGTTGGCGCGCCGCTCGCCGATTCCACCGTGCGCCTGATCCTCACCCTCAAGGCCGCAAGCCTCGCGCGCGGGTTCTCGGGCGTGCGGCAGGTCGTGATCGAGCGGCTGCTGCAACTCGTCAATGCCGGCATTCATCCGGTGGTGCCGGGACAGGGTTCGGTGGGAGCCTCGGGAGATCTCGCGCCGCTCGCTCACCTGTCGCTCGCACTGATCGGCGAAGGCCGCGTGCGCGTGCGCGGCGGAGAGCAGGACTGCGCCGCGGCGTTGAAGTCGGCGGGCATCGAGCCGTTGATGCTTGGGCCGAAAGAAGGGCTCGCGCTTTTGAACGGCACGCAAGTCTCGACCGCACTCGCGCTTGATGCGCTGTTCGCCGCGGAGGACTTGCTCGCGGGTTCGATCGTGAGCGGCGCCATGGCGGTCGACGCAGCGCTCGGCAGCCGGGTGCCTTTCGACGCGCGCATTCACAACGTGCGCGGCCAGCCCGCCCAGATCGCAATCGCGGCCGCGTTTAGGGCGGTGCTCGGCGAAAGCGACATCGGACACTCTCATGCGAACTGCGATCGCGTGCAGGATCCCTACTCCCTGCGCTGCCAGCCGCAGGTCGCGGGCGCCTGTCTCCAGCAGATCCTGGATGCCGGGCGCACGCTGATGCTCGAGGCGAACGGAGTTTCCGACAATCCGCTCGTGTTCGGCCGCGAGGGCGAGGTGCTCTCCGGCGGCAACTTCCACGCCGAGCCCGTGGCATTCGCGGCGGACAACCTGGCACTTGCGCTTGCCGAAATCGGCGCGCTCGCCGAACGGCGCATCGCGATGCTGATCGACGACAGCCTGAGCCAGCTTCCCGCTTTCCTCGTGCGGCAGGGCGGGCTGAATTCCGGATTCATGATCGCGCAGGTGACAGCCGCCGCGCTCGCCTCGGAGAACAAGTCCCTCGCGCATCCCGCGTCGGTCGACAGCCTGCCGACCTCCGCCAATCAGGAAGATCACGTCAGCATGGCGACCTTTGCGGCGCGCCGGCTCGGGCAAATGGCGGAAAACACGCGGGGCGTGATCGCGATCGAGCTGCTCGCGGCGGCGCAGGGCATCGATTTTCGCCGGCCGCTCAAATCGAGCGTTACACTCGAAAAAGCCCACGCACTACTGCGCGCAAAAGTCGCTTTCTACGACCACGACCGCCACTTCGCACCGGACATCGCCGCCGCAAAATCTGTCATCGCCGGCGAAGAACTCCTGTCGCTCGTCCCGTCCGGCCTCTGCGCAAGCCGTTAGCAATCGCGCGGACAGCGCGCTATGGCGACGGCGGATGAGCTGCGAGCCAGCGCATCGAACGTTCGACCCGTGCCCTGCCACTCGGATGATCGTAGAAAACAATCTCCTCGAGCCGACCGGGCTCGAGCTTGCGATAGCTGCTGAGCCGCATCGCGACGCGCGCAAACCCGTACGGCTCGCGCGCGGCATCGAGGCCGAAAGCATCGGCCTGGTGTTCCACGGTGCGACTAATCGTGTTGGTGACCGGCGTCAGGAGATACATGATGACGATGAAAATCGCGAAGGCAAGCGGCAGTCCCGCCGGATCGGCGAGATCGCGCACGCCCCAGCGTTCCCCATGACGGTGCTGGAATTTCCCGAACAGGCGGTTGACCGACCAGTAACCGAATCCGAGAACCACTGACAGCAGGAGCACCAGCCACAAGCCATGGTGCAGTTTGTAATGGCCCATTTCATGGCCCATGACGGCCCGGATTTCCGGCAGCGTCGTGCCATTCATCAGGTTGTCATTCAACGCGATGCGTGTCGTGCCGGCCATGCCGGAAACGTTTGCGCTGATCCGCTTCGTCTGCTTCGAGGCATCGAACCAGTAAACGTCGTCGGCGGGAACTCCGGTCTCGCGGGCGAGCCGGAGTATCGATTCGCGGACTTCGCCCTGGGGGAAAGGCTGGTAATCATTGAATATCGGGGCGAGGAACACGGGCTCGATGAGGGTCACGAAAAGCAGGAATAAACCGGTCAACGCGGTTGCCCAATAAACCCAGCGATCCCGGACGCGGCGGACGATCGCATAGATGCCTGCGATCACGAGTCCGCCGAACACGGTGGTGAGCGCGACATTGATCGCCCACTCGCCGAGGAAGCCGCCGATCGAGTAATTCGACATGCCGTACTGGTGCTCGCGGAAGTAATCCGTGTAGAGCGTCCACGGCAGGATCAGGATCGCGATCGCGAGCAGGAAGCCGGCGGCGACGAACAATGCCTGGAAGGACGGGCCATACCCGCGGCCCGCGACCCAGTCGCGCAATCGCGCCGCGAAGCGCGCGCGAAGCAGGAGCCATGCGAGGAGCACGGCGATCAACGAGCTCCACGCTTCGATCCAGTAGCCGCCTTCGAAGTACGCATCGGACTTTTCGCGATCGGCGGCGGGCACGATCGCGAGGTACGCATCGGTCGCCCGCGCGACGTCGAAGTGCGGTCCCCACTCGGCTTCAGGCGGCACGTTCAACGGCGGCGACTGTTCGGTGGCCATTGCTTGCTCCGGGCTGCGGCACGCTATAGTGCGGTCATCGCAGTGCAACAAGCGAGTCGATGGCGGCGTTGCCAAAAACGGGACTGATCGGCTGGCGCGGCATGGTCGGTTCCGTGCTCGTCGAGCGCATGCGCGCGGAGCGCGATTTCGAGCGGATCGAGCCCGCTTTTTTTTCGACCTCGCAGGCGGGGAGCGCGGCGCCGGACACGGGCCGCGACGCCGCGCGCGTCGGCGACGCGAAAGATCTCGCGGCGCTCGCGCGCTGCGAGATCCTGATCTCCTGCCAGGGCGGCGAGTACACCGAAGCCATTCATCCAAAGCTTCGCGCCGCGGGCTGGCGCGGGCACTGGATCGACGCGTCTTCCGCGCTGCGCCTGAAGGATGAGTCGGTGATCATCCTCGATCCGGTCAATCGGCCGGTGATCGACGCGGCGCTCGGCGCGGGCAAGTGCGACTGGATCGGCGGCAACTGCACCGTGAGCCTGATGTTGATGGCATTCGGGGGCCTGTTCCGTGCGGGTCTCGTCGAATGGATGACGACGATGACCTACCAGGCGGCCTCGGGCGCCGGCGCGCGGGAAATGCGCGAGCTGCTCGCGCAGATGGGCCATCTCTACGACGCGACTGGCGAGCTGCTGGACGATCCGGCCAGCGCGATCCTCGAGATCGACCGCCGCGCGACCGCCGCATTCGCCGACGGCATGCCGGTCGCGCGCCTCGGACATCCGCTTGCCGGCAGCCTGCTGCCCTGGGTGGACCGCGATCTCGGCAATGGCTACAGCCAGGAGGAATTCAAGGCGGGCGCGGAGGGCAACAAGATTCTCGGCCTGTCGTCCGTCCCGGTGACGATCGACGGGATTTGCGTGCGCATCGGCGCGATGCGCTGTCACAGCCAGGCGGTCACGATCAAGCTGAAACGCAAGGCGCCGATTGCGGAGATCGAGCGGCATCTCGCCGATGCGCATCCGTGGATCCGCCTCGTTCCGAACGAGCGCGAGGCGACGCTCGCCCGGCTCACGCCCGCGGCGGTGACGGGCACGCTCGACATCGCAGTGGGCCGCATTCGTCATCTCGCGATGGGCGAGGATTACGTCACGGCATTCACCGTCGGTGACCAGCTGCTTTGGGGCGCGGCCGAGCCGCTGCGGCGCATGCTGCGTCTCCTGTTAGATCGTTGATCGCCGCCGCATGGCCTTGATCGAAATCGCGGGCGCGCCACTCGGCCGGCTCCTGGCTTATCCGGGTTTCGTGCGATTCCTGTCGGCCCGGCTACTCGCGTCGATCGCGGTGCAGATGCAGACGGTCGCGGTCGGCTGGCAGATCTATGAGATCACGAGGGATCCACTCGATCTCGGCCTGATCGGCCTGTCGCAGTTTCTGCCGTTTGTCCTGTTGGTCCTCCCCGCGGGGCACGTCGCGGACCGGCACAATCGCGCACTGATCCTCTTGCTGTGCATTGCGCTCGAGTTCGTCTGCGCGCTGCTGCTGCTCGGATTCACGTTCTCGGGCCTGGCTGTCGCCTGGCCGGTCTTTGCCGTGATGGTCGTTTTCGGCACGGCGCGCGCCTTCTCGATGCCCGCGGGCCAGGCGATCGTGCCGAATCTCGTGCCGCCGTCCCTGTTCTCGCGCGCAGTCGCCGTCAATTCGACCACCTGGCAGGTGTCGACGATCGCCGGCCCGGCGATCGGCGGGCTGGTTTACCTGCTGGGGCCGGATGTCGTCTACGGCACGGTCGCAGGACTGCTCGCCACCGCGGTCGTCCTGATCGCAGGCGTGCGCACGGAAAAACCCGCGCGTCCGCCGCAGCCGGACACCTGGCACACGCTGCTCGAGGGGCTGCGCTTCGTCTGGCGGAAGAAGGTCATCCTCGGCGCCGTCTCGCTCGATCTGTTCGCGGTGCTCTTCGGCGGTGCCGCGGTGCTCTTGCCCGCCTTTGCGAGCGATATCCTGCACGTCGGTCCCGACGGATTCGGGTGGCTGCGCGCAGCGCCCGGCATCGGCGCCGCGATCATCGCGCTCATGCTCGCCTGGCGCCCGATCACGCGTCATGTCGGCGCGATGATGTTCTCGGGTGTCGCCCTGTTCGGCCTCGCAACCATCGTCTTCGGCGTGTCCGAAAGCTTTCTGCTGTCGCTCGCGGCGCTCGTGGTGCTGGGCGGCGCGGACATGGTGAGCGTCTACATCCGCCACATGCTGGTGCAGCTCGAGACGCCGGACGCGATCCGCGGTCGCGTCAGCGCGGTCAATGCCGTGTTCATCGGCGCGTCGAACGAGCTCGGCGATTTCGAGGCCGGCCTCACCGCGGCTTGGTGGGGATTGAAGCCGGCAGTCGTCGTCGGCGGAGTCGTCAGCGTCGCCATCGCCGGTCTCTGGATGCGCTGGTTCCCGGGGCTTCGCCGGATGAATCGATTCCCCGAGCCGGAGTCGCCCTCGACTTGACCGCGACGGGGCAGGACTGTATATCCATACAGTCATGCGGTTGAGACTGACAAAAGCACGAGGCGCCGTTTCCAATCGAACCGGGCGGTTCGAAGCGCGTGTGGTCGAGGCCGTGGACGACGGCTGGGGTATTGCCGACGAGCCGCTGCCACCGGTCGAGACGTCGGTGCTGCCGGAGCCACCGCGCTCGGTCATCACGCGCAACGACTTGCCCGACATCCCCTTCGACCAGTCGATCAATCCCTACCGGGGCTGCGAGCACGGGTGTGTGTACTGCCTGGCAGGAGATACCCAAATCCTGATGGCGGACTGCAGCCTCAAGCCGCTCGCCGAGGTCGCAGTCGGCGACGAAATCTGCGGTACGGAAAAGCGCGGCCATTACCGTCACTACGTGCGCACGCGAGTCCTGGCCCACTGGCGGACGAGCAAGCCGGCCCATCGAGTTTGGCTCGCCGACGGCACCGAGCTCGTTGCGAGCGCTGATCATCGTTTCCTCACGGAGCGCGGCTGGAAATTCGTGGCTAAAGGCAGTGGCCACCCCCAGCGCCCCAGTCTTACGCTCAACAACACGCTAATGGGCTGCGGTGCGATCCCGTCATTTCCGCGTAGCGACTATTCGAGCGACTACAGGTGTGGATATCTCTGCGGGCTGATCAGGGGTGACGGTCACCTTGGCGTGTACCGGTACGCCCGGCCGGGGCGCTCCAACGGCGACCAACATCGATTTCGGCTCGCGATGGCGGACACGGAAGCCCTTGAGCGCGCTGCGGTTTTTCTTTCCGGCTTCGGCATAAGAACCGATCGATTCAAATTCCAGGCCGAGACGTCGGAACGGCGGCGCGTGGAAGCCATCCGAACCAGCTCAAGCGCGTCTGTTGCGGCGATCGGCCGGCTGGTCGAATGGCCGGACTGTCCCGCGGGCGAATGGTTACGCGGCTTCGTCGGCGGCATATTCGACGCCGAAGGGTCCTTCTGCGGTGGCACGATCCGGATCGCCAACACAGATCGTCGGATGATCGAGGTCTTAAGCGACGGCCTGCATCGGTTTCGTTTCGACTCAACCGTCGAAACGCAGCGGCGAAGCTTGCCAAGGCCCGTGCACTATGTGCGAGTCCGGGGTGGACTGCGGGAAAATTTGCGCTTCATTGGTGCGTTTGATCCCTCGATCGCGCGCAAGCGCCGCATAGAGGCTCAGGCGGTGAAGTCCACGGCCAGCCTGGAGATCGTCGAGGTCGAACCGCCGGGTCGCAGCGGCGAGCTCTTCGATATTACGACGGGTACAGGCGACTTCGTCGCCAACGGCGTGATCAGCCACAACTGTTATGCGCGGCCCAGCCACGCCTACATGAACTTGTCTCCGGGCCTCGATTTCGAGACCCGGCTCTTCTACAAGAAAGATGCCGCGATTCGGCTGCGCGAGGAGTTGAACCGACGCAGTTACCGGTGCAGCCCGATCAATCTGGGCGCCAACACCGATCCGTACCAGCCGCTGGAGCGGCGGCTAGGCATCACCCGCTCCCTGCTCGAAGTCCTGGCCGAAAGCCATCACCCGGTTACGGTCGTCACCAAAGGCGCGCTCGTCGTCCGCGACATCGATGTGCTCGGCCGCCTCGCCGCGGAACGTCTGGTGAAAGTGTTTGTCAGTGTGACTACGCTCGATGACGAGTTGAAGCGGCGGATGGAGCCACGCGCCGCGTCGCCGGCGGCAAGGCTCGCGGCGATCTCGAAGCTGGCAGCGGCGGGGATTCCGGCCGGGGTGATGTTTGCGCCGGTCGTGCCGGCCATCAACGACCACGAGCTCGAGGGCGTGCTGGACGCGGCGGCAACCGCAGGCGCGAAAACAGCAGGTTATGTCCTGTTGCGCCTGCCGGGAGAAGTCAGGGACCTCTTCTATGAATGGCTCGAGACGCACTACCCGGATCGCATCAGACGCGTCCAGAGCCGTATCCGGGAATTGCGCGGTGGGCGTGACAACGATCCGCGCTTCGGTCACCGCATGCGCGGGCAGGGTCCCTGGGCCGAGCTGCTGCGTCGGCGTTTCGAGGCATCCTGTCGCCGCAACGCCCTGGAAAGCGGCCGCAACGCGCCGCTCAGAACGGACTTATTCCGCCCGCCAAATCGCTCGCCCGATCAGATGGAACTGTGGTAATCGCGGCGTATACTCGATCCGAGCGAGGATCGCACGCCAAGGAGCGGTCGCATGATGCGCCTCAAGATTCGGTCGTTGCGCCAGGCTGGCACCGGCGCCGCGACCTTGCTGTTGCTCTCGGGCTGCATGACAGCGCGCCTCGAGGAAGACCGGCATACCACGACGAGCATCGCCTCGCATGAAGCCGTCGTGCTGCTCGCCAAGCCGCACGTCGAAGGCATCACGGCCGAAGACGATTTCATGGATTGCGTCGGCGACAAGATGGCGAGGGCGACCGGCATCCAGGTGCGGCCGAACGACACGTTCGTCGATTCGATGTTTCCCTGGCTCGAGCCATCGACCGCGCCGCAGCGTCCGGAAGGCGTGACCAAGCTCCTCGCCCGGGACGTCGTCGCGGATCGCATCGCCGAGAGCGGAGTTCGTTATCTCATCTGGATCGACGGCCTCACGCGGCAGATCGACAGCGGCGGCAGCATCACCTGCACGCTCGGGCCGGCGGGTGGCGGCTGCATCGGCTTCGGCTGGTGGGAAAAGGAATCCGATTACCAGGCAGTCGTTTGGGACCTCAGCACGGCGCGGACTGCCGGTTCGGTTTCGACCAACGTGACGGGCACGTCCGCGCTCGTCGGCGTACTGGTTCCGCTGCCATTCATCGCGCGCGTTCAGGGCACGGCCTGCGACCGGCTCGCGGGTCAGCTCGGCGCCTTCCTCCGGGGCGAGGACGCGTCTGCAACGCCCCCGGCGACGCCTGCGAAGGTCCAGGGAACCTGATCGCGGAGGCTCCCGGGCCGTGAACCAATGACGGGGGCAGGTCTCCAAGTTTCACGGACATGCCCGAAGCCGGCCGTCCCGAAGAGCGGCGTCCGGCTGGGAGAAACAGGATGAAATCCACTCGCGTTCTACGTGGTATAGCGGTCGCCGCGGCGCTCGGCCTGCTGGTCGGCTGCATGACCCAGAATTCCGCCTCGCGCCCGGAGTCGGGAGGCAGCGGATCCGCCGGTGGCAGCAGCGGCGGTTCGTCCGGTGGCGGCGGTTCGTCCGGCGGAGATTCCGGCGGTGGGTCCTCGGGCGGTGGTGGTTCTACTGGCGGCGGCGGTGGCGGCACCGCGGGCGGCGGTTCGGATGGCTCCGGAGGCGGCGGCTCGACTTCAGAATTTCCGTCGACGAGTGGCGAGAGCGGCGCCGATGCCCCGATTCCGATGCCCAGCGATGACGAGGGCGGCGCAGGCGGCTCAGCGAGCGACACCGCCGGCGGCTCCGCGGGCGGCGCAGGATCTGGCGAGCCGGGCCAGGGTCCACAGTCCGGTACGCCGGATGGAACCGGCGCGACCACTGCGGGCGGCCGGCCCTGCGTGAGCACCGATGACGAGACGACGGACGAAGACGACGACGAAATGAATGCGTCCGTTTGCGTGGATCCCCAGGTCGGCGGATTGCCAGGTGGATTGCCAGGCAGCTTGCCCGGCGGACTCCCGGGCGGCATGCCGGGCGGCGCCGCGGGAATGCCGGATGGCAGTTCCGGTCCTGCGGGCGACAAGCCGGGCGAGCCCGGCACCCCGGGGTCGACCCAGGGCTCGGGCAGTTCAGGGGCCGGTGGCGATGCGAGCCAGGCCGGGCAGTCCGGTGGAGCGGGCGGCGCAACGGGCCAGGGACCGGGAGCGGCAGGCGCCGGCGGCGGCCGGAGTGCCGAGATTGGCAAGCGGCTCGACGAGACCTTCGGCACTTTCGATGCAGCGGTGCGCACGGCGCAGGCCGATATCGCCAAGGAGCGTTCCGCGGCTGATGAAGCGGCGGCGGCCGGCGGCGAGCCCGGCAGCGATGGCGCATCCGGCGAAGAGGGCGAGGCGGGCGCGGGTGGCGACGGTGCCGGCAGCAGTCCGCGGACCGGCGGCCTCGAGTCCACCGGCACGGGCGAAGGCACCGGCACCGAAGAGGCGGGCGCGCCCGAAAGCGAACAGGGCGGCGTGGGCGGCGGCGGCGCAGGCGGCCGGGGCCCGACGAGCATTCCCGCCGACATTCCGGACGGAAAGGACGACGACATCGTCGCGCGGCAGATCCGCGAGGCGGCGATGAAGGAGACGGACCCCGAATTGCGCGCAGCGCTGTGGGAGGAATACCGTCGCTACAAGAAAGGCCGCTGAGACGCGCGCCGCGAGTGTCATGGGCATGAACCGAATGACAGCACTGGGCTTGATTTTCGCGGCAGCGCTCCTCGCGGGCGGCTGCGTCAAGGAAATGCGGCCCCTGCCGATTCTCCAGGCGACACAGGCGACCGCCGAGATTCCCGCCGAGCAGTTGCTCGACGTCGGCGTGCACATCTTCGATCCCGGCGTGCCAAAGGAAGTCGAGGAAGATCCGGAGCTCATGGACAAGACGCGGATCTATCCCGAGATCCGCCAGGCCGAGGCGCGCTACATTGCGATGCAGCTCCGCGACACGCTCGAGGACACCGGCCACTGGGGCGCGGCGCGGGTCGTGCCGACGACCGTGCAATCTTTCGACGTCACCGTGGACGGGCGCATCGTCGAGTCGAACGGCGCTTACCTCAGGCTCGAGGTGACGGTGCGGGATGCCGTGGGCCGCGTCTGGTACGAAGACCGCGAGTACGAAGGGCGCGCCGACACCCGCGCCTACAAGGACGGCTACAACTCCGGCCGCGATCCGTTCGAAAACGTCTATGTCGCGATCGCGGACGACCTGCTCGTCGCGCGCAACGCGCATTCGGCCGCCGACCTCGCCAATATCCGCCGCGTCAGCGAAATGCGCTTCGCCGCCGACTTTGCGCCGGTCGCGTTCAGCCAGTACCTCGAGCAGCACAAGAAGACGGGCGAGTACAAGGTGCTGCGCCTGCCGGCGGAGGACGACGTGCTCGTCAAGCGCATCCAGCAGATCCGCGAGCGCGACTACGGCATGATCGACACCGTCAGCGAAAACTATGCCGCCTTCAGCGAGCGGCTCGAGGAGCCGTACTCGAGCTGGCGCCGCTACACCTACGACGAGATCACCGTGGAGGAGAAGCTCAAGGCGCAGGCGCGGAACCGCATGCTGATGGGCGCCGCCGCGGTCGCGGCCGCGGTGTTCGTGCCGGACAATTGCAACAGCAGAAACAGCTGTCGGATCTCGAACGCCGCGCGCTACGGCGGCGTGGCGGGCGGCGTGGCAGCGGTGATCAGCGGCTACCGCAAGCGCGAGGAAGCCAAGATCCACACCGAGTCCATCAAGGAAATCTCGGGCTCGTTCCAGAGCGAAGCGGCGCCGCTCATCGTCGACGTCGAGGGCCGGACGCTGCGCCTGACCGGCACGGCGGAAGAACAATACGCGGAGTGGCGACGCCTGCTGCATGAACTCTATAAGGAAGAGACCGGACTGGTGCCGACCGCGCCGCCGGCTCCCGCCGCGGACACGACGACGCCTGCTGCGCAATCGAGCGGCGCGGGTTGATCCCCCATGAAGGAGTTGACGCCCGGGCTCGAACTCGGCGCCCGGTTTGCGTTGGTGCGGCGGCTCGGCCGCGGCGGCACCGCCGAAGTCTGGCTCGCGGTTGACCGCGAGCGCGGCGAGCGCGTCGCGCTCAAGATCCTGGACGACTCGTTCGCGGGCGACGCGCCCCGCATGGCGAGACTGGCGGATGAAATCGCTCACGCACAGTCGCTGCCGCCCGGATTCACCGTCGCGGTCCACGGCATCGAGCAGGCCGAAGGCCGCGCATTTGTCGTCATGGAGTATCTCGAGGGCGGCGATCTCGGCCATCTTCGCGGCCGCTCGTTCGAAAGCTGGGCCCAGGCGGCCGATGACGTCGCTGCGGCGCTCGAGGCGCTGCATGCGCGGGGCCTCGTGCATCGCGATCTCAAGTGCGGCAACGTGATGCTGGACAGCGCGGGCCGCGCGCGGCTCGCGGATTTCGGGCTGACCGCGCTCGCGGGCAGCCGCGATTCGGCGGGCGGCTCGCCCTATAACGCCAGCCCGCAACAGCTGCGCGGCGATCCCGCGCAGCCGGCCGACGATCTCTATGCCTACGGCGCGTTGCTCTACGAGCTGATCGCCGGCCACCCGCCTTACTATCCGGAGATCACTCGCGACCGCGTGCTGCACGAGCCCGTGCCGCCGCTCGTGCCGCGCGGCGTCGTGCCGGCCGGCGTGCGGGAGCTCGCGCTGAGGCTCCTCGCGAAATCGCCGAATGAGCGCCCGCCCTCCGCCGCGCACGCACGCGCAAAACTGGCCGCGGCGGCCGCTGGCGAGGACGAAATCATGCAGCCGCTGGCACATGCGCTGCCGGCGGATGCCGCCGCGCTAACCGCCCGCCGGCGCGGGTGGATGCCCGTCGCGTTGACGGCGGCGGCGGTTGCGGCGGTCGCGGCCGTCATTTGGCTGCAACCGAAACTCTTGGGCGGCGATACGGCGCTCGTGCGCGATGCGCGCCTCGAGGCCGAGCAGCAGGGACAGGAGAGGCGCAGGCGCGAGGAGCAGCTGGCGGCAAGCGCCGCGGCCCGCGCGAGGTCCGAAGCCGCGCGCGACAAGTATGAGGCCGCATTCAAGGCGCTCGACGCGCGCGCTGCCGCCCGCTGGGCCACGGCCGCTTTCGCGGAAGCCCGCGATGCCGGCAGGAAAGCCGTGCAGCGCCACGCGATCGGTGACTACACCGCCGCCGCGAAGGGCTGGGAGGCCGCTTTGGCAAGTCTCGCGGCACTCGAAAAAGACCTGCCGCAGGCGCTGAAGAACGCGATGCGAAGCGGCGAGCAGGCGCTCGCGGGCGCGCAGACCACGGCGGCGCGCGAGGCGTTCGGGCTGGCACTCGCGATCGAGCCGAAGCATGCGCCGGCGACCGCCGGCATCGAACGCGCGGACCGGCTCGATCAGGCACTTGCAGTCGTCGATGCGGCGCTCGGCGACGAGCGCGCCGGGCGGCTTGCCGCCGCGGAATCCGGGTTCCGCAGGGCACTCTCGATCGATGGCGCGGCGCCGGGCGCGCAGGACGGCATCGATCGGCTCGCCGCGCGTCGCGCGGGCGACGCCTATTCGGCCGCGATGTCGCGCGGATTCGCAGATCTCGCAAGAGGGGCGAACGACGCCGCACGCGCGTCGTTCAAACAGGCGCTCGCGCTTCGTCCGGGCTCCCAGGAAGCGCGAGATGCGATCGCGGCCCTCGATCAGGGCGAGCGCGCATCCGCCCTGCGCGTGCTCGAGGCGCGCGCCCGTACCGCCGAGAGCGACGAGCGCTGGGACGAGGCGCTCGTTGCCTGGCGCGAGGCAGCCTCGCTCGAGTCTTCGCTCGAATCCGCCCGCGAGGGCATTGCCCGCGCGATGCCTCGCGCGGAACTGCAACGCCGGATCGAGACATTGCTCCGCGGGCCGGAGCGGCTCTGGGATCCCGAAGGGCGCGCCGAGGCGCGCAACCTCCTGGCCACGGCGGCCGCGGCGGGCAATCCGCGGCAGCGACTTGCCGCGGCTGCGCGCGAGCTCGAGCGTCTCGCCGCCGCCGCGCAGTCGCCGGTGCGGCTGCGGCTCGAATCCGACGGCTTCACGCAGGTGGTGATCTATCGCGTCGGCCAGTACGGCGCGTTTTCCACGCGGGACGTGGATCTGTTGCCGGGGCGCTATACGGTCGTCGGGACGCGAACCGGTTATCGTGACGTGCGGCGCGAAGTCGTGCTGCCGCCGGGCGCCGCGGCAGCGGCGGTCGTCGTGAGATGCGAGGAACCGATTTGAAGGAGCTCTGGCTCGAGGATCCGCTCGGTGAACGGCGGCTGCTGCCGTCCGAACTGCCGCTCACTGTCGGCGGCCCCGGCGCGGCCGTCGTCATTCCTGGCTGCAAGCCCGGTGAGCTCCGTGCGCGTGTCGCGCTCACGACCCGGGGCCTTGCCATCACGCCGGAACCGGGCGCAGGCGCCGGCGCCCTCGACGGCGTCAGCATTGCGCTCGAAGAACGCGACGGCCGGCCAACGATCGTCGTTCGCCATGGGGGCGTCGCGAATGTCACGCGCCCCCCGCGGTTCGAGGGACGTTCGGGTGAAGCCGCCGGCGCGGACGGAGACCGGTCTCCGATCGCGATCGTCGAGTACGAGCCGCGCGTCGCGAGAAATGTACGGCCGCCGCCGGCGCGGAACTGGATGCGCCCTGCGGCCTGGGCGGCGATCGCAGCGGTCGTGCTCGCACTCGGTTACCTCTTTACCGCAAGCTCGGTGGAAGTGACGACGAGCCCCGAAGCCGACGCAGACGAAGTCGATTTCGCGGGCACGCTCTGGGATTTCGGCTTCGGCGGCCGCTACATGGTGCCGCCGGGCAAATACGTGCTCGTGGTGGAAGCCGACGGATACTCCAAGGCGCTGCAGCCGGTCGAGGTGGCCAGCACCTCCGGTCAGCGTTTTGTGGTCGCGCTCGAGCGGCTGCCGGGACGCGTTGCTTTCGACACCGGCGGTATCGCCTCGCAACTCGCAGTGGACGGCAGGATGATCGGCGCGTTGCCGGGCGAATATGAACTGCCGGCCGGCACCCGCGAGCTCGCGATCACGGCGCCGCGTCATGCCGAGGAGCGCCTGCGCGTCGAAGTCGCGGGCGGCGGTGAACGCCAGGAACTAAAGGTGTCGCTGAAGCCACAGTTCGCGAGGGTCACGGTGACCAGCATTCCAACGGGTGCGACGGTCTGGGCCGACGACCGGGAACTCGGCCCCACGCCGCTCGACACGGATCTCGACGCCGGCCGCTACACGCTCGCGATCCTGCATCCGGAGTATCGCCGCTTCGAAAGCCCGATCACGGTGCGCGCGGGCGAGCCGCTCGCGGTCGGGCCGGTCGAGCTCGGCATGCCGGACGGGCGGTTGATCGTGCAGAGCCGGCCGGCCGGCGCGGATGTCAGCATCGGCGGCCGTTATCGCGGCCGCACGCCGCTCTCGGTGGGCGTTGCGCCCGGCATGCCGCAGGAAGTGTTGCTGACGCTCGCGGGTCACGCGCCTGTGACCGAAAGCGTCAGCGTCGAAAGCCGTGCAGAGCGCCGGCTCACGGTCGAGCTCCGGCCGGTGCTCGGCGAAGTCCGCGTGAGCGGTGAGCCCGCCGACGCCATTCTTTATGTCGACGGCGCTTCGCGCGGGCCCGCAAACCAGACGCTGTCCCTGTCCGCGGCGCCGCATGTCTTCGAAGTCCGCAAGGCCGGACTCGAGCCGTTCCGCGCGACGGTCACGCCGCGCGAGGGCCAGACCCAGCTCGTCGAGTTCACGCTTCGCACCGCGGGCGAAGCGCGCGTCGCCGGCATGCCGGCACAACGGGCGACCTCGCTCGGCCAGCAACTCGTCCTCGTGAGAGGCGGCCGCTTCACGATGGGCAGCTCGCGCCGTGAGCCGGGGCGCCGCTCGAACGAGGCTGAGCGGATCGTCGAACTTAAGCGGCCTTTTTACCTGGGGCGTCACCAGGTGACCAATCGCGAGTTCCGCGAGTTCCGGGCCGATCACCTGTCGGGTATCTTCAAGGACGAGACGCTCGATCTCGAGCGTCAGCCGGCGGCGCGGCTTTCCTGGCAGGACGCCGCGGCGTTCTGCAACTGGCTGTCCGAGCGCGACAAGCTGCCGCCGGCCTACGCCCGCCGTGGCGACCGGCTCGAATTGATCGAGCCGGTCACGACCGGGTACCGGTTGCCGACGGAAGCGGAATGGGAGTTCGCGGCGCGCTACGACGGCAGCCAGGCGACTCGGAAGTATCCCTGGGGCAACGACCTGCCGGTGGCGGCGCGCTCCGGGAACTGGGGCGACGCGACGGCAATCTACCTGACGCCGGTCACGATTTCCGGCTACGACGACGGCTATCGAGTCGCGGCGCCCGTCGGCAGCTTCCCCGCCAATCCGCTCGGCATTCACGACCTCGGCAGCAACGTGCTCGAGTGGACGACGGACCGCTATTCGATCTACGTCGTCGGTCCGGATCACCGGTCCACGGACCCCGTCGGCCCGCGCGTCGGCGAGAACTACGTGATTCGCGGAGCGGGTTGGCTCACCGGCAAGATTCCGGAACTGCGCGTCGCCGCGCGCGATTTCGGCTCGAGCGGCCGGCCGGATCTCGGCTTCCGGATCGCGCGCTACGCGGAGTAAACGGACATGAGACGACTGATCGCCATCGCCGCTTCATCGCTCGTGCTCGCCGCGTCTGCCATCGAGGCGCCGAAACCCGCAGCGCCCCCGGCGCAGCCGCCCGTTAAGCAGGAGCCGGCTCCGGCGCCTCCTTCCGCGCCTGCCGCGGAAGGGCCGCCGGCCGACGAGGCCGATGCCTCCAGGACGGAGGAGGAGGAAGAGGAAACGCTGCCTCCGTTGCCGGCGGATGCCGTGCCCGCGGGGCCGCCGCCCGCGCGCTTCAATCCGACGGAGAAAGTCCGCGCGGATTTTCCCGTCTCGTTCCCGATCGATATCTGAGGACCCCATGAAGAGCCGCTATCCGAAGGAATTCCTGTTCAGCCTGGGATCGCTCCTGGCCGCCGCGATCGTCATTCATGCGATCTGGACGGTCTGGGTGCGCCCGAATGCGCAGGCTGTGCTCGCCGTCCAGTACGAGTCGATGCGCAAGGATCCGAACTACGTTCTGGAGCGATCGATGTTCGTGATCATGAAGGACTGGGAGCAGGAGAGTTGCGTCGTCCTGATGATCTGGGCGCTCGCGATGATCGGCTTCAAGAATCGCTCCACGCGGCGCGAGCAGGACTTGCTGGATGGCGATCCGGTGCGCGTCCCGGAAGGCATGCGCATCCTGCCCGAGGATACGCGCGAGTACGTGCGGCAGCTCGAGTCGCTGCCGGCCGGGCAGCAGCAGTCGCTGATCGTGCGCGCCGCCAAGGCGGCGCTTGCGCGCTTCGGCGCGACCCGGAGTGTCCAGGACGTTTCCGACGCGGGCCATGCGGTTTGCGCGGCCGAAGCGGAGCGGCTTGACTCGGAGCTGTCGATGATCCGGTACATCGCCTGGGCGATACCGGCGATCGGATTCATCGGCACCGTGCGGGGCATCGGCGACGCGCTGGCCGAGGCCCACAAAGCCGTGACCGGCGACATCTCGGGCGTGACGGAAGGTCTCGGCGTCGCTTTCAACTCGACGCTGGTCGCGCTGCTGCTGTCGCTCCTGCTGATGTTCCTGCTGCATCAATTGCAGCTCGCGCAGGAACGGCTCGTGCTGGACGCGGAAACTTACCTCGACAATCGCGTGCTGCGGAATCTCCAGGTCCGCTGACATGGCGACGATCGGCATCGAAGTCGTCGACGCGGCCGTGATCGCGGTCCGCGACGGCCTCCGTGTCGCGGCGAGCCCGGGCGTCGCGCTGCTCGATCCAACGGGTGTCGTCGTCGGCGAGTCCGCGGCCGCCGCGGCAAGACTGCAGCCGGTGCTTGCCAATGATCGCTTCTGGTCGGATCTGTCGCAGGATTCCTTCGCCGGCGCCACGGGGAGCGTGCGGTCGCACGCCGATCTCGCCCACGCGCACCTGACGAGACTCTGGGGCGAGATCGCGGAGGCGGGCGACACCGCCGTCTTCGCAGTGCCGGGTTCGATGCGCTTGCATCAGGCCGGCCTCCTGCTCGGCATCGCGCGGCGCATCGGCCTGCCGGTAGCGGGCGTCGTGGACTCGGCCGTCGCCGCCTGCGCCGGACTCCCGGCTCGCATCTCGGTGCTGCACCTGGACGTGCAACTGCATCAGACGGTGCTGACCGAGTTGCAGGGCGCGACCGTGTTGCGGCGGCGGCGCGTGGAAATCGCGCCGCGCGCCGGGCTCAAGGCGATGTATTCCGCGTGGGCGCAGCTTGTCAGCGAGGCGATGGTGCGGCGCACGCGCTTCGATCCGTTGCACCAGGCTGCGAGCGAACAGCAGCTCTTTCAGCGGCTGCCGGTATGGCTTGTCGAGCTGGGCGGCCGCGAATCGCTGGACGTCGCCATCGAAACCGGATCGGGATCGTTCGGCGCGACGCTCCGTCGCGAGCAGTTCACGCTGGCCGCGGAGGCGTGGTATGCGCAGATCTCGGAACTCGTGCATGGCGGTCATCGCGCCGACGAGTCCGCGACCCTGGTCTTGTCGGCACGGACTGCCACGCTGCCGGCGCTCGCCGAGCGTCTCGCGTCGTTGCCTGGTCTCGAACTGCAGATCCTGCCGGACGCCGCCGCGGCGGAAGCGGCTGCCGCCCGCGCCAACGAGATCGGCCCCGGCGAGCCAGCATCGCTCGTCACTGCGATGGCGCGGACCCACGCGGTCGCGGGCGGGGATCGTCGCCGAGAAGGCGGAGCATCGGCGACGCACATCGTCCACGAAGGCCGTGCGTATGCGATCGACGATCAGCCGCTCGTGATCGGGCTGGGACCCGGCGACGGGCGGCGCATCGCGGTCGGCGGGTCGGGGGCCGGCATTTCGCGGGCGCATTGCACGCTCATGCGGCGCGCCGGCCGCGCGGTCATCCGTGACCATAGCCGCTATGGGACCTTCGTCAACGGCGAGCGCGTGGGCGGCGAAACCGGAGTCGGCCCGGGCGACCGGCTCCGGGTCGGCACGCCGGGCGTCGTTTTCGAGCTGGTGGCGGTCGGCTGATGGCGCGGCGCAAGACACTCACGTTCAGCATGTCGTTTCTGGACGTGATTTCCTGCGGCTTCGGCGCGGTCGTGCTGTTTTACACCATCATCAGCGCGCAGGCCGGCCTGTACCGGATCAAGGAAAGCTCCGACCTGACGGCGGAAGCACACCGGCTCGAGCAGGAAGTGCTCGATGGATACAAGCACCTCGCGGAGCTGCGGAGCGCCCTCGACTCCACCGAGGACAGGAAGGTCCGTGCCGCGGGCTTGTCGCGCGAGATGCTGGAAAAGCTCCGCCTGACGGAGGAGGAGCTCGCGCGTTACGAGCACGACACGCTGGCGCGGCGCGAGAGCCTCGAACGGCTGAAGGCGGATCTCAAGTCGCTCGAAGAAAGCACGCGACGGCTGAAGGAAGCCGCCCCGCCGGAGTCCGGCGAGGTCAAGGCGCCGGTCGTGGACCAACAGCAACTCGTGACGCTTCGCGTCGACGGCAAGCGCGTGCTCGTCCTGGTCGATTCGTCGGCCAGCATGCTCGACGAGACCGTCGTCAATATCATCCGGTTGCGCAACATGGCGCCGGAACGGCGCATCGCCTCGAGCAAGTGGCAGCAGGCGGTCAACACGGTCGACTGGATCGCCTCCAGGCTGCCGGATTCGACACAGTTCCAGCTCTACGCCTTCGACACCGCGCCGCGCGCGCTGGTCGAAGGCAGCGAGGGCCGGTGGCTCAGCGTCAAGGACGCCGGGCAGATCGAGCTGGCATTGCAGGCCCTGCGCAAGACCGCACCGACCGGCGGATCGAGCATTCAGAACGCCTTTGCGGTGATCAAGACGCTGGAACCCGCGCCGGACAACGTGATCCTGATCACCGACAGCCTGCCGACCCAGGGCGACAAGCCGCCGCTTATGCGCACGCTCGTGACGATGGAGCAGCGCGAGGACCTCATGCAGGAGGCGGTGAAGTCGCTGCCACCGTCGCCGCCTCGCATCAGCGTCGTGCTGCTTCCGATGGAGGGCGATCCTTCGGCGCCGATCTACTTCTGGCGCCTCGCGCGCTCGACCGGTGGCGGCTTCCTGAGTCCCGCGAAGGACTGGCCATGAAGCGCCGGACGCGCCGCGACACCGAAACCTTCAGCATGTCCTTCCTCGACTGCATCTGCTGCGGCTTCGGCGCGATCATCCTGCTGCTGGTGTTGAACGAGTTCGGCGAGCCGATCCAGCTCGAGCAGGCGAAAGTGGATCTCGACGCCCAGATCGAAAAGATGGAGCGGGAGGTGTTCGACATCCGCGGCATGGCGCTCGTGCTCGAACGCGAGTTGCGGGCGCGCATCGAGCAGCTCTCGGAGGAGCAGAAGCGCCTGGCTCGCCTGCGCGGCGACCTGTCATCGATCGCGGGCAAGCACCAGGCGAGCACCGACGAGGAAGACGCGCTCAAGAAGCTCAACGAAACCCTGGCGAGCGCGCGACGCGCGCTGATCGAAGAGACGCGCGAGCTGCAGGCCAGCGGCCGCAAGCAGGTCTACAACCAGCCGGTCGCCGGCGTCCCGATCGACAGCGAGTACGTCATTTTCATCGTCGACACTTCCGGCTCGATGCAATCGCAGAACTGGCGCTATGCCGAGCAAAAACTCGGCGAAGTGCTGAACATCTATCCGAAACTCAGGGGCATCCAGGTCATGGATGACGAGGGCGGCTACATGTTCACCGAATACCGCGGCAAGTGGATTCCGGATTCACCTGCGCGGCGCCGCGCGATCCTCGACCGCTTCCGCGGGTGGCAGGCGTTCTCGAACTCGAGCCCATCCGAAGGCATCATCGCTGCGATCCGGACATTCTGGACGCGCGAGCACCCGATCAGCATTTACGTGTTCGGCGACGAGTTCACCGGCCCATCGATCCAGGAGGTGGTCGACACCGTCGATCGCATCAACCGCTCGGCCGGCACCGGCGATCGGCTGGTGCGAATCCATTCGCTCGGTTTCCCGATTCCGGGCCAGTATCCCCAGCACACGAGCATGCGCTACGCGACGCTGATGCGCATACTCTCAGCCAGGAACGGCGGCGTGTTCGTCGGCCTGCCCGAAGGCCAGGGCACCGCAATGCGACGGAGCAATTGATGAAATCCAGAGACACCCGCCCGGCGCTCGCCATCCTTTTTTCGCTCGCCCTGCTCTCGGCCTGCACGGCGACGCGGCTCACGACGCAGGCGCAGTTGCCGCCGCCCCTGATCGACAAGGCGCCGGGGCGCGTCGGCATACATTACTCGAAGGAGTTTCGTGAATACGTGCACCGGGAAACGCGCGGCACGATCGATTACGAGGTCACGCTCGGGCCGGCGCACGTGACCAACCTGGACTGGCTCCTGAAGGCGATGTTCACCGAGATCGTGCCGGTCGAAGACCCGACGCGCGTCGCCAGCCTGAATCCACCGCTCCTGTTCGTGCTCGAGCCGAAATTCGAGGAGTACTCCTTCCTGACGCCGAAGGACGTCGCGGGCGAGGCATTCATCGTGACTATCCGCTACCTGTTGACCCTCTACGACGGCAGCGGCGGCCGCGTGGATTCGTTCACGTACACCGGCTACGGGCGCGCGAAAGCGCGAACGCTCGCGAGCAAGGAGCCGCTCCGGGTCGCGACCCAGCGCGCGATGCGGGATGCCGGCGCCAAGGTCGCCGTCGAGCTGACCGATCAGGAAGCGGTGCGGCTGCTGATACGGAACGCAGGACTCCCCGCACCGGCGCCGCCGGCCACGGCGCCTGCCCCAGTGACGCCGGCCGTGGGATCGGCGCCGGCGGAAGCGCCACCCGCCGAGGAACCACCGGCTGAGGCGCCATCGCCTGCAGAACCGCCGGAGGAGAAACCGCCAGCTGAGGAACTACCGGACGATGCGCCGGAAGTCGAGACCAGGCCGGCTGCACCGCCCGCCGTGGAGGAGTCTCCGCCGTCAGGATCCGGCGCTTGAAGTCGGCGTCGCGGCCGGGGCGGGGGTCGTCGCCGGGATGTGATCTTCGTACCACTCGCCGACAAAGTTGACGCCTTCGGTCGCGACCGCCTCGCCGTCCACGAAGCGCGGGCTGTAGATCGCGCGGGACAGCGCGCGCCGCGACTGCGACAGCTGGCCTTCCGACATGTTGCTCGACACGACCGTGATGTCCTGCGGCTCGCCGGTTTCCGAGACGACGAAACTGAACGTGGTCTTGCGGATGATGTACTGGCCGGTCAGCGTGTTGAGGCCGCGGGCGGCGGACACCGGCGGACGATAGAACACCATTCGCGGCACCGTTAGCGGATTGCCGAGCAGGGGATCCGCTGCCTGCTCGGCCGCCAGGATCGTCGCCGCCTCTGCGTAGTAGGGAAGCGAAAGGCTCGGCCGCGACGTGGACTGGAACCAGTCGCCGAGCTCGATCAACGTTTCCGTCAGCAATGCCTTCGGCGGATCCGGGGTCGAGCGCAAGAGCCCGAGCGCGGTCTGCGCGGCCTTGAGGCCGGTGCGATCGGCGGCCGGCGGCGGCACGCGCGATTCGCGGTAGACCTTGCCGACGACGTCGCCCGTGATTTCGTCGCGCGCCGGAATCTGGCTCTCGAGCGTTTCCGGATCCAAGGTGTATTGGAGACGGTGGGTACGGGCGATTCCCACCAGGCTCTTGACCGCCATCGGACTGTATCCGCCACTCTCCTTGTAGGAGACGTCGCGCGCGCGCAGGTACATCATCCGCGCGGCGATGAATTCCCGCAGCGATTCGTAGAACGAGGCGAGTTGCAAGAGCGGCGGCAGCGTGCGCTCGTCGCCGTAGCCGTAGTTCTGCTCCGCGATCTTGAGCGCGTACATGCGTTCCTTTTCGACGGCCGCGAAATCGTTGATCGCGTAGCGGCTGTCCGCGACCTGCTCGATCAGCGGCAATTGCGTCAGGTTGAACAGGCCGTCCGCGCGGCGGCTGACCGCGAGCGCGCGATCGTAGAGTTCCGCGGCGAGCGCGTGCTCGTCCTGCGCGGCATAGACCGCGCCGAGTCCGGCGATCGGCACGACGAGGCGCCGTGACGAGATTCCCTGGGTCGATTCGAGGAGCTCGAGGGATTTTCTGTAGCTTTCCGCGGCCCCCGCGTAATCGCCGAGCTGGTACTGCGTCGCGCCCAGGTTGTTATAGGCGATCGGCAGCTCATGGTCGCGTTCGGGGTCCGTCTCCGAAAGCTCGACGACGCGCCGCGCGTGCGGCAGGGCTTGCTCGAAGTTCGCGGTCTCGTAGAGGCCCCGGAACTGGTCATAAGCTTCCATGCGCGGATCCTGCGGCAGGATGCGCAGTTGCTGGCGAGGCGTGGCGGGTTTCACCGGCGCAGGGGAGGCGGCTGTCGTTGGCAGCGGCGGCGGTGTTTCATCGACCACATCGCCCGCCGGGGGAGCGGTGGCCGCAGGCTCAATGGGTGGCGCGGGCGTTTCCGTGACCGCAGTTTCCGCGGGTGGCGGCGCGGGAGATTCCGCGAGGCCAACCGCAGGCGAGGCGGCCGCGAGCAACAGGACGGCGAACACCGGAATCATGCTGCGACGATAGACCATCGCGCCGGGGCTCGTGTTCCCCGTTCGCCGCCGCGGGCCCTTCATCGGCCGCTCCCGTTCTGCTCGAAGACCGCGATCAGGCCGCCCGCCGCGATGGCCAGCAATGGGTCCGTGATTTCGGCGGTCTGGTCCGGCAGCCAGGTCTGCAGGAGCTCGATCGAGAACACGACCCCCGCGCCCAGGCTCGTCGCCGCGAGCACCGACAGGCCGCTCTGCGCCAGGAGCCACACCAGGGCCCCGTTCGTGAAGCAGCGCAGGAACATGTCGGCGAGATTGGTCGCGCGGTATTGCGTGAGGGACTCGCCGAAGGGCAGGAGCGCAAAGCGATCCTGCGCAAGCTGGAAATCGAAGGGCGCGAGACCCTCGATTGCGATCAGCACGATGAGCGCCGCCGCGAGCGTCGAGCTCGCCAGCGGATCCGGCATCCGCCGCAGCGGACGCGAAAGCGCGAGCGCAGCCGCCATGCCGGCGATTTCCGCGGGCTCGAGGGTCATGCCCGCAAACAGGACCCGGCCGGCTAGCACCGTCGCCATCGCAAGAGCGACGAGCGCGATCGTCCGCCGGGGCGCGAGCCGCCCGGAAACCAGGACGAGCACGAGCCACGCCACGAGATGCGGCAGCGCCTGGCCCGGCGCAAGCCACTCGCCGCCGGCGAGCGGAGCGAATGCCGAGGACCATTTCTCGGGATCGAGCACCGGCGTGAACGGCGCGAGGCGATAGCCGATCCAGGACAGCAAGAGCGCCGCGGCGACGGGATGGCGCAGGAGGCCCGAAAACGGCGACGAATACAGCCGGCGCTGCGTTCCCGCGACGGCGAGCGCGATCCAGGCGCCGCCGAAAGCGCCGGCCGTGTTGCTGGCGAGATCGGCCAGGCTCGCGACGCGCCGCGTTTCGTAGAGCTGGGTGAACTCGATCGCGAAAGAAAGCGCGGCGCCCGCGACCGTGGCCGCGACCATCGCGACCGGCCAGCCGTATCGCGCGGCCGCAAGCCAGGCGAGACAGGCGCCGAGCGGCAGGTACAGGAGCACGTTCGCCGCGACGTCGCTCCGGGTCGTGCCCGCGAAGCTCAGGCGGCGCACGAGGTCGATCGGGTCCGCGCCATTCGCGGCGAAGGTGAACGGATAGAGCGACCCGAAGACGATCAGGAATGCGATGACGCAGAGCAACGAGGCGGCAATCCTTCGGTCGTGTGCGGCCACGCGCTTAGCCGAGCTCGACGGAACGCCGCAGCGCGAGGATTTCCTCGTTGCGCAGCGCGCGGAAGTGGCCGCTCGGCAGCCTGCCGAGCTTAAGCGCGCCAAGCGCGACGCGCTCGAGGCTCTTCACCTTGATGCCGACGCGCGCAAAGAGGCGGCGAATCTCGCGGTTCTGTCCTTCGCGCAGCGTCACTGAAACGAGCGACAGGTCGCCGCGCCGGCGATCCCTCATGCGCTTCAGCACGCGGACCTGCTGTAGCCGCGCGCGCTTCGCGCCGCCCCGCGGCGAATTGACGTCGGCGAGGTACATGCCTTTTGCGAGCTGCGCGAGCGCCCCATCCGAGAGCGCGCCCTGCACGGCGACGCGATACTCCTTCGCAATGCCGCGGCCCGGATGCGCGAGGCGATGCGCGAGTTCACCGTCGTTGGTGAGCAGCACGAGCCCGGTCGAATCCGCGTCGAGCCGGCCGACCGGATACACGCGATCGCCGGGAGGCACCGCGGCGCGCACCATGGCCACGACGTTGGGGCGCCCGCCCGGATCGCGCGCCGTCGAAATGACGCCCCGCGGCTTGTTGAGCATGAGATAGAGCCGGTCGCGTGCCCGGGCGCCGGAGTGACGTCCCGTTTCGACGACGGAGCCGTCGAATTCGATCAGGTCGCGCGATGGATCCACGAGGCAAGGCAGTGCCAGGACGCGCCGGCCGTTGACCCGCACCCGCCCGGCTCGAATGGCGAACTCGGAGTCGCGGCGCGAGGCGACGCCCGCGTCCGCCAAGACTTTCTGCAGGCGCTCGCCGCCCTCCGTCGGGATGACGGCAGGCGTTCGATCGCGAAAACGCGGGTCGTGCATGGCTTGGCTCGGCAGGCTTCGCGCCTGCGACAAGCCATCGATGATAAGGAAGCAGGAGCGCCGCCGCTTGCCGCGGCGCGCGGTTTATCCGACTTTCGCGCCAGGCTTCAGCACCCAGACCTTGCACCAGCCCGCGGCCTTCACGGTTTTGCCCGGGAAAATGTTGCAGGGTCCTTCGGCGGCGCCGTCCTTGCCCGTGTACTGCATGCAGTTCGCGCAGGTCTGGCCCGGCTTGTAGTTCGGATTCGTCTTCGGATCGACTTTCTTCGCATCGGTGACGTAGCCGAGCGACTTCGCGGTCGGATCGCTCTCCGCCAGGGGCTCGGCGGCTTCGGCACTTCGCGAAATCAGCGTTGCGGCCGGCACGGCGGCGATGCCGGCGAGCGCGCCCTGCAGCAACTGCCGTCGGGAAATCTTTTCGTCGGTCATCGGAAGCTCCTGGATGATAGGCGCGGGGTACCGCCGGATCCGCCGTGGAATTGTCGCAATTCCGCCGGCGCGATGCATCGAATGAGAACCATTCGTAACGGCAGCCGCGGTGTGTCGCGATCGTTTTGTTAGACTCGCGCCGGGCCTGTAGCTCAGTGGTTAGAGCAGGGGACTCATCTTTTTCGGAAAAGGTGCCCCGGATCCGAAAGTTTCCGGGTGGACGGGACGAATTCAGGGAAACCTTCCAGCGCCTGGGCGGCTGATGGCAATCCTGAGCCGAGCCGGCGGTACACCGCCGGAAGGTGCAGAGACTACCTGAGGGCTTGAGTGCCCTTGATGACAGGCAAGAGCGTCCCGCACCCACACGGCAGGCGTAGCCGCGGGTGAAAAGATAGTCCGCGCCCGCCGGAAACGGCGGGACCACGCGAATCCCTTGGTCCTGGGTTCGAATCCCAGCGGGCCCACCATTTCCCGACCCCGATCCCTCCGTGGCCGGGACGCAACATCCGGCCCGGACTTGCGGTAATTACATATTGCGGAGACACTCTTCCTCACAACACCGCCCGTGGAACGGGCAGAAACAGGGGCAGGATCATGAACAGGTATCTCCGGCCGCGAAGCGCAACTCTGGTGGCAACCGCCGTGGCGCTCGTCCTCGCGAACAGCGCGCAGGCACAGGAAACGGTGCTCGGCGAAATCACGGTCACGGCGCGCAAGCGCGCCGAGTCGCTGCAGGACGTGCCATTCGCGATCAGTGCGCGCACGGGCGAAGCCCTGCAGGCGGCTGGCGCAAACGATATCGAAGACGTGTCACGCAACATCGCCGGGCTTTCCGTGCAAAACCTGGGTCCCGGACAGAGCCAGGTTGGCCTTCGCGGTGTGTCGGGCGGCAAGACCGACCGCGACCTGCCGGGCGTCAAGGAGCAGGTCGGCGTCTACATCGACGAGTCGGTGATCTCGCTGTCGCTCTTCACGCCGGATCTCGATCTCTATGACCTCAATCGAGTCGAAGTGTTGCGTGGCCCGCAGGGCACCCTGTTCGGCTCGGGGTCGCTTGGCGGCACGGTACGCTACATCAGCAATCAGCCTGACACCTCGGACGACTACGGCAGCGTCGAAGTCGGCGGCACGAGCATCGACGGCGGCGACTCGGGATTCAACGGGCGCGGAATGCTGAACATCGCGCTGGGCGATCGCGCCGCGCTCCGCGTCGTCGGCTATTACGCCGAGCTTCCCGGCTTTATCGACGCAATCCAGCCGGGCGGGACGGTGAATGACGACGTGAATGGCGGCGAGCGTACCGGCGGCCGCCTAGCGCTCCGCCTCGAGCCGACCGACAACATCACGATCACGCCGCGCGTGATCTACCAGAACGTCGAGATCGACGGTTACAACCGTCAGGACATCTGGAACATTCTCGGGAACCCGTTCACGACGACCGAGCCTCCCATCACCATCGGCGAGCGGCAGCAGTTTACGCAGTTTCAGGAGAAGTTCGAGGACGAGTTCTTCCTCGGCGACCTGACGATGGAGTTCGACCTGGGCCCGGTCATGCTGACCTCCATCAGCTCGTACACGGATCGCGACATCGTTGTGCTGCGCGACGCATCGCAGTTGACCGGCAGTGTGACCTTCGACTTAGGTGGTACGGGAGCACAGGTCCGCCTTGATTCGCCGCTTTTCGACTACACGGTCGCCGAGATGTTCACGCAGGAACTGCGGCTTGCGTCCGATTACGACGGAGCGTTCCAGTGGGTGCTCGGCGGCTTCTACAGCGATATCGAACGCGACTACGGCCAGACGCTGCCGACCCCGGGCTATGACGCACTCATGGAGTCGTTGCTTTGCGGCGGCGCGCCGCCCTGCGGCGTGACGAGTCCCGAGCTCGGCGCGCCGACCGACACACCGTTCTTCTCGCGCATTCCCTACGACTTCAAGCAGATGGCGTTCTTCGCCGAAGGGTCCTTCGACCTGACCGAAAAGCTCTCTGCCACCGCGGGCGTGCGCTATTACGACTTCGACGAGGATCGAATCCTGTATTTCGCGGGTCTTTTCGCCGACAGGATCGTCGATCCGAACACCGGCGAAACGATCTCGCTGCCAGGGTCGTCGTCCGACGACGGCTTCCTACCGCGCATCCTATTTGCGTACGACGTCAGCGACAACGTGCAGTTGAACGCTCAGGCCTCTGAAGGCTTCCGCCTCGGCGGCATCAACGACCCGCTGAACGTGCCGCTGTGCTCGGCCGAAGACCTGGTCACGTTCGGCGGTCGCGACAGCTTCGAGAGTGAGACGCTCTGGAACTACGAGCTCGGCGCCAAGGTCGGGTTTGCCGACGGCCGCGCGCAGTTCAACCTCGCCGTGTTCCATGCCGAGATCGACGACCTGCAGATGCCGGTGGTCGCGGGCACTTGCTCCTCGCGTATCGTCGTCAACGTGCCCGGCGCGCATACAACCGGCGTCGAGATGGAGCTCACCGCGGCGCCGACTGATCGCTTCGATTTCGGCATTTCGGCGAGCTACACCCAATCTGAGATCGACACCAGCGTCACCTCGACGAGTGGCGGCGTGACGACGATCGTCTCCGGCATCGAGGAGGGCAACCGCCTGCCGTCGGTTCCCGAATTCCAGTTGTCGGCGAATGCGACCTATAGCTGGCCGATGACCGAGCGTGTCGATGGCTTCGTCACCGGCACCTACCAGCACGTCGGCAGCCGCTACACGCAGATCGGCGACCAGGCTGACGGTTTCGGCACGTTCGCGATCCGCAGCTTCGGCGACCCGACGATCACGTCGTTTACCTTCGATCCGCTGCTGCCCGCCTACGACATTGGCAACCTGCGGTTCGGCGTGCGCGGCGATGACTGGGAGGCCGCACTCTTCATCAACAACGTCGGCGACGAGGTTGCGAGACTCGGTCTCGACCAGGAGCGCGGCCGCGTGGCGCGAGTCGGGTACCTGGTCAACCAGCCGCGGACCTTCGGGGTGTCTTTCCGCAAGGACTTCGGCGGCGAAGAACCGGCCCCGGTGCAGGCTGCTGCGCCGCCGCCACCGCCACCGCCACCGCCACCGCCCCCCGCCCCCGCCGCCTCCGGGCGACAGTAACAAAGACGGCGTGACGGACGACAAGGATCGTTGCCCGAACACGACGCCCGGCGTCGCCGTTGATGCGATTGGCTGCTTCCGCGAAGTGACTTTGCGCGGCGTGCTGTTCGGCACCGATTCGGCGGAGCTGAACGCGGACGCGCGCGGACAGATCGACCAGGCCCTTGCGCAGTACAAGACCTTGCCGCCGGACGTCGCGGCGCAGACGCGTATCACGATCGAGGGCCATACCGACAACACCGGTCCGGAGGCGTACAACCAGGCGCTCTCGGAACGGCGCGCCAACATCGTCAAGGATTATGTGGTGAGCCAGGGTGTCGACGCTTCGACGATCACGACGAGCGGCGCCGGCGAATCGAGTCCGACGGAGGACAACTCGACCGCCGAGGGGAGGCACAAAAATCGCCGCGTCGTGATTCGCGCGACCCGCTGAAGCGCAACTTGTGACACGACGGCCGGTTCCTCGCGGGACCGGCCTTTTTTCACCTTAATGTCGGCCGTTCTCGGCCTGAAATCCGCCGTTTGTCATATTTTTGCGCCCCGCGTCACGTTCGCTTTCCGCGAGGTTTGTCACTGTCCCGGAATCATCTGCCGGCCCCGGATCGCAACGCCTCGTCCAGATACAGGAAAACACCCGATTGACGCCATGACGAACGCGCTACCGGCACCGGCGGGAAGCAGCGGCTACGCCGACTGCCTCGAGGCGATTCGCACCCGCCTCGCGGCGCGCGAGGCGAAGCTCTATGGCATCGCCGTGCTGGTCGTCTACGTGCACCACCTCGAGCGGCTGTTCGCGAGCGCGGGGCACGTGAACGCCGCGCGCATGCTGGACGAGCTGCGAAACCGCCTGTCCCAGGTGTTGAAGCCGGGCGACTACTTCGCGCGCCTCGGCGACCGGAAGTTCGTGTTCGTGCTGTCGAACCTGCGAAACGAAGGTCACGCGCTCCTGGCTGCGAACAAGATTCTGCGTACCGGCGCCGAGCCCGTGGCGGCCGGCGGCCAGCATGCGAGTGTCCGGCTTTCGGTCGGCATCGCGATGTACCCGGGGCACGGGCGCAATCCGGAGACATTGATGCAGTGCGCGGAGATCGCGCTGCTCGAGGCGTGGAAGACGTCGCAGCCGACCGTCGTCTACACCGCCCGCAAGGCGGATGAACTGGTCGCCGGCTGGGACCTGGAAACCCAGCTTGCGAACGCGCTGGAGCACGGCGACCTCGTCATGAACTACCAGCCGAAACTGTCGCTGCCTAAGCTTGAAGTCGTCGGCGCCGAGGCGCTGATGCGCTGGAACCGGCCTGAGTCGGGCAATGTGCCGCCGGAGGTCTTCATCGACGTCGCGGAGATGACGGGCCAGATCGACCCGTTGACGCGCTTCGCCTTCCACCGCGCGCTGCGCCAGCTCGGCGAATGGCCGAAGAACCTTGGTCCGATCGGTGTCGCGGTCAATGTCACGCCCTCGATCATCTGCAATCCGGAGATCGTGGAGGTCATCCGCAACGCCGCCGCGCTCTGGTCCGTGGATTTCACGCGCCTCACGGTCGAGGTGACGGAGAACGCGCTGATGGTCGATCGCGAGCGCAGCCACCGGGTGCTCACCGAGATACGCGAACTGGGCGCGCGCGTCTCGATCGACGATTTCGGCACGGGTTACTCGTCGCTGTCCTATCTCAAGCAGATTCCGGCCGACGAATTGAAGATCGACAAGTCCTTCGTGATGAACATGCTCGCCGACGACGCCGACCGCAAGATCGTCGAGCAGATCATTGCGCTCGGGCAGTCGTTCGATCTCGAGGTCGTGGCGGAGGGGGTCGAAACCGCGGAGATCGTGGAGAAACTCGCCGCGATCGGCTGCGACTTCGCGCAGGGATTCCACTTTGCGCGGCCGCTGCCGCCGGCGGAGTTTCCGGCCTGGATCCAGGCCTGGCGGCGCGCGCGCAATTCCTGACCGCGCCCGACCAGCGCCGAAGCGCGCTCAGTTGTTGTCGTAGGGGTTGAACCCGCCGAACTTGTCCTTCTTCCCGGTCTTGGGCTTCGGGGTCTCCGGCTTGGCGTCCGGATTCAGGGCTTTTCGCAGGATCTGCGTGTTGACGAGCGACAGCTCGTCGGCGGCGCTCCGGCTCTTGTCGGTGATAGGTTCCGCCTTCCTGAGATCGGCGTCGCTGAGAATCCGGAAATGCCCGGTCGCGGTATCCCGCGCCAGCACGCCGTCCTTCCTGCCGGCGGCGAGCTTCCGGATCTCGCTTCGCGTCTTGCCGCTTTCCGACTTCAGGATCTTTTCGAGCGCGGTCGTGGACACGAGCTCGAGCTCCACGGTGTCGATCTTGCCGAGCCACACCGACCGGCCGCGCTCGTCCGGCGCGACCTTCGCCACTTTCCGGATCCGCAGCGTCTTCGTGTAATCCTTCGTCATCGCATCCGTTCAGGGGCGCCGGCGCATCGCCGCCGGGAAACTATATACCGACCGGTGAATGTCTTCATCCTCAATGCCGGCGAAGCGGTCGGGCGCCACGTCGCTCATCGCAATGCGGATCGGCTCACTTCGACGTTGTTGCGGATGTTCAAGCGCTAGCGTCTCAGTCCGGCGGACGTCGTTCGCCGGTCCACGGATAGCGATCGATCGTGGCGCCGCAATCGCGCCAATAGACATAGTTGGGGTCCGGCTTGCGCCAGTTGCCGTAGATTCGCGTCAGGATCTCGTCGGCCTTGTCCGGCATCAGCCAGCGCCGGCCATACAGCTCAAAGCTGGACAATCCATGTGCGGGTACTTCGTTGACGAGTTCCATCGCCGGTTTGCGGCGGTGGTAGTACCAGCGGATGTTTCCGCCATGCTTCTCGAACTGGAAGAACTCGTACTTGACGGCCTGGAATTTCCACGCCCACTTCGTTGTGCGCCCGTCGTTGTTGACCTGGGGTCGACGCATCACGTAACCATGTTCGTGCAGCTTCTTGGTTGCAGCGAGAAGATGCGGCAGATCCTCTTCCATGAATCCGAAATCCGAATCCCGGTCCCAGCGGATCGGTCCGCCGTCCCGCATGCAGCCGAGCAGAAGGCCCATGATCATCCAGTACCTGCCGGCAAAGCTCGTTTCGGCCAGGACGTCGTGGAGCTTGAAAAGGCCGTGCCTGCGCCGCTCTTCAAGCGGCCCCCAACGCAGCCGGTACACGAACTCATTCAGTTTGCGCACGGCGGCGAGTATAGCTGGCTATACTTTGCGCGATGAATCCGGGCGAATCCCTGTCCGATCGCGCCGCCGCGCAAGTCCGGCTCGCGGAAGAACTGCGCTCCGCTTCGGCCTCGTTCCGCAAGAAGAAATCGCGTCATTTCCTGTCAACGAAAGACGTTATTTATTGCGCTTTCTCGACGCCGGGTTTCACCGTGCGGCGCGACGAGGCGCAGCGCGACGCAGCGCGGCGGCTCGAGCAGTTTGGCGTGCGCCTGGAAGACATCCGCGGCAAGCGCGTGCTCGATCTGGGCTGCAACAATGGCGCGATCCTGTTCCAGCTTTCGAACTACGGTCCGGCGTACGGGCTCGGAGTCGAATACGACCCGGAAAAAGTCGATCTTGCGCGGCGAATCGCCGCATTCGCCGGCATCGAGCGGCTCGAATTCAGGATCGGAGACCTGGATGTGCTCGAGGCGCAGGAGATCGGCGCGCCATTCGATGTCGTGCTGTGCCTCGCGATCGAGGCACACGTGCAGAAGCCCGATCATCTCTATCGATTGCTTGCCGCCGTGACGCAGGGCGTGCTGCTGTTCGAGGCGAATGCGTCGACGTCACCCAAAAGCGTTCAGGCCGAGCTTGCGAATGTGGGGTTCAGAGAAATTCGCCACCTCGGCACTTGCGACGACGACATCGTGCCGCGCAACAATCGCCGACCGATCTTCTCGGCCCGGATGGGCTAGCGGGCCGCCGCCGGTGACGGCATGGCAAGAGCCTGCAATCTCGTGGACCTTCGGCAGTCAGTCAGTAACTGAATCGGCAGCGCGAGCGCTGCCTCAAAATTCATCGACAGCTCGCCGCGCATCCACAACCCATGCACGCATTGCGCACCCGCTTTCCCGTCGGAAGTTTCGAGTGCGGCGGCACGACGTTTCGCTACTTCTGCTCGGCTGCAAGCACCATCGCATCGGGCAGAACCGGCCCGCGTTCCTGCGAAACGCCTGAGGCGACCCTAAGCGAGATTCTCCAGCTCGAGCAGGGCGAGCCTCACTTCGCGAAGGCCCGGGCGGTCATTGCCGCCCATGCTCTCTTCCTCCGCGACGGCGAGAAGTTGTGCATCGAGCGCCCAGGAATCCAGGATCCGGCGTTTCTCTTCGATCGTAAAGTTCTGATCGGCAACGACTTCGCGCGGCGAGCCGAAGTGCTTCATCGGGTCCTTGATGATCGTCTCGATGCTCGGCTTGCCCGTTGCCGTCCCCATGCGCTCGCCTCGCTCGCCCGGAGTGCAGGATGCCTGTTAGTGAAGACTCTCGCCAGCTCGCCCGGTTCCCTGCGCCCGTGGGCGCTCTCCTACGCCTTGTAGTCATCAGGGCCGACGGAAGCGGGGAGGGGCGAGGAGCAGGCTGACTGTACGTGCGATGCTGAACATGCGCGGCCGACCGCGCCAGCCGGGCGCGAACCGAACTGAGGTGTTATCATGCTTTACTACGCAGTCGTCTTTTTCGTTGTGGCGCTGATTGCCGCGGTGTTCGGGTTTACCGGGCTCGCTGCCGGCGCGGCCGGTATCGCCAAGATCCTGTTCGTGCTGTTCCTGATCGGTGCGGTCGTCACGTTCTTCATCAGCGTGGGGCGGCGCGCCTGATGGGGCGCCAATTTCAAGGAAGAAGTCCGGAGGAGTGTTTGATGGAAAACGTAGTTGAAGTAGGGAAGCGGGGCCGGCGGACGGACCGCAACGGAGGCGAGGCCGCGAGCGCGCGCGGAGCCGAGTGGCGGAACCTCGTCACGGACGTCGAGGACCTGATCAAGAAAGTCGCGAATGTCGATGACCGGGAGATTGCCGAGATGCGGGCCAAGGTCGAGCAGACGCTCGCGAAGGCGAAGTCCGCGGCGACACACGGCGTGGAGAACATTCGCGGCTATGCGCGGGATGCCACGACTGCAACCGATGAATACGTGCACGAGAGCCCATGGGCCGCGATCGGCGTAGCTGCGGCGGTCGGCGTCCTGATCGGGTTCATCGCGTCGCGTCGCTGAGGCGCAGGCGAAAGGGGACTCATTGCCTTCGCTGCTTGCTCCCCTGGTTCCGGCGATCCTGAGGCACCTGCGCGCCTATGCGGAAGTGGCGGGCGCGGATGCGCGTGATGCGGCCACGGTGGTCGCGCGACGCCTGTTCGTGCTTCTGCTTGCGGCTGCGGGCGCGCTGGTCGCCTTGTTGATGTTCTGTGCCTGGCTCCTGGCGCTGACCTGGGACGGGCCCTGGCGCGCCTGGACGGCCGCGGGTCTTGCGCTCGCATTCGCCGCGGGGTCGGCGGCGCTTGCGATCCCGATGCTGAGGCGGCGCTCGAGTCAGGGCACGACATTGTTTCCGCGAGTGCGGCACGAATGGAACCAGGATCGCGACCTGATCGAGCGTGCGCTCAATGGCGGCGACCATGCACCCCACTGAAACTGCAGGCGATGAGCTGCAACTGGAAGAACCGTTGCCCGCGGAATTGCGGCTCGCGGAAAGCCGGGCAGAAATCGAAGAACTGCTGAATCCGGGCGCCGACCGCTTTCCGCGCAGCCAGACCATGCGCCTCCTGATGGGCCGGAACGGCAAGGCCGTCACGCTCGGCGCATTCGCGGCGCTGCTCGCCTTCAAGCCGCGTCTCGCCTTGTCGCTGGCCCGCTTGCTGCCGCTTGGCCCTCTCGTCAGGCGCTTTTTCTGAGAAGCCGCGGGAAATCGGCGACCATGAGTACTGTCCAGCCGCTCGCGAGAGGGGTGCCCCCACCGTACCAGCCGCGAGAATTCCGGAATCTCGGCAATCTCGACGGGCTGTCGCGCGAGGCGATCGAGCTGCATCTCGACATCTATCGCGGTTACGTCGCGAGCGTGAACCAGCTCATCGCCGGCCGCGCGTCCAACATGGGCCGCTTCACGTTCGAATACAACGGCATGATCCTGCACGAACAGTTCTTCGAGCAGCTCAGTTCGGCGCCCTCGGAATTGCCGCAAAACGGCAAGTTTGCCAAGGCCCTCACCGAGAGTTTCTCGAACGTTGAAGCGTGGAAGGATGAGCTGCGCGAGCTCGCGGTGACGCGGGGCGTCGGCTGGGTGATCTGCGCCCGCGACGAGACGAGCAATCGCATTTTCAACACCTGGATCGACCTGCATCATCTCGGCCTGCCGGCGCGCACGAATCCGGTGCTCGTGATCGACCTGTGGGAGCACGCATGGCTCGACGACTATCGCTCATCCGGCCCCAAGGACTACGCCGAGGCGGTGCTCGCCCGGGTCGACTGGCAGGTCGTCGAAAAGCGCTGCTGGTCCCGCCGCGCCTGAGATTCGCGATCGCGGCCCGTTCGCGGCCCGTTCGCGGCCGCGCGAGCCCTTGGCTAGAGTGAGCGCGTGAGCATCCCGCATCGCAAGTATCTGCTCGTCCTGAGCCTGATTTTCGCGGTCTGGTGGGCGCTGCTCGCAATCCGGCCCTGGGATCGCGAGACCTGGCTGGTGGAGAACGCGCTCGCGATCGTCGCCGCGGCGGTCATCGTTGGCTACCACCGCCGCCTCCTGTTGTCCCGTGTCTCCTATACGCTGATCTTCATCTTCATGTGCCTGCACCAGGTGGGAGCGCACTACACCTATGCGGAGGTGCCGTACGATGCTTGGTTCGAGCGCATGACCGGCACGACATTCAATGAACTCGTCCGCTGGGAGCGCAATCATTTCGACCGGGTGGTCCATTTCTGCTATGGCCTGCTGCTCGCCTATCCCGTGCGCGAAATGTTCCTGCGCGTTGCCGACGTGCGCGGGTTCTGGGGTTATTTCCTGCCGCTCGACCTCACGATGTCGAGCTCGATGCTCTTTGAGCTGATCGAATGGGGCGCGGCGGAAGTATTCGGCGGCGATCTCGGCCAGGCATATCTCGGGACCCAGGGCGATGTTTGGGATGCGCACAAGGACATGGCGCTCGCGAGCCTGGGCGCGCTCGTCGCGATGCTGGTCACGTTCGGGTTGAACTGGCGTTATCAGCGCGACTTCAACCGCGAATGGGCCGACAGTCTTCGCGTCAAGCACAAGAAGCCGCTCGGCGAAGACGCGCTTGCGCGGATGATGCGCAAGAGCAAGTAAAAGGGAAGCTTCCCGAGCCCTCAGCGCAGCAGATGCCGGTGCAGCAGCATTCCTGCACGGCGCAACCCGGACACGCCGAGTATCAACGCGGGGACGACAGTCAGGAAGTTGTAGACGAGCGAGGCAGCGATCGCAACCGGCTGCGACACGCCGAAGGGCGCTAGGGCGACCGTGAAAGCTAGCTGCACGGTGCCCACGTGCCCCGGCGCGGCCGGCAATGTGAGGTCAATGACATTCAAAAGCAATACCGAAATCGCGGCGGCAAGCGTCACGGCAACGCCCACTGCATGAAGACTGAGCTCAACGCAGGCCAGGATCAGCAACCACTGCAACAGCGACAGCAAAAAGACGGGAATCAACAAGCGGGGCTTCGCGATCGCGCTGAAGCCGGCGCTCGCCGCGCGCAGCTGCCGCAGAACACGCACCCGGAAGTGTTTCGATGCCGGCGCAAGAAGGCGCTCGACCATTCTCAAGCATGGCTCGTGGTAGGCGAGAAATACGACGACGGCAGTGAACAGCGCGGCGCATAAGATGCCGACCGCCCAGGCGGCGGTCCGGATATCCGGCGCCATTCGGCCGGCCTGGACCATGATCACAATCCCGATCAGCAGCAGGGAAAGAAAATCGAACACCCGCTCGATCACCATCGTGGCGAGAAGCGCTGCGACCGGTAAGTGCAGGTGCTTGCCGGCGAGTACGGTGCGAGCGATTTCGCCTACATGCGGGAAGACATAGTTTCCGGCAATGCCCGCGACTACGGGCGGCAACAATTGCCTCGTGGATGCGGTGGCAAGTGGACGGATCAGGAAGCGCCGGCGGCTCGCCTTGACCGCAAAATAGATCAATACTGCAAGCAGTATCGGAATGGCGTAAGGCCAGTGCACATGCGCCAACTTGGTCGAAAGCGCGCCCCAGTCGAGCGAGTGCATGGCCAGATGAAGAAAAAGAGCGCCCAACAAGGCGCCGATGAGCAAGATTATGCGGCGCTGGGACATTGCCAAGAGTTCTAGGCGTTTCTAGGCGGGAAAGACTGGCGTCAACCTGCGCAATTCTTGCCGGCCGGCAGCGGCACGACGCGCATGCTCGGCCATGGTGATGGGTTCCCAACGTGCAAGTAACATGTCGAAGAATTCGTCGACGAGGGCGAGTTTGCGCGCGCGAGGCAGGTCCATTCCGGGGAAGAAATCCAGGGTTGGACAGTCTTCGCGGCCCAGGAAATCGAGCGGATGCAGCAGGATCGAGGGGTGGGTTCCACTCATCCGGCAGGCGCCCAGTGCGAGCCGGAAATACGTCCGTGCCGCGGGGCGCGAAAACTTGCCGAGATAGACCAGGTAACTGAGATGCAGCGGGAGCTTCAGCCACGGCATCGTGGTCACCGGTATCTCGAGCAATTCGCCCCCTTGCAGCTGCCACTTGAATGGCCGGACCGGTCGCGCGGCATCCTTCCAGGTGCCGAACAGCGCGCTGCGTTGCCGCTTTTCCTCGCCGCTCAGCTTGCTGCCGGCAAACAGATACGCCCGGGCAAGGGGATTCAGCAGGTTCGGAAAAATGGTCGCGTCGTACTGGTAGCCGCGGCGGAGCAGCACTTCAAGTGTGCTCGCAGTGACGCTGAAGCCTGGACCGCGGAACCCACGTGTCCGGACGCCCGTGGCGGACTCGATAGCATCTTCGGCTTCATGCAATTCCCGGTCGAGCTCCGCTTCGCTGTAAAGATGCAGCCACGGCTCATGTCTGAAGCTGTGGTTTCCGATCTCGTGCCCTGCCGCCGCAATCGCGCGGAGCGCGTCCCGATTCTTGGCGAGTGCCGCGTCCTGCCCGATGATGAAGAAAGTGATCGTAAGACGGCGCCTCGCGAGAAACTCGAGGATCCGCGGCACTGCGATGTCCAGGTACGAGGGATGCGACTGCCAGCCGTCGTCGCCGTGCGTCTTCATGTAAGACCACTGGTTGTCGAGATCCAGCGACAGGCTTGCGTAGCGCATCATGCCCCTGACCCCTTCATCAGCCCAGGCGGACCGGTTCGCCGTTCAGCTTGAGCGAGCGCTGGGCCGCGTCGAGCACCTGGACGACGCGCAAGCCGTCCTGGCCGTCGCTTACGGGTTGCTTCCGCGTTCGCACGCAGTCGATGAAATGCCGGCACTCGATCTGGAGCGGCTCGCCGACCTTGATGTAGGGCATTGTGATGTCGCCAAAACGGAGTCCCACGTACTCGGCGAAAGTGTTGTAGTCCTGGTTGACCTGCGCGCCCTTGTCATAGACGCGGAGCTTCTCAGTCGCTTCGAGATCGTCGAACACGGCCATCTTCCGGTCGCCGACGAGCGTCAGCTTACGGATCTTGTGAGGGTCGAGCCAGCTGACGTGCACGTGGGCCATCGCCTTGCCGTCAAAGTTCATGGTCAGGAAGACGACGTCTTCGACGCCTTTCTGCAGGTAGCACTGGCCGCGGGCCGTGACGTCGGTCGGGGTGCCGCCCAGCAGGAACATGATCACCGAGATGTCGTGTGGGGCAAAATTCCACAGCGCGTTCTCGTCGGCACGCACGGTGCCGAGATTCACGCGCTGGCTGTAAATGTAGTAGAGCTTTCCGAAATCCTCGCGCCCGATCATCTCGCGCAGGCGCGTGACCACTGGGTGGTACTCGAGCAGATGGCCGACCATGAGAACGCGGTGGTTTTTTCCCGCGAGCGCGATGAGCTCCTCGGCGTGCGCGACTTCGAGCGTGAATGGCTTCTCGACGAACACGTCCTTGCCGGCCTCGAGCGCCGCCTTGCAGATCGGGTGATGGCGAGGCGCGGGTGTCGCGACGACAACCGCCTGCACTTCGGGATCGCGCAAAACGAGATCCAGATCGCTCGTGAGCTGCGCCCCGGGAAGTTGGCGCGCGAGCTGATCGAGCTTTGCCCGGTCCAGGTCGCAGACGTAGCGTAGATTGGCTTCGGGGAGCTGATGAAGGTTGCGGGCGAGGTTCTTGCCCCAGCCTCCGACTCCGACGACGGCGACCTGAACGGAATCCATGCGATTTTTATCCCCTGACGATCACCATAATATCGCATGGTGGACGGGGACTTGGTCCTTGGGAACGTGATTGCCAGCACATTCTGAGATGCGCGCGGAAACGGGGGGCTCAGCTCGTGGCGCCTCTTGCCTCTCCATGTGAGCGTTCACTCGCGTGATTCGCAAGGTAATCCATCGTGTGGGCAACGATTTTCGCCGATGCCTGTCCATCGCCGAACGCGCGCACGACCGCCGCCGAGAAATCGGGCTCGCCAGTCGCCAGTTGCTTGTCCCAATGAGCGGTGGCATCGACGATTTCTTGGATTTCCGTACCTGCGACGATGTTGCCGCCCCCGGAGACCGTTTCGACCCACTCGGTTTCGTTGCGCAGCGTGATGCAGGGGCGCCCCAGAAAGAACGCCTCCTTCTGAAGTCCTCCGGAATCCGTCAGCACGATGCGGGCATTGCCGACCAATTGAATCATGTCCAGGTAGCTGAGTGGCGCCACCACGCGCAATCCCGCGGCATCGGGAAGCCCGATGCCGGATTCGCGAATGGCATTTGCCGTCCTTGGATGCAGCGAGAGCACGAGCGGCCGGTCTGCCGCGGCCAGCCTCGCAAGTGCCTCGAGCAGCGTTGCCAGGCGATCGACGGCCGTATTCTCCGCGCGATGCAGGGTCGCCACGAGATAGCCACCCTTTGTCAGGCCGAGTCGCTCAAGCACCCGTGAGCGTGAACGGGCAGCCACGGCGTGGAACCGGATGGCATCGAGCATGACGTCGCCAACCTGGCGTGCGCGTCCCCTCAGGCCTTCCTTCTCGAGGTTCTGCATCGCCTCCGGCGTGGGCGCAAAAAGCAGATCCGAGAGATGGTCCGCTACGATTCGATTGACCTCTTCCGGCATCCGCCGATTGAAGCTCCTGAGGCCCGCCTCGATGTGGGCCACCGGCAAGTGGAGCTTGGCGGCGGCCAGCGTGGCGGCGAGGGTCGAATTGGTGTCTCCATACGTCAGGACGACATGAGGCCGGCGCTCGATCAGGACGGCTTCCAGCCGCTCCAGCATGCGGCCGGTTTGCAGGCCATGCGAACCGGATCCGATACCGAGATGCACGTCGGCCTGCGGGATGTCGAGCTCATCGAAGAAAACGTCCGACATGCCCGGATCGTAGTGCTGGCCCGTGTGAACGATGATGCTTTTAATTTGTTCGCCACGCGCGTTCGCCGCGCCGATGGCGCGGCACACGGGCGCGAGCTTGACGAACTGCGGCCGCGCGCCGACCACCTGCAGCAAGCGAACTGAGCTCGGCTTCTCGCGCTCAGATTTCGGCGACATCTCGGCCTTCGCGCCGGTATCGGCGTCCGCAGGTACCGCAAGCGGCCTGCCGCGACTCAGCATCGTCCGCTCCCAGGTCGAGTCCGATGCCGCAATAGCAGACCCAGCCGCGGATGCGCGCCGGGTTTCCGTAGACAACGGCGTAATCGGGCACGTCCCGCGAGACAACGCCACCGGCGCCGACGACGCAAAAGCGCCCGAGAGTGACCCCGCAAACGATGGTCGCGTTCGCACCGATCGATGCGCCTCGCCTGACCAGAGTCTGCCGGTACTCGTCCTTTCGCTCGATGAAGCTGCGCGGATTAATGACGTTGGTGAAGACCATCGAGGGGCCGCAGAACACGCCGTCCTCGATGATGACGCCCGTATAGATGGAGACGTTGTTCTGGATCTTGACGTTGTCTCCGACGACGCACTTTGGCGAGACGACAACATTCTGGCCGATGTTGCACCGCTTTCCGATACGTGCGTCGCGCATGACGTGGCTAAAGTGCCAGATCTTTGTTCCGGCGCCGATCTCGCATGGTTCGTCGATCACGGCGGTCTCGTGCGCGAAAAAATCACGCTGGTCTTGTGCGGAGTTCTTCCTCATGCCACGTTCCGCTTGACCTGACCGCCGCCCGCGGCGGTGGACGCGGCGCGCGAACCCGGAAATGATTCCGCGTATTGCGTCAGGAATGCATTCACGTTGCGGATGACCTCGTTGTTGTTGAGCGTATTGCTGGCGAACTGGGCGGAGTTGACCACGTAGAAGTCGTCATGGCGTGTCCGCGGCGGCTGCACGTGCGCGGAATAACTGAGGACATGAAGTGGTTGGACCATTCGTGCGCGGTTGATATGGACTGCGACGAGGTCGTCGTCGCTGAAGTCCGGATACATTGCGCGGAACCCCGCGAGAAACTCGGTCTTCAGCACTTCCTCCGGCCTTCGCAGCATGACGTCTTCGGATAATACGTACTTCGGAAAGTAGGTGAGGTAGAGACCGGACGTTTCCTTGGTATCGACCAGGGAACTCATCCCGATGATGCCGGTGAATGGGATACGCTCGTCGGCGATGTTGAGGACGTAATAGGGGCAGAAGGGCTTGCGCGTAACGAGCGCCATGCAGACAACGCCCAAGTACTCGATGTCGCCCTCCGGTGGCATCTGTACGAGCCGCGGGTCAGCAACGCTCCGCAGCACGTTCATCGGTCCCGTAAAGATGACCTTGTCGAAATCCTGGGTTTCGCCGGCCGCCGTAATCTGAATGCCAGCCCGCGGATGCGCCCGCACTGACTCGACTTCGACTCCGGTACGGACGACCCCGCCGGACTGGCCGATGAGGTCGACCAGCCGACTGAATACCGTGCGATAGCCCCCCGAGAGGTAGCCAAGCTGCTCTTTTTGCGCGGTCGCATCGCGTGCCGAAAACAAGCGCCTGACGTAAGTCCAGATGAATACCGCGGAAACGCGGCGGTAGTGCTCCCCGAGTTTCGCCAGCAGTAGCGGTTTCCACATCTTCTCAAACGTATCGCGACCGGAATGGCGAACCAGAAATTCCTCGACGGTCACGCGTTCCAGGCGGCGCCAATCGCGGATGCGCGAGCAGTACAGGATCGTGTATGCGAGCCGCAGCTTGCTCCACCAGCCAAGCAGCGGAAAGCGCAGAAAATCGAGCCCGCTGCTCAGGGAGTGGAAGCGCCGCTCGACATAGTAGCCGGTGCGCGTCGCGCGCCAACGCAGTCGGTCCGCGAGCCCGATACTGCGGATGAACTCGATCAGCGACGTGTCGGATGGGAGGATGACATGGTAGAAACGATCCCAGACGAATTCGCCGAAATTGTGCCAGGTGGCAAGTCCCCCTGGCTGCGCGGCACGCTCGTAGACGCACACTCGATGGCCGAGCGCGCCGAGACGCTCGGCCAGCGTGAGTCCCATGAGTCCGCCGCCGATGATGCCTATGCGCATTCGTGCGGAATGCGGCGCTGCCATTCGATCGTGCGGCAGAGGCCGTCGTCGATGTCGACTTGCGCGCGGACACCCAGGAGCCGCTCGCAAAGGCCCACGTCGGGGACCCGACGCATCACGTCCTCGTATTTTCGGCCGGTGAAAGACGCGTAGGGCACAAATTCGACGCGCAAATCGCCAGGTGTCCCGGACAGGCGCTTGATCCGGCGGGCGAGATCAAGAATCGTGATTTCCTGGGTACTGCCGATGTTGATGATCTGGCCGTTCGCTTCTGCTCGCACCAGGGCCTGGTAGGTGGCTTCCACCGTATCGGTGACGTAAGTGAAGCTGCGCGTCTGGCTGCCGTCGCCGTGGATCGGTATGGGCTTATCATGCAGCACGCAGTCGATGAATACCGACTGCGGCCCGCCCCACCAGCTCAGGTTCTGCCGCGGGCCATACGAGCCGAAGAACCTCAGGATCGTGACCGGGAAGCCGTAAGCGTCCTGGTAGGCGAGCGCGAGATGCTCGTCGAAGAGCTTGGAAACCGCATAGGCCCAGCGCGGGGCCTTTGAATTGCCGATGACGCTGTCGCTTCCTTCTTCGCTGAATGGAAGCTTGGGATTGCGGCCATAGACATCGGAAGTTGACGCAAGCACCAGCTTGCATCCGAGGCGGTGGGCAAAATCCAGCGCGTTCTCCGTGCCGCGGTAGTTGATCTTGAGTGTGTCGATCGCCTTGCCATAGCGGGGGATCTTGAATGCCGCGAGATGAACGATGCCGGCGAAATTGCCGTCGAGGCCGGCGAGCGTGGCGGGCTCGGTGACATCGGCCTGAACGAAGCGAAATCGCGGGTTGCTACGGTAGTCCTCGAGATTGTCGAGACTGCCCATGGAAAGGTTGTCGATCCCGACGACTTGGTGGTTGGCCTCGAGCATCCGGCCCACCAAGTTGGATCCGAGAAAGCCGGCGCAACCCGTGACGACGTAAGGCGCAGTCATAGGTATCCCTAGGCGGAGCGCGATTGCTCGTCAGTCTGGGCCATACTTTTCGCCTGCGGGCCTTGCTCCGGCTGGTCTTCCAGACGGCGATCGGCTTCGCGCCGCTCGCGCATCAGGGTCGAGCCGAGATGGAAGAGTTCGTCGAAGTACTTCTTGTTCTGCAGCGAGAGCATTGCCATGCCGATCAGCTGCATCGCGAGCATCAGAGACAGCAACCCGACGATGAACGTATGCGGGTACTGGCTGTATGCCAGCGCGACGGCAGCGGACATGTCCCTCACTGTGTCCGGCGTCGGATGCAGCTGCGCGTAGGCATTCACGAAGTGGACGACCATCCAGGTATTCACATAGGCGGAGAACGCGAGCAGCAAGAGCCCGGGAACCAGCAGGAACGTGAACGGCCGCAAGATGAATCCCGATACGGTCGTTCCGAGTATCTGGCGCAGGACGCGCAGACTGGACCGGCGCCGCCCGCCGACCCGGTTCTGGCGCTCCCAATTCAGTTCCGCCGGCACTTCCTCGATACTTGCCCGCAACAGCTTCGCCTTGTGAATCATTTCGGGCATCACGTCCATGCCCGTGCTCCGAAGATGCAGCGACTGCAGGAACCGTCCGTCGATCGCGCGCACCATGCAGGTCATGGTGCTGATCCGTTGACCGGAGGCCCTCGCGAGGAACCAGTTCGCCACCCGGCTCAGCAGCATCCGCGACCAGGGCACGTCGACGGCACGCCCGCCACGCATGTACGGAGACGCCAGGACCATTCGCGCACCGGTCTTGGTGATGCGATCAAGAAGAAGTCCAACGTGCTCCGGGCCATAGCTGAGGTCGATGTCGAGAACGATGACGTACTGCCCGCGAAACTGCGCAAATCCGGTCTTCAGCGCCTGCCCGAGGCCGAAATTCCGAGGGTGATGGAACGCCCTGATCCCGTCGAATTCCGCGGCCAGCTGTTCGGCGATTGGACCGGTCTGATCGCGGCTGCCGTCGTTGACGATGATGATCTCGAAGCGGAAGCGTCTCTTCAGGGTCTTGAGGTACTCGAGCAGCGCGATGACGTGATCGCGCAGGACCGCCGCCTCGTCGAACGCGGGCAATACGATTGAAACCAGCGGCCGGTCGCGCTTCGCGACGCCCATGACTTCGTCCACCACGAAAGTCCCGGTGGTCGTCGCGTCGACGCCGTCGCGGGAGGAGGGACCGGGTGGTAATGGACTGGAAGACATCAGCCTTACAGTCTACAGAGGCCGACGCCACCAGACATCAACGTGCCTCCAGGCTGCCCCGGACCGGCGGGCCGGCATCGGGATTGAACTTCCGGTAATCCAGCCCGAGGCATTGCAGCATCGTCGCCGCGACGTCGCTCTGCGTGACGTGCGGAAAATCGCGCGCCTCGCCGAGCGCCGGCGTGTCCGGCCCGATGATCGCAATCCAGATGTCCTGGCTGCCCTCGATGCCGGCATCGTGCTCGGCCCAGTCCGCGGCCGTGCGCCCGCGGCCGTGATCGGTCGTGATGACGAGCGTCGTGCGGCCGCGGTAGGCATCGAGCGATTGCAGCGTCCGCCACAGCTCGCCGATCAGCCCGTCCACCAGGTGCAGGTAGTCGAGCAGCCGGTCGTAGCGGCGGGCATGCGCCCAGTCGTCCGATTGGCCGAGGCCGAGCCAGAGCACGCGCGGCTGGTGCTTCCGCAGGTAGGCGAGGGCGATGCGGAAAGTCAGGACGTCGTTGCTGCTCTCCTCCCAGAGCTGCATGACCTGACGCCGCAGTCCGCCCAGGAGCTCCATTTCCGGAGTGCTCAGCGCCGGCGGCACGAGGTCGTAGGCGCCATTCATGAAAAACGTGCCTTCATTCCGCGACGCTGCGAACTTGAAACCGTCCCAGGAGCCGATCTGCGCGACCTCGGTCGGCTTGAGCTTCAGTTCCCGGTGAATGAAATCGAGCACGGTTTCGTGCGGGTAGCGGACGAAGTCATTGCTCCTGATCTCGGGCTGAGGCTCGCCGGTCAGGATCTCGGAGTAGCCGGGATAGGAAAACCACTGGTCGTTCCGGACCGTGACCTTGCTGCCGAGCGCCTGGTTGCCGAGCACCATGCCGGCCGGTGCCAGCGACTTCCAGAAAAACGGCATCAGCGCCTCGCGGCGCTCGACCGCGCTGTCGCGCCAGTAGCGCGCTCGCGTGACGTCGATTTCGTAGATTCCGGATTCCGCTTCCGGAGCATCGGCGATCACGCGGTCCATCCCGGAGAAAAGCTCCTGGATGCGCACGCCGTCGAGGGTGACCAGGATGACGTTGCGGTCGTCCGCAGCAGCCGAGGCCGTGGTCAGCGCGAGACAGCCGAGTATCGCCGCGAAAGCTTCCGCGAAGCGGCTCAATTGCTCCGGCCCGATCGCTTCATGAAACGGATGCCATGCCCGCGCGTCAGTTCACTCCGCTGATCACGAGATCGTAGAGCTTGTCCGGCCTGGCATTGCTGCCGAAATCCACGACGTGGATATAAAAGGTCGTCGCGCCGCCGACCTGTATTTCGAGGAAGGAATCGAGATCCACGCCGAGCGTCTCGTCATCGTGCTCGCAGGGGGACGTGAATGCCGGGCTGACGCATGTGCTGAGCTGGACGCCGTTCGCGCCCACGATCTCGATGACCGAATCGAGCGGACTCCCGTTGACATCCGCGTTGATGTCGACCGTGACGGTGGAGGCCGCGGTCGTCGTGATCTCGTAATAATCCTCATCGGGATCGAAGACGGTGTTTGGATGACCGCTCGGGCTGATGGAAGCCGAATAGGTCCCGTTGCCCGGCAAGACCGTCGCGTCGGCAATCGAATCGTTGCGGCCCGGCGGGACCGCGTTGATCGTGATGCTGACCGGTTCCGTCACCGAGTCGGGGCAGGCATCGGTCACCGTCACGTCGAAGGTCTGCGTCTCGATCGTGTCGGGCGTTCCGGTGATCTGGCCGGTGGCCGCGTTGATCGTGAGTTGGCTGGGCAATGTGCCGTTGGTGATCGCGAAATTGTAGGGCGGCATCCCGCCCGACACCTGAACTGCCGCGTTATAAGCCATGCCCACGGTGCCGTTCGGCATCGTCGGGCTCGTGATGTCGAGCGGCGCGGGGTTCACTGTCAGGGCGATCGCCGCCTGCGTGTCGGACTGCGCCGGGCTGTCCGAATCGATCACCTGCGCGGTCAGCGCAGTCGCCGCCGCAGCGCAGACCGGATCGGGTGTTCCGCTGATCTCGCCGGTCGCCGGGTCAGGGCCTACGAGGCCCGCGGGCAATGCGCCCGCGATGAGCGACCAGTCGAGCGGCAGCCGCCCGCCCTGCGCTTCGAGCGACGCGGAATATGCTTCGCCACCGCTGGCGTCAGGGAGCGCGGTCGTCGTGATCTCGAGCGTGACGACGATGATCAGCTTAGTGTCTGCGATCAACGCCGGCGCGGAAGAGTCCGTGACCCGCGCGTTGAAGGTCTGCGTCGTCGCGCTCGCAGCCGTGGTGCCCGTGATCGCGCCGCCCGCGCTGAGCGCGAGACCGTCCGGCAGGCTGCCGGCACTGACGCTGAAGGTGTACGGCGCCGTGCCGCCGCTCACGCCGAGCGACTGGCTGTAGGCCGCGCCTACGGATGTCGTTGTGACGGCGGTGAATGTGACCGCCAGCGGTTCGACGATGTCGATCGTGAGCGCCTGGGTGTCGGTCTGCGGCTGGTTTGCGGAATCGGTGACAGTCACGCTGAAATTGGCCGTGACCGCGGGGCCGGCCGGTGTGCCGGTGATGGCGCCTGCGGCGCTGAGTGTGAGGCCCGCGGGCAGGGCGCCGGCGGTCACGCTGAATGTCCGCGTGCCCGTGCCGCCGGTGGCATCGATTGTGTCGTTGTAGGCGACGCCGACCACGCCGTCGTTTACGGTGGTGCTCGTGATGTTGAGCGGACCCGTTCCGCCACCGCCGCTGCCTCCGCCGCCGCAGGAAGCGATGAGCGCGGCGACGAGCAAGCCGCCGATTGCGCGCGTGAGCGAGGACATCCGTGTCCTCAAGGGCCCGGGCCTTCGAACTGATCGAAGCGCGGATCGGTGCCGATGAGCGTCACGTCGTTGCCCGAGTCCGTGGCGCCTGCCGTGACGGTGATCGGTCCAATTGGCGCCGGCGCCGTGCCGGGCATCGGGATTCGGACCGGTCCGCCCACGCTCGAACCTTCGACGAACTGCGCGTCGATCGATTCGACCTCGATCGTGTAGTCGCCCGGCGGCAGCGAAATCTCGTACAGGCCGATGTGGGACGGCACCTGGCTGCCGAAGATGTCGCTGGCGGCATTGATCGGGTTGCCGTTGAAGAGCCGGAACTTGTAGCCCGAGACGTTGGAGCCGGCCGTCGTGCGGCTCTCGTTGACGCCGGCCGTGCCCGGATTGTCCACCAGCCGGGCGACCACATTGACGAGCTGCGCGTGCGTTTCGCCGTCGGAGAAAAACACCGTGCCCGTGATCGTGCCGTGGGTGGCCGCAAAGCCGCTTGCACCGCCCGCCGGATAGAGCCGCGATATCCAGGCGATGTCGTCGATGGACAGGCTTCCCTGAGTGGCGGAGACCAGAAACGGGAACATCGTCGGCAGTCCGGCGAGATTGTCGTTACTGCAGGGCCCGAATCCGCATTCGACGTTGATCTGCGAGTGGTCGAGACCGGAGAAGTGGCCGAACTCGTGCACGAACGTCGCGTCGAACTCGGCGGCGGTCAGGTCGGGAACGGGATCGTCCTCGCCGTCCTGGAACAGGCCGTTCATCACAGCCCGGCCGCTCACGAATTGACCCGCACCCGGGTCGATTGCGCACGGCCCGGCAAAACCGATCACCGACGTCTCGTCGATTCCGAGCGCGATGAATATCGTGGCATCGGCGTCGTAGATGATCGGGCTCTGGTTGCCGGCGCCGCAGTCGCCCTCGACGGCATTGAACTCGCCCAAATTGCTCACGTCGCCGTCGGAAAAGACGCCGACGGCCTCGATAAATCCCGCGCGCGTGTAGCTGATGCTCGAGGAGGCAACGTTCTGCCAGACATTGAACATCGCCTGAACCCTGGCGCGGGCCGCGCCTTCGGCGACGCTCGCGCTCAAGGGTCCGTCGTCGGTGCGATAGGCGATCGGGGCGGCCGTGCTCCACGCGAATGGTGTGCCGTCGTCCTGCAGGGCAAGCGGTCCGCCCGCATGGGCACCGCTGGCCGGCAGAATCGGCAGCACCAGCAAAGCGAAGATCTTCGCCAGCCTTCCTTGCACCTTACTCACTTCTCGCGAGTTCACGGATGAGCGCAACCAGCTCGCTTGCGTCGATCGGGCCCTTGCGGTGCCTGGCGATGAGACTCGCCTGGCTGGAAGAAAGCGCGACCCCTTCCTTGCTCGCTTCGGCGCGGAGCCCGTCGAGGAGCCTGATGTTGCCGGTGCCGTTCATGGCCAACTCGCGCCCCGAGCGGTCGCGCGTAATGCGGAAGCGCCCCTGGTCCATGCCGGCGGGGCTCGAGAGCCCGTGGCTGCTCGGCGCGATCATGAGAAGGAGCATGTCCTGTCCCTTCCTGTAGCCGGCAGCGTCCTGCTTGTCGCGGATGTCCCAGATATACTGGCGGAACGTGAAGCTGCCTTGCGCCTGCCCCTTCAGCGTCTCGCGGACGCGGAGCGTCACGACGACGGTGTCGAGGTTCGTGAACTCGGGATGCTTCTCCACGCGTGCGCTGACGACGGTTCCGCGCACGATGTCGGCGGCCCGGTCGGTGAGCTGGTCGAGATTCCGCGGCACGGTGAGCGCGCCGCGCTGCGCCCAGACCGGCGCGGCCGCTACGCAGGCGACGAGCAGCAGGATGCAGCGATGAAGATTACGGCACATGGTGTCGGTGGACACGTGAGACCCGGCGCGCTCCCTGATTATGTCCCGACGCGATGGATAGCTGGCGTCAGCATGCATGGCCCGCGTTGCGCAGGCAAGTCGTCGTATTACGGCGGTTTCTCAGGCTTTTCGTCCTGACATCGCGAAATACGACTGGGTGCTGATCGAGCTTCCCAGCGAAGCGGCGAGATAAATCATGCGCGCGAACACGCGATTGGCGAAGCCCAGGAATTCGGGGTTGAAGCGCGGAGTCATGTAATCGACGTGGATATTGGTAAATCCCGCGTCTCTGAACGCGTGTTCGACTTTGCCGGGGTCGAGATAAATCTCATCCTCGGAATAAATCTCGATGAAATCGCGCACGAACTTCTTGCTGCGCAGAAACCGCATTGGCGCGCGGTACCAGGCGCGGTCATTGGGTTCGAAACAGAAGAAGCAGCCGCCGGGCCGCAGGATGCGGAACGAATCCGCCAGCGTCTGCTGAAAGCGCGGCAGGTGATGCAGCCCGGAGAAGACGAGCACCGTGTCGTACGACGCGTCGGCAAAAGGCAGGTCCTGCGCGTCGCCGTGCACCGCATTGACGTGCGGCATGTGCGACTTCAGCGCGGCAAGCAGCGACTGCGAGAGATCCAGGCCGGTATAAGAGCGGTAACCGCGCGGGATCTTGCGCGCAAACGCGCCGCCACCGACGCAAATCTCGAGGATGTCGCCATCGAGGCGCGGAATGCAGGCCATTGCCTGGGCCTTCGCCTGTTCGGATGACCAGTCGTAATCTTGGTAGTTCTCCCAATAGGAACGCTCGAGCTGCAGCGCCGCCGCGTCGGGCGCGGCAGGCTGGCCTCGTGAATCTGCTGCATTGCTCACTCGGTCAATCCTCCGATCAGCTATGACGCGCCGCGTGCCAGGCGCGAAGTTCCCGCATCCGCGCCAGCGTGCGCCAGTAGATGTCTTCCATCAATATGTGCGCGAATTCGCCGTTTCTTCCGACTGAATAGAGGCCTTCGACGGGCAGGCCCGATTCGAGCGCGGACCGTTCGGCCTCGTAATCGCGGAGATAGACGGGATAGCCGACCGGCGTGCGCACGACGCGGCAGCCGTCGTAGCGGCGCCGGGCTCCCGGAAACATGGCGTCCAGATGTTGGACGCAGAGTTCGCCGATCGCGTCATCGGCCATCTTGTAGTAGTCGCTGTCGGTCTCGCATCCGATATCCACGTTGATGAGCGTCATGCCCTCAGGCGCGAGCCAGGGCACGGACTGCGGAACCTCGGTCAGGCGGAAAAAAGGATGCTCGCGCTCAGGCACCCAGGTGGTCACGGCCGGCAACAGCGGGCGACCCTGGAAGCGGAGGCTGGCGAGGACCATGGGCCGATAGCGGAACCGGCTCAGGTGATTCAATGCGCTCGTGCCCTGGATCAGCCGCGGCAGTACGTGCAAGGGTGCCGTGCTCACGACGGCGGACGCCGCCTGTTCGCTGCCATTCACCTTCACGCCGCGCACGCGGTCGCCGTCTACCAGGATGGCTTCGACGCGGCTCTCAACTGATATCCGGTCCTCGAGTCCTGCCGCCAGCCTCTGGCATAGTTCGACCACGCCGCCTTTCGGATAGACGTGCCAGACATGCGGGCTTTCGGCCTTGACGCGTGAGAATCCGTTCGCGACCGCGCGGCCGCTCGCCCAGCCGGAGAGCTTGAGTTTCAGGATGTTCATTGTGCCGCGGTCGACGTGCGGCGGAATGACCGCCGACGAAAGCTGGTCGGCCGGCACGCCGGACCATGCTTCGACGAGCGGGATGGCGACGGCATCGGCGAGGCGGCGGCCGTAATTGGCGCGATACCAGTCTGCGGCCGATCGCACGCTTCGTCTGGCGCCGGGTGACAGCCTGCTTCGCGCCGCACTCGCGACAAACGCCGGCGATCGCAGGAAGCCGAACGGAAAGTCGTAGGTCCTGCCGCTGAGATAAACCGTCTCGTCGTAGTGCGTGACCGTATAGCAGTTGGATGTCACGCCGAGCGCAGCGGCCAGGCGATTCGTGATGAGATGGGCGCCGAAGTCGTAGGTGAAACCACGCTCGTCGGTCGAGCTCTGCGCCATGCCGGCGATCGCTTTTCCGGCCTCGTAAACGCGAACCGGCAGTCCGCGCCGGTGCAGGTCGTTGGCCGCGGTCAGTCCTGCGATGCCTGCGCCGAGTATCGCAATGGGTGCCGCGGCGACATTTTCCGATGCGCCCGCCGCAGACGCGTTCATGGCCGCTCCAGTTGGGCAACGAGCAGCGCAGCGCGACCGCGCGCGGCGGCGAGGCCTTCGAGCAAGGCCGCGACGGCCTGCGGCAGCAGCCAGCGACCGGTCAACAGATGGACCAATGCTGGACTCAAGTCCCAATCGTGCAGCCAGTTGGCGGTCGAATGCAGCCAGGCTTGGGCGTCGGATTCCGTCGCAATTTTGATGATTCGCAATCCGGCATTGGTGCTTGCGCGGCGCAACGCTGCCGGCGTCAATTGCAGTCGTGTCTGCGGAAACTGATAACCGTTCCAGTGCCGTCCGCCGAAGAGGGCGAAGCAGGATGAGGCGGCATTGCCGCCGATCACGACGACGCGTCCGCCGGGCGCCAGGAGTCCTGCGGCCTGACGCAACAGGGCGCTCGGATCGTCGGCCGATTCCAGGGAGCGGGAAAGCAAGATCAGGTCATATCCGCCGGATTCGGGAATGCAGTCCGCGGGTGTGACGCAAAGAATCTTTGCGCTCGCGGGCAGTCCGCGGCTCCATCGGCGCAACCGGCTTCGGGAAAACAGCGTGTCCACGGATGCCAGGGGCGACCGGTCCGGACCCGACGCTCTGGGGCTCAGGTAGACGGCCGAACAATCCTCGCAACGCATGATTACGGTGGCATCGGGCGAGCCAACGTCGCTGCCGGTGACGCCGAGCGTGTCGGCCTCGTCTGAAGCGCAGATGGGACAGCGCAGCATCAGCGTGAATGTCCGGTCGACCGGCGACAAGCGGCTGCCATCCACTCGAACGTGCACTCCCGATTTCCCTGATTCTCCGGTCAATCCCGGATTCTACGTAATCGGCCGGCGTTGGCCTGTCCCCACAGCATCAGCCCACCCCCCACCAGCATGATCGGGATGATGAGAAAGGCCGTGTACAGGAGCGAGGCAGCGATGGCTGCCGTCGCCCCCGTACCATCGGTTCCCGCCCCCAGGACGAAAGCCAGCTGCGTGGTGCCGATCTGCAATGGGGAGTTTGGCAGCGTGAGGCCGATGATGATCAGGACGAACGTCACAGTCGCGGCAACGAGCGACACGGAGGTCCCCACGGCGACCCCGCTGCACCAGATCGCGAGGATGACGAGTGCCCATTGCAGGACCGAAACCAGGATGGCCAAGAGCAGGAGCTGGGGGTACCTGAGGGGCGCCAGGCCGGGCGTGAAACGGTCCAGTTCATGCCGGATGCGCTCTCGCCATCGCTCCGGCAGCGGACGGCCAATGGACGCGGCGAAACTCGTCGCCCAGGCCGGCGGCTGCAACAGCAGGTAGAGTCCGGCGACCGCCAGTAGGACGAATCCGCCGCTGAATGCGGCGGCGGCGGCGACCAAGTCGGGCGGGTCGGGCATCAATGCGACAATCAGCACCAGCAGCAAGAGAAGCGCGATGAAATCGAGCACCCTTTCGATCACGACCGACGCGAATACGGTGCTGACCGCGACCTGATGGCCCCTTGCGACGATCGCTGTGCGGAGAAACTCCCCGACGTGCGCGATCAGGAAGTTGAACGCAAGGCCGATATACACGGCGGAGTGGAGCTCCCGGAATCGCAGGCCCGGAATGTATCGCAGCAGAATCGCCCAGCGCCAGGCCTTGATGGCGATGAAGGCGAGCGTCGAGCCGAGGATCCCGCAGACCCACGGCCATTCGACCGATTTCAGCGTGGCGACGAGCGCCGCGCCATCGATCTTTCGCGTCGATGCGTAGAGCAGGCCGAGGCCGAGCGCGGTGCCGACCAGCGTCCAGAGCAGCGGCTGCCGCCCACCGCTGTCGCGATTCCCTGATTGCATGTCGACTCCCCGCGGTCGCCGAAGCGATTGGGCGGATTTAACGGGTCGGCTTCCGCTTGTCTCTGCGGTCCACGCGATAGGTCGACCGGCCGCCGAGCCGCCGCGCCACTTTCTCCATCAAGCGGCGTTCGGCGAGCGCATAGCGGCCGCCATGAAACACGAGCGGACGCTTGTCGGTCTTGTCAAAATGGAGGACCTCGCCGACGAATACGATGTGGTCGCCGACGGGATACTGATTGGTCAACCGGCACTGGAATCGGGCGACATACTCCTCGAGCATCGGCACGGAACCCGCGCCGCGCACCCATTGCAGCCCGCTGAACTTGTCTTTGCCGCGGGCGGCGAAACGCTGTGACAGTTCCTCCTGTGACACGGCCAGGATGTGGACGCAAAAATGAGCCGCATTCTCGAAAGCCGGCCTCGACAGCGACGAAGCCATCAGCGACCACAGCACCATCGGCGGATCGAGCGACACCGAATTGAAACTGTTCGCCGTGACTCCGATCGGCTCGCCGTTCGACCCCGCGGTCGTCACGATCGTCACGCCGGTCGCAAATTGCCCGAGGGCGTGGCGCAATCCTTCCTTGTCGCGTTTTTCCATATGAATTCAGGCAAAACTAACGACGAACGCTGGACAAGTCCAGCATTCCGCTAGCGGGGCGAGCCGCCTTCCTGGAGCATTCCGGTATCCTGCGCGGCGAGGCTAAATTCGGCTGAAATCGGCAGATGGTCGGAGCCAATGGAGCGGTGTACCCGAAAACTGCGGAGCTGCAACGGCGCCGTCGCCATGATGTGGTCGATTGGAATGCCGAACGCACGCAGCGGCGGCCAGCTCGGCGCGACGCCGTGGCCTTCACGCGCGTTTCGCAAGCGGCCATGCCTTGCGAGCGAGCGGTAATTGCGGTTCCACATCGTGACATTCAGGTCGCCTGCGAGCAAAACAGGGCGCTTCGATGCCCGCGCATATCGACTCAATTCGTGAAGTTGGGAATTTCGTCGGTTTGCGAGCCCCGTGTTCATAGGCGGGAGCGTGTGTGTCAGAATAATTTCGAACGCCCCGTCCGGCATCTGAATCGTCGCGACGATCGCGGGCGTTGCGAACTCCCCGAACCGCACGATGCGCGGATCCGCCAGCGGCAGCTTGCTATAGAGCGCGAGGCCGACGAAGACTTGGTCCGGCGCCTCCAGGCGATAGGGAAAGTCCCTGCGTAGTGCCGGCAGCTCGTCCAGCCAACGCGAGTTCACTTCGAGCAGGCCGACAATGTCCGGGCGCTCCTCGTCGATCAGCCGGGCGAGCCTTTCGTACTGGCGGTTCTGGAGATAGACGTTCGATACGAGGAGCTTGGCCACGGCACCATCGCCGCCCACCGTGTCCGCGTCCGACGAGAAGTACCAGGGCACGACGGGCACGAGCGAAACGGCGAGGCCGACAGCCGACACGAATGCCCAGCGGCTGCAGCGGGCGATCGCGAGGATCACCGCGCAAACTAGAAAAGCCGCGGCGATATGCACCGGAAAATTGGACAGGTTGTCCAGGATCACGTGCTGTTCGCCGAATTGCGAGCCCGCGAGTGCGACGCCGAGCAGAACGACGAATGCTCGCACCAGCCGCAAGAACGCGAACGTCGACGACCCTACGGGTCGCGCGTCAGTTCGAGTAACTGGTGTCGACACGCATGCGATTCTATCCGCCGGACGCCCTGACGTGCTTCAAAGTACGACTCACACGCGGCTCTGCGTCATTGAATCGGGCGATCCATTCCGCGCACGCCGCAGCCGGCAGGGCTGCGCTGAAATGGTAGCCTTGCCCGAAGTCGTAACCGGCCGCGGCCAGGAACCTGGCGTCCCACTCGCTCTCGACCCCTTCGGCGACGACCTGCATTCTGAGCGCATGCGCCATCTGCACCGTCGACTCGACGATGACCCGGTCATCGGCGCAGCTGCGCATGCTCTGTACGAATGACTTGTCGAGCTTGAGCGCGTGCACCGGCAGATCGCGCAGATAGCCGAGCGAGGAGTAGCCGCTGCCGAAGTCGTCGATCGCGATCAGCACGCCGAGCCTGTCGATTTCCTGGATGATGCGGAGCGCCCGCGCCGGGTCGAGCATCATGGCGCTCTCCGTGATCTCGAGCTCGAGCGAAGCGGCATCGGCCTGCGCCGATGCCAGCAGCACGCGCAGCCGTTCCGGAAATACGGTGTCCTGCAGGAGCCGCGCCGACAGGTTGGCCGCGACGCGGATATCGAGGCCGCGGCGACGCCATTCGCGATTGTCGGAAAGCGCCTGGCCGAGCGTCCACTCGGTCAGCGGCCGGATCATGTCCGTCGCTTCGGCGATGGCGACGAACTCGGTCGGGCTCACCTGTCCGAGCGTCGGGTGCGACCAGCGCAGCAGTGCCTCGACGCTCTCGACCCGGCCGGTGCGGAAATTGACCTGCGGCTGGTAGTGCAGTTCGAGCGCCCCGTCCCTGATCGCCGTCCTGAGCTCGCTGCCGAGCGCCAGCCTGCGCACAGTGTTCTCGTCGCTTTCCGCGTCGTAGCATTCGAACGGCGTGCCACGGCGCTTGGCGACATACATCGCGACGTCCGCGTGCTTGAGGAGCGTCTGCGGATCGGCGGAATCCCGCGGGCTTTGCGCGACGCCGATGCTGAGCCCCACCTCGATCGAGATCCCCGCGACGTCGATCGGTTTGCGCAGGCAGTCGTTGAGCCGCTGCGCAGTCATCGCGATGGCCGCGCGCGTCTCCTGGCCGTCGATCAGCACCGTGAACTCGTCGCCTCCGATGCGGGCGATGAGTCCCTGCGCGCCGACGGTCTGCTGGAAGCGCCGCGCGACTTCGCGCAGAACCTGGTCGCCGACGTCGTGGCCGAGCGTGTCGTTTACTTCCTTGAAGCGGCACAGGTCGAGCATCAGGAGCGCCAGCGGTTGGGGCGCGCCATCCACGGCGAGCGCCGTGTCGAGCCGCTGCATCAATGCCGCGCGATTCGGAAGCTGCGTCAGCGAATCGTGCGTGGCCTGGTGCTCGAGCCTGCGCTGCTGGGCCTTGCGTTCGCTGATGTCGCGCACGATCGCGGTGTAGAGCCGCTCGCTGTGCAACCGCACGCGGCCCACTGCGAGTTCGACCGGGAACACCTCGCCGGCGGCGGGCCGGGCGTCCCATTCGGAGATTCCGCCGTCAAGCGCCGCAAGGACATCCGGCCGCGACGAATCGATGGCCGCCGCGAGCCCCGGCATGTAGCGCAGGATCGGCGCGCCGACGAGTTCATTGGCCGGGCAGGCGAATAGCCGCGCGGCGGCCGGGTTCGCCGTCTGGATCAGACCCGCTTCATCGACGCAGACGATGCAATCCGTGGATGAATGCACGATGCTCCGGAGGAGCGCATCGCGACGCCGCATGCCGAGGGCGTAGGTTACCGCTCGCCAGGTCTGCTGGTCGAGAAAGCGCAGGGTCGACACCAGGAACACGGCGATCGTCGCGAGGACGAATGGCACGGTTTCGAGCAACAGCCGGTGCGCGGCGTAAGAGTACAGGGATGCCGCCGCAATCAGCGTGAGCACGCCCGCCAGCACCGTCGCATTTCGCCGCCATGAGCGGGCGCGCAGGGACGCCGCGCAGAGCAGGGCCCAGCCGGCCATGGCGAGCAGTGTCAACCAGCCAGGCAGGCTCCGCTGCGGACCGGCCCTGACGCTCTCGAGGGCGAGCGCCTGCACGACCACGCCCGGCAGGGACCGGTGCAGCGGCACCGGCACCATGTCGCCGAGTTCGACGGCCGTCGCACCGACGAACACGGTCTTGCCGGCGAGCGCGGCCGGCGGAACGCGGCCGTCCAGCAGATCGACATAGGAAATGTAGGCGAAGGAGGCGGGTGAGATCGAGAAGTCGATCGGCACCTCGCTATCCGGCGGCAGGCTGGCCTCCGGATCGATGACGGAACGATAGCGCTGCCCAGCGACGGTCCAGCTGCTGCGCCACGCGCGTTCGAGGCCGTCCGCGCCGGGGCGCCGGTTCACGGCGGCGAGCTGCACGTGCGGCAGGAAACGCTCGAGCGGCCGGGTCAGCTGCGGCGTGCTGTCCGATGCCGTGACGGCCTGGAAGAACGCCGGCAGCACGATCGGTTCCCCGCTCCAGTCTCTGAACGCCGACTCGAGCAGCGCGTCATCGAGCGCATTCGACTGAGAGCTGAAATCGATGTCGAGAAACACGCGGCGTGGCGCCGCGCCAGACAGCCGCGCGATCAGGTCCGCGTGATGGCGCCTCGGCCACGGCCAGCGTTCGAGCGCCGCAAGGCTTTTGGCATCGATGCCAACGATGACGATGTCGGATTCGACCTGGCGCGCGAACAGGCCGGCGCGCGCGTCAGCGGCGGCGAACTCAAGGGTCTGCAACAGCCCGACGGCGCGGCACAGGGCCGCGAGCGCGAACGCGGCGAAGGCGGTGATCCACCAGCCGTGACGGCGCACCAGGCGCATTGGCTAACTAGAGCCGGGGGCGGCCAAGAATGCCGCCGAGCAAGCCCCCTGAATCGTCGTTGTCCGGCGCGCCGGTTGCGTCACTGGCCGGCGTCTCGCCGCCGATTCTAAGATCGATGTCGGCACCCAGTACATCGGTGCCGATATCAAGACCCGCATCGCTGCCGGTCAAGTCGACGCCAAGGTCCACGCCGGCATCGGCGCCGGCAACGTCCGCATCGAGCCCCGCGTCAACCGACCCGGCCCCGGCGTCCACCGCAGCATCGGCGCCCAGATCGGCTTCGACGCCGGACCCGAGGTCGACGCCGGCATCGACGCCGGCGTCCACTGTGCCCGCGCCGAGGTCCACGCCGGCGTCCGCGGCGGTATCCGCACCGGCTGCGCCAAGATCAGCGCCGGCATCCAGCGAGGCGTCGACGGTGCCCGCTCCGAGCTCTGCTTCGGCCTCGACGCCGGTGTCGACGCTGGCGGGACCGAGATCGATACCGGCATCCGCGCCCGCGTCGACGGTGCCCGCGCCAAGATCGACGCCGGCATCCGCGCCGACCGGGACGCCCCCGAACTCATCGATTGCGCCATCGACGTCGACGGCCACGCCGTCGTCAACGGGACTCGCCGGCAAGCCAGGATTGCCGGGACCGAAGTCCACGTCCACATCGTCGGCGAGCGGTGAACCATCATCCGGTATTTCAGGGCCTGGGTTGCCTTTGCCCGAAGGCACGAGAGCCGTGGTCGTTCCGTCGCTGCCGCCGCCTGAAGCAGCGGATGATCCAGCGCCATTCTTGACTTGCAGCACGCGAATCGTCTTCTCGCCGCGCTTGCGGATCGCGACCTCTCCCGCGTTCAGTTCGACGGCCGCTATCCCGCTTTCGGTCGCGAGCACTTCGAGCCGGCCTTCGTGCAGTGAAATCGTGCTGCTGTCCGGCGTGACCGCAACATTGAACTGGGTGCCCTTGATGACGGCCACGAGATACGGCGTTTCGACGCGCAGCCGCTGGTTGCCGCGCGGTCCGACATTGTAATAAGCGTTGCCCCGGGGCTGCACGACGCGGTCGATTGCGCCGGCGCTAGCGGCCGGAGCCGGAAAATCCAGCTGCGTGTCGGGGCCGACGCCGATCGTGGTATCGCCCTGCCGCAGATCGATCGAGCCGTCGCGCCCGGTCTGGATCGCGGCGGGGAGATCGAGCGTCGTTCCGGCGCGCGCGCCCTGTGTCGTGCCGCCCGAAGTGACCTGCACCTCACCCTTGACGTCGACGACCACGATGTCGTCCGCAGCCGGCGACGCGACGGCCTGGAGCGGCAACAGCACGGCCATGACGCCTGCCAGCAGCATCCGGGCGAGGAACGCGGCTGGCGGCCTGCGGCGGTTGTTGGAATGGCGCATGCCCTGATTCCCCCGTATCAGCTGACGTCCATCGTAATGAGTAGGCCGCCGGTCCAGATGTGAGGGGGATCGCAACATCCATGCGCCGCATCCCGGAGAATCGCAATGACCGATCGGGCTGCCGGGGATGTTCCATAAGATGTGCGCAACGGGCGCGCCAGCAGGGGGAATGCGGCCGGTTTTCCGGGCCATCGCCGCACTTGTCATATTCGTCTCGACCGCCGTTCTGCCGGTGCGCGCCCTCGCGTCGGATGCCGCGCCGCTTGGATCCGTCGCCATCGACGGTTCGACGGTCTATTCGCCGGCGGAACTGTTCGCGGCCTATCGCGATCGCCTGGGACAGCCCGCGACGCGCGAGCTTGCCCAGGCGATTGCCGCGGCGATCACGGAGCTCTATCGGGCCGGCGGCTACGCCCGTCCCGAGATGCGGCTCGATCAGGCGCTCATTGCCGACGGCATCATGCACATCAGCGTGTTCGAACCGCGTATCACGCGCGTGACGATCGAGGGCACGCCGGGCCGCTATCGCGAGCAGATCGAGCTGATCGCCGCGGGCCTCCGCGACGCGCCGCCGTTGCGCCGCGACGCGATACCGCAGGCGCTCGCTGAGCTGCGGCAGCTGCCGGGCTTGTCGGTGACGGCCACGACCCGCCGCGACGACGCGGCGCCGAATGCGCACGAACTGGTGTTGCAGGCGGATTTCGCGCCGGTCACGGGGCTCGCGCGCATGAACAATCGCGGCACCGACCAGGTCGGCCCGCTGTTCCTGGTCGGCCAGGTCGAGGCCAACGACCTGCTCGGCTGGGGCGAGAAGCTCGGACTCGTGATTGCCGCCACGACCGATACCCGCGAATACCTGAGCGGCGCGCTGTATCTCGACCAGCCGCTCGGCGACGCGGGCACGCGCGGCATGGCGATGATCTTCCGTTCGCAATCGGCTCCGAACGAAAGACCCGTCAATCTGAGCGACGAGTATGCGCGGGAACGCCTTGCGTATCGCGTCACGCGGCCCGTCAACCGGTTCATCACCATGACCGGAGCGCTCGAGGCGGAAAACCTGAACGTGGCTCGCGATGGTCTCGAGATTCGCGACGACCGCCTGCTCGTCCTGGAAGCAGGCCTGAGGGCAGGCTGGCGCGCGGGCGGCGCCACGCAGCTTTCTTCCGTGGTCGAACTGCGCAAGGGCATCGACGCGCTCGGCGCCGGTCTGCAGGCGGACGACCTGGTGGATGACCCGCGCAGCAGCGATTTTCTGCTCGCGCAATTGCAGGCGACTAGTTTTACGCGGCTGAACCTGTCATGGACGGTGCGCGTGGATGCATTCGCCCAGTACAGCAGCGACGTGCTGGCCGACAGCGAGCGCTTCAAGATCGGCGGCGAGCGGCTTGGCCGCGGTTTCGAAGTGGCGGAGATCGCGGGCGATCACGGACTCGGCGGGAAGGTTCTCCTCCGGCGCGACCTATCGGTGGCCGAGACGCCTGTCGGCCGGCCGTCGGCCTACGGCTTTTACGATATCGGGGCGGCCTGGAAGAAGGACCAGCCGGGCCGCGAATCCGCGGCCACGCTCGGCGCGGGCGTCGCACTGCAGGGTGCGCGGCTATCGGGTTACGCCGAGATCGCGAAACCCCTGACCCACGGCGACGTCGAAGGCAAGCGCAGCGCCACGCTGTTCGCGGAGCTCAGCTTCCGCTTCTAAGGGCGTATCCCCGCATTGCACCGGGCGAGGCTACTCGCGCGCGATGCTGACTGTGGTTCCTTGCACCGTGTTGCGCACGAGCCGGAACTCGAAGTCCTTCGTATGTCCTTGCGCCGAAATGAGGACTTTTTCGCCACTTTTCAGTTCGATGCCGTACTGCTCTTTCGGCAACATGCGCCGCATTTCCTTCCGGATGCGGCGGGCGACGGCATTCTCGGGCGTTCCCCTGGGAATGGCCGCCGGGATCTGCGTGATTTCGACGCCGTCTTCGAAGAACGAGAAGACAATCTCGCCGTGGCTGTCGGCGCCGCCGGTGATCTCGATGCGCCACAGGTGCAGCGTTGCGTCGGCTGCCCATGCGGTAGCGCCGGACGTGATCCAAGCGATGAGCGCCAATGACGCGAGGCGCCTGAAGTCGCGGCCCATCGCTCAATCCTCGATCAGGAAGCTCCGCAGCTGCTCGCTGCGGCTCGGGTGCCGCAGTTTCCTGAGCGCCTTCGCTTCGATCTGCCGGATGCGCTCGCGCGTGACGTCGAACTGCTTGCCGACTTCCTCGAGCGTGTGGTCGGTCGAAAGGTCGATGCCGAAGCGCATGCGGAGCACCTTGGCCTCGCGCGGCGTGAGTTGCGATAGCACGCCGTGCACGGTCTCGCGGAGCGACTCGACCGTCGCCGAATCGAGCGGGCTTTCCGCGGCGGCGTCCTCGATGAAATCGCCCAGGTGCGAATCCTCGTCATCGCCGATCGGCGTCTCCATCGAGATCGGCTCTTTGGCGATCTTGAGGACCTTGCGCACCTTGTCTTCCGGCATCTCCATGCGCCCCGCGAGCTCGTCGGGCGTCGGCTCCCGCCCCATCTCCTGGAGCATCTGCCGCGAAATGCGGTTCAGCTTGTTGATGGTCTCGATCATGTGCACCGGAATGCGGATGGTGCGCGCCTGGTCGGCGATCGAGCGCGTGATGGCCTGGCGGATCCACCAGGTCGCGTAAGTCGAGAATTTGTAGCCGCGGCGGTACTCGAACTTGTCCACCGCCTTCATCAGGCCGATGTTGCCTTCCTGGATCAGGTCCAGGAACTGCAGGCCGCGGTTCGTGTACTTTTTCGCGATCGAAATGACGAGGCGGAGGTTGGCCTCGACCATTTCCTTCTTCGCGCGGCGGGCCATCGCCTCGCCGGTCGCGATGTCGCGATTGACCGCCTTGAGCTCCTGGATCGAGCGCGTGAGCCGCTTCTCGAGCGCGCGGAGCTCCTGCTGACGCCGCACGACTTCCTCGCGCAGTCGGCCGAGCGCCGCTGAATGCTTGCGCTTGGCGCGAATGTGCTTGTCGATCCAGCGCACGTTCGTTTCGTTCTTCGGGAACGTGCCGATGAAGTCCTTGCGCGGCATGCCGGCCTGGCGCACGGAGATCATCATGATCTCGCGCTCGAGGCGACGGACCTCGTCGACGTGGCTGCGCAGGTGGCCGACGAGGGCGTCGAACATCTTCGGCGCGAGCTTCAGCTCCATGAACTGCTCGGCGAGGCGCTTGCGCGCACGCACGGTCTTCGGCTCGCGGGCGCTGCGCGCCGTCGCGAGTCCCTTGGCGACGGTATTGTGAAGGCGCTGGATCGCGGCGAAGCGGCGCGCCGTCTCCTCCGGATCCGGGCCGGTGTCGATGGCTTCCTCTTCCTCGTCGGATTTATCCTCGCTCTCTTCGTCGTCGAGCTCGGTCTCTTCCTTGCGCACGACCGTTTTCGGATTGTGCGGCTGCGCGATCTCGTCCGGCGCATTCGGATCGAGGAACCCGACGATGAGGTCGGTCAGGCGGCCCTGTCCGGCCTTGACCGGCTCGTAGGCGGCGAGCAGGTAGTCGTAGGTCGGCGGGTAGTAGGCGAGGGCGTTGCGCACTTGGTCGAGGCCTTCCTCGATGCGCTTGGCGATGCGGATCTCGCCTTCGCGCGTCAGGAGCTCGACCGTGCCCATTTCGCGCATGTACATGCGGACCGGGTCCGTCGTGCGCCCGAATTCCGAGTCGGCGATCGCGAGCGCCGCGGCGGCTTCCTCGACCGCTTCCTCGTCCGGCGCGGAAGCGTCGGTCAGGAGGAGCGCCTCGGCATCCGGTGCCTTCTCGTACACCGTGATGCCCATGTCGTTGATGGTGTTGACGATGTCTTCGATCTGTTCCGGATCGACGATCTCGGGCGGCAGGTGGTCGTTGACCTCGGCGTAAGTCAGGTAGCCCTGTTCCTTGCCGCGGGCAATCAGGAGCTTCAATTGCGACTGGCGGTCCTCGGGAATGACCGGGAGCTTTTTCTCGCTCAAGCGGGGAATCCTCACGGCGGCGTGCGGCGGCAAAACAGCCGGGCATTATACAGCCGGAGGGCGATGGAGGCGTACCCGCCGGCTCGGTTCAGCGCCCGGGGCGGGTGCCGCGGTCGCCCAGAAGTCCTTGAAATTCCTTCTGTTCTGGCTCCGAGAGCCGCCGCTCGCGGGCCAGTTCTATCAACTCATTGAGTCGTTTTTCGGGCCCGAGTTCCGCGCCCATCCGGGCCAGCATCGTCGCGAGTTCCCGGCCTGCGGCACGCGCATCCGCCACGAGCGATTCCTGCCCGGCCAGCTCGGCGAGCCGGGCGCCTTCGGGCCGCTCGCGCCAGCGCTCGACCAGTTGCGCGGTCGAAAGCGTGGCCTCCCCGCGCGCTGTCTCGAGCAGCTCGCGCAGCACCGCAAATCCTTTCTGATCGCCCTCGAGCCAGGCAGGCGTCTTCGTCACCGCACGCGCCGCCGCCGGATGGTGGAGCAGCAGCATGATCGCCTGCGTCAGGAGCGGCTGGCGGCCCGCGGATCGCGCGGGCCGGCCGCCGCGCGCCGGCCGCGCGCCGCGCGCCGCCGCGACGCCCCGCCTGCGATCCGGCGGGGTTCGCAGCAGATCCGCAAGCCGGCCCGCGGGCATGCGGACTTCTTGTGCGAGCCGTTCCATCAGGAGTTCGTGATAAACGCCCGGTGGCACGCGGGCGAGCAGGGGGCGGGCCAGCTCCGCGAGCCGCGCGCGCCCGTCGACGCTCCCGAGTTCCGTGCGCGCGGCGAGCTGCGTCACGAGGAATTCCGAAATGGGTCGCGCGCCCGCGATGCGCGCCTCGAAGGCTTCGGCGCCTTCCTCGCCGACCAGCGTGTCGGGATCGTGACCTTCGGGCAGGAACAGGAAACGGAGCTGCCTGCCGTCCCGCGCGTGCTCGAGCGCATTCTCGAGCGCGCGCCAGGCGGCGTTCCGTCCGGCGCTGTCGCCGTCGAAGCAGAACACGAGTTCGCTCGTGACGCGGAAGAGGCGGTTGAGATGCTCCGGCGTCGTCGCCGTTCCGAGCGTCGCGACCGAATACAGGATTCCTGCCTGCGCCAGTCGAACGACGTCGACGTATCCCTCGACGACGAGCAGCCGTTCGACCTTGCGAAGCGCCTGGCGCGCCTCGTAAAGGCCGTAGAGCTCGCGGCCCTTGTGGAACAGCGGGGTCTCGGGCGAGTTGAGGTATTTCGGCTCGCCCGCGTCGATGACACGGCCGCCGAATGCAATGACCCGACCGCGGGGGTCACGGATGGGAAACATCACGCGGTCGCGGAACCGGTCGTAGAAACCGGACTCGCCCTTGCCGCTGCGCTCGACGACGAGCCCGGCCTCGAGCAGCGCGCGGTCGCGTTCCGCGTTGCCTCCGAAGCGCTTCAGCACGCCGTCCCAGGCATCGGGTGCGTAGCCGATCGCGAACTTGACACAGCTCTCGGCCGTTATCCCGCGATCTCCGAGATATTTCCTCGCGCGCTCCGATTCGCGCAGGCTGTCGCGGTAGAACTGCGTGACCTGCGAGAGCAGTTCGTACAGCCCTTCGCCCGGGCGCGCGCGCGCGGCGCGGCCGTCGTCCTCGCGGGGCACCTCGAGCCCGAGGCGCGAGGCGAGCTCCTCGACCGCGTCGGGAAACGGCAGCTTGTCGTGCTCGATCAGGAATCCGAGCGCGGTGCCGTGGGCGCCACAGCCGAAGCAGTGATAGAACTGCTTGTCCGGGCTCACCCAGAACGACGGCGTCTTTTCGTTGTGGAACGGACAGCAGGCTTTCCACTCGCGCCCGGCTTTCTTGAGCTGCACCCGCCCGCCGATCAGTTCGACGATGTCCGTGCGCGCGATCAGCTCATCGATGAAGGATTGCGGGATCCGGCCTGCCATGCGACACGATACCTCAGGGTTGGAACCTCTGACTGACTCCCGCATGGGCGCGACCGTGTGCGACTTTCGTCGCTGGCAAGGCGCGAGGAGCGAAGTGTATCGAGTGATACATAAGCGACGAGCAACGCCGCCAGGGACGAAAGTCGCCCGGTCCCCGCGGGTTACGCGCGGGCCTTGCCGGGACTTCGTTGCTCGCCTCGCCCATAGTCCCGGCTATGGGGCTTCGGCTCGCGCCTTGTCCCGCCAAGGCGCGCGCGTAACGCGCTCCATGCGGGAGTCAGTCAGAGGTTCCTACTCTGGCAGCGGCCGGCCGGCCTGCCAGCCTTCGCGGCGGAGCTGCTCGATCAGGCCGAGCGCACGTCCGCGGCCTTCCCTGGAATGCAGCGGCAGCACGAGCACATCGCCGGCGCGCGCCCAGGCGAGCGCGCGCCGCACGGCGCGGTCTTCGTCCGGCGCGTCGGCGATCGAGGCATCCGCGACACCCGCCTGGGCCAATGCGCGGCGCAGGATCGCGGGCACTTCGCCGGCGCCGCGCCCGCGCAAATAGCTTCCGAGCTCCTTGACCACGACGAGATCGGGCCGGGCCGCGGCCGCGACCGCGGCGAGCCGGTCGATGTCGGTATCTTCGCGGTTGCCCGCCTGGCCGAGCAACAGCGCAAGCCGGCCGCTACTCCGCAGGTGCTGCGCGAAGTCGACGAGGCCGGCGAGTGCCGTCGGATTGTGCGCGAAATCCACGATCAGGTTGAGGCCGCCCAGTTCATAGCGCATGAGCCGGCCGGCATTGTCCTCCGGGTTCGCGCCGAATCGCGCGAATACCGCGGCGATCGTCGCGGGCTCGATCCCGAGGCCCGCGGCGGCCAGGGAGGCAGCCGCGAGATTCGACACATTGAATAAGGAGTGCCCGCCGGCCGCGAGCGGCATGCCCGCGATCGCTCCCAGGTCATGTTCCCGGCCGCGGAACGCGAGGAGCAGCCGTCCGTCCCTGGCGCTGGCCGCCGCTCCGCCCGCCCGGCGATGCGCGGCCAGGAGCGGCAGGTCCGCGTCGAGTGCAAACCAGGCGAGCGGCTTTCCGGGAGAGGGGGCGGCGCGGGCGAGTACCGCGTCGTCTGCATTCACGACCAGCAGGCCATCTCGGCCGATCGCGCGCGCAACAGCGAGCTTGACCTTGGCAAGCGCAGCGAGGTCGTGGACTCCGAATTCGCCGAAATGGTCCGCGGCAATGCTCGTGATCACGGCGACATCGGCGCGCGCGACCGCGAGCCCGCGGCGCAGTATTCCGCCGCGCGCGGTTTCGAGGATCGCAGCCTCGACGCGCGTGTCGTGGAGCACCCGCCGCGCGCCGGCCGGGCCCGAGTAATCACCGGTTCCGAGCGACTGGCCGGCGACGAAGACGCCGTCGGTGCAGCAGTAACCGGTCGCGTGGCCGGCGGCTTTCGCGCAGGCGGCGATGAGGCGCACGACGGTGGTCTTGCCGTTGGTTCCGGTCACGAGCGCGGTCGGAATGCCGTGCAACTCGGACCACGGAACGTCCACGGCATCGGGCAATTCGCCGAGCGGCCAGCCGCGACCGCCGGCGCCGGCGCCGAGCGTCAGGAAGTCATCGTCGCAAAGGCACGGCAGACCGCGCATGGCTGCGGCTTCGAGGAGCGCGCACAATCATGGGTTCGCTTCGCGCGCCGCGCGGTGGCGCAAACGCAGCAAGGCGCCCGCCTCCTCGAGCACGGGCGGTTCCGCTTCCTCCGGCTGTTCGATGGCGAGCGCGGCAATCAGGCTTGCGCTGCGCGCGGGATCGCGCTCGCCGAGCGTGGCGCAGAGCACCCATTCATTGACCTCGGTCGCGGTGAAGAGTTGGTCAGCGGGCGCCGCGAGCGCAAGCGACGCGCCGGTCCGGTGCGGTATCGCGTGCTGCGGCGCCTCTGGCCAGCGCAGCTCCCGGCGGGCGAGCTGCACGCGTCGCTCCCAGTCGTGGAGCATTCCGGAATCGCGCTCGTCCGTCTCGAGCACGGCGCCGGTGCCGTCGAAAAACCGGTTGTGTCCGGTCAGCCGGCGCGAATCGGTGAAGGGCAGTGCGGCAGCCTCACTCAGTCGGACGCCTCCGGCGCATAGCGGATGCCGCGCTCGTCGCGGATCAGGCCGTCGAGCGAGAGCGGCGCCGCGATCTCGGCGGGCAGTTCGACGACCGGCGCCGCGACCGGCTCGACCGGGCGCGCAGCGACGGACGCGGGCGCGCCCTCCGGCCGGAAGCGGATGATCTGTTTCCAGGAGCGCACCAGCCCGTCGGCGAAGATCAGGACGAGGTCGCCCGGCTGGCCCATGCGGAGCGCCGCGTCGACCGCCGCCTGTTCGTCCGGAATGCTCGAAATGGCGGACTGGGGCACGCCGGCGGCCAGGAGTGCGGCCGCCATGATGCGCGGGACTTCCTCCGGCGCGCGATCGCGCAGGTTGTCGTCGCGGCGGCAGATGTAATGATCGAAGCGGCCAGCCGCCGCCTGAGCGATGGCGCGCAGGTCCTCGTCCCGCCGGTCACCCGGGCCCGCGAGCACCACGATGCGCCGGCCCGCGACGTCGAGGCGCCCGGCGAGGTTCGAGAGCATCGAGACCGCGTGCGCGTTGTGGCCGTAGTCGAAGAGCACCTTGAACGGGTGCTCGTCGTAAATGTTCATGCGGCCGGGCGCCTGGTAGAACGTCGTGTCGAATGTACGGAGCCCCTGCCGGATCGCGTCGAGCTTCACGCCGAGCGAGAACGCCATCGAGGCCGCGAACATGGCGTTCTGCACGTTGTGCGTGGCGCGGCCCTCGAGCGTCGCCGGGATCAGGTGGGTCCAGACGAGCGGGATGTGGCTGCCGCGGTCGTACAGCGTGACCATCTGGCCGTTGACGCCGGCCTCGAGCGCGCAGGCGCGCCCGCCGGCGCGGATGTGCTCGCGCACCAGCGTGTGCTGCGGATTCATCGTCACGTAGCAGATGTTCTCGGCATCGGTGTGCGCCGACATCCGGAGCACGAGCGGATCGTCCGCGTTCAGCACCGCGCAGCCGGTCGCGATTTCGACCACGACGCGCTTGACCTCGGCGAGCTGTTCGAGCGTGTCGATGCCCTTGAGGCCCAGGTGATCGGCCTGCACGTTCAACACGGCGCCGACGTCCACCGCCGGGACGCCCATGCCGGCGCGCAGGAGTCCGCCGCGCGCGGTCTCGAGCACGGCGGCGTCGATGTGCGGATCGGCGAGCACCATGCGCGCCGAGACCGGGCCCGTCATGTCGCCCGAGACGGTGCGCTGGCCGTCGATGTAGACGCCGTCGGTGGTCGTGAGCCCCGGGGTGTAGCCCGCCATCTTCAGAATGTGCGCGAGCATGCGCGCGGTCGTCGTCTTGCCGTTCGTGCCGGTGATCGCGGCAATCGGCACGCGCGACGGCGTGCCGGCGGGAAACAGCATGTCGATCACCGGGCCCGCCGCGTCCCGCGCCGTCCCTTCCGACGGCGCGACGTGCATCCGGAAGCCCGGCGCCGCGTTGATCTCGCAGATGCCCCCGCCGATCTCGCGGTAGGAGAGCGTGATGTCCTTCGACAGGAAATCGACGCCGCCGACGTCGAGCCCGATCGCCTTGACCGCGCGGACCGCCATGTCGCGGTTGTCGGGGTGGATCACGTCCGTCACGTCGGTCGCCGTGCCGCCGGTCGAGAGATTCGCGGTTGACCGCAGGTAAACGACGCGGCCGGCGTCTGGCACCGATTCGGGCGTCAATCCAGCTCGCGCAAGCATCATTTGCGCCTGGTGGTCGATGTCGAGCCGGGTCAGCACCTTTTCATGGCCGACACCGCGCCGCGGATCCTGGTTCACGATCTCGACGAGCTGCGATACCGTGTGCCTGCCGTCGCCGACCACGTGGCCCGGCGTGCGCCGGGTCGCCGCGATCAGCTCGCCATTGACGACGAGCAGGCGGTGGTCGTCGCCCTCGAGGAAGGTTTCGACGATGACCGATCGGGAATGCTCGCGCGCCGTGACGAAGCCGCGAGCGACCTCCTCGTCGCTCGTGAGCCGGACCGAGATGCCGCGGCCGTGATTGCCGTTGTAGGGCTTGGTGACGACCGGGAAGCCCAGGCGGTTCGCGGCGCGCACGGCATCGCGTTCGGTTTGCACGAGTTCCTGGCGCGGGACCGGCAATCCGAGCGCGCCGAGGATGCGGTTCGTTTCCTACTTGTCGCTCGCGAGCTCGACCGAGATGTGCGGTGTGCGGCCGGTGACCGTCGCCTGGATGCGCTGCTGGTACTTGCCATGGCCGAGCTGGATCAGCGACTGGTCGTTGAGCCGGAGCCAGGGGATTCCGCGCATCGTAGCCGCGTGCACGAGCGAGGCGGTGGAGGGGCCGAGCGCGCGCCGCTGCGCGAACTTGATGTATTCGTCGCGCGCCGTGGGCCAGTCCCAGCCCTCGGGCACACTGCCGGCCGGCCGGAGCCTTTCCGGCAGCAGCGAGCACAGCAGCCGCAGCGCCAGTTCGCCCGCGGCGACGCCTTCCTCGCGCTCCGCATACTCATAAACAACCGAATAGTGCCCCGGCAGGTCGAGGCTTCGTGTCTTGCCGAAGGTGACGTCCTCGCCGGCGACGTTCTGCAATTCGAGCGCGACGTGCTCGAGCACGTGGCCGAGCCAGGTGCCTTCGTCCTCGTTCATGCGCCGGATGAAACCGCCCGGCTGCTGGTAGGAGCAGCCGTGCTCCGCCAGACCAGGCAGTGCCAGCGTCAGACCGTCGACGAATCCCTTGCCGAGCTTTCCGGTCGGCCAGGCTTCGAGCTCGCCGAGATCGAGCTCGAGCCGGATGACTGGGAACCTCGCGTAGTGCGAAGGGCCGACATAGATGGAGCGATCCAGAATGCGCATGGCAATCGTGTCATTCCCGTGCCGGCGACAACGTGCCCATGGCAGCCTGCCGCGAGTGCAGGTTGAAGGTCGCGCCAGCCGTCAGGATGTGCACGACGAGTCCAAGAATGCAGATCGGCTGGCCTTCGACCGCGCTGTCGACCGACGAGAAGCTGACTTTCGACGCGTCGACCACCGTGACGCCGGCGCTGCCCTCGACTTCGAGCGTCTCGTCCGGTCCGATGAAAGCGGCCGTGTCCTCGTCGAGACCGATCCCGACCGCGAACGGGTTGTAGGCGAGCGCGGTGATGAGCCGCCCGAGGCGGTCGCGCTCGCGGAAATGCTGGTCGATGATGAAGCGATTGGTGAGCCCGAGACCCGGCGCGAGCCGGACGCTGCCGGCGATCGCGGCCGCGCCGTCGTCGCCGAAAGCGATCATGTGCTCGGACAGGATGCTGGCGCCCGCGCTCGTGCCGCCGACGGTGACACCGCGCGCGTTCTGCGTCCGGATCAGCTTCGCGACCGGCGTGCCGCCCAGGAGCGTCGTCAGGCGCAACTGATTTCCGCCGGTGAAGAAGATGCCCGTCGCCTCGGTGATGCGCACGAGGCGGCCCGGCTCCTGGCAGTCGCGGCGCGTGTCGAAATCCATCACGTCGACGCGCCGCGCGCCGAGCTCGCGGAACAGCTTCTCGTAGCGCTCGCCGGTTTCGTGCGCGCGGCTCGCGGTAGGAATCACGACGATGTCGGCGGCGTCGCCGCCCGACACGCGCACGAAGCGCGAGAGGATGCGCGGATCGTTTTCCTTGTTCTCCGCGCCGCCGATCGGAACGATGTGGCCGCGCGACTCGCCTTGGGAAACCTTGCTCGGACTCATGTGAGAAACCCCGGAGGTTCCTTAACCGCCGAGCGCGGCCTTGATGCGCGCCGACAGCGCGCCGATGTCGGTGCGGCCCTGGACCTTCGGCTTCAGCCAGCCCATGACTTTGCCCATCTCCTTCATCGAGGAGGCGCCGGTTGCCGCGATCGCCTCGCGGATCAGCCGGTCGAGCTCGGACGCGTCGAGCTGGGCCGGCAGATAGCCGGACAGGAGCTCGATCTCGGCGGATTCCTTCGCGACGAGATCCGCGCGCTTGCCGGCTTCGAACTGGGCGACCGATTCGCGGCGCTGCTTGATCATCTTGTCGATGACCGCGAGCACCTGGGCGTCGTCGAGCGTCACGCGCTCATCGACTTCACGCTGCTTGATGCCGGCCTGGAGCATGCGGATGCAGGAGAGGCGATCCTTCTCGCCCGCCCGCATCGCCGCCTTCATGTCTTCCGTGATGCGCGCCTTCAGGCTCATCCCGGAATCAACGCGCGGCGCTGCGCCCGCCGTCGCGGGAGGCGCGCTTCAGGTGCCGCTTGATCGCGGCGGCCTTCTTGCGTTTCCGTTCCTGGGTGGGCTTCTCGTAGAATTCCCGGCGGCGGAGTTCGGTCAGGACACCGGCCTTTTCGCAGGCGCGCTTGAAACGACGCAAGGCAGCGTCGAAATACTCGTTCTCGCGGATACGGACGCTCGGCATTCAAATCTCTCGCTCGCCTGAACTGCCCCGGGCGAGTCCGGGGAAAGGGCCCGGAATTGTAGTGATCTGCCCCCGGAAAATCAAAAGACTAGCTGGAACCTCGATTGGGCCCCCGCATGAGCGCGACCGCGTGCGATATTCGCCCGGGGCAAGAAGCGAGGAGCGATGTGTACCGCGATACATGAGCGACGAGCGACGCTGCCACGGGCGAATATCGCCCGGTCCCTGCGGGTTACGCGCGGGCATCAACGTGATGCGACGGCCGCTCGCCTCGCCCATAGGCCGCGCTATGGGGCTTCGGCTCGCGCCTTGTCGCGCCAAGGCGCGCGCCTAACGCGCCTCATGCGGGGGGCCAATCGAGGTTCCTTATGATCGTCCTCGGCATCGAGACCTCCTGCGACGAGACCGCGGTCGCCCTCTACGACGGCGCAAGAGGCCTGCGGGCCAACCGGGTTTTCAGCCAGACCGAGTTGCACCGCCGCCATGGCGGCGTCGTGCCGGAGCTTGCCTCGCGCGATCACATCGAACGACTCCTGCCGATGATCGAAGGCGCGATCGCGGACGCAGACCTGACGCCGCAAGCCATTGACGGGATTGCCTATACCGCCGGGCCTGGCTTGATCGGCGCGCTCCTGGTCGGTGCCTCGGTCGCGCGCTCGCTGGGTTATGCCTGGGACGTACCCGTCGTCGGCATTCATCACCTGGAGGGTCATTTGCTGGCCCCGGCGCTCGAGCCGGATGCGCCGGATTTTCCCTTTGTCGCGCTGCAGGTCTCAGGCGGTCACACCCTGCTGGTGGAAGTCGGGGGTGTCGGCCGTTACCGGGTCCTGGGCGAGACGCTGGACGACGCCGCGGGTGAAGCCTTCGACAAGACGGCGAAGCTGCTCGGGCTGGATTACCCGGGCGGACCGGCGCTTGCCGCACTCGCCGAGCGCGGGCGGGACGGAAAATTCGAGTTTCCACGGCCGATGCTCGACCGGCCTGGCCTCGATTTCAGCTTCAGCGGGTTGAAGACCGCGGTCGTCGTCGCGGTTCGCGGCAAGGAGCTCGACGCCCAGGCGCGCGCTGACGTGGCGCGCGGCTTCGAGAATGCGATGGTCGAGACTCTGGTCGCGAAGTCGCTGCGCGCGCTGCGGCAGACCGGCCTCAGGGTACTGGTGGTCGCCGGCGGCGTCGGCGCCAATCGCCGCCTGCGAGATGAGCTCACACGTGCAGTCGCGGCCGCCGGCGGCCGCGTGCATTTCCCGCGGCCGGAGTTCTGCACGGACAATGCCGCGATGATCGCGGTTGCGGGTCATCATCGGCTGGAGGCCGGTGAGCGTGAGGACCTGCCGGTGCGCGCCCGCGCGCGCTGGCCGCTCGACGAGCTTGCCGCGCCGGGTCACTGAGGAGGCCGCCGTGGACCGCATTTTCCTGACCGCGCTCGCGGCCGAAGCCATCATCGGCATCTACGATTGGGAGCGCGAGGTCCGCCAGCGCGTCGAGGTTGATCTCGAGATCTGGGTCGATCTCGCGGCCGCGGCGAAAAGCGACGCGATCGACGACACGCTGAATTACAAGTCGGTCGCGAAGCGGGTACTGGCGTTCGTCGAAGAGAGCCGGTTTCGCCTGGTCGAGGCGCTCGCCGGCGGTATCGCCCGCATCGTGCTGGAGGAATTCAAGGTTGCCCGGGTGCGTGTCACCGTCCACAAGCCGGGTGCGATACGCCATTCCCGCGACGTCGGAGTGATCGTCGAGCGCGGCCGGGATGACTGAAACCCCCCATGGCTGACGCGTACGTCGCGGCCGGCAGCAACGTTCGGCCGCGCGCAAGCCTCAGGCAGGCGCTCGCCAGGCTCGCGCGCGAATTTTCGGGTCTTCGCGCGTCGCGCGCCTTCGCGAACGCCGCGGTGGGATTCTCCGGCGACGATTTCGTCAATCTGGTCGTCGCGTTTCCCACCGACCTGGCGCCCGAGGCGCTGCTCAGGCGGCTGAAGTCCGTCGAGAGCGAATGCGGCCGCGAGCCCGGGGCGCCGAAATGGGGCCCGCGGACGCTTGACCTCGACCTGCTGCTCTACGGGGACAAGGTCGGCAACTTCAATGGTGCGCGGCTGCCGCACCCGGATCTCCTGACGCGAGCCTGGGTGCTGGGTCCGCTCGCGGAGATTGCGCCCGGGCTCGCGCATCCGGTGCTCGGCGAAAAATTCGGCGCATTGTGGCGGCGCTTCGACCAGCACGCGCATCCGCTGACCCCCATCGAGCTCGATGGCGCGGACGAATGACGGACTCAGCGATCCTCGCCGCCGACGAGGCGTCCGCCGTCGACAGCGAGCACCTCGCCCGTCACGAACGGCGCCTCGCTCGCGAAAAAGAGCGCCGCTTTCGCGACGTCTTCCGGCGATCCGGGGCGCTTCAGCGCGGTGCGCGCGACGATGCGGCGCCTGAGGTCTTCGTCGACGCCATTCTCCGGCCACAGCACGGGGCCGGGCGCGATGGCGTTGACGCGAATCTCCGGACCGAGCTCGCGCGCGAGCGAGCGCGTCAGCATCACGAGCGCCGCTTTCGCGGCGCAGTACACCGCGTGCCGGCCGAGCGGGCGCAACGCGTGGATGTCGGCAATGTTGAGGATGAGTCCCGAGCGTTTCCGGAGTTCCGGCGCCGCGGCCTGGGCGAGGAAAAGCGGCGCCCGCAGGTTCGAGCCGATGAGGTCGTCGAACTGATCCTGCGTGATTTCGCCGACCGGCGTCGGGTAGAAGCTGGACGCGTTGTTGATGAGCACGTCGAGGCGGCCGAATTCGCGGACGACCGCCGCGGGCAGGGTGTCGAACGAGGCGGTATCGGCGAGATCCGCGCGGAATGCCTTCGCGGATCCGGCCCTCCCGGCGTTGAGCCGGGAAACGAGCGATTCGGCGTCACTCCTGGAACTGCGATAGTGAACGGCGACCTTTGCGCCGCGCGTCTGGAACGCTTCCGCGATCGCGGCGCCGATGCGGCGCGCGGACCCCGTCACCAGGACGACCTTGTCTGCGAGCGGCGATCCGGACCTCGACATAGGCTGGAAATAGCTGGAAAGGGGCGGCGACGATATCACGGCCGCAGGGACCGCTGGTGCTGAGCCCGGACGAGCTGCCGCCGCTCGACGCCGAGGAAGCGGCGCGCTCAGCGCAACTCGCGGCGCGCATCCATCAGCGCGCGAACCGGCAGGGCGGATGGCTGCCGTTCTCCGAGTTCATGCGCGCAGCGCTTTACGAGCCGGACCTCGGCTATTACATGACCGATCGGCCCATCCTTGGTCCGGCCGGCGATTTTACTACCGCTCCGGAGTTGTCGCCGCTGTTTGCAAGCTGCCTCGCCAATGGCCTCGTCGACCTGCTCACGCAGGCCGGAGGCGGCGACATTGTCGAGTTCGGCGCCGGAAGCGGCGTGATGGCGGCGCAGGTTCTCGCCACGCTCGCGCGGCATGACGCGCTTCCGCGGCGCTATCGTATCGTCGAGCCGAGCCCGATGCTCGCGGACCGGCAGCGCCGTTGGCTCGAGCGCTGGTCCGGCACGTCCGCGCTTTTCGATCGCTTCGACTGGCTGGACTCGCCGCCCGCCGCGGAATGGCAGGGCGTGGCGCTCGCCAACGAAGTCGTCGACGCGCTGCCGGTCGATCGCTTCCGGATCGCGGGCGGCGGTTGCGAGGCGATCGGCGTGGTTTCGACGACGAACGGCTTCGGCTGGCAAGCAAGACGCGCGGACGCGCCGCTCGCGGGAGCGGTGGAAGCGCTGCGGAAGCGCCTGCCGGTGCCACTGCCGAACGCATTCGTCTCCGAACTGCGCCTGGGCCAGCGAAATTGGATCGCCGCCGCGACCGAAAAGCTAACGAAAGGCGCGATGCTCGTGACCGATTACGGCCTGCCGCGCGCGCAGTACTACCACCTCTCCCGCAACGGCGGGACGCTCTGCGGATACCGCCGCCATCGGCGCGTGGAGGACGTGCTGGCGACGCCGGGCGCGCAGGACCTGACAGCCTGGGTCGATTTTTCCGCGCTGGCTGAGGAGGCCAGCGCCTGTGGCCTGGACGTCGGCGGCTTTGCGACGCAGGCGCATTACCTGTTGTCGGTCGGAATCGAGCGTGAGCTCGCGCGCCTCCTCGAAGGCGCAGAGGAGAGCGACCGCGTCCTGCATCGCCAGGCAGCCGCGACATTATTACTGCCCGGCGAAATGGGCGAGCGTTTCAAGGTTCTCGCATTGACCCGAGGCATCGACGGCCCGGTGGCCGGCTTCGGTTTTCGGGACTTCACGGCGAGTCTGTAGAATGGACTCCGTGGATCCGTTGCAAGCGATCGTTCTCGCCGTCGTGCAGGGACTGTCCGAATTCCTGCCGATCTCGAGTTCCGGCCATCTCGTGCTCGTGCCGCATGTCTTCGGGTGGCAGGACCAGGGGCTCGCCTTCGACGTCGCCGTGCATGTCGGCACCTTGTTCGCGGTGCTGGCCTATTTCCGCGTGCAGCTCCTCGCGATGGCGCGCGCCTGGCTTGGCTCGCTGGCGGGCCGCGGCCTGACGCCGGATGCGCGGCTCGCCTGGTGCGTGATCGTCGGCACCATTCCCGTCGGCCTCGCGGGCCTCGCCTTCGGCGGATGGATCGAGGAGACGCTCCGCAATCCGCTCTTCGTCGCCGGGACACTGTCGTTCTTCGGCTTGCTGATGTGGATCGCGGACCGCCTCGGCCGCCGGGAGCGCGACGAATACGCGGTGGGTTGGCGGGATGCGTTCCTGATCGGCTGCGCGCAGGCGCTCTCGCTGATGCCGGGCACGTCGCGCTCGGGCGTCACGATGACGATGGCGAGGACGCTCGGCCTCACGCGCGAGGCCGCGGCGCGCTTTTCATTCCTGCTCGCGGCTCCGGGCATCGGCATGGCGGGAGCCTATGAGCTGCTGCAACTGATGAGCGGGCCGGCGGAGGGCGTCGAATGGCCCTTGATGGGACTCGGCGTCGCGGTCGCGGCCGTCACCGGTTATCTCTGCATCCACTGGCTCTTGAAAGTGATCACCCGCATTGGGCTCGCACCGTTCGCGCTCTACCGGTTCGCGATCGCGGCGCTGATTCTCGTGATGTTCGCCTGATCAGGCGCTTTTCTTGAGCGCCGCGAGCCGGCGGCGCCGGAGCAGCTCGCCGATGGCCTCGCCGGAAAGCTCCTCGCGATCGGCGCTCGAGAGGGTGACTGCAAGCGTTTTTTCCTGGGCGTTCCGCAACAACTCCGCCTGTGGATAGGGACGCTGCCGCCAGCCGCCGCGCCCGCGGTAATCGGCCTCGAACGCGAGCAGGAGCTCCCGGAATCGCTCCGGCCGGCGAAACGCATCGCAGGACTCGAGGAGATCGAGAATCGTGCGCGGGCGCAGCTCCTCTGCGCGATGCGCGAGGCCGTGCCAGCGCGCGGCAAACTCAGCGAGCTCGCGGTACTCGACCGGCACGCGAAGCCGCGTCGAAACCTCGCGCACGAGGCGTGCGCCGCTTTCCTCGTGGCCGACGTGGTGCGGCCATTGGGAGCGCGGCGTGCGTCCCTTCCCGAGGTCGTGCATCAAGGCCGCGAAACGGACGCGCGGCTCCGACGTGAGATCGGCCGCCGCCTGGAGCACCAGCTCGATGTGCAGGCCCGTGTCGATCTCCGGGTGCCATTTTTCCGGCTGCGGCACGCCGTAGAGCGCGTCGAGCTCCGGGAAGATCCGCGCGAGTGCGCCGCAATCACGGAGCGCGCGTAGCCAGGCCTCGGGCGCGGGCTCGCCGAGCGCGCGCTCGGTTTCCTGCCAGATGCGTTCGGGCACGAGGGCATCGGCTTCGCCCGCGGCGACCATCGCGCGCATGCGCGCCTGCGTCTCTGGCGCGATTGAAAAGCCGAGTGGCTGGAACCGGGCGAGAAATCGCGAGACGCGCAGGATGCGGACCGGGTCCTCGTTGAAAGCCTCGGAGACGTGCCGAAGCCTCCGCGCCTCCAGATCAACGCGGCCGCCGTGCGGATCGATCAGGCGGCCGTCCGCGTCGCGCGCCATCGCATTGATCGTGAGATCGCGCCGCTTCAGGTCGTCCTCCAACGTGACCTCGGACGAGTAACGGAGCTCGAAGCCGCGGTAACCGGGGCCGGTCTTGCGCTCGGTGCGCGCGAGCGCGTGCTCTTCGCCCGTATCGGGATGCAGGAACACCGGGAAATCACGGCCGACCTGGCGGTAGCCGGCGTCCTGCATCTGCTGTGGCGTGGCGCCGACCACGACCCAGTCGCGCTCACGCACCGGCCGGCCGAGCAGCTCGTCGCGAATCGCGCCGCCGACCAGATAGACTTTCATCGCATCATGTTACGCGATTCACCGCGACGCCCGACCCGCCTGCTCATGGTGGCGGCGACCTGTCTTGCGCTGCCAGGCTGCTACTACATGCATCTGGCGGCGGGCCAGCTCGAGATGAATCGGCGGCGCGAGCCGATCGAAGAAGTGATCGCGCGGCCCGCCACGGACGCGACGCTGCGCCAGCGGCTCGAACTCGCGGTGCGGGCTCGCGACTTCGCAATGGCGGAGCTCGGGCTCCCGGACAACGGAAGCTATCGCAGCTTTGCGGATCTCGACCGCCGGTACGCGACCTGGAACCTGTTCGCGGCGCCGGAATTCTCGATCGAGCCGAAGCGCTGGTGCTTTCCGGTCGCGGGTTGCGTGAGCTACCGCGGCTACTTCGATGAGGAACGCGCCAAGCGCGAGGCGGCGCGCCTGCATGAGCGGGGCTTCGACGTGCACGTCGGGCCGTCGATCGCCTACTCGACGCTCGGCCACCTGCGCGACCCGGTGCTGAACACGATGCTCGCCTATGGGGACACGGAGCTTGCGGCCTTCATCTTCCACGAGCTCGCCCACCAGGCGGTGTACGCGCCCGGGGACAGCGATTTCAACGAGGCCTTCGCGACTGTCGTCGAGACGGAAGGATTGCGGCGCTGGCTGGCGCGCGAGGAGCGCCACGCCGATCCCGAAAAGTTCCTCGCGCGGCGAACGAAGCAGCGCGCTGCCGCCGACCTCATGGTTGCAAGCCGCCGGCGCCTCGCAGCGCTGTATGAGAGCGGGGCGCCACCGGACAAGATGCGCGAGGACAAGGCCGCAGAGTTCGCCCGACTCCGTGAATCCCTCGCCGCCGGCGGTCATCCCGCCACGGGCGACTTCAACAACGCGCGGCTCGTAGCCGTCGCAACCTACGAACGCTGCGTGCCCGCGCTGCACGCCGAACTCGATCGCGTCGGCAATGATCTGCCCGCTTTCTACTCGGCAATGAACCTGCTGGTCCACGATCGCGTCGCCCGCAACAAGATCTGCCCTTCGTCTTGATCGAAATCCAGGGAAAGGTATTCCAGCGCCGCGATCGGGATCCGGCGGGGTGTCGCCTCGCTCCGCCAGATCTTTATGCTTCGCTCGGCGACACACCCGCCACCTCGATCGCGGCGCTGGAAAAGCTTTCTCCGGTTTCCGGCCCGGGCGGAGGTCAGACCAGACATTTAGGGAGCACGGCTGTGAACGGCTGCGGTTGAATGCCGAGCCGGGCGAGGCCGTTGACTTTGCAAACACTGTCGACGAGCAGCGACCGGTAGTTGTCGGTCGAAAACGGTTTGCCCGGCACGAAATCGCAGATCGCCGCCTGCAAGCGCGCCAAGACGTCGGGAATACCGATGACCGCGCGCGCGAGCCCGAGCTGGTCCCGCACCTGGCAGACGATCTCGCGGAGCGTCAAGCGCTCCGGTCCGCAGAGCTCGTAACATTCGCCCGCGGTTGCGTCGTCGGCGAGCGCGCGCAGCATTGCCGCGACGACGTCGCCGACCCAGACCGGCGCGAATCGCGCGCCGGGCCGCGCGAGCGGCAGGCCGACCGGAATCGCCCGCAGCAGCCGCGCGAAGCGGTTCGCGAAGTCGTCGCGCGGGCCGAAGATCACGGAAGGCTGGAAGATCGTCCACCGCAGGTCGGGGCCGGATTCCTGGCGAATGATGCGCTCGCCCTGGCCCTTGCTCCTGAGGTAATGGCTCGCCCCGTGATCGGCGTCCGCGTTGAGTGCGCTCAGGTGGAGCAGCCGGTCGACGCGCTGCCGTCGGCAGGCATCGACCAGCTTGCGGACGAGTTCGACGTGGATGCGGGCGAAACCGCTGCCGTTTCGTCCTCTCTCGTTGAGGATCCCGACGAGGTTGACGACCGCCTGTTGGCCCGCGCACAGCGTCGCGAGCTGCGAGGGGTCGTGGATGTCCGCCGCGACCAGGCGGAGTGAAGGGATCGGCGCCAGATGGCGAGCCCGCGCGGGATCGCGCGTCGGGACGGTGATGCGCCAACCTTCCCGGGCAAGCGCCGCGGCGAGATGGGTGCCGACGAAGCCGGAGCCGCCCAGCAAGCAGATCGATCGCGCCGCCATCGCGCGATTATACGGTTCCGGCCCTTCGCGCCGGATCAGCGGAGTGGCAGCAGCAGGACTTGGTTGCCGCGGCGCAGCTGCAGGAGCATCGTTGCCTGGCCCTTCGCGGCTTCGCGTAGCTGCGCGAGCGTGCCGATGCGGACGCGATTCACCGCGATGATGCGGTCGTCCGCCAGGAGTCCCGCATGCGCGGCCGGACTACCCGGCTGGACTTCGCGAATGCGGACCCCACCGGCCGAATCTTCCGAGGCTTCGACGAGCTCAGCGCCTGCGAGCGACGGGTGGATTGCGGCTGCGTCCGCAAGCTGTGCCGGCTCTCGAAGCACTGCGGTGACGGTCCGCGGCTTGCCTTCGCGCAGCAGGCCAATTTCGATGGATTCGCCGACCTTCAGCATGCCGATCGTATTTCTGAGTTCCGCGTTCGTGCGGATTGGCTGGCCACGCACCGAGGTGATCACGTCGCCGACCTCGATGCCGGCCCGCGCCGCCGCCGAGCCCTCGGCAACCTGCGAAACCAGCGCGCCTTGGGCATTCTCGGCGAGCCCGAGGCTCTTGCGGAACTCCGGCGTGAGGGAAAGGGTGGTCACGCCGAGCTGTCCGCGGTTGACCTGGCCGGACTCGATGAGCTGCTCCATGATCGAGCGGACCATGTTCGACGGAATCGCGAAGCCGATGCCGATATTGCCGCCGGTCTGGGATAGGATTACCGAATTGATGCCGACCAGGTCGCCATCCAGCTGGACGAGCGCGCCGCCCGAATTGCCGGGATTGATCGCGGCGTCGGTCTGAATGAAATCCTCGAGGCCGTCCCGGCTGATCCCGGTGCGGCCGAGGGCGCTCACGATCCCCGAGGTCACCGTGTGCTGGAGACCGAAGGGATTGCCGATCGCGATCACGAAATCGCCGACCTGCAACTGCGACGAATCCGCCAGCTTGATTTCCGCCGGCAGGGTCGCGTCCTTGACGCGCAGTACCGCGACGTCCGAACGATCGTCGGCGCCGACGACTTCGGCCTTGTGTTCGAGGTCGTCGACCAGCGTGATCGTGATTTCGTTCGCGTTCTTGACCACGTGTGCATTGGTCACGATATAGCCGTTTTTCGCGTCGACGATGACGCCGGAGCCGGCGCTCCGGAATTCACGGTCGCGCGGCTGCGCGTCCGGCGGCAGGCCGAAGAACCGGCGGAATCCCGGGTCGTCGAAGAAGGGATTGCGCGGTGCGGCAACCGTGCCGCGCACGCCGATGTTGACGACGGCCGGCGCTACGCGCTTGATCACGGGCGCGAAGCTCGGCTGCGCGGTTTGCGCGCTGGCAGTGCCGGAATGCGCGAGCACGGCGAGCGCCGCGACAGCCGCAGGAAACTTTCTCATTCTGTGGATCCTCGATGGGGCGCGATGTCTGACCGGGGCCCGTCGTCACAAGTTCCAAGGCTCGCGCGAGGCTTATTTTCCCGCGTGCGAGCACGCTCGTGCACAAACTGTGCGTATTTTGTGCTTATTCTCTGCATACCAGATGTTGTACTGCGCGGAAAATCGCCCGCGACCGGTCGGGCCGGGGGCCCGGCCCGGAAACAGCCTGAAGTGGCACTTGTAAGTAATTGAAATAAAAGGCCTTTTATCGAGAGATTTTTTCCATAAGGAAATCCTTGACAGCGCCGGCCTGCGGAAATAATTTCGTAACCCTGACACAAGATCTTGTGGTTGCCGGCCGAGAGGCGGGTCAGGCCGGCAGAAGAGTCAGGGAGCCAAGTGAGATCGAACGCAGGCGGCGCCGCGAAGCGCATGCCCGGGTGAGATTTCTCCGGCGGAATCGAGGGGCGGCCGGGTCGAGGGGGCGTCGAAGAGACAATGAGCACAGCGGTCAGGATCGAGCACAAAGAAGTCGAAGAGATTCCGTTTCAGGAAGCGTCACTCGACATCTGGGACCGGAAGTATCGGTTGACCGCCAAGGACGGTACGCCGATCGATGCGACGATGGACGACACGCTGCGCCGTGTCGCCACGACGCTCGCCGGTGTCGAGGAAGCGTCGCAGCGCGAAGCACTGTTCGAGCGTTTTCTGTGGGCCCTGCGCAAGGGCGCGATTCCGGCGGGCCGGATCATCTCGAACGCGGGCGCGCTCGCGCACAAACCGGCGACCTCCACCATCAACTGCACCGTTTCGGGAACGATCCGCGACTCGATGGACGACATCCTGAACAAGGTCCACGAGGCAGGACTGACGTTGAAGGCCGGTTGCGGCATCGGCTACGAATTCTCGACACTCCGGCCGCGCGGAGCCTATGTCGCCGGCGCCGGCGCGCACACCTCCGGGCCAATGTCGTTCATGGACATCTACGACCGCATGTGCTTCACGGTTTCCTCGGCCGGCGGCAGGCGCGGCGCGCAGATGGGCACCTTCGATGTCGGCCATCCGGACGCGGTAGACTTCGTTCGTGCCAAGCGCGAAAACGGTCGCCTGCGGCAGTTCAACCTGTCGCTGCTCGTGACCGACGAGTTCATCGAGGCCGTGCGCGGCGATTGCGAATGGAAGCTCGCGTTTCCGCTGCCACAGCGCGAGTACGATCCCGCGCAGCACGACCTGCACGATCCGCGGGCCTTCGTCTGGCGCGAATGGCCGGACGCGGAAGGCTACGTGGCAAACGAGGAGGGCCTCGTGGCCTGCAGGATCTACAAGACCCTGCCGGCGCGGCGGCTCTGGGACGTCATCATGGCGTCCACCTACGATTTCGCCGAGCCCGGCTTCGTCCTGATCGACCGCGTCAACGAGATGAACAACAACTGGTGGTGCGAGAACATCCGCGCCACCAATCCCTGCGTCACCGCAGACGCCTGGATCCACACGGCCGCAGGTCCCCGCCAGGTCGCGGAGCTGGTCGGCCGGCCATTTGTCGCGCGCGTGGACGGCCGGGATCATGATTCCGGCCCGCAGGGCTTTTTCCGCACGGCAACGCGCGCGGTGCTGCGCGTCGAGACCGCCGAGGGTTATGCGCTCCGCCTGACCCCGGATCACCGCCTGCGCCGGGTAACCGGCTACACGCCGGGAGCGCCGAATACCGAATGGTGCGCCGCCGGCGAGTTGCGCGAGGGCGATCGGCTGCTGCTCAACGATCATCGGGCGGCAACCGGTTGGGCCGGCGCCTATACGCGCGAGCATGGCTACCTCACCGGCCTCCTGATCGGAGACGGCATGCTGCTGCAGGACCAGGCGGTGCTCTCCGCCTGGCTGCCCGCTGTGGCGGTCAATGCACACGAGGAAGTCACGGCCGTCGGCGTGCGCGCCGTCATGGATGCGGCGTTCGAGGCCGCGACGTCGCTGTCGCGGCGCGCGGATTTCGCCGGCTGGCATGCCATCCCCGGCCGGGGCGAGTATCGCCTGGCGCTCGGGTCGCTCCGGCGCCTCGCGCTGGATCTCGGCATGCGCCCCGGCGCAAAGCGCATCACGCCGGCGATGGAGCGCGCTTCCAGCGATTTCCAGCGGGGCGTCCTGCGCGGCCTGTTCGACAAGGACGGCAGCGTGCAGGGCAATCAGGCAAAGGGCGTGAGCGGGCGCCTGGCGCATGCGGACCTGCCGCTGCTCGAGGCGGCACAGCGGATGCTGCATCGCTTCGGCATCGTGTCGCGGATCTGCCGCGGGCGACGCGCGGCGGATTCCATGCAGGAATCCGGCGGACGCGACGGCCGCGCGCGCCATGCGGCTGAGGCGCAACACGCGCTCGAAATCTCCGGCGAGAACCTCGCGCGTTTCGATGCGGAAATCGGTTTTGCCGACACGGCCAAGTCCGCGCGGCTGACCGCCCTGCTGTCGTACTACCACTGCGGCTTGAGTCGCGAGCGCTTCGTTGCCCGCGTGACCGCCGTGCGTGAAGACGGCGTGGAGGACGTCTACGACGCACAAGTTCCCGGCATCAACACCTTCGATGCGAATGGTCTGCACGCGCACAATTGCGGCGAGCAGCCATTGCCGCCGTACGGTTCCTGCCTGCTCGGCTCCGTGAACCTGACGCGATTCGTGCATCGCCCCTTCACGGAGGAGGCGAGCTTCGACTGGGGCGAGTACCGCGAGGTCGTCCGCGTGTTCACGCGCATGCTCGACAACGTGGTCGAGATCAACGGCCTGCCGCTCGGCCGGCAGCGCGACGAAATCGTCCGCAAGCGCCGCCACGGCATGGGCTTCCTCGGCCTCGGCTCGGCGATCACCATGCTCGGCATGCGCTACGGCTCGGCGGAGTCCGTGGCGTTCACCGACAACGTCGCGCGCGAGATGGCGATCGCGGGCTGGGAAGCGGGGCTCGAACTCGCGCGCGAGAAGGGTCCCGCGCCCATCATGAACGAGGAGTTCACCGTCACCCGCGCGATGCTCCGGAAGCGCCCGGAGATGGCGCGCGACGGCTGGAAGGTGGGCGACCGGGTGCCGGGCCGCGTGCTGCACGCGCGCTACAGCCACTACATGCGCCGGCTCGCTGAAGTGGCGCCCGAGCTCGTGAAGGAGATCGAGACCGTCGGCGCGCGCTTCACGCATCACACGTCGATCGCGCCCACGGGCACGATCTCACTCTCGCTCGCGAACAATGCGTCGAACGGCATCGAGCCCTCATTCGCGCACCACTATTTCCGGAATGTCATCCGCGAGGGCAAGAAGTCGAAGGAGCGGGTGGACGTCTATTCCTTCGAGCTCCTTGCCTATCGCGAGCTCGTCAACCCGCGCGCTGTGCCGGCCTCGACGAACGCGGCCGAGATGCTTCCCGAATACTTCATGACGGCCGAGAGCATCGGCCCGCGCGAGCACGTCGACATCCAGGCGGCCGCGCAGAAATGGGTGGATTCGTCGATCTCGAAGACCGCGAACGTGCCGACCGATTTCCGCTACGAGGACTTCAAGGACATCTACCTGTACGCGCACGAGCGCGGACTGAAGGGTTGCACGACTTTCCGCTTCAATCCGGAGGCCTTCCAGGGCGTGCTGGTCAAGGAGGACGATCTCAAGAATACGACCTACGTGTTCACGCTCGAGGACGGCAGCGAGATCGAGGCGAAAGGCGACGAGGAGATCGAGTACGACGGCGAGGTTCATACGGCCGCCAACCTGTTCGACGCGCTGAAAGAAGGCTATTACGGCAGATTCTGAGGGCCGGCGAGGAAGATCATGAGCAGAATCAAGTTCGAGAAGAAGATCGTGAAGTACCGCGTGCAGAAGCCGGAGGCGGATAAGCCGGCGCCGCAGGCGCGCGAGGGCCGCGTCCGCAAGGACGGCGGCGGGAAGGTCGTGTGGATGCACGAGAAGCTCGAGCGCCCGGAAGTGCTGATCGGCTCGACCTACAAGATCAAAACGCCGGTCTCCGACCACGCGATGTACCTGACGATCAACGACATCATGCTGAACGAAGGCACGGAGCACGAGCACCGGCGGCCGTTCGAAATCTTCATCAATTCGAAGAATCTCGACCATTTCCAGTGGATCGTCGCGCTGACCCGCATCATCTCGGCCGTGTTCAGGAAAGGCGGCGACGTCGCATTCCTGACCGAGGAGCTGAAGGCCGTGTTCGATCCGCGCGGCGGCTATTGGCAGCCGGGCGGCAAATTCATGCCGTCGATCGTCGCGGAGATCGGCTACGTAGTTGAGCGCCACCTGCAGACCATCGGGCTGATGCCGGTGGCCGGCATGGACGAATCGCGGCGCCTGCTCATCGAAGCGAAGCGCGGCGAATGGGAACAGCGCAATCGCCAGCAGGATGCATTCGCGCATTCGAGTTATCCGGAAGGCGCCCAGCTCTGCGTCAAGTGCAATACCGCGGCGGTCGTGATGATGGACGGCTGCATGACCTGCCTCGCCTGCGGCGAGTCGAAGTGCGGATGACGGCGCCCGATTTTCATCACGCGCCAGCCGGGTCCCCGCCCGGCGGCTCCTGACATCGGGAGCTGCGCGTGATCTCCCAGGCGGCCTTCGGGCCGCCTTTTTTCCGATGGTGCCGGGTCGTAAGTTTCGTAGTTTTCCGGTCGCGGGAAGTACCATGAAAACTACGAAACTTACGACCCGGCACCGTCTCGCGATCGCGCCGGCGCTCGCCGCGGCGGCGCTCGCCGCCTGCGCGACGGATCGACTCTACGACGGCCCGCCACTGTCCCCGGCCGAGCGCGCGATCGTGCGCGCCGATCCGGTGATGAGCGCGGGATTGCCGGTGCAGCTGCGATTGCGCCAGGTGAACGGCCGCGACGTCGCGCTTGCATCGAGCGCGGTCGAGTTGCCGCCGGGCAAGCACGAGCTCCTGGTCGATTGCCGCGTGGAGGAGAGCGGCTCGGTGCGCCGCTTCGTCGTCGAAGCGGAGCTTGAGGCGGGCGGCCGCTACCGGCTCGTCGCGAACGCGACCGCGCGAAACTGTGAAGCGGTCGAACTGATCGGAGACTGAACGGCGGGCGCGGGCGCAGGGCGCTATAATCCGGCGCCGTATGAACCGCAACTTGTTGATTCCGATGATCCTCGCGACCCTGGTTGCGGCTTTCGCGCGCGCTGATTCCGTCAACGGGTTGGCGGATCCCCTTGGGATGCTGCAGCCGGTCGATCGCGTCGTAGTGCACAAGGCCGGCCGCAAGATGGAGCTCTTCCGCGAGGGCCAGCTCGTCGCGAGCTATCGCATTTCGCTCGGCCTCGCGCCTGCCGGCCACAAGCAGCGCGAAGGCGATTTCCGGACTCCCGAGGGCCGTTACCGCCTCACGCGCCGCAACGCGCAGAGCGAATTTTTCCTGGCCGTCCAGGTCTCGTATCCGGAAGCCGGCGACATGGTGCTCGCGCGCCGGAACGGCTGGCAGCCCGGCGGTTCGATCATGGTGCACGGCCTTCCGAATTTCCTGAAATATCCGCGCGAGCGTTACCTCAGCACCGACTGGACCGACGGCTGCATCGCGCTGTCGAACGAGGACATGCTCGATTTCTGGCTGCTGACGGGACAAGACACGCCGATAGAGATCCGACCGTGAACTCGGTTCCGGGCCTCGATCTCTCGGCAATCGTGCATGCGCGAGTGTCGCCGAAAGGCGTGCTCGACAATCTCTCGCAACAGGAAGTGGACAAACTCCTGGACCGCGGCCAGGGCGGCCTCTATCCGCTGTTCCGCCGCTGCGCCCTCGCGGTCCTGAACTCGGGCACGCTGATCGACGACGCGCGCCTCATCTTCGAGGCCTACAAGGATTTCGAGATTCGCATCGTGCGCGAGCCTTGGGGCATCAAGCTCGAGATGCAGCACGCGCCGGGCAGCGCCTTCGTGGATGGCGAGATGATCAAGGGCGTCAAGGAGCACCTGTTCGCGGTGCTCCGCGACATCGTCTACACGCACAACGAGATCGTCGCGCGCTTCGACCTCGAGGACGCTGCGAGCGTCACGAACGCCATCTTCTGCATCCTGCGGAATGCGCGTGCCCTCGAGTACAAGGGCCGGCCGGACCTCGTCGTCTGCTGGGGCGGCCACTCCATCCCGCGCGAGGAATACGACTACACGAAGCAGGTCGGCTACGAACTCGGCCTGCGCGGGCTCTCGGTCTGCACGGGCTGCGGTCCGGGCGCCATGAAAGGGCCGATGAAGGGCGCGACCATCGGGCATTCCAAGCAGCGCATCCGGGATGGCCGCTATATCGGCGTCACCGAGCCCGGGATCATCGCGGCCGAGCCTCCGAATCCGATCGTGAACCAGCTCGTGATCATGCCCGACATCGAGAAACGGCTCGAGGCGTTCGTGCGGCTCTGCCACGGCATCATCGTGTTCCCGGGCGGGGCCGGAACCGCCGAGGAAATCCTGTACCTGCTCGGCATCCTGCTCGAGCCCGCGAACGCCGGCCAGCAGCTCCCGCTCGTGTTCACCGGGCCGCGCGAGAGCGCGGGCTACTTCCGGCAGCTCGATCGCTTCATCGGCCTGACGCTCGGGGATGCCGCGCGAGAGCGCTATCGCATCATCGTGGACGATCCGCCGGAGGTCGCGCGCGAGATGCAGCGCGGTTTCGACGCAGTACGCCGCTCGCGGCGGCGCGCGGGCGACGCCTACAACTTCAACTGGCTGCTGAAGATCCCGCGCGCGTTCCAGCAGCCATTCGAAGTGACTCACGCGTCGATGGCGGGGCTCGCGCTGTCGATGGAACAGCCGGTGCACGAGCGCGCCGCGAACCTGCGCCGTGCGTTCTCCGGAATCGTCGCTGGCAACGTCAAGGAGCAGGGCATCAAGTTGATCGAGGAAAAGGGCCCGTTCGAGATCCACGCCGCGCCGCAGATCGCAAAGCCGCTCGACGAGCTGCTGCGCGGATTCGTCGCGGAAAGACGCATGAAACTGGTCGGCGAGTACCGTCCGAGCTACCGCATCGTCTGATTGCGCCGGGACGCGGATTTGCACCCCGCGACCTGTGATGCAGTTCCTGTTTCGCCTGCTCCCCGCCGCGTAGCTTAACCGGCATGAAGCCGGTTCAGGTCTCGTTCCCGTGAGTGACATCAAAGTGACGCCCCCCGATGGCCGTGACCGCGGCGGCTCCGAACCGGCGCCGCGCCCGCCGCGCCGCACCTCCGTGAGCCGTCACGGGGCAATCTCGCGCGAGCTGACGAAATACTCGAACTACAAGACCTGGGCCGAAAAGGTTCGCGGCGCCTTCGCCGCCGACCCGGAAGCGCCGGGCGTCAATGGTGCCGGCGCGTCGCGCCGCTCCACGGATCGCTGAGCCTGCTACGAGCACAACGACCATGGAAAGACTCGCCCAGTTCATCGACGAGCTCGAGGACCTCGTGAGCTTGCTCCGGCACCAGCTCGGCCTCTGGCCGACGAATCGGGTCGCGCGCCGCCGCTGATTCCGCGCCGGAAAAAGGTGACGACCCTTTTCCACCCACGCCCGCCGCCGTTGACTCTCCGACGAAAGTGGGGTTACGTTCCCGATTCGCCACGCTCCGCGCTGCGCGGCAAAACTGCTATCTTTGCGTCATGGGTGGCAAACCGGACGAGGCGGAATTGCGGGCGCGATTGACGCCCGAGCAATACCGCGTGACCCAGGAGCAGGGCACCGAACGCGCGTTCACCGGCGAGCACTATCACAACACGCGCACCGGCACGTATCTCTGCATCGTGTGCGGCGAGAAGCTGTTTTCGTCCGCCGCCAAGTACGACTCCGGGTCCGGCTGGCCGTCCTTCTGGCAGCCGGTCGACTCGGCGAACGTCGCGGAATCCACCGACCGCTCGCACGACATGAATCGGACCGAAGTCCGCTGCGCGAACTGCGGCGCGCATCTTGGCCACGTCTTCGAGGACGGGCCGCAGCCGACGGGCCAGCGATTCTGCATCAATTCCGCGGCCCTCGGCTTCGAGCCCGGAACCAGTCCCTGATGTCCCACTCGCGTGTTGCGAGCGCCTTCGCGGCGGGACTTTGTCTCGCTGCGGGAGCAATCGCGCAGGAGCCGGCGACGCCGTTGCCGCCAACGCCGCTGGCATCGCTGGCGCCGGAAGCGGTCCTGCTCGTCACCGACCTTGTCGCCGGCATCGGGGACGAAGCGCTGCCGGGCATGATCCTCATCGTGCATTACACCGGCTGGTTGTACGACGCGAATGCGGCCAACTTTCGCGGGCGCCAGTTCGACAGCTCGCGCGAGCGCGGCCAGCCGTTCTCATTCCCGCTCGGCGGCGGACGCGTGATCAGGGGCTGGGAGCAAGGCGTTCTCGGCATGAAAGTCGGCGGGCTGCGCCGCCTCGTGATCCCGCCCGTGCTCGCCTACGGCAGCCGCAATATCGGAAACGGCCTGATACCGCCGAACTCGACGCTGCTCTTCGAAATCGAATTGCTCGCGGTCGAAACCGTGACGCTGACCCCCGACCAGTAAACTGACGACGAGGTCATGATGCGCATTGGAATGTCCATCGCGGCGCTGGCCGCTTGTTTCGCCGCGGGCGCGGCATCCGCCGCGACGCTGATCCATGCCGGCCGCCTCGTCGACGGCATGACGGACACGCCGCGCGAGCGCGTGACGGTGGTGGTGGACGGGGACCGCATCCGGTCCGTCGACAAGGGTTTCGTTGCCGCCGGCGAGGGCGACGAGGTCATCGACCTGTCCGGCTCGACCGTGCTGCCCGGGTTGATGGACATGCACGTGCACCTCACCTCGGAGCACAGCCGGCGGAGCGAGCTCGACAGCATCAAGAAGAGCGAAGCCGATCGCGCCTACGATTCAGTGGTTTTTGCGGAGCGCACGCTGCTCGCCGGCTTCACGACGGTGCGTAACCTCGGCGACAGCTTCAACGTCTCGATTGCGCTCAGTCGCGCGATTGCGGACGGCAAGGTCAAAGGTCCGCGCGTATTCACGTCCGGCCGCTCGATCGGGACGCGCGGCGGCCATGCGGACTCGACGAATGCCTGGGGGCCGTTCCTCTATAGCGACGATCCGCGGCTCGACACCGTGTGCAATGGCCCGGACAGTTGCCGCGAAGCGGTGCGGAAGCGCTATCAGGACGGAGCGGACTCGATCAAGATCACCGCGACCGGCGGCGTCCTGTCGATCGCGAAGTCCGGCACCGCTCCCCAATTCACGGACGAGGAATTGAAGGCGGTCGTCACGACCGCGCACGACTACGGGATGAAAGTCGCGGCCCATGCCCACGGCAACGAAGGGATGCTTCGTGCCGTGCGAGCCGGCATCGATTCGATCGAGCACGGCACGTACATGGACGACGAGACGCTCAAGCTGATGAAGGCGCAGGGCACGCATTACGTGCCGACGATTTCGGCCGGCCGCTGGGTCTTCGAGCAGGCGCAGGACCCGACGTACTTCCCGGCCATCGTCCGCCCCAAGGCGCTCGCCGTGGGCCCGCAGATCGAGGAAACCTTTGCGAAGGCCTGGAAGGGCGGCGTCACGATCATGTTCGGCACCGACTGCGGCGTCTGCGCGCACGGCAGCAACGCGAAGGAATTCGGCTACATGACGAAAGCGGGCATGCCCGCGATGGAGGCAATCCGCTCAGCCACCATCGTCCCGGCCCGATATCTTGGCATCGACGACCGACTCGGCAGCATCGAGGCCGGCAAGCTCGCGGACATTATTGCTGTTCCAGGTGATCCTCGGCAGGATGTTCAAGTGCTAGAGCGCGTCAACTTCGTCATGAAGGAAGGCGTCATCTATAAGCGCTGATTGCCGGAGGTTCGCACGCAGCGCCATGCGCGCGGCGGGCGAGGGGACCCGTCCCTCGCTCGCTCAGAAGAACGGACATTCGCTCGCTCGGGAGGTCCCCTCGCCCGCACCGCGCATGGATTTGCATGGCATCACCGGCACCCAGCATTGAAAAGTTCTTCATCGACGGGCCGGCGGGCGCGATCGAGGCGCTGCTCGAGCGGCCGCCAGACGCGCGCACGGACCTCATTGCTGTGTGCTGCCATCCCCATCCGTTGTACGGTGGAACGATGCAGAACAAGGTCGTGCACACACTCGCGCGCGCGGCCCAAGACCAGCGGGTCAGCTCACTGAAGTTCAATTTTCGCGGCGTTGGCGGTAGCGCCGGAAAGCACGACGATGGAGTCGGGGAGAGCGATGATGCGGCGGCGGTTGCGGACTGGGGCCTGCGGACGCTGGGCGCCACGCGCCTGTGGGCGCTCGGGTTCTCGTTCGGCGGCTTCGTGGCCTACCGGCTCGCGACGCTGCGCGGTGCGGCGCTGCTCGTGACCGTCGCGCCGCCGGTGCGGCGATTCGATTTCACGACGCTCGCGGTGCCGCGCTGTCCCTGGCTCGTGGCCCAGGGCGACGCCGATGAACTCGTCGACCACGAGGCGGTGCTCGCCTGGACGCGAACCCTGAGTCCGCCGCCGGACCTGCGGATCCTGCCGGGCGCCGAGCATTTTTTTCACGGCCGCCTGACCGTGCTGCGGACGCTCGTCGGCGAGTGGCTGGCGGCGAAACCGGCTGAAAACCCCTGAAAAACGAACGGGGCGGACCCGCCGCCCCGTCAGCTTTCCGAACGCGAAAACGGATGGCGGCGCTTCAGCCCACCATCTCGTTGAGGTTCTTGAGGGCGCGAATACGCACCTTCTTGGAGGCCGGCTTGGCCTTGATCATCATCTTCTCGCCCGTGAAGGGGTTCACGCCCTCGCGCGCCTTGGTGGCGGCTTTCTTCACGACACGCATCTTGCAGACGCCGGGGAGCGTGAACACGCCGACGCCCTTCAGTGCCTTCTTCATCTGGTCGCCGAGCGCCTCGAGCACGGCGTTCACCTGCTTCTTGCTGAGATCTGCCTTGGCGGCGACCGCCGATACGACTTGCGACTTCGTGGGAGCCGCATTCTTTTTCGCCATTGAGTTGTCTCCTGTGGTTCTGTCAGCGACGGGGCGATCCCGCCAAATCAATTCCGGCGCGCAACATACCACGGAAAATCCTGCTGCATAAGAGGGTCGACGACGATTTCGCGCGGGCTTTTACGGCATTCGAAGCGTGTTGGCAAATCAATCCAGACGAAATTCCCGCGTCAGGCGGACGCTGATCTCGGGGCTCGCCGCTGTCGCGCGCGCCCGAATCTCGATCGTGACCGGCACGCGATGACGCACTTCGACCGTTGCCAGCCAGGTCGGTCCATCCGCTTCGTCGTGACGCGTGAGCGCAAGCGTCTTGCGCTCGCCGGTGAGCGCGACCATGGTGGCCTCGAGTTCGAAGGCGTCGAGCCGGGCGCCGCCGTTCGAGTCGCGCGCGATCAGCGCGATCGTCAGCAGAGCTAGATTGCGTCTCTGCAGAATCCCGTAACTGCCCGCAATTTCTGAAGGCAGGTCGCGCGTCAGGGTCAGTGCGTAATGCAGCCGATGATCGCCGGCCTCGGCGAATCCGGGATCCGTGAATGGCGCCGCAGGCGGCACGGGAGCCGGGCTGCCGCCGCAGGAGGCGAGGAGCCACCACGCGATGACAATGGCAGAGCGTGGGAGCCAGCCGGCCGACGCGCGCCCGGACCCGCCGATTTGCCGGCCTTTTCCGGGCGATCCGCGCCTGTTGTTTGCCGCCCACGACGCAGGCCGCCGGGTGTCGGCCATCTTCAGGCGATCAGGATGCGAAGCGCCTGCAGGCCGATGATGGCGACCAGCGGCGAGAAATCGATTCCCCCCACGATCGGCAGCACCCGGCGGAGCGGCCCGAGAACGGGCTCGCACAATGACGCGAGCAGCGCGGTCGCCGGGCTCCTGACGCCCGGCGCGATGAACGAGAGGAGCGCGTAGACGAAGATCAGGACCGTGTACAGGAGCAGGACCGCGAGCAGGAGCGAGCGGAGCGAGGCTTCGGCGAGCGGAAGGAACGGGAACAGGGCGCCTGTCTGCAGCCTGAAGATGATCAGCGTGGCGGCGAGCTGCACGGCGAGGAGCGCCACGATCGACGCCGTGTCCACTCGTCTGATCGGCGGCAGGATGCGGCGGAGCGGCAGTACGAGCCAGTTGGTCAGCGCGAGGATCGCCTGGGCGAGCGGATTGCGGAAATCGGCGCGCACGAGCGGCAGCAGCACGCGCAGCAGGAAGGCATACACGGCGAATGTCAGCACCGAGTCGACGATGAAGATCAGCGCGTCCATGGATCGATTCTAAACGCGCTCGCCGAAAATCGCGGTGCCAATGCGAAGGTGCGTCGCGCCTTCGGCGATCGCCGCCTCATAGTCCCCGCTCATGCCCATCGAGAGCGCATCGAGGCGTTGACCCGCGGCATTCAGCTCCTCGAGCAGCCGCCGGAGCTCGGCGAACCAGCGCCGCTGGCGCGCCGGCTCCGCCTCCTGAGACGGCAGGCACATGAGTCCGCGGAGCGCGAGCCGCGGCAACCGGCTGATGCCGCCGGCGAGCGCGACAAGCTCGTGCGGCGCGACGCCCGCCTTCGTCAGCTCGTCGCCGAGCCGCACCTGGATGCAGACGGCGAGCGGCGGCAGCGACGCCGGGCGCTGCGCCGCCAGCCGTTCCGCGATGCGGAGCCGGTCGACCGTGTGCACCCAGTCGAAGAGCTCTGCCACCTGCCGGGTCTTGTTCGATTGCAGGTTGCCGATGAAGTGCCGGCCGACGGTGCGGCCCGCGAGCGCCTCGAAATGCAGCCGTGCCTCCTGCACGTAGTTTTCACCGAGGTCGCCGAGCCCCGCATCCAGCGCCGATTTCACGTGAGCGAGCGGCTGCGACTTGACGACGCCGACCAATGTGATCGAAGCCGGATTTCTCCCCGCGGCTCGGGCCGCGAACGCGATGTTTTCCCGCACCAGTGCGAGTCTTTCAGCGGGATTCTGCGGAGCAGTTAACATATTGGTGTGCGGCGGTCAGGGATATACTGCCCCCGGTCCCGAGCAGCCGTTTTTGTGGGGCGCCGGGATCTTGCGCCGTGCACCGAGCCAGGGAGTCCTGATGGCCGTCGACATCGCACAACTCTTGGCGTTCGCCGTCAAGAACAACGCGTCCGACCTGCACCTGTCCGCGGGCGTGCCGCCCATGATCCGCGTGGACGGCGACGTCAAGCGCGTCAACATGCCACCGCTGACGCACAAGGAAGTGCACAGCATGGTGTACGACATCATGAACGACAAGCAGCGTAAGGTTTACGAAGAGTTCTTCGAGACCGACTTTTCGTTCGAGATCCCGAACCTGGCACGCTTCCGCGTCAACGCCTTCAACCAGAACCGCGGCGCCGGCGCCGTGTTCCGGAACATCCCCTCGGTGATCAAGACGCTCGACGACCTGTCCGCGCCGAAGGTGTTCAAGGATCTCTGCATGCTGCCGCGCGGCCTGGTCCTCGTGACCGGCCCGACCGGGTCGGGCAAGTCCACGACGCTCGCGGGCATGATTGACTACGTCAACGTCAATCGCCCCGAGCACATCATCACCATCGAGGACCCGATCGAGTTCGTGCACGAGTCGAAGCGCTGCCTGATCAACCAGCGCGAAGTGCATCGCGACACCCTCGGCTTCAGCGAGGCGCTGCGCTCGGCGCTGCGCGAGGACCCGGACGTGGTCCTGGTCGGTGAAATGCGCGACCTCGAGACGATCCGCCTCGCGCTGACCGCGGCGGAGACCGGCCATCTGGTGTTCGGCACGCTGCACACGAGCTCGGCGGCGAAGACGGTGGACCGCATCGTCGACGTCTTTCCGGCAGCCGAGAAGGAAATGGTCCGCGCGATGCTTTCGGAATCGCTGCGCGCGGTGATTTCGCAGACACTCTTGAAGCGTCTCGGAGGCGGCCGCATCGCCGCACATGAAATCATGATCGCGACGCCGGCGATCCGGAACCTCATCCGCGAGAACAAGATCGCGCAGATGTATTCGTCGATCCAGACCGGCCAGGGACAGGGCATGCAGACGCTCGACCAGTGCCTTACGGATATGCTGGCGAAGGGCCTCGTCGCCAAGGAAGAGGCGCGCTACAAGGCCCAGAACAAGGACGCGATGTAAACGGCGCGCCGCGCGCCCGGGAGAGAGGAATGGATCGCGAACAGGCAATCAGGCTGATGCAGGACCTGCTGCGGCGCATGGTGGATCGCAGGGGATCCGACCTGTTCATCACCTCGGGCTTCCCGCCGGCGATCAAGATCGACGGCGAAGTGCGGCCGCAGACCGACAAGGTGCTGGCGCCGGAGCAAAGTGCGGTGCTCGTGCGCTCCATCATGAACGACCGCCAGACGCGCGAGTTCGACGCCAGCAAGGAAGCGAACTTCGCGATCGCGCCGCCCGGCATCGGGCGGTTCCGCGTCAGTGCCTTCATCCAGCAGGGCTACACGGGCTGTGTGATCCGCCAGATCAATTCGACCATCCCGACGATCGAGGAGCTCGAGCTGCCGCCGATCCTGAAGGACATCGTGATGTCCAAGCGCGGCCTCGTGATCGTCGTCGGCGCGACCGGCTCCGGCAAGTCGACCACGCTTGCGGCGATGGTCGGCTATCGCAACGAGAAGACCCGCGGCCACATCGTCACGATCGAGGACCCGGTCGAGTACGTGCACCAGCACCGCGGCTGCGTCGTCACGCATCGCGAGGTCGGCGTCGACACCGAGAGCTGGCACACGGCCCTCAAGAACACGCTGCGCCAGGCGCCCGACGTCATCATGATCGGCGAAATCCGCGATCGCGAGACCATGGAATTCGGCATCCAGTTCGCCGAGACGGGCCACCTCGTGCTCGCGACCCTGCACGCGAACAGCTCCAACCAGGCGCTCGACCGCATCATCAACTTCTTCCCCGAGGAGAAGCGCGAGCAGCTCCTCATGGACCTGTCCCTGAACATCCGCTCGATGGTTTCGCAGCGGCTGATTCCGCGCGAGAAGGCGGAGGGCCGGATCGCGGCGATGGAGATCCTGATCGGCACGCCGCTCGTCTCGGACCTGATCTTCCGCGGCGAAGTCTCGAAGATCAAGGAAGTGATGGCGCGCTCGAACCGCCTCGGCATGAAGACCTTCGACCAGGCGTTGTACGACCTCTACGAGAGCGGCGTCATCTCCTACGAGGAAGGACTGCGGAACGCCGACTCCAAGAACGAGTTGCGCCTCCGGATCAAGCTCGAAAGCAAGCGCGAGGATCGCCTCCAGGCGGAGGCCTCGAGCACGTTGAGGATCGTCGATGAGTCCAACGACGGCAAAGTCTACTAGCAAGCCGGTGAAAGAAGAACCGATCGCGGCCGAAGCGGACGACGGCCGCTTCAGCATCAAGCCGCTGCTCAAGCTGATGGCCGAGAAGAAGGCCTCGGACCTCTTCTTCACCTCGAATTCCCCGGTCAAGATCAAGATCGAGGGAATCATCTATCCGATCAACAAGCAGGTGCTGAACGCCGAGACCGTGCGCGACATCGCCTACGGTCTCATGAGCGCCGAGCAACTCGAGCATTTCCAGAACGAGCTCGAAATAGACTTTGCGATCTCGGAGCCCGGCGTCGGCCGCTTCCGCGCGGCCCTGTTCTACCAGCGCGGCTTTCCGGCGCTCGTGCTGCGCTACATCAGCGTCGACACGCCGAAGCTCGACCAGCTGGGCCTTCCGGACACGCTCCGGGAACTCGCGATGCTGAAGCGCGGACTCGTGCTGATGGTCGGCGCGACCGGCTCCGGCAAGTCGACGACGCTCGCGGCGATGGTCAATCACCGCAACGAGCACTGCTCGGACCACATCCTGACGATCGAGGATCCGGTCGAGTACCTGCACCAGAATCGCAAGGCGATCGTCAACCAGCGCGAGGTCGGGCTCGACACGCGTTCGTTCGGCAGGGCGCTGCGTGCTGCGATGCGCGCCGCGCCGGACGTGATTCTCATCGGCGAGATCCGCGATCGCGAGACGATGGAGGCGGCGATCTCGCTCGCCGGCACCGGCCATCTCTGCATCGCGACGCTGCACGCGAACAACTGCGCCGAAACGCTCGACCGCATCATCAACCTGTTTCCGCGCGACCAGCACAACCAGATCTTCCTCGACCTGTCGCAGTACCTGCGCGCGATCATCTCGCAGCGCCTGGTGCGCGGCCGCAACAACAAGCGGGTCGCCGCAGTCGAAGTGATGCTGAACACGCCGCACATCCAGGACCTCATCAAGAAGGGCGACGTCATCGGGGTCAAGGAAGCGATGCTGTCTTCCAACGAGCGCGGCATTCAGAATTACGACTCAGCGTTGCTGCACCTCTACAAGGACGGTCGCATCGACATCGAGGAAGCGCTGAGCAACGCGGACTCGCGGACGAACCTCGAGGCGCGCATCAACTTCGGTTAGGCCAGGCGTCCTGGGGCGTGCGGGGAATGCTTCCTCGCTCGCTCACCCGATCTTTATTCGCTCGGAACATTCCCCGCACGCTCCGGAACGTCTGCGTGACCGCAGAGATGCTTGCCTGGCGGTCCCTCCGCGATTCGGCGCTGCACCGCCACACGGATTTCGTCACCTGATTGTCCGGCCAGCACAGCGCGCGCAAGCCAGTGGCTTTGATGAGCGTTTGAATCAGTCGCGGAAAACGGTCGCCGCGTCGAAAACCGGCCCGTCGACGCATACGCGCTTCATCGCCGGCCCCTCAGGCGTCTCGACGAGCACCGTGCAGCCGGCGCAGCCGCCGACACCGCAGGCCATGTTCTCCTCGAGCGATACCTGGCAGGGAACGCCGTGGTGGCGCGCCAGCGCGGCGACCGCGACGAGCATCGCATGCGGCCCGCAGCTCATGATCTCGACCTCGGCCCGCTCGGAGTCCGCGATCGAACCGAGCCAGGCCTCGGCGAGCTCGGTCACGAAGCCCCGGTGGCAACCGGGAAAGCCTGAGAGGCTCGCGAGCCGGCATGGCACGCCCAGTCCCTCGAGCAACGGCATCGCCGCTGTCGCGCCCGCGGGCAGGCCGGTCACGGCCTGTCGCGAGGGCGCGAGTTCGAAGGGAAACGGCAACTCGGATCCCAGCAGCGCGAACGGTTTCCAGGGGCCGCGATCCCGCGCGAGTGCCTCGGCGAGAAACACCAGCGGCGGAATGCCGACGCCGCCGCCAATCAGCAGCACGCGCGGGCGCGCGGCATGGGGCGCGAAGCCGCGGCCGATCGGGCCGAGGCAGGAAAGAGTCTCGCCGGGCACGCGGAGCGAAAGATCGGCGAGCCCGTGTCCGACGATCTTGTAGAGCACCTCGACCCAGCCGGCCTCCGCGCTTGCGCGCATGATCGAAAGCGGGCGGCGCATCGGCAAGTCGGGCGCGCAGGTCAGGTGGACGAAGCTGCCGGGCGTCGCGGCCGCCGCGCAACGCGGCGCTCGCAGGCGCAGCACGTATTGCCCGCCGGCGAACGCCTGGTGATCGAGGACAGCCGCGTCCTCCAGGAAGATCGTGCCGCGCTGGTGCGGCTGCGCTGCGCTCACGGCGCGCGCTTCCGGCGCGCTTCGGCCAGGTGCGCGAGCACCGCCATGCGCACCGCCACGCCGTTCGCGACCTGCCGGCGGATCACCGACTGCGGACCGTCGGCGACGTCCGACGCGATCTCCACGCCGCGGTTCATCGGGCCCGGATGCATGACGATCGCCTGCGTGTTCGCGCGGGCAAGCCGTGCGGCGGTCAAGCCGTAATCGCGGTGGTAGGCGGCGAGGTCCGTCGGTCCGGCGCCTTGGGCCCGCTCGCGCTGGATGCGGAGCATCATGACGACGTCGGCACCCGCGATTCCCTGGTCGAGCGCCTCGAAACGCCGGGCGCCGACGAATTCCGCGGCGTCCGGCATCATCGGGGGTGGCGCGACGATGCGGATTTCCGGGACGCCGAGGGTCGCGAGCGCGCGATGCGCGGAGCGCGCGACGCGCGAGCGCCGGATGTCGCCGACGATCGCGACGACGAGACGCTCGAAGCCGCCCTTGCACTGGCGGATCGTCAGCGCATCCAGCAGCCCCTGCGTGGGATGCGAGATGTGCGCTTCCCCACCGGAAATCACGCTGACCTGCGGTCCGACGTGACGTGCGACGCACTCATGAATGCCGGGCTCCGCGTCGCGGATCACGAACACGTCCACTTGCATTTCCTGCAAGGTATAGATGGTATCGATGACGGATTCGCCCTTGGCGCGCGAAGACAGCATGACGTCGAGATTTAGTGCGTTGGCGCCGAGACGCACGGCGGCGAGTTCGAATGAGGCGCGCGTTCGCGTAGAGGGCTCGGCAAACAGATTCGCGACAGTCCAGCCTTGGAGCTCGTTACCACGTGCCGGCACCTGTCCCGGCCCGCATGGATATTGCTCCGCGCTTTGCAGCAGTTCCTCAAGCAGGTCGCGCCCGAGTCCGTCGAGGGTGATCAGGTGTCGCAGCCGGCCCCGGTCGTCGAGCTGCGAGAAGCCTGCGCTCATCGCGCTGGCCGGCCTGATTGCGCCCGCAGCCATTGCAGCAGGAGCAGGCGCGCGGCCTCGCGGTCGACGTCGCCGCGGCGGACGCGACGCGCCTTCGCGCCGCTCCGCCTTCGCTCGCGCAGGTCATCCTCCGCGGCGCGCGACGTCAGTCTTTCGTCCAAGCGGTGAACCTCGATGCCGTAACGGCCGCCGAGCAGGTCGGCGAACCGCAATGCCGCCGTGGTGAGGCTGGCATCGCGACCCGCCATATTATAGGGAATGCCGGCCACGATCGCGGCCGGGCGCCAGTCCGCGACACAGCGGTCGATCGCGCGCCAGTCGGGCTCGCCGTCGTGCGCGGCAATCGTCGAAAGCGCTTCGGCCGTTCCCGTCAACGTGTTGCCGACCGCGACGCCGATGCGCCGCAGGCCGTAGTCGAAGGAGAGCACCGTCCTTGCGGCCGGCGCGGGCATCCGTCAGGCGCGCCCGGCCTGGGTGCTGATGCGGGACAGTTCGATGCCGAGCAGGCGCGCGGCCGCGTGCCAGCGCTGCTCGAATGGCAGTTCGAAGATCAGCGAGTCATCGCAAGGCACGGTGAGCCAGGCATTCTGCAGGAGTTCCTCGTCGAGCTGGCCAGCTTCCCAGCCGGCGTAACCGAGCGCGATGACCGCGTGCGCGGGGCCCTTGCCCTGCGCCATCGCGGCGAGCACGTCGCGCGAGGTCGTGACGTGCAGCGTCTCCGAAACGGGCATCGTGGATTCCCAGGCCTGCGGACCGGGACGATGCAGCACGAATCCCCGGTCGCGTTGCACCGGGCCGCCGGAGAGCACCGCCATTTCCCGCAGCCGCGCGTCCTCGGTGACGAGCGAAAGCTGGTCCAGCACTTCCGACATCCGCATTTCGAGCGGCCGGTTGATCACGAGGCCGAGCGCGCCGCGCTCGTTGTGCTCGCAGATGAGCGTCACGCTGTGTGAGAAATTCGGATCCGCGAGCGTCGGCATCGCGACCAGGAGCTGATTGTTGAGGTAGGGACCCGCGCCCATGCCGGTAGTATCGGCCGTGGCTTCGCACCGGTCAAAGCGGATGCGACGATGCGCCGCGATTCTTTGCCAGCAGACTTAATCCGGCATGGACGCGGGCAACTCCACCGAGGAGCCGGCGAGCCGGCCGCCCACGAACTGCCACTCGTAGGCGAAGCGCAGCACGTCGTGGCGGGCGGCGAGTTCCGCCGGGAACGCCTCGAACGGCGTCGCGAGCCGCAGGATGTCCATCGCGGCCCGATCGAGCTCCCCATGGCCGCTCGAGCGCTGCACGTCGGCGCGCACCAGGCCGCCGCTCGAGGCGAGCACCACCTCGATTACGGGATTGCCGGAAAGCTTGCTGCGACGCGCCGCGTTCGGGAAATTGAGCGTGCCGACCTGCTCGATCCTGCGCTTCCAGGCATCGAGGTAAACGGCGATTTCGGAGTTCCTCGTGTTGGGCGTGACCACGAGCTCGCGGCGCGGCGCGCCCTTGAGCACGACCTCGCTCGCCTCGTCGTTGCCGGCGAAAGGGGACGTCGATCCAGCGAGGGTCTCGCGCGCCGGCGAAGCGGATATGGAGTTCATATCCGCCGCTTCCGCGACGAATCTCGGGGTTCCATCCCGGCCTGTCAGCAAATTGCCTTCGCCGCCCTCGGCGCCCTCCGGCCTGGGCGGCTCCGTGCCGCCTTCGGGCGCCCCGGGCATCGCCTGCGAGCCGGCGCCCGCGGCGGGCTGGTAGGTCCTGCCATCCGTGGCATTGCCGCTGCCCTGCTGGGTGCGCTCGGCGAGATAGTCCGCCCGTTCGTTCGACGGCGAGTCCGGCAGCGAGTTGCTGACGAGCAGTACTTCGAGCGTCGGCACGTCGCCCGAATCGGCGAGCGGCGGCGCGAAGCTGATGCCGAGGATCAGGATCAGGTGAAACACGCCGGCGAGGAACATCGTGACGGTCAGGCGGTCACCGGATCCGGTCGATGGAGGCAAGCCCTTCATGTGCGGCCGGAGCCCCCGGGCAGCCGCGCGAGCACGGCGTTGATCAGCCGGCCGGCGATATCGTGGTCGTGCATCGACTCGAGCTCGCGGATGCCGGTCGGACTCGTGACATTGATCTCGGTCACGAAATCGCCGATGACGTCGAGACCGACGAACAGCATGCCGCGCTCGCGCATCACCGGCCCGATACGCGAGCAGAGCCAGCGGTCCCGGTCGGTGAGGGCGCGTGCGGTGGCCCTCGCTCCCGCCGCGAGATTTCCGCGGTGATCGCCGGGCGCGGGCATGCGCACGAGCGCATGCGGCACGGGTTCTCCGTCCACAAGCAGGATGCGCGTGTCGCCCGTTTCCGCGATCTCCGGCAGGTAGCGCTGCGCGATCGCGTAGCGGGCGCCGTAATCGGTGAGCGTCTCGAACACGACGCGGGCATTCAGGTCGCCGGCCTCGAGAACGAAGATCGAGCGGCCTCCCATCCCGTCGAGCGGCTTGCAGACGACGCGGCCGTGCTCTTCCAGGAACGCCTGCATGGCCGTCATGTCGCGCGTGATCAGGGTCGGCGCGCAGCAGTCCGGAAACCAGGCCGTGTACGCTTTTTCGTTCATGTCGCGAAGGCCCTGCGGGCGATTCACCACGAGCACGCCTTCCTGCTCTGCCCGCTCGAGCAGATAGGTCGTATAGACGTACTCGACGTCGAAGGGCGGGTCCTTGCGCATGAGCACGGCGTCGACGTGGCCCGCGAGCTCCCGCACCGTGGGTTCGCCGGTGCGAAACCAGTTTTTGCCCTGGCCCGCAACCTCGATCGGGATGAGGCGCGCGATGGCGCGCCCGTCGCGCACCGACAGGTCGCCCTGGCCGAAGCACCAGGTCTGGCAGCCGCGGCGGGCTGCGGCGACGAGCATCGCGATCGTCGAGTCCTTCGCCGGCTTGATGGTTTCGAGCGGATCCATCAGCACGGCGAGTCCCGGTCGGGTTGGCATCAAGCGGTCTCCGGCCGATTGGCTGGAATGTGACGCGGATACTGCACGTCAGGGGGGCTTGTCATAGTACACCTGTCATCGGTCTCGACCGCCCGCGTGACCGGCGCTTCCGGCATGGCGGGGGGTGGACCGATATGTTAAAAGGAGGCCGCTCCGGCGTCGAAACCGTGGGTGCCACCAGGCGAGCTTTCACGCGCCTGGCCGGAGCAACGCCGGGGCCGGAGGAACCCGATGGACAGTGCAGCGGCCGTTAATGACGGGCACCGCCTGAGCGGTCTGAAAGTGCTTGTCATCGACGACAGCAAGACGATCCGTCGCACGGCGGAAACGCTGCTGGCCAAGGAAGGATGCGAAGTGTTCACCGCGGTGGACGGCTTCGACGCGCTGTCCAAGATCGCCGACCACCAGCCCGACATCGTCTTCGTGGACATCATGATGCCGCGCCTGGATGGCTACCAGACCTGCTCGCTGATCAAGCACAACAAGGTGTTCCGCTCGATCCCGGTCATCATGCTGTCGAGCAAGGACGGGCTCTTCGACCGCGCGCGCGGACGCATCGTCGGTTCCGAGCATTACCTGACGAAACCGTTCACGCGCGACGAGTTGCTGTCGGCGATCGAACGGCACGTCAACCGAGAATGACCGGGACGGCTGGAGAAGTGCCATGGCGCTCATCCTGATAGTCGACGACTCGCCGACCGAGGTGTTCCAGATGCGGCGCATGCTCGAGAACCATGGCTTCGAGACCGAGGGCGCCGCGGACGGCGCCGAAGGCATCCGCAAGGCGCGCGAGATCCGGCCCGACCTGATCCTGATGGATATCGTCATGCCGGGCGTCGACGGGTTTCGAGCCACGCGCACGCTCGCCAACGATCCCGCGACGCGCGCGATCCCCGTCATCATGGTCTCGAGCAAGGGCCAGGAAACCGACCGCATCTGGGGCATGCGCCAGGGCGCGGTCGACTACCTCGTGAAGCCGGTGACGCCGGCTCAACTCGTGGAGAAGGCGCAGGCTGCGCTCCTCACAGGCTGACCGGATGCAGGCTGAGGCGACCCTGAGGGCCCTGCGCGACCGGCCGTTCGAGCTGTTGCTGGCACTGGAGAGGCGCGCGCGCGACGTGGCTGCCGGCGCGCGCGACGGAACCGCGGCGCAGGAGTGGATTGGGGTCGCGTTCCGGATGGGTGGCGAGACCTTCCTGGTCGAGCGGGACGAAGCGCGGGAGGTCATGGGCGTGCCGACGCCGATCACCCGTGTGCCCGGCGCGCGGCCGTGGATCATGGGGCTCGCCAACGTGCGCGGGCAGTTGCTGCCGGTCATCGACTTGAAACAGTATTTCGGCAGCGGCGAGCTGGTGACGGGCCGCAACACGCGCGTGATCGTCGTCAATCACCGCGAGATACCCGCCGGCCTGGTGGTCGACGAGGTGTTGGGGTTCCGGCGGTTCGCGGAGCGCGAGTTCACGGCCGACGCGCCGCCGACGATAATCCGGTGCGAGCACTATTTGGCCGGGTCGTTCCGGCGTGGCAGCGAGGCCTGGCCGGTGTTGAGCCTGAGGACGCTGGTCGAGAGTCCGGCGTTCCTGCACGGTTCGACCTGAGCCGCGTTCAGGGAAAAGGTCTGGAGCATGGTCAACTTGCCTGAAAGGCACGCAATCGCGAAGTGGATGCCTGTGATGCTGGTCGGCGGACTCGTCGCCGCGCTCGCGGCTGCGCTACTGCTCGTGCTGTCGAGCCGCGCCGAAAACCAGGATCGCGGCTATCGCGCGCACCTCTCGGAGCTGACCGTGTTGGCCGGCGCCATGCCCGCGCAGGCTGCAGCGGCGGGACGCGGCGATCAGGCGGCGTTCGAACGGCTTGCCGCATCGCGCGCCGCACTCGAGCGCGTGCTGGCCGAGATCGAGGAGGGCCGTTCGCCATTCGCGGCACTGTCGAGCCCAAGCGCCCGGCGCCTGGGCGATGAGCACGGCTGGACGCAGGTGCTCGAGGCTTCGCAGCAGGTGATCGCCGCGCAGGCCGTGGCCGGGGAGTTGCGTTCCTCGGCGGCCGAGTCGCGCGCGATCCTCGGGCGGGTGCTGGCCGCGATCGGCAACGCGGTGTCTGCGTCCGGCGGAATGCCGGCGCTGCGCGTGCTGCCGCGCTTCGAGACGGTCGCGCAGCGCACCAGCGACGACCTTGAGCAGCTGGCGGGCGCCGCGGATCCGGCGGCCGTCACGCGGCGGATTTCCGAGAACACGGCACTCCTCGCGCAGTTCCTCGCCGGCCTTGCGGGCCTCGATCGGTCCGCCGGCGTGCCGGCGATCGACGGCGAAGCAGCGACGCGGCTCGGCGAGGTGCGCGACGCCTTCGCGTCCTATGAGAAGCAGTTGCAGGGGACGCTCGAGCGCGCCGGAGCGCTCGCGACTGCGCAGCGCGCAGCGGCAGACCTCGCGGCATCTGCCGACAAGCTGTCGAAGTCGCTCGCCACGCTGACCGACGCCGGGACCGGCGGCTTCGGAGGCGTCACGCCCGCGCTGATCGCGATCGGAATCGCCGTGCTCGCATTCGGCGGCGCGTTGTACGGCTGGGCGTCGCAGGTCGGCGTGCGCCGCGTCGCGAGCCTCGAATCCGAGCGCAACCGGCGCAACCAGGATGCGATCCTCCGGCTCCTCGACGAGATGTCGAGCCTCGCCGACGGTGATTTGACGGTGCAGGCGACGGTCACCGACGACATCACCGGTGCGATTGCGGACTCGATCAACTACGCGATCGAAGCGCTCCGCGAGCTGGTCGCGACGATCAACGACACGGCGATGCAGCTCGATCAGGCGACCAGGCAGACCCAGGCAGCGGCCGGGCATCTCGCCAAGGCGAGCGTGGCGCAGTCGCGGCAGGTGGCAGCGGCGACCGACGCGGTCGGCGCCATGGCGGCGTCGATCGAGCAAGTCTCCGGCAACGCCGAGCGCTCGGCCGACGTCGCGCGCCATGCAGTCGACGTCGCGCACAAGGGCGGCGACGCGGTGCGCCGCACGATCGACGGCATGAACACGATCCGCGAGAACATCCAGGACACGTCGAAGCGCATCAAGCGTCTCGGCGAGAGCTCGCAGGAGATCGGCAACATCGTCGAGCTGATCAACGACATCGCCGAGCAGACCAATATCCTCGCGCTGAACGCCTCGATCCAGGCATCGATGGCGGGCGAGTCGGGCCGCGGCTTCGCGGTCGTCGCCGACGAAGTGCAGCGCCTCGCCGAGCGCGCCGGCCATGCGACGCGGCAGATCGAAGTGCTGGTGCGCACGATCCAGACCGACACCAACGAGGCAGTCGTGTCGATGGAGCGCACGACGACCGACGTCGTGGGTGGGGCGCTCCTCGCCGAGAACGCGGGCGCCGCGCTCGGAGAGATCGAGGACGTGTCGAACCAGATCGCACAGCTCGTGCAAAACATCTCCGCGAGCGCGCGCCAGCAAGCCGCGACTTCCGCGCACATCTCGCGCACGATGCAAGTGCTCCGGGAGATCAGCCAGCAAACCGCCGACAACACCAGCGCGACCTCGACCGCGATTGGCCGGCTCGCGGACATGTCGGCGCAGCTTCGCAAGTCGGCGGCGGGCTTCCGCCTGCCGCAGCAGCTCCCGGCCCCGGAGCGGAAGATCAAGCCCTCGCCGGCGCCCGCCCAGCCGGACAGCACGGAGACACGGCGCGCCGCGAGCGGCGCGGCCTGATACGGCGTGGCGGACTTTCCCTCGGTCAACGAGCAGGCACTGCACCTCGTCGCGCGCGAGCTCGCCGCGACGCTGAACGACGTTCGCATCGCGCTCGAGGGAGCCGCCGAAACTTCGGCCGACAAGACGAACGTCGCCAGGGCCGCAGACCTGATGCGCGCCGCGCGCGGCGTGCTCCGGGTCGTCGAGGTTTACGGCGCCGCGCTCCTCGCGGAAGAAATGGAGCACACCTCGCGCTGGCTCGCCGGCAATGAGACCGATGCGCGCCAGTTCGTGGACGGACTCGACGCGCTCATGCGCGCGAGCGTGCAGCTCCCCACCTATCTCGAGCGGGTGCTGGCGGGAGGGCGTGACCTGGCGCTCGTGCTGCTGCCGTTGCTGAACGACCTGCGCGCGGTGCGCGGCGCGCCGCTCCTGTCCGAAGGCACCCTGCTTTCGCTGAACCTGAGCTCCGAGAAAGCCCCTTCGGCGCGCGATCCGAAGGTCGACCAGAAGCTGACAGTGCCGCAATGGGCGCGGCGCCTGCGGCCGAAGTTCCAGGCCGGATTGCTCGGCCTGATACGGGGCGGCAGCGAAGATCGCGGACTCACCGCGCTCACCGAAGTCGCGAATCGCATGGAATCGATCGCGACGACCGCGCCGTTGTATCAGCTCTGGTGGGTGACGGGCGCCTTGCTCGACGCCTTGCGCGCACGCGGTCTCGAGGCGAGCGTCACCGTAAAGCGCCTGCTCGGACACGCCGACCGCGAGCTGAAGCGCCTGTATGGGCAGGGCGAGGAGGCGTACTCGGGCACGCCGCCGATCGAGCTCCTCAACAACCTGCTGTTCTATGTCGCACGCGCCGAGACGCGCGGGGAGCGCATCGACGCGGTGCGAAGCTCCTTCCGCCTCGGCGAGCTGCTGCCGATCGACGAGTCGGTCGAGCAGGAACGCGAATCGCTGTCGGCCCCGTCGGTGCGCCTCATGCGCACGGTCGCCGCCGCGATCAAGGAAGACCTCGGCCGCGTGAAGGACGCGCTCGATATCTACACGCGCAAGGGCGGGCCGCCCGAGGAGCTCGCTCCACAGGTCGACCTCCTGAAGAAGATCGGCGACACGCTCGCGGTGCTCGGCCTCGGCTCGGTGCGCGAGCAGGTCCAGGGCGAGCTCTCGCGCCTGACGGACATCATCACGCGGCGGACGCCGGCGGAGCAGGACACGCTGATCGCGATCGCGGCCACGCTGATCGGCGTGGAGGACGGTCTCGATGACGCGCTGGTGCGGCTCATCATGCCGCCGGGTGCCCCGGCGCCGGGCGCCGAGACGGATCCGGAATTCCGCCTGGTCACCGAGACGGTGCTGCGCGAATGCATCGTGAACCTCGCGCGCATCAAGGAGCTGCTCGGCCAGTCCCTCGACCCGACTGCGGACCAGGCAGGCCTCGACGCGGCGCCCGCGCTCGCGCGCGGCATCACCGCGGGCCTCCTGCTGCTCGGGCGCAACCGGGCCATGGAAGTGATGCGGCGTATCGGCGAGCACGTCCAGGCGCTGCTCGGCCCCGGCAGCCTGTCGCGCAACGACGAGTACATCGACCGGCTCGCGGACGCGATCGTCGGCATCGAGTACTACATGGAAACGCTCCAGGCTGGGCGCGGCGATCCGTGGTACATGCTGGACAACGCCGAGCGCTGCCTCGGCGCGCTCGACCAGACACGCGCTGCGGCGCCCGGGGGCGCTCCTTCACCGCGCGCCACCGAGGCCAAGGCGCCGCCTGCGCCGGCCGCCACGCCCGCGCCTGCGCACGACGCCGCGGAGCCGCGTCCCGCCGTCGATCCCGAGTTGCTCGCGCTCTTCATCGAAGAGGCCGGCGAGGAAATCGCCACGATCGGCCGCCTGTTCCCGCTCTGGGAGGAGAATCCTTCGGACCGCGAGTCGCTGACGCGCGTGCGCCGCGCCTTTCACACGCTCAAGGGCAGCGGGCGCGTCGTCGGCGCGCGCCGCATCGGCGATTTCGCCTGGTCGGTCGAGAACCTGCTGAACCGGGTGATCGACGGCACGCTCGAGCGCACGAGCGGCATGCTCGCGACCTTGCGCGAAGCGTTCGGAATCTTGCACGCGCTGGTTGGCGAGCTCGCCGGCAAGCCGGGGGAAGTCGCGGGCCTGACGGAGCTCGCCGCGCGCGTCGAAGCGCACGCCGCGGGACAGGCGATCGGCGCGGTCAAGCTGCGGGCGCCCGCCGCGGCTTCGCCGGAACCGACCTTGGTGATCCCAAAGCTCGAGGAACACATCGCGACCGAACGCCTCGCGACGCTGCCGGAGCCGCCGCAGGCCCCAGCACCGCCGCTGGCACCCGCGGAAACCGCGCCGCCCGCGGACGATGCCTGGCTAGGCCGGCCCGCGGCCTATGCGGAAGGCGGGGATTCCTCGCTGCAGGAGATCTACCAGAAGGAAGTGCAGAGCCATCTCGAGGTGATTCGCGCCTACCTGCGCCATGCCTGGCTCGCGGTCGGCACGCATACCGTCACCGAGGACCTCTATCGCGCCTGCCACACCCTGCGCGGCGCTTCGCGCACCGCCGGAATACGCCACAGCATCCGGCTCGCCGAACCGCTGCACCGGTGGCTGCGCCGCATGTTCGACAACGACTCGCCGTTTGACGAAGCGGGGCTCGCCGTGCTCGCCGACAGCGTCGTCGGTTTCGAGGACGTGATCACCGCCGTGCACGAGGACACGGGGCACTTCACGAATCTCGACCGACTGGTGCGGCGCATCGAACAGCAGGATGCGGAGCTCGAGCGGCGCCTGGCGGAAGAGCCGCCACAGATGGGCGTTTCACAGGAGATCGTGATCGAGGCGCCGGAGGAACCGCCGTCGGCCGAACCCGCGCTGCCTGCAGCCCCGCCGCGACTGTCGCTCGAATCGCTCCTGCCCGGCAGGGGCGCCGCGGTCGCGCCGGAACGGGACGTGCACGGTCTGCTGCCGAAGATTCCCGTGCCCGCCGGGACGGAGGGCAAGCCGCCCTATCTGCAAACGACGGAAGCGCCGCCGCAACCCGCCGAGGCTGCGCGTCCGGCGTCCGCGGCGCGCCCGCCAGGGGCGCGAGGTGAAGATTACGACCCGGACGTCGCTTCCATATTCAGTGAGGAGGCGACTGAGCTGCTGGAATCCGCCGATGCGGCGCTTGGCGCGCTCAAGGCCGAGCGCGGCAGCCGCGATCGCGTCACCGAGCTGCAGCGCGTGCTGCACACCCTGAAGGGCGGGGCCCGCATGGCGGGCATTACCGGGATGGGCGATCTGAGCCACGAGCTCGAATCGCTGGTCATCCAGCTCGGCGACGACGCCGTTCATCTCGATGACCGGAGCCTCGAGGTCGTCCAGTCGAGTCTCGACGAGCTCTCCCGGATGCGCGACCTGGTCGGCGCCGGCCGCCCGGTCGAGCCCGCGCGCGATCTCATCACGCGCATCCGGCTGATCGGCCGCGGAGGCGCGCCGGCGGTTGAGAAACCGACGGCCCCGGCCCCGGCGCCGCCGCGCGCCGAGCCGCCGGTCCGGCCGCCGGCCGCGAAGGCGAAGCGTGCGCCCGCGCGGGCCGCTCCCGCGGCGCCCGAACCTGCGGAGGAACCCGAGGCTGAGGCGGCAAGCCCGTCGCCCGCGGCGACGGGCCCGCCCACGCGCGACACCACGGCGGATCGCGCCGAGGTCGCGCGCGTGGACGCCGATCTCCTCGACACAATGCTGAACGTCGCGGGCGAAGTGAGCATCTACCGCGCGCGCCTCGAGCAGCAGGTGTCCTCGATCGATTTCAATCTCGCCGAGCTGGGGCGGGTCGTGCAGCGGCTGAAGGACCAGTTGCGCAAGCTCGAGATCGAGACCGAGGCGCAGATCCTGCACCGGCACGTGGATTCGGGCACGCGGCGCGACGATTTCGATCCGCTCGAGCTGGACCGCTACTCGTCGATCCAGCAATACTCGCGTGCGCTCGCGGAGACGAGCTCCGACGTCGCGAGCGTGCAGGGCCTGCTCGCGACCCAGATGCGCGAAGTCCAGAACCTGCTGACGCAGCAGGGCCGCATCGTCTCAGAGCTGCAGGGCGGGCTGATGCGCACGCGCATGGTGCCGTTCCAGCGCCAGGTGCAGCGCCTCACGCGAATTGCGCGCCAAGCCGCGGCCGAAACCGGAAAGAAGGTGGAAGTCCGCATCAACGGCGCGGCCGGGGAGCTCGACCGGCAGGTGCTCGAGCGCATGCTGGCGCCCTTCGAGCACATGTTACGGAACGCCATCGTCCACGGCATCGAGCTGCCCGCCGCGCGCGTCGCGGCCGGCAAGGATGAAATGGGACGGATCGACGTTGCGCTGAAGCGCGAGGGCTCGGAGGTCGTCATCACGGTCGCTGACGACGGCGCGGGCGTGAACCTCAAGCTCGTGCGCGATCGTGCGGTGGCGCTCGGGCTCACGACGCTGAAGCAGGAGCTGTCGGACGAACAGGCGCTGCAACTCATCCTGGAGCCGGGCTTCTCGACCGCCGGCAAAGTCACGCAGACGGCCGGCCGCGGCGTCGGCATGGACGTGGTCGCGACCGAGATCAAGAAGCTGGGCGGCTCGCTCTACACGGAGACCGAGGCCGGCAAGGGCACGCGCTTCACCGTGCGGCTGCCGTTCACGCTCGCGATCAGCCAGGCGCTTGTGGTGCGGGTGGGGGAGGAGCTCTACGCGCTGCCGCTGCCGACCGTCGAAGGCGTGGTGCGCGTGCCGCGCGCGGAAGTGATGCGGCATCTCGGCGAGGAGTCGGCGAGCTTCGACTACGGCGGGCAGAAGTATCGCTTCCAGTACCTCGCGACCTTTGTCAGCGGCACGGCGTCCACGATCCCCGAGCACGACGTCGCGGTGCCGGTGATCCTGGTGCGCGCGGGCGAGCACTCGACCGCGATCGTGACTGACGAGCTGATCGGCAGCCGCGAGATCGTCGTCAAGACGGTCGGGCCGCAGATCTCCGGAATCCGGGGCATTTCGGGCGCGACGATTCTCGGCGACGGCCGCATTTGCGTGATCCTCGACGTCGGCGCGCTGGTTCGCTCCGATTGGCGCCAGCGTGCGCCGCCGGACGCGCGGGCGGCGAGCCAGGTGGACCGGCGCATCTTCGCGCTCGTCGTGGACGACTCGATCACCGTGCGCCGTGTGACCCAGAGGCTGCTCGAGCGCAACGGCATGCGCGTCGTGACCGCGAAGGACGGCCTCGAGGCGGTTTCGGTGCTGCAGGACGAAGTGCCCGACGTGATCCTGCTCGACATCGAGATGCCGCGCATGGACGGGTACGAGGTCGCCTCGCACGTGCGCAATGACGTCCGCCTGAAGGACGTCCCGATCGTGATGATCACGTCGCGCGTCGGCGAGAAGCACCGCGCGCGGGCGATCGAGCTCGGCGTCAACGAGTATCTCGGCAAGCCCTACCAGGAAGGCCAGCTATTGCAGGCGATCGAGCCGCTGGTGCGGCGGACCGTCCAATGAGCGCGGAACAGGAGCTCTACGGCCTGCTGGTCCCGCTGCTCGACGAGCGCCTGCTGGTGCCACGCGCCTGCATCGCGGAGGTCACCGGGTTCCAGCCACTGCAGGAAATGCCCGGGGCACCGCCCTGGTATCTCGGCGTCGCGGCCTGGAACGGCCGCGGCATTCCCGTCGTGTCCTTCGAGGGCGCCTGCGGCAAGCGCATTCCGGTGATCGGAGGGCGCACGCGCATCGTGATCTTCACCTGCCTCGGCCAGAAACTTCCGGCCGGTCACTTCGGTATTGCGACCCAGGGCTTTCCGCAGCTCGTGCGCGTGAATCCGCACGTGATCGCGCCGGACGGCTCGCGCGCTTTTCCGGAGCGCTCGCCCGTGCTTTGCCAGGTGCGCATGGTCAACGAGCTGCCGCTGATTCCGGATCTCGAGCGTCTCGAGGAAATGATCGCCGACGAGACGACCGTCACCGCCGCCTGAGCGTCGCCGCGGGCCGGCGTGCCGGCTCAGCCCAGATCGCCCGCGACCGATTGCAGCACCGCGAGCGCCGCGAGCGCCGCGGTTTCGCTGCGAAGGATCCGGGGGCCGAGGCGGCAGGCGCGATATCCCGCGCGTTCCGCCGCCGCCCGCTCCGCGTCCTCGAGCCCGCCTTCCGGCCCGACGAGCAGCTCGATGGCGTGCGCGCCCTTGGCAGCGTCGACGAGAGATGGCTCCGCGCCGACGGCGAGCAGGACGCGGCGCGTGCCGGCGGCCGGCGGCTCTGCGAGCCATGCTGGGAACGTCACCGGTTCTGCGAGTCGCGGGAGCTTCGCGCGCCCGCACTGCTCGCAGGCGGCGATGGCGATGCCGCGCCAGTGCGCCGACTTCCTTTCCCGGCTTTCGGCATCGAGCTTCACGACGCTCCGCGCCGTCGCCACCGGCTGGATCACGGCGACGCCGAGCTCGGTCGCCTTCTGCACCACGAGATCCATGCGCTCGGCGCGCGCGATGCCCTGAACGAGCGTGAGTGCGAGCGGCGACTCGGCCCTCGCGGGCGTCGTGCCGAGGACCTCGACTTCCACGGCGTCGCGGCCGAGCGCGTCGATCCTGGACGGATAGTCCGTCCCATCGCCATTGAAGAGCGTCAGCGCGTCGCCGGCCTCGAGGCGGAGCACGCGCCGAACGTGGGCCGCCGCGGCGCCCTGGATCGCGACGCGTGCGCCCTGCGCGAGTGCCTCATCGACGTGTACGCGGATCAGGCGCATGCCTCATCCACCGCGCCGCGGGCGATTTCGGCGAGCCAGTCGATCTGCTCGGGCTCGATGACATAGGGTGGCATCAGGTAGATCACGTTGCCGATGGGCCGCAGGAGCGCACCCTGCGCGAGCGAGTATTCATAGGCGCGGAGTCCGCGTCTCTCGCGCCAGTCGAAGCGCTCGCCCTTCGCCTTGTCCTTCACGAACTCGATCGCCGCGATCATGCCGGTCTGGCGGACTTCCGCAACCTGCGGATGATCGGCGAGGGGAGCGGTCGCCTCGGCGAGCCGGCCGCTGAGGGCGCGATTACGCTCGATCACGCCGTCGTCGCGGAATATCGCGAGCGTCGCGAGCGCGGCGGCGCAGGCAAGCGGATTGCCGGTGTAGCTGTGCGAATGCAGAAAGGCCGTGAGCTTGGTGTAGTCGTCGTAGAAAGCCTGGTACACGGGTTCGGTGGTCAGGACCGCCGACAGCGGCAAATAACCGCCAGTCAGCCCCTTCGAAAGACAAAGGAAATCGGGACGGATGCCCGCCTGCTCGCAGGCGAAGAGCGTCCCAGTGCGGCCGAAGCCGACGGCAATCTCGTCCGCGATCAGGAGCACGCCGTGGCGGTCACAGGCTTCGCGCAGCATCGCGAGGTACACAGGGTGATACATGCGCATCGAACCCGCGCACTGGACGAGCGGCTCGACGATGACGGCCGCGATCTCATCGGCCTTTGCTGCGAGCGTCCGCTCCATCTCGCCGAACAAGCGCCGGCTGTGGGTTTCCCAGCTCTCGCCCGGTTCGCGCAGGTGGCAGTCCGGCGACGGCACCGTGATCACGTCCATGAGGAGCGGCTGGTACACCTTCTTGTACAGCTCCACGTCGCCGACCGCGAGCGCGCCCAGGGTTTCTCCGTGATAACTGTTCGACAGCGTGACGAAGCGCCGCTTGCGTGGCCGCCCGAGGTTCTGCCAATAGTGAAAGCTCATCTTGACGGCGACTTCGACTGCCGCCGAGCCATTGTCCGCGTAGAAGCAGCGCGTGAGGCCGGCGGGAACGAGCCGCACCAGGCTTTCCGCGAGCGCGAGCGCCGGCTCATGCGTGAAGCCAGCGAGCAGGACGTGCTCGAGGCGCTCGAGCTGCTCGTGCACCGCGGCATTGATGCGCGGATTGGCGTGGCCGAACAGGTTGACCCACCAGGAGCTGATGCCGTCGAGATAACGGCGGCCCTCGAAATCGTACAGCCACACGCCTTCGCCGCGTGCGATCGGGATGAGCGGCAGTCGCTCGTGATCCTGCATCTGCGTGCACGGATGCCAGACGACCGCCAGGTCGCGGGCGGCGATGGCGGCGTTGCGGGAAGTCCCGGTCATCGAAAAACGAGTGTATGCGATTGGAAGCGGCGAATGGCGCGGGCTAAGCTGTCGCGATGTCCGCCATGTCCATCGCGACGGGTCTGCTTGCGGGCGCGCGCTCGGTTTATTCGCCGAACTGCGATGATCGACCGGACGGCGCCCTGCCGGAGCTCGTCGTCATTCACGGCATCAGCCTGCCGCCCGGCCGCTATGGCGGGCCGTGGATCGAGCGCCTGTTCACCAACACGCTGCCGCCCGACGTCGATCCCTATTTCGCGAAGATTCACCACCTGCGCGTGTCGTCGCACGTGCTGATCGCGCGCGACGGCACGCCGACGCAGTACGTGCCATTCGATCTCCGCGCCTGGCATGCCGGTCCCTCGCACTGGCGCGGCCGCGGCGCCTGCAACGATTTCTCGATCGGCATCGAGCTCGAAGGCGCCGATGATGAACCCTATGAGGATCCTCAGTACTCGACGCTGGCGGAGCTGATTGCGGCCCTGCAGCGGACGTATCCGTCGCTTGCGGATGGCTGGATCGCGGGTCACAGCGACATAGCACCCGGCCGCAAGACGGATCCGGGGCCGGCCTTCGACTGGCGGCGGCTCGAGCGGGAGCTCCGCGCGCTGGGCGCCGCATTCCGGCGCGAGATGCTCGCCTGAGAGCGCTTGCGGTGGTCCTGGCGATCGGGCTCGCGGCCTGCGCGACCGATACCGAGCCGCCCGCGCGCGAACGGATCATCAGCGTCGCTCCGAACCTCACGGAAATGCTGTACGCGGCGGGCGCCGCGGATCAGATCGTCGGGGTCAGCGAGTACAGCGATCATCCGAAGGCGGCGCGCGCGCTGCCGCGCATCGGTGACGCGTTCCGCCTCGATTATGAGCGAATAGTGGCACTTGCGCCAACTACGGCCGTGATCTGGGAGACCGGCACGCCCGCCGGCGTCGCGGGCCGTCTCGAGGACCTCGGCATTCGCGTCGTCGGGATTCCGACGCGCCGGCTCGACGACATTGCATCCGGTATCCTCGAGCTCGGCCGGCTCGCGGGCACCGAGGCGGTTGCGGAGGCCGCTGCGGCGAAATTCCGCCGCCAGGTCGAATGGCTCAGGATCCGCTATCGCAACCGGCCGAAGCTCAGGGTATTCATCCAGATCGACGATGCGCCGCTCTTCACGGTCGGCGGCATCCATCTCATCACCGAGATCGTGGAGCTTTGCGGCGGAACGAATGTGTTCGCCGACTCTTCGGCACTCGCGCTGCCGGTGGATCTCGAGTCGGTGCTCGTGCGCGCGCCGCAGGTGATCCTTTCGACCGACGACGGCGACCCGGCCGAGTACTGGGCGCGATTCGGCGGGGTCGAGGCCGTGGCTCGCGGCAACGTGTATCGCGCGCCGGCGGATGCGCTCGCGCGTCCCAGCCCGCGGATCGTTGACGGTGCGGCGGATGTCTGCGCGCGCCTCGACGAGGCGCGAAGCAAGGCCGGATCCGCGCCGTCAGCCTGATTCGCGCGGCGCGGCGCCCCGCCGCGTGTGCTTCCACAGCACTTCGCTGCCGCTCTCCTTGCGCGCGAGCACGCGCGCGAGCACGAACAACAGGTCGGACAGGCGGTTCAGGTATTGCAGCGGCTCGGGCGCGACGCCCTGCGCCCGCGCCAACGTCCAGGCGCGCCGCTCCGCGCGCCGGCAGATTGCGCGCGCGAGGTGACAGCCGGCGGCGGCCGTGCCCCCGCCCCGCAGGATGAATTCCTTCAGCGGCGGCAGTCGTTCGTTGAACCGGTCGAGCGCCTGCTCGAGCGCGGTGACGTGCCGGACTTCGATCGCGCGGTGGCCGGGAATGCAGAGTTCACCGCCGAGATCGAACAGTTCGTGCTGCACCTCGGTCAGGAGCTCGCGCACATCCTCGGGCAGGCCGGCAATGGCCAGCACGACGCCGATCGCGCTGTTGCATTCATCGACGCATCCGTAAGCCTCGACGCGAGGGTCGTCCTTGGGCACGCGGCTGCCGTCGCCGAGGCCCGTCGTGCCGTCGTCGCCGGTGCGCGTGTAGATCTTAGAAAGCCGGTTCCCCACGGCCTCACCTCAGCGGAATTCGTGCCGGAGCGCAACGAAAAGGCTCCGGCCCATCGTATTGAAACCGCTCGCCAGCTCGTAGTCCTCGTCGAGCAGGTTCTCCATTCGCGCGAGCATTGTCCAGCGCTCGCTGAACGCGATGCTCGCCGAGAGGTTGGCCAGCCAGTAGGCGGGCAGGCGCACCGGCGGAAAGCCGAAATCCTTGCGATCGCCCGCGTAGAGCAGGTCCATGGCGACCTGGTGGGGACCGATCCGGCGCAGGACGCCCAGCGTGAAGTTCTCCTCCGCGCGCCGCAGCAGGCGTTCATCCGTGATCAGGTCGCGCGGGTCCTGCAGGGTCGCCGTGACGCGAGCCGCCCAGCGTTCGCCGTCGTAGCGCCACGCGGCTTCGAAGCCATCGATCCGTGCCCGCTCGACATTGCGGTTCTCGCCCTCGAAGGTGTCGAAATCGAGCACGACGAACTCGATCAGGTCGTCGATCTCGTTGCGAAACGCCGTCAGCGTCATCGATTGCCGAGCGCCGATGCGCTGGCGGTAGCTCAGCTCATAGCTGCGGGATTGCTCGGGATCCAGCTCGGGATTGCCGCCGAATCCGAAGAGATCCGTCGCATCGGGCGCGCGGAAGGCCGTGCCGGCCGCCGCGGTGACCAGCGCGCGCTCGCCGATCGCGAAGCCGTACTCGGCATTCCAGGTCGCGTGGCCGCCGAATGTCTCGTGATCCGTGTAAGCAGCGGCCACGAGCAGCCGGTGCGGCCCGAATGCGGCCTGATCCTGAACGTAGAACTGGCTCGTCGTCGTCTCGGCGCCGTACGGCAGGCCGAAGGATTCTGCGTCGGCGGTTTCATCCTGCCAGAGCAGACCGGTCGTGAGCGTCTGGCGCCCGGAAAGCGCGAGGTCGTTCTGCCAGTCGATCGTCCATCGCCGCGTGTCCAGGAAATCCGGCGACTGGTTCTGCTCGAGATCGTCCAGCGCATGGCCGACCATGAGCCTCGAGTCCCAGGACGCTGACGGCGCAAACTCCGCGGTCAGTGCAAGCGCGGAGTTCTCGAAGTCCTGGTCCACCGGGGTGACGAAGAAATCCGAATACTCGGACGTGCCCGCGGCATGCCAGGCGCGGACGCCAAGCTCGAGCGGGCCGATGTCCGCGCGTCCGGCCGCGGTAAATGACCGGTTCTCGTAGCCGCGGTCCGTCGTATCGCCGGTGCGGCTCGGAAAACCGTCGCTCTCGAGCCAGGAAACGCCGAACGACGCGTCGCCGCGCTCCCCACCGATGCCGGCGGCGAGGCTGGCGCTTCGCGTGTCGTAGCGCCCGAAGCCCGCCTGCACGCTGCTGCCGCTCGCCGCGCCACGGCGCGTGATCACATTGATCACGCCACCGAGCGCCTCCGAACCATAGAGTGTCGAGCGCGGTCCCTTGACGATCTCGACGCGCTCGACGAGTTCGGGCGCGATGTTCTGGATCGCCGCGCTGCCGATGGTGCCCGGATTGATCCGAAGGCCGTCCATGAGTACGAGCACGTGATTGGATTCGGTGCCGCGCAGGAACAGCGAGGTCTGCTGGCCCGCCCCGCCGAGGCGCGCGACTTCGATGCCGGCGCGCATACGGAGCAGATCGCCGAGATCCGAAGCAGGATGCCGCAACAGTTCGTCGCCGCCGATCAGCTCGACGCTCGAGAGCGCCTGATTGGCCGGGATTTCGGTTCGTGTCGCCGTGACGACGACGGGTTCGATCGCGTGCGTGCCGGCGATCGCGGCCAACAGGAAAATTGTGTTCATCCGTGCTCCTCCCGAGCGGTGAATCGAGGTTCACCAGTCGTGGCGGAATCACGGGAGAGCGGAGAGCCGCCCACCATCGCCCGCCGCGACTGGCGCGTGCTGACGGGCCGGTCTCCGGACTCACGGCGTGTCCCGGGGGACTTTCCGCATCGCCTTCCCACCGGGAATCCGGCAGTGGCTGCAGGCATGACCTGCGTGATGCGGCTTGCGCCGTTTACCGTTGCGGGGGCAGTGCCGGGATGGCGAGCGACTCGCGCACCGGCTTCCCGATTGGCCCGGGCTTGCGCCCGGGATACCTGTCAACGCGATCAATCTAAGGAGAGTAGCCCGGCGGGTCAAGCCGCCGTTTGACGATTTCCCCGCAGCATCGCAGTGTGGCCGCATGGCGAACTCGGCGAGACTCGAGGCGGCGTTGGCGGCGGCGGCCGCCGCGGCGGAATTGATCCAGGAGAGTTATCGCGGCGCGATCGACGTTCGTGCCAAACCCGACCGTTCGCCCGTGACCGATGCCGATGTCGCCGCGGAGCAGGCGATACGCAGCATCGTGCTGGGCCGCTTTCCCGAGGACGGCTTCTACGGCGAGGAATCCGCGGCGGAGCGCATGGATGCCGAGCGACTCTGGATCGTCGATCCGATCGACGGCACGAAATCCTTCGTGCGCCGCTACCCGATGTTCTCGACCCAGATCGCGCTGATGGAACGCGGCCGGCTCGCACTCGGCGTGTCATGCGCGCCGGCCTATGGCGAGACCGCCTGGGCGGAACGCGGCGGTGGCGCCTGGCTGGGCGGCGCCCGGCTCGCCGTGAGCGGCATCGCGACACTCGAGGAGGCGACGATCTCGACCGGCAATTTGCGCTCGCTCGCGCGCGGCCCGCGCTGGGCCGCCCTCGGGCGCCTCGTCGCACGCCTCGACCGCATCCGCGGCTTCGGCGATTTCCTCCATTACCATCTGCTCGCCGCAGGGAAGATCGAAGCGGTCATCGAATCGGACATCCACATCCTGGACATCGCGGCGCTCACCGTCATCGTGGAAGAGGCGGGCGGCCGGGTCACCGACCTCGAGGGCGCGTCCATCGGACTCGATTCACGCAGTATTCTCGCGTCCAATGGCGCGCTGCACGGGTCGATTCTTGCGGAACTGGGCCGCTGACGGGTTCAGGCGCTGACGAACACGCGCCGTCCTTGCCAGGACAGCTCACCGACCGGCACCCCGTAGAGCTCCGACAAATGCACGTCCGAAAGTACGGTGGCGGCTTCGCCGAACCGCCAGCGCCCGTCGCCGAACAGGAGCAGCACGCGGTCCGCCCAGCGCGCAGCAAGCGTCGCATCGTGCAGCGTCGCGACGATGAGGCCGCCCGAATCGGCGCGAGCGCGGAAGAGCGCGAGCATCTCGTTGCGATGCCGCGGGTCGAGGTGATTGGTCGGCTCGTCCAGCAGGCAGACCGGCGCGTCCTGCGCGAGCAGCGTCGCGGCATCGAGCCGCCGACGCTCGCCGCCGGACAGCGAATCCACGGCGCGGCCCGCAAGGCCGTCCAGCCCCACGGCGGCGAGCGCCGCGCGCACGCAGGCGAGATCCGCGGCGTCCTCCCATTGCCAGAAGGGCAGGTGCGGATGCCGGCCGATGAGCGCGGTGTCGAAGACCGTCGAGGGAAACGGGTCTTCCGTGATCTGCGGCAGGAGCGCAAGCCGTTGCGCGCGCTCGCGTCCAGACCACGCCGAGAGATCGCGTCCCTCGAGTTCCACGACACCCGTCGCGGGCGCGCGCAGTCCTGCCAGCGTGTGCAGGGTGAGGGTCTTGCCGACGCCGTTCCGGCCGAGCACCGCGATGAATTCGCCGCCCCGTGCCTCGAAATGGAGCGCGCGCACGAGCTCGCGGCCTGCGACTGCGACGCCGACCGCGCGGCAGGCAATCCGCGGCGCCGCCCCGCGGCTCAGGGCTGCAGGCGCTGGTGCTGCCATGGCTCGGCCTGGAAGCGGCCGTCGCCGGCGGGCGCGATCACGCGCGTCCAGCGGGCGCGATCGTGCAGGCGGTGCTCGCCTTCGACCCACAACTCGACGACGGCGGCCCACAATCGGTAGCCGCCCCAATGAGGCGGTCGCGGCAGGCGCAATCCCGGTTCCTGGTCGTCTTCTGGCGCGACGAAGGGATCGGGCGTGCCGAAGCGGAGCGCCGCGTCGCGCAGTCGCTCGAGCAGCAATTGGCGCGTCGCGATCGGCGCGCTCTGTTCGCTCGTGATGGCGGCAAGGCGGCTCCGCCACGGGCGGCTCGCGAAATAATCGTCGCTCTCGCTGGCGAGCGCGTGCACGATCGGGCCCGCGACGCGCAACTGCCGGCCGAGCGCGTCCCACTGAAACACGACCGCGGCCCAGGGATTCGCCGCGAGTTCGCGGCCCTTGCGCGACTGGTAGTTGGTGTAGAAAACGAGATAGCCCGGATCGGCGACGATTTCCTTGCACAGCACGATCCGCACCGACGGCTTGCCGTCGGCGGCGGTGGTCGCGAGGCTCATCGAGTTCGGGTTGCGCTGGACCTGTTCGTCCCAGGCCTGGCGGAACCAGGTGGACGCGAGCGGCATCGGATCGGACGGCAGCGGATCCGGCAGCGTCTGGAATCGCGCGTGCATGCGGCGATGTTAACGCGCCCGCGGGCGGGCGGTGTACCTTGAAGCCGCATGCAACGGATCACTGTCAACGGCGCGCGCATCCACTACGTCGACGAGGGACGCGGCGCGACGATTCTCTTCCTGCACGGCCTGGGCGGCAGCCATGACGACTGGCGCCTGCAGCGGCCCGAGTTCGCGGCGCGCTTCCGCGTCATCATTCCGGACCTGCGCGGCTTCGGCGCGAGCGAGCGTCGCGCGCCATTCACCATCCGCCAGCATGCGCGCGACATGATCGCGTTGTTGTCCGCGCGCGAGGCCGACCGCGCCCATGTCGTCGGGATCTCGATGGGCGGCGCCGTCGCGATCGAGATAGCCCTGTTGGCGCCCGAATCGGTCGCGACGCTCTTGCTCGCGAATACCGCGCCCGGCTTCGTCCTGACGAACTGGCAGCGGCGGCGCATGGCCCTGATCCGGATCGTGATCGCCGCGTTCCTGGGCGTTGGCGCGGTCGCCCGCCTGTTCGGGCAGAAAATGTTCCCGGCCCGCCACCAGGGGCGGCTGCGCCGGCGCCTGATCCGCCGCGCGAGTTCCACGAGCCGCTGGGTCTATCTCGCGACGCTGCGCGCGCTGACGCGCTGGAATGCGGCGTCCCGGCTGGCGTCGATCGGCGTCCCGACCCTGGTGCTCGGCGCCGAGCACGATTTCACGACCAGCAGCGAGAAGCGCCGCTGGACCGCATTGATGCCACAGGCGCGATTCGTCGAGATCCCGGGCAGTCGCCACCACAGCGAACTGGACTCGCCGGTCCGCTTCAACCGGGAGGGGCTGGATTTCGTCAAAAGCCACCTTGATTAAGGCGCGATTCAGGTAGCGGCGCCGACACTGGCTCCACGCACCCTGAGGAGGAGCCATGATGATCAAGACCACTCTGACCGCGGGCATGCTGGCGATGCTGCTGGCCGGTCCCGCGTTTGGCGATGACGACGACGATCGCCGCCGCCGGGGTCACGATCGTGACGATCGCTACGACCATCGGCACGACGATCGCCGCCACGATGATGACCGCGACGACCGCCGCTACGATCACCGCCGCAATGACCATGGGCGTTACGACCATCGGCGCGACGATCGGCGTTATGGCCATTGGAGAAGCAATCGCCACTGGCGTCACGTTCCTCCGGTCCACTATCGCGTCGACTTCGGCTATCGGTCCGGATACGAACTGGCCTGGCGCGATTGGGTCCAGTACGGGCGCCACGACCGCAATTGGCGGCGCCGGCCGTACCGCGCGGACTTCGGCTATTGGTCCGGTTACGAAACCGGCTGGCGCGACGCTGCGCGGTACCACCGTCCGGGTTATCGCCCGGGCTACTGGGCGCGGGATCCGCGCGACGGCTGGTACTTCGGCTTCCATATCGACGGCTGAGTCCTGAAAACCCGGCCCGCTTGCGCCTTCGCAGGCGGGCCGGTACACAGGGCGGGCTGTACCGAGGTGGCCGCCCTGATGGATCTCAAGGAACTACGCTCGCGCCTGACCGAGCTCGATGGCGAACTGCTCGCGCTGATCGCCGAGCGCCAGCGGCTTTCCGAGGAGGTCGCTCGCGCCAAGCGCGCGACCGGCCACCCGACGCGCGATTTCCAGCGTGAGCGCGACGTGCTCATGAACGCGCGCGCCGCCGCGGAAAAGCTCGGCCTCTCGCCGGCACTCGCCGACAACCTGCTCCGGCTTCTGATCAGGAGCTCGCTCGCGACCCAGGAGCAGGCGCAGGTGGCGGCGCAGGGGCAGGGTGCCGGCCGGCGGGCGCTCGTGATCGGCGGCTGCGGCAAGATGGGACGCTGGTTCGTCGAGTTCCTCGATTCGCAGGGCTTCGACGTCGAGATTGCCGATCCCGCCGGGCCGCTCGGCGCGCGTGCGCACCGCACGGACTGGCAGGCCGACGAGCTCTCGCACGACGTGATCGTCGTCGCCACCCCGCTCGGAATCACGGCGTCGATCCTCGAGCAACTCGCGCGCCACCGGCCGCCCGGGCTCGTGTTCGACATCGGCTCGCTGAAGACGCCGCTCCGCACGGGGCTCGCGGCGCTCCACCAGGCCGGCGTCAGGGTGGCCTCATTGCATCCGATGTTCGGCCCCGACACGGATCTGCTCTCCGGCCGCCACATCATTCACGTGGACGTCGGGCGTCCTGACGCCGTGACCGATGCGCAGAATCTGTTCGCCTCGACGATGGTCGAGCAGGTGGTCACGACGCTCGACGACCACGACCGGCTGATCGCTTATGTGCTCGGGCTTTCGCACGCGATCAACATCGCTTTCTTCACCGCGCTCGCGGAAAGCGGCGAAGCCGCGCCGCGGCTCGCGCGCCTGTCGAGCACGACCTTCGATGCCCAGCTCTCGGTCGCGTCGCTCGTCGCCGGTGAAAGCCCGGCGCTCTACTTCGAGATCCAGGCGCTCAACCAGTACGGCGGCGACTCGCTCAAGGCGCTCGTCGAAGCGGTGACCCGGCTGCAGGTGCTCGTCGCGAATCAGGACGCCGCCGGCTTCGCGCGGCTCATGCGGCGGGGCCAGGCCTATCTCCAGGATCGTGCCGCCGCCCGACAGACCTGATATGCTTAATGAGAGTGATTCTCATTACCATATTGAGGTTTGCGTGAGTTTCCGGATCGCCCTGCCAGGCCCGTGGATGGCGGCACTCTTCCTGACCTGCATCGCCTGGGTTGGTCCGGCCCTGGCCGCCGGCGAGCCCCTGGTGGTCTATTCCGCGCGTAAATACCAGCTCGTCGAGCAGCTCTTTCTCGAGTACGGCCGGGAGCGTGGAATCGAGGTGAAGTCGGTCACAGATGACGGCGCGCCACTCATCCAGCGGCTGATCGCGGAAGGGCAGAACAGTCGCGCGGACGTGTTCATTTCCGTGGATGCGGGCGACCTCTGGCGCGCCACCCAGGCGGGCCTGCTGTCACCGGTCATATCGCCCGCGCTCGAAGCGGCCATCCCGGCGCATCTTCGCGATCCCGACGGGCATTGGTTCGGCCTCGCGGTGCGTGCCCGGACGATCGCGTATTCGACCGAACGCGTGAAGCCGTCGGAGCTTTCCACGTATGCGGCGCTCGGCGATCCACGGTGGAAAGGCAGGCTGTGCCTGCGCAGCGGCAAGCACGTCTACAACCAGTCGCTCGTCGCGATGATGATCGGCGACATCGGCGAGGAGGTGACCGAGCGGGTCGTGCGTTCCTGGGTCGCGAATCTTGCCGCCGAGCCGTTCTCGAGCGACACGTTGCTCCTGAACGCGATCGCCGCGGGCCAGTGTGACGTGGGCATCGTCAACACCTATTACCTCGGGCGGCTGCAGCACGAGAAGCCGGGGTTTCCGGTGCAGATTTTCTGGGCCGACCAGGGCGGCGCCGGCACACACGTCAATATTTCCGGCGGTGGCGTGACGACGCACGCGCAGAACCGCGCCGAGGCGATCCGCTTCCTCGAATGGCTCGCGTCACCCGACGTCCAGCAGCGTTTCGCCGCGGTGAACTTCGAGTTCCCCGCGAACGCGGGCGTCGACCCGCTGCCGAAGGTCAAGTCCTGGGGCAGGTTCGAGCCCAACACGGTCAATGTCGGCACCATCGGAAAGACCCAGCCGGCGGCCGTGAGGCTGCTCGATCGCGCGGGCTGGCGCTGATCACCAGCCGGCGGGGTGATCGGGGCTTTCAGGCATGACCTCGTCGCAACGCCTCGGTCCTGCGATCGCCGCGGTCGCGGTCGCCTTGCCAATGATCGCGGTCCTGACCGCCGTCGTGCAGGGCGCGATGGACGCGGACCCGGAGTTGTGGGCGCATCTTCGCGAACACGTGTTGGCGCGGGTCGTGTCGAACACCTTGATCCTGGTCGTGGGAGTCGTGGCGGTCGCCGCCGTGCTCGGCACGTCGCTCGCCTGGTTGACGGCGGCGTGTGAATTCCCGGGCCGCGCCTTCTTCTCGTGGGCGCTCCTGCTCCCGATGGCGATGCCCGCCTACGTGCTCGCCTTCGTCGCGGTGGCGACGCTCGATTACGCCGGCGCCGTGCCGACCGCGCTGCGCGGCTGGTTCGGCGCCGGGTTCCCCGTGCCGCCGATCCGTTCGACCGGCGGCGCGATTGCGGTGCTCGCGCTCGCCGGTTACCCGTACGTCTACCTGATGGCGCGCGGCGCCTTCCTGACGCACGGCGCGCGCGTGCTCGAAGCGGCGCAATCGCTCGGCCTCGGACCCTGGGCGGGCCTCTTTCGCGTCGCCGTGCCGCTGGCGCGTCCCTGGCTCGCGGGCGGAGCCGCGCTGGTCGCGATGGAGACGCTCGCCGATTTCGGCGCCGTGTCGGTCTTCAACTACGACACTTTCACGACCGCAATTTACAAGGCCTGGTTCGGGCTGTTTTCGATCGAGACCGCGCTCGGGCTCGCGCTGCTCCTGCTCCTCTTCGTCGCGATCGCACTTGCGGCCGAGCGCGCCGCGCGCGGGCGCGCGCGCTATGCCACGGCGGATTCCGGCGCGCGCGGCGCCCGGCGGCTCGAGCTCACGGGCGCGCGCGGCTGGACCGCTTTCGCCTTTGCGGCGGCGGTTTTCGCGCTCGGCTTCCTGCTCCCCGCCGTGGTGCTCGCCCAATGGGCCTGGGAGGTGGCCGCGATCGATCTCGACGCGCGCTACGTGAGCTACATGCTCCGCACGCTCGGCCTCGCCGGAATGGCCGCGCTCGCCTGTCTCGTGCTCGCGCTCGCACTCGGTTATGCGGCACGCGTCGCCGACGGTGTCGTGACTCGAACGGCCGCGCGCGTCGCGACGCTCGGCTACGCGGTCCCGGGCGCCGTGCTCGCGGTCGGCGTCGTGAGCGCGCTCGCCGCGATCGAAAACGGCTGGAGTTCAGTCGCGGGCGGCGAAGGTCTCTGGCTCCAGGGCACCGTGTTCGCGCTGCTGCTCGGCTACGTGGCGCGATTCCTTGCAGTCGCGCACGGGCCCGTGCAGGGCGGCTTCACTCGCATCCGGCCCTCGCTCGAGGAAGCGGCCCGTTCGCTCGGGCTTTCCACCCGCGAGGTCGTGTCGCGGCTGCACTTGCCGCTGCTCGGCGCCGGCATCGGCACGGCCGTGCTGCTCGTCTTCGTCGACGTCATGAAGGAGATGCCGATCACGCTGATGACCCGGCCTTTCGGCTGGGACACACTGGCGGTGCGGGTGTTCGAGATGACCGCCGAGGGCGAATGGGAGCGCGCGGCCCTGCCGTCGCTCGCGATCGTCGTCGCGGGCTTGCTGCCCGTCGCCCTGCTGACCTGGAGGATGGAGCGTGCGGCTCGAGCTGCGTGAAGTTTCGAGATTTTACCCGGGCGTCGCCGCGATCGACCGGCTGTCGCTCGCCGTGGACGCGGGGCGCATCGGCTGCCTGCTCGGGCCGAGCGGCTCGGGCAAGAGCACGGTGCTGCGCTCGATCGCCGGTTTCGAGCGCCCCGACGCCGGCGAAGTATTCGCCGGCGGCGAGTTGCTGTCGGGTCGCGGTTCATGGGTGCCGCCGGAACGTCGCCGCATCGGCATGGTGTTCCAGGACTTCGCGCTGTTTCCGCACCTGGACGTGCTGGCGAACGTCGCCTTCGGGCTGCGCGACGCAAATCGCGAAAGCCGCCGGCGCCGCGCGCTCGAAATGCTCCAGTTGGTCGGGCTGTCCGGCGAATCCTCACGGTTCCCGCACGAGCTGTCGGGCGGTCAGCAGCAGCGCGTCGCGCTAGCGCGCGCGCTGGCGCCGCGGCCGCGGCTCGTCCTGCTCGACGAGCCGTTTTCGAATCTCGATGCCGACGTGCGCACGGAGCTCGCGCAGCAGGTGCGCGCGGCACTCGTCGCGGAGGGCGCAACCGCGCTCCTCGTAACGCACGACCAGCGCGAGGCCTTCGCCATCGCCGACGATATCGGCGTGCTGCGCGCGGGCCGGCTCGAGCAATGGGATGCGCCCTGGCGGCTCTATCATTCGCCGGCGTCGCGCTTCGTGGCGGATTTCGTCGGCGAAGGCACATTCATCCAGGGCACGGTGCTCGGCCCGGGCCGCGTTTCGACCGAGCTCGGCGTGATCGAGGGGCAGCTCACGTCCGACCAGTCACCGGGAACCCACGTGGACCTGCTGCTTCGCCCCGACGACGTGATTCACGACGATGCGAGCGAATTGCGGGCGGAGGTCGTCGAGCGCGCGTTTCGCGGCGCGCAGTTCCGCTACAAGCTGCGCCTGCCCTCCGGCGCGACGGCGCTCTCGTTCGTGCCGAGCCACCATGACCATGCGATCGGCGAGCACATCGGCATCCGGCTCGATGCGCAGCATCTCGTGGGGTTCCCGCGCGGCTGACCGCGCGCGTCAGGCCGCCGATTGGCGGCGCATCAACAAGAGGAACAGCGGCACGCCGATGAGTGCCGTCAGCGCGCCGACCGGCAGCTGGCGCGGCGCGACGATCGTGCGGGCGAGCAGGTCCGCGACGACGAGCAGGGCGCCGCCCGCGAGCGCCGCTGCCGGAATCACTGCGCGGTGCGAAGAGCCGACGAGAAGCCGGACGAGATGTGGCGTCACCAACCCGACGAAACCGATGCTGCCGGCGGTCGTGACGGCTGCCGCGGTCAGCACCGACGCGGCGACGTAGATCGCGATGCGGAGCCGGCGCACGGGCACGCCGAGGAGCCGCGCCTGCAATTCGCCGCGTGCGAGCGCGTCGAGCGGGCGCGAGCCCAGCAGGCAGGCGGGAATCGCGACGAGCGCGATCGCAAGCAGCGACCACGGCGTGCGGACGTAGCCGAAGTCGCCGAGCAGCCAGAACAGCATGCCGCGGAGCCGCAAGTCGTCCGACAAGGACAGAAGCAGGCTCACGACCGCGCCGCATCCGGCCGCGACGACGACGCCGGTCAGGAGCAGGCGCGTCGTGGTCCAGCCGCCGGGCCCATGGGCAACCGCGAAGACGAGAAGCATCGAGGCGAAGGCTCCCGCGGCCGCGCCGGCGTCGACTGCAAATCCCGCGAGTCCCGCCAGCATCATGCCAAGGGCACCGACGGCGGCGCCGCCCGAGACGCCGAGCACATAGGGATCGGCGAGTGGATTGCGGAGCAGCGCCTGCATCAGCACGCCCGCGAGCGCGAGCACGACGCCCGCGCCGAACGCCGCGAGTGCGCGCGGCAGGCGCAGTTCCCAGACGATCGTGCGCATCAGCGGATCGCCGGCCGCGAGCCGTTCCCACGGCGCGTCGATGCCCGAGCTGCCGAGGGCGAGCGAGGCCGCGATCGCCGCAAGCGATGTGAGCGCCAGTAGCAGGATCAACGTCGCCGCGCGCATCCTCCCCATCCCCGAACTTTAGCCGGATTAAGATTGGCGGGCATGGATCGCGAGACGGACTACATCGATGCGGAGGGCTACCGGGCGAACGTCGGCATCATCCTCATGAACGACGGCCGCCAGGTGTTCATCGGCGGCCGCGCAGGCGCGCGCGGCTGGCAGTTCCCCCAGGGCGGGGTGCGGCGCGGCGAGCGCCCTGAGGAAGCCCTATACCGCGAACTTGCGGAAGAAGTCGGGCTGCGCCGCAGCCAGGTCGAGGAAGTCGCGCGCACGCGCACCTGGCTGCGCTATCGCCTGCCGTCGCAATTCGTGCGCCGCAATTCCAGTCCGCTGTGCATCGGCCAGAAGCAGCGCTGGTACCTGCTGCGCCTCGGCACGGAGGATTCGGCGCTGCGCTTCGATTCCACCGAGCAGCCGCCTGAATTCGATCGCTGGCGCTGGGCCGACTGGTGGGACGCGGTTCGCGACGTCATCTATTTCAAGCGCCGCGTCTATTCGCGCGCGTTGCACGAGCTCGGCGCGCACGCATTTCCCGAAGGTCTCCCGGCGTATCCCGATTGGTGGCGCGAGCGCATGGAATCCGGGCACCGCCGCGGCCCGGATCCGGACGCGTGAGTCAGAAAGGCCTAGCGACCGCCAGGAGCACGATGCCGATTAGAAGGAGCGACGGCGCTTCGTTGAACCAGCGGTACCAGCGCATGCCGTGCGCGTTGCGGCCGGCGGCGAAGTCCCGCATCAGTTTCCATATCCAGAAGTGGTAGGACACGAGGAGCGCGACGAGCGCGAGCTTGGCTTTCATCCATCCGGTCGCAAGCAGCGCGGGATTCATGACGAGGAGCCACAGCCCGAAGGCCGTGGTCAGCAGGCCGCCGATCGTCATGATCGCGAACAGCCGCCGTTCCATGACGCAGAAGCGCTCCTTGCCGGCGGCGTCGGCGGCGGAAGCGTGATATACGAAGAGCCGCGGCAAGTAGAAGAGTCCCGCGAACCAGGTCACCATGAAGATCACGTGCCAGGCCTTGATCCAGGGCATTCGTCAGCACTCCCTTTCCGGCGCCGATTCTAGCGACGGGATCCGCCATTGAGCGAAAAATCGGGAAAGCGGGGCTATCGATGGCGCGTCGCGCTCGTCGTCTTCGCCGCGCTCGCCATCGGATACGCTGGTTTCGAGCTCGGGCGCTCGAGCGCCGGTTACTTCGTCGTGAACGCCATGGTCGAGCGCCTCGATCTCAGGAAGCGCAACCGGGCGCTCGACGAAGAGAATGAATCGCTGCAGCATCGCGTCGCTGTCGCCGAAGTGGGCCAGCGCGTGGACCGGCAGGCGCAGACGGAAGCGCAGCGCATGATCGGCGAGCTCCAGGCGGAAACCGCCCGCCAGAAGCAGGAACTCCAGTTCTATCGCGGCCTCGTCGCACGGCAGTTCGGCGCCGGGACGCTGCGCGTGCAGGAGTTGCGAATCCGCGCGGAAGAAGAGGAGCGCCGATATCGCGTATTGATCACGCTCGTGCAGGCGGCGACGCGCAATACGATCGCGAACGGCACCATGACCTTTGCCGTCGAAGGGCAGCGGGCAGAAACACGGGAGACGCTGCCGCTCGCCGAAATCGAGATCGACAAGCGCCGCCAGTTCCCGTTTTCGCTGAGATTCTTTCAGCAGATCGAGGTGCCGATCGAGCTGCCGCTGGAATTCCGGCCTGCGCGCCTGCATGTCGAGTACCGACTCGGCCGCAATCCGGAGCCATCCCGCCAGACGTTCAACTGGCGCGTGGAGGGCGCCGGCGAGTCGCCGCCGCTTTGACCGGCCGACAACGCGGACCTACAATGGAGTGTCAGGCTTTTTCTTTGCGGAATAAGGATTTATGACCGGCGAAGCGCTAGGCAGCGATCGGCTAGTTTTCACGGACGCCGCCGCCCGCAAGGTCGGCGAATTGATCCGCGAAGAGGGCAATCCGAAGCTCAAGCTGCGCGTGTTCGTGTCCGGAGGCGGTTGCTCCGGATTCCAGTACGGCTTCACGTTCGACGAGAAAATCGAAGAGGGCGACGCCGAGTTCCCGAACCAGGGCGTGTCGCTCCTGGTCGACCCGCTCTCCTTCCAGTACCTCGCAGGTGCCGAGATCGACTATCGCGAGGACCTCGAAGGCGCGCAGTTCGTGATTCGCAATCCGAACGCCACCACGACCTGCGGTTGCGGGTCGTCCTTCTCGACCTGAGGAAAATCAGCGCCCGGCGCCGCCGGTGCTGCTCGTCGTCGTGCGGGCGACCGTGACGGGCGCGGCGGACGGCGTGTCGAGCCGTGCTAGGAGCGGCGCCGTCTGGGCCTGGAAATCGGCCATCAGGCTTTCCGGAATCGGATCGGACTTCGGGATCGTCACGCGCGCCGGATTCTTGTGCACGCCGTTGACCCGGTACTCGTAATGCACGTGCGGCCCGCTCGCGAGACCCGTCATGCCGACATACCCGATCACCTGCCCCTGCGTCACGTGGTCACCGACCGCGAGGCCACGCGCGAACCGCGACATGTGCGCGTAGAGCGTCGTCACGCCATTCTTGTGGGCGAGAACGACGTTGTTGCCGTAGCCGCCATTCTTGCCGCGACTGACGACGCGTCCGGCGCCGGCGGCCTTGATGGGCGTGCCCGAGGGCGCGGCGAAATCGATGCCGCGATGCGCGCGGATGCGATTCAGGACCGGATGGCGCCGCGCCAGGTTGTAGCCCGAACTGATGCGGGCGTAATCGACCGGATAGCGGAGGAACGCCTTGCGTACCGGGCGGCCGTCCGGCGTGTAGTAGTCCACGCGGCCTTTCGGCGACACGTAGCGCACCGCGCGATAGGTCTTTCCGGAGTTGACGAATTCGGCGGCGAAAATGTCGCCGTCGCGCACGAACTCGCCGTCCTGGAATTGCTGCTCGTGCGCCACGACGAAGCTGTCGCCGGGCCGCACCGAGTTGACGAAATCGATGTCGTACTTGAAGACGTCGGCGAGCGACACGGCGAGCCGGTCGGTTCCGCCGATCGAGTTGACGGCCACGTACAGCGAGCTGTCGACCGTGCCGCGGAGCATCCGCTCTTCCGTCTCGAGCGGGTTCTCGACGATGTTGGCGCTGAATCCCTCTTCAGCGCGCGTCACCGAAAGCGTCGCCGTCTCGTTGATGCGCCGGGTCAGCGACTTGATCTCGCCGTCGAGGTGCGTGAGCTGGATCACGTCGCCGGGGCGGATCATGTCGAGGCTCTTGCGAACGTCCGGTAGGCTCCGGAGTTCCGCGAGATCCGCGATCTTCAATTGCAGGCCGCGGAAGATCTGGTCGAGCGTGTCGTTTCGGCCGATCGTGACCGCGACGAACTCGAATGGCGCGGACCGCGCCAGGGGTTCCGCCGCTGGTTCTTCGGCCGCGGTCAGCAGGTCATCGATCGACGGGTCGAGCAGCGGATTTTCGACTTGCGAACCGGCGGCCGACAGGATCGCGCCCGCAACGACAATGGAAGCGATCACGCCGAGCCGGCGCGGTTCTGCGGCGGCGACTGCGTGTGCGGCGGCCTTCGCGAAGAAGGGTCGTGTCACCAGCGGGCATCCCCGGGAAGCTAGAGGGGGCACGTTAAATCAACGGAGGAAGAAACGTCAACCCGTTGATTGAGCGGCCTTTGTACTGCGTCACAGATATAGCCGTCCTGGCGGGGCCCAGCGATTGCCAAGGCCCGGGCACGCTCCCAGAATTGCGGGGTTGCCGCAGAGTGCTGCCGGCAGGGGGGATCATGCTGGCGCCGGCCCGACAAATCGACGAATTGCGCCGTGGCGCCGCCGAACTCCTGACCGAAGCCGACCTCCTGCGCAAGCTCGCGCGCGGGCGGCCACTGCGCGTCAAGGCGGGCTTCGACCCCACCGCGCCGGACCTGCATCTCGGCCACACCGTGCTGATCAACAAGATGCGCCAGTTCCAGCAACTCGGGCACGAGGCGATCTTCCTGATCGGCGATTTCACCGGAATGATCGGCGACCCGAGCGGGAAGAACACCACGCGCCCCCGGCTGACGCCCGAAGAGATCCAGGCCAATGCGCACACCTATCAGGAACAGATCTTCAAGATCCTCGACCCGGATAAAACGATCATCGATTTCAATTCGCGCTGGTTTAGCCCGATGAACGCAGCGGGCATGATCGAGCTCGCCGCGAAGTACACGGTCGCTCGCATGCTCGAACGCGATGATTTTTCCAAGCGCTACAAAGCCGGCCAGCCGATCGCCGTGCATGAATTCCTCTATCCGCTGGTGCAGGGCTACGACTCGGTCGCGCTCAAGGCCGACGTCGAGCTCGGCGGCACGGATCAGAAATTCAACCTGCTGGTGGGCCGTTCGCTGCAGGCCGACTACGGCCAGGAACCGCAGGTCGTGCTGACGATGCCCTTGCTCGAGGGCACGGACGGCGTACAGAAGATGTCCAAGTCGCTCAACAACTACATCGGCATCCACGAGCCGGCGGCAGAAATGTTCGGCAAGCTGATGTCGATTTCCGACGAATTGATGTGGCGGTATTTCGAGCTGCTGTCCGCGCGGACCCTCGGCGAGATCGCGAAGCTCCGCGCGGCCGTCGCCGCGGGGCAGAATCCCCGCGACGTCAAGTTCGAGCTTGCCGCCGAAATCGTGGACGCCTATCACGGCAAGGGAGCGGGCGCGGCCGAGCGCGACCGTTTCATCGCGCGCTTCCGCGACGGTGCATTGCCGGAGGCGATCGTGGAGAAAACGCTCGCCTGCAAAGGGGCATCGGCCAAGCTCGCCAACGTGCTGAAGGACGCCGGGCTTGCC
>JBBDLI010000008.1:0-35000 GCA_040878925.1 Steroidobacteraceae bacterium | reverse complement strand
AGTTCGCTGTAACGCAAGGCGCGAAGAGCATCTCGTGCTTGCAGGAACTGCAAGAGTTTTTTGGGGTAGGTCAGGTCTTGGTGAACACAAGGCAAGACAACCACAAGGAACATTTGTACCGATACGTCGTAAGGAGAAGGAAGGATCTGCTGGAAGTAGTCATTCCATTCTTCGAGCGGCATGCGATGCAGACTTCAAAGAAGGACGACTTCCGAAAGTTTGCAAAGTGTGTGCGGTTGGTTGAGACACAATGCCATCTCACGAGGGATGGGCTCATGCAAATCGTCGAGACCGCCCAGACGATGAATCGGTGCAAGCCGCGGCCTGAAATGATCAGAATCCTCAGAGACTACACGCCAGACATCAGTGGCTCGCAAGAGCTGATGATGAAGATATAGTCCCGACTGCATGGCGACATGCAGGAGCGATGAAAATGCTCATTGCTCGCTCAGTACCCTCCAAAAGTATTGAGTAAGGCTTCAAGCGAAATTCCTTGTCGGGTAAGTAACATTGCCCGGGGCGGTGGCAACACCGTCTCATTCAACCGGCTCAAATCGGTGGAACCCTAACGACGCTTCTTGCAGGGGTGTCGAGGGCAATACCGAGGGTAAGAACATCGCAAGATGTTCCCTGTAACGACTCAGGACCTGAGAAATCCTGGATGTGCTCTCACGAGCGCATAACACGCCGGCCCTGATCAACAAGCGCGACGAGACCACTCAATCGTCGTGATCAGGTGAACGTATAGTCTATGCCACGGGAAACCGTGGAGATCATGAAGTTCCGACCTGCACGAATGGCGTAACGATAGCCCCACTGTCTCGACCCGAGACTCAGTGAAGTTGAAATCGCTGTGAAGATGCGGCGTTCCCGCGGAAAGACGGAAAGACCCCGTGAACCTTTACTGTAGCTTTACGCTGAACTTTGAACTTGCCTGTGTAGCATAGCTGGGAGGCTTTGAAGCCAGGGCGCTAGCCTTGGTGGAGCCAACGGTGAAATACCAGCCTGGTGCGTTCGGAGTTCTAACCTTGGCCCGTTATCCGGGCCGGGGACAGCGTATGGTGGGCAGTTTGACTGGGGCGGTCTCCTCCTAAAGAGTAACGGAGGAGTGCAATGGTACCCTCAGCGCGGTCGGTCATCGCGCATAGAGTGCAATGGCATAAGGGTGCTTAACTGTGAGACGAACATGTCGAGCAGGTGCGAAAGCAGGTCATAGTGATCCGGTGGTTCTGTATGGAAGGGCCATCGCTTAACGGATAAAAGGTACTCCGGGGATAACAGGCTTATTCCTCCCAAGAGTCCACATCGACGGAGGAGTTTGGCACCTCGATGTCGGCTCATCACATCCTGGGGCTGTAGCAGGTCCCAAGGGTTCGGCTGTTCGCCGATTAAAGTGGTACGCGAGCTGGGTTCAGAACGTCGTGAGACAGTAGACTGTTGCTGTCGTTAAATTTGGCTATTTGCTGGAAAATCTGAGTATCCGGCGGTACGAGGGAGCAATACCCTCGTGAAAATCCGATCGGTGCAGACAATCAGCAGGAAAGATCAGAGTCAAGGAATTCTTCGCACTCTGAAATCCTCAGAGACTATACGCCAGAGGTCAGCCGGGCCGACCGTGCCCATGACCAAGATATAGTCCGAACTGCATGGCGACATGCAGACCTTGCCTCGCGGCAAGGCGCCACCTGCCAGGTGGTTAGTACTCTCCGATGGGAGAGGAAAGTAACAGAATGTCGGTCCCTATCTTCCGTGGGCGTTGGAGATTTGAGGGTGAGCTGCTCCTAGTACGAGAGGACCGGAGTGGACGCGCCTCTGGTGTTCCGGTTGTCATGCCAATGGCACTGCCGGGTAGCTATGCGCGGACGGGATAACCGCTGAAAGCATCTAAGCGGGAAGCCCCCCCCAAGATGAGATCTCCCTGAGGACTTGATCCTCCTGAAGGGCCGTCGAAGACTACGACGTTGATAGGCTGGGTGTGTAAGCGCAGTAATGCGTTCAGCTAACCAGTACTAATTGCCCGTGAGGCTTGACCATATAACACCCAAGGAGCCTGAGGCTCCGTGGATGCGACACATCTGCGTTTTTCCAGAATTCCGGACATGCCTGCGCGGCTGCGATCGGCGGCGTGGGCGACAGTTTTCCTGGCGGTCATAGCGGGCGGGAACCACCCGATCCCATTCCGAACTCGGAAGTGAAAACGCTCTGCGCCGATGGTAGTTTGGCCGTAGGCCAGGTGAGAGTAGGTCACTGCCAGGATCCAATCGAAGCCCCCGACGGAAACGTCGGGGGCTTTTTCTTTTGTGGCTCAATATCTTGCGATGTCAATTGAGCGTGTTTCCTGACCCTGACGTGGGCGATCCGCCTACGAGCCCGCTCCATGGTCTATCGGATACTATTTCCCGGCCATGGAATCCAATGAGAATAAATTGGTCTCCGCGATCATTCCGGCCCGAGACGAACGCCAGACGATTTGCGGCGTGATCGAGCCGCTCCTCGGCCATCCACTGATCGACGAAATCATCGTCGTCGACGACGGCTCGACGGACGATACCGCGAAGCGCGCCCGGTCCAGGGGCGTCACCGTCCTATCGTTGCCGAGCAATCGGGGCAAGGCATACGCCATGTCGCGCGGCGTGCGCGCCGCGCGCAACGAAATTGTCTTCTTCTGCGACGCGGACGTCGTCGGTCTGACGCCGGAAAGAATCACCCAGATTGTCTCTGCCGTGACATCGGGCGACTACGGCATGTACGTGGGCATCCGTGGCCGCAAGACCTACTGGGCAAATCGGCTGCTGCACTTCACGCCGATCCTGGGTGGCGAGCGCGTGCTGACCAGGACGCTTTGGGACCATGTGCCGCGCACTTACAAGAAGAACTTCCAGATCGAGATCGCGCTCAACTTTTTCGCCAAGCATACGGGACAGCGGATGGGGTTCACCGTCGTACACGGCTTGAGCCAGGTCATCAAGGAAAGAAAGCGCGGCCTTTGGCCGGGCCTGTGGCAGCGGCTGCTGATGATCTACGACATCGTGCTTGTCAGCTGGCGGATCTATGCGGTGCTGCACACGCAACTGCTAGTCAAGCGGTTGTTGGGGGAAGCGAAAGCAATGGAGCTCGATCGCGGCAATCCGCCGTCAACCAACTGACCCCGTCAGAGCCTCGTCTTTTATCGCCGCGCGGCGTGCGTCGCGAAGCTCCCGAACTGCTGCCCGATCACCTGGTCGACGATCGGCGCGAGGCCGTCGAGCTTGTGCGCGCCATCGCCGCTCACGCGATAGGTAACGACCGCGCTTGTGACGCCGACCTCTTCCGTGAGGGCGATCGAGAGGATTCCGCTGATCGCCATGTCGAGGAATGGCCCGAGGGCCGCGTCCAATTTCAGCGACTTGCCGGGAACCGCCATGATAACTCGCCCGTGCTCCGCGCTCCCGTCGCCCCATTTCTCGCAAAAGCAACCGCCCGCCTCGGGAACGAGCGACAGCGATTCGCGCCTGCCGGACCAGGTGTGATCCGCTGGCCACCAGCGCTCCGGATGGATGAGCGACTCCCAGGATTTGGCCGTCGTCGCTTCGATGCGAAACCGATGTTCGATCAACATGCCGTCGGCGGCTGCAAATTTGAGTTCGGCACTGGCCGCGTGCGGCAGCGCGACGAGCGCAGCGGCCGCGAGAATCCGGAATGTCATCGATGTCACTCCTTGGACTGCCATTCGCTCTCATCGCGCCGTGCGAGCTCATCGAGGTCCGCTGGCGTGGCTGCCGGGTCGTCCACCCATTCGCGGAGCGTCGGCCCGCCGTTGATCAGATCGATCGCGAGGCGGGTCGTCTCGTATTCGTACGGGAACTCGCGCCACAGCGGATAGTGTGGTGCGATCGCGCGGATGGCCTTGAACGCGAGCGCCACGAGCCGCCACGGCCTGAACCTGGAATGGTTGTAGCCCGGATCGTCGACGTGGATCTGGAGTCCCGCGCAGAGCTTGCCGACGTGCTTGTGAAACGTCGGCTCGAACCAGCAGGGCCGCAGCCGACAGCCCGCGAGCCAGTCCGGCGCCAATGCCCGCATGTTGGCGAGCAGCTTGTCCGGGTCGATGCCGGGCGCGCCGAAGAGCTCGAGCGGGCGCGTCGTGCCGCGGCCTTCCGACAGCGTCGTGCCTTCGACCATCACGGTGCCGGGGTAACAGCGCGCCATGGAAACGCTCGGCGCATTCGGGCTCGGGTTGATCCACGCGCGCTCGCCCTGCGGCCAGCCGTAGCCGGGCGACTGCGCCGGATGCCATGCTTCCATCGCGACGTGCTGGTACTCGACGTCGAGCTTCAGATGGCGCACGAGCCATTCGCCGAGCTCGCCGAGCGTGCGCCCGTGGCGCATCGGCATCGGGCCCGCGCCGACGAAACTCTCCCAGCCGTTCTTGAGCAGCAACCCCTCGACGGGCCGGCCGATGGGATTCGGGCGGTCGAGTACCCAGACGGCCTTGCCCGCGCGCGCCGCGGCCTCGAGCACGTTGCGAAGCGTCGTGACGAAGGTATAGACGCGGCAGCCGAGGTCTTGTAGGTCCACGAGCAGCACGTCGAACGCCTCCATCATCTCCGGCGTCGGGCGGCGCACTTTGCCGTACAGGCTGAACACCGGGATGCCGTACGTCGGATCGGTGTCGTCCGCCGTCTCGACCATGTTGTCCTGCTTGTCGCCGCGCAATCCGTGCTGCGGGCCGAAGGCGGCGGTCAGGTGGAAATCCTCGTGCGCGGCGAGCGCGTCGAGGGTATGCGTGAGATCCGCCGTGACGGACGCGGGATGCGCCAGCAACGCGACGCGCCGGCCATCGAGGGGCTTGCGGACGGCCCGATCGAGGAGCAGCCGGTCGATTCCGAATTTCATCGCGCCACCCGCAGTGTGAAAGTTTCGGGGTCGTGAAAATCCGGCTGCGCCGCGTTATGCGCGAGCGCCCAGTACGAGAGCCGGCCGTCCTGATCCTCGCCAATCGCGGCGAGCCCTGCCTGCAAGACCGGCGAACGCTCGAGTTCGGGCAGGGCGGGAAGAGAAATGATTGCGCTCATGTCGCAGGCATCGCCGCTGCGACGAAAGTCGATCCAGGGCGCCGGCATCGCGGGCGACTCCCGGCCTGCGCGGCGACCGGAAAAACGGTACGCCGCCCAGGCGCCGGACGCCGAAAAATTGAACTCGTAGTAGCTGTCGCTGGCATCGGCCCGGAGGAAAGCTTCGAAGCAGCTATGTTGCCAGAGACCGTCGCTGCGAAGCGCCGGTTGTTCACCGGGCAGCCGCAATCGTCCGATGTCGCCCTCGACGCGAAAACAAACGCGCAATTCGCCAGCCGTCGTGGTCCCGCCGATCGCGACACCGATGCGCCGGATGGCATCGTCCGGGATCGCGGGGTGCGGGAGGAGTTCGGCGGTCGCGGAAGGCATCTCACGCCACTCTTGCATTCGGCCGCACCGGCGGCAAGCTGTCGTCCGATGTTCGATTACGTGATCGTCGGTGCCGGATCCGCGGGCTGCGTGCTCGCCAATCGCCTGAGCGCCGACCCGGCGCGGAGCGTCTGCCTGGTCGAGGCCGGACCGCGCGATCGTTCGCCGTTGATCCACATCCCGGCGGGCCTGCTCGGCACCTTGCCGACGCGGCACATGAACTGGGCCTACCAGACCGAGCCGCAGGCAGGGCTCAACGGCCGGCGCGGTTACCAGCCGCGCGGGCGCACGCTCGGCGGCTCGAGCTCGATCAACGCGATGATCTATATGCGCGGCCATCGCGGCGATTACGACGACTGGGCGGCGCTCGGCAATCCCGGCTGGTCCTACGACGAGGTGCTGCCCGTTTTCCGCCGTTCGGAAGACCAGCAGCGCGGCGCGGACCATTATCACGGCGTCGGCGGCGAACTGACGGTTGCGGATCTCGCGAGCTCGGTGGCGGCCTCGCGCGCCTTCATCGAATCCGCGATCCGCTCCGGCTTGCCGCCGAATCGCGATTTCAACGGCGCGACGCAAGAAGGTGCGGGGCTTTATCAGGTCAATCAGCGGCGTGGCCGTCGCTGCAGCGCGGCGGTCGCATTCCTGCGTCCTGTGCTGCAGCGTCCCAACCTGACGATCCTGACCGGGCGGCGGGCCACGCGCCTCTTGTTCGAGGGGCGCCGCGCCGCTAGCGTCGAGATCGATCGGGGCGCCGCCCGCATCGACGCGCGCCGCGAGATCATCGTGTCGGCCGGCGTTTTCGGGTCGCCGCAACTGCTGCTGCTGTCCGGCGTTGGCCCGCGCGAGGAACTGGAACGCCACCGGATCGGCTTGCTGCATGAGCTCCCGGGACTCGGCGAGAATCTCGTCGATCACGTCGATTTTGGGCTCGTGTATCAGTCGTCGGACCGCACGCTGATGGGCATTACGTTCGGCACGGCGCTGCGGGCCGTGCCGGGCTATTTTCAATGGCATTGCCGCGGCAAGGGCCTGCTGACGACGAATTTCGCTGAAGCGGGCGCGTTCTTGCGCACGCGTGCCGGGCTCGAGCGGCCGGACATCCAACTCCATTTCGTCAATGGGCTCGTGGACGACCACGCGCGCCGCCTGCATCACGGCTATGGCATCACCTGCCACGTGGCGGTGTTGCGCCCCCTCAGCCGCGGCAGCGTGCGGCTCCGCTCGACTGACCCGAATGATCCGCCGCGCATCGATCCAAACTATCTCGCCGTCGATGCAGACCTCGAGACGCTGCTCGCCGGGGTCAAGCGCGCGCGAGAGATCATGGAAGGCGCGGCGCTCGCGCCGCATCGCGGCGCGGAACTCTTTGCGGACGGCCAGAGCGACGAGGCGCTCGTCGCGCGCATCCGCCGGCGCGCCGACACGATTTATCACCCGGTCGGGACCTGCCGCATGGGCCACGACGCGATGGCAGTCGTCGATCCGGCGCTCCGGGTCCGCGGGCTGGAGGGTCTTTCGGTCGTCGACGCGTCGATCATGCCGACGCTCGTCGGCGGAAACACGAACGCGCCCACGATCATGATCGCGGAGAAAGCGGCGGAGAGGCTCGCGGGCCCCGCCTGAGCGCTCGCGTCCTGAACCGGCGCCGTGGAAATCGGGCCAAGCCGTTGTCGCTGCTGGAAACGCGGTTCATGTCTCAGCGGCCAAGGCTGAGAACGTGTGGAAGCCGCGCAACACCTCATTTTCAAGTCGCAATATGACGCCGACAGGTTGTAACATTCCGGCTGTATCTTGCTGCTGGCGCAACGCCGGTGTCTGTTGCATCCGTGAAACTAAGGGGAGCCAGAGCCATGTTCGACCGTCGCCGCTCGGTCCGTCTCGCCGCCGCCGTCTCGTCGATTCTGTCCGCACCGGCCATCGCAATGGGGGCGGGCTTCGCTATCGTACTGGCCGCGCCGTTGGCGATGGCGCAGGAAACCACAGCGCAATTGAATGGATTCGTCGTCGGCGCGGACGCCCAGCCGATCGCAGGCGCGGAAGTGTCGATCGTTCACGTGCCGTCCGGCACCTCGTCGACGACGACCACGACCGATAGCGGGCAATTCACCGCGACCGGACTGCGCGTCGGCGGCCCGTATCGCGTCACGGCGCGGGCCGAAGGCATGCAGGAAGCGATCGTCGAGGACCTGTACACGCGGCTTGCGGAGCGCACGTCGGTGACGCTGGTCGCGCAGCCGATCGCCCAGCTCACCGGGGTCGAGGTGCTGGGGCAATCCGAGCGCGACGTGACGATCGGCGCGGGCAGCCGCTTCGGCGCCCAGGACGTGCGCGAGCTGCCGTCCATCAGCCGCGACATCAAGGACGTCGTGCGCATCGACCCGAAGGCCTGGATCGATCCGACGAACGTCGATGCGCTCGAGGTCGCCGGTGTCAACAACCGCTACAACTCGATCACGGTTGACGGCGTGCGCCAGAGCGACGACTTCGGCCTCAACAACAACGGCTATCCCACGACGCGGAGTCCGCTGTCGGTGGACGCGATCGAGGCGGTCTCCATCCTTTCCGCGCCGTTCTCGGTCGAGTACTCGCACTTCCGCGGGTCGACGATCAACGTCGTGACCAAGTCGGGCACCAACGAATTCAGCGGCTCGGCGTTCTATTACAAGGGCGACGACAGCCTCGTCGGCGACGAGAGCAAGGACCAGGAGCTCGACTTCACATTCGAGGAGGAGACCTACGGCGGCACGCTCGGCGGCCCGATCATCAGGGACCGCCTGTTCTTCTTCGTGTCATACGAGACGCTCGACCGCATCGCGCCGCAGGACTTCGGGCCGGCGGGATCGAGCTTCCCGGTCCAGATCGAAGGCGTGACCCAGGCCGAGTACGACCAGATCGCGGCGATCGCGCAGAGCGTCTACGGCTTCGATGTCGGCGAACGGCTTTCGACCCTGCCCGAGGACGACGAAAAAATTCTCGCCAAGCTCGACTGGAACATCAACGACTCCCACCGCGCGACGCTCGCCTTCCAGCGCACCGAGGGCAACGCGATCATCACGTCGAACAACAGCACTTCGCAGAACCGGGTCTCGGCGCCGTCGAACTGGTACAACCGCCCGATCCTGCTGGAATCGACGTCGCTCCAGCTCTTTTCCGACTGGAACGAGTACTTTTCGACCGAGCTCAAGGCGGCGCGCAAGGAAGTGGAGACGGGCCAGATTTCGCTGCAGGGCACCGAGTTCGCCGAGATGCAGATCGCGACGCCGACGGGAGGCACGATGTTCATCGGTCCGGACGAATTCCGGCATGCGAATGAACTGACGAACGACCTCGACCTGATCAAGCTGAAGGCGAACTTCTTCCTCGGCGATCACACGATCACGGCGGGCTATGAGCGCGAGATGCTCGACATCTTCAACCTGTTCGTGCCGCGCAGCCAGGGCCAGTACATCTTTTCCAGCATCGACGATTTCGAGGACCAGGTCGCCACGCGCCTCAACTACACCAATGCGTTCACTAACGACGCCAATGACGGGGCCGCGAGCTTTGGTTACGGCGTCGACAGCGTCTACGTGCAAAACGAATGGCAGGTGACCCCCGACCTGAAGTTCCAGGCAGGCGTCCGCATGGACAAGTTCTCAAGCGACGATACGCCGCTGCTCAACGCGAACTACGCCGCGCGTTACGGCTTTTCCAATCTTTCGACGCTCGACGGGCGCGACCTGATCATGCCGCGTTTCGGTTTCAACTGGCAGGCGACGCCGGATACCACGATTTACGGCGGCTGGGGCCTGTTCGGCGGCGGCACGCCGAACGTCTGGATCTCGAATAGTTTCTCGAACGACGGCGTGGTCGTGGTGCAGACCAATGTGGACGATCCCCTCGATCCCGACCTGGGCAGCGCACTTTCGAACGTCAACGGCTTCGACCTGCCGCAGAACGTGCTGGACTTTCATTCGTCGCAGCGCAACGACGGTCCGGTCAACGCAGTGGACCCGAATTTCGAGATCCCGTCGCAGTACCGCTGGAACCTCGGCGTCAAGCGCACGCTGCCCTGGGACATCGAAATGACGGCGGACGTGATCCTGTCGCGCGTGAAGGACGAAGTGCTCTGGCGGGACATCCGCCTGACGCAGGTCGGCACGGCGCCGGACGGCCGGCCGGTCTACGGCCCGCTCGCTGACGGTCGGCCGAGCCCGTTCGTTCAGGACTTCTTGCTGACCAACACGGGCGAGGGCGAGGGAACGGTCTTCACGGTCGACGCGAGCAAGACCTGGCGCACGGGCGCGGGCCGATTCGACGCCTATCTCGGCTATGGCTACCAGGACATCAAGGACGTGAATCCGGGCACGAGCTCGACGGCTTCCTCGAACTGGGACAACGTCGCGGTCTCCGACCCGAACGACCCGGGACTCGCGACGTCGAACTATGAAATCGAACACATGTTCAAGGGCGCTTTCACCTGGCGCAAGGCGTTCTTCGGTGACTACGAGACGAGCATCTCGCTGGTCGGCGAGCGCCGCTCGGGGCGCCCGTACAGTTTGACCTTCGGCGGCGGCACGCCGTTCGGCGTCTTCGGCGATCCCCGCCAGGCCTCACGGCAGCGGCACCTGTTCTACGTGCCGGACGGTGACGTCATTTTCGAGGCGGCGTGCAGCGACGCCGACATCACGGGAGGAGTTGCCGGCTGCGGGGCGCCCGGGGACTTCACGTCGGCAAGCGCGGCCGCGGCGCAGTTCGCCTCCGACATGGAGGCCTACATCGAGCAGAAGCAACTCGGCAAGTATCGCGGCCGGATCATGCCGCGCAACTCGCACCGGAGCCCCTGGCTGTCGATCCTCGACCTGCGCTTCGCGCAGGAGCTGCCGATCTTCCGCAGGACGCGCGGCATCCTGACGCTCGACGTCGAGAACTTCGCCAACATGATCAACAAGGACTGGGGCCAGCTCCGGCAGGTCAGCTTCCCGTATTTCACGCCGGTCGTTGACGTGAACCGCATCGAGACCGCGGGGTGTCCGAGCGGAGCGGCAAGCTGCTATGTGTACCGGCCGCGCTCGGGCCAGACAGGGCCGGTGGCACCTTTCCGGTCGCTCGAGCCCTTGTCCTCGGTCTGGCGCGTGCAGCTCGGTTTGCGCATCGAGTTCTGACGAAGGCACGTTCGAACGAAGGGCGCGGCCGGCGACAGTCGCGCCCTTTTCCGTGGGGCGGCCGGGTGCTTGTTAAACTGGCTGCATGGTCGCGAAGGCGGAAGCGGAACGGCAGTGCGCTGACGCCGTGCTGATGATCCGCCCGGCGCGGTTCGGCGCCAACCCGGAAACCGCCGACTCGAACCGCTTCCAGCAGGTCGGGGCGGACGCGAGGGCCGCGGCGGTCGCCCGGGATGAGTTCGACGGCCTCGTGTCCGCGCTGCGTGCGGCGGGCGTCGAGGTCGTGGTCGCGGACGACACGCCCGAGCCGCGCAAGCCGGACGCCTGCTTCCCCAACAACTGGGTCAGCTTCCATGCCGACGGGAGCGTCGTGCTGTATCCGATGATGGCGCATAGCCGCCGCGCGGAGCGGCGCTCGGAGCCGATCGAGCAGCTCCGCCAGGCGGGATTCCGGATTGTTCGCACGATCGACCTGAGTGGGTTTGAAGCGCGCGGCGAGTTCCTCGAGGGCACCGGGAGCCTGGTGCTCGATCGCTGTCATCGGGTCGCCTACGCCTGCCGTTCGCCGCGGACCACTGCAGCGGCGCTCGCCGAATTCTCGGCGCGGCTCGAGTATCGTGTCGTGGCCTTCGATGCGCTCGGACCGGACGGCAGGCCTGCGTACCACACGAATGTGCTGCTGGCGATCGGTAATGCCTTCGCCGTGATCTGCGCCGCGGCGATTCCGGACGCGCGGGAGCGGGCGCTCGTATTGCGCGAACTCTCGCAGGCAGGCCACGAGCCGCTCGAAATCAGCGTCGCCGAAATGCACCGCTTCGCCGGCAATCTCCTGGCCCTTCGCTCGGCCGACGGCCGCCAGGTGATCGCGGCATCCAAAACGGCCTGGGACAGCCTGGCACCCGGGACGCGCGGCAAGCTGGAGCGCTTTGGCGCGATCGTCACGTCCCCGATCCCGACCATCGAGCGGCACGGCGGCGGCAGCGTGCGTTGCATGATCGCCGAGGTGTTCCTGCCGCGCTCGGCCCAGGGCGTCCGATGCTAAGATTTCCTTCTGTTCGACCGAGGAACCGCAGGATTTGCTGGAACTCGGCCTCAAGACGCTGATCGCTTACCTGCTCGGCTCGCTGATGGGCGCCTTGCTCGTGGGCGCGATCCGCGGCGTCGACATCCGCGAGCTGGGCAGCGGCAATGCGGGCGGCACGAATGCGCTTCGCACCCAGGGAATCTGGTTCGCCGCTGGCACGGTCCTCATCGACGTCGGCAAGGGATGGCTCGCGGCCGGCTGGTTGCCGCAACTCGAGATTCCCGGCGTCGCCATGGATCCGCTGATCGGCCGGGACTGGCTCGCGGTGTCCTGCGCTGCGGCCGCGGTCGCCGGCCATGTGTGGCCGCAGTTTCACGGATTCCGCGGCGGCAAGGGCGGCGCGACGCTGCTCGGCGCACTGCTGGCGCTCGCGCCGGTCCTGGCGGCCATCGCAATCGGAGCGTGGCTCCTCACCATGATGCTGACCGGCTTTGCCGGTCTCGCGACGATCACGGCTGCGATCTCCGTCCCGGCCGCCATGCGCCTGCTCGGCCTGGAATCCGGGGCGCTGCTCGCGTTCTCGCTTGCGATGGCCGCGCTCGTGGTCTTCGCACATCGCAGCAACATCGCGCGCATGAGGCAGCGAACCGAACCACGAGTCGACCGGCTCTGGCTGCTGCGGCCGCGAACACCACAATGATGAGCCGGCGCGGCGAGCTTTTGCGCCTGCTCGCCGACGGCGAGCTGCATTCCGGCGAGGAGCTCGCCGCTTCGCTTTCGATTTCGCGCGCTGCGGTCTGGAAGCGGCTCCAGCAGCTCGGCGACTGGGGCATCGCATTCGAGGCGCGGCCGGGCAGCGGCTACCGGCTCGCCGGGCCGCTCGACCTGCTGGATGCGGCGCGGATCCGCGCGCTGCTGCCGCAGGCCTCCGCGGAACCGCTCCGGAATCTCGAAGTGCATGAGGAGCTCGCATCGACCAGCGACCGCCTGCTCGCCGTGGACGAACTGCCGCCGGGACGATTCGATGCCTGCCTGGCCGAGTTTCAGAACGCCGGCCGGGGCCGGCGTGGCAGGCGCTGGATCGCGCCATTTGCTTCGGGACTCTGCCTCTCGGTCAATTGGAACTATCGCGATGCGCCCGCGACGCTCGGCGCGTTGTCGCTCGCCGCAGGCGTCGCAGTGCTCCGCGCGCTGCGACGGTTCGGATTCCCGGACCTGTCGCTGAAATGGCCGAATGACATCGTCCACCGCGACGGCAAGCTCGGCGGCATCCTGATCGATCTTCGGGGCGAAGCCGCGGGGCCTGCCTATGTCGTCGTCGGCGTCGGCCTGAATCTGCGGTTGCCGGAGGAGGCGCGAATGCGACTCCGCACTGAAGGCGTGGAGGCGATCGATCTTGCCTCGCTGGGCACGCCGCCAGTTCGCAGTGCGGTCGCCGCCGCGCTGATCAGCGAGCTTGTGCTCGCGCTCCACGAGTTCGGCGCGCGCGGAATGACCGCCTTTGCGGACGAATGGCAGAGCGCCGATGCTCTGGCCGGCCGCCCGGTCCGGGTGCTTCACGGCGGGCAGTCGCTCGATGGCCTGGCGCGGGGCGTCGATCCGGACGGGGCCTTGTTGCTCGACATCGACGGCGCGAGGCGGCGCATCGTCTCTGGGGAAGTGAGTATCAGGCCGGTTCGGTGATAGATTCGCGTCGATGCGCCTCGCCTTTGCCCTGCTGCTGTTCGCGAACATCGCCTGGATCGCATGGACCAGCTGGGTGGCCGAGCCCGACGGCGCAACCGCGGCGACGTCCGAGGCCGCCGCAGGACCCGGGCTGCAGCTCGCGCGCGAGGCGGCGCCGGCAAAGCCCGCCGCGCGTCCGGCGGCGCGCGCGAGGAACAACTGCCTGAGCCTCGGGCCATTCACCGACTTGACCGACGCCGCCCGCGCCTCGACGCTGCTTCGCGAAAACAAGCTTCAGCCGCGCCAGCGAGCCGGGGAGGGCGTGGTCTGGAAAGGATTCTGGGTCACGCTCGAGGGCGTGCCTGATCGAACGGCCGCGAACGGCATCATCGAACGATTGCGGCGCTTCGGCGTCGGCGACGCCTACGCGATGCCGGGCGACGGGCGCGACATCACGATTTCGCTGGGCCTGTTCAGCGAGCGCCAGCGCGCGCTGCGGCGGCTGGACGACGTGAAGGCGCTCGGCCTCGCGCCCCGAATCGTCGATCGCGAGCGGAGCGGGACCGTGTACTGGATCGACGTGAACGTCGAGCCGCCGGCGGAACTGCCGGATGCCGCGCGCCTGCAGGGCGAGGGCGGGCGCATCCTGCGGCTCGAAGTCCGGCCCTGCGAATCGTAATCCGGGTGTTGGCGCCTCGCGTTCTTGTCGCCGCCGGCGTGTCGATGGTCGCGGCGCTCGGCGCGTGCGTGCCGGACGCGGAGCAGGGCGTCCGGCCGCGCACTCGCGCCGAGGCCCTGGAGATCGTGTCGGGGCTGCGCCGCATCGTATCCCCGGAGGGCGTCGATCGGCTCGAAGCCGTGCACATCGGAGGAATCGATCAGTGGATATCGATTCGCGGAACCGACCTCCGCAATCCCATATTGCTTTTCATCCATGGCGGCCCCGGCTACGTGTCAATGCCGACCAGTTGGTACTTTCAGCGCGGCTGGGAGGAATTCTTCACCGTCGTGAACTGGGACCAGCGCGGCGCCGGCAAGACCTACGTCGGCAACGATTCACAAGCCGTTTGGCCCACGCTGACGATCGAGCGCGTCGTGGCGGACGCCGAAGAGCTCATTGCCTGGCTTCGCCAGGAGTACGGCCGGGATCGCATCTTCGTCCTCGGCCATTCATGGGGCAGCGTCGTGGGCCTTACGGTCGCCCGGCGCCACCCCGAGTGGCTGCATGCCTACATCGGCATGGGCCAGATAACGGATTTCCTGGAGAGCGAGCGTCGCGGATGGCGCTTCGCCATGGACGCGGCGCGGGCTGAAAACAACGCCGAGGCCATCGCAGCGCTCGAAGCCATCGCCCCCTACGCGGAGGAAACGCCGCCGACCCGGGCCGATCTGCTCGTGCAGCGCCATTGGGTCGGTCATTATGGCGGGGCCATTTATCGGCGCGCGGATTCCCGCGACTTCACGCGCGCCGTGTCGCTGGCGCCCGAATACACTGACGAGGATGTGAGACGTGTCTGGATCGGCAATCAGATCTCGGTGGAACGCATCCTGCCGGAGCTGCTCGCCGGCGGCGACCTGACAGGCACCACGCAACTGGAATGTCCGCTGCTCCTCCTGAGCGGCCGCCATGACTACATCGTTTCGTCGAGCGCCGCCCTGGAGTGGTACCAGCGCCTGCGCGCGCCGTCGAAGACACTGGTCTGGTTCGAGCGATCGGCCCACGAACCCTTGAATGAGGAACCGGGACGCACGCTGATGGCGCTCGTCACCCACGCATGGCCGATCGCCGAGCGCGCCGGCGACGTCCCGGATTGACGCGCGGCCGCCGTCCCCGGTATTCGCCGCCCGGCTAGAATGACGCCCTGGCCGGCGTAGCTCAGCTGGTAGAGCAGTGGTTTTGTAAACCTCAGGTCGGGGGTTCGACTCCCTCCGCCGGCACCAGAGAGAGTTCTACGGCCATCCACCAACATAGAAGATTCGCTCGCGGATTCAATGAATTAGCAGGAAATTGGCTCTAGGATTCATCTACAATCATCTACCGTCATCTATTGACGGCAACCTAGTGCCGCGGGTATCAATACGGGTATCGGCCCTCCTGGGTCGCCGCGATACCCGCACAATGCCACCCGTCCATCGCCTCACCGACGCCGTGTTGAAGGCGGCCGTCAGGGCCGCCCCGGACCGCCCAGGACGGCCGCACAAGGTCCCCGACGGCGGCGGCCTCCATCTCCTCGTCGCGCCCACCGGCGCCTGCCTCTGGCGGCTCAGGTATCGCTACGGCGGCGTCGAGAAGCTGCTCGCGCTCGGTCGCTATCCGGAGGTCACGTTGAAGCGCGCCCGGGAGAAACGCGCCGAGGCCCGCCAACTCCTCGACCGCAAAATCGACCCGAGCGCGCAGCGCAAGGCCGAACGCCTGGCGGCCGCCGCGGCGCGCGCCAGCAGCCTCGAGACCGTGGCCGAGGAATGGTTCGGGCACTACCGGCGCGAGCGCGAGCAGAGCCGCCGGCCGCTGGCGCCGGCGACGGTCGAAAAGACCGAATGGTTGCTCGGCATCGGCGATTACAGATCGAAGAAGACGCGCGGGGACGGACCGCATCCGTTGCGCGCGCTCGCCGGCCGCGCAATGAACAGCATCACGCAGGACGACATCGCGAAGCTGATCGGAACTTTTCGGCGCCGGGACCGCATCGAGACCGCGCGCCGGCTGCTCGAGCGGCTTGATCGGATTTTCCGCTTCGCGATCGCGACCGGCCGGGCGACGGTGAACGCGGCCGCCGCCTTCCGAGACTCGCCGGATCCGCGCGACCGGCTGCCGCCGATCACGCCGCGGCACCATGCTGCGATCACCGAGCCGCGCCAGGTCGGCGCGCTGCTGCGCGCAATCCATGGCTACCGCGGCCACGCGGTCACGGAGGCGGCGCTCGAGCTCGCGCCGCTCGTGTTCGTCCGCCCGATCGAGCTGCGTGGCGCGACCTGGTCCGAGTTCGACCTCGCCGCCGGCGAGTGGCGGATCCCGGCCGCGCGCACGAAGATGCGCCGCGAGCACATCGTGCCGCTCGCGACGCAATCGATCGAGATTCTGCGCGAGCTCCACGATCTCACCGGGCCCGCTGGCCTCGTGTTCCCGTCGTTGCGGGATGCGGGGCGGCCGCTCAGCGAAAACACGATCAACGCGGCGCTTCGCCGCCTGGGATACACGCACGATCAGATGACGGGCCACGGCTTTCGCAGCATCGCCGCGACGCTGCTGCGCGAGCAGGGTCACGACAGCGAGCTGATCGAGCGCCAGCTCGGCCACGCGGTCGGCAGCGACGTCGCCCGCGCCTATGACCGCTCGCTGCGCCTGCCCGAGCGGCGCAGGATGATGCAGGCCTGGGCCGACCACCTCGATCACCTCCGGTTGGACAAGGGCGATGAGGCCGCGCCTAAACGCAAGCGCGCGCGGAAGTCGAAATGACCGCGCAAAAGATGGCGCGCGTCCGGGCGAAGCTCGCCGAGTGGGACCGTCCTCGCGACGATGAGCTGCTGCGCTTCGCGGTGGCGTCGGCTGGTCTCGGTCTCGCGGAGGAACTAAATCGACCGAGGATCGAGCGCGAACCGTTCCTGTCGTTGCCGGCGTTCGCGCGGATCCTCGAGGCGAGTGACGACACGGACCAGGCGATCGCCCGCGCGGCCGCGCTCATTGAGCGCCTGCGCCATATCGCGAACCATCGCCGTCTGATGAAAACCTGCAACCCGGAGCGGGCGATCGCGTCGAGCGACGTGCCGGACGTCAATCCGCTGTTCATCCAGCACCTGATCGACTGGCGCGAGTTCTATAAGCAACGCGGCGACAGCCGGGCGGCCCATTACCAGACTGTCATCGAGGATCTGAGCGGTCCCTTCCTGACACGCGAGCTGTGGGCGCACGGTTACGACCGTGAGCTGATCGGGAAACGGGGCGGCGCGCGCAAAACGGCGAAGTCGAAGCGACGCGGGAAGCCGCCCAGGACGGTGAAGCCGAACGAGTTCGGCCGCTGGCGCCCGCTGCTCGTGTGCGAGATCGCCGCGCTCGTGCCGGGAGCGACAGTAAACTACGCGGCCATCAGCGAGCTGCTGACGGCCGCAGGCATCGAGACGACGCGCCAATATGTCCGATCGACGCTCGAAATCCGCAATAGGAGACGACCATGAGCCACGCTGACGAGCTGCTCGAATATCTCCGGCGCAAGGGCTGTGCCATCAAGCGCGAACGCATCGCCGCGGATTTCAAGTGGTCGGAGCAGGAGCTCGACGTGATCGTCGATCTGCTGCTGAAACAGCGCCTGATCACGGCGCCGCGCCCGGGCAAATACTTCGCGCTCGCAGAGCCCGCGACCCGGATTCCCGACACGAAGAACACGCTACCAGGCGCTGAATCCGATCGCTGCAGCGTCCTGACGTATAGAGAGGCGGCGGCGATCGCGAAGTGTCACCCCGATACGCTTCGCAAGCTCATGAAGGTGGGCGAGGCGCCCGGCACGAAGATCGGCCGTCGATGGATCGTACCGCGCGGCTTGCTCTTGCAATGGATCGACGAGCGGTGCCGCCGCCTCTCCGCATATTCGGGTGACATTTTGGATGAATCCGCGTTGGCCGCGAGACTTCGCGCGGCGCGGGAACGACGGGCCTGGGAACGACGCGCCGCACCAAAGAGAAAACCCGAGCTGTACATCATCCCATCGAATCCCGACGCAGACGACGAATGAGAGCGGCGTTCCGCTCAACTCCCCAGGATGCGCCGGATCGCCATTCACCAGAGGAGCTGCACATGAGCCGTAATCCGAAGCCCGAGCCCGCCATCCGCCCCGGCAACCGCGCGCCTGCCGCGGCGGCGGTCCCACAGGACCTTGCCAGAGGGGTGCTGCGCTGTGCCGGCCTGGCGCGCGCGCTGCGTCTAATGCTCGAAGGCGCCGAGTCCTCGCTCCCGCGCGAGACGAGGCTGCTGGCGCATAAACTGGACCGCGCGGCCGGCGGCCTTGTAACAGCGATGAAGATCGACGCTCGTCTCCTGCCACCGGCCGCGCTGTATCGACGTCTCAGCGGCCCTGTGTCGCCGCTGACGATCAGAGCCACTGGCGATTCCGCGTCGAATGGCCCCATCGTGCTCCGACGAGGGCGCGGCGCGCGCGAGCGCGGAGCTTGAGGCGATCGATGGCGGATTCGGCGACCCACGAAGCCGGCCACCTTGAATGTCACCGCGACTTGCCGGCGACGATCGCCGGCAGCGTCGCCAGGAAATGCACCAGCACCTGCCCGACGATCGCGCGGCACTGAACCCCGAGCGCCTGTTCGAGTAGCTGCGCCTGCGCTTCGGGCAACGCGATGTTGATCGGCGGCGCATCTCTTGGCAGCGGTTGCGTCGAACAGAGCTCGACGAAGTCCATGGCGGCGTCGATTCGTGCATCAATGGTTTCGCGGGCGATGTTATCCAAGCGCCCGCGTTCGACCAGGACAGTGGTGATCTGCTCCCGCAGATGTTCGCGCAGAGTGGAGCGATCGCGGAGCGGGAGTTCGATGATCTTTGTCATGTTTGCAGGATCCTCCGAATCGCCACGCTGTTGCGCGTGATCGTGTTGATGATGACCTTCTCGCCGCTCGCGGTCGCCATCGCGTCGGTCATGGCTTCCTCACCGATTTGGTTGATGATGCGCACGCGCTCGACGCCGCCGGCGCCGTTGGCGGCGCGCCCCGCGCCGGCGATCGAGCCGATCTCACCGCCGCGGGCGAAGCGCGGGAAGCGTATTGCCTGCGCCAGCGTGAAGGTGCCGGCATTCCAGGCGCGCAGGAACTCGAGCGCGCCCGGCTCGCGCACGCGCGCGCGTCGCAGCATGAACTCGCCCTGCTGCGCCAGGATCGGGATCTTGTCGGGCCCGGAGATCGGCAGGCGCGGGCCGCGGATGTCGCCGCCGCCGGCGTAGCCGCGGATCAGGCCGCCGCGCTTGCCGCCCGGCGCCGGCGCCGGCGTGCTGCCGATGTTGATGCCGAAGGCGCGCAGCAATGCGAACGTCACCTGCTTGGCGATGATCTCGGCCGCGATCTGGTTCAGGCTGTTGATGACCGTGCGCGCCAGCGATTTGAAGGCGTCGCCCAGGCTGTCGATCTCGCGGGCGTTCTCGAGCAACGTCTGGATGCCAGACTGGAACGCTTCGACTGCGCCGGTGCGGAACTGCGTGCCGATGTCGGTCGCGGCGCGGAAGCTCGCGGCGATCTGATCGACCGAGGCCTGGAACTGCTGCGCCCGCGCGATCTGTTCCGGGCTGCCGGTCGCCGCGGCGGCCGCGACCGCCGCGGCCGCGAGCTGCTGCAGCACGGCCAGGCGCGAGCGTTGCAGCTCGATCAACTGCAGCTCGCCCTCGAGCTGGCTGAAGATCCCGGCCTCCTGGTCGCGCCGGATCGCATCGGCGTCGCGGTCGAAGGCCGCTAGCGCCTCCTGTCCGCGGCGCGTCGCCTCCTCGAAATTGAAGGCCGACGTCCTGGCCGCAGAGAATCGCGCGACGTCGGCCTCGATCTTCGCCGCCGTGTCGCCGGCCACTACGCCCAGGTGCCGAATACTGGCGATCTCGAGCGCCAGGTTGCGCTGGAAGGCCTCATGCCGGCGCCCTTCCAGCTCGAGCAGCTTGATCGAGCTCTCCTCGCGTTCGCGCCCGAGATCGCGCTGCGCCTGCGTCAGCTCGCCGTCGAGCACGAGCAGCTCGCGCGCAGCTACCACCTGCGCCTGCGCGATCTTCGCGTCCAGCTCGGCGAGCTGCTGGCGCAGCCGGATCCGCTCCGCCTCGGTCGACGGTGCGCCGGCGCCTCTCGCGGACGCCGCCAGCGCCGACCGCTCCGCGCGCAGCGCCGCGATCGCGAGATCCCGCTCGCGCTCGATCAACTCGCGCCGCTTGCCGAAGAACTGCTGCAGCGAGATGAGGCCCTGGTCGAAAGCTTGTTTGTTCGCAGTCTCCTGGATCCGGAGCGTCTCGCGCTGTAGTGCCAGCACATCCTCGGCCTCGCTCTTGAGCAGCGCCAGGCGCGCCTGCGCGCGCTGCCGGAGCGTCGCCTCGTCCGGCGTGACGCCGCGGCCGCCCGGGTCGCGCGGCCGCGGCGCCGGCGCCGGCGCGAATACGTCTCGCGCCAATGCGGCGAGATCCTCGCGCAAGGCCTGACGGATCGCGAAGATCTCGCGTTCGCCACGGTTCATCTCCTCGATGGCGCCGGCGAAGTCCCCCTTGATGGCCTTGCCGATCGCGCTTGCGGTGGCGCGCACCGAGACGCCGACCTGTGCCGCGACGGCGCCGGCGGTCTTGCCGAGCCCGACGAACAGATTGACGACGGCGCGGATCACGCGGCCGATGACTTCGCCGAACAGGCGCACGCCGTCCAGCCCGTCGCCCGTCACGGCGCTGGTAAAGGTCTGCATAGCCGCGGTGACATTGGGCACGAGCCCCAAGGCGAACTCCGCGGCGACGCCCCCCGTCACCTCCCGGAGATCCGCAAGCGCGTCGCGCGCGCGCGCGGCCGCATCTGCCAGCTTTTCCTCGAGGAGCGCCCTCGCCGCGCCCGCCTTCTGGATGAAGCCATCGATGCCTTGCGTGCCGACCGCTTCGAGTGCCGGGATGAGCTCGAGCGCGTTTTCGCGGAAGATCTTGGTCGCCGCGGCCGCGCGCTCCGCGCCGGGCGGCAACGCCGCGAGCTTCTTCGCGATCTCCTCGAGCGCCCGCGGCGTGCTGAGTTTCGTCAGGGCATCGGCGTCGACGCCGATCGCCGCGAGCGCCTGCCGCGCGCCGCCCGTCTCGTTCGCGACCTCCTGCATTACGGTCGCGGTGCGGGCGAGGGTGCGCTGCAGCGCCGCCTGGTCGCTGTCATTGGTGCGGAAGGCGAGCGTGAGGCCTGAGATCTCCTCGACCGTGCCGCCGACGCGCTGCTGCAGCTTGCCGGTGGCGTCGGCCGTTCTTAACGCTCCGCGCGTCAGCGCGACCATGCCGGTGACGACGGCGGCGAGCCCGATCGCCGGCAGCAAGGATTTGAGATCGCGGATCGCGCCCGCGAGCAGATTGGTGCCGCCCGCGGCCGTGCGTGTCGCGCGTCCGGATTCGCGCGCCACCTGGCGCAGCGCGTGGATGACTTCGTTGATCCCCTCGGGACTGAGTCGGACCCGAATGTCGGGAGTGCTCATGCGCATTTACCTCTCATCAATGACGCGATCGAACTCCGCGCGCCGCCCGTCGACGTCGTCGTGGAAGGCGTGTTCTGTGGAAGGCCCGTCCACGCCGCCATGAAGGGCCCGTCCACGTCGTCGTGGCAATTGCGGTCCAGGCCTCGCCGGCGCCGATCGTCGGCTTCTGGGACGGGAGCGATCGACGGCGGCCGCAAACGGGGAAAAACGGCAGATTCGTCGCATCGGCGGAGAAAACGGCCGCGCAGGAGGCGCCAGGCGCGGCGATCGACGAGGTACCCGCTACCTCGGTATCCCGCTTTTTCCCGGCCGGCGACACGCGCGCGCCGCCACTTGTCGGCTCGTGATGGCGCCAGGGCGGCTGCCTGAATGAGGATCGGCATCGACGCTCCCAGGAGTACGAATCGATGATGCCCAGAACTATCCACGGCCTTTCCGCGATGGCTTGCATTTCGGCGATGCAGAAGTGCATCCGCCGCAATCTTGAGCTCGAGGCGATGCGCTTCGCGGTCGAGCTGCACCTCACCTCGAAAAGCTATAGCTCGATGGTCTGCAACCGGCTCGAGGTGATCTCGCACGAGGACATCGACACGACTGCGGCGCCGTGGATCGTGCCGTTCGTCGCGACCGCGACCGCCCAGGCGCGGGCCTGGTACAAGCCGGAGAAGCTCGGCCGCTCGCTGATGCCGATCGGCAACTCGATCCGGATGATGGCACGCGCGCCGAAGTCGCGCCAAGGTGACCATTTTCAAGCGTCGACGCGGCTCGCGGCGCAGCTCGAGCACTACATCCCGACGATTCCGGATTGGGCGCTCGATCAACACACGTTCGAGGGCCGCAAACTCGGCCGCGGACTCAAGTATTTCCGCGACGAGAGCACCCGCCTGGTGCCGGCGCCGGCGGAGCCGGATCCGTATTCGGCCGAGGCGTATCGCCTCTGGGCGCTCGACAAGGGCGAGGATCTCGACGAGTAGATGCCGGCGCCGCCGGGGAGCTTTGGAGGGTTCCGGAGGCGCCGACTGATCGCGGTTATTACTGGCACGCCCACTCACGACTGACGGCGCCCAAGGACCATGACTCCTCGGCAAGGCCTGGCACAAGCCGCACGATCGAGTTGCTGACCGTGCGGCCGCGTTCCTACGATTGCACTGCGCTCGCATCCGGCGAATCCCAGACGTGAAGGACCGTCGCGAGCTCGACGTCGATGCGCCGTTCGACCGCGAGTCCCTGCACCTCGAGGCGGCAGATCTCGCGCTCCTCCGCCTCGTCGAGTTCGGCCAGGTGCGCACGTAGTGACGCGACCTTCTTGGCCCGGTCGGCTTGAGGCATAGCCGTGCCGGGAACCAGCGGCTTGAGCCGCGCCCGCAACTGCTTTTCGAAATCGGCGCCACCCAACCACAGCAGGAAACCCACATTGAACGCCGGGAGCGCGGGCACGATCGACTGATGTGCGAACGCTAGCACTTGATGCTCCGCGTGCTCTGCCTGCTCGCGCAAGCTCGCGAGATAGCGCGTGACCGTTTCATCGAGCGACAGCGGCGCTTCGCCGACGGACTCGATCTCATTGAGCGTCTTGGTGCGGTCCGCGCGAATCTTCTCGATCGCCTGACGCCGGCGATCACTCGTGTACAGGATCTCCATCAGCCGACCTCCACGACGTCGTCGATCCGCGAGCTAGGGGCGTCGTCGCCGAAGCCGATGCCGGCGTCGCGGCGGCTCAGGCGGGCGTACTGCAACAGACGATCGCGCAGCTCGCGCAGCGGCGCGCTCACTGCTGTGATCTGGGCCAGATGCTCCCGCAGGTGCGCGATCTCGCCCTGCGCCGACGAGAGCTCGTTGCGCAGCCGCTTTTCCTCCTGATCGAACCGCGAGACGGAGGCCTCGCGCTGTTCGTTCGAGGTCTGCTCGCGATTGGCAGCGTCTCGCGCCCGTGGCAATTGCTCGAGCCTGTGCTGCAGCGTCGCGATGTAATCGCGCTGCGTGCTGATCGCGGCGCGCCTGGCCGCGTGTCGAAGCTCGAGCTCGTTGCAGGAACGTCCGACCGCCCGGAGCTTCGCCAGTTGCGAGGGAGACAGATTCACGTGCCCGGCGCCTCCTCATCGCCAACGTCGGCCCGCGCTCGCAGTTCTGCGTTGCGCCGGGACGTGATCGCGCTCCATTTGCTGCCGGTCGTGCGGGTGCGCCGTGCGGCCGAGGCCTGCGCTGTCGGCGTCGGCTGCGCCGCGCGACGTTGATTCGTCGCAAAGATTGCCGCCGGCGTTCCTTCCGCGATCGCTCGCAACATCGGCTCAGGCACCGAGCCTTCAGGCGCCATCTCGAGGATCCTCATCACGCGGCTTCGCTCGGTGTGGCACGCCAGGTGTGCCGCCTGGCTGTTCGAGGTGACCGTCGGCTGCGGCAGATGGCTTTCTTCCGTCATGCGTGTGTTCCTCCTGGCGCGGACTCTGATCGTGCGTGTTCTCGCCTGCAAGGACGGACCGTCCCGCCCGCTGTGCGCACTGGATCCAGTGCGCGATTTCGAGGCAGGTGTAGAAAGCGACACGCCGCACGGTTCGCGACGGCGCCGGACCGTGTCCGCTGTCGCGCCATTTGCGCAACCTCTCGACGCTGCTGCCAGCGAGCCAGGCGAGCCCTGCCGCCTCGACTTCGCCTCCGCGCGTGACGAGGAAGCCCTGCTCATCGAGCTGCTGCGCGAGCCGTTCGGCTTGCCGGTGGAGCTCGTGGTCGGCGCCGCTCGTGCGCATGACGGTCACCGCGGCTGCCCGGGCGAAGCGAATTGAGGTTTCTGAGGAAAAAAATCCAAATGGTGGGGGCGCCGAATAGCCCTCACGCTGAGCAATGTTTCGGAGGACCCATGAGGGCATTGCCTGCGGCGTGCCGCTGCTGCGCGCGCGAACCGCGCGACATCGCCAGCATCTTCGCGCCGGCCCGCGCAGGACGCGCTCTCACTGTCGTGCGCCTTCGACGCCATTACCGCATCCATCAGAGCGATCGCCGCGCGCCAGGCGCGAGGCAGCGCTTCACGTGGAACCGCTGCCACGCCTCGATCAGCGGCTCGCTCGGCGGCATTCGAGTGCGCACACTCGGCTGGGGGTCGCGTCGTGAAAGTTTTAGTCCTTTTTCGACGCGAGGTTTGATTTCCGGGAAAATGCAGGCTCGCGCGCGCCTCCCGCAGGCCCAGAAAACGTCCAAAGGTAATTTTTGCGCGGCGCCCCTCGCGACTGCTCGCCGGTAAGCGCTTGATGCTCAAGCGATTTCCTCTGCGCGAGCGGGCGCAAAATCGTTTCGTTTGGCGGCCTCGGGGGCGGCCGGCGCAGGCGTCGCGACCGGCGCCACCAGCGCCCGCTCGATCGCCGCGCGCTGCTGGTCGATCCGCGACCTTTCCGTGTACACGGCCGCGGCCGCGAGCGAACCGTGGCCCATCAGGTCCTGCACGACGCGCATCGCGGTGCCGGCCTCGTGCAGATGCCGCGAGAAGCTGTGCCGCATGGCGTGACACGCGCGGCGCGACTTGCGGATCCGGTGCGCGACCAGCAGCCGGTCGAGATGCCGCGTCACGCCCGACGACCAACGCGGCGCGTCACTGGGTCCGGCGAACAGCAGCTGCGACGGGCAGGGCGTCCAGCGCTCGCGAAACTCGGCAAGGATCGCGGCGAGCCGCGGACAGATCGGCACGTCGCGCACGGCCAGGCGGCTTTTCGGCGGTGCGATCCGGCCCTTGACCGCCGCCTGCCGCACGCAGATCACCGCCTCCCGCGCCTCGACCTCGGGCGGCAGGCGCACGTGCTCCCATTGCAACGCGAGAGTTTCGCCGACTCGCAATCCTGCGAGCGATTGGATCGCATACACCGCGCGCCACGGGAATTCGCTGCAGGTCAAGAGGATTTCTTCCTCCGCGGGCTGGTAGCCACGCTCCTCCGGCGTCGGCTCGATCTCCCGCGGCCGCGGCAGTCTCCGGGCCCGGGCGGGCGGAACCACGGCCGCGAGCCCCCGGTCCTGACACCAGCCAAGCAGCGTGACCAGATAGCCGACCCGCGTCTTGATCGTCTTGCGCCTCGCGCCGCTGCGCACCTGGGCGGCCATGAACGACTGAATTTCCGGCGCAGTCACCTCGTGCAGCCGCAACATCTCGAACGCCGGCGCGAGGTGATTCTTGAGCGTGTACGCGAGCTGCTCGCGCGATCCGTCGCGGTACAGCGGTACCCCGACGCGGAGATAGCGCGCGCAGACTTGGCGCCACGGCGGACTCGAGCCCGGTGCGAGCCGCGGAGACAGCACGAATGGCAGCAACCGCGCCGCCTCAGCGCGGGCGGCATGCTCGTTCGGAAGTTCCGCGAGGGTGCCGATGATGCGCGCCACGCGGCGCCGCTTGCCCTTCGCATCCTTCGGCTCGCGGTAGCGCCACTGCCAGCGCTTCCCGTCGATCAGGCGGAGGCTGCCGAGCTGCTCGCGCCGGCGCGGTCTTTCTTCCTGAGTCACGGGCGCGGCGGGACTCGCTTCGATCGCACGCGCGATCGCGTCGAAGTCCAGCTCGTCGCGCCTGCCGCGGCGCCGCGGCAGCCGGTGCCGCCCGCGCAATCGTTTCGCCGCGCGCACGCGCATAGCGCGGCGCTCGGGAGTGTCGCGGCCGGCAAGCAGCGTCGCTTCGTCGGGCAGGGCCTGCGCGAGTGCGAGCTCGAGCGTCACGTGCGCGCGTTTCCCGTTGCGCCGCGTGGTCCGCGGAAGGTCTCCGTTTCGAGTGAGCATCAAATCGTGCGCGAGAGCGTCAACTCGCGCAGTGTCAGCGTGAGTGGTCGCGGCGCGAGCGGCTTGCGTGGCAGCGCGCCGTTGTGCTCTCGCGACCGTTTGTCGCGTGCCGTAACGATTGCCGCGCGACGAAGCCGCTCCCGCAGCTTGCGGGCATAGCGACGCATCGCCATCTGACCGGGCTTGCAGCTCACTGACGTGCCTCGGTCAAGAGGCGGCCGAGCGCGCGGCGATCACGACTCATCGGCCGCGTGTCGCTGCGGTCCGGATCTGCGCAGCACCGACAAATACAGGCGCGCCGCGCGTACATCATCTTCGCCGAATCGCCGGCGGCCGCCCGCGTCGCGAATCGGCTGAACAATGCGCCGCGCCTCGAGACGCCGGAGCGTCTGCTCGCAGCACCCTACATCGCGAGCGGCGCGGGAAATGCCTTTAATTTTCGTGCTCATTGCTTGTTATCCCCAGGCCTGTGTAGATCGAGCGGTACCGGAATATCGGGTGGCGAGGTCGAGCTCGCGCTTTGCCGCGGCCGTGATGCCGCGCTCGCGGCCGATACGACGGAAAAACTTGATCAGGCGCGGCACCGGATACGTGCGCCCATGCAATAGCACCGGCGCGACTCGCCGCAGCTCATCGCCGGGAACCGCGAAGTGGCGGATCCCGCAATCGTCGATCACGGTGAGGTGCAGCCTGGACCGAGCTTCGCGCGCGAGTGCAGTCACGTACCGGTCGCCGTCGTGATAGCGAATGACGGCAATCATGGCAGCGCCTGCTCAGAGCGTTCAGCGAGCGCGCGCCGGACGTCGATCTTGCCCAGGCCCGTCACCGCGGCGATCTCGGCTTCCGTGCGATCCATCGCCGCCATATGCTTGATCAGGGCCACGAGCTCGCGATGCTCGAGCGAGGGCAACGGGAGGCGCGCGTCGCTTCGCCACGAAGGGCTCCTCGTCGCCGCGCCGGGACTGCCGTGTGTTCGCGTCATAGTTCGCTCCCACCAGATTTCGCGCCCGAGGGCGGGACGAGCGGAGCACGCAGCGATTCGTGCAGCTCGGCCATCAGCCGTTCGCGCTTGGCTTTCTCCGCAGAGTTGATCGCGACCGCCCGCCGCCGAGCAGCCACCGCACGTTCGGTATGCGCGGCGCGCCAGATCTCCGCGGACCGGTTTGGCTGCCGGCGCCAGTCGTCGAAGGTCGTCGGCCCAGGGCGTTCGCGGATTGCCCGCGGGCTCATAGCTCCCAGGCCAGGTTGGCGAGGACCTCCGCGACCGCACAACGTCTGGCGGCTCACAGCTTCGAGGCCCAATTGGCGATCGCGTCGCCGACGTGCTGCGGTCCGGCGACCGCGTCAGCCTGGGGAGCAGAGGGTGTCTCGGTGAGGGGGCGAGCGCGCGTGCGTTCAGGGCGCCCGCGCTCGCCCCTCTCCAAGATTCTAGAAGTGTTCCCCACCATGGGGAATGATCCGGGGCCGTTTTCGGCCGGAATGGGTACGTATCCGGGCTCATCATTCCCCATGGTGGGGAGTGATGATTCCCCACCATGGGGCTGCAAATTTTTCGCATCATTCCCCACTGCGGGGAATGATTCGCATGTCCATGACTGCCACGAACGGCTCGGCATCTGGGGCACGGCGAGCGGCTGACCGTTGTGATTGTTGATCGGGCGCCAGTTCAGCGCGTACAGCGAAAAGTGCGTCTTCGACTTCACGCCGCGGCGGGTCTGAACGATCAGCCCGCGCGCCTCGAGCTCCACCAGAGAGCGGTAGATTGTGTTGCGCCCCTTGAAGCCGAACCGCCGCGCGTAGAGTTCGGTCATCGCCATCGTCCCGTTGTTGTCGCCCAAAAATTGCGCCGCGAGCAGCACCAGGATCTTGAACGCCGCGTGCGGCAAAGTCTTGACCGCGGCGGACTCCAGCACGTCGAGCGGGATCTGAGCGTGACGCTCGCCGAGGCCTCCGCGTCGGCCCGTCGCGCGCGCTCGGCGATCACGACCCATCGCCTGCGTCCCGCCCAGCAGCGCGCGTCTCGTCGAGGATCGCCGCGCCGCCCAGACCAAGCTCGGCGAGCTGCTCAGCGACGAATCTCATGCGAGCTTTCGTGCAAGGCGAGCACCGGTGCAGCTACCGCAAATCGTTGCCGCGCGCACGAGCGGCCGATACCAGCGGCAGCAAAAGTTACACTTCCGGCGCGGTAGCTCGACCTGCGAGCTGCGACTCGATAGGACCTCAGCGCACTTCCCATGAGAACGGATGTGGGACATGCGCTATGCCACGACGCGCCTGGTTGCCTTTCGCTTTGCCGATGCGCTGACGTGGCGCAATTCTGCTTCGAGTGGCGTCGTCAACTCGTCGGCGTGCTTGGCTGCCTTCGGATTTGGAGACGCGCTTGCATCGCGCGATCGCGCTTCGAGCCAGACTGCGAGCTCGTCGGCGCGCCAGCGCGACGTCCGCACGCCGATCTTGATCGGCTTCGGGAGCTCGCCCTTCGCGATGAGCTTGTAGACGCCTGCAACGCTGAGCCTCGTGCGGGCAGCTAGATCCCGAACGTTGAGAAGCTGCGGCAGCACATCGCCGGTGGCCGCGGTGAGCGAAGTAGAATTTCGCATGGACGTCGCCCTTGAAACATCGGAGACGACGCCGAGACTACGACACGAAGGGCCAGAAAAAGAAACGCACCGAGAACGGGCGAAATCGACCGGAAACTTTTTCGGGAACCGACCCCTTTCCCTGGGCTCCGGTACGGGTACCGGCGCGGGTATCCGTCGAGACTAGAAACGCTGAAACAGCGGAAAATCAGCCAATTTATCTCGATTCGACTCCCTCCGCCGGCACCAGCCCGATTCAGTCGCTTGCTTTGCGGTGCACCCGCAGCTCGCCCGCGAGGACTTCGAATGTCGCGGTGACGCTCCTCTTGCTCCGCGGATCCGCGCGATCCTCGATCGCGACGATGTCGGCGCGAAGCGCCGCGCGGCCGAGTTCGCAGCGCACATAACCGTTGTGCTGCCCGTCGTGGAACTTCGCGCCGGGATTGAGCGGCAGCACGGCGGACTTGTCGTAGGTGCTGGTCGCGATGGAAGAGGTCACGAGCTCTGTCGCGACCGGCCTTCCCGCGGCATTCGCGATCTCGTTGACCCAGAAGGAATGGATGTCGCCCGTCAGTACGACCGGATTCGCGGCGCCGTGTTTCACGAGCGCGGCGAGCAGGCGCTCGCGAGCCGGCGGATAGCCCGCCCAGGCATCGCTGTAATGCCGCGGCGATTCCGCGGTGCCCTCGGCGACGGTCATCAGCATCACGTTCTGGGCGAGCAGGTTCCAGGCGGCCGCGCTGCCTGAGAGCGCCTCATCAAGCCAGCGCTCCTGTTCCGCCCCGAGGACCGTGCGTGTGGAATCCGCAAGCGCCGCCTTGCAGGCGGGTTCCGCCGGATCGATGAAGCTGGCGCCGCCCGCGCCGCCGAACAGGATCTTGCGGCCCTTTTCGAAGTCGCAGCGCGCGGCGGTCGGAAGATTCGGGCAGACCTGCACCGAGCGGTGCTGCCGCGTGTCGAGCACGTAGAAGCGCGCAAGCGTTCCCCAGTCCACCGTGCCGTAGATCTGTACGGCCATGCCGGGCTTGAGACGCGAAGGCCGAACCGGCATGTGCTCGAACCACGCCTGGTACGCGGCCGCGCGGCGCGCCGGAAACGATTCGCGCACCGCCGCGCCGCCGCAGAGTTCGTGCTCGCTCGTGAGTCCGACGTAATCGTTGTCCACCTCGTGGTCGTCCCAGGTCAGGAGCCAGGGACAGGCGGCGTGCGCGGCCTGCAAGTCCGGGTCGCTGCGGTATTGCGTGTAGCGGCGGCGGTAATCGGCGAGCGTCACGGCCTCGAGCGGATCGAACTGGCGCACGCGCCGGTCGCCCCAGGCATCCTCATAGATGTAATCGCCGAGCATCAGGATGAGATCCGGACGGTCCTCGGCCATGTAGCGGTAAGCCGAGAAAAACCCCTGCTCGTAATGCGCACAGGAGGCGAAGGCAAACTTGAGCGCTGCGGGCGCGGCATCCGGCGCCGGGCAGGTCAGCGCGCGGCCTGCCGGACTCTCGTAGCGGCCGAGGCGAAAGCGGTAGAAATACTCGCGTCCGGGCTGCAGACCATCGACCACGACGTGGACCGCATGGGCAAGATGCGGCCGCGCCCAGGCGGCGCCTTGCTTCGCGATGCGGGCGAAGCCGGAATCCTCGGCGACATCCCAGGCGACCTTGAATATGGTCTGCCCCAGATAGCCCGGATCGAAAGGCTCCGGGGCGAGGCGCGTCCAGATCACGAATCCGTCCGCTGAGGGGTCGCCCGATGCGACGCTGAGCTGGAATGGCGGCGAAACGAAGCGGACTTGCGACTGCGCACTGCTGAAAGGAACCAGTGCGAGCGCACCGGTCGCCGCCGCCAGGCGGTTGAATTCACGGCGGGAAATCCTGCGGCCCATCGCCACTCCCCCAGTTTCCTTAGATGCCGGCGCCGTGCTCGAATCCGCCCTGCTGCGGCGCGGCCTGCGCAATTCGCGAATTGGGCGGCACGCTGTGCGTGAGCCAGACGTTGCCGCCGATTACGCTGCCGCGCCCGACGGTGATGCGGCCGAGCACGGTGGCGCTCGCGTAAATCGTTACGTCGTCTTCGACGATCGGATGCCGCGCCAGGCCCTTGACCAGGCGGCCGGTGGCGTCCACCGGAAAACTCTTCGCGCCGAGCGTCACGCCCTGGTAGAGCGTCACGCGGTCGCCGACGACCGCGGTTTCCCCGATCACGACGCCCGTGCCGTGATCGATGAAGAATTCGCGCCCGATCGTCGCGCCCGGATGAATATCGATGCCGGTGTGCTGGTGCGCGTCTTCGGCGACGAGCCGCGGCAGCAGTGGCACGTCGAGTTCATAGAGGATGTGCGCAATCCGGTGGCGCGTGATCGCGAACACGCCCGGAAACGCGTACAGCGCCTCGATCGGATGGCGGCAGGACGGATCGCTGCGCCAGGCGGCGCGCGCGTCCTCGAACACACGCTCGCGCAGCCATGGCAAGCGCGACAGCAACTCGCCGGCGAGCCGGCGGCTTTCGCGATCGAGCGCGGGCTCTTCGGTGGCGCTTTCCTCGCCGAACCGCGCGGGAAATTCGAGCGCGAGGCGAATCTGCGCGGCGAGCACGCCTTCGATCTCGGAGAGCTCGCGCGCGACACGTTTTGCGGGATCCTCGCCGGGACTCGGCGCGGGCAGGGTTTCGGCAATCAGCAGCCGGTGCAGGCGGTCGACGATCGAGAGCACGAGCGCGCGGTCCGGCCAGCTCCCTTTGCGAAGCGCCTGGAAATCTGGGTCGCCCGAAGCGACCAGGCGCTCGGCGAGCTCCGCGTGCCCGTCTGCGGGCGACGCGTCAGGCCGGGACGATGCGGGCCGCATTGGCGGGTGCCTCCTCGTAAAGCCAGGTCGAAAGATACCGCTCGCCGAAGCTCGGGATCACGACCACGATCAGCTTGTCCTTGTTTTCCGCGCGCGCGGCGACCTGGAGCGCCGCGTACAACGCGGCGCCGGAGCTGATCCCGACCAGGATGCCTTCCTCGCGCCCGAGCATGCGCGCGTATTCGCCGGCCTGTTCATTCGTGACCTGGATGATTTCGTCGATGATCTTCGTGTTCAGGATCTCGGGGATGAAGCCCGCGCCGATGCCCTGGATCTTGTGCGGGCCAGGCTGTCCGCCGGACAGGACCGGGCTCGCTGCGGGCTCGACCGCGACCGTGCGGAACTCGGGCTTGCGCTTCTTGATGACTTCGCCGACGCCGGTGATCGTGCCGCCGGTGCCGATGCCGCTCACGAGGATGTCGGCGGCGCCGCCGGTGTCCTCCCAGATTTCCTCGGCCGTGGTGCGGCGGTGGATTTCCGGATTCGCGGGATTCGTGAACTGGCCGACCAGCAGGAAGCGCTCGGGATCGCTCGCGACGATTTCGTTGGCACGCGCGATCGCGCCTTTCATGCCCTTCGCGCCCTCCGTCAGGACGAGCTCCGCGCCGAACGCGGTGAGCATGCGCCGGCGCTCGAGACTCATCGTCTCCGGCATCGTCAGCACGAGACGGTAGCCCTTGGCCGCGGCGACGAATGCCAGGCCGATGCCCGTATTGCCGCTCGTCGGCTCGACCAGGACTGTGTTCGGCTTGATGCGACCCTGCTTCTCGAGCGCCTCGATCATGCTGACGCCGATTCGGTCCTTGACGCTCGCGCAAGGATTGAAGAATTCGAGTTTCAGGACGATGTGGCCCGGCAGGCCGCGGCCGATCTTGTTGAGCCGCACGAGCGGCGTGCGGCCGATGGTCTGAAGGATGTTGTCGTAGATACGTGCCATGGTGCCCGTCCGGCCGGTGCTGCAAAAAAACGGGAAGGGTCCCCGTCCCACCGCGGGACCGGGAACCCCACCCGACATGGAAATCGAGTCTCGCCGGCGCCTCAACGCGCCGCGTAGCACTCCATTTTAAGGCCAGTGCCGCCGCGAGAGACATGGGCGACGATTGCCTTGCGCCGGTGAATTTTCGTGATGGCGCCGAGATTGATGGCGAATGCGAGTTCGACGATGGATCCCTTCGCGAGACCCAGGTTCCGCGTTTCGACGAAGACCCCGTTGGCGCTCAGGTTGTGCGCTTTGCAAAGCGAGCCCCGGCGCCCCGGCACGACCACGTAAACCGTGGCCCGGGCGCGATGCCGACTGTGCAGGCGGCGCTCCATTTGCCCCTGATCCCCGTGTTTTTCTAAGCGTCCGATCGTCGTTCCGGAGCAGTATGCCGACACGTGGGAGGCGTGGAAAGCACCGCCCGCCAAGCGGCTTTTTGCGGTGCGGTAAGCCGCTGATTGCAGGCAATCCGATACCATGCCGGGCGATGCACGCGCAGCCCGAAGCAGCTCCCCGGCTGACTCTCGCGGATATTCGCGCGGCGCGGGCACTCCTCGGCGATCGCATCGTGAGGACGCCAGTCCAGGCGCTGTCGGGACCCGCCGTCGAGTCGGCCTTCGCTCCCGGCACGCGGCCGCTTCTCAAACTCGAGCTCTTCCAGCGCACCGGCAGCTTCAAGGCTCGCGGAGCGCTCGTCAACGTACTGATGCTTGGTGATGCGGAGCGCGCGCGCGGCATCTGCGCGATCAGCGCCGGCAATCACGCCATTGCGGCAGCTTTTGCCGCGCGTTCTGTCGGCGCGAGCGCGAAGGTCGTGATGAAGGTGGGCGCGAATCCGTTTCGCATCGCGGAGTGCCGGCGCTACGGCGCCGAGGTCGAATTGCAACCGGATTTTCATGCGGCATTCCAGCGCGTGCAGGAAATCCAGGAAACGGAAGGGCGCGTGCTGATTCATCCCTTCGAAGGACTTCGCGTCGCGATGGGAACCGGCACCCTCGGGCTCGAATTGCTCGAGCAGGCGCCTGATCTCGAAGCCGTCATCGTGCCGATCGGCGGCGGCGGTCTCGCCGCGGGAGTTTCCACGGCGATCAAGCTCGTGAATCCCGATTGCGAAGTGCTGGGCGTGGAGCCCTACGGCGCCGACACGATGTTCCGCAGTTTCGCGAGCGGCTCGCCGCAGGCGATCGAGAAGATCGACACGATCGCCGACAGTCTCGGCGCGCCGTATGCGCTGCCGATCTCCTACGCGCTTTGCCGCGCGCACATCGACGATCTCGTACGGATTCACGACGAAGAGATGATCGCGGCGATGCGATTCCTGCTCGAGCACGCGCGCCTCGCGGTCGAACCGGCGGGGGCGGCGGCGACGGCGGCATTGCTCGGGCCGCTCCGTGACCGGCTGGCGGGCCGGCGTGTCGGCCTGATCGTCTGCGGTTCCAACCTCGACGCGGCGACATTCGCCCGCCTGGTGGGGAGCTGAAATGCCGGCCGGCCCGCGGTTATCGCAGCGCTGTTCGCTTGGCTGCACCTGCTTGCCATCGGTATGGCGGCGGGGTTGCTGCTGACCGAGTACTGGCTGTGCCGTCGAATGCCCGATCGCACCCAGGCGAAGCTCCTCGGAATGGTCGATCTTGGCTACTTCCTGGCCCTGATCGCGAGCCTTGCGACAGGCCTGGCCCGCGCCCTCTACTACGGTCAGGACGCCAGCTATTACCTCGCTAACCGATTGTTCTGGCTGAAGATGACGATCTTCCTGGTCGTCTGCCTGGTGGCCGTCGCGCCCGCCCTTCAATACATCCGCTGGAACCGGGAGGCGCGCACGGCCCCGTCTTTCGCGCCGCTCACCCGGGAGGTCGAGCGAGTCCGGGCGAGCATTGCGATCGGGCTCGGGCTCTGGTTGATCCTGCCTTTGCTCGCGATCCTGGTCGCCCGCGGCTACGGTCTTCCCTGACCCGGATCAGGGACTTAGGGGCCCTTTCAGCGTTGACAGCAGAGGCCGCGCGCCCGAAAATACGCGGCTCAATTTGGGAGGGGTACCCAAGCGGCCAACGGGGGCAGACTGTAAATCTGCTGGCTCATGCCTTCGTAGGTTCGAATCCTACCCCCTCCACCAGTGTTTCTTGAAAACCGGTGGCTCGGCTTCTTTGGCGACCCACGATACCTGCGTGTACGCGGCGTGAAGGAATGCGGGTGTAGTTCAATGGTAGAACCTCAGCCTTCCAAGCTGATGACGTGGGTTCGATTCCCATCACCCGCTCCAGTCGGGTTGACCTGGGCCCACGTAGCTCAGTCGGTAGAGCACGTCCTTGGTAAGGACGAGGTCACCGGTTCGATTCCGGTCGTGGGCTCCATAACGATAGAGGTGTGTCGTGGCTAAGGAAAAATTCGTTCGTTCCAAGCCCCATGTGAATGTGGGGACGATCGGGCATG
>JBBDLI010000007.1:0-116292 GCA_040878925.1 Steroidobacteraceae bacterium | reverse complement strand
AACAACCCAGCCGAAACCCTCGCCAAAGCGTTGCGTTGACCGGTTGAGATGAAGGATCCCCTTTTCTAGCGGAAGTTTCGTGCTCGTGCCGTGAGGCTCCCGAGCAGCGCGGACCGGTCCTGCAGGCCGTCGACCACGACGTGCCGCACTTCACCCTCGCGTTGCAGGCGTCCGGTGACTCCGAGGAGCCGCGCGCCCAGCATCTCCTTCCGGTGCCGGTCCGCGATCCGGCTCCAGACCACCAGGTTGACGTAGCCGGTCTCGTCCTCGAGCGTCACGAAAATCACGCCGCCCGCGCTACCCGGCCGCTGGCGTGTGACCACGATGCCGCCGGTCTGCACGGCGGCGCCGTCAGGCAGCTCCGCCACCTGGCCGGCCGTGATCCAGCCGTCGTTCTCGAGCGTCGATCGGAGCAGGGCGAGCGGATGCCGCGCGAGGGTGAATCCGAGCGACCGGTAGTCCGCGACGATGTCCTCGCCTTCGGAGGGGGCCCGCAGGAGCGGCAGCCCCTCGGTCCGCTCCTCGAGCGGCACGAGCGGCAGCGGCCGCTCGACGCCCAGCACCTCCCAGGCCGCCCGGTGGCGGTGGCCCGCCAGGCCCGCGAGCGCGTCGGCGGCGGCGAGCGCGTCGAGATCCCGGCGCGACAGCCCCGCGCGGCGCGCGATTTCCCGCACGCCCGCGAACGGACCCTCCGCCCGCGCGGCGACGATCCGCTCCGCGCCCTCCTTCGAGAGGCCCCCCACTCGGTCGAGGCCGAGCCGCAGCACGGGCGCCTCGTCGGCCGCGCCCTCGAGCGTGGACTCGATACAGCTTGCGTTGGCATCGGCGGGAAGCACGGTCACGCCGTGCGAGCGCGCGTCGCGCAGGAGCTGTGCCGGCGCGTAGAAGCCCATCGGTTGGCTGTTCAGGAGCGCGCAGCAGAACGCCGCCGGCTCGTGGCGCTTGAGCCAGGCGGAGACGTAGACGAGGAGCGCAAAGCTCGCGGCATGTGAATTGTGAACGACGAAGTTGTTAGCCACGAAGTTGTGATCGCCCTCGATCTGCAAATCGTACGTCGGCTGGAACCCGAGAGCTTCGATAGCCACGACCTTGTCCCAATAGACATCCGAGCTTGAAAGGCGCAAGAGATCACGGGATTGCAGGACGGCGGCCAGACGATCGATCACAAAGCGGCGGAAGCCTCCCTTGCTTCCGCTGGCGCGTGCCTGGATCTCACGCATGCCGAGACCGGCCGCTTGCCCGATCTCACGCCACTTCAATCCCAACGCATCGCGCTCCCGGCGAACGATTGCACGGACTTCGAGAGGAATGATGTCGCGCGACATGCGGCCACTTCTGCGTGTCGCCAACGCCTTGGATCGACAACGTTTCGCGGAGTCCGAAAAGCGGCGTCCGATGTAACGCCAGAACCGGCGCAACGGCTCTTCACCCGTTACGGTAACGACATGGTGTTCGAGCTTCCGTCCTTTATAGGAACGCTCGCGACGATAAAGACGCGCAACGATGCCCAATCGCAGAAGCAGATGTTGCACCTCCGAGCCGAGGCGATACGAAGCGGTGTCGTACGATGCATGTCCACTCATCGAGATGCTGCCGTCACCCTCCCACAGCCGCGCAAGGAACAGCGCGATGTGCCCGTCGCACAACTCGAAAACCTCCGGCGGCAGATGCTTTCCTCGGGCACCACATCCCCAGATGCCCAACGCCCGTACCCAAGTCACGGCTCCGATTGGCCGATCGCGCTCGCGCCGGACGACGCGCACCGAGAAGCAGCCTCTGCGGCGTTCGATCACCGCCCGTGTGTTCGGGAAAAGCTCGACCGTCCTTACGAATTCATCGCAATGCCATGAAGCAGTCGTATAGAAATAGAACGTATTGGGATGGCACAGATTGCCCTCGGCGATCAGATCGGCAAGGACGAGAATCTGATGGCGCGGCCACCGGCGACAACCCGATACCGGAATGGAACGCGCGGCTGCTACGTAGTCGCCAACCCGCAGTTTTCCGAGTTGACGCCAGCCATCCATCGTCATGAACGGATGCTCTGCCGTTGCAACGATCGTATGGCCCAGAGCCGTACGCAACCGCCATACGGGCTTCATGCCGCTCGGAACTACGCCGAGCAGCTTGCGTTTCCGCAAGCGCAGCTCGTCATCGCACGCGAGCGTATTCTCCAAACGAGCGCGCCCGGAGACGATCTCGTCGATGGTCGGCCATCGCCCGCTGTCTGCGTCCACCACCCGCGTCCCGCCCACGACACACTCCGGAAAGCCGTACTCGCCGAAACCGAGGATCTGCTGGAACACCTGCCGCGCGAAGCTCTCGTCATACCCGCGCGCGCGCATGCCCTCGACGAGGCGCTGCTCGAATGGCCCGAGCGATCCCTTGCGCTTCCAGGCCGCCATCGCGCGCCGGAGCCGGTCGGCCTCGCCCGGCGTGAAGCCCGCGGCGACGATCGCGAGCTGCATGACCTGTTCCTGGAAGATCGGCACGCCGAGCGTGCGCTCGAGCACGCCCCGCACTTCCGGGCCCGGATAGACGACCGGTTCCTGCTTGCTCCGCCGGCGCAGATACGGATGCACCATCTGGCCCTGGATCGGGCCGGGACGCACGATCGCGACTTCGATGACGAGGTCGTAATAACAGCGCGGCCCGAGCCGCGGCAGCATCGCCATCTGCGCGCGCGATTCGATCTGGAACACGCCGACCGTGTCCGCGCGGCGGATCATCTCGTACACGGCGGGATCCTCGGCCGGAATATCCGACAGCCGGAACTCGCCGCCGCGGCGCGGGGCAATCAGCGCCAGCGCCCGGCGGATCGCCGACAGCATGCCGAGGCCCAGTACATCGACCTTCAGCAAACCCAGCTCGTCGAGATCGTCCTTGTCCCACTGGATCACCGTGCGTTCCGGCATTGCCGCGTTCTCGACCGGCACCAGCTCCTCGAGCGGCCCGCGCGAGATCACGAAGCCGCCGGTGTGCTGCGACAGGTGCCGCGGAAAACCGATCAACTCGCGGGTCAGCGCGAGCACGCGTGCGATGAGCGGGTTCGCCGTGTCGAAGCCGGCGTCCTCGATGCGGGAGTCCGCCACCTCGTTGCCGTCCCACCATTGCATCGCGTGCGCGAGGCGGTCCACCTGCGGCGCATCCAGTCCCAGGGCCTTGCCGACGTCGCGCACCGCGCTCTTCGGCCGGTAACAGATCACGGTCGCGGTGAGCGCGGCGCGGTCGCGCCCGTACTTGCGATACAGGTACTGGATCACCTCCTCGCGCCGCTCGTGCTCGAAGTCGACGTCGATGTCGGGCGGCTCGTTGCGCTCGCGCGAGATGAAGCGCTCGAACAGCATCGCCATGCGCGCCGGGTCCACCTCGGTGATGCCGAGCGCATAACAGGCGGCCGAGTTGGCGGCGGAGCCGCGCCCCTGGCACAGGATGCCGCGTGCGCGCGCGAACTCGACCAGGTCGTGGACCGTCAGGAAATAACGCTCGTAGCCGAGCTCGGCGATGAGCGCGAGTTCCCGCTCGAGTAATTCGCGCACCGCGGCCGGCGGCCCGCCCGGCCAGCGCCGCGCCGCGCCCTCCTCCACCAGCCGGCGCAGATGCGCGGCGGGCGTGACGCCGTGCGGCACGATCTCCTCCGGGTACTCGTAGCGAAGCTCGGCCAGCGAAAAGCGGCAACGCTCCGCGACATCCTGCGTCGCATCGAGCAGTTCCCGCGGGTACAGCTCGGCGATCCGCGCGAGCGGGCGAAGCGTCCGCTCGCCGTTTGGCAGGAGCGCATGGCCCGCCCGCGCCACCGGGATCTTGAGCCGCACCGCGGTCAGCGTGTCCTGCAGCGCGCGACGCCGGCGCTGGTGCATGTGCACGTCGCCCGCCGCGACCGCTGGCACGCTGATATCGCGCGCGAGCGCCGTGAGGTGCGCGAGCCGCTCGCGATCCGCGCCGCCGGCCTGCAATTCCACCGCGATCCAGAGACGGCCGGCGAAACGCTCGCGGAGCCACGCCGCCTCCTCGCCCGCCGGCTGCGCTCCCGGCAGCCACAGGGCGAGACAATCCTCGAGGCCTTCGTCCAGATCCGCCCGGGCGAGCCGGTATTGTCCTTTCGGCGCCGCGCGGCGGCCTTTCGTGATCAGCCGCGCGAGCGCGCCATAGCCGCGGCGGCTGGTGGCGAGGCAGACGAGCCGCAGGCCGTCCGCGAGCCTGAATTCACTGCCGGTGATGAGCGGAAGTCCCGCGTCACGCGCCGCGGCGAAGGCCCGGACGCTGCCCGCGAGCGAGCATTCATCGGTCAGCGCGAGCGCGGTGTAGCCCGCTGCCTTCGCGCGGAGGATCAGTTCCGCCGGGTGCGAGGCGCCGCGCAGGAACGTGAAGTTGCTGATGCAGTGCAGCTCGGCATACGACATCGGCCGGCGCGCGGTGGCGGGCGGGACCACGGCTCGTTCGCGCCGCCGGAACTTACGCGCTCACTCGCCGGGTCTCGCCCGCCGGAGCGCACGCCGGCCGTGCCGCGTGCCGGACGCGGGCAAGCGACGGGCGGCAGGGCGGCTGTGCGACCCGCGCCGCACGAGGTGGCGGGGTTCTCGCGAGCGAACTCGTAAGTTCCGGCGGAGTTCGCGAGCGAGAAACCCCGCCGGATCCCGTGTGGCGCGGGTCGCAACGCCCGTCATCCGAACACGCCGTGCAGGAACCAGCCCTGACCCGGCGGCCGTTCGCGGAAGATCCACAACCGGACGCCCGCGCGGGTGAGTGCAACGTAGTAATCGCGGCGCACGTCGTGGCCGTCCCACCAGCCGGTCTCGATGCGCTCGGGACCGGTCATGAGCGCCCCTTCCCAGCCATCGAGCGGTTGCGGCTCGGCGAGCATCCAGAGCGGCCGCGCCGGCCGCGCCGCAGGCCACGGCACGGGCAAGGGACTCGCACCGCCCGGTTCCGCGATCCGCCAGGCGCGCTCAGGACGATGCTCCGCCACCGGCGAAACACCGAATACCGCGTTCCGCCCGAGCCGTGCGCGCAGGCGATCGAGCAGACGCGCGGTCGCCTCCGGATCCGCGCTCCGGCCGCGCTCGAAGAGTCCCGCGTCGCGGAGCCTGAGCGGCAGGAGGATTCCGGAACGCAGCCGCAGGGCGACGACCGGCGCGCCGAGCCGGCACTCTGCAAGCCGCTCGCGCAACAGTTCACGCAGATGCCCCGCATCGCCGGCCGTGCGGGTGAGCGCCACGCGGAGCCGGGTCGGCGCCTGCCCGCGGTGCAGGAGATCCACGCGCAAGGCGCTGATGCCGGAAGCGCGAGCCCGCAGAAAGGCTTCCAGGTTTCTGAGCAGGCGCTCGAGCGCCGGCTGCAGGCCGGCCGTGAGCTCCGCAGGGGCCGAAAGCTCGAGCCGCTCGTCGAAACGTTCCGGCACGACGTGGCGCCGGCGCGGCTCGCGACGGCGGCCGAGGCCTTCGTCGAGCTCATCGAGCAGCCGCGGTCCGAAGCGCGCGGCAAAGCCGGCGCGCGGCAGGCGCAGCAGGCCGGCGACATTATCGATGCCGAGCCCGGCGAGAGCCGCGACCGTGTCCGCCGGCCATTGCAGGCAGGCGAGCGGCAGCCGCGCCGCAAGACCCGGCATCGCATCGGCGCGAGTCACGGTCATCGCGAGATCGGCGCGCGCGAGCCACAAGGCTGCGCGCGCTGTCGGCGCGAGCGCGAGCGACGCCCGCAAACCGTTCGCTTCGAGGCTCGCGAGCGCGCGCCGCCAAAGCGCCATGACGCCGCCGAACAGGTCGAGACTGCCGCGCACTTCAGCGAGCACCGCCCCCGGCGGCTCCAGGCTGACGACGGGCGTGAACTGGAGCGCCCAGCGTCCCAGGCGATCGAGTAACGCGGCTTCCGCGTCCAGTCCGCGTTCCTCGACCCGGAGCCCGGGCACCAGGGCGAGGGCCGCGTTGAGACTCATGCCGGGCGCGACGCCCTGGCGGGCAGCGCGTTCGTTGCAGGCGACGATGGAACGGCGGGGATCATCGATCGCGGTGACCGCGGCCGCGCGCGATTGCCCTGCCTCCGGCAGGAGGGCATCGAGCGGCAGGCGAGGAAAATGCGCGGCGAGCCACAGCTCGCGCGGACGGAGAGCCGCGACATCCGGCGGCGCAGGCGCCGGTTCCAGTGCCCGCCGACGGTTCGCCGGTGCCGGCGTGATTGTGGCCGGACGTAGTTCAAACATAGGAACCTCTGATCTATTCCCGCATGAGGCGCGTTACGCGCGCGCCTTGGCGCGACAAGGCGCGAGCCGAAGAGCCCCATAGCGCGGTCTATGGGCGAGGCGAGCGGCCGTCGCATCACGTTGATGCCCGCGCGTAACCCGCAGGGACCGGGCGATTTTCGTCCCTCGCGGCGTCGCTCGTCGCTCATGTATCGCTTGATACACATCGCTCCTCGCTTCTTGCCAGGGACGAAAATCGCACACGGTCGCGCTCATGCGGGAATAGATCAGAGGTTCCTAGGCTCAGTGGATCGGCAGGCGCTCGACGCGCGCCGGCCCGCCGCCGCGACTCTTCAGTATCTCGACGTCGAGGCCATAGTCCCGGGCGGTGAGCGCCAGGCGAAGCGCGGCCGGCGAACATTCATCGCGATGCGTGGCGGGCCGCAACAGAAAACCGGGAGTGTGTCCTTCTTCCGCGGCCAGCTTGAGTCGGCGCAAAGCCTGGTCCCCGGCCGCGCCGATCCAGCCGAGCACGGCCGCGCAGGCGCCGGAGCGCAAGGCTTGCTCCATCGCCCAGAGCCTGTCGAGCCCGGCGCGCGGGCGGATCACGAGCATGCGCGCGGGATCGAGGCCCGCATCGGCGAGCGCCGGCGCATAAGGCAGATGCGGCGGAGCGAGCCACGCGATCCAGCGCGGCTCTCCGGCCGTCGCGGCAGCGAGCGTGCAGAGCGCCGGCAACAGCAGGCGGATTTCGCCGACGCCGGCGCTGGGCACCAGGAGTTCGATCAATGTGGACAAGGGCCAGCCACCGCCCGGCAGGCGCGCATCGAGAGGCCGGAAACCGGTCGGAACGGTCGGGAGCGCGCCCGCGTCGTTGCCGCGCCATAGCGCGGGGTGACGCAGCAATTCCGCGAGCGCATCGCTCACTGCATGACATCCGGCCGGCCGCGCCGCAGCACGCCGACCACCACGCCCTCGATCGTCATCGACTGCTTGCGGAGATCGACGCGGATCGGCTCGAATTCCGGGTTCTCCGGCAGCAGCCAGACCACCGAGCCTTCCTGGCGATAGCGCTTGACCGTCACCTCGTTCTCGAGCCGCGCGACGATGATCTGCCGGTTGCGGACGTCCGTTGACCGGTGCACCGCGACCAGGTCGCCGTCGAGAATGCCGACATCGCGCATGCTCATGCCGCTGACCCGCAGCAGGTAATGCGGGCGCGGGTTGAACAGCGCCGGATCGATCTGGAAGCGGCCCTCGATGTGCTCTTCCGCCAGGATCGGGCGGCCGGCGGCCACCCGGCCGATCAGCGGCAGGCCGAACTGTTCGCGGAGCGCATCCTTCAGCACGATGCCGCGCGCGCTGCCTGCGATCAGCGCGAGCACGCCCTTGCGTTGCAGGGCGCGCAGGTGTTCCTCGGCGGCGTTGGCGGAGCGGAAACCGAGCGCTTCCGCGATTTCCGCGCGGGTCGGCGGCATGCCGTTGGCGGCAATCGCGTCCTGGATGAACTCGAGGATCTGGCGTTGGCGCGGTGTGAGCTCTGACATGGTCCACCTGTACGAATACCCAGGAGCTGTGATTATATACAGTCAGGGCGTCCTGGCAAGCGCCGGCGCCGGGAATGCCCGCCGCCCGCGAGCCGTCGCGATCGCAAGGCCCGCTCAACTTCCCACGCGCACCGACCCCGATGATCGAGCCGCGCTCAATCGCTCACGCACCGACGCGCACGCACGCAGAGTGCACACGATACTGACCCTCCCCGCGAGCGAGAGCGCGCGACGCAAAACGCGAACGAAGCACGCGCACTTGTCCGACACGGACTCGCGATTCAGTCCGACACGGACGCGCAATTCGCTGTCGCCGCCCGGCGACAAGCGTCAAACATGCTTTAACCCATCGCGCTGATACGTTACGATCCGCATCGCCACCGAGCGGACAGGAAGGACCGCCGGCGCCGTGCATCCGCGCAAGCGGCTTGTAACGTTCCATGCAACCTTGTGGAGAAAAATCTCATGACCAACATCCTGAAGGTGGGCGTCGCTGCCGCCGTCATTGCCCTGGGCGCCGGCTGCACCGATCTGAAGCCCTTGCAGGCGGAAGTCGACTCGCTCAAGTCGCAAGTCTCCAAGCTGTCGGGCGATCTCGACGGCGTGAAGACTGCAGCGGACGGCGCAAGCCGCGCTGCGGCCGCCGCTCAGCAGGCTGCCACCTCGGCGCAGAACACGGCCAATCAGGCTGCGTCTGCGGCGCAGGCCGCGCAGCAGTGCTGCGATGCGAACAGCGAGAAGCTCAATCGCATGTTCGAAAAGTCGATGTCGAAGTAATCGACGTCGTACGCCAATAGAAAGGCCCCGCGGTGGCGACACCGCGGGGCTTTCGCTTTTTCAGGGTCGGGGTTGCGTTGCGCGCGGCACCGCGGCCGTGCGCGAGCCCGCGACGGAAACCGGCGTCGGTATGCCGCGGGCTTCTCGCCAGGTGCGCTCGGCCCCGATCCAGTCGATCGCCAGCGGGTTGGCGCGCGTCGCGTCGACGATCAGGCGCGTCAGGTCAGTGAGCGTCGGCGGCTCGACCGCGTCTTCCTGCAAGGGCGGATGCACTTCGATCAGCAATTCGCCCTCGCGCCAGCCCCACTTGTACGGCTGATTGACGATGGTCACCTGCGTGTTCACCGACACGAGGCCGTAGAGAGTCTCGATGTCCTCGGGATAGAGGCGCATGCAGCCGTGCGTGACCTGCATGCCGACGCCGGCGGGACGGTTCGTGCCGTGGATCAGGTACGCGCCGCCCGGAATGCCGAGCCGGAGCGCGAAGCGCCCGAGCGGATTGTCGGGCCCCGCTGGGACGACCGCGGGCAGGATGTCGCCTCGCTTCGCGTGTTCTTCGCGGACCGACTTGGGCGGCGTCCACGTCGGATCCTTGACCTTCGCGACGATGCGCGTGCTGCCGAGCGGCGTGTTCCAGTCCATCTTTCCGATGCTGACCGGAAACGTCAAGACCACGGGCGCTTCGCCGGCCGCCGCCGGCGGATACCAATAGAGCCGGTGCTCGGGCAGGTTGATGACGATGCCCGTGCGCGGCGCGCGCGGCAGCAGCCGCTGTCGCGGCACGACGACGACCGTGCCCGCGCCGGGAAGCCAAGCATCGACGCCCGGATTCGCATTCGTGATTTCCTCGTAGCCGAGGTTGTGGCGGCGCGCGATGTCGAGCAAGGTGTCGCTCGCATCGGCCTCGGTGGTGAAGGTCTCGCCGATGACGTCGCCGCCGTCGGCCGGCAGTGCGAATTGTTCGGCCGACGCCGTCCCGGCGCCCGCCAGGGACAGCATCATCCAGAACACGCCGCCAAACATTTGCCGCATCGTCAATAGCGTATCAGCGCGGAACCCCAGGTAAAGCCTCCGCCGAATGTCTCCAGGAGCAGCAGCTGGCCGCGGTGAATGCGGCCGTCACGCACGGCGGTGTCCCAGGCAAGCGGGATCGACGCGGCCGAGGTATTGCCATGGTCCTGCACCGTCACCACCACTTTCTCCATCGGCAGCCCGAGCTTGTCGGCGGCCGACTGGATGATCCGGAGATTCGCCTGGTGCGGGATCAGCCAGTCGATTTCGCTGCGCTCGACGCCGTTCTTGGCGAGGGTCTCGTCGACGAGCTTCGACAGCGTCCGCACGGCGACCTTGAACACTTCGTTCCCCAGCATCTTGAGTCCGTCGGTCGAGTTGCTGCGGAGCTTGTCGAATCCGCTCGATACGCCGTACGGGAAAAACAGCAGGTCCTTGTACTTGCCGTCGGAATGCAGGTGCGTGCCGATGATGCCTGGCTCGTCCGCGGGCGTCAGCACGACGGCGCCGGCGCCGTCGCCGAACAGCACGCAGGTGGCACGGTCGGTCCAGTCCACGAACCGCGACAGGCACTCGACGCCGACCACGAGCGCGCACTTCGATTCACCCAGCCGCACATACTTGTCGGCGATCGACAAGGCATACACGAAACCGCTGCAGGCGGTCTCGAGCGAGAACGCCGGGCAGCCGTGGATGCCGAGACGCTCCTGGAGGAGCGTCCCCGTGTTCGGAAAGATGAGGTCGGGGGTCGTCGTGCCGACGACGATGAAGTCGACGTCCGCCGGCGTCAGTCCTGCCGATTTCAACGCGCGCCGCGCTGCATGCTCGGCCAGTGACGAGCTCGTTTCATCGGGCCCGGCAATGTGACGGCGCTCGATGCCCGTGCGCGTGCGGATCCATTCGTCGGTCGTGTCGACGCGCGACTCGAGATCCTTGTTCGTCACGATCTGCTCCGGCAGAAAACTGCCGGTGCCGGCCACGCGCGAATAGCGGTTCATCGGTATGCCAATGGCTGCGCCAGAGGCGCCCGGCTCATTCCTGCCCGGCGTCCTCGACGGGGACTTCGATCACTTTGCGCCCGCGATAAAAGCCGTCACGGCTCACGCGATGGCGCAGGTGCGTCTCGCCCGTCGTCGGGTCCTTCGACAGCGCCGGTTTGGCGAGGCGATCGTGGGAGCGATGCATGCCGCGCTTGGACGGGGTCTTGCGGCTTTTCTGTACGGCCATGGACGGTCATCTCCGGTTCAAGGTTTCAGCAAATCCTTCAGTCCTGCGAATGGGCGGCGCATTTCCTCCGCCGGCCGCTCCTCCACCAGCGCAACGGCGGCCCCTGCCGGAATTGCGCAGGCTTCCGCAGGCGTGTGCTGCGCGATCAGCGGCAGCGACAGAAGCAACTCGTCCTCGACGAGCGCAGCCAGGTCGAGATTGTGTGCATCGCCGCCAATCGCTTCGAATTCCGGCGGCAACTCCGATGTCTCTTCCGGTGCGAACACCAGATGCGCCACCGATTCCAGTTCACGGCGGACCGGCCCCAGGCAACGCTGGCAAGTCAGCACGACGCCCGCTTGCACCCGCAGCACCGTCGCCGGAAATCCGTCGTGCAGACGGAATTCCGCCCGCACTGCGGCCAATCCCGTCGGTTCTGCCAGCCAGTCGCGCAAGCGCGCGAAGCCGGCAATCGGAAAATCCCTCTCGACGACCGCCCCGCTCCGCGCCAGGCCCTGCGCATCGAGCGGCCGCTCCGGGGGCGTTGACATGGGGGCGGTATGATAGTGAGCGGCGGCGGGGGTGTCAAAGAAGACATGGCGCAAATCCTTGTTTTTTAAGCACTGACAGCCAATGACCACGCGCCTTTACCTCGCGTCGACCTCCCGCTATCGCCAGGCGCTGCTGGGCCGCCTCGGCCTTGCGTTCGCGACCGAAGCACCCGGTGTCGACGAGACAGAAGTCGCAGGGGAAGCGCCGCGCGAGCGCGCCTTGCGCCTCGCGCGCGCGAAAGCAGCGGCGGTCTCCGCGCGCCACCCCGATGTCTGGGTCCTCGGATCCGATCAGGTGGCCGTCTGCGCCGGGCGCATCCACGACAAGCCGGGCAATGCACGACGCTGCCTGGAGCAACTCCGCGCGAGCAGCGGCAGCTCCGTGGAATTTCATACCGCGGCGGTGCTGCTGCGCGGCCGGCCGCACGCAACCAGCGAGCACGTGGATCTCACCGTCGTGCGCTTCCGCGCTCTCACCGAAACGGAAATCACGCGTTACGTCGAAATCGATCGGCCATTCGATTGCGCCGGGGGATTTCGCAGCGAAGGCCTGGGCACCACGTTGTTCGAGGCGATCGACACCCACGATCCCGCGGCGATCGTGGGTCTGCCGCTCATCTGGGTCGCCAATGCGCTGCGCGGAGCGGGGCTCGATCCGCTCGCGCCGCCTCAACCCTGAGCGCGACGCGATTCGCGAAGCCTTTCCAGGAGCAACGCGAGATCGGCAGGCAATGGCGCCTCGATGCGGAACGCATCGCCGCCATCCGACCACACGAACGCAATCGACGCGGCATGCAGGAACATCCGGCGAAGCCCCTGCACCCGCAGTCGCGCGTTGAATTCACGGTCACCGTATTTTTCGTCCCCGGCGACCGGATGGCCGGCAAAGGCCGCATGAACGCGAATCTGGTGCGTGCGGCCGGTCTGGATTGCGACGTCCATCCGTGTCGCAACGTCCTTGAAGTGCTCCAGCGGAGCAAAGACCGACAGGGCGATCTTGCCGGAGCGATGCACGCGCACGACGCGCTCCCCACCCTGGCGTGCGTGGGTGAGGACCGGCGCGTCAATGGTCTTGCGCCCGAGGTGCCAGCGGCCTGCGACGAGCGTCGCGTAGTGCTTCTCGACCGTTCCCTGGCGGAGCATGGCGTGGAGCGCCCGCAAGGCGCTGCGCGTGCGGGCGACCAGGAGACAACCGCTGGTGTCGCGGTCGAGCCGGTGCGCGAGCTCGAGCGGCTCGTCGGGTCGCAGTGCGCGCAGGGCCTCGATGGCGCCAAAGGCGAGACCTGAACCGCCGTGGACCGCAAGTCCCGCGGGCTTGTTCAGGACGAGCAGGCGCGCGTCCTCATGCACGATGGCCTGCTGGATCGTCGCCAGCAGCGCGTCGGGGACTCGGCGTGAGCCTGGCGGCGCCTCCGGCCGCTCACGCACCGGCGGCAGGCGCACTTCGTCGGAAGCGGAAAGGCGGTAATCCGGCTGCTTGCGCTTGCCGTTGACCCGAACCTCTCCTCGCCGGAGCAGCCTGTACACGCGGCTTCGCGGGACACCGGCGAGTTCCCGCAGCAGGAAATTGTCGAGACGCTGGCCTTCCGCCTGCTCCCCGGCGCGCACCCGCTGCGCCTTGCCGCCAGGAATTCGACCGGCCGTCACGGAGTCTCTCTAACGTATTGATTTTCCGAGCGCATCTGATATCGTAGTCCGCAGTCAGGTCTTACGGCGCAGGCTTCGCGAAGCGGAGCGTGGCCGCTGACCGGTACGCGGCCCCCTTCGGGCAGGCCGCATGTTAGTTGGTCCGGAATGTCCGGACCATCGCCGGCCCTTCGTTCGGATGTGATGATCCCCGCGCGTGTCGATCTCGCTGGATCGTGGAGGAGCGCAACCGCCCGCAGCCACAGGCTGCGGCCCGCTCCTTCGCGCCCGCGATCCGCGCCTGCAGGGCAACGGGTTTCCCTCGTGACCAAGCGTGACATCCCTCGCGAAGCGGCCCCCAGCACCTTGGATGGGGCCCATGAAAAGAATGCTTATCAACGCGACGCAGCAAGAAGAGTTGCGCGTCGCTCTGGTTGACGGCCAGAAGCTATTCGACCTTTCGATCGAGATACCGTCCCGCGAGCAGAAGAAAGGCAATATTTACAAGGCGCGCGTGACGCGCGTCGAGCCGAGCCTCGAAGCCGCCTTCGTCGAATACGGCTCCCAGCGCCAGGGCTTCCTGCCGCTCAAGGAAGTCGCGCGGGAGTATTTTCGCTTCCAGCCCGCGCCCGGCGCGCGCTTCAACATCCGGGATGTCCTCCAGGAGGGCCAGGAACTCCTGATCCAGGTGGAGAAGGAAGAGCGCGGCACCAAGGGTGCCGCACTGACCACGTTTATCAGTTTGGCCGGCCGCTTCCTCGTGCTGATGCCGAACAATCCGCGCGCCGGCGGCGTCTCGCGCCGCATCGAGGGCGAGGAGCGCGACGCCACGCGGGATTCGCTCGAAATGCTCCGCGTGCCGGACGGCATGGGCACGATCGTCCGGACGGCTGGCGTCGGCCGTGGCCCCGACGAGCTGCAATGGGATCTCGACAACCTCCGCGCTAACTGGGACGCGATCGTCACGGCAGCCGCTGAACGGCCCGCGCCGTTCCTCGTGTACCAGGAGAGCGACGCGGTGACGCGGGCGCTTCGCGATTACCTGTCGGACGACATCGGCGAGGTGCTGATCGATGAGCCCGGCGCGCACCAGCGCGCACTCGAATACGTGCAGCGCTTCCAGACTGCCGACGCAGAGCGCCAGATCCGGCTCTACAGCGATGACGTGCCGCTGTTCACCCGTTTCCAGATCGAAAGCCAGATCGAGTCGGCCTACTCCCATTCCGTGACGCTGCCCTCAGGCGGCGGCATCGTGATCGACTACACCGAGGCGCTCGTCTCGATCGACATCAATTCCGCCCGCGCGACGCGCGGCGCTGACATCGAGACGACGGCCTACAACACCAATCTCGAGGCCGCGGAGGAGATCGCGCGGCAGCTTCGCATCCGCGACCTCGGCGGACTGATCGTGATCGACTTCATCGACATGGAGTCGAAGAAAAACCAGCAGGGGGTCGAGGACCGCCTGCGCGACGCGGTGCGCTCGGATCGCGCGCGCATCCAGCTCGGACGGATCTCGCGCTTCGGCCTGATGGAAATGTCACGCCAGCGGCTGCGGCCCTCGCTCGGAGAATCCACGCACATGGCCTGCCCGCGCTGCAGCGGCATGGGCACGATTCGGAGCGTCGAATCCATGGCGCTGGCCGTGCTGCGCCTGATCGGCGAAGAAGTCCGCAAGGAGCGCACGACGCGCGTCGTGGCGCAATTGCCGGTCGACGTTTCGACTTTCCTGATCAACGAGAAACGCGATTGGCTGCACCGGCTCGAGAGCCAGCGCGAAACCGAAATCGTGCTCGTGCCCGACGCGAACATGCAGACGCCCAACTACTCGATCCGCCGCGTGCGCGACGACGAGATGTCGCTGGCGGAAAACGCGATGACGAGCTATCAGATGGCCGGCCAGCCGATCAAGGAGCTCGATTTCCAGTCGCAGTCGGACCAGCGCGCCCCCGCCCCGCCTGCGGCGGTGCAACCCATCGCGCCGGCCGCGCCGGCGCCGGTGCCTGTCGCCCGAATCGTCCGCGAAGATCGCGGTCCCGGCCTCTGGTCACGGCTCATCGGGTTCTTTCGCGGCGTCGAGGGCCCTGCCAAGTCGGCCGCTGAATCTTCGGGATCCGAACGCCACGAGCGCCACGGGGGACGGCCGGCACGCGATCACCATCGTGACGATCGCGGCGGCCGCCGACCGCATCGTAGCGAGCGCGGACCGCGCCGGGACCGGGACCGTGATCGCGACCGGAACCGCAACCGCGATCGCGATCGTCAACGCGACCAGGAGCATGGAGAGCACCACGACCGCCAGCTCGCCGATCACGCCCGCGATGATCAGGCGCGGCACCACGATCGCCCCGCGGAGTCCGGACCCAGGCCGCAGCCGTCTACAAACCAGCGCACCGATCAACAGTCAACGGAAGGCGATGCGCAGCGTCGGCGTCGCCGCCGGCGTGGGCGGGGTGGTCGCGGCGGTCGTCAGGACTCCTACCGGCCGGGCGATACTCAGCCGATTGCGCAGGGCAATGGCGACTCGCGCGCGCGAAACGACGCGGCTTCCTCGCCAACGCCTGGCCTGACCCCGCAGCCGATGGTCGACTCACCGCCGCAGTCGGTTGCCCCGGTCGCTCCGCCACCTCCGGTTGTCGCGCCGCCCCCGGTCGTCGCACAGCCCGCGACGGAATCGCAGGCTACCCCCGCCGCGAAGCCGGCACAGACCCATACCGTGTGGTCCTCGTCGCCCGGTGAGGGCCACCACTTCGGGCCGAAGGACTGATTCAGGCGCGGGCGCCGAGCGCGGCGAGCAGGCCGCGCCCGGCTTCCTCGACGAGATCGAGCACTTCTTCGAACCCGGTCTCGCCGCCGTAATAGGGATCGGGCACTTCCCGCCGGTTCAGTTGCGGCGCGTACTCGAGGAAGAGCCGCACGCGGCCGGCATACTGCACCGGTGCGATCCGGCGGAGCCGCTCGTACACCGCTTCGTCCATCGCGAGCACCAGGTCGAAGCGCTCGAAGTCCGCCGCCGCGACCACGCGCGCGCGGATTGAACTCATGTCAATGCCGCGGCGGCGCGCGGCGGCGATAGCGCGCTCGTCGGGCGCGCTGCCCGTGTGATATCCATGCGTGCCGGCGGAACCGACTTCGATCGCGAGGTCCGCGGCCTCCCGGCGCACGAGGTCGCGAAGCACCGCCTCCGCCGTGGGCGAGCGGCAGATGTTGCCGAGACACACGAAGAGTATCCGCGTCATGCGCGCTTTCGCTTGCGGAGCCACGCGTCGAGGCATTCGATGGCGCGGATCGTTTCCGCCGTGGACACCGCAAAGGAAATCCGGATGAAGCGATCGCCGCGGACGCCGTCGAAATCTTTCCCCGTGTTGAGCGCGACGCCGGTCGCGTCGAGGAGCTCGCGGCACCAGGTCAGCGAGTCGCGGGTCAGGTCGCCGACGTCGGCGTAGAGATAGAACGCGCCGTCGGCCGGCGCGATGCGCGTGATGCCGAATCCTTGCAGCGCGTCCACCAGCAATTCCCGGTTTGCGGCATAGGTCGCGACGTGCCGGTCGAGCTCGGCGTGCTCGTCCATCGCCGCGAGCGCCACGTGCTGCGACAGGGTCGGCGGAACCAGGAAGAGGTTGCCGGCGAAACGGCGCATCGTGTCCAGGAGCGGCTCGGGCACGACCGCCCAGCCGAGACGCCAGCCGGTCATGCACCAGTACTTCGAAAAAGTGTTCACGACGACCGCATCGACTGCGTACTCGAGGATCGAATGCGCGCGCGCCCCGTACGTGATCCCGTGGTAGGTCTCGTCGGAGATGATCCGGATGCCGCGCTCGGCGCAAACCGCTGCCAGCGCGGCGAGCTCGCTGTCTTCGAGCATCGTGCCGGTCGGGTTCGAGGGGCTCGTCAGGATGAGCCCGGCGGGCGCGGGATGGAGCGCGGCGATCATGGCGGCCGTCGGCTGGAATCGCGTGGCGGCGCCGCAGTCGAGCTCGAGCGGCTCGAGCCCGAGCGCGTGCAGGACGTTCCGATGGGCCGGGTAACCCGGACGCGCCATCGCGACGCGCGCGCCGCGCGCAAACATCACGTTCATCGCCAGCACGAGGGCCGCGGACGCCCCCATCGTCAACAGGATTCGCGATGAATCGAGATCGAGCCGGTGACGCCCGCGGTAGTGCACGGCGATCCGCTCCGCGAGCGCCCTGCTCTCCCAGTAACCCTGCGGGCATTCCTTCAGCGCGCGCTCGCCGGCCGCGATCGCCGCCCTCGGCGCGCCCGCCGAAGGCTGGCCGACCTCCATGTGAATCACCGGCAAGCCCCGGCGCTCGCGCTCGTTGGCGATGCGATTGATTTCGACGGCGTAGAACGGCGCGACCAGATCCGCAGCCCGGTTCACGACCGCGACGCCTGCTGCATCAGCTGCTCCACCCGTGCCAGGTCCTCCGGCGTGTCGACGCCCGGTCCGGGCGGCTCGACGGCGTCGGCAACCACGATGGCGAGGCCCATCTGCAGCGCGCGCAGCTGTTCGAGCCGCTCCCGCCGCTCGAGCGCCATCGCCGGTGTCGCCGCCATCGCCCGCAGGGCGGAAACGCGATAGGCATAGACCCCGAGATGCCGGCGCGCGCCGCGATGACGGGTCGTGCTCGGCGGTGCGGCTTCCGCGCCGTCGCGATCCCAGGGAATCGGCGCCCGGCTGAAATACAAGGCCAGCCCGTCGTCGCGGGTTACGACCTTGACGACATTCGGATCCAGGTATTCGTCGAGCGTCGCGACTGGCGTCGCGAGCGTCGCGATCGCCGCGGCCGGATTCGCGGCGAGAAGCCTGGCCGCCTGGCCGATCAACGCGGGCGGCAGCATCGGCTCGTCGCACTGCACGTTCACGACGGTCGAGTCATCCTCCCATCCGCGAAGCGCGGCAAGCGCCGCAATGCGATCGGTGCCGGACGCGTGGTCGCGCCCCGTCATCACGACGTCCGCGCCGGCGGCCGCGCAGGCGGTCTGGATCCTGTCGTCGTCGGTCGCGACGACCACTTCGCTCGCGCCGGAACGGAGCGCCAGCCGATGCACGTGCAGGATCATCGGCACGCCCGCGATGAGCGCGAGCGGCTTGCCGGGCAGGCGGGTCGAAGCATGCCGCGCTGGAATGGCGACGCGAAACACCGGTTCCTTTCTCAACGCCCGGCGAGCGCGCTGTCGTCCGGGGCGAGTGGGCGCGCCTCGTCCGGCAGCATGATCGGAATGCCGTCCCGCACCGGATAGGCGAGCCGGTCCGCACGGCAGAGGAATTCCTGCGTGTCCCGCTGCCATTGCAGCGGGCCCTTGCACACCGGGCAGGCCAGAATGTCGGTCAGGCGTTCACTCACGATGGCTTCCTTGGCGGTGCGCCGCCATTGCCTCGATCCGCGCGAGCAGGCCGGCCGCGGCTGCTGCGTCCACGCGCGCTTCGACTTCGACGTAACCGGCGTCGTTCCAGCCGTCTCCCGCGCATTTTACGGCATCCTTCTCGGTCATCAGGATTGCCCGGCCCTCCCCGGCTCCCGCAGCCTCCAGCGTGAATCGTCCGTGATCCGGCAACACCCGCTCCTCGACCAGGACGCCGTGCTCGCGCAGCAGCGAGAAAAAACGGCCCGGATTGCCGATCGCTGCCAGCGCGGTCACCTGCCGGCCGGAAAAGTCCGTGAGCGGCCGGCGCGATCCGTCGCGGAGCGCGACCACCGCGACCGGCTCGAGCCGCATGCGGATCGCCGACGGCCAGTCGAATCCGTGGCCGTTCACGACGACCGCGTCCATCTCGCCAAGCCGCGAGACCGGCTCGCGCAAGGGGCCGGCGGGCAGCATGCGGCCGTTCCCGAACTGCCGCGAGCCATCGACGACTGCGATTTCGATGTCCCGCGCGAGCCCATAGTGCTGGAGTCCGTCGTCGCAGACGATGACATCGCAATGGTCCTCGAGCAGCCGCGCGGCGTCCGCGCGGCGCGCCCCGATTGCAATCGGGATCTGGAGCTTGCGCTGGAGCAGCAGCGGTTCGTCGCCTGCGGTCGCGGCCGTGTCCGCAGAGGTCAGGAGGCGCGCGTGGCCGCCCGCGCCCCCGTAGCCGCGCATTGCGATGCCGGGTCGCAGGCCGCGGTGCGCGAGCTCACGCGCCAGCCAGCTCACGAAGGGCGTCTTGCCGGTGCCGCCGACGGTCAGATTGCCGACGACGACGACGGGACGCCGCGACCGATAGCGCGGAAGCAGGCCGCGGACATACGACGCGCGACGCAGCCGCGAGATGCCAGCGAAGAGCCAGGCCGCGGGTCGCAACCAGCGGCCACGGCGGTCGTCGCCGTACCAGGTCTCAAGTAGCCAGTCATGCAGACGCGTCGCCAAACCTGTGTCGTCCGCCGGCGGCTCAGACGTTGAACTGCATCCGGTGCAGCGCCGCGTACACACCGCCCGCAAACAGGAGCGCCGCATGCGTGCCCGATTCGACGATGCGGCCCTCGTCGAGCACGATGATCCGGTCGGCCCGCTCGATCGTGGACAATCGGTGCGCGATCACGAGTGTGGTGCGCCCGCGCAATAGCTCGGCGAGCGCAGTCTGGACCAGATGCTCGGACTCTGCGTCCAGCGCTGACGTCGCTTCGTCGAGAATCAGAATCGGCGCGTTCTTCAGGATTGCCCTGGCGATCGCAACCCGTTGGCGCTGGCCTCCGGACAGCAGGGCTCCGCGCTCACCGATCATCGTATCGAGCCCGGCGGGGAGCTCGTCGGCGAATTCGAGCACGTGCGCCGCGCGCGCCGCACGCTCGACGGCCTGCCGGTCCGCGCCGGGCACGCTGAACGCGATGTTGTCGGCGATCGTGTCGTCGACCAGCATGACGTCCTGGCTCACGAGGGCGAGCTGGTTGCGCAGGTCCTGCAGGCGGTACTGGCGCAGGTCGACCCCGTCCAGCAGCACCATTCCGGAATCCGGATCGTGGAAACGCGGCAGCAGGCTGATCAGCGTCGACTTGCCGCTGCCCGAGCGCCCAACAATTGCGACCGTCTCTCCCGGAGCGAACCGGAAACTGACGCCGCTCAGGACGCGGCCCTTCTCTGCATCGTAGGTGAAGTTGACGTCGCGGAACTCGATATCGCCCCGCGCGCGATCGAGGCGAACGTCGCCGCCCGTGTCCTCGGCCGGCGCGTCGAGAATCTCGAAAACACTCTGCCCCGCTGCGATGCCCTGTTGCAGCGGTCCGACGACGCTGACGAGGCGGCGAAGCGGCGCCGTGATCAGCAAAAGCGCCGTCAGGAAGGACGTGAACTCGCCGACGGTCAGTCCCTCCCGCATCACGTCGCGTATCGCCACGTACATCACCGCGGCGAGGCCGCAGGCCGCGATCATCTGCACCACCGGATTCGAGACCGCCTTGACCGTCACTAGCTTCATGTAACTCGCGCGGTTCCGCTCGTTCACCTGCTCGAATACCTTGAGTTGCTGCGGCTGCGCGTTGAACACCTTGATCATGCGCTGGTTCTCGAGCGACTCCTTGGTGACCCGCGTGACGTCTCCCATGGAGGCCTGGATGCGAGTGCTGTAGCGGCGGAAGAGGTGGCTCGTCGCGCGGATGAGCCCCACGATCAGCGGCGACACGGCGAGCGCGAACACCGTGAGGCGCCAATTGAGCCACAGCAGGTAGGCCAGGAGTCCCGCGATCGTCAGCGTGTCGCGGATCATGAACGTGATCGCGGTGGTCGCCGCCTCCGCGACGAGTTCGATGTTGTAGGTCAGGCGTGAAAGGAGCGGCGCCACGCCGTTCCGGTCATAGAAGGTGGCCGGCAAGTCCAGGTAGCGGGCGAAAACGTCGCGGCGCATCGTCTTGATGACGTGGCGGCCGACCCAGCCGGGCGCGTAGACCGAAAGGTAATCGCCGAGACCACGCACGAGGAATAGGACGACGATGCCTGCCGGCACGAGTGTCAGCATGCGGTCGTCGCGCTCGACGAAAGCGCCGTCCAGGAACTGCTTGACAAAATAGGCGAAGCTGGTGTCGACCGCCGCGAACAGCACCATGCCGAGCACGCCGAGCAGGAACATCGGCCAGTGCGGCCGAGCGTAGGCCAGCAACCGCTGGTAGATCCTGAGCCCGCTTGCAGAGAGCGCCGGCAGGCTGCCTTTATTCTTCGTCTTGCTGGCTGACTGTCGCAATGTTGACCTGGGTGAAGCCAAGCCTCGCGGCGACGTCCATCGCCGTGACGACGGACTGGTGGGTCGCGCGCGCGTCCGCGCGTATCGTGACCGGCTCCGCGCTCGTATCGCCGGAAACCTGCCGCAATGCGGCCCGGAGCGTCTCACGCTCGTTGTTGACGAGCGCGCGCTCATTCACGCGATAGCTGCCCTGCGCGGAGATCGTGATCACGATCGGATTGATGACCCGTTCGAGCGTGGCCGTGCCTGCTTCCGGCAGCTCGACGCGCAGTCTCGCTTCCTGCACGAAGGTCGTCGTCAGCATGAAGAAGATGACGAGCAGCAGGACGACGTCGACCAGCGAGATCAGGTTGAGCTCGAACTCGTCGGCGCGCTTGACCTGGAGCCTCATGAGGCGGCTTCGCGGCGCCGCGCGCCGGGCTGCACGCGCGCGCTCAGGCGATCGAACGCCCGGACCAGCTTCATCGCCTCCTTTTCCATGTCGACGACCAAGAGGTCGACGACGCCGCGGAGGTACCGATAGGCGAACAGGGCCGGGATCGCGACGATGAGGCCGGCGGCCGTCGTGATGAGCGCGGTGCCGATGCCGCCCGACAGGACGCGTGGATCCCCGACTCCCTCGGCGGAGATCGCCTCGAACGCCTGGATCATGCCGGTGACCGTGCCGAGCAGTCCGAGCAGCGGCGAGACCGCCGCAATGGTTCCGAGCGTGCCCAGGAAACGCTCGAGCTCATGCACGACGTGACGGCCCGTGTCCTCGATCGCCTCCTTCATGATCTCGCGGCCCTGGTCCCGGTGCGTCAACCCCGCGGCGAGTACCCGGCCGAGTGGCGAATTGTGGGCGAGTGCCTCGATGTGCCGATCGTTGAGGCTGCGCGACTCCACCAGTTTCCAGATCCGGTCGGTCAGCTCGCGCGGGATCACGCGCTTGCGCTGCAGCGTCCACAGCCGTTCCAGCACGATCGCGGCCGCAACGACGGAGCACAGGATGATCGGCCACATGACCGGGCCGCCTGCGACGATGATCTCCCACATGGCGCGGCATGATACCGTGCGGCCGCGTCCGCTGCCCGAGCCCCTCATTCCGCCGCCGCGTGCCGCCACCAACGCGGGCCATCGCCCCGCTCGGTCACGACTTCGAGCGCATGCGGGTGCGTCGGAAACCGGACGGTGACGGCGCCCGACTCCGCCGTGGCGAGCACGGTCGTACCCGCGGCGCGCCAGCGCGAGACAACTTCTGCCGCGGGCATTCCCCAGCGGTTGCCGAATCCGGCGGACGCGATGCCGAGCCGGGCGGTCACGGCTGCGACCAGCGCCGGCGTGGAGGAGCTGCGGCTGCCGTGGTGCGGGAGCAGCACGACGTCGGCCGCGAGCGGCTGCTCGAGCAAGCTGGCTTCGCCCGGCGCTTCGGGATCCGCAAGCAGGAGCGCCCTTCCGCCGGGTCCGGCGATCGCCAGCGCACAGGAGCGGTCGTTGTCGCTGCCCTCGATGCCCGGAGGCGGATGCGACACGCGAAACACGACGCCGTCCCATTGCCACGTGTCGTCGCGCCGGCATTCGTCATCAGACGGGTGCTGGCTGCCGGTTCCAGTCAGCGTGCGCACGACTTCGAACGATCGGCGAAGCGCATCCGCGCCGCCCGCATGATCCATGTCGTCGTGACTGACGACGAGCAGGTCGATGCGCCGGATGCCGCGCGAGCGCAGCAGCGGCACGAGCGACACCCGCGCCGCAGCGCCGCCGCCGTGCCACCGAGGACCGGTGTCGAACACGAGGACATGGCGAGCGGTCTCGACGATCGCGGCGAGACCCTGACCAACGTCGACGACAGTGAGCGCCCAGGCGCCCGGCGGAGGTCGGGCGGTACCGCCGAAGGTGATCGCAGCGAGCATCGCAAGCGCGGCGAGACGCAGTCCCCGAAGCGGCAGCAGCAGCGCGATGAGCACGACCACGCCCGCTCCTGCGATGAGCGCCGCGGACTGCGCCGCGGGCGCCCAGCTCGAGGCGCGCCATTCGGCAATCGCCGCAAGCCACGGCCAGGCGCTATCCAATAGTGCCGCGAGCGCGCGCCAGATTTCAGGCGCGGCGCCCGGCCAGGCAGCCTCCAGCAGGGTTGCCGCCAGCACCGCGGGCAGAAGGATCACGCTGAACAGCGGGATCGCCACCGCGTTGACGGCGGGTGCGACGAGCGAAACGCGCCCGAAGGTGGCGGCGAGCACCGGCGTGAGGAGCGCGGCAATCGCCGCCTGCGCACGCGCAAATCCGGCCAGCCGATCGCGCCAGCCCGTGCCGCGATCGAGTATGGCGATCAGCGCGGCCGTCGCCAGGAAGGAAAGCCAGAATCCTGCGGAGGTCAGTGCGAGCGGGTCGGCGGCGACCAGCAGGAGAATCGCAAGCGACAGAACCTGGTGGACCGGGAGCGCGCGGCGAAGCAGCCGCAGCCCGGCGACGAGGCCGACCATCGAGAGCGTGCGCAGCGCCGGCAGCGAGGCGCCGGAGAGAAGCGCATAGCCGGCCGTGGCCGCGAGGACCAAGTAGGATTCAATCTCCAGCCGCGCGGGGACTCGCAGAAGGCATGGCAGCCGCCACGCCAGTCGCAGCAGGACGAGAACGAAAAGCGCGCAGCCGGTCACGTGCAGGCCCGAGATCGCCATCAGGTGCGCGACGCCCGTGATTGCAAAGGTTTCCCACAAGGAGTCCGCGATGCTGCCCCGCACACCGACCGCGAGTCCCTGCAGCACGCCGGCGGACGGGCCTTCCGAGACGGCCGCGGCGATTGCGTCCGCGATGCGCGCGCGCAGGCGCTCGATCGGGTGATCCGACGACAGGAACAGGAGCTCGGGCGGCCGCTTGGCGACGACGTAGCCGGTGGCGTCGATGCGCTGCCGCAGCAGATCGAGCTCGCGGTCGGGAGCGCCCGGGTTCGCCATGCCATGGCGGCAGCGCAGCCGCACAGTCATCCGCCAGCACTCGCCGGGCTGCGGCGCGATGCCGGTCTCGTACCAGGAAATCCTCACTCGCCCCGGCAAGGGGCCCGGCGCGGGTGAGTCGAGCACCTCGAGATCGAAATCCGTCCGGCCGGTCCGTTCGATCGCCGGCGCCGCCACGCGGCCGGTCAGCTCGAGCTCCTCCCGGTCGCGGTCGCAGGGCCAACCGGCAGCCAGCCAATGCAAGGCCAGCAGGTGCGTCCAGACGAAGCCGGCAAGGAAAACCGCGGTGACCGGAGTTCGCCGGATCGTGAGGGCGGCCGCAAATGCCGGCAGCACAAGCGCAGCGGCGGGAAACAGCGCCGGCAGCGCGTGCAAGGCCGCGGCACCCGCGCAGAATGCGAGCGCAATAGGGAACATCGTGCACCGCCCGCAAGCGACTGCGGGCGATCATGCGGCGCCGCTCACGCCGTCGTGCCTCCGTCAGCCGTCGCCTTCGCGCAGAATCCCGTCTTCGAGCACGAGTACACGGTCCATGCGGCCAGCGAGCGCATGGTCGTGAGTCACGATGACGAGGCTCGTTCCCAATTCCCGGTTGAGTTCCATCATCAGGTCCAGCACCTGGCGTGCGTGCCTGCCGTCGAGGTTTCCCGTTGGCTCGTCTGCCAGCACGATGCGCGGCCGCGCGATGAGCGCGCGCGCGACCGCCGCGCGCTGACGCTCGCCCCCGGAAAGCTGCGACGGCCGGTGAGTGAGCCGTTCACCGAGACCGACGCGCGCGAGGAGCGCCTCTGCTTCCCGCGAGGCATCCGCGCGCGGCATGCGGCGGATGAGGAGCGGCATGGCCACGTTCTCGAGCGCGCTGAATTCGGGCAGCAGATGGTGGAACTGGTACACGAAGCCCATCGCCGCGTTCCGCAGGCGCCCGCGTTCCGCGTCGGGCAGCGCCGACATTTCGCGGCCGTCGATCAGGACGCGACCCGCCGTCGGCAAGTCGAGTCCGCCCAGCAATTGCAGCAGCGTCGTCTTGCCGGACCCGGACGCCCCGACCACGGCCAGCCGCTCGCCGCGGCGGATCGACGTGTCGACACCGGCGAGCACGCGCACGATCGCGGGTCCCTGCCGGAATTCCTTGACGAGGCCCTCGCAAGCCAGCACGACCGATTCATTCATGGCTACGTTCAGACCTCGTGGCGCAACGCTTCCGCGGGCTGCGTCCTGGCCGCGCGCCACGCGGGATAGATCGTCGCCAGCACGCAAAGCGCGAGCGCCATGCCGGCAACCAGGAACACGTCGCCTGATCGCACCTCCGCCGGCAGTTCGGAAATGAAATAGACGCGGGGGTCGACGAGCGTGATGCCGGTCAGGTGCTCGAGCCCGGTGACGATCGCCGTGACATTGGCGGCGATCAGGAGGCCGAGCGCGACGCCCGCCGCGGTCCCGACGATGCCGATGATCGATCCCTGCGTCATGAAGATCGTCAGCATGTCGCGCGGCGATCCGCCCTGCGTGCGCAGGATCGCAATGTCGGCCCGTTTCTCCTTGACCACCATGACGAGCGTCGAAATGATGTTGAACGCCGCGACCGCGACGACGAGCAGCAGCACGACAAACATGATGGACTTCGTCACCTGGATCGAGCGGAAGAAGTTGCCGTGGCGGCGGCTCCAGTCGCTGATGTAGTAGCTGCCGATCAGGCTTTCGGCGAGCTCGCGGACGCGACGCCCGGCCATCGCCGGGTCATCGAACGAATAGCGGAGTCCCGTCACCGCGTCGCCGAGCCGGTACAGGCGGCGCGCGTCGTCGAGGTGCAGGACCGCGAGGCCCTGGTCGAACTCGTACATGCCTGCGTCGATGAAGCCTGCGACCGTGAAGCGGCGCATGCGAGGCGCGACGCCCGCCGGTGTCACGTTGCCCTGGGCGATGACGACCTGCACCGGATCGCCCGCGGCGACGCCGAGCTTCTCGGCGAGCCCGCGCCCGAGCAAGATGCGCCAGTTACCCGGGGCAAGTTCATCGAGGCCCCGTCCGGTGAGATGCCGCTCGAGCGCCGAAACCTTGCGCTCCTCTTCAGGAATCACGGCGCGCAGCTCGACCGCGGCAGAGCGCTCTCCAGCGACCAGCATGCCGCGACCTTCGACGAACGGTGCGACCGCCACGACCCCCGGCTGGCCGCTGGTGCGGCTCGCCACCTCTCTCCAGTTCTGAAGGCGGCCTTCCTCGCCCTCGATCGTCGCATGCGACACCACGTCGAGGATCCGGCGCTGCAGATCGCGCTCGAACCCGTTCATCACCGACAGCACCGCGATCAGTGTCGCGACGCCGAGCGCAATGCCGGTCATCGCGATGCCGGAGATGAAGCCGACGAAGCGGTTTTCGCGGCGCGCGCGCAGATACCGCAGGCCGATCCAGATTGCCCAGACCGATGGAAAGGGCGTTTCCGCAGCTCGGTTGGGGCTGGCGGTATTACTCATATCTCAGCGCCTCCGCAGGCTCGGTCGCGGCCGCGCGCCGCGCGGGGTAGATCGTGGCGACGAGCGTCAGGGTGAGCGCAACCGCCGCGACCAACGCGACGTCCCCGGCGCGAAGCTCCGTGGGAATGCGCGTGATGTAGTAGACCGCCGGGTCGAAGATCTCGAAGCCGAACCAGCGCTCCAGCGCCGGGGCGATATCCCCGGCGTTCAGCGCGAGAAGGATGCCGAGCCCCACGCCCGCGAGTGTCCCGATCCAGCCGATGACCGTCCCCTGGATGACAAATGTGGCGATGACGCTGCCGCGCGACAGGCCCATGGTGCGGAGAATCGCGATGTCGTTGCGCTTCTCCGCGACGACCATGACGAGACTCGCGATGATGTTGAAGGCCGCGACCGACACGATGAGCAGCAGGATCACGGTCATCATGGTTTTTTCGAGGCGGATCGCGCGGAAGTACGCCGCATGCTCTTCCGTCCAGTCGCTGCCGGCGCCGGTGCCGAGTGCGGCGGCGACTGCCGGCGCCCGCACCGGCGCATCGAAGGGGTCCGCGAAAAAGAGGCGAATGCCGGCCGACGCGGCGGGCCCCGCGAGGGCGGCGACGTCCTCGAGCGCGGCGAAGGCCATCGCCGCGTCATGATCCGCGAGGCCGATCTCGAAAATGCCTGCCACCTCGAAGGCGCCGATGCGCGGCAGCAGCTCGCCATCCGCGCCGGTCCGCAGGAGAAGCACGGTCACGCTGTCGCCGACGCCGACCTGCAACTGCATGGCGAGTGCGCGGCCGAGTGCCACGCGCCCGCTGCCGGCGGCGAGCGCCGCGACCGAGCCTTCGACCATCGCCTCGTGCAAGTGCGTGCCGGCGCCGTGATCGGCGGGATCGATGCCGCGCAACACTGCGCCGGCGAGGGTCGCGCCATTCGACAGGAGTCCCTGCGCCTCGACAAAGGGTTGGGCGCTCTCGACACCGGCGTCGTTGCGCGCACGCGAGGCGAGTGCGCGAAGTGCGCCCGCCTCCGCGGGCCCCGGCAGGCTCGCATGCGCCGAGAGCGCGAGAAGCCGGGTGCGCAGTTCCCCCTCGAACCCATTCATGATCGAAAGAATCGTGATGAGCGCGGCCACGCCCAGGCAAACGCCCGCCAGGGACACCCAGCTGATGAACGAGACGAAATACTGGTGCTGGCGGGCGCGGACGTAGCGCAGCCCGAGCCCCAGCGGAAGCGGCGTCAGCATGAGCGGATATTTCTCAGGATTCGGGATGCCTATCAAGGATTTATCGTGGCAACCTCGACAGGCTCCGACCCGGTGCTACACTCGAAGCGGAGGTATCGCGATGCCTATCGTACGCATATTGCTGTTGATTGCGCTCAGCGCGGCCCAACCGGCCCTCGCGGAGACGCTCAGCACCGAAACCGGTGATCCCGCCGCGGCTGCCGACCGCCCGAACCGCGGCAGCTCGATGGCCACGGTCCAGGGCCGATTTGGCGAACCCGCCAACCGTCATTCGGCCGTGGGTGAGCCTCCGATCACGCGCTGGGATTATCCGCAGTTCGCGGTGTATTTCGAGCACGATCGCGTCCTGCATGCTGTCCTGCTGAGGTAAAACGCCGGCCGCTCGGCGTTGCCAGCCGCCTCGGCACAGGTATCCTGCGCTGCCTGACCCCGCCGGGTTCGCCCGGAACGGGGAGTTTCGCCTTCAGGACAGCGCATGATCCGCGAGAGTCACAGCACACCTCCCATGCCGGCGGCCGCCGAGTCCGTCCGCTGGGGCGAGCTCTACGGCAGCAGTCCCGCTTACTTCCTGGCTGAAGCCGCCTCGACCGCGGCCGCGCCGCTCATCGTCGTCGCGGGCAGCGGTCGCGAGGCAGACCAGTACCTGTCCGAGCTTCGATTCTTTGCGGCGGGCGATCAGCCGCTCTGGTCCTTCCCCGATCGCGAAACGCTGCCCTTCGACCCCTTCTCACCGCATCCCGATATCGTTTCGGAGCGGCTGCGGACGCTCGCGGCGCTGCCCGAGCTCGCGCGCGGCCTCGTCGTCACGACGCAGGCAGCGCTCCTCGACCGGCTCCCGCCGCGCGCTTTCATCGAAGCGCACGCGTTCTCGCTCGCCGCCGGCCAGCGCATCGACCTGCCGCTGCTTCGGAAGCGCCTGACCGATGCCGGCTATGTGCAGGTGACCCAGGTGCTGAGCCCAGGCGAGTATGCCGTGCGCGGCTCGGTCGTGGATCTCTTCCCCGCCGGCGCGCCGCAGCCGTTCCGGCTCGATCTGTTCGACGACCTGATCGAGACGATTCGCGTGTTCGATCCCGCGGATCAGCGCTCCGCCGCGCGTCTCACCGCCGTGCCGCTCCTGCCGGCACGCGAGATCCCGGCGTCGGCGGAAGCCATCGCGGAGTTCCGCGGTCGCTGGCGCGAGCGCTTCGAGGGCGATCCCCAGCAGAGCGCCATCTATCGCGCAGTCACCGCCGGCCAGATTCCACCGGGGATCGAGTCCTGGCTGGCGTTGTTCTTCAGGGAGACCGCCGCATTCACCGATTACCTGCCGCCGGGCAGCGTGATCGTCGACCTCGCCGATATCGAGCGCTCGCTCCCCGCCTACTGGGCGGAAATCCAGGACCGGCATGAGCAGCGCCGCCATGACCGCGAGCGGCCCTTGCTGCCACCGGAAGAAGTGTTCACGCCGGCGCTGGACGCGCTTGCGGCGCTCGCGCGGCACCCGCGCGTCGCCGTCACGACGGTCAAGGTCGAGCCGATCGCGAGCGGCCTTCCGTTCGAGAACTTTTCGTCGGAGCCGCCACCGGAATTGCGCGCCGATCCGCGCGCCCCGCAGCCGCTTGAGAAGCTCGCGCGCTTCCTCGCTGGCTTCGAAGGCCGCGCCCTAATTGCCGCCGATTCCGCCGGACGCCGCGAGATTCTGCTCGACATGCTGCGCCGCCAGGATCTCGACGCGGCGGTGGCGCCGAACTGGCCGGCGTTCATCCGCAGCGAAGCACGGCTCGCAGTCGCGATCGCGCCGGAGATCCGCGGGCTTTTGCTCCCCCGCCGCTCGATCGCGCTGGTCGCGGAGGATCAACTCTTCGGCGAACGCGCGCGCCAGGAGCGCAGGCGCCGCCGCGCGGAGCGGGACCCCGAGTCGATCCTGCGCGAACTCGCGGCGCTCACGCCGGGTGCTCCCGTCGTGCACGAGGAATACGGCGTTGGCCGCTACCGTGGGCTCAAGGTCATGCAGGTCGCGGGCAATCCGGCGGAGTTCCTCGTCATCGAATACGCCGGCGGCGACCTGCTCTACGTGCCGGTACACACGCTCGATCGCGTGACGCGCTACACGGGCGGCTCGCCGGAGGCCGCGCCCTGCCATCGCCTCGGGACGGAGCAATGGGTCCGCGCGCGCCGCCGGGCCGCCGATCGCGTCCGCGACGTGGCGGCCGAACTGCTCGACCTGTACTCACGCCGCGCCGCGCGCGAGGGCCGTGCCGTCGCCTTCGACGAGACCGCCTATCGGGCATTCGAAGCCGCGTTCCCCTTCGAGGAGACGATCGATCAGCACGAGGCGATCGAAGCCGTATTGTCGGACATGCGCTCGGGCCGGCCGATGGACCGGGTCGTGTGCGGCGACGTCGGATTCGGCAAGACCGAGGTTGCGCTCCGCGCGTGCTTCGCAGCGGTCACGGGCGGACGGCAGGTCGCCGTGCTGGTGCCGACGACGCTCCTCGCGCAACAGCACGTCCAGACTTTTGCGGATCGATTCGCCGACTGGCCGGTGCGGGTGGAAAACCTTTCGCGTTTTCGCACCGCCGCCGAACAGCAGGCCGTCATCAAGGGGCTCGCGGCAGGCGCTGTCGACATCGTCATCGGCACGCATCGCCTGCTGCAGCGCGACGTCGCTTTCCGCGATCTCGGCCTCGTCGTCGTGGACGAGGAGCACCGCTTCGGCGTCGGCCACAAGGAGCGGCTGAAGCAGCTGCGGGCCGACGTGGACATGCTGACGCTGACCGCGACGCCGATCCCCCGCACGCTCAACATGGCGCTCGGCGGCCTGCGCGACCTGTCGCTCATGACGACGCCGCCGGCGGAACGGGTGGCGATCGAGACATTCGTCACCGAGTGGAGCGACAACCTGGTGCGCGAAGCCTGCCTCCGCGAAATCCGCCGCGGCGGCCAGGTGTATTTCGTGCACAACACGATCGAGGACATCGAGGCCCGCGCGCTCCGCCTCCGGCGTCTCGTGCCGGAAGCGACGATCCGCGTCGGGCACGGCCAGATGCGCGAACGCGATCTCGAGCAGCTCATGCTCGATTTCTATCACCGGCGGTTCCAGGTCCTCGTCTGCACCACGATCATCGAGTCGGGCATCGACGTGCCGACGGCGAACACCATCCTGGTCGACCGCGCCGACCGCTTCGGATTGGCGCAGCTTCATCAGTTGCGCGGCCGCGTCGGACGATCGCATCACCGCGCCTTTGCGTATCTGCTCGCGCCGCCCGCGGCCGCCATGCCCGCCGACGCGAAAAAGCGCCTCGAGGCGATCGAGTCGCTCGAGGATCTGGGCGCCGGCTTTACGCTCGCCACCCAGGATCTCGAAATACGCGGCGCGGGGGAACTCCTCGGCGAGGAGCAGAGCGGCCAGATCCAGGAGATCGGCATCAGTCTCTATCTCGACCTGCTGGAGCGCGCCGTCACGGCGTTGCGCGAAGGCCGCGAGCCCGATCTCGAGCGGCCGCTCACCGCCGGCTGCGAGGTCAACCTGCAGCTGCCCGCGCTCCTGCCGGAGGATTACATCCCGGACGTTCACCTGCGGCTGCAACTCTACAAACGCCTGGCTGGGGCGACAGACGGCACACGGCTGGACGATCTGGAAGCGGAAATAATCGACCGCTTCGGCCCGCTGCCGCCGCAAGCGAAGACCCTGCTCGTCGTCCATCGCCTGCGGCAGCGCGGTGAGACCCTCGGCCTGCGGCGGCTGGAGATCGGCACGAGCGCGGGCGTCGTCGAGTTCGGCCGCGATCATCGCGTGAATCCGGATCGGGTCGTGCGCCTGATCCAGCGGACGGACAGTCGCTACCGTCTCGACGGCCCGAATCGCCTCCGGTTACGCGTCAATGCGGGCGACGCGCCGGCCCGGATCGCGGCCGCCACCGAAGTGTTGAGCGAGCTCGGCGGCTGATGCGCCGGCTCCGCCTCAGGCGGGGCGTTCAGGCTCGAGCTGCAAGGCGGGCCGTTCTGTCAGCTCCCGCGCCGCGGCGACGGCCGTCTGCCAGCGCGGGTCCGACGCAAGCTGCGGCTCCGCGATTTCGCGCCCGTGCAGGCGGACGAGCCGCAGGCGGCTGACCGGGTCCGGTGCCCCGCGCAGCGAGTCGAGGAGCCGGAGCGTCGCCGCTCGGTCGTTGCAGACCGGCAGCACGTCGCAGCCGGCGGCGAGCGCGAGCGCGCCGCGGGCGCCGATGTCGCCGAACGCGGCGGCACCCGCCATCGACAGATCGTCGGCAAAGATGGCGCCCTGGAATCCGAGCTCACCGCGCAGCACGCCGGCGATCCAGCGTCGCGACAGGCTCGCCGGCTTGTCATCGACGGCGGAAAAGACGACGTGTGCCGCCATGACGGCCGGCAGGCCGTTGGAAATGAGACGGCGGTACGGCTGGAAGTCCGCCTCGATGTCGGGCCACTCGCGGCGATCGACCGGGAGCGCCACGTGCGAGTCGGCGGCGACGGCGCCGTGGCCCGGAAAATGCTTGGCCGTCGCGGCCATGCCTGCCTCGCGCATGCCCAGCATGTAGGCGACGGCGAGCTCGGCGACCGCCGACACGTCGGCCGCGAGCGCGCGGTCCCCGATGGCGCGGCTGACGCCGTAATCGACGTCGACGCAGGGCGCGATGGACATGTCGACGCCCACGGCGCGAAGCTCCGCCGCCATCAGCCATCCGAGCTGGCGCGCAAGCGCGAGGCCATCGGCGCGGCTCGCGCCATAGCGCCGGCCGAGCTCGCGCATCGCGGGCAGGCGCGTGAAGCCGGACTGGAATCGCTGCACGCGGCCGCCCTCCTGGTCGACTGCGACGAGGAGCGCCGGGGAGCGGATCGCATGGATCTCGGCGGTCAGCCGCCGAAGCTGGTCCGGGCTCTCGTAATTGCGCGTGAACAGGATCACGCTGCCGACCTGCGGATGCGCAAGCAGCTCCCGCTCGTCCGGCTCGAGCGCGATGCCCACGAGGTCGACCATGACCGGGCCGAGCGTCATGCGGCGCGCTCGAAGACGGCGATCGATTCGACATGGGCGGTGTGCGGAAACATGTCCATGATGCCCGCGGCAGCGAACCGGTAGCCCAGACTCTCAACCAGTATGCCCGCGTCGCGCGCCAGCGTCCCGGCGTGGCAGGACACGTAGACAATCCGCCGCGGCCGGCTCGCGACGGCGATCGGCAGGATCTCGCGCGCGCCGGCGCGGGGGGGATCGAGCAGCACGAGGTCGTAGCGGCCTTTCGCCCACGGCTGCTGCTCCGCTTCCGCCGCGAGGTCGGCCAGGTGGAAACGGGCGTTCTGGATGCCGTTTCGCGCCGCGTTCGCCCGCGCGCGCGCGACGAGGGCCGCGTCGCCGTCGACGCCCGTGACGGCGGCGACGCGACGCGCCAGCGGCAGGCTGAAATTGCCGAGTCCGCAGAAAAGATCGAGCGCCTGGTCGCTCTCCCGCGGCTCGAGCAGCAGAAGCGCTTGCGCGACCATGAGCCGGTTCAGTTCGCCGTTGACCTGCACGAAGTCGGTCGGCGCGAACTCGATGCCCGACGGGAGCTCGGGGAGGTCGTAGCGGAGCGGCACAGCCGGCGGCGAAAGCGGCTGCACGGTGTCGAGCCCTCCCCGCTGCAGATAGAGCGCAACGCCATGCCGCGACTCGAATTCCCGGAGCGCCGCGAGATCGCCAGGGGTCGGGTCGTCCAGTATGCGCAGCACGAGGGCGGTCGCGTTTTCCGCCACGGCGACTTCGATTTGTGCGACACGGCGGCAAAGATCGAGTCCGCCGATGAGGGCCGCGAGATCGGCGATCAGCTTCCCGACCGGTGCCGCAAGCACCTCGCATTGCCGGAGGTCGGCGATCAGCGGACTTCCGCGCTCGCGAAATCCCACGAGCACCCTGCCCTTGCGATCGACGAACTTGCAGCCGAGCCGTGCGCGGCGGCGGTAGGACCAGATCGGACCGGCGAGCGGTGGCAACCAGCGTTCCGGGAGCACGCCGCCGATTCGCGAAAGTTCCTCGGCGACGATGCGGCTTTTCGCCGCAAGCTGCGCCACGTGATCGAGGTGCTGCAGCGCACAGCCGCCGCAGGTGCCGAAATGCGGACAGCGCGGTGTCACGCGCTCCGGGGCCGGCCGCAGCACTTCGATGGTGACGGCTTCGTCGTGTCGCCGCCGGCGCCGGATGCGCTGCATGCGCACGAGCTCGCCGGGAAGCGCGCCATCGACGAACACGGTCTTGCCGCCGATGCGCGCGACGCCCCGCCCCTCGTGGTCCAGCGACTCGATTTCCGCAGTTTCGATCCCGGCCGGCGGCTTCAAGCGCCGGCCCAGGCCGCGGCGTATTGCCGCCAGTGCGTTTCCTCGCGCTCGCCGAGCCAGGCGCGGACACGCGCGAGCTCGGACGCGTATTCCGCCGACGTCAACATTCCGCGTATCAATTCGAAACGAAGCCAGATCAGGAAGGTATTCAGGACATCCGTTTCGCAATAGGCGCGGATCTCCGCGATTCTGCCCGCGCGCCAGTATTCGAAGACCTGTTCGCCGCCCATGCCGAGCTTGCCGGGAAGCCCGAGCAGCAGCGAGACATGCTCGAGGCTCGCCTTGCCGCGGGCCTGGTAGGCGGACAGGACGTCCATCAGGTCGACGTGCCGCGCGTGATAACGATTGAGATAGTTGTTCCAGCGGAAATCGCGGTCGAGCTCGCCCGTGTCCCAGTAGGTCGCCGATGCGATGCCGTGCCGCAGCATCCGGTAATGCAGGACCGGCAGGTCGAATCCCGAGCCATTCCAGGACACGAGTGTCGGGCGAAGCTTGTCGATGCCACCGAAGAAGCGGCGCAACAGGTCGTCCTCCGGACTGTCGACCGCGCCGACGCTCCAGCACTGGAGCTGGTCGCCGCTCCGGAGCAGTGTCGAAATCGCGACGACCCGGTGCTGCTCGAGCGGCAGAAAGGAGGATCCCGTCTCCTCGGCGCGCCGCGCGAGCATCGCCTCGGCGACCTGCATGTCGTCGCTGCCTTCGAGGCCGAGCAACCGCCGCCCGAGTTCGACGTCGGGCACGGTCTCGATGTCGAACACGAGGCAGCTTTGCACGGCGCTCATGACTTTCGCATCAGCACGGCGACCGCCATCACGAGGCCGGCTTCATCGGTCAAGCTGACATGGCCCTCGCCCGCTCCGAGCCGATCGGCGAGCGCGCGGCCGCGTGGAGAAAAGAGCACTTCGGGACGTCCCCAGTCATTCGCATGGAAGCCGAAGTCGCGAATCCAGACGCCGTGCCGGAATCCCGTCCCAAGCGCCTTGGCGATTGCCTCCTTGGCCGCGAAGCGCATGGCGAGAAACCGCACCGGCCGGCGGGCCGGGTCGAACAGCTCGCGCTCTTCGGGCAGCAGCAGCCGCTCGACGAAATGCGCGCCGAACCGCTCGTAGGTCGCGGCGATGCGCTCGATGCGCACCAGGTCGGTGCCGATGCCGAAGATCATTGGGAGCCTCTGATTCACCCGCGCATGGAGCGCGTTACGCGCGCGCCTTGGCGAGACAAGGCGCGAGCCGAAGCACCATAGCAGGGACTATGGACGAGGCGAGCAACGAAGTCCCGCCAAGGCCCGCGCTTAACCCACAGGGACCGGGCGATATTCGTCCCTGGCTGCGTTGCTCGTCGCTCATGTATCACTCGATACACTTCGCTCCTCGCGCCTTGCCAGGGACGAATATCGCACACGGTCGCGCCCATGCGCGGGTGAATCAGAGGCTCCCTAGCGCGCGGCGAGCATCAGGCGCTTCATTTCAGCGACGGCCGGTCCCATGCCGCTCATGACGGCGCGCGCGACGATCGCGTGCCCGATATTGAGCTCCGCGAGTTCTGCGAGCGCCGCGACCGGTTGCACGTTGTGATAGTCGAGGCCGTGACCGGCATTCGCGACGAGTCCGGCGGCCGTCGCGCGTTTCGCCGCCGAAGCGAGCCGCGCGAGCTCGCGGCCGCGGTCCGCGCCCTGGGCTTCGGCGTAGGCGCCGGTGTGCAGCTCGACGACAGGTGCGCCCACGCGCGCCGCCGCGTTCACCTGCGCATCGTCCGGGTCGATGAAGAGCGAGACGCGAACCCCGCCGGCCGCAAGCCTGCGGCAGGCGTCCGCGATCGCCGCCTGCTGGCCCGCGACGTCGAGTCCGCCTTCGGTCGTGACTTCGGTGCGTCGCTCCGGAACGAGGCAGACGTCCTGCGGTTGCAGCTTCAGGGCGATCGAAAGCATCTCCTCCGTGGCGGCCATCTCGAGATTCATCCGCGTCTGCAAGGCCGCGCGCAGGGCGACGACGTCGCGATCCTGGATGTGGCGGCGGTCCTCGCGCAAATGCAGCGTGATGCTGTCGGCGCCCCATTGTTCGGCGACGAGCGCGGCGAGCAGCGGGTCCGGCGAGCGCCCGCCGCGCGCCTGGCGCAGCGTCGCCACGTGATCGATGTTGACGCCCAGCATGATCGACGACCCGCTCATCCTTCCTGCCCCCGCCGGCGCAAGGCCAGCATCACTTCGCGGCTCGCGAGTCCCCGCCCTTCCAGGCAATGCGCGATCGCGGCGCCAAAGATCCCGCGCGCCGCCTTGAGCGCCGGCGCCTCCGCGAACTCGCCGCGCGAAACCGCGAGCACGTCGCTGCCGCGGTACGCGCCCGGGTCCGCGTCGCGCACTGCAAGCACGCCCCGGCCCGGTTCGAAATGATAGTACCGATCCGCCTCGAGCGGCCGGCCGCTGCCGGCGTCGCGCGCGAGATCGGGCCCGTAGCCGAGCTCGTCGAGCAGCACGCTTTCGAACCCGCGAAGCGCGGCCTGCTCGGAGCCGCCGGCAAGCTCGCCGACGGCCGCGGCGTATGCGTCGTAAAGCGCCTCATGACGATCCTCCTTCGGCAGCAGGCGAATGAGGAGCTCGTTGAGGTAAAAGCCCGACAGGATGCGGTGCGGCGGCAGCGTGAACGTCGCGCCGGCGGATTCCGCGCCGGTCAGCGTGCCCCCGTCCGCCCGGCCTGACCAGGAAACGAGCAGCGGCACGAATGGCCGCAGGATCGCGCGAAGCGGCGACTTCGGCCTGCGCGCCCCATGCGCGAACAATGTGATCCGGCCGTGGCGCCGCGTGATCAGGTCGAGAATGCGGCTCGTGTCGCTCCACGGGCGGTGATGCAGGAGAAAGGCCGGTTCGAGAAGCTTTCGCCGCGGCATGCTCATGGCGCGTCGTGGCCGAGCCGGCGCAGCAGCCGATCGTCGTCGCTCCATCCTTCGCGCACTTTGACCCAGGTGGTCAGGTGAACCCGGCGGCCGAAGAGTTCGTTGAGCGCGAGCCGTGTCGCCATGCCCACGGCCTTCAGGCGCTCGCCGTTCGCGCCGATCACGATCTTCCGCTGGCCGATGCGTTCGACCCAGATGACGGCGTCGATCTCCGCACGGCCGTCGGGCGTCGGCTCGAAGCGTTCGATCTCGACTGCGATCCCGTAGGGCAGCTCATCCGAGAGGACCAGCATCAGCTGTTCGCGGAGCACTTCGGCGGCCTGAAAGGCTTCGCCGCGATCCGTGAGCTGGCCGGCCGGCCACGCGGCCGGCGCCTCGGGCAGCAATGCAGCCGCGGCATCGAGCAGCCGATCGAGATTCTCGTGCCGCTCCGCGGAGACCGGGACGACGGCCGCGAACTCGTGCTTGGCCGCGATCCGCTCGAGCAGCGGCAAGAGGCGCGCGCGCGGTCGCACGAGATCGATCTTGTTGACGGCGAGCACGATGGGCAAGCCCGAGGACTTCAGGCGCTTGAGCGTCGACTCGTCTTCCGTCGTCCAGCGCGTAGCCGCGACGATGAGGATTGCAGCGTCCGCCGCGGCGATCCCCGACTGCGCTTCGCGGCTCATCACCTGGCTCAGGCGACTGCCGGCCGGCGCCATGGCGCCCGGCGTGTCCACGAGGGCCAACTGGAATCCTGGCCGATTCACAATGCCCAGAATGCGATGACGCGTGGTCTGGGCTTTCGGCGTGACGATGCTGAGCTTGCGGCCGACGAGGGAATTCAAAAGCGTGGACTTGCCGACGTTCGGGCGCCCGGCGAGGACCGCCGTGCCCGAGCGGAAGGCGCCCGTGTCGCTCACCGATCGCCGCGGAGCGCAGGATCCTCGAGGATCCGCTGCGCCGCTTCCTGCTCCGCGCGCCTCCGGCTGCTGCCGTCGGCGACTGCGGTGATGCCGAGATCGTCGACGTCGCAGCGCACACGGAACCGCTGATCGTGCGGTTCCCCGGTCACCTCGAGCACGGTGTACCCCGGCAGCGCCAAGCCGCGGCCCTGCAGCCATTCCTGCAATCGCGTTTTGGCGTCCTTCAGCTCGGAAGCCGCCGGCAGTGCGGCGAGCGCGTCCCCGAACAGGCGCTCCGCGGCGGCACGCGCGCCGTCGAGTCCGCAATCGAGATAGATGGCGCCGAACAGCGCCTCCAAAGCGTCCGCGAGGATCGTGACGCGCCGCTGGCCGCCCGATTTCATTTCGCCTTCGCCGAGGCGGAGCTGCCCGCCGAGGCCCAAGTCGGTCGCGACTGTACCGAGGGCATCTCCGCTAACCAGACTGGCGCGGTAGCGCGAAAGTTCGCCTTCGCTTGCGGCAGGAAAGCGCCGGAACAGGATCTCGGCGACGACGAAGTTCAGCACCGCATCGCCCAGGTATTCGAGCCGCTCGTTGTTCTCCGGCCCGTGGCTCCTGTGCGTCAGCGCGCGTTCCAGCAGCGCCGGATCGGAGACGCCGCAGCCCAGGCGTTCCTGCAACCAGCCGGCAGCCGGATTCACGGCCCAGGGCGCCGCTCAGCGCGCGGCGACCTCCACGGTCTTGTCGAACTCGACGAGGAACGACACGTTGCCGGCGAGCGGCACGGTGTCCTCGTAAGCGGCGCGAACGGAGAACACGCCGCCATCCTTGTCGATCTCGATATCGTTCGACGTGATCACTTCGACCATCTCGATGTCGAAGTGACGCTCGATCGCCTTGCGCAGCATGAATTCCGTCGAGCCGGGGTTGTTCGAGTACTCATCGCGGACCTTCTCGAGCGTCGCCGCGACCCGCATGTACTCGAGGTACTTCGGCGTCAGCCGTATGCCTGCGTACACCCACGCGCCCACGACGATGACGATCAAGATGATGCCGAGCATTGTCATGCCACGTTGTCTGTGCTGCATTTCCTGTCTCCCTAACGGATGCCGGTGCCCATGCGTTCCCAGAGCAGGAACGACCCCGGCCCCGGATTGAATGACAGCCAGATGGCTTCTGCCTTGCCGATGATGTGATCTTCGGGAATGAACCCGACATCGGGAAAGCGGCTGTCGCGGCTGTTGTTGCGATTATCGCCCATCATGAAGTAGTGACCCGGCGGCACCCGCCATTCGCCTTCCATTCCGGGTCGCGCCGGGTCGAGCAGGATGGCGTGCGTGATGTTGCCGAGGCGCTCATCGCCCACGTTCGTGAACGGATACTGCTCGCTCTTGGGGCCGGAATACAACTCGCCGGCCTCAATCTGTGACGGCTTGTCATTAACCCAGGGCTGGGCACCGATCACCTGGATCGTGTCGCCGGGCAGGCCGACGAGGCGCTTGATGAAAACGAGCGACGGCTCCGAAGGTTTGCGGAATACGACGACGTCGCCGCGCTGCGGCCGGCCGATTTCGACCACGCGTGTGTTCAGGACCGGCAGCCGGAGCCCGTAGCGCCACTTGTTGACGAAGATGAAATCGCCCTGGATCAGGGTCGGCATCATCGAGTCCGACGGAATCCGGAACGGCTCGTAGAGGAACGACCGCAGCACGAGCACGATGACGATTATCGGGAAGAAGGACCGCGAGTAATCGACGAGGACCGGCTCCTTCGCGACTCCGCGTTCCCTGCGGCGTGCCGCGAAGAACCACCGGTCGGCCGCCCACACGAGGCCCGTGACCGCCATGAGCAATACCAGCACGAATGAAAAATCGAAGACCATCAACTGCTCCAGTCCGTTATTTCTTGCCCATGCTCAGGACCGCCAGGAACGCTTCCTGCGGAATCTCGACCGTCCCGAGCTGCTTCATGCGCTTCTTGCCTTCCTTCTGCTTCTCGAGGAGCTTGCGCTTGCGGCTCACGTCGCCGCCATAGCACTTGGCGAGGACGTTCTTGCGCAATGCCTTGACCGTCGCCCGCGAGATCACCTGGCCGCCGATGGCGGCCTGGATCGCGACCTCGAACATCTGCCGCGGTATCAGCTCCTGCATCTTGTCGACGAGCTCGCGTCCCCGCTGGTGCGCGCTCTCGCGGTGCACGATGATCGACAGGGCGTCGACCCGGTCGCCGTTGATCAGCATGTCGAGCCGCGCCAGCGGCGCCGCCTGGAAATGGCTGAAATCGTAGTCGAACGAGGCATAACCGCGACTCACGGATTTCAGCCGGTCGAAGAAATCCAGCACGACCTCCGCAAGCGGCAATTCGTATTGCAGCGACATCTGCGTGCCGAGCTGTTGCATCTTCCGTTGCGTCCCGCGCTTCTCCTGGCAGAGCTTCAGCACCGCGCCGACATGCTCCGGCGGCACGAGGATGTTGGCGGTGATGATCGGCTCGCGAAGCTCCCGGTAGTTCTCGGGCAGCCGCGCCGGATTGTCCACCAGCAGGATCTCGCCGTCGTTCCCGAGCACTTCGTAGATGACGGTTGGGGCGCTCGTCACGAGCGCGAGCCCGTATTCGCGCTCGAGCCGCTCCTGGACGATGTCCATGTGCAGGAGTCCCAGGAATCCGCAGCGGAAGCCGAAACCGAGCGCCGTCGAAACCTCGGGCTCGTAGTGCAGCGCGGAGTCGTTCAGCTTGAGCTTCTGCAGCGCGTCGCGGAACGCCTCGTACTGTTCCGATTGCACCGGGAAGAGTCCCGCGAAAACGCGCGGCTTCACGGACTTGAAGCCGGGCAGCGGCGCCGCGCAGGGCTTCGACTCGCTCGTGATCGTGTCGCCGACCGGCGCGCCGTCGATGTCCTTGATGCCGGCGGTCATCCAGCCGACCTCGCCGGTCGCGAGCCCCTCGGTTTCGACGCGTTTCGGCGTGAAGCGCCCGATCCGGTCCACCTGCCACCCGCGGCCGGTCGACATCACGCGGATGCGGTCATTCCGGCGCAGGGCGCCATTGACGACGCGAACCAGCGAGACGACGCCGACATAGTTGTCGAACCAGGAATCGACGATGAGCGCCTGCAGGGGCGCGGCCGGGTCACCCCGCGGCGGCGGGATGCGCTGCACGATCCGCTCGAGCAGCTCCGGCACGTTTTCGCCGGTCTTCGCGCTGACCCGCACGGCATCTTTCGCCTCGATGCCGATGATGTCCTCGATCTCCGCGATCACGCGCTCGGGATCGGCCGAAGGCAGGTCGATCTTGTTGATGACCGGGAGCACCTCGAGGCCCTGCTCAAGCGCCGTGTAGCAATTGGCGACGCTCTGGGCCTCCACGCCCTGCGCGGCGTCCACGACGAGCAACGCCCCCTCGCAGGCCGCGAGCGAGCGCGACACCTCGTACGAGAAATCGACGTGACCGGGAGTGTCGATGAAATTGAGCTGGTATTCGCGCCCGTCAGCCGTCTGGTAATTGAGCGTGACGGACTGCGCCTTGATCGTGATGCCGCGCTCGCGCTCGAGGTCCATCGAATCGAGCACCTGGTCCTGCATCTCGCGGGCCTCGAGGCCGCCGCAAATCTGGATGAGCCGGTCGGCGAGCGTGGACTTGCCGTGATCGACGTGCGCAATGATCGAGAAATTGCGTATTTGCTGCATCGGGGGGAAGCCGGGGCGCCTTTGCCGGACAGGCGCGTCCGGGAATGCGGGATTATACCAGTCGGGTGCCTTCGACCCGTTCAGGCGGAGAGAAGCCGCGTCACCGCCGCGCGATCGAGGCGGCCGTGGCAGACGACGCTGCCCTCGCAGGTCAGCACTGGAACCTTGAGTCCAAAGCGGCGGCGCGTCGTCGCGTCGTCATCGACATCGCGGATTTCGAATGCGCCGACGATCCGCGAGAGCTCGGCGATGAACTCGTCGCAGAGGGTGCAGCCGTTACGGGTATAGACGCGAAATCGGGAGGCAGTCACGCCGTCGTCAATCGCGCCTGCTGGCGGCAGCCGCGGGCACGACGGGCGCCGCCACGCCCGCCGGGCGAAGCCCGGTCGCGATGAACTTGAGCGTCCGCGGCGGCACTTCGCCGACGACCGTGACCTGGTGGCCGTCGACGACGGTCGAGAAAGCCGAGGCGACGCCCGAGCGGCCCGATGCCGGACCCGGCGACCGCCCCGGCGCCGGGGCGTGAATGAAGACCGACACCGACGCGAGTCCGTCCGAATACACGAGGTGGCTGACCGGCGCGCCGGAGCCCGCCACGGCCTGCATGCCGCTCACCGAAAGCCGGAATCCCGGCGGCACCTGCGCCGCCCGCCAGGCCGGCGCCTCTTCGTCCGCCTGCGGCGACTGGCGGACCCAGCGGAGCTTGCTGCGATCGAGCGCCGGTTCGAACGCGGAGTCCGGAATGTTGTCGTTGAATTCGAGTTTCGTGAACCGCAGGCGCTCGATCACGCGCCCCGCTCCGTCGGACAAGTCGCTCCGCACCGGCATGTGCGTATCGACGTCGATCCACAACCGGTATCCGAAGCGATACCCGTCGAGGGGGCGCACCGCGACGACGGCGGTCGGCCCAAAAATGGTGGCTTCACGGCCGACGTAGTCGACCTTGTACCAGGAGGCCATCCGGCCTTCGAATTGGGGAAGCGCACCCATCAGGTCGCTGCGGCCCGAGCGGCGCTCGATGATCGCGAGCTTCTGGTCAGGCAGGTAGACCACAACCTCATCATTTTCACGCACGAGCTCGCGGCCGCTGCCGGAGAGCGAAACGAGGCGCTCCGACACGACGCCGTCGCGGACGCGATGGGTGATGCTGAGCCGCTCCGCGCGGCCGGCCGATTCGGAAATGAATTCGCCGACGTAGCTCGCGTTGCTGAGCTTCGCCGACATCCGGCCGAGCCATTCCTGCCCGCTCTCCGCCAGCGCGGGCGCGGCGGCGAGGCCCAACGCGAGCGCGATGGCGTGTCGCGGACTCACTTTCCGGCCTGGCCCTCTCGGGGCGCGACTTCAACGAGCGCCGGCTCGCCCGGCGCGCTCATGAGCCCGACGCCGACGCTGCGGCGGACGAGCGGCGAGGCATAGCCATAATGCGCGACGAGGTAATTCGCGAGCTGCGCCGGGGCGATTCCGCCGGTCGAATCCGTCGCCGGCGGGGTCACGTAGATCGCCGCCGGCTCGTCCACGACATCGGCCACGTCCGACACCGGCTCGATCGGCGACTCGACGGCCTGGGCCATGAGCGCCTCAGGCGCGGCCGGATCCTGCGGTCCGACCTGCGGCACGATCAACACCGCGCCAAAGGCGACGCCCGCGGCGACCGCCAGCCCCGCCACCGAGTGCAGGAGCGAATCCCGATCCGGCAGTCGAACGAAAGCGGCAGCGCGGAAAGGCTCCCGCGCAATCGCGGCACTCACTCGCGCGGCCACCTGGCGCGCGGCCGGTACGTCACCGTCGCTGCGAAGCACCGCCCCGATCAGCGAGTATCGCGAAAGGGCGCCGCGCAACTCGTCGTCGCGCTCGAGCCGCTTCAGCAGGAGCGCGGTTTCCTGGTCCGGCAATTCGCCGTCCACGAAGGTCGAAAGCTGTTCCTTGATCCTGTCCGTCATTCAAGGTCTCCAATGCGCCCGAGGCCGCCGTCGAAAACTTCGCGCAGGCTGCGATCGATCGCTTCGCGCGCGCGGAATATCCTCGAACGGACCGTGCCCACCGGGCATTCCATCGTCCTCGCAATGTCCTCGTAACTGAGACCCTCGAGCTCCCGCAGCACGATCGCGAGACGCAGATCGTCCGGCAGGGCTTCGATGGCCTCGTTGACCGTCCGGCGGATCTCGTCCGTCAGTGCGAGTGCCTCGGGAGTCTCGGTATCCGCGAGGCGGGCATGCGCCTGCACCTGGGTCCCATCCTGCAGATCGAGGTCATACGACACCGGCCGCCGGCGGCTCGCAACGAGCGCGTTCTTGGCCGTGTTGATCGCGATCCGGTACAGCCACGTATAAAAGGCGCTGTCGCCCCGGAACCCCGGCAAGGCGCGATAGGCCTTGATGAACGCCTCCTGCGCGATGTCCTCGGCTTCCGCGGGATTGCGTACATAGCGCTGCACGAGCTTCAGCACCTTGTGCTGATACTTGAGCACCAGGGCGTCGAAGGCCGCCTTGTCGCCCTTCTGCACCCGGCGAACCAGCGCAATGTCCCCTGCTTCAGCCCGCATCGGCTCGATGGCTTGCGCTGCGCCCTCCACGTGCACGCCGGATATGACCGGCCGACCCCCTGTTAGTTCGCAAGGTCGTGGCAGGGCGGGCGTACGCCCCTCCTTTCGTGAGGCAATGCGCTGATTCTAGCAAGACAAGCGGATCCGGGCCTTCAGGCGGCGAAATACCTGGGGTGGAAGCGCCGCACGCGGCAACAACCAACCCAGGCGCCGCCCGCCGACCACGATCTCGAGAGAGACGAGCGCAGCGTAGGCGCGCGCTCCGCCACTCAGTTGAGCCGGCACGAATGCGAGCTCTCCTGCGAGGCGGGCGCGGCATCCGCGACCGTCGAACGTGATTGTCGCGAGCCTGCAGTGACGGCCGGGAACGCGCCCGAGCGTCGCGACGAATCCCGCAATCGCGAGCATCGAGAGCGCGACCGCGAGCGGCGCGGCCGAGCGGGCGAGCCAGGGACTCAACGCGGCAAGGAAATGCACGAGGAATACCGCGGCCGCGAGTCGCGGCTGCGCGGCGGGCTCAATCGCGGCGGCGAACGATGTCATTGACGAGCGCCGCGTGCGCCGCGTCCGCCGGCCGCGAACCGCGGATGAGCCACTCCGCGAGGTCGGGATCCGGCTGTTCGAGCAGCCACTGGAACGATTTCCGCCGGCCGGCATCCGCGTGCGGCCAGCGACGCTCGAGCCAGTCGGCGAGCAGCACGTCGAGTTCTTTCATCCCTCGCCGGCAGCGCCAGCGCAAACGGGCGTGAGTTGCATCGCGCACGGTTCAGTCGTCCCGGTCCAGGAGCCTGCGCTTGATGTCGGCAATCGCGCGCGCGGGATTCAGGTCCTTGGGGCAGGCCTCGGTGCAATTCATGATCGTGTGACAGCGATACAGGCGAAACGCGTCGTCGAGCGCTGCGAGGCGTTCCGCCTGCGCTTCGTCGCGCGTGTCCACGATCCAGCGGTAGCTTGCGAGGAGCGCCGCCGGACCGAGAAAGCGGTCGCTGTTCCACCAATAGCTGGGGCAGGCGGTCGAGCAGCAGGCGCAGAGAATGCAGGCGGAAGGACGATCGATCAGTTCCTGGTCGGCAGGCGCCTGCCGGCGCTCGCCCGTGGGCGGAGGAGACTTGCCCGTCTGCAGCCACGGCCGCACGGCCGCGTACTGCTCGTAGAACTCGCTCAGGTCCGGCACCAGGTCTTTCACGACCGGCAGGTGCGGCAATGGGAAGATCCGCACCGTGCCTCGTACCGACGCGATCGGCAGGGTGCAGGCGAGCGTGTTCACGCCGTCGATGTTCATCGCGCAGGAGCCGCAGATGCCCTCGCGGCAGGAGCGCCGGAAGGTCACCGTCGAATCCACCTCGTTCTTGATCTTGATCAGCGCGTCGAGAACCATCGGCCCGCACCGGTCGAGATCGACGTCGTAGCTGTCGACGCGCGGCGGGTCCTGCGAGTCCGGATCCCAGCGATAGATCCTGAACTGCCGCACGCGCGCGGCGTCCGGCGCTCCCGGATGGTGGCGGCCCGGCCGGTCCGTGTAGCGTGAACTCGCGGGAAGTCGGAACTCTGCCATGGTCTCCTCAGTAGGCCCGGGCCTGCGGCGGTATCCGCTCGACGTCGCCGGAAAGCGTGTCTTGCTGCACCGGGCGATAGTCGAATCGCACGCCGCCCGAATCATTCACCCAGGCCAGCGTGTGCTTCATCCAGTTCGTGTCGTCGCGCGCGGGATAATCCTCCCGCGCGTGCGCTCCGCGGCTCTCGGTCCGGTTCCGGGCCGAATGAATCGTCGCGCGCGCCTGGCGCAGCAGGTTGTCGAGCTCGAGCGCCTCGACCAGGTCGGTATTGAAGATGAGCGAACGGTCGGTGATGCGCAAGTCCGCGAGCGAGCTGTAACAGGCCCCGAGCGCCAAACAACCTTCGGACAGCGTGTCATTCGTTCGAAACACGGCAGCTTCGCGCTGCATGGCGCGTTGCATTTCTTCCCGGAGCGACGCGGTCGTCCGGCTGCCGCTCGCATGCCGGATGCGGTCGAATCGTTCGAGCGCAGGCGCATGCGCCTGCTCGCCCGGCACGGGCACGGTGGCGCCGGGCCGGAGCGCCTTCGCGCAATGGGCCGCGGCGGCGCGCCCGAAGACGACGAGGTCCAGCAGCGAATTCGATCCGAGCCGGTTCGCGCCGTGGACCGAGACGCAGGCCGCCTCGCCGATCGCCATCAAACCGGGCACGACGATTTCCGAATCGCCGCTTCGGGTCAGGGCTTCGCCGTTCAAGTTGCAGGGAATGCCGCCCATGTTGTAGTGCACGGTGGGCAACACGGGAATCGGCGCGCGGGACACGTCCACGTTCGCGAAGATCATCGCGGTCTCGGCGATGCCGGGCAAGCGCTTGTGGATCACCTCCGGCCCGAGGTGCTCGAGGTGAAGGTACAGGTGGTCGCGCGCCGGACCGACACCGCGACCCTCGCGGATCTCGATCGTCATCGCGCGGCACACGACATCGCGTGAGGCCAGGTCCTTCGCATTCGGGGCGTAGCGCTCCATGAAGCGCTCGCCTTCGGAGTTCCTGAGGATGCCGCCCTCGCCGCGCACGCCCTCCGTGATCAGGCAGCCCGCGCCGTAGATCCCCGTCGGGTGAAACTGCACGAACTCCATGTCCTGCAGCGGCAGGCCCGCGCGCAAGACCATGCTGTTGCCGTCGCCCGTGCAGGTGTGCGCGGACGTGCAAGACAGATACGCGCGGCCATAGCCGCCGGTCGCGAGAATCGTCGCCTGCGCGAGGAACCGGTGGAGGGTGCCGGTCGCCATGTCGAGCGCGAGGACGCCGCGGCAGGCGCCCTCCTCCATGATGAGGTCGATCGCGAAGTACTCGATGAAGAATTTCGCCTGGTGGCGCAGGCTCTGCTGGTAGAGCGTGTGCAACATTGCGTGGCCGGTCCGGTCCGCGGCGGCGCAGGTGCGTTGCGCAATGCCGCGGCCATAGTGCGTGGTCATTCCGCCGAACGGGCGCTGGTAAATGCGGCCGTCCTCCGTGCGCGAGAACGGCATGCCGAAATGCTCGAGCTCGATGACTGCCGCCGGCGCTTCGCGGCACATGAATGCGATCGCATCCTGGTCGCCGAGCCAGTCCGAGCCCTTGACCGTGTCGTAGAAATGGAAGCGCCAGTCGTCCTCGCCCATGTTCCCGAGCGCCGCGCTGATGCCGCCCTGCGCGGCAACGGTGTGGCTCCGGGTCGGAAACACCTTGGTGACGCAGGCGGTCGCCAGCCCCGCCTGCGCGAGCCCCATGGTGGCGCGAAGGCCGGCACCGCCGGCGCCGACCACGACGACGTCGCAGGCGTGATCGACGAGCGGATACGCGCTCATGCGCCGCCGGCGGCGATCGTGAATATCGCCCAGGAAAGCGCGACCGCGGCGGCGGTGTGTGCGAGCCGCGAAAGCAGGATGGAGAGTGTGAGCGTTCGGCCGCGCACGTAATCCTCGAGCACGACCTCGACCCCCTGCATCGAATGCCAGAGCATCGCGCCGCCGAAAAGCGCGGCCAGGAGCGCCTGCAGCGGCTTTGCGAGCCACGCCGCGACCGTCGCGTGATCGAGCGCCGGCTGCAACAGCAACGCGAACAGGAACCACAGCCCGAGCGGCAGCAGCGCGATCGAGGTCATGCGCTGATTGCGCCAATGCCGGGTCGCGGAGCCCCGATGCCCGTTCATGGCGCGCCCATGAGCCAGCGGCCGGCCCGCGACAGGCACATCGTCGCCGCAAACGCGGCAGCCGCGCACACGAGCACGACGGCGGCGCTCCGCCGCGATGACGTCTTTTCGAATCCCAGGCCCGCGTCCCAGGCGAGATGGCGGATGCCGGCGAAAAAATGATACCAGAAGGCGGCCAGCGCCGCTGTCAGCACGAGGCGCACGGCGAGGCTCGAAAAGAATCGGCTGGCGCCCGAGTAGGCGGCAGGCCCGGCGGCGATCGCGGCGAGCCACGCGACAAACAGCAGGCTGCACGCGGAAAGATAGAGGCCGCTTGCGCGATGCAGGATCGACAGCACCATCGTGTACATGGGCCGGTAAACCTGCAGGTGCGGGGACAGCGGCCGTTCTGCGGGAGACTGCATTGCTAAGCCATTCTGCCAGAAAGGGGTCGGGGCTTCCCACGGCCAAATGCCGCGCATTCGGCGAGATGCGCTGCGCTACGATGGCGCAATGCCGCTCACCCAATGCACGCAGTTGCCGTCCTATGCGGTCGTCGCGGTCACGGGCCGCGACGCGCGTTCGTTCCTCCAGGGCCAGCTCTCGAATGACCTGCTCGGTCTGGAGCGTCATCCGGGGATGCTGGCCGCCGCTTGCAACCGGCAAGCACGAGTGCTCGCGACGATGCGGCTCGCCGCCGACGGCGACGATGTCCTGCTGGTGTTGCAACGGAAACTGGCAGAAACCCTCGTCGCCCAGCTTTCCGCGTACGTCCTCCGGGCCGAGGTCCGGTTCGACGATCGCAGCAGCCGCGTCAGTGTCGCGGGTCTGATCGATGCCGAACCGGACGCGCGCTGGTCGCAGGCGGCCGCCGCGGCCGCGGGGCTCGTGATGATGGTCGCAAGTCCGCGCCGGATCCTGCTCGCCGGGACGCGGCCGGCCCTCGACACCGCGCTCGCGGCCGTCACGCGCACGACGCCGGATGCATGGGACCGCGCGAGCATCACCGACGGCGAGCCGTCGATCCACCCCGAGACCGCCGCACTCTGGCTGCCGCAGATGCTGAATCTCGACTTGATCGGCGGCATCAACTTCAGCAAGGGCTGCTACGTGGGCCAGGAGATTGTGGCGCGCTCGCAGCATCTCGGCCGCATCAAGCGCCGCATGCTGCGCTACGTCGGCCCGCCGGATGCCGTGCTGCATCCCGCGCAGGCGCTCTTCAGCGGCGAGGCGCTCGCGGCCCAAGTCGTGACGACCGCTTGCGACGACGCCGCGACCCAATGTCTGGCTATCGTCGAGCTCCGTTTCTGCAGCGACCTGCTTGGCGCGAAACCCGGCGGCTCCGAATTCGTACCGGCCGATCTCCCCTACGCAATCCCGGCGCCGGAGTCTAACGGCGAAGACTAGAGGGCAAAAGGGACATGAGCTTTTTCCTTCGGTCCTTCGGGAAAAAGCTCATGTCCCTTTTGCCCTTTACTCCTCCGACGGAAGATTCCGTAGCTGGGGAAAGAGCAGGACGTCGCGAATACTCGGCGCGTCAGTCAGGAGCATGACGAGCCGGTCGATGCCGACGCCGAGACCGGCGGCCGGCGGCATGCCGTACTCGAGAGCGCGGATGTAATCGGCGTCGTAGTACATCGCCTCGAGGTCGCCCGACTCCTTGCGCGCGACCTGCTCGCGAAACCGATCGGCCTGCTCCTCCGGATCGTTCAGCTCGGAGAAGCCGTTCGCGAGCTCGCGGCCGTCGACGAATAATTCGAAGCGGTCGGTGACGAAGGGATCCGCATCGTTCCTGCGCGAGAGCGGCGACACTTCGGTCGGGTACGAGTGCACGAAAGTCGGCTGGAGCAGCTGCGGTTCGCAGGTCTTCTCGAACAGCGCGAGTTGCAGCGCGCCCGCGCCGTCGGACGGGCGCGTCTCGATCCCGAGCGCCGCGCAGGCCTGCCGCAAATACGCCGCGTCGCGCAGGCGCGCGCGATCGAAATCCGGGTTGTTCGCCAGGATCGCCTCCTCGACCGACAACCTGGCGAACGGGCTGTCGAAGCGGAGCCGCCTCCCCTGATAGGTGATTTCGCGCGCGCCCGCGACCGAATCCGCGAGACCCTGCATCATGCGCTCGACGAGGCCCATGAAATCCGCGCAATCGGCATAGGCCTGATACAACTCCAGCATCGTAAATTCGGGATTGTGCTGGGTGGACAGCCCCTCGTTCCGGAAATTGCGATTGATCTCGTACACGCGCTCGAAGCCGCCGACCAGCAGGCGCTTCAGGTACAGCTCCGGCGCAATCCGCAGGTACATGTCCTGCCCCAGCGCATTGTGATGCGTGACGAACGGCCGCGCGACCGCGCCGCCCGGGATCGGCTGCATCATCGGCGTCTCGACCTCGAGGAAGCCTTGCGCGTCGAGGAAGTCGCGCAGGAAGCGCACGACGCGGCTGCGCGTCCGGAATACTTCACGCGCATCGCCATTGACAATGAGATCGACGTAGCGCTGGCGATAACGCGTCTCGGTGTCCGCGAGGCCGTGCCACTTGTCCGGCAGCGGCCGAAGCGCCTTGACGAGGAGCCGGACGGACTCGGCGCGCACCGATAGCTCGCCCGCGCGCGTCCGCATCAGGACGCCCTGGGCGGCGACGATGTCGCCGACATCCCAACCCTTGAACTCCTCGTACGCCGCGCCGAGCGCTTCCGATTGCAGGTAGACCTGGATCTGGCCGCTCGAGTCCTGGAGCTTTGCAAACGAAGCCTTGCCCATGACGCGCTTGAACATCATGCGGCCCGCCACGCGCACGCGGACTGGATTCGCGTCCAGCCATTCGGCGCTTCGCCCGCCCCAGGTCGCGTGCAGGTCCGCCGCGAGCGCGTCGCGCCGGTAGTCGTTCGGAAACGCAGCCCCTGCATCGCGCAAGCGGGCGAGTTTCGCGCGCCGTTCCGCGATCAGCGCGTTTTCGTCGTGTGCGGGCGGCGCTTCTTTCGACGTCATATCCGGGAGCTTACAGGCCCTGCTTCAGGCTCGCTTCCATGAACGGATCGAGCGCGCCATCGAGCACCGCCGACGGATTGCCGGTTTCGAGGCCGGTCCGGAGATCCTTGATGCGGGACTGGTCGAGCACGTACGAGCGGATCTGGTGCCCCCAGCCGACATCGGTCTTCTGGTCCTCGAGCACCCTCGCGGCCGCGTTCCGCTTGTTCACCTCGAGCTCGTAGAGCTTCGCCTTCAGCATCTTCATCGCCGTCGAGCGGTTCTTGTGCTGGCTGCGCTCGCCCTGGCAAGCGACGACGATGCCACTGGGTAGATGACGCAGTCTCACCGCAGAGTCGGTCTTGTTGACGTGCTGGCCGCCCGCCCCGCTCGCGCGATAAGTATCCATCTCGATGTCGGCGGGGTTGATCTCGATCTGGATCTCGTCGTCGATAACCGGCGACACGAACACCGAGGCAAACGAGGTGTGGCGCCGGTTGCCGGAATCGAACGGCGACTTGCGCACCAGCCGGTGCACGCCGGTCTCAGTCCGCAGCCACCCGTAGGCATAGGGACCGTCGATCTCGACCGATGCGCTCTTGATGCCCGCGACTTCGCCCGGGCTCTGGTCGATCACCTCGGCACGGTAGCCGCGCGCGTCGGCCCAGCGCAGGTACATGCGCAAGAGCATCTGCGCCCAGTCCTGCGCTTCGGTGCCGCCGGCGCCCGCCTGGATGTCCAGGAACGCGCCGAGCGGGTCCATCTCGCCCGGGAACATGCGGGACAGCTCGAGCCGCCGCACGCGCTCCTCGAGCTTTGCTGTGTCGCGCACGATCTCGCCGAATCCCGCCTCATCCTGCTCCGCCTCGACGAGGGTCAGGAGTTCGGCGGCATCCGAGAGCCCGCTTCGGAGCTGGTCGAGTTCGGTGATGACGGCTTCGAGCCGCGCGCGTTCCCGGCCGAGCGACTGCGCCTTGTCCGGCGTGTTCCAGATCGCCGGGTCGGCGAGCTCGTGATTCAGCTCTTCGAGGCGCTCGCGCTTATTGTCGTACTCAAAGGTACCCCCTCAGCGCCGCAAGGCGCTCAGTGAGGTCGTCGATCAGCCGGCGGGTCGGCGCGGTTTCCATGCGGGCGGCATCTTAGCAAAGGCTCATTCGGGGCATTGCACGCATTCTGCGAGCAATTCCGCGCGCGCGGTGCCGCCGAAATCCGTCGACTGCAGGCGATAGGCGAGGCGGACCCGCGTGCCCGCCGCGGGCCGCTTCGCATCGACCTCGTCGAAGTAACCGAACGAAATCGCCTCGACCGGATGCGTGGACGGCTGCGGCCGGACCCAGAGCTTCAGGTGGCGGTCCCCGACGACGCGCGTTTCGACAACCTCGAATTCTCCCTCGAATACGGGTTCCGGAAATCCCTGTCCCCACGGCCCGCCCGTTTCCAGCGCGCGCGCGGTTTCGAGCGAAATTTCCTCACCGGCGAGCTCGCCGTCGGTTTCGAGCACACCCTGCATCTGCTCGCGCGTCAACTGCCTGCCGATCTCCTCCGAGAACGCGTCCGCGAACTGCGGAAGCTTGTCGCGCCGCAGCGTGAGGCCGGCGGCCATGGCGTGACCGCCGTAGCGCTCGATGAGCTCCGGATGACGCGTCGCGATCGCCTCGAGCGCGTCACGCACATGCAGGCCCGCGACCGAGCGCGCGGAGCCGCGCAGCTCGTCGCTGCCGGCGGGCGCGAAAGCGACCACCGGCCGGTGCAACCGGTCTTTCATGCGCGCCGCGACGAGTCCGACGATGCCCGCGTGCCAACCCGGATCGAAGAGCGTGAGGCCCGGCGGCAGGTCGCCCTCGGCGATGCGCAGGTTTCGCACCGCGGTCGTTGCTTCATCGCGCATGCGCAATTCCATCTCCCGCCGCTCGCGATTGAGGCGATCGAGCTCGACCGCGAGCGCGAGCGCCTCCGCGGAATCATCCGTCAGGAGACAGCGGATGCCAACCGACATGTCGTCGATGCGTCCCGCCGCGTTCAGCCGTGGCGCGATCTGGTGCCCGAGCTGCCGCGTGGAGAGCTCGTCGAGGCGGCAGCCCGCGACGCGCGCGAGTGCCATGAATCCGGGCGTCGCGGCGCGCGCACGCGCGCGCTTCAAGCCCTCCTGCACCAGGATGCGGTTGTTGCGATCGAGCGGCACGAGGTCGGCGACCGTTCCGAGCGCCACCAGATCGAGGAGATCCGCGACCGGAGGCAGTCTTGTCCCGCGCCGGCTCTCGAGTTCCCGCGTCAGCGACGCCATCAGGTAGAAAGCGACGCCGACGCCCGCGAGCGCGCGGCTGCCAAAGGCCGCCTGCGGGAGGTTGGGATTCACATGCGCCGCGCAATCGGGCAGCGTCGCGGCCGGGAGGTGGTGGTCGGTCACGAGCACCTGGATACCGAGCGCTCGCGCGGCTTCGATACCCGCGAAAGCGGACACGCCGTTGTCAACGGTGATCAGCAGATCGGCACGCTCGTGCGCGAGTTCCGCGACCAGCGCCGGCGACAAGCCGTAGCCATGTCGCAGGCGATCCGGCACGCGCATCCCGAGATTTGCGTGGCCGAGCCGCGCGAGCTGACGCAGCACGAGCGCGGTGCTGGTGGCGCCGTCGGCGTCGAAATCGCCGACGACCAGGATGCGGGAGCCGCGCGCGAGATGCTCGGCGAGGAGCGCGGTAGCCGGACCGATTCCATCGAGCGTCGAGACCGGCAACAGCGAGCGAAGGTCCAGTGACAGGTGATCGGCGTCCACTACACCGCGCGCGGCATAGACGCGCCGGAGCACTGGGTGCAGGCTCGCGGGCAGCCCGTCCACGGAACCCGCCGGCCTCCGCCGGAGTTTCACGGGCTGCGAGCGCAGCAGATCACGGCTTTTCATCGCCGGCAATCATAGCGGCGCGGGTCCCGCGCGATTGGTTATATTTTCGGTCGGAGCGAGCGATGGAATTCACCCGGGAAGACACGAGCGAAGCCAATGCGATCGTCGCCTGCGCGGAGGGCGAGGTGCGACTCCGCGACCGCGCGTATACGTCGAGCCTGATCGTGTCGCGAAACGCCGTGCTCGACGACTGGCGGCCCGGGCCCGCGGAATCATTGACGATTGCGGAGTTCAGCGGGCTTCTCGGCCTCGCGCCGGAAGTCGTGCTGCTCGGCACCGGCAGCCGCCAGCGAATGCCGCCGCCGGAACTCTATGCCGCGTTCGCCGCGCGCGGCATCGGCCTCGAAGTCATGGACAATCGCGCCGCCTGCCGCACCTTCAACCTGCTCCTGTCGGAATTCCGCGAAGTCGCGGTCGCGCTGATGCTTTAGTGGTGCCGGGTCGTAGGATTCGGGAAAATAGGGACGCTTCCCATTTTCCGGATCGCAGGCAGGAAAATGGGAAGCGTCCCTATTTTCCGACCCGGCACCATCTAACGCGGTGGAAGTTGCGAGAGCGGGTCGAGCGGCTCGCCTTCCAGGCGGATCTCGAAATAGAGCATCGGTTGCTGCCCCGGCCCCAGGCCCATGCCCGCGATGGCCTGTCCCGCGCGGACTTCGTCGCCTTCGCGCACGTTGACGAAGGCATTGTGGCCGTAGGCCGTGAGCCATCCGCGCACGTGATTGATGATGATCAACTGCCCATAGCTCCGAAGCCCGCTGCCGGTGTAAACCACCTTGCCGTCCGCGGCCGCGAGAATCGGCTGGTTGAGGCCGCCGTCAATGCGGAGCCCAAGCCCGCCGGAGGGCTGCCGCACGTTCCCGACGACTTGGCCGACCTGCACGGGCCATTGCCACGCGGGCGGCCGGTGCGCGGGATCGTCCGGCGATGCGCGCGCCGCCGGCCGCTCCGGCGCCGCTGCTTCCGCCCTCGCCACGGCGCGATCGCCGGGCGGTGCGTTGAGCCGGAGCCGCTCGCCGGGATGAATGAGGTAATCGCGCCCGACGCCGTTCCAGCGCGCGATAACCCGATAGTCAAGCCCGTAGCGCCGTGCAATCGAGTACACGGTCTCGCCCGACTTGACGACGTGATAATCAGGAACCGAGGATCGGCGATCAGTGCCGGTGGCGCAGGCGGCGATCGCGAATGCCGCGAACCATTCGACCCAACGCCTCAGGTCACACCGCCGAGGAGTGGAACGAAACTCACGAAGCCGAGTCTCTCGCGCAGAAACTGATCTCCGCGCCGCGTGAGACGCAATAGCTCCTGGCGGCCTTCGGGCCCGACCGGCGCCACCAGCCGCCCGCCTTCCGCCAGCTGGTCCAGGAGCTTCTGCGGCAGCGCATGCGGAGCCGCGGCGAGCAGGATGCCGTCGAACGGCGCCTGCGACGGCCAGCCGTCCGTGCCGTCGCCGTGCTTGAACCGGACATTCCTGATATCGAGTTCGCGCAGCCGCTCGCGCGCGCGCTCGAGCAGCGCTTCGATGCGCTCGATGCTGTAGATCTTCCCTACGAGCGGCGCAAGCACGGCGGTTTGGTAGCCGCAACCGGTGCCGATCTCGAGTATTTTTTCGGGCGTGCCGCCGATCGTGATCGCCTCGGTCATTCGCGCCACGACGTAGGGTTGCGAGATCGTTTGCCCGTGCCCGATCGGCAAGGCCGTGTCCTCGTAGGCTCGGCTCGACAGCGCTTCGTCGACAAAGAGGTGGCGCGGGACATTGCGGATCCGGTCGAGCACGCGTGGGTCGCGGATGCCCTGCTCCACCAACCGCTGAATCAGCCGCTCGCGCGTCCGCGCGCTGGTCATGCCGATGCCATGCCGCTCGCTCGTCATGGAGCCGCCTCGGAGAGCCAGGCCCGCAACTCGTCGAGCGCCGCATGACGCGTCAGGTCCACCTGCAACGGCGTCACCGAGACGAAGCCGTTCGCGACGGCGTGGAAATCCGTGCCCGGCCCGGCATCCTGGCCGGCGCCCGCCGCGCCGACCCAGTAGATTTCGCGTCCCCGCGGATCGAGTCCCCGCACCGCCGCCTTGGCGCGGTGGCGGTGACCGAGCCGCGTCACCTCGAAACCCCGGAGTTCCTCGTACGGCCGGTCCGGGACGTTGACGTTCAGGATCATCGAGCGATGCAGGGGCCGGGCCAGGACCCGCAACACGAGTTCGCGGGCGACGCGCGCAGCGGTCGCGAAATGCGGGCCCGTGCCGCCGGCGGCGACGAGCGACACCGCGATCGTGGGGAGGCCGAGGAAGCGGCCCTCGATCGCCGCGGCGACCGTGCCCGAGTACAGCACGTCGTCGCCGAGATTGGCGCCGTCGTTGACGCCGGAGACGACCATGTCGAACTCGAAATCGAAGAGGCCGGTCATGGCGAGGTGGACGCAATCGGTCGGCGTGCCATTGATTACGTACCAGGTGTCTTCGTCGACCCGCTGGACCCGCAGTGGAACCTCGAGCGTCAGCGAGTGGCTCGCTCCGCTGCAATTGCGATCCGGCGCAACGACGGTGAGCGGCGCGACGCCCGTCAGCGCTTCCCGGAGAAAACGCAGTCCCTCCGCGCGGTAGCCGTCGTCATTGGCGAGCAGGATCTTCAAGCCGGCGTCTCATCCCCGTCGCGTGTCACGCGACCGGGCCGCACTATACTGTAAGCTCCGTCGCCCGGGCGCATCGACAGAGGCTGCCGCCATCAAGGACCAGGAACGCGAGTTGTTCCGTGCCGCGGTGCGCGGCGTGCGCCCGCTCCGGCAGACAAAACCGGCGCCGGAACGCGAACGCCACCGGCCGCGCGCCGCCTCGCGCCGCGCCGACGAAGCGCGCGTCCTCGCCGATTCGCTCGCGCTCGACGCCGACGCGCTCGACGTCGAGTCCGGCGAGGAACTCAGCTTCCGCCGGGACGGCGTGTCGGAATCGGTCGTCCGGCGCCTGCGGCGAGGCCACTACGCGGTACGCGACGAACTCGATCTGCACGGGATGACCCAGGAGGAGGCGCGGCTCGCGCTCTCCGCTTTCCTCGCGGAATCCGCCGGCCACGAGCGCCATTGCGTGCGGATCATCCATGGCAAGGGCCGCGGTTCCGGTCATCGCGGCCCGGTCCTGAAGTCCGCCGTCAATCGCTGGCTTCGCCGTCATGCGGCAGTTCGCGCTTTCTGCTCCGCGCGACGGAATGACGGCGGGAGCGGCGCCCTCTACGTCCTGCTCGACGGCTGAGGAGCCGGGCTCAGTCCAAGCCGGCCTCGGGAACGCGTGTATCCACGAGCTCGCGGAGCACGCTCGTCGCGAATGCGCCGCGCGGCAGCTCGAACGAAAGCTCGAGCTCGCCGGCGCCCAGCCGATGCGCGAAAGCCGCCGGCCGCAGCACGAGCGCGCGCCGCTCCGCCCGCAGCCCGAAGGCAGCGAGCCGGCCCGGCAGCGGTTCGAGGACGGCGAGCGCCGAACTTTCCACGCGTTCCGCTTCGCCCGTCGGCAGCACGCCGTCCGCGCCGCAAAACGGGCCGGTCGGCGCGATGTCGCCCTCATCGCAGCGGCGGAGCAGCGCGTCGTTCACGCTCTCGGCCGCAAACACGGACTGGCTGCCGCTCAGGTTCACGATTTCTCCGGGCAGCAGCCGGTTCCAGGTGCCGCCCGCAACGCGCGCACCGAGCACCGCATTGAAAGCGAGCGAGCGTGCCACGGACAGCACGAAAGCCCGCGGCTCCCGCCCGCGCGGCAGCCGGTCGCGCGCGACCCAATCGAGCACACGCCCGAGATTCGCGCCCTCGCCGCCGAAGCGCTGCGGGCCAAAATAGTTCGGCACGCCCGACGCCGTGACGTGGGCCGCGCGAGCGTCGAACTCGCCCGCATTCCCCTCGAGGCCGCGAACCCGGATGCTGAAGCGGTTGCCCGCGAGCGCGCCGCGGCGGAGCTTGCGCGAATGCGGATGCGCCGCGAGCACGCGGAATCCGTCGCCCGCGAATCCGGCGAGGGAATCCAATCCTTTCACGGCCGGCACCGAAAACCATTGCCGCGCGACCGCCCGTCGATCCTTCAGGCCCGCGAATCCCAGGTCCGCGGGCGGCCGGCCGGCGCGGGCCGCGAGCGCGCGCGCGACATGCAGCGTATTCGCACCTGTCTTTTCGACCAGCACGAGCACGTGCGCCTCGCCGCCATCCGGCTCGAAGCCGAGTCGTTCCTCGACCAGGAAATCCGCGGGCTCGACGCGCATCGCGCCGGCCATCGGCGGGTCGCCCCAGGCACGCGGAGGCTCGAGCGCGAGGCGACGCCAGGCTTGAAGCGCGTCCGCCTCAGCCGCCATCCAGTTCCTGGAGGAGTACGGTGGCCTGGGCCGCGATGCCTTCGGCGCGTCCGAGTGCGCCGAGCCCCTCGGCGGTCGTTGCTTTCACATTGACGCATTCGCGCGGAAGTCCCAGGTCCTGAGCGATGTTGGCGCAGATCGCGTCCCGGTGCGCACCGATCCGGGGCAATTCGGCGATCAACGTCAAGTCGCAATTGACGACGGCGAAGCCCCGAGCCGCGACCAGCTTCGCGACTTCGCGCAGGAGCGCGCGGCTGTCGGCGCCCGCGAAGCGCGCGTCGTCCGGCGGAAAATGCAGGCCGATGTCGCCGGCGCCCGCCGCGCCCAGCATCGCGTCCATCAATGCATGCAGCAGCACGTCGCCGTCGGAATGCGCGACGAGCCCGTGCGTGTGAGGAATGGTGACGCCACCCAGGCGCAGCTGGTCGCCGGGCCCGAATCGGTGCACGTCGTATCCGCTGCCGATCCTCATTTCCGCCCCCTGGTGGCCCGCATGGCGGCCTGCGCGAACACGAGGTCGCCGGGCCGCGTGATCTTGATATTGAGTGGCGAGCCCTCGACCAGCCTCGGTCTGAGGCCGAGCCCTTCGATCGCGGCCGCCTCGTCGGTCGCGTCGAAACCTTCTTCGAGCGCCTGCGTGAGTGCCCGGACCAGGCGACCATGACGAAACATCTGCGGCGTCTGCGCGCGCCACAGCCGTTCGCGCGGCAATGTACGCGTGCTCCGACCCTGTTCGTCGGCCTGCTTCACCGTGTCGGTGACGGGAACGGCCAGGAGCCCCCCGACCGGATCGCGGCGGCATTCCGCGACCAGAGCCTCGATGTCTTTTCGCGGCAGGCAAGGCCGCGCCGCGTCATGCACCAGCACCCAGTCGTCTTCCGCGGCGGTGATGAGCGCATTGAGCCCGTTCAGCACGGACATCGCGCGCGTTGGTCCGCCCGTAGCCGTCGTCAGCCTCCGGCGCAGGATTTTCGGCAGCCGATGGAAACGCCGATCGCCGGGTGCGACCACGACGACGCCCCCCGCGATGCCGGGCACCGCTGACAAGGCGCGCAGCGAATGCTCGAGTAGCGTTCGGCCGGCAATCTTGAGGTAGGGCTTGGGGACGGTGCCGCCGAAGCGCGTGGCGGCGCCGGCGGCGGCGATCACGAACCAGATTCGTTCGGCCACCGATTGTTCACGGCGTCGTCGCGGCCCGCAGTGGTGCCGGCTCGGCCGCGTTATCGTCCGGCGACAGGTGCGGCGTGTCGACGACCTGGTAGAAGATCTCGTTGCCCCCGATCATGCCGAGATCGTTCCGGGCGCGCTCCTCGAGCGCAGTCAGCCCCTGCTTGAGGTCCGTGACTTCCGCCTTGAGCTGGGCATTCCGTTCCGCGAGCGCCGCGTTCTCGGCGCGCTGGCTTTCCACCGCGGCGGCGAGGTGCCAAACCTCGCGCATCCCCTCGCCCGACACCCACAGGCGGTACTGGAGCAGCGCGAGCGCGGCGATGAGTGCCGCGATGAGGAACTTCATGGGCCCGGGAGAGTAGCACGTTCCGGCCGGCCGGATGTCGCCGTTCTCATCGGCGCTTGACCGGAAAAGCCTCGCGCCCGGCATAGCGGGCCCGCGCCCCGAGCTGCTCTTCGATGCGGAGCAGCTGGTTGTATTTCGACATGCGGTCGGAGCGCGAGAGCGACCCGGTCTTGATCTGCGTCGCCGCCGTGCCGACTGCGATGTCGGCGATCGTCGCGTCCTCGGTTTCGCCCGAACGGTGCGACACGACGGCGGCATAGCCCGCGCGCGTCGCCATGTCGATCGCGGCGAGCGTTTCGGTCAGCGTGCCGATCTGGTTGGGCTTGATCAGGATGGCGTTGGCGACGTTTTCGGCGATGCCGCGCGAGAGGATCTCGGTGTTGGTCACGAACAAGTCGTCTCCGACGAGTTGCAGCTTCTGCCCGAGACGCTGCGTCAGGATCGCCCACCCCGCCCAGTCGGATTCCGCCATGCCGTCCTCGATCGTCAGGATCGGATAGCGCTCGGCGAGCGCGGCCAGGTAGTCCGTAAACTGGGCAGCCGTGAATCGCCGCCCCTCGGACTCGAGCTGGTAGACGCCGTTCTTGTAAAATTCACTACTTGCGACGTCGAGACCGAGCCAGACGTCGTGCCCCGGGTGATAGCCGGCCTTCTCGATCGCCTCGAGGATCACGCCGAGCGCGGCTTCGTTCGACGGCAGGTTCGGGGCAAATCCGCCTTCGTCGCCGATCGCGGTGGCGAGGCCGCGATCCAGCAGGATCTTCTTCAGGCGGTGGAACACTTCCGCGCCGCAACGTAGCGCCTCGCGGAAGCTCGGGAGCCCCGCCGGCACGATCATGAATTCCTGGATGTCGAGACTGTTGTCGGCGTGGGCGCCCCCATTGATGATGTTCATCATCGGCACGGGCATCACGACCGCGTCGCCGCCGCCGAGATAGCGGAAAAGCGGCAGCTTCTGCGCCTGCGCGGCGGCGCGAGCCGTCGCGAGCGAGACTGCGAGAATCGCGTTCGCGCCGAGCCGCGACTTGTTTTCGGTGCCGTCCTGCTCACGCATGCGGCGGTCGATCCCCGCCTGGTCCGCGGCATTCCGTCCGACCAGCGAATCGCGGAGCACCTCGTTCACGTGCTGCACCGCGGTCAACACGCCCTTGCCCAGATAGCGCACGGCATCGCCGTCCCGCAACTCGACTGCCTCCCGGGTTCCGGTCGAGGCGCCCGAGGGCACGGCCGCGCGCCCGACCGTCCCGTCCTCGAGCTCGACGTCGGCCTCCACGGTCGGGTAGCCGCGGGAGTCGAGGATCTCGCGGCCGCGAATGTCGACGATCCGCATCAGAGACTGGACTCTGCGAACGGACGCGCCTTGACCGCGCGATCGAGCTCGACCAGGAGCTCGAGCAGCTCGCGCATGCGCGGCAGCGGCCAGGCATTCGGGCCGTCAGACAGCGCCTCTTCCGGCCTCGGATGCGTCTCCATGAAGAGCCCGGCGACCCCCGCCCCCACCGCGGCGCGCGCGAGCACCGGAACGAATTCCCGTTGCCCACCCGAGGACGCGCCCTTGCCGCCGGGGAGCTGCACAGAATGCGTGGCGTCGAAGACGACCGGCGCGCCGAAGGCGCGCATGACGGAGAGCGCGCGCATATCGGAGATCAGGTTGTTGTAGCCGAAGCTGAAGCCGCGCTCGCAAACCATGATGGATTCGTTGCCGGTGGAGCGCGCCTTCTCGAGGACGTTCGACATTTCCCAGGGACTCAGGAACTGGCCCTTCTTGATGTTCACGGGCTTGCCTTGCGAACAGACGTTGACGATGAAATTCGTCTGGCGGCAGAGGAAGGCCGGCGTCTGCAGCACGTCGACGACCGCCGCGACCTCGTCGAGCGGTGTGTCCTCGTGCACATCGGTCAGGACCGGCACGCGGTGCTGGCGCCGGACTTCCTCCAGCACCTTGAGCCCCTGCTCGATGCCCGGACCGCGGAACGACGCGCGCGAGGAGCGGTTCGCCTTGTCGTAGGAAGCCTTGAAGACGAACGGAATCCCGAGCCTGCCGGTGATTTCCTTGAGCTCGCCCGCGATCGCAAGCGTCAGTCCCGGGTCTTCGACCACGCAGGGCCCGGCGATCAGGAACAGCGGCCGATCGGGGCCGATCTCGCTGCCAGCGAGCTTCACGCGCTCGCCGCCCTGGGGAGCCGGCCGACCGCGTGCTCGCGCGCAGCGCGCACGAAGCTCGCGAAAAGCGGATGGCCGTCGCGCGGGTTCGACGTGAATTCCGGGTGGAACTGCACGCCGATGAACCACGGGTGCGACGGCAGCTCGACGATCTCGACCAGCCCGTCTTCGGAATACGCCGAGATCGTGAGGCCGGCTTTCTGCATGCGCTCGAGGTAGTTGTTGTTGAATTCGTAACGATGCCGGTGCCGCTCGTGGATCGTGTCGCGTCCGTAAATCTTGCGGGCAAGGGTGCCGGTGAGGATGCGCGATTCCTGCGCCCCGAGCCGCATCGTCCCGCCGAGGTCCGACCGGTCGGAGCGGCGGAGCGTCTCCCCCGTGCGGTCGCGCCACTCGGTGATCAAGGCGATGACCGGGTCGGCCGCGCCGCGCTCGAACTCCGTCGAGTTCGCGCCCGGAAGTCCCAGCACGCCGCGCGCGAACTCGATCACCGCGACCTGCATGCCGAGGCAGATGCCGAGATACGGCACGTCATGCTCACGCGCGTAGCGAACGGACGCGATCTTTCCCTCTATTCCCCGCTCGCCGAAGCCGCCCGGCACCAGGATCGCGTCCATCCCCGAGAGCGCGGCGGTGCCGGCGCTTTCCAGGTCGGTCGATTCGACGTAGTGGACCTGCACGCGGGTGCGGGTCTTGAGCCCGGCGTGGCGCAGGGCCTCGTTCAGCGAGATATAGGAATCGCGGATCTGCACGTACTTGCCGACCATCGCGACATTCACCGTCGCATCGTGCTGCTGGCGTGCGGCGACGACCTGCTGCCATTCGCGGAGGTCCGCGGGCGGTACGGTGAGTCCCAGTTTGTCGCAGACGATGACGTCGAGATGCTGCTCGTGCAGCAGGATCGGAATGCGATAGATGTCGTCGGCGTCCACCGCCGAGATCACGGCGCGCTCCTCGACATTCGTGAAGAGCGCGATCTTCCGGCGCTGCTCTTCCGGCAGCGGATCGCGGCAGCGGCACAGGAGCACGTCGGGCTGAATGCCGATGCCGCGCAGCTCCTTGACGGAATGCTGGGTGGGCTTGGTCTTGATCTCGCCCGAGCCGCCGACGATGGGCACGAGGGTCAGGTGGATGTAGACGCAATTGCTGCGGCCGAGCTCGACGCCCATCTGCCGGATGGCCTCGAGGAAAGGGAGCGACTCGATGTCGCCCACCGTGCCGCCGATCTCGACCATGCAGACGTCGGCATCGCCCGCGCCGAGCTTGATGCTGCGGCGGATCTCGTCCGTGATGTGCGGGATGACCTGCACCGTTGCGCCGAGGTAATCGCCGCGCCGCTCGCGCGCGATCACGCGCTCGTAGATCCGCCCGGTCGTGAAATTGCTGTTGCGGCCGGTCGTGGTGCGGACGAAGCGCTCGTAATGCCCGAGGTCCAGGTCGGTTTCCGTCCCGTCCTCCGTGACGAAGACCTCGCCGTGCTGGAACGGGCTCATCGTGCCCGGGTCCACATTGATATAGGGGTCGAGTTTGACCATGCGGACCTTGAGCCCGCGGCCTTCGAGGATCGCGCCCAGGCTCGCTGATGCGAGGCCCTTCCCCAGGGAAGAGACCACGCCGCCGGTCACGAACACGAAACGCGTCATCGCATACCCCGCCGCTGGAACTGAGGGACCGGACCGTGCCGACCGAAACCGCGCGCCGCGCGTTTCATGGCCCGATGACGACGGGAGTTCAGTCTAGTTGAGCGCGTCATCGGGTGCCAGCAGAAATGTGACGCGCGTCACGCGGCTGGGGACATAAGCGGGCGAAATGCCGCGTTTTCCGCCGTTCATCGCCGCGGCCCGAGCGCCTGTCGGAAGGCGCCGTTGGACGCGCCGCCGGCTCCCTATAGTACGTCCCATGAAAAGGACCGCGGCAGGATTCACGCTGCTCGACCTGCTGACGACCATGGTCGTGCTCAGCATCCTGGTTACCGTCGGGATCCCGAGCTTCGCGAGCATCATCCGCAACAATCGTATCGCGGGCCATACCAACGAGCTGGTGACGACGCTGACTTACGCGCGCAGCGAGGCGATGAAACGTGGCGATGTGGTGACCACCTGCGCCAGCGAGGATCAGGCGACCTGCGCCGGAAGCAACGACTGGAGCACGGGCTGGATAGTCTTCGTGGATCTGAATCTCGACGGGGCGCGGGACGTGACCGAGGAGCTGCTCCAGGTCTGGACGGAAATCGGCGGCGGTCTCGAGCTCGATTCGAGCCTGCAATTCCTCCAGTACGCCTCGACCGGACTGACAACTCCGGTTATCACCAATGGCGACTTTGAATTGATGAAGCCCGGCTATGACGGTACAGACGCGCGTTGCATCCGCATCGGCAACACCGGCCGCATCTTCACCGAACGCGATACCTGCTCATGAACGAAGCCATGAACATTTCTCGACCGGGGCGCGAACGGCAGCGCGGCGCCACGCTGATCGAGGCGCTGGTAGCGCTGCTCATCCTGTCCATCGGCCTGCTGGGCGTCGCGGGGCTGCAGCTGCAGGCGCTGCGCAGCAATCACGGCGCGCACCTGCGCTCTCAGGCGACCATGCTGGCGCACGACATCGCCGACCGCATGCGCGCGAATCGCACGGCTGCGCTCGCGGGTGGGTACAACGTCGCGGTCGGTGCCGTGCCCGGCGGGAACACGCTGGCGGACCTCGACGTGGTCGCCTGGAAGCAATCGCTGGCCGACATCCTGCCGTCCGGCGACGGCGCCGTCGTGCTAGCCGGCGCCGTCGCGACGATCACGGTGCAATGGACGGATCGGCTCGGGGCCGACACGTTCGTCACGGAAACCGAGCTTTGAGGGGCCCCATGCGCATGCGGCTGCAACAGGGCCTGAGCCTCGTCGAGCTGATGGTGGCGATGGCGCTCGGCGTGCTCCTCCTTTCGGGCGTGCTCTCGATCTTCATGAGCTCGAAGGTGACGTACCTCACGAACGAGAAGACCGCACGGTTACAGGAAAATGGCCGGCTGGCGCTCGAGCTGATGGTGCACGATCTGCGCTCGGCGGGCTACACGGGCTGCGCGCGCGAGTCATTTTTTACCACGACGCTCATCGATTCCGCGGACGTATTGTGGAACTACGTACAACCGGTGCAAGGCTTCGAATCGCTGGGCGACGGCGACTATGCGCCCGCGCTCACGCTCGTGCTCGATCCCGCCCCGATCCCCGACAGCGACGTCGTCGTCGTGCGCATGCCGGTGCGCGACCGACCAGCCATGACCATGCGCGCCGACCTCGCGAATGTGACGGACAATCCCCAGGTGCTGGCCGCCTCGGGGCCGGTGGCGGCCGGGCAGATCATGGTGATCACGGATTGCCAGGCGGCCACGATCTTTCAGGCGACCGGCTGGGGAGCGGGCGCGCCGAACGGCAGCATCCTGCACGACGCCGGTGGAGCGGGTCCGGGCAACGCGACTGCGGACCTCGGGTTCCAGTATCTGGCCGGGGCGCGGCTCCTGCCGATCGAGACCGTAACTTACTGGGTCGGCGACAACGGCACGGGTCCCGCGCTATGGCGGCGCATGGGCGATGACGCCGCAGAGATGCTGGTGGAAGGCGTTCAGGGGTTGCAGGTCGCTTACGGCGAGGACACCGACGCGGATCGCGTTGCCAACGACTACTTCTCGGCCGACGACATCGGCGATTGGGACGACGTCATCAGCGTCAACTTCTCGCTCCTCGCCCGTTCGGAGGAAATCGGCCCCGACGTCGACGGGTCAACCTACCAGCTCCTCGAGCCAGCGCTCGGCGGCATGACGCTCGGGCCTTACGATGACCGGCGCCAGCGGATGCTGTTCACGACGACGGCGGCGCTGCGCAATCGCGCGCTGTGAAGACGGGAGACCATCAATGAGCCTGCCGCAAAGGTCCCATCTGCCTCGTGCCCAGCAGGGCGCAATCCTGGTCATCAGCCTCATTCTGCTGCTCGTGATGACCGTGCTCGGCCTCGCGGCGATGCAGGTCACGCGCATGGAGGAGCGCATGGCCGGCAACCTGCGCGACGTCAACATCGCGTTCCAGGGTGCCGAAGCCGGCCTGCGCGACGCCGAGAATCGCCTGCGCCTGATGGTCGCGCGCCCCGACACTTGCGCGGCCGCTCCCTGCGCGATCCCCTCGGTCTGGCAGCGCAATGTCCTGCCTGAGAGCCTGCGCAACCAGGACGGCACGTGGTGGGCCAATAATGCCCAGGAGTACGGCGCGGACGGCGTGCAGGAAATTCAGCAGACGACGGCCGACCCGCGGGTCCTGATCGAGGACGCCGCCTTCATTCCGGACAGCCTCACCGTTGGCCACGCGCCGCCGGAGGGCCGCAACTTCTATCGCATCACGGCCCGTTCAGCAGGCGCCACCGACACGGCGCAGGCCGTGCTCGAAAGCACTTACACGCGACGATTCTGAAGAACGCGAAGGATCAGGGAGTACGCCATGCGCATCAACAAGAACGTGACCGGGCCGCTGTACGCGTTGATCGTGTCGGCAGTGTCCACTCTGCAAGTTGCGGTCGCGCAGACGGCGCCCAACATCAGCGACGTGCCGCTGTTCCTGAACGAGGGCGTGCCGCCGCTCAACATGATCGTGCTGGGCCGCGACCACAAGCTTTATTACGAGGCCTACAACGATCATTCCGACCTGGACGGCGACGGCGTGCTCGACATCGGCTACAAGCCGACGGAAATCGACTATTACGGCTATTTCGATTCGTTCAAGTGCTACACGCACAACGGTTCCGAGTTCGTGCCGGCGGGCAGCACGGCCAACAAGCAGTGCAGCGGACAATGGAGCGGCGACTGGCTCAACTATGTGACGACCACGCGCATCGATGCGCTGCGCAAGGTGCTCTACGGCGGCTTCCGCCGCGTCGATACGGATTCGAGAACCGTGCTCGAACGTGCGCACATCCCGCAAGATGCGCACAGCTGGGTCAAGGAGTATCGCGGAACCGCCATTGACGGCTACAACATCAGCCTTTACACGCCGCTCGGCCAGCCCACGAGTGGCAAGACCCACCTGTTCGCGAATGCGACGCTGATGCTGCAAACGAGTTGGACGAACAACGGTCCCGACACCAATCCCCCGCTCCTGCGCGTCGCCCAGAACGTCAACGGCCCCCAGAATCGCGCCTGGCACTGGGCCAGCACGGAGAGCCCGGTCGCGGGGGCCTGCTACGGGCGGGACGCAGGAACCAATGACGGGCGGTGCGTGGGTGCCACGACCAACCCCGGGCCGGGCCGGCCGATTGCATCGAACTCTTCAAGCTTCACCGACTACGCCGTACGAGTTGAAGTTTGCGCCACGGGCATGACCGAACCGAACTGTCGCCAGTACCCGGACGACAACTTCAAGCCGGTCGGACTGCTCCAGGAGTTCGGTGAAAACGAAGCGATGAAGTTCGGCCTGCTCACAGGCAGCTATCAGAAGAGCAAGAGCGGCGGTGTCGTGCGCAAGGACGTCGGAAACCTGGACGATGAGATCAATATCACCACCGACGGCACCTTCACGAACTTCAACGGCATCATCGCGACGATCAACAAGCTGCGCGCAGCCGGATATTCGAACTACCGTGGTTCTTGGTACTACTCAGTCGCTGATCGCGGCGCCGGCGCCGTGTATAACCCCGGCCTGGTGACGACGCGTCCATTCAACGAAAACGAGTTCGGCGGGATGTGGGCCAACCCCGTCGCCGAGATGATGTACGAGACGCTGCGCTACTTCGCCGGTGGCGGCGGGCCGACATCACAGTTCGACTACTCCGGAACCACCTTCGATTCGCAGCTCGGCCTGCCAAAGGTCAACACCTGGACGAATCCCTACGCTCCGGGATCGGCGAGCTGCGCCAAGCCCTTCATGACCGTGGTCAGCGACATCAACCCGTCATACGACACGGACCAGCTACCCGGCGCCTCCTCATTCCCCGGCTCAACCCCGGCCGACAGTGGCACGCCTCCCAGCGACGATCTGGGCGGCCTCGACGTGTCCGACGAAGCGGACGCCATCTGGGCGCAGGAGTTTGGCGCAAGTCAGGATGTATTCATTGGCCACTCCGGCGCCGATTACGACGGCGCGCCCTCGCCGAAGACCGCCAACAGCTTCGCGAACATCCGCGGCCTGTCCCCCGAGGAACCCACAAAGCGGGGTGGCTACTACGCGGGGAGCGTGGCCAAGTACGGACTCGCCACCGACATCAATTCCGCTTCGGGCGACCAGAAAGTGCAAACCTTCGCGGTCGCGCTCGCCTCGCCGCTGCCGCGCATCGAGATTCCGGTCGGCGGCGGGAACGTGACGCTCGTGCCATTTGCCAAGTCCGTCGCCGGAGCCAGCATTGGTGCGGGGCAAGGCGCGTTCCAGCCGACCAACCAGATCGTCGACTTCTACGTCGAGTCGATGAGCTCGGACGGCACCTCCGGTTCTTTCCTCATCAACTTCGAGGACGTCGAGGCGGGCAACGACCACGACATGGACGCGGTGGTCCGCTACACCTACGGTCTCGAAGGCGGCCAGGTCCGGATCACTGTGGATCGGCTGTACGAAGCGGGTGGCATTACCCATCACATGGGTTATGTGGTCTCGGGAACGACGCAGGATGGGATTTATCTCGTCGTCCAGGACGACGGCAGCAATGTTCCGTACTTCCTCGATACTCCGGCCGGCAGCGACGCGGGTGCCTGCGAGTCCACGCTCTGTACAACGCGTCCGGCTGCCCCCAGGGCGCTGCCCTGGAACGACTCCCGATTGTTCACGCCGGGCAGCGGCGGCGGCGCGACACTGCTCGCCGATCCGCTCAAGTACGCCGCCAAATGGGGCGGCTTCAAGGATACGAACGACAACGATCTGCCGGACGTTCAGGCCGAGTGGGACTCGGACGGCGACGGCAACCCCGACAACTACTTCCTCGTGACCAATGCGCTCCGCCTCGGCGAGCAGCTGACGGAGGCATTCAACGAAATCCTGGCGCGCGTCGGCTCGGCGTCGTCCGCGTCGGTCAACTCCGGCTCGATCTCGAGCGAGACGCGCGTCTTCCAGGCCAAGTTCAACAGCGGCGACTGGTCGGGCCAGTTGCTGTCCTTCCCCGTGCAGAGCGACGGCACGCTGGACACCGCGGAAGAATGGGATGCATCGGAAGAGATTCCGGCTCCGAACAGCCGCACGATCATCACCGTCAACAGCGACGGCGTGGCGACCCCGTTCCGCTGGGCCAATGTCGACGCGACGCGCCAGGGCGAGCTGGATCCCACCAGCGACGGCTTCGGGCAGCAACGGCTGAACTATCTGCGCGGCGACGGGACGCGCGAAGACCAGATCGTCGCGACCGGCTCGCCGCAGTTCCGCGATCGGCCGACGTCGCCCAATCGCAACGTGCTGGGCGACATCGTGTCGTCCGCACCGATGTTCGTCGGCCGGCCGCCGTTCATGTTCCCGGATGTGCTGGAAAGCCAGCCCTATTCGGCGTTCATCGCGGCCAACCTCAACCGCACGCACATGCTGTATGCGGGCGCGAATGACGGCATGCTGCACGGCTTCGATGCCGCCACCGGCGAGGAACGCCTCGCGTTCATCCCGGGCGGCGTGTTCGCGAACCTGCACGAGCTGACCAGCATCGACTATTCGCACCGCTTCTACGTGGATGGCCCGCCGACCATGGGCGACGCCTTCTACGCCAATGCCTGGCATACCGTGCTGGTCGGCGGGCTCAACAAGGGCGGCAAGAGCATCTACGCGCTCGACGTCACGAATCCGTCGAACTTCAGCGAGGCCAATGCCGCAAGCATCTTCCGCTGGGAATTCACCGACGCGGCCGATCTCGGCTTCACCTACAGCCGGCCGGCCATCATCCGCATGCAGGACGGCAAGTGGTACGCGGTCTTCGGCAACGGCTACAACAGCACCAACGGCAAGGCCGTGCTGTTCATCGTGGACGTCGAGACCGGCGCGCTGGTCCGCAAGATCGACACCGGCGTCGGCACGACGGGGGCGAACGGGCTTTCGACGCCCGCGGCCGTCGATCTGAACGGCGATTCCATCGTCGATTTCATCTATGCCGGCGATCTGTTCGGCAATCTCTGGAAGTTCAACGTGACAGGCGCCGATCCGGCGAACTGGGACGTGGCCTACGGTTCCGCGGGCGTCAAGCTGCCGCTGTTCACGGCGCGCGACGCTGCCAACGACCCGCAGCCGATCACGTCGCGTCCGGAAGTCGGACGCGGCCCGCGCGGGGCGGGCGTGATCGTGCTGTTCGGCACCGGCAAGTACCTGGAGCTCACCGACAAGACGCCGACACAGCGCCAGACCTTCTACGGCATCCTGGACCCGAATTCGCTGACCGACACGGACCTCGTGGCCGGCCGCGCGTCGCTGACGTCGCAGCAGATCATCGCCGAGCAGGACTTCAGTTTCACGGATCCCGACGGCAACAGCCTGACGATCCCGCTGCGGGTGACCACGGACAACGCAGTCACCAACCGCGGCTGGTACCTGGACCTGCTTGCGCCGCCCAACCCGCCGGGGACGTTCGAGGGCGAGATGCAGGTGTCCGACTCGATCCTGCGCGGCGGCCGCATCATCTTCACCACCGTGATACCGGATCCGGACCCCTGCATCGCCGGCGGCACGAGCTGGCTCATGGAGCTCGACGCGCTCACCGGCTCGCGCCTCGAAGCGTCACCATTCGATCTGAATCGGGACATCGAGTTCGACGGCGATGACTTCGTGGAAGTCACGCTCGAGGACGGCACTGTGATCGAGGTCCCCGTGAGCGGCCTGCAGTCCGAGGTCGGCATCACCCCGAAGCCCGGCATCCTCGCGGGCCCGAACGCCGAGTACAAGTACACGCCGGGCACGACGGGCAACATCCAGGTGACCGTCGAAAATCCCGGCGTGAACGCCACTGGCCGCCAGTCCTGGCGACAGATCAGATAGCGGAGAGTACCCATGCGACCCCTTAACGGCCGAAGCGCGCAACGCGGCGTGACGCTGCTGGAACTGATGGCGGTGATGGTCATCGTCGCGGTCCTCGCGGCCATCGCGATTCCGACCTACCGCCAGCAGGTCGTGCGCAGCAACCGCAGCAACGCCAAGGCAGTGATCACGCAGACGGCTCAGAACCTGGAGCGATGCTATACGCGCACCAGCACGTTCGTCGGTTGCGTGGTGCTTCCGGTTACGACACCGGAGGGCCTGTACGCCGTGACCGGCGAAATTAATCCCACGACGTATCTGCTCACCGCGACCCCGCAGGGAACCCAGGCCAATGACACCGCGTGTGGGAGTTTCACGCTCAACGAGGCTAACGCGCGCGGTGTCAGCGGATCGAGCCCGCCCAACGAGTGCTGGTCGCGCTGACGGAACCGGCCGCGACCCGGGCTAATAGAGCGCCGGTCGCCCCGTCCAGACCGGCTTGAGCGACGGCTCTCCCGGCGGGACCGCGAATTCCGCATCGATCCAGAGGTCGCCGACGGCCGCCAACCGGTCGCCGACGTACACGAGCGGCAGCCGGCCGCGCATCCAGGGCACGACGCCCGCTTCGCGGCAGAGATCCTTCAGGCGCTTGCGCGGGCGCGCGGGATGCGGCCGCAGCGTTTCGCCGCCGGCGCGGAAGCGAATCGCCGGCGGTGCGGCGAGTTCCGCGCGCAGCCCACCCGCCTTTCCGGCGACCAATTCGAACCGGCCGAGACCCGGACCCATGTCGACGGCAACGGCCCCGGCTGCGCACTCCGCCGCCGGCGCCGGTGCCATCGGATGCAGCGCGTACAGGCAGTCGCGATAGCGGCGGATCTCGCCCTCCGGCCAGCGCAGCAGCGGCGCCGCGTCGGCGCGCGCATCGAGGAGTTCGCCGATCCCGGTCGCGAGGCGCACCGCGGGCGGCGCAGGGAGCCCGCGTTCGCGCAGCCACCAGCGCAGCAGGTTGACCTGGCGATCCCGCGACAGTCGGCGCAGGCCGGCGATCGACAGGCGGCCGCCATCGACGATGCCTTGGGCGTCCGCGTGCGCAAGCTCCGTGAGCAGCCGCTGCGCCTGCGCGAAATGGCCGGCGCTCCGCGCGACGGTCGTCGCAGCCGCGGGCCAGCGCTGCCGGATGGCGGGCAGGACTTCGCCGCGGAGCCAGCCGCGGTCGAAGCGCCGCGACTCGTTCGTCGGGTCGCGGATCCAGTCGAGGCCCAGTCGCGCGGCGTAGGCAGCGAGCGCTGCGCGATCGACGTCGAGCAATGGCCGTGCGTGCCAGCCGCGGCCGAAGGACGCGCGCGCCGGCATCGCGGCGAGACCGGCAACGCCGCCACCGCGCAGCAACTGGATGAGGACGGTTTCAAGCTGATCGTCGCGATGATGCGCCGTCAGCAGCCATTCGCCGGATTGCAGGTTTCGCGCGAGCGCCGCATAACGCGCTTCGCGCGCCGCGGCCTCGATGCTCGCGCCGTCCTCGGGCACGAGCCGGAGCGAGATGACCTCGAGCGGCACGCCGGCCGCGCGGCATGCCGCACGGCAGACATCCGCCCAGGCCGCCGATTCCGCTTGCAGGCCGTGATCGAGGTGCACGGCGCGCAGGCCGCTTGTGCCTTCGCGGCGGCAGAGCGCAGTCATCGCATGCAGGAGCACGGTCGAATCGAGCCCGCCGGAGAGCGCGACGCAGAAGCGCGCCCCCGGCCAGGATTCGTCGATCGCTGCAAGCGAAGCCGCAAGGCGCTCCGAGCCGAATTCCATCTCAGGCGCCGCCGAAAACCCCGAAGCCGCGGAGCCGTTTCTGCCGCTCGGCGAGAAGCTGTTCGACGGGCAACGCGGTCAGCGATTCGAGCTGGCGCACGAGCGACTCGCGGAGCCGCTCCGCCATCGTCTGTGGGCCGCGGTGGGCGCCGCCGAGCGGCTCGGGAATCACTTCGTCGACCAAATCGAGTTTCGACAGGCGCTCGGCCGTGATGCCCATGGCCTCGGCCGCGAGCTCGCGGCGGTCGGCGCTCTTCCAGAGGATGGACGCGCAGCCTTCGGGCGAGATCACCGAATAGATGCTGTATTGCAGCATCAGCAGGCGGTCGCAGACGCCGATCGCGAGCGCGCCGCCCGATCCGCCCTCGCCGATGACGCAGCTCACGACCGGGACCGCGAGCCGCGCCATGTCGAAGAGGTTTCGCGCGATCGCCTCGCTCTGGTTGCGCTCTTCCGAGCCGATGCCGGGATAGGCGCCGGGCGTGTCGATCAGCGTGACGAGCGGCAGGCCGAAGCGCTCCGCCGTCAGCATCAGCCGGCGCGCCTTGCGATAGCCTTCGGGTTTCGGCATGCCGTAGTTGCGCCGCACGCGCTCCTTGGTGTCGCGCCCTTTCTGCTGGCCGATCACCATGACCGGCGTGCCGGCGAGGCGCGCGATGCCGCCGACGATCGACTGGTCGTCCGCGTACATGCGATCGCCATGCAGTTCCTGGAATTCGGTGAAGACGATCGGGACGTAGTCGAGCATGTAAGGCCGCTGCGGGTGGCGGGCGAGCTGCGTGATCTGCCACGACGTGAGGTTCGTGAAGATGCTCGTCGCGAGCGACCGGCTCTTGGCACGGAGCTTGTCGATTTCTTCGGAAGTATTGAGATCGGAGCCCTCGGCCAGAAAGCGCAGCTCCTCGATTTTCGCCTCGAGCTCGGCGATCGGCTGTTCGAAGTCGAGGAACTGGAGCGGCATGCGCGCAGTATAACGGTCAGTCCGCGCGCGGCCCGTAGGTCAGCCTGAGGCCGTCCCGGCCCACTAGCTTCGCGAGCTCGTCGAGGAGCGCCTTCGCGGGCGTCACCGACCATTCCTCGCCGAGCGTGAGCGTTCCGCGCGCCTCGCCGCCGATGTAATGCACGTCGACGCCGCAGCGCCCGCCGCGCCACGGCCGCAGCGTTTCCTCGAGCCGCGAGAGCAGGCTCCCGTCGCCGCCGCCGGCCGGAAGGCGGATCTGAAGCCTGCGCGCCTCGCGCTCGCGAAGCTCATGGATCGGCGTGAGTTTCCTTGCGTTGATGCGCCACTCCTCGATGAACTCGTCGAAGCGCAGCTGCCCTTCGACGACCAGGATCGCGTCGCGCGCAATCACCGCGCGATGCTGCTGCCAGACGTCCTCGAACAGGCTCACTTCGATGCGCGCGCTGCGATCGTCGAGCAGCAGCGTCATGCGCGCGCCGCGGCGGCGCAGCTCGAGCACGAGGCCCGCCACAGTCACGTTTTTTCCGGCGCCATAGCCGCGGGCGTCCGCGGCCGGCCGGGGGCCGCCGAGGTCCACGATTCGCGCCGGCGCCACCTGTCGCAGTTCCTGCTCATATTCGGCAATCGGATGCCCCGACAGGAACAGCCCCAGCGTCTCGCGCTCGCCCTGCAGCCGCTGCGCCTCGCTCCATTCGGGCACGGCGGCAAATTCGATCGGCGGTTGCGCGAGTCCGGGCGCAGGTGCCGCGAGGCCGCCGAACAGGTCGTCCTGGCCGGCCGCGAACGCGCGCGTCCGCTGCTCACCGAACTGGATCGCGGCCGGCAGCGCCTGCGCGAGCGTCGCGCGCGTCCGGCCGAAGCAATCGAAGCAGCCCGATTTCAGCATCGCTTCGAGCGTGCGCTTGCCCGCGAGTCGGAGATCCACGCGCCGGCACAGGTCCGCGAGATCCTGGAATGCGCCGCCGCGCTCGCGCTCGCGGACGATCGCGTCCACGGCGCCCTCCCCGACTCCCTTGATCGCGCCGAGGCCGTAGCGAATCGTGCCGGGGCCCGCGACCGTGAACGGGTACATCGAGGCGTTGACGTCGGGCGGCAGCACCTCGAGCCCGATGCCGCTGCACTCGTCGATGAAGGAAACGACCTTGTCGGTGTGCTCCATGTCCGAGGAGAGCACCGCCGCCATGAAGGCCTCGGGGTAGTGCGCCTTGAGCCAGGCGGTCTGGTAGGCGAGGAGCGCGTAGGCCGCAGAGTGCGATTTATTGAAGCCGTAGCCCGCGAATTTCTCGATCAGGTCGAAAATCTGGCCCGCGCGCGCAGCCGGCACGCCGCGCTGCACGGCGCCCTCGACGAACACCGAGCGCTGCGTCGCCATTTCCTCCGGCTTCTTCTTGCCCATCGCGCGGCGCAGGAGGTCCGCGCCGCCGAGCGTGTAGCCCGACAGCGTCTGCGCGATCTGCATCACCTGCTCCTGGTAGAGGATGACGCCGTAGGTGGGCTTCAGGATTCCGGCGAGGCTCGGATGCAGGTAGTCGATCGCGCCGCTGTTGCGCCCGTGCTTGCGCGCCATGAAGTCGTCCACCATCCCGGACTGGAGCGGGCCAGGCCGGAACAGTGCGACGAGCGCCACGATGTCGTCGAAGCAGTCGGGCTGGAGCTTGCGCACGAGATCTTTCATCCCGCGCGACTCGAGCTGGAAGATCGCCGTCGTGCGGCAGGTCCGAAGGAGCTTGTACGTCTCGGCGTCGTCGAGCGGCAGGCGCGCGAGATCGAGCGGCGCCTCGCCGGAAGCGAGCCGGCGCGCGTTGATGAGCTTCACCGTCCGGTCGATGATCGTGAGTGTGCGGAGCCCGAGGAAGTCGAACTTGACGAGCCCGACCTGCTCGACGTCGTCCTTGTCGAACTGCGTCACGACGCTCGCGCCGCCCGCTTCGCAATAGAGCGCCGTGAAGTCGGTGAGCGGCGACGGCGCGATCACGACGCCGCCCGCGTGCGTGCCGGCGTTCCGCGCGAGCCCCTCGAGCTTGCGCGCAAGGTCGATGAGGTCGCGCACGTCGTCCTCGGCGCCGTAGCGGCGCGCGAGCTCGGGCTCCTTCTCGAGCGCGTCCGCGAGCGTGATGCCGAGCTCGAAGGGAATGAGCTTGGCGACGCCGTCGACGAAGCCGTACGGCAGGCCGAGCACGCGCCCTACGTCGCGCACGACCGCGCGCGCGGCGAGCGACCCGAAGGTGATGATCTGCGAGACGCGGTCGCGCCCATATCGGTCCGCCACGTACTCGATCACGCGGTCGCGGCGCGACATGCAGAAGTCGATGTCGAAGTCGGGCAACGAGACGCGTTCCGGGTTCAGGAACCGCTCGAACAGCAGCTCGTGCCGAATCGGGTCGAGGTCCGTGATGCCGAGCGCCCAGGCGACGAGCGAGCCCGCGCCCGAGCCGCGGCCCGGCCCGACCGGGATCTCCTGTTCGCGCGCCCAGCGGATGAAGTCCGCAACCACGAGGAAATAACCCTCGAAACCCATGCCGCAGATCACGGCGATTTCCTCGTCCAAGCGCTGACGATAGCGCGGGGCTTCGTCCGTGACGGCGCAGAGCCGCCGCGCGAGCCCTTCCGCGGCGAGCTTCCGGAGGAACTCCGGCGCCGTCGTGCCGTCCGGCACTTCGAAGGCCGGCATGAAGATGTCGCCGTGCGGCAGCGGCAACGAGCAGCGCCGCGCGATCTCCACGCTGTTCGCCAAGGCCTCGGGCAGGTCCGCGAAAAGCGCCGCCATCTCGCCGGGCGACTTCAGGTACTGCTCGGCGGAATAAGGCCGCGGCCGATCCGGATCGTCGAGCCGCCGTCCCCCGTGGATGCAGACCCGCGCCTCGTGCGCGTCGAATTCGCCGCGCTCGAGAAAGCGCACGTCGTTGGTCGCGACCACCGGCGCCGGACGCAAGGCCACGAGCGCCAGCACGCCGGCGATGTATTCCTCCTCGCCCGTGCGCCCGCTGCGCTGGACCTCCAGGTAAAAACGGTCGCCGAACAGCGCAAGCCAGCGGTCGAGCAGCTCGCCAGCGTCCGCTGCGCGGTTGGCAAGGAGCGCCCGGCCGATGTCGCCTTGCGACCCGCCCGACAGGGCGATCAGGCCCGTGGTCGAATCGGCGCCCAGCCAGTCCCGCGATAGCAGGGGCCGGCCCCCGTCCTGCCCTTCGAGATAACTCCGCGAGACGAGCCGCGTGAGATTGCGAAATCCGTCCGGGTTCTGCGCGAGCAGCGTCAGTAGCGTGGGTTCGGCGCGCTCGTTCGCGTCCCGAATCCACAGATCCACGCCGATGATCGGTTTCACGCCCCGCCGCTCCGCCTCGCGATGAAACTTGACCATCGCGAACAGATTGCCGTGATCGGTCAGGGCGACGGCGGGCATGCCGGCCTGCGCCACCGCGCGCATCAGCCGCGGGACGCGGACGATACCGTCGACGAGCGAATACTCGGTGTGCAGCCGCAGATGGACGAATTGCGGATCGCGTGCCCGGGGTTCAGTCGAATGCATGCTGCGATCTTACCGGCGCGAAGCTCTGGCGGTGCAGACGGCAGGCGCCGAACCGTTCCAGCCGCCGCAAATGCTCTTCGGTGGCATAGCCTTTGTGGCGCTCGAAACCGTAGCCGGGATAGACCCCGGCAACGCGGGTCATCCAGGCGTCACGGCTGACTTTGGCCAGGATGGACGCTGCGCTGATCTCGCGGATGCGCGCGTCGCCCCGCACCACGGCGTCGATGCCGCAGGAGAAGCCGAGCATGGCTTCCGCCGGGCAGCGATCGCCGTCCACGCGCACGCGGCCCGGGGCGACCGCGAGTCCCTGGAGCGCGCGGCGCATCGCGAGCAGGCTCGCCTGCAGGATGTTCAGCACGTCGATCTCGCCCGCGTCGGCCCAGCCGATTGCCCAGGCGATGGATTTCGAGCGGATCTCGGCCGCGAGGCGCTCGCGGACCTCCGGGCAGAGCAGCTTGGAATCGCGCAGGCCCGCAATCGGCCGGCGCGAATCCAGGATCACGGCGGCGGCGACGACGGGTCCGGCGAGCGGCCCGCGGCCAGCCTCGTCAACGCCGGCCGTGAGGCCACCGGCAAGCCGTGGCCGCATGGCGATCCGGCGGCTCACGGCGCCTGCGCCCGGGCGAGGCCGAGCACCGCCTCCGCCGCCTGTTCACTCGCGCCCCGCCTGAGCTGCCTGTGGATGGCCGTAAAGAGCACTTGCAGTTCAGCGACCGCCGCAGGCGTATCGAGCCAGCGTTCGATTTCCCGGCCGAGCCGTTCCGGCGTCACTTGGCCCTGTGCAAGCTCCGGGACGACGGCACGGCCTGCGAGCAGGTTGGGCTGCGCGAAATGGGCCGCCTTCATGAGCCCGAGACGGCGGAGCGCGAGCGCGGTCAGTGCGCCCAGGCGATAGGCGACGACCATCGGACGCTTGCAGAGGAGCGTCTCGAGCGTCGCCGTCCCCGAGGCCACGAGCACGACGCTCGCCGCCGTAAGCACCGCGTGAGCCCGGCCTTCCACGAGGTGGACCGAGGCTCCAGACGCATGCAACGCCAGCGATCGTTCAAATTCGCTGCGAGTACGACCATCAGCTAGCGCGGCCACGAATTGCAGGCCCGGGCGCCGCTCGGCGAGCCAGGCGATTGCGCCCGCGAAGTCGCCGGCGAGGCGCGAGACTTCGCCGATGCGGCTGCCGGGCAGCAAGGCAATGACCGGGGCGTCGGACACGAGGCCGAGCTCCGTGCGCGCGGCAGCCTGGTCCGGAACGAGCGGAAGCTGATCCGCAAGCGGATGACCGACGAAAATCGCGCGCAGGCCCGCTTCGTCGTAGACCGCGCGTTCGAACGGCAGGAGGCAAAGCACGAGATCGAGGAAGCCCGCCATGCGCCGGGCGCGGCCGCGGCGCCAGGCCCAGACCTGCGGGCTCACGTACTGCACGGTATGAATTCCTGCCGCATGCAGCGTCCGCGCGAGACCCAGATTGAATTCAGGCGCATCGATGCCGACGAACACGTCGGGTTTCAGCTCGAGCATGGCATTCCGGATGCGGCCGCGCAGCCGCAGCAGGCGCGGCAGATGATGCAGCACCTCGAAGAGCCCCATTACCGCAAGCTCCTCCGACCGTGCCCAGGACTCGCAGCCCGCCGCCTGCATCGCCGGCCCCGCGACGCCGACGACGCGGACGCCCGGCGCGCGCGCCTTGAGCGCGCGGATCAGGGCCGCGCCGAGACTGTCCCCGGACGACTCGCCGGCGACGAGGCCGATCGTCAGCGCGCGGACGGCTGCCATGGAGGCTCCTTAGCGGATGATGCTGCGTTCGCTGGCGGCGAGGAAATCCACGAACGGCTTCAGCTCCGGCTGGGACGGCACGAGCGCGCGGAGTTCTGCCTCGGCATCGACCCGCTTGAGTCCCGACCGGTAGAAAAGACGATAGGCGTTCTTGATGTTGGCAATCTGCGCCGCGTCGAAACCGCGCCGTTTCAGTCCCTCGCTGTTGACGCCCTTGGGCTCGGCGGGAGAACCCGCAACCAGCAGGTAGGGCGGGACGTCCCGCGTGACCGCCGCGTTGTTGGCCAGAAACGAATGCGCGCCGACCTTGCAGAATTGATGAATGCCGGCGTAGCCGGACAGGATCACCCAGTCGCCGAGCTCGACATGGCCGGCAAGGGCAGTACAGTTCGACATGATGCAGTGACTGCCGACGATGCAATCGTGCGCGACGTGCGAGTACGCCATGAACAGGCAATCGTCCGCGATCGTGGTCGTGCCCCGCCCGCCGACGGTGCCGCGGTTGATCGAGCAGAATTCCCGGAACACGTTGCGGTCCCCCACCTCGAGTTTCGTGGGCTCGCCGGCGTACTTCCGGTCCTGCGGTGCGTCGCCGACCGACGCGAACTGGAACACCTTGTTGTCGCGGCCGAGCGTGGTCGGCCCGTTGACGACCGCGTGCGTACCGATCCAGCAGCCTGCGCCGATGCGTACGCCGGACCCGATCACGGCGAACGGTCCGATCTCCACCCCGTCGCCGATTTCGGCGTCGGGCGCGACGATCGCCCGCGGATCGATCAAGGCTTGACCTCCGGCGCGACCATCATCGTGGCCGATGCGGCCTCGGCGCCGTCGACTTCGGCGACCGTCGCGAATTTCCAGATTCCCCGGATCGACCGCTCGAGGGTCGCTTTCAACACGAGCTGGTCGCCGGGCTCGACGGGGCGCCGGAAGCGGGCGCCGTCGATGCCGACGAAGTAGAAGCGGGAGTGCTGGTCCGGCACTACGCCCGCGGTCTTGAACGCCAGTATTCCCGCCGCCTGCGCGAGCGCCTCGAGGATCATGACCCCGGGCATCACCGGCCGGCCCGGAAAATGCCCGGAAAAGAACGGTTCATTCACGGTGACATTCTTGATGGCCTCGATGCGCTTGCCCGGCACGCATTCGACGACGCGGTCGACCAGCAGGAATGGATAGCGGTGCGGAAGCTGCGCGAGCACGGCCTGGATGTCCATCGGAAACCCTTCGCTCATCGCTTCTTCTCCCGTTCGAGCCGGTGCAGGCGCGCGACCGCCCTGCGCCATTTCGCGACCTCGATCGCCGGCATGCCCGAGGAATAGGTTCCCGGGCCGGGCAGCGCATGCGTGACCAGTGAATAGCCGGTCACGACGACCTCATCGCCGATCTCGAGATGACCGGCGATTCCCACTGCGCCGCCGATCATGCAGCGGCTGCCGATGATCGTGCTGCCCGAGATGCCGACACAGCCGGCGATCACCGTGTGGGCCCCGATGCGGCAGTTATGGCCGACCTGCACCTGGTTGTCCAGCTTCACGCCGTCGTCGATGACGGTGTCTTCGATGGTTCCGCGATCGATCGTCGTGTTCGCGCCGACCTCGACGTCGTTCCCGAGCCGCGCGCTGCCGAGATGCGGAACCTTGACGTAGCCGTCCACGTCGGGCGCGAACCCGAAGCCGTCGCTGCCGACGACCGCACCCGGCTTGAACACGCAGCGCGCGCCGATCGATACGTCGTGGCAGATCGTCACGCCCGCCTGGAGCCGGCAATCGTCGCCGAGCCGGGCGCCGTCCTCGATGACACAGTGCGGTCCGACGGAGCAGCGCTCGCCGATCACGGCGCCCGCGCCGACGACGGCATGCGGCCCGATCCACGCGCTCGCGGCGACCTTCGCCGATCCTGCGATCTGCGCGCCGGGCGCGACGCCCGCCTTCACCGGCGCGGGCGGGTTCAGGCCGGCGGCAATGCGCGCAAAGCTCGCGTAAGGCCGCTCGCTGATGAGCGCCGCGACCGGGCATTCCGCGGCGAGCTCACGCGGCACGACGACCGCGGTCGCGCGCGTGGCCGCGAGTTGCTTGCGGTACCTGGGGCCGGTGCAGAAGGAGAGCTTGCCGGGCGTCGCCGTGGCGAGCGCCGCGACGCCGTCGATCGCCTGGTCGGGATCGCCGGCGAGCTCCAGTCCGTAACGGACGGCGAGCTCGCCGAGCGTAATCGCCATCGCGGCGCTCCCCTGGCGGATGCCCGCGACTCAGGTCTTGGGCGGTGTCGCGGGCGCCGGCGCTTTGGATTTGATCGCTGCGACGACCTGCGGCGTGATGTCGATGCCCTCGGCGGCGAACAGCACGCCTTCGCTGACGACGAGCTGGTAACCGTTCGCCTTGGCGTAGGCCTGGACTTCCTGCAGCAGCGCGCGCTGCATCCGGCCCACTTCCTCGTTGCGGCGCATGTTCAGGTCTTCCTGAAGTTCTTTGAAGCGGCGCTGGACGTTGAGCTCGAGATCGCGGACCTCGCGCTCGGTCCTGACGCGATCCGCCTCCGACATCACGGCGGCCTCTTTCTTCAGCTTGTCGCTTTTCTCCTCGAGCGACTTCTGCTGGGCAGCGACGTCGCGCTGGCGCGGCAGGAATTCGCCTTCGAGCGCCTGCTGGGCGGCCTTCGCCTGCGGCGACTCCTCGAGCAGGCGGCCGAAATTGACGAAGCCGATCTTGAGCTCGGCGGCATGGCCTGCGGGGGCCGCCGCGAGCGCCGCGGCAACGAGTAGCGCGCAGGAAAGAATGTGCCTGGTCATGGGTGTCATCTAGCCTCGACTATCAGAATGCGGAACCGATCGTGAACTGGAAGCGCTCGACCTCGTCCGCATAGCGGATGCCGTCGCCCTTGAACTCGTTCAGCGGGATGCCATAGCTGAACCGGAAAATCCCCAGCGGCGCCATCCATTGGATGGAAAGGCCCGCGGATTGCTTCAATTCATTGTAATCGAACTCGTAGTCCACCGGCGTGCGACCGTCCTCGCCGACGAAGTCGATGGACGAGCCCTGGGAAAAGACGTTGCCGACGTCGAAGAACGCGCTGATGCGTGTGCTCGCCCGCCACTTCTCCGGCACCGGGAACAGGAGCTCTGCCCGGCCGATGACCTTCATGTTGCCGCCATAGGGATTGCCGAAGCCGTCCTTGGGTCCGAGCCGGCTCTCGGTGAAGCCGCGCACCGATCCCGGGCCGCCGGCGAAGAACTGCCGGTACGGCGGCAGGGCGGACGTGTCCTTGCCGAGCGCATCGCCGAAACCGAGCTCGGCCGAGAGCGCGAGCGTCCACTGCCTGTAGAGCGGGAAGAGCTGGAGGTAGTCGTAGCGGAATGTGTAGTAATCGACCTCGCTGCCCGGCGCCGTGACTGCGAGGCTGGCCGAATGCTGCACGCCGCGGTCCGCGAAGATCGCGCGGTTCCGCGAGTCGTAGTACCAGCCGCCGACGAGCTCGAAGGTGTTGAACTTCGTGCCGAAGAGCGTCGTGGTGATGATCGTCGGATCATCCGGGTCGTCGGGGTTCGGAAACTCGCGCTCGATGACCCGCGTGTAAGGGTTGCCGTTGTTCCGCACCCAGGTGACCGCCTCCGGCGCGCTGTTCGCAGGATTGACGATGAGATCGGAGACCTGGGTGATGAGCCCGAAGCGCAGTCCCTGGAATTCCGTGATCGGGTAGCCGTACTCGAGCGTCCAGGACATCGTCGTGGTCGAGAAATCCGATGCCGCCGACACGTACTGCGTGATGTCCCGGTATTGCAGCGCCATCGTGCGCGAGATGCCGTCCACGTTCGTGTATGGATCGGTATGCGAGAGGCTGTACGACTGCGAGAACCGGCCAGTGAGGAGCTCGAGCGCCACGCGCTCGCCCGTACCCATGAAATTCGAATGCACGAAGCTGCCGTTCAGGATGAACGATTGCGACTCGGAATAGCCGATGCCGCCGCTGAACTGGCCCGGCAGTCCTTCTTTGACGTCGAAATCGATGTCCACGAGATCCGGCGTGCCGGGGACGGGGGTCGACTCGAACTCGACTTTCTCGATGTACGGCAGCCGCTGGAGCCGCTCCTTCGACCGCTCGAGCAGCGCATTCGACAGGTACGAACCCTCCATCTGGCGCATCTCGCGCCGCAGCACCTCGTCGTCGACGGAGCTCGTATTGATGAAGTTGATGCGGCGCACATAGGCGCGATTGCCCGCATCGACGAAGAACGTGAGATCGATCGTCTTCGTCTCCTCGTTTGCCCGGGGCACCGGGTCGATCTTCGCGAAGGCGTAGCCCTCGACGCCGAGTCGGAACGACATGAGCTCCTGGGACTGGGTGATGAGCTTGCGCGAGTACACCTGCCCCGGCTTGACGATCAGCAGCCGCCTCAGCTCCGCCTCCGGAACCTTCATGGTGCCGGCCACCTTGACCTCGCCGACCTTGTACACGTCGCCCTCGCGCAGGTTGAGCGTGATGAAGATGTCGTCCTTCTCGGGTGCGATCGCGACCTGGGTCGACTCCACCTCGAAGTTGGCGTAACCGCGGTCCTGGTAGTAGGACTGAAGCGTCTCGATGTCGCCTTGCAGCGATTCGCGCGAGTAGCGGTCGTCCTGGCGGTACCACGACAGCCAGTTGGGGGTGCGGAGCTCCAACGTGTCGAGCAGTTCCTCGTCGTCATAGGCCGTGTTGCCGACGAGGTTGATCTGGCGGATGCGCGCGCGGTCGCCCTCGACGACGTCGATCTTGATGCGGACCTTGTTGCCGGGGACTTCCTCGACCTGCGGATCGATGCTCACCGCGTACTTGCCGCGGCTGAAGTACTGGTCCGTCAGGAAGCTCCGCACCTCCTCGAGCACCGAGCGATCGAAGGTCTTGCCCGTCGCCAGGCCGACCGCGCGCAGCGATTTCTGGAGATCCTCGGTCTTGATGTCCTTGTTGCCGGTGATCTCAAAACTCTCGATCGAAGGGCGCTCGCGCACCGCGACGACAAGCGTCTCGCCATCCCGGCGGACCTCGATGTCGCTGAAGAAGCCGGTCGCGAACAGCGCGCGGATCGCCTCCTGGATGCGGCGCTGGTCCATGCGGTCGCCGATGTTGACCGGCAGGTAGTTGTAGACCGTGCCCTCGGAGATTCGCTGCAGGCCTTCGACGCGGATGTCCCCGACAGTGAATTCGCCCGGCGCCTGCGCGAGTGCCGCGCCGGCGTGGGCGATAAGGAAGCCTGCGATGAGCCGACGCAGCATATTGCCGGATTCCCCTGCGACTTCAGCCGAAGAGCCGCGTGAGGTCGTTGTAGAACGCGAAGCCCATCAGGGCGACGAGCATCGCGATGCCGATCTTCTGCCCGAACACCTGCGCCTTCATCGACAGCGGCGCGCCCTTCACCATTTCCACGAGCTGAAAGACGATCTGGCCGCCGTCCAGCACCGGCACCGGCAGCAGGTTCAGCACCGCGAGGGAGATCGACACCAGCGCCAGGAAACCGAGATAGTAGGTGAATCCCTCGGTCGCCGTCAGCCCGGCGTACTGCGCGATGTTGATGGGACCGGAGATGTTCTTCGTCGACACGTCGCCGGTCACCATGCGCCAGAGGAAACGTACCGTCAGCGCGCTCTTCTGCCAGGTTTCGCGCGCGGCGGGCGCGATCGCGGCGAACGGGCCGTAGCGCTCGATCGTCTGCATGCGCTCGGGAAACACAGTCCCCTCGGCGAGCGCCGCGCCGAGACCGATCTTGCCGACCGTCCGGCCATCCTCGACGACGGCCTTCGGCACCAGGTCGAATGTCAGCGGCCGCCCGTCGCGAATCGCGGTCACGCGGGTCGGGCGCCCGGGCCGCGCGCGAATTTCGGCGACGAATTTCATGTAGTCCGGGACCGCCGTCCCGTCGACGTCCACGATGCGGTCGCCGAGCGCGAGCCCCGCGCGCGCCGCCGGTTCGTTCGGTGTCAGGCTGCCGACGACAACCGGTTGCGGCGGATACCAGAAGGAGAATCCGAGGCCGCGCAGCAGGGTGCCGGGTTCGGTCAGCGCCCTGCGCTCCCCTTCAGGAACCCGGATCGTCAGCTTGCGTGTCCCGCCGGACTCGTTCCGCACTTCGACGGGCACGCCATCCTCGTCGACCAGATGCTCCAGAATTGCGAGCGCCGCCGCCTGGCGCGTCCTGGTTGCTTCGCCTCCGACGGCGACGATCTCGTCGAGCGCGCGGAGATCTGCGCGGGCAGCGTGCGACTCCGGCGCCACCTCGCCGATCACCGGCTTCAGTCCCGGCACGCCCTGCATGAACAACACCCAGTACGCGAGGATTGCGAACAGGAAATTCGCCCCTGGCCCCGCGAACAGCACGGAAATGCGCGCGAGCGGCGGCCGGCGATTGAAGGCGCGATGTTCCTCGCCCTCCGGCACCGGGCCGTCGCGCTCGTCGAGCAGGCGCACGTAGCCGCCGAGCGGTATCGCGGCGAGCACGTATTCGACCTGGTCGGCATCGCGGCTGACGCGCTTCGCGAGCGGCTTGCCGAAGCCGAGGGAAAAACGCAGCACCTTGAATCCAAGCCGGCGGGCGACCCAGAAATGACCGAACTCGTGCACCGTGACCAGGACGCCGATCGCGACGATGAAGGCGACGACGGAAATGAGGATTTCGAGGCTCATGCGCCGGCAGCCTGGCGCGACTCAAGTGCCGCGGCTGCGCGCTCGCGCGCCCAGGCGTCCGCCGCGAGCGCATCGTCCAAGCTTCGCACCGGCCCCGCCTCGTGCTGTTGCAACACGCTCTCAATGACTCCCGCGATGCTCGCAAAGTTCAGCCGCCTGCCAAGAAACGCAGCCACGGCGACCTCGTTCGCCGCGTTCAGCACCGCGGGTGCCGTGCCGCCGATGCGGGCCGCTTCCTCGGCGATGGCGAGGCACGGAAACCTTTCCAGATCAGGAGCTTCGAACGACAACCTCGCAATCTGGACGAGGTCGAGGGCGCGGGCCCCTGACGCGATCCGCTCCGGCCAGCCGAGCGCGTGCGCGATCGGCACGCGCATGTCCGGCTGGCTCATCTGCGCGATGACCGACCCGTCGTCGAACTCGACGAGCGAGTGCACGATGCTCTGCGGATGGATGATCACGCGGACCCGCTCCGGCCTGACGGCGAACAGATGACAGGCCTCGATGATCTCGAGGCCCTTGTTCATCAGCGTGGCCGAATCGACCGAGATTTTCGGGCCCATGCGCCAGTTCGGATGCGCGACGGCCTGTTCCGGCGTCACGGCGGCGAGGTCCTCGCGGCGGGTCTTCAGGAACGGACCGCCCGAGGCGGTCAGCACGACCCGCGCGACACCCGGCGGCGCGCCTTTCGGGTCCCGCCGCGGCGGCAGGCATTGGAAGATCGCGTTGTGCTCGCTGTCGATCGGCAGGATCCGCGCGCCGGATGTGCGTGCGGCATCGAGGAGCAGTTCACCCGCGAGGACGAGCGACTCCTTGTTCGCGAGCAGGAGTTGCTTGCCCGCTTCGGCGGCGGCGAGCGTAGGCGCAAGCCCGGCGGCGCCCACGATTGCCGCCATCACCAGCTCCGCTTGCGGCAGCGACGCCACCGTCGCGAGCGATTCGGCGCCCGCAAGCACGCGCGTGCCGAGACCGGCCGCGGCGACGCGCGCGGCGAGCTTAGCCGCGGCCGCGTGATCCACAAGCGCCGCGCACTCGGGCCTGAAGCGCTCGCATTGCGCGAAGAGCGCCTCGTGATTCGAATGCGCAGCGAGCGCGACGATGTGGAATCGATCGGGATGACGGCCCGCGACGTCCAGGGTTTTCTCGCCGATGGTTCCCGTCGAACCGAGTACGACCAGGCCCTTCATGCGACCAGCCCCAGCCATCCGAGCCCGAGCGCGAGCAGCGGCACGGACGACGTCAGGCTGTCGATGCGATCGAGCATGCCGCCGTGTCCGGGCAGGAGGCTGCCGCTGTCCTTGAGCCCGCGCTGGCGCTTGAACATGCTTTCGAGCAGGTCGCCCACGACGGAGACGAGGACGGCGGCAACGCAAAGCGACAGAAAGGCAAGCGCCGGCAGCTCAAACCAGGCGCGGGCCGCGAGGGCGACCAGGAAACCCGCGACGAGCCCGCCGAGCACCCCTTCCCAGGTCTTGTTCGGGCTGACGAACGGGGCGAGGCGAAAGCGGCCGAAGCGCCGGCCGGCGAAATACGCGCCGATGTCCGCCGCCCAGGCGAGCAGGAGCACGAAGACGACGAGTTCGCGGCCATTGCCATCCTGCAGGTAGAGCCGCGACAGGGCGAGCCAGGTCGGCACGAGAGCCCAGATTCCCGCGATGGCTGCGAGCCAGGCCGCCTTGCGCTCCGGCGCGAAAACGATCCACCCGAAGAGCGGCACCCAGCCCAGCATCGTCAGCAGCATCGCCCGCTCGAAATCCGCGGGCAACTCGGTCGCGTGCCACAGGGCAAGCATGGCGGCAGCGCAGGTCGCGACATAGAGCGCGCGCGTGATGGGTCCCTGCAGGCCGGCGAGCAGCGTCCATTCCCAGGCGCCGACGAGGATCAGCAGGCCGAGCGCCGCTACCGCGACTCGTTCCGGCAGGACGATCAACACGAGCGCGAGCACGACCACGAGGCCGAGCGCGGTCAGAATGCGTTGCCCGAGCATCAGTTGCCGCCCGCCTGGCTCGCGACCCGGCCGAAACGACGATGGCGCACGCTGTAGTCTTCCAGCGCCGCGGCATAGCAGGCCGCGTCGAAATCGGGCCACAGGGTGTCGGTAAACCAGAGCTCGGTATAGGCCAGATCCCAGAGCAGGAAATTGCTGATGCGGCGCTCGCCGCCGGTGCGAATGAACAGATCCGGCGGCGGGCGCCCCGCGGTTGCGAGGCAGGCGCCGAGCGAGTCTTCGTCGATCCGGGACGATTCGCGGATGCCGGCAACGACCTCATCCGCGAGCCGCCTCGCGGCCTGGGCCAGGTCCCATCGGCCGCCATAAGCGACCGCGACGACGAGATCGAGGCGGTCGCGCCCGGCGGTGCGTTCCTCGGCCGCGGCCATGCGATCGGTGAGCGCTGCAGCAAGCCGCGAGCGGTCGCCGATGAAGCGAATCCGCACGCCGTTAGCGTCGAGCTCCGCAACTTCGCGATCGAGCGACTCGAGAAAGAGCTGCATCAGCACGCCGACTTCGGCGGGCGGGCGCTGCCAGTTCTCGCTCGAGAATGCGAAGAGCGTCAGTGCGGCGACACCGTGGCGCGCGGACTCTTCGATGGCCGTGCGCACGGCTTTCGCGCCTGCGCGATGGCCGGCCGCGCGCGGCAGTGATCGCTGCTCCGCCCACCGCCCGTTGCCGTCCATGATCACGGCGACGTGGCGCGGCACCGGGCCGGCGCCCGCCGGTTGAGTAGCTGGGACAGCCATCTCAGACCTGCAACAACTCTTTCTCTTTCTCGGCGAGCACGGCGTCGATGTCGTGCACGTGCCGGTCGGTGAGCTTCTGGATCTCGTCCTGAACGCGCCGGTCGTCATCCTCGGAGATCAGCTTTTCCTTCAGCATGTCCTTCAGCTCGTTCATCAGGTCGCGGCGCACCGCGCGCACGGCGACTCGCGCGTTCTCGGCCTCGTGGCGCGCGACCTTGGTGAGTTCCTTGCGCCGCTCCTCGGTCATCGGCGGCAGCGGCAACCGGATGACCTGCCCCGCCGTGTTCGGCGTCAGCCCGAGGTCGGATTTCATGATCGCCTTCTCGACGGCGCTCACCGCGGACTTGTCCCAGGGGGAAACGACCAGGGTTCTCGAGTCTTCGACATTGATGGTCGCCACCTGGTTGAGCGGCACTTCGCTGCCGTAGTAGTCGACCTTGATGCCCTCGAGCAGGCCGGTGTTGGCGCGGCCCGTCCGCATCTTCCGGTAGTGATCCTTGAGCAGCGCCACGCATTTCGACATGCGCTGCGTCGCGTCCTTACTCATCTGATCCTGCATGACTGCGTCCTCGCTCGCCGCCTACAGCCCGTTCGCGACCAGCGTGCCGACGTCTTCGCCGTCGACGATGCGCAGCAGGTCGCCCTCATTCATCAGGTTGAAGACCCGGAGCGGCAAGGCATTGTCCCGGCACATGACGATCGCGGTCGCGTCCATGACCCCGAGCCGGTCGTCCAGCACCTTGTCAAAGGACAGCGTGCGATAGCGCTCCGCCTTCGGGTTGCGCACCGGGTCGTCGTTGTAGATGCCGTTGACCTTGGTCGCCTTGAGCAGGAGGTCGGCGCCGATCTCGATCGAGCGGAGCGCCGCCGCGGTATCGGTCGTGAAGAACGGGTTGCCCGTGCCGGCCGCGAAGATCACGCAGCGGCCTTTCTCGAGGTGGCGCACGGCGCGGCGGCGGATGTAGTCCTCGCAGACCTCCTGCACGCGGACCGCGGACATGACCCGCGCAAAGCTGCCGAGCGATTCGAGGGCGTCCTGCAGCGCGAGGCCGTTCATGACGGTCGCGAGCATGCCCATGTGATCGGCCGTGACGCGGTCCATGCCGGCGCGCGCGAGACCCGCGCCGCGGAATATGTTACCGCCGCCGATGACGACGGCGACCTGGATGCCGCGTGCCAGCACGTCCCGGATCTCGCCCGCGATGCGCTTCAGGATCGCCGGGTCGATGCCGTAGTCAGCAGAGCCGAGGAGCGCCTCGCCGCTGATCTTGAGCAGGATCCTCGTGAGCGGCTGCCGGGCCTGCGTATCGGCCATGCCCTACCCCTTTCGCCAACTTGGCGCCATCTTAGGTCTTGTCCTTATCCTTGGCGGCCTCGATCTGCGCCATGACTTCGGCGGCGAAATTCTCCGTTTTCTTCTCGATGCCCTCGCCGACCTCGAAGCGCAGGAAGCCGCTGACCGAAGCCTTCGACTTCTCGAGTAGCTGCCCGACCGTCGTATCCGGATCCTTCACGAATGGCTGGCCAGTGAGGCAGATCTCGGCCAGGTACTTGCGCAACCGGCCCTCGACCATCTTCTCGACAATCGCCGCCGCCTTGCCCTCGGCCGCAGCCTGCGCCGCGAGAATTTCGCGCTCCTTGGCGACCACGGCCTGCGGGACGTCGGCGGGTGTCACGTACTGCGGATTGCGGGCGGCGACGTGCATCGCGAGATCGCGCGCGAGTGTTTCGTCGCCGCCCTTCAAGCTGACGAGCGTGCCGATGCGGATGCCGTGCACGTAACTTCCCATCGCGGTCGGCGCGGCGAGGCGCCCGACACGCCGCACGGTGATCTTCTCGCCGATGCGGGCGATCAGCTCGCGGCGCGTCTCCTCGACCGACTTGCCGCCCTCGAGCGGCAACGCGGCAATCGCGTCCGGATCGCTGGCGGAGGCCCGGAGCGCCGCCGCGGCGACCTTCGCCGCGAACGACTGGAACTCGGGCTGACGCGCGACGAAATCCGTCTCGCAATTGACTTCGACCAGCACCGCGCCCCGGCCGTCCTCGCTTCTCGCGATCGCAAGCGCGCCTTCGGCCGCGATGCGGGCCGCCTTCTTGTCCGCCTTCGCCAGGCCGGACTTGCGCATGATTTCCGCCGCCGCGTCGAGATCACCGCCGGTTTCGATGAGCGCCTTCTTGCACTCCATCATGCCGGCGCCCGTGCGCTCGCGCAGTGTCTTGACGGTTTCGGCGCTGATGCCCATCGTCAGGACCCGCTCTTCTCGGACTTGCGCGCCGTGGGACGGCGTCGGACGGCCGGCTTGACGGGAGCGGCTTCCGTTATTTCGTCGACGACCGGTTCATCGTCGGGGACTTCCGCGACGACTTCAGGCGCGCCCACCGGCGGCATCGTCGCCGCGGACGCCGTCTCCGCCGTCTGGCGCGTGCGCGCCGGCGCCTTGCGCCGCACGTTCACGGGCTTGCGCGACGCACGGGCTGCCGACTTGCGGCGCGGCTGGCCTTGTTCGTCGAGCTCGACGAATTCGTCCTCGCCCGCGGGCACCGCGGGCACGGCCGCCTTGCCGTCCAGCACCGCGTCGGCGATACCGGCCGCATAGAGCTGGATCGCCTTCATGGCGTCGTCATTGCCGGGAATGACATAGTCGATCCGGTCCGGGCTGCAATTGCTGTCCACGATCGCGACCAACGGTATGCCGAGCTTCTGCGCCTCGTGTACCGCGATTTCCTCGTGGCCGACGTCGACGACGAACAGGGCGTCGGGCAGCGCGTTCATGTCCTTGATGCCGCCGAGGCTCCGCATGAGCTTGTCCATCTCGCGGCGGAGCGTCTGCGCTTCCTTCTTGTTGCGACGATCCAGGGCGCCGGATTCCCGCAGTTCCTCGAGCTCCTGCAGCCGCTTGATCGACTGCCGGATGGTCTTGAAATTGGTGAGCATCCCGCCGAGCCAACGCTGGTTGACGTAAGGCATGCCGCAGCGGGCCGCTTCGGCCTGGATGGCGTCGCGGGCGCTCCGCTTCGTGCCGACGAACAGCACCTTGCCGCCGTCGGCAACCACGCCTTTCACGAAGCCGGCCGCGTCGTTATAGAGCGGAAGCGTCCGCTCCAGATTGATGATGTGAATCTTGTTGCGTTCGCCGAAGATGAATGGCGCCATCTTCGGGTTCCAGAAGCGGGTCTGATGACCGAAATGAACCCCCGCCTCAAGCATCTGCCTCATGGACAGACTGGCCATGATCACTCCTTTTCGGGTTAGCCCTCCGCGGATCCGCATGCGGCAACCGGTCTTCCGGACCCGGCACCCAGCCGCACGTGACGATTCGCGTGTGGATTTGGTTGAGAAAAAACGCCGCGCTTTATACCATCTTTGTCCCATCGAAACAACGTGATAGGCGCATTCCGGCGCCATCGGCGGGCGTGAACCATGTTGATGCAGAGCCAGACCCGGGTTTCCCTCAAATCGCCGGCCGAACAGCAGGCGATGCGGGTCGCCGGCCGCCTGGCCGCGGACGTCCTGGACATGATCGCGCCGCAGATCGTGGCCGGCGTCACCACCGGCGAACTCGACCGGATCTGCCATGACTACATCGTTCATACTCAAAAAGCGGTCCCTGCCCCCTTGAATTACAAGGGGTTTCCGAAATCGATCTGCACGTCCGTCAACCACGTCGTCTGCCACGGCATTCCCGGGGATCGCGTCATGCGGACGGGCGACATCGTCAATGTGGATGTCACCGTGATCAAAGACGGGTTTCACGGCGACACCAGCCGGATGTTCACGGTGGGCGAACCCTCGATTCAGGCGCGCCGGCTCTGCGATGTCGCGCGCGAGGCCATGTGGCGTGGCATACGTATCGTCGCGCCGGGCCGCCGGCTCGGGGACCTCGGCCACACGATTCAGCAGTTCGTGGAATCCCAGGGTTATTCGGTCGTGCGCGAGTACTGCGGCCACGGCATCGGCCGCGTATTCCACGAGGACCCGCAGGTTCTGCACTACGGCGAAGCGGGAACGGGACTCGAAATCGCGGCGGGCATGACATTCACCGTCGAGCCCATGGTCAATGCGGGCCGCCGCCACGTGAAACTGCTCGGCGACGGCTGGACCGTCGTCACCAAGGACCATTCGCTGTCGGCCCAGTGGGAGCACACTGTGCTCGTGACAGCCGCCGGCTACGAAGTGTTGACACTCGGCGCGGCCGATCGCGCCGCGGCCTGATCGGTGCCTGCCGGCATCGGCAAGGCGAGCGAAGGCCCGGCCACTGCCGCCGCTGCCGGGCCGCGCTGGCAGTTCCTCGATTCCCTGCAATCACGTCTCGCGGCCTGCGCGAATCCCGTCCAGGATTTCCGCGCGCTGCTCACCGAAGGCGATCGCGATCTCGCGCGCCGGTTCCACGCCGAGGAACCGGTCGAAATGCTGGTACGTGATCGCGCGTCGCTCGTCGATGCGCTCGTCACGCGCGCCTGGGTCCTGCATGCCGGCGCGGCCTCGTCGGCATTGGCTCTGGTTGCGGTCGGCGGCTACGGCCGCGGCGAGCTCCTGCCCTGCTCCGACGTGGACGTGATGGTGCTCCTGCCACAGGCCGAAGAGCCCGCCTGGACTGCCCCGCTCGAACGATTCCTGAGATTCCTCTGGGACATCGGCCTCGAAACCGGCCACAGCGTCCGCACGATCGACGAGTGCCAGCGCGAGGCGCTCGCTGACATCGGAGTCGCGACGACCCTGTTCGAGGCGCGGCTCCTTGCCGGCCCGCCGGCGCTGTTCGCCGCGATGCGCCGCGCGCTCGCGCCCGACCGCCTGTGGTCGTCGCACGATTTCTTCGACGCCAAGCTCCGCGAGCAGGCGGAGCGCCACCATCGCTTTCACGACACCGCGCACAACCTCGAGCCGAACGTCAAGCAGGGGCCGGGCGGTCTTCGCGACCTGCAGACCATCGGCTGGGTCGCGAAGCGGCACTTCGGCGCGGACACCTTGCAGGAGCTCGCGGCCCACGGCTTCCTGGAGGCCCGCGAACTCGTGCAACTTCAGTCCGCGCAGTCCTGGCTATGGCGGATCCGCTTTGCGCTGCACCTTGCGAGCGGCCGGCGCGAGGATCGGCTGCTGTTCGATCATCAGACCCGGCTCGCGCGCATATTCGGCTACGAGGACGCGAGCTACACGCTCGCAGTCGAGCAGTTCATGCAGCGCTATTACCGCACGGCGATGTTCGTGAGCTGGCTCAACGAGCTGCTATTGCAGCAATTCCGCGAGGAGATCCTCGCCGACCGCGACGCGCCGCCCCTGCCGCTGTCCCGCTACTTCCAGGAACGGGACGAGTACCTTGAGGTCACGTCCGATGACGTATTTGCGCGGAATCCTTCGGCGCTCCTCGAGCTCTTCGCCGTGCTGCAGCAGAATCCGCGGCTCCGGGGCGTGCGCGCGCGCACCATCCGGCTCGTCGCGCAGAACCTGTGGCTGATCGACGAGGAGTTCCGCCAGAACCCGCGCAATCATCGCCTCTTCCTCGAGATCCTGCGCGCTGCCTCCGGCGTCACGCACGAGCTGCGGCGCATGAACCTTTACGGCGTGCTGGGCCGCTATATCCCCGCATTCGGACGCATCGTCGGGCGCATGCAGTACGACCTGTTCCACGCCTACACGGTGGATGCGCACACGCTCTTCGTGGTCAGCAACCTGCGGCGCTTCGCGCTCGAGCGCTACGACCATGAGTTTCCGAAGCTCGCGCAGATCTTCCGCTCACTGCCGAAGCCGGAGCTGGCCTATCTCGCCGCGATCTTCCACGACATCGCCAAGGGCCGTGGCGGCGATCATTCCGAGCTCGGCGCGGTGGACGCCGAGGCCTTCTGTCTGGAGCAGGGCCTGTCCCGCTACGACGCCAGGCTCGTCGCCTGGCTCGTGCGTCATCACCTGAAGCTCTCGGTCACCTCGCAAAAGCAGGACATCGCCGACCCGCAGATCGTCAACGAGTTCGCGCGCGCGGTCGGCGACCAGGCGCGCCTCGATTACCTGTATGTGCTGACGGTCGCCGACGTCCGCGGCACGAATCCGAAGCTGTGGAACTCGTGGAAGGCGACGCTCTTCGACGAGCTGTATGAACGGGTTAAGCAGGCGCTCCGGCGCGGCCTCGAATCCCCGCTCGACCGCGAGGAGCTCGTGGCCGAGACCCAGGCCCTCGCACGCGAGCGCCTCGCCGCGTCCGGCATCGAGACGGCTGCCGTTGAGCGCGTCTGGTCCACGCTCACGGACGCGTACTACCTGCGTCACTCCGCCGCGGAGATCGCCTGGCACACGGCCGAGCTCGCCGCGCGGGAGCCCGGCGACACCCGGCCACTGGTCGCGGTCGCCGAGCATCCCGGTCGCGGCGGCGCGACCGTCGTTCTCGTGTACACCCACGGCCGTCATCACAGCTTTGCGCGCGCGACGGCCGCGCTCGACCAGCTCGGCCTCAGCATCCAGGATGCGCGCATCACGCCAACCGCGGATGGGGGAAGCCTCGACAATTACCTCGTGCTCGAAGACTCCGGCCTGCCGATCACGGACGGCGAGCGCATGGCCGGCATCGAGCGCCATCTGGCGCGGTCGCTGTCGGAAAAGAGTGCCGCCGCACAACCGGTCACGCGTCGCGTGCCGCGCCAGGCGCGCATGTTCACGACCACGACCGAGGTCAGCTTCAGCGCCGACGCGGAGAACGGGCGCACCATCCTCGAGGTCGTGGCCGGCGACCGGCCCGGGCTGCTTTCCGAGATCGGCAAGGTGTTCTGGGACCAGAAAGTGGAACTGCATGGCGCCAAGATCATGACCGTCGGCGAGCGCGCCGAGGACGTCTTCACCGTGAGCGACGAAACCGGCCGTCCGCTCGAGCCGGCCCGCTGCCAGGCGCTCGCCGATGCGCTGCAACAGGCCCTCGATGCTCGAGTGGCCGCCGCCTGAGGTCGCGATGGACGTACGCCAGGTGATTGAACAGAGTTTCGACGCGCGCGCGACCCTTGCGCCCGGCAAGGCTTCGCGCGAGCTGCTGGCGGCGCTCGAGGAGTGCCTGCAGCTCCTCGGCAGCGGGCGCGCCCGCGTCGCCGAACCGGTCGGCGGCGAGTGGCGCGTCAATGAATGGCTGAAAAAAGCCGTCCTGCTGTATTTCCGCGTACACGACAACACGATCCAGGAAGCGGGCACGTTCCGCTTCTTCGACAAGCTGCCGCTGAAATACTCCGACTACGACCTGGCGCGGTTTCATGCCGACGGCGCGCGCATCGTCCCGGGCGCGATCGTTCGCGCGGGCGCGCATGTCGCGCGGGATGCGGTCCTGATGCCCAGCTTCGTCAATGTCGGCGCCTACGTCGGTTCGGGCACGATGGTGGATACCTGGGCGACGGTCGGTTCCTGCGCGCAGATCGGTGGGAACGTGCATCTCTCCGGCGGGGTCGGCATCGGCGGCGTGCTGGAGCCCTTGCAGGCGCGCCCGACGATCGTCGAGGACGATTGCTTCATCGGCGCGCGCTCCGAGGTCGTCGAGGGCGTGATCGTCGAGCAAGGCGCGGTCCTCTCGATGGGTGTCTTCATCGGCGCGAGCACCCGCATCTACGATCGCGAAACGCGCGAGATCACTTATGGACGAGTGCCCGCAGGTTCCGTCGTCGTACCTGGCAGCCTGCCCGCTTCCGACGGTACCCATTCGTTGTACTGCGCCGTGATCGTCAAGAGAGTCGATGCGCAAACTCGTGCAAAAACCTCCATCAACGAGCTTCTCCGGACGTAGCTGTAGCAGTCGCGCGGCTGATCTGCGGCCGGGACTCCTGCTCGCTCGCGCCGCCGGAACTTACGCGCTCGCTCGCAGGGTCCCGGCCGCGCGCGCCGCGCGACCGCTGCCGCTGCGCCCGGCACGCACGAGGTGGCGGGGTCTCGCGAGCGAACTCGTAAGTTCCGGCGGAGTTCGCGAGCGAGAACCCCGCCGGATCCCGTGCGCGCCGGTCGCAATGACGGTATAAACGCGGCGCATGCAGCCAATGTCTCCGACGGTCGAGCTGACGAAGGAGCTGATCGCGCGACCGTCGATCACGCCGGACGACGCCGGCTGCCAGGAGATCCTGATCGCACGCCTCGAACGGATCGGGTTCGAGGTCGAGAGGATGCGATTCGGCGATGTCGACAATTTCTGGGCGCTACGCCGCGGCGGGCCAGGGCCGGTCGTTTGCTTTGCCGGTCACACCGACGTCGTGCCGCCGGGACCGCGCGCGCGCTGGAGCGCGGATCCGTTCGAGCCCGTGATCCGCGATGGCGTGCTGTACGGCCGCGGTGCTGCGGACATGAAGAGCGGGATCGCCGCAGTGGTGACCGCCGCAGAGGCATTCATCGCCGCGCGGCCGCAATACCCGGGCGCAATCGGCCTGGTCGTCACGAGCGACGAAGAAGGCCCGTCCGTCGACGGCACGCGCCGGGTCGTCGAACGGCTGCAGGAGCGCGGCCAGCGAATCGACTGCTGTGTGGTCGCCGAACCTTCCAGTCAGCAGGAGTTTGGCGACACCGTCCGAATCGGCCGTCGCGGGTCGCTGACCGGGCTCGTGACCGTCCAGGGAATTCAGGGCCACGTCGCCTACCCGGATCGCGCGCTCAATCCCATTCACGCCGTCCTGCCGGCCTTCGCCGAATTGAGCACGCGGCGCTGGGACGACGGCGACGAGCATTTCCCGCCAACGAGCTTCCAGTTCAGCAACATCCAGTCCGGCACCGGCGCCTCGAACGTGATCCCGGGTGAGCTGACCGCGCACTTCAATCTGCGCTGGTCGCCGAAACAGACACTCGAAGGTCTCAAAATCGCAGTCGGCAGAATCCTGGACCGGCATGGGCTCCGCCATGCGATCGATTGGTCGGAGGCATCACTGCCCTACTACACGCCGCCCGGCACATTGTCCGCACTCGTGGCGGCATCCGTCGAAGAAGTCGCGGGTCGACGACCGGAGCTATCGACCGGCGGCGGCACATCGGACGGCCGATTCTTCGGTGCGCTCGGCGCCGAAGTGGTCGAGTTCGGCGTCGTCAACCGCACGATTCACCAGATCGACGAATGCTGCCGGGTCGAGGACATCGACCTCCTGCATCGGGTCTACGAGGGTATTCTCAGGCGCGCTTTCGAAGGTTGATCCAGATCCCGCCCGCGGTGAGGACCAGCGCCCAGGCCACGACCCAGGCCGGCATCGTCAGCCCCAGAAACGACCAGTCGACTTTGGCGCACTCCCCGCCGGCCTTGAACACCTTGAGTATGACTTCGGTGAGCGGAAACAGGTCCAGCATGAAGGCGAGGTCGGCCCCGCAGGCCGGAATCGAGCCTTCGGGCTGCATCTGTATCCAGACATGGCGGCCCGCGGTCGCAATCGTCGCCCCACCGCTGATGCCGATCAGCGCCGCGAACAGCGCGCCGCGCACTCCGGGGCGCGAGCCGAATGCCGCCAGCAGGAAAGCGACCCCGAGCGCGGCCACGGTCACCCGCTGGAAGACGCAGAGATGGCAGGGCTCGAGGCCCATGCCGTGCTCGGAATAAAACGCGAAAGCGAGAAGCGCAGCGCAGGCTCCGGCTCCGAGCCAGTTGCCCGCGCGACGCGAAGGCATCACGCCCCCTTGCGGCCGCGGGCGAAATCTCGGATCTGGCGCTCGGCGTCGTCCAGCGAGAGGTGGCGGATGTCCTTGCCGTGGACCATGTACACCGTGTACTCGCAGATGTTCTTGGCGTGGTCGCCAATGCGCTCGAGCGCGCGCACCACCCACATGACCTCCAGCGCGCGCCGGATCGAGCGCGGATCCTCCATCATGAACGTGATGTTCTGGCGCTGGATCGCCTCGTATTCCTCGTCCACCTTGCGGTCACGGCGCGCGACCTCGAAGGCCTCGTCGGCCTCGAGCCGGGCAAACGCGTGGAGCGCATCGTGCACCATCTCGGTGACCAGCCGCCCGAGATGGCGGATTTCACGGTAATTGTCGGCCGGCTTCTCCATGGTCGCCAGTCGGGCCGCGATGTAACCGACTTTCTCGACCTCGTCGCCGATCCGTTCGAGATCGGTGATGGTCTTGATGATCGCGACCATGACACGCAGGTCGGAAGCGGTCGGCTGCCGCGTCGCGATGATGCGGCCGCACTCCTCGTCGATCTCCACTTCCATCTGGTTGACGCGGTAGTCCTCGCGTGCGACTTCCTCGCCGAGCGCGCTGTCACCCTCGACGAGTGCCGCGACGGCGCGCTGCAGCTGCTGCTCGACGAAACCGCCCATCTGCATGACCCGCGTGCGCACGCGTTCCATGTCCTCGTTGAAGCGACGGGATGTGTGTTGACTCAGGTCAGCGGATTCCATTGTCCGCACTCCTGGCCGGAGTAACCGGCCTCAAGTCATCGTATCAATGCTGCGTGACTTTCGCCGGCATATCGTGCTCACGCGCGGCGGCGTGGCGCACGTCGGCGCCGCTTACCAGGAACACGACGTGTTCCGCGACGTTCTTCGCGTGATCGCCGATCCGCTCGAGGCTCTTCAGCGCGAACACGGTGTCGAACATCGTTCGCAGCAGCCGGGTCCGTTCCATGGCGACTGTCAGCAACTGGCGCAACGCGGCCTCGAATTCCTGGTCGATTTCGCGGTCCAGGCGCGCCACCTCATGAGCGACCTGCGCGTCGCCGCGGTCGAGCGCGTCCACGGCAACGCGCATCGACTCCGACGCGAGTTCCGCCATGTGCCGCAGCGGCTTGTGCATGATCCGCGATGGGCCGGCGGCCGTACGGCCGATGCTCGCCAGTGCAAAGCGGGCGATCTTCTTCGATTCGTCGCCGGCGCGCTCGAGGTCGGTGACGGCGCGGGAGATGGCGAGCACCATCCTGAGGTCGCTCGCGACCGGCGCCCGGCGCGCGAGCAAGCCGAAGATTTCGGCCTCGATCTCGGTCTGGTACGTATTGATCTGCTGCTCGCGGATCAGCACCAGCTCCGCTGCTTCGCGGTCGGACTCGAGCAGCGCCCGCACCGCCGTCTCGACCTGATCCGCAACCAGCCCACCCATGGCGTGCGCGCGCAGGCGCAAGTCCGACAGCGCGCCGTCGTAGGCCTTGAAAGTATGCCCTTCGCTCGGCTCGCTCACGATCGTCCTTGCGCCCCGCTCAGCCGTAGCGGCCGGTGATGTAGTCCTCGGTCGCCTTTTGCGAGGGATTGGTGAACAGCTTGCTGGTGTTGTCGAATTCGATCAGCTCGCCCAGGTACATGAACGCGGTGTAGTCGGAGACGCGCGCCGCCTGTTGCATGTTGTGGGTGACGATGATCACGGTCACCTGGTCGCGCAGCTCGGCGATCAACTCCTCGATGCGCGCCGTGGCGATCGGATCGAGCGCGGAAGTCGGCTCGTCGAACAGAAGAATCTCGGGGTTCGTGGCGAGCGCGCGGGCGATGCACAGGCGCTGTTGCTGGCCGCCGGACAGCGACAGGCCGGAACTTTCCATGCGGTCCTTGACCTCCTCCCACAGCGCGGCGCGGCGCAAAGCCTGCTCGACTTCCTCCTCGATGCGCGCGTTCGAGCGCATGCCGCGGACCCGAAGCCCGTAGGCGACGTTCTCGAAGATCGACTTCGGAAATGGATTCGGCTTCTGGAACACCATGCCGATGCGCATCCGCACTTCGATCGGATCCACGTCGCGGGCGACCAGGTCGATTGAATCAGGAAAAAGAATGATCTTGCCCTCATAGCGCGTGCCGGGCGTCAGGTCATGCATGCGATTGAAGCAGCGCAGGAAGGTGGTCTTGCCGCAGCCGGACGGCCCGATCAGCGCGGTCACGCGCTTCTCGCGAATCTCGATGCTGAGATCCTTGAGCGCCTTCACCTGGCCGTAATAGAAGGACAGGCCTTCGGCGCGCGACTTGACCACGAGGTTTTCGTCGTCGGGCGCTGAACCACGCATCACATCGACCGACGGCGGAGGCGTCGCGAGTTTACCATCATGTGCGTGGGTGGGCGTCGCCGGCCTTGCCGGGTTCTCTGTAGTGCTGGATCCAGTCTGCATGGTGCTCACCAGTTGATTCTCTTGCGGAAGCGATAGCGGACGTAGATCGCGACCCCGTTCATCAAAAGCGTCATGCCGAGCAGGATCGCCCCGGCCGCCGCGGCATTCACCTGAAACGCCGGGTCCGGGCGCGACACCCAGTTGAACATCTGGATCGGCATCGCGGTAAACGCTTCCTTGAGCCAAGCGAACGAGAAAAATGGGAACTCGCTGTGAAACGGCGATTCCGGCAGGAAAGCGATGAACGACAGCGCGCCGATCGTGATCAGCGGCGCGGTCTCGCCGATCGCGCGGGACAACCCGATGATCATGCCGGTCAGGATGCCGCCGGTCGAGTAAGGCAGCACGTGGTGCGCGGTTACTTCCCAGCGCGTCGCACCGAGCGCATAAGCGGCTTCGCGGATCGCCCGCGGAACGGAGCGGAGCGACTCGCGCGTCGCGACAATGATGATCGGCAGGATCAGGAGCGACAGCGTCAGTCCCGCCGCCGCGACGCTCTGACCGAGATTGAACTGGTAGACGAACAGGCCGAGCGCCAGCAGGCCGTAAATGATCGACGGCACGCCGGCCAGATTGGTGACGTTGACCTCGATGATCGCGGTCATCCAGTTCTTGGGCGCGTACTCCTCGAGATAGATGGCGGCGGCGACGCCGACCGGCATCGACACGGCCGCGGTCACCAACATGATCAGCGAAGTGCCGACCCACGCCGACAGGATGCCGGCGCGCTCGGCCTTGCGCGAGGGGAACGAGTTCAGGAAATCCCAGGTCAGTTTCGGCGCGCCCTCGCGCACGAGGTCAACGAACAGGACGACCAGCACGAGCAGCGCCGAGAACATGACCAGAAGGCCGACGATCACGAACAGCGTGTCGAGCAGCTTCCGGCGGCTGACGTCGGCGCGGATCCGGTTGAGCGAGGCTTCGGCAGTGATGGCGTGCATGTCAGTAGGCCTCGCGGAACCGGCGCGTGAGCGAGAACCCCGCGATGTTGAACACGAGGGTCATCAACATGAGCACAAGGCCAGCGGCAAAGATCGACTGGTAGCCGATGCTGTCGTGCGGCAGGTCGCCGAGGCTCACCTGCACGATGAAGGCAGTGATCGTCGCCGCCGGCTCGGTCGGATCCCAGGTCAGGTTCGGCTGCAAGCCGGCCGCGATCGCAACGATCATCGTTTCACCGACCGCGCGCGAGATGCCCAGGATGAAGGCGGCCGCGATTCCAGACAGCGCGCCCGGCACGACGACGCGCGTGGCGGTCTGGAAGCGTGTCGCTCCCATCGCGTAACTGCCTTCGCGCATGTAATTCGGCACCGCGCGCATCGCGTCTTCGCTGACCGAGGCCACGTACGGAATGATCATGATGCCGATGACGAGGCCCGCGGACAGCATGTTGAATCCGGGCAATCCGGGGATCAACTGCTGCAGCACCGGGGTCACGAACATCAGCGCGAAATAGCCGTACACGACCGTTGGCACCGCGCCCAGCAGTTCGAGCGACGGTTTGATCGTTTCGCGCAGTTTGTATGGCGCGAACTCGCTCAGGTAGATCGCAATGATGGTCCCGGCGGGAATCGCGACCGCGAGCGCCACCATCGTAGTCACGAGCGTGCCCGCAACGAGCGGCAGGATGCCGTAGCGCGCTTCCGCAAAGAGCGGCGTCCACATCGTGTCCGTCAGAAAGTCCGTCAACGACACTTCGCGGAAGAACGGCAATGACTCGACGACGAGCACCACCACGATCGCGATGGTCGTGAAGACGGCAACCAGCGCGGCGAGCAGGAGACCCGCCTCCACGAACCGGTCGCGCAGCTTGCGGTACCGCAGACCCGCGGGCGCACCCGGCATCGAAAGGGCAATCTGCTCTGTCATGATTTGTCGCCGCGCACGCCCCGCCCGGTGCGGGCCCCGCACAGGCTAATCGTGCGCCCCGTGCTTGGCAATCGGCTCAGAGCTTGGCTTCTCGCGCGAGCAGCTCCTCGACCTTCAGCCCGACCTCGGGCACGCCGCCGAAACCGGTGCCGAGCTTGCCCTCGCGGAAATGTTTGGCCGCCATCGCATAGGCCTGCTTCGGCAGCGGCAGATACTTCACTTCCACGATCAACGGGGTGCTCTCCAAAAGGTAGAACTCGATGAACTCCTTGACTTCGGGCCGCTGCGCGGATTTCTCGCTGACATAGATGAACAGCGGGCGCGACAATGGTTCATAGGTACCGTTCGTCACGTTCTCGAGCGCTGGAAGCACGGCCTTGCCTGACTCGCCGACGATCGCAACCGCCTTGAGGCGACTGGCATTCGGCGAGTAGTAGGCGAAGGGCAGGTAACCGAGCGCATTCTTGTTGTTCGCGATTCCCTGGACCAGCACGTTGTCGTCCTCGCTGCCGGTGAAGTCGCCGCGGCTCGACTTGGCCTTGCCGACGACCGCCTCCGTGAAATAGTCGAATGTGCCGGAATCGGAACCGGCCCCAAACAGCACCAGCGGCGCGTTGGGCCATTTCGGGTTGATCTGGTTCCAGCGCGTAATCTTGCCCTGTGCGGCCGGTTCCCACATCTTCTTCAGTTCCGCAATCGTGAGCTGGGTGATCCAGTCGTTCTGCGGATGCACGACGACTGTCAGCGCGTCATAGGCGATCGGCAGCTCGTAGTACTTGATACCCGCGGCACGGCAGGCCTCCATTTCCGCGGTCAGGATCGGCCGCGAAGCGTCCTGCACATCCGTCTCGCCGCGGCAGAATTTCTTGAAGCCGCCGCCCGTGCCGGAGATGCCGACCGTCACGCGAACCTTGCCCTTGTTCTTGATCTGGAATTCTTCGGCCACGGCTTCGGTCACCGGAAATACCGTGCTCGATCCGTCGATTTTGATGACCTGCGCATCGGCGCCCGGCGCGAGCGCCATGCCCGCAAACGCGAGGGTTGCGGCAGTGAGCAGTGAAAGTGCTTTCATAGTTCTCTCTAACTCCTTGCTTTCATTACGCTATCTATGGTCTCGTCGCAATGCCGCGCCCCCTCGACATACTCACGATAGGGCCGGCACATGACAGGCGCGTGACATCACGCGCCCGTCTCAGAACCTGAAGTTCAGGTCGATCTGGTAACGGTCGTAGTCAGACTCGGTCGCGCCCGGCGCATCGACGAAACGGTTGTTCATGAAATAGGTGCCGTTTAGCACCCAGTTCTTGGCCGGCGCGAAGCCGAGCTTCAGCACGCTGCCGTCGACGTCGGTCACGCCGCCGCCGAAATCCGAATCGACGAATTGGCCGAACTGGGCGTCTTTCTCGATGACCGCGTAGGCGTAGCCGAACTCCCAGGTGTACGGGTTGCTCGCCTTGCCGAAGTTGAAGCCCGCGAGATAGCCGGTGTCGAGGTCATCCACTTCCTGGTTCTGGATGTACTGGGCGAAGAGCGTCACTGGCTGGTTGGCAAGCGTGAAATCCGCCTGCACCAGGCCCTCGATCATGTTGAAGTCATTGAGCAACGTCGGGCAGCCCGCACCGTTCAGCACGGTCGTGTTGCCCTGCGGCCCTCCGAAGAACGCCTGATTGGCGGTGCAGCGAACGGTGTTGGTGGTCGTGATCTGGCCCTGCACAGAACCGACGTCGAAGTAGCCGACGGCGCCGGTCAGCTTGACGCCGCCCAGCGTGCCCGTGAGCCCGAGCTGTCCTCCGAGCAGCGTGGCGTCGGTCGCCGTGCTGCGCTCGGACAGGTAATACCCGAAGGCATGCGCGAAGAACGCTCCGCCCGCGTACCGGACCGCAATGCCTTCCGGGTTGATGTCGTTGTCGAAGAAGTACCCGGCAACCTTGTACCAGGGCTGCGGCATCTTGCCGAACTGCATCGCGAAACTGTCGGTCGGCTTCCAGTCGACGTAGGCGAGATCGAGTGCGATCCCCTTGCGGGTCCAGCCTTCTCCCAGCGTCTGGTTGGTCGAGCGCGGATCTCCGTTCCCGCCGTTGGTGGCGATCCCGATCGTGCCGGTCAGCGTGTCGTTGATCTTGGCGGTCAAGCCGAAGCGGGCCCGCACGCGATGTCGGGTCTGATCTTCGCTGGCTTCCTCCGGATCGACATTCTCATTGCGGTAGCGCATGTCGGCTTTCCAGCTGATGCGCGAGGCCCATTCGGCGCCCTTGCTGATGCGCTCCGCTTCCGCGACCTTCGGTGCCTCCTCCGCGAGCTGTTTGCGGGTCGCCGACGCGTTGTCGCGCAGGTATTCCGTGGTCGCCTCGATGCGCTCGTTCTTGGCGCGGAGCTCGGCGTTTTCGCTGCGCAACTGGCCGTTGTCCTGTTCCAGTTTGCCGACGCGGTCGTTGAGGGCCTGAAGTTCCCGCAGGACCTGGTCCATCGTTGACGTCTGCTGGGCAAACGCCGGTGCGGAAGCCAGCATTCCGATGGCAACAGGGATCAAGATTTTCTTCACGAGCCATTCTCCGATTTGTAATGGAATCGATCCGCGTACCGGCGGAGCGGTGCGCGCGCCCGGAAGCATGGCCGTCGACTATGACGCTTTTGTTACAGTCGTCACCCGCGCCGAGACGCGCCGCGCGGGAAAGTGAGCGGTAAAGGTCGAACCACGGCCCTCTTCGCTCGCGATCTCGAGCCGGCCGCCGTGCCGCTGCAATCCGTGCTTGACGATCGATAGGCCGAGACCGGAGCCGCCCTTGGCGCGGGCGCGGGCGCGGTCCACGCGATAAAAGCGCTCGGTGAGCCGAGGAAGGTGTTCCGGGGCGATCCCGATACCGGTGTCCCGCACCACCAATTGCGCGCCGGCGGCGTCGCGTTGCCAGCGAATTGTGATCGTGCCATCGGCCGGCGTGTATTTGATCGCGTTGGAAATAAGGTTCCAGGCGATCGAGTGCAACTCGCTTTCGCTGCCATAGAGTTGGCAACCATGGTCGAGATCGAGTTCGAAGCGGGGCGGCTGCGGTGCCGAAGCCCGCGCCTCGCGCTCCAGGCGTTTGATGAGGCCCGACACGTCCACCGCAATCATCGGCGCTTCGTCCGCGGTCGACTCGAGCTGCGACAACTCGAGCAGGTCGTCGACGATCTCCCGCATGCGCGTCGCCTGTCGGCACATGTCGGCGATCGGCTCGTGCCATTCAGGCCCCAAGCCGCTGTCGTCGCCGAGTTCGTCCAGGTAGCCGGCAATGACGGTCAGCGGCGAGCGGAGCTCGTGTGATGCGTTAGCCACGAAATCCTTGCGCATCTGTTCGAGACGCACTTCCCTCGTCACCTCGCGCGCGAGCATCAGGTGCTGACCACCCGCCGGTATGACGACCAGCGCGAGCCACGTGTCGCCGCCGCGCACCCGGACGATGACACCGCCCGCGACGGGCCGCCGTAGATAGGCGGCGAATTCCGGGTTGCGCACCAGATTTGAGATGGGCAAACCGACGTCGACCTTGCGCCGCAGCCCGAGCAGCGCTGCGGCCGTCCGATTGAACCAGACGATTTCCAGGTTCTCCGACAGCAGCACGACCCCGTCGGGGAGCGCCGCGCTCAGGCGGCGAAATTCACGAAAGAGCTGCGTGACCCTGCGCTTGTGAAATTGCTTGCGCCGGTAGATTCGGGCAATCAACCCGATCGCGTCGCCCCAGACGCCGCCGATATCCGGGGGAGCCTCATGCGCCCGGTGGCGCAGCCAGCGTTGCAGCCGGAACAAATTGACGAATTGCCATGCGAGGAGGCCGCCGAGGACGACTGCAAACGAAAGGCCCATGCGGCCGGACAACAAGCCAAGGGCGGTTGCGACCGCTATCGCCGCTGCCAACCGGACCAGGGCAAACGACCACGCAGGCAACATGATTCAGTCCCGCTGGGCTGAGAACCGGTAGCCGGATCCTCGCACAGTTTGAACGAGACGATCGTGGCCGCTCACCTCGAGCGACTTGCGGAGCCGGCGGATGTGCACGTCGACCGTGCGTTCCTCGACGTACACGTTTCCACCCCAGACGCGGTCCAGGAGCTGGCTTCGCGAATACACCCGATCGGGATGGGTCATCAGGAATGCCAGCAGGCGGTATTCCGTCGGACCCAGGCTGACCGTTTTTCCGGCCGCCAGAACGCGGTGTCCGGCCTGGTCGAGTGTCAATCCTTCGACTTCCACGCGCTCCGAATCGCCGGCAGGCGCGCTCCGCCTCAGCACGGCCTGGATGCGCGCGACGAGCTCGCGCGCCGAGAAAGGCTTGGTGAGGTAGTCGTCGGCCCCGCTCTCGAGGCCCGCCACCTTGTCCGTTTCGTCGGCGCGAGCCGTGAGCATCATGATCGGAATGTCCCGCGTGCCGGCATCGCGGCGCAATTGGCGCACCAGCTCCAGCCCGCTCATGTCGGGCAGCATCCAGTCCACCAGGATCAGGTCAGGGCGCCGGTCGCCGATGCTGGCGAGAGCGGACTGCGAGTGTTCAGCCAGCGAGACGTGGCAACCGACTCGCCGCAAACCGAAGGCAATCAGGTCGCGGATCGGCTGCTCGTCTTCGACGACCAGAATGTGGGTGTCCGCCATGCGTAGGCGGTCAGAGTGACGGCTCATTGTTGAGGAATTATGACATCGGCCGCGTCATCGCCTGTGCACGACGTCATTGCGCAGATAGACCGGAAGCGCGCGGGCCGCATCGACCGCGCGGCCTGCCGCGAAATCGTGAGCTGCGATTCGAGCGATGTCGGCGGCGCGCGGCAGCAACGCCGCGTCCGAACCAGCGAGCCGTCCGGCGAGTCGGGTAGCGAGTTCGGGATGGGCCGCAAACCCGTGGCCGGCGGCGAACCACGGCGAGCCGGCCGGCGGCTCCACCTCCGCAGGATACGCGAGCAGTTCCTCGGTGACAGCGACAGGTTGGATCCCGCTGCAATCGAACGCAGCCCAGTACACCTGGCCCATGCGCGCATCCATGCAGACGAGCACGCGGTCCACCTCTGCGGTTCGCGCGGCGCCCGCGGCGACTGCCGCGAGATTGCTGACCGGCACGACGCGGCGCAGGCTACCCATCGCGAGGCCTTGCGCCACTCCGGCGGCGATGCGAAGCCCGGTGAAACCGCCGGGACCGCGCCCGAAGGCGATCGCGTCGAGATCGGCGACCGATAAGCGGGCCTCCTTCAGCAATTCGTCCGCCATCGGCAACAGCCGCCCGGCATGCCCGCGGCCGATGACCTCGTAGCGCTCGCTCAATTCGCCGTCGCGAAGCAGCGCCGCCGAGCAAGCCTCGGTCGCGGCGTCGAGCGCGAGGAGCTTCATGCTTCGAGCGCCGCCGGCGCGGCTAGTCCCGCGAGCGCGAGCCGGCGCCGGAGAAACGAGGCCGCCTCGGCGCCGTCGCTCGCGACCCGCGCCGGCGGCAGCGAGGCGAGGAACAACCTGCCGTAGCCGCGGCTGCGCAGCCGTGGATCGCAGATCGCCACCACACCGAAATCCTCGCGATCGCGGATCAGCCGCCCGAACCCCTGCTTGAGTGCGAGCACCGCTTGCGGCAACTGGAACTCCTGGAACGGATTCCCGCCGCGGCGCCGGATGCCTTCGAGGCGCGCCTTCAGGAGTGGATCCTCGGGTGCCGCAAAGGGCAGCTTGTCGATCACGACGAGCGCGAGCGCGTGGCCGCGGACGTCGACGCCCTCCCAGAAACTCGCGGTCCCGAGCAGCACCGCATTGCCCAGCTCGCGAAAGCGCCGGAGGAGCGCCTCGCGCGGCGCTTCGCCCTGCACCAGCACCGGGTAACGTCGCGCGAAATCCGGCCGGGATTCGAGGCTCCGGGCTGCCTCGCCGAGCGCGCGATGGCTCGTGAACAGCAGGAAGCTCCGTCCTCCCGCCGCCTCGATCAGCGGAAGCGCTTCCGCCAGCACCCGTTCCGTGTAGTCACGGCTTGCCGGATCGGGCATGCCTTCCGGCAGAAAGATCATGGCCTGGCTCTCGAAATCGAACGGGCTGTCGATGCGCACCGCATTCGCCGTCGGCGCGCCGATCCGGCCGAGGAAATGCGTGAAGTCGTCGCCCACCGCGAGCGTTGCCGAGGTGAAGATCCACGCGCCGCCTTGCGCGCGCATCAGCTCGCCGAGCCGCTCTGCGACTTCGAACGGCGTGAATGACAAGGTGTAGCCGCGGCCGGTCGCTTCGACCCATCGAAGGCCTGCATCCGCGCCCGCATCCACGATCGCGGCGAGCGTCTCCGCAAGCTTGGCCGCGCGCCGCACACAGTGGCGTAGGCCCGGATCCTCGGGATCGGCCGCGGCGAAATCCTGCCCGAGCTTGACGAGCGCATCCGACGCGTGCTCGAGCGCGGCGAGGAAATGTTCCGGCAGCGCGGCCCAGTCGAGACGCTCGCCGGCACCCCCGATCGCGGAGGCGCCTTCGGCGATGGCGGCTTCGAGCGCCGCGAGCCGTTCGCGCGCGGCGGTGCCCGCGAGACCGAGCCGCGCGAGCTCGGCCAGTGCGTCGCGGGTCAATGCGCCCGCCTGGCGCGACGAAAATTCGCGGCCGAAAAACTGCGCGGCGATCTCAGGCACCTGGTGAGCCTCGTCGAGGATCACCGCCTCGGTCCCCGGCAGCAATTCGCCAAAGCCTTCGTCCTTGAGCGCGAGGTCCGCGAGCAACAGATGATGATTCACGACGACGATGTCGGCCGCCTGCGCTTCGCGCCGCGCCGCGACGACATGGCAGCGCGAGTACGCGGGACACTTGGCGCCGAGGCAATTGTCGCGCGTCGACGTGACCGCGGCCCAGGCGGGATCGGAGTCGCGCAGGCTCTTGACCTCGGAAAGGTCGCCGGTCGTCGTGTTGCGCGACCAGCGCCGGATGCGCCCGATCATGCGCGCGTCGGGTGGGCGCAAACCGGGGAGCTGCGGCATCGACTCGGCGAGTTCGAGCCGATGAAGGCAGAGATAGTTCGCCCGGCCCTTCAGCAGCGCGACGCGCGCCGGTCTGCCGAGCGCCTTCGCGACTGTCGGCAGGTCGCGGTGAAAGAGTTGATCCTGCAAGGTTCGCGTGCCGGTCGAGATGATCACCTGCCGCCCGGACAACAGGGCCGGCACCAGGTACGCGAACGTCTTGCCGATGCCGGTGCCCGCTTCGATCGCGACCATGCCTCGCGCCGCCAGCGTTTCGCCGACCCAGTCCGCCATGAGCTGCTGCTCGCGCCGGGACTCGAAATTATCGATGACCCGCGCAAGCGGCCCTTGCGGTCCCAGAAGTCTGCCGAATTCCCCGCTTGCGCTCATGCCCGCAGTCTCCGGGCTAAGCATTTCGAGATCAACGGGTTTCGCGAACGGATCTGGGCAGTTTCGGCCAATTCGGCGATCGCCTGCTAATATCCCGATTGATTCCCGCGAGGACTGCATGGCAACCGCACCCGACCGTTCGCCTGCTCCGGCTCACGCACCCGACGCGCTGCGTCACTGGGTGATGCAGATCGCCGGGCGCACGCAGCCCGAGCAGGTGCACTGGTGCGACGGCTCGGAAGCCGAGTACCGCGAATTGATCCGCCGCATGCTCGAATCCGGCGACCTGATGAAACTGAATGCCAGTTCCTTCCCCGGCTGCCACCTGCATCGCTCGAATCCTTCGGACGTGGCGCGCGTCGAGCACCTGACCTTCGTCTGCACGGAGCGACAGGAGGACGCGGGACGGAACAACCACTGGATGGCGCCCGCCGATGCGCGGCGCCGCCTGGATGCGCTGTTCGAAGGATGCATGCGCGGCCGGACGCTGTACGTCATCCCTTATTGCATGGGACCGATCGATTCTCCGTACTCGCGCTGCGGCGTCGAGATCACGGATAGCGCGTATGTCGCGGCCAACATGAAGCTGATGACCCGGATGGGCGCGGCGGCGCTCGCGCGCATTGCGCGGGACGGCGTGTTCGTCAAGGGACTGCATTCGGTTGGGGAACTCGACCCCGAACGCCGCTTCATCATGCATTTTCCGGAGTCGCTCGAGATCCAGAGCTACGGCTCGGGCTACGGCGGCAACGCGCTGCTCGGCAAGAAGTGCCACGCACTTCGCATCGCGAGCTGGCAGGCGCGCGACGAGGGATGGCTCGCCGAGCACATGCTGATCGTCGGCGTCGAGAATCCCGCGGGCGAGACGCATTACCTCGCCTGCGCGTTTCCGTCGGCTTGCGGCAAGACGAATCTCGCGATGCTGATTCCGCCGGCAACGATGCCGGGCTGGAAGATCTGGACCGTCGGCGACGACATCGCCTGGCTGCATCCCGGGCCGGACGGGCGCCTGTGGGCCATCAATCCCGAAGCCGGTTATTTCGGCGTCGTGCCGGGCACGAATGCGAAGACGAACAAGCACGCCTACGAGATGATCCAGCGCGACACGATCTTCACGAACGTCGGCCTGACGAAAGACAACGAACCCTGGTGGGAGGGTCTCGACGAAGGCCAGCCGGCGTTCGATTGGCAGGGCCGCCCATACGACCCCGCCCGCGGGCCGGCCGCGCATCCGAATTCGCGCTTCACGGTTTCGGCAAAGCAGAATCCGAGTTACTCGCCGATGGCCGATGCGCCGCAAGGCGTGCCGATCACGGCGCTCGTGTTCGGGGGGCGGCGCCGCGCGCTCGCGCCGCTCGTGTATCAGGCGCGTGACTGGGCGCACGGCGTCCTGGTCGGCGCGGGGATGGCGTCGGAAACCACGGCCGCGGCCGCAGGGGACGTCGGCGTCGTGCGCCGCGATCCGATGGCCATGAAGCCGTTCGCCGGTTACAACTTCGGCGATTACTGGGGCCACTGGCTGTCGATGACGAAGCGCGCGCGGCGGCTGCCAGGAATCTTCCACGTCAACTGGTTCCGCCGCGACGCGAAGGGCCGTTTCCTCTGGCCGGGCTACGGCGAAAACCTGCGCGTGCTCGCCTGGATCATCGAACGCTGCAATGGCCGCGGGAAGGGGGTCGACACCGCGATCGGCGCCGTGCCGAGCCGCGACGCGCTCGATTTCTCCGGCCTCGCGCTCGACGACGCGACGATCGACGAACTGCTCGCCGTCGACAACGCCGCGTGGCGCGAAGAAGTTTCGGAAATCGGCCGATATCTGGACAGCTACGGCACCCGCCTGCCGGCGGGATTGCATGAGGAACTCGACCGCCTGGCGGCGCGGCTGGCGCGCGCCTGATTCGACGGGGAATCTACGAATCTACGACCCGACACCGGGTGAGAAAAGCTACGAATCCTACGACCCGGCACCAGGCGCGAGCTCCGGACCGTCTTCGCAGATGAACTCCACCGTGTGATACGACTGCGGCTCGGGCACGCGGCCGAGGCCGATCACGCCTTGCCCCTTGAGGGGTATGGCGTCGCGCCGCACGAAGGCGTCATCGCCGTTTTGGCTCTGCACGAAGGAACCGTTCGTGCTCTGGTCCACGAGCATGAAGCGGTTCTTGCCGGCCTCGATGCGGGCATGGAGCCGCGAGACCAGGTTGCCCTTGATCACGAGGTCGTTCTCCTGGCCGCGGCCGAGCGTCGCGGACGAGCGTTCCCGGTGATCGAGCACCAGTTCCTCGCCCAGGTAGCGGAGCCGGATGCGGAACTGCTTCTGGAGCTCCGTGATCGTCGCGATCGCCGGCAGCATGCTCGTCGTTTCGCCGCGCTGCCACAGCACCTCGAAGATCGTGACCTCGTCGTGCTGGCCGCGCGGCACCGCCACGTCGACCCGGCGGGACACCGCGCGCCACTGGTCCGAAACTCGCCCCTGGATGGCGTCGGTGATGATGATCTGGCCGGCCTTGGCCTGGCTCGTCATGCGGTTCGCCGTGTGCACCGCACCGCCGAATACGTCGCGCGCTTCCAGCACGACCGGCCCGAAATGGCAGCCGATCCGGATCGTGACCTGCTGCCCCTCGACCTCCAGATCGGGATGGCCGGCGATGGCCGCCTGCATCTCGACCGCGGCGTCGATCGCGGAGTCGCAATTGTCGAAAGTCGCGAGTATCTCGTCGCCCATGGTCTTGACGACCGCGCCGCCGTGCTGCTCGGTCGCGCGCCGCATGATCTCGATGCAGACCGCAACCTTGTCGCGCGCCGCGACGTCGCCCAGGATCTCGAACAGCCGCGTGCTGCCGACGACGTCGGCAAATAGGATCGCAAGTTCCTGTTCCTGGCCCATCCTGGGTCTTGCATCCTGCCGCGGATTACATAATTTGGATTATAGGCGCGAAACCCGCGAGGCGCCTTAACCGGCGCGCTGACATGCTCAACGCCATACCGCAGGGAGGCGGAGCATGGCCTTGAGCATGGAGCGCGCGACGGCACCGCTGTTACGTCACGTCGTTGCGCGGTCGCGTGGGCGCCGTCCGCTCTACCCCGACGCCCCTGCGCGCGCGGCGGCGGCGAAGCGGCTGGCGGAAAGCTGTGGCCGTCATCGGCTGAAATGCCTCGTCTGGTGCGTGACCGACCGCTGCCTGCACCTCGTCGTGCGCGGTGCGGCAGCATCGATCACGCTCGCGGCTGAAGAAATCGCAGGCGTACGCCTGCGGCACGGTCACTGCCTGTCGACGATCGTGAACGAGGACATCTACCTGCTCGAAGTTGCGCGTCACGCGCTGGATGCGCCCGTGCGCGCGGGGCTCGTGCGCCGCGTGATTGACTGGCCGTACTCCAGCGCGCGCGAGTCGTTCGGCTACTGCGAAGCATCGCCCTGGCTCGATCCGCTGCCGCTCTACGATCTTCTGGGGCCCCGCGATGGAAAGGGCCCGCAACGATTGCGGCGCTTCATGGACAGCGGCTAGCGGCGCGCAGCGCGTCCTCGATGAGCGCGGGGGATGGATCGCTCCGGTTCACGCCCTCGCTGAGCGCGCGCCGCCAGGCCCGCGCGCCGGCGCGGCCGTTGAAAAGTCCCAGCATGTGACGCGTGATCGAACGGAGCGGCGTGCCTCCCGCGACCTGCCGTTCGGCATAACTCCTCATGCGCGCAACCACTTGCTCGACCGGCGGTGTGTCGAAGGCGTCGTCATGAATCGCGCGATGCAGGGCCGGCAGCAGGTACGGATTGTGATAAGCCTCGCGTCCCAGCATCACGCCGTCCACATGCGCGAGCTGTTCCGCGACCTGCGGCACCGTGCGCAAGCCGCCATTGACGACAACGGTGAGCGCCGGGAACTCGCGCTTGACGCGCCAGGCGCGCGGATAGTCCAGCGGCGGAATCTCCCGATTCTCCTTCGGGCTCAAGCCCTTCAAGAACGCCTTGCGCGCGTGCACGATCACGGTCCTGCAGCCCGCCTCGTCGATCGCGGCGACGAATTCGCGGAGAAATTCCCAGTCCTCGTGATCGTCGATGCCGATCCGGCATTTCACCGTGACCGGCACCGCGACCGCGGCCCGCATCGCGCGCACGCAGTCGGCGACGAGCCGCGGCCGCGCCATCAGGCAGGCGCCGAATGTCGCTTTTTGAACCCGGTCGCTCGGGCACCCGACGTTCAGGTTGATCTCGTCATAGCCGAACTCCGCGCCGATTGCGGCTGCGTCGGCGAGCATGCCGGGTTCGGCGCCGCCGAGCTGTAGCGCGACCGGGTGCTCCGCAGGTTCGAACTCGAGGAGATACCGCCGATCACCGCGCACGATCGCCTGCGCGACGATCATCTCGGTGTAGAGGAGCACGCGGGGTGAAAACTGGCGCAGAAAGTACCGGCAGTGGCGGTCGGTCCAGTCCATCATGGGAGCGACTGAGATGCGGCGGTCGATCGCATCGCCGCTTTTCTCGACAGAAATGCCTATTTTTCCCGTGCTTTCCACTCGTGCCGTTTCTGCGGGATTCCTGTGTATTCCGCGTAGTTTATCGTTTGCCGGGGAGACATAAGGGAGACATGATGCTTTCCAGGCTTCATGTCTCCCCGGATTGTCGACAATGCCTACGATCAAAGTACGCAAGCAGGCCAACGGTGCCACCCGTTACACGGCCATAGTCCGGCTGCGCCGCCAAGCCAAGGTCCTGCACCGGGAAAGCCGGACCTTTGCTCACCGCTCGGCTGCTCTGAGCTGGGCCAGGCACCGCGAAGTGGCACTCGAAAATCCGGCCGAGCTGACCCGTCTGCGGCAAAGCACCCCTACCGTCGCCGAGCTGATTCGTTGGTACATCGACACCTTCGAGACGATCTCGCGCTGGCAGCGGAGCAAACAGACCCACCTGGAGTTCCTGGAGCGACATGCGCTCGGCAAGTCCGTCGCTCACACGCTGACTTCCGCCGACCTGATCCGCCACGTCCAGTCGCGCCGTGCGGGAGGCGCCGGGCCCGCGACGGTGATCAATGACCTGATCTGGATCGGCGTCGTCCTGAGGGCCGCCAAGAGCGTCCGGGAGCTTCCGGTGAACCCCGAGATCGTCGCGCAGGCCAAGACCGCCTGTGGCGAGCTGCGGCTGATCGGCAAGGCAAAGAGACGCACGCGGCGACCCACCGCCGACGAACTCGCCCGATTGCGCGAGTACTTCAGGAGGCGCGACCGGCGCGCGAAGATTCCCATGGAGGCCATCGTGGATTTCGCGATTGCCTCGGCGCGGCGAGAGGCCGAAATCTGCCGCCTCGAATGGCGCGACAACGACAAGACCACACGGACCGGCATGGTCAGGGACGCCAAGCACCCGACCGCCAAGGATGGGAACCACCGTCGGTTCAAATACACACCCGAAGCTTCGGCGCTCGTCACTGCCCAACCCCAGACGAGCGAATACATCTTTCCCTACGACCCCAAGAGCATCGGGACTGCGTTCACGCGAGCCTGCAAACTGCTCGGGATTCAAGACCTGCACTTCCACGATCTGCGGCACGAGGCCACGAGCCGCCTATTCGAACGCGGCTACCAGATCCACGAGGTCGCCCAGTTCACGCTGCACGAGTCATGGAACGAGCTCAAGCGCTATACAAACCTGAAACCTGAGAATCTGCGGGACATCGTGCCTGCGACAACAGGCGGCGCGCGCGCGCGGCCGCGCAAGTCGCCCCGTCCTGCTAGCCCGCCTTCTGCCGACGCGCGTCAATCAGTTCAGCAAGATCTGTGGCACTGACGAGCCAGGGCGATTTCTGACCGCCCAGGCGGAATGCCCGGCAAGGCAGCAACTTCGCGGGCGCGCGGCGCCGGGCCTCCGCTGAGCTCAGACCAAAGTACTTTGGCGCCACTCGGTCGAGCGGAATGTTGGCCTCGCCGAACTCTGCCAACAAGCCAAAAAACGTGCTGTTCATGAAGTTGACCTGCAGAGCTTCAGCTATGCCTCTTACTCTGCGCTGACAGCCGCGCGAATCGAAGGGCCGGTTTCGCGGCAACTTCGGTGCAAGCTCGCCAGAAGCCATGAACCTCAACGTACCAGGGAGAGCACATCGGCGGTACGCTATCCGTCGTGAAAGGAAAGACAAATCGAGCAAAGCGGAGAAGTGCGACGACCCCGCGAGGGGAAGGCGAACGACGCGCTCAGCGCGGATATGTTTCGCAGTATCGCGAGTCGGCCGCCGCCATTTACGCGGCGTTGGAGCGGGATGATCTGGACTGGATTGGGGTGGCAGACCGGGGGGCCGGGATTGCGGACGACCTCGTGCTCGGGTGCAGGGGCCGTGTGGTCGGACATCAGTTCAAGAATTCGAGGTTTCCGGAATCCTTTCGGCTGCGCACGCTGTTGCTTGGGGCGCAAGGTTGCCTGGGTGCTCTCACTCGTTCATGGGCGGCACTTAAACGTGGCTTTCCGACCGAGAACGTCGAAGTCTGGTTCGTCACGAACGACTATCCGGCGACCACCGACAAACTCACCAAAAAGAACAAAAGTCATAGCGCCGCATTTGTCTCTGAATTTGCCACTAACCCATCGCGCACGCTCGCGGAATGGCGCAAGACGCTATGGGGATCGTTCGTTGAAGAACTTAGGAATGAGTCTGGTCTCGACGAGACGACTTTTGAGGACTTTCTGAAGGGGCTCCGACTCATTACCGGCGAGTTCTCCGACTTCATGCGGATACACGGGCTATCGCCAGAGGCACAGCGTTCCGCACAAGAGATCGCCTCTCTGTTGCCGAGGCTCGTAGCGGATAGGCGAGATCAGGACCGATGGAGCCGTCTTGAGCTGCTGGCGGAGCTTGGGTGGCGCGATAGCTTTGGACTGCACTTCTTGCATCAGTTTCCGATTGGTGCCTATGTCCAACGCAACGTTAAGACCGAGAAACGTTTGCGCGCGGCCATCGACAAGGCGGACAGCGGCTATCTTGCACTCGTGGGTCCTCCCGGATCGGGAAAATCTACGCTACTACAAAGTGCGGTCATCGCCAGGCCCGATCTTGTCACGGTGCGGTATCTGGCGTTCGTACCTGGCGCGGGACAAGGCCTCGGGCGTGGCGAGGCGGAAAGGTTTCTAGACGACATCACTACTGTCCGGTTAAGAATCGAAGAGAGTCAATTGGTTAGACAGATCGAGGAC
>JBBDLI010000006.1:76217-117860 GCA_040878925.1 Steroidobacteraceae bacterium | reverse complement strand
CGCTGTGCTCGAATGAACATCATCGTGTCGGACTTGACGGGGAACTCCGTAGAGCATTGTTAGGCGTCATCTCGGCTATCAATGCAGCGAAACGCTTCCGCGACATAGTCGCGTACTTGCCTATGCAGGTGGCGATCGGCATATTCTGGATTGAGCCCCTCCGCGATAAATACTGCTTCGGTAAAGGCGATGATGTCCGAGGGCGGGTTTTGAGACAGTCTGTGTTGCTCCTGCGGTGGCAGGCAGAAGCCCAAATCGACGCATAGTCTGTCGAGCAACGCCTTCACATTTCTTTCGTCGAGCATGCTGCTGTCGTACGCGCCACAGTTGTCGAATCCGGATGACGCCTAACTACAATTGAACGTCATCAATGACTGTTAGTTTTACGTCATTTGGGCCTGTTAATCACCGGGCGCCGTCGTAAGTGCTTGTCTAGGCTCAGTGTGGACATGATCTAACTGCGACATAAAGCGAGCCAAGGATGGCTCAAGTCATCGGCGTCGGACGCACCGCCTCAGCTCCGGAGAAACGTTGCGAGCAGCTGCGGCCCGTCAGGGGTCAGGATGCTCTCGGGGTGAAACTGCACGCCCTCGATGGCGAGGTTTCGGTGGCGGACACCCATGACCTCGCCTTCCGCGGTCCACGCCGTGACCTCGAGCTCCTCCGGAATTTGCTCGCGCTTCGCTATCAGAGAATGGTAGCGGCCCGCCTCAAAAGGATTCGGCAGGCCGGCAAAGACTCCACGACCCGTGTGCAGCACCGGCGACGTCTTTCCGTGCATCAGGCGGTCCGCGCGGACGATGGCGCCGCCGAATACTTCGACGAGCGCCTGGTGACCAAGGCAGACTCCAAGCAAAGGCACGCGACCGGCGAACTCGCGGATCATTCCCATCGAAACGCCCGCCTCCGACGGGATGCCGGGACCAGGCGATACGCAGAGATGCGTCGGCGCGAGTGCGCGCGCTTCGTCAATCGTGATGCGATCGTTTCGATGGACGAGCACTTCCGCGCCGAGCACCAGGAAGGCCTGCACCAGGTTGTAGGTGAAGGAATCGTAGTTGTCGATCAGGAGGAGGCGCGGCTGCGCGGTCTCCCCCGCCGAACTCATGACGACGGTCCCGAAAGCGGCAGCTTCAGGTAGCTCCGGCCGTTCGATTCCGCGGGCGGCGGGCGGCCGCCGCGAATGTTGAATTGAACCGCCGGATACAGGAGCGTGGGAATTTCGAGTCCCGCATCGCGGCGCTTGCGCATCTCCGTGAATTCCTGCTCGGTGACGCCGTCTCGCAGGTCAATGTTGTCCGAGCGCTCGTCCGTAATCGTGGTCTCGCAACGCGCCTCGCGTCCGCCGTGCTTGTAATCGTGGCAGACGAAGACGCGCGTCGAGCCGGGCAGCTCGTAGAGCCGCCGGATCGACACATAGAGCACCTTTGCATCGCCACCCGGAAAATCGCAGCGCGCCGTGCCGCTGTCCGGCATGAAAATCGAATCGCCGACGAAAACCGCGTCGCCGATCAGGTAACTCAGGCTGTCGCTCGTGTGACCGGGCGTCGCGATCACGCGCGCGTTGAGCGCACCGATGGCGAACTCATCGCCGTCCACAAGCAGCCGGTCGAACTGCCGGCCGTCCACCGGGAATTCCGGCTCCAGGTTCAGGATCTCGCGGAAGGCGCGCTGCACCTCGGCGATGCCCTTGCCGATCGCGATCTGCCCGCCCACGGCGGCCTGCAGATACGGCGCCGCGCTCAAATGATCCGCGTGCGCGTGCGTCTCGAGTATCCACTGGTTGGTCAGCGAGCCGTCGCGCACGAACGCGACGATCGCATCGGCGGACTCGGTCGAGCTCTCACCGGACTTCGCGTCGAAATCGAGTACCGGGTCGATGATCGCCGTCATCCGCGACCGCGGATCGGCGACGACGTAACTCCAGGTCGAGGTCGCTTCGTGCCGGAACGGGTTGACGTCGGGGCGCACGAACCGTCCTCAGGCCCGCTTGCTGTCGACCCAGCGTTGCACCTCGGTTTCGAGCACGGTCAGCGGCACGCCGCCGGTCCGCAGCACGAAATCGTGGAATTCGCGCCGGTCGAATCGCGGGCCCAGTGCCGCGGCGGCACGCTCACGGAGCTCCACGATCTTCAGCATGCCGATCATGTACGCGGCCGCCTGGCCTGGATTCAGGATGTAGCGCTCGGTCGCGCGGATCGCGGCATCTTCACCGGTCGGGCTGTTCTCGACGTGATAGCGGATCGTTTGCTCGCGCGTCCAGCGCTTCGCATGCAAGCCTGTGTCGACGACGAGTCGCACCGCGCGATGCAGTTCCAATGCGAGCCGGCCGAACTCCGAATACGGATCGGCATAGAAGCCCATTTCCTTGCCGAGGCGCTCGCTGTAAAGTCCCCAGCCCTCGGAGTACGCCGTGTAGCCGCCGAGGCGCCGGAAACGCGGCAGTGACTTTTCTTCGAGCGCGATCGCACTCTGCATGTGATGTCCTGGAATCGCTTCGTGATACACGAGCGCCTCGAGCTCGTACTTCGGCATCTCCTTCATCTGGTAGAGGTTGCCGTAGAAGACGCCGGGCCGGCTGCCGTCGAGCGAGGGCCGCTGATAGAAAGCCTTGCCCGCCGATTTCTCGCGGAACGGCTCCACGGTCTTCACGACGACCTGCGCCTTCGGCAGCGTGACGAAGAGCTCGGGCAGTTTGGCCCGCATGTCGTCGATGCGCTTGTTCGCCTCCGCTAGCCATGCCGCGCGCCCCTCATCCGTGTCCGCGTAATAGAAGCGGCCGTCCGTGCGCATGAACTCGAAGAAAGCCGGCAAATCGCCCTCGAAGGCGACCAACTTCATGATGCCCCGCATCTCGCCGTACAGGCGCGCGACTTCCCGAAGCCCGATCTCGTGGATCTCCGCTGCCGAGAGACTCGTGGTCGTGAAATTCTGCAGCAGGAAGTCGTAGTAGGCCGCCCCGTCCGGCAGCTTCCACACGCCGTCCTCGACGGTCGCCGTCTTCTCCGTCTCGCGCGCCCAGGCGATCACCGCTTCGAATGCCGGCTTGACCGAGGCGAGGAGCGCAATCTCCGCGCGCGCGAGGAGCGATTCGCGGCGGGAATCGTCGATCGCGAGTTTCGCGATTTTGCCGCGGAAATCGGCGAGCAGCGGGCTGTCCACGTCTGCGTCACCGAAAGGCCGGCCCTTGATGATGTTCCCTGCATCCTCGATCACGTACGGATAAACGAAGCGCGGCGGCGCGATGCCCTGCTTCGCCGCCTGCGTCGCCCGTGCCAACTGCTGGTCGAAGAGGACTCGTATCCCTTCGAGCCGACGCAGATAAGCGAGCGCGTCCGCTTCCGTTTCGATCAAGTGCGTGTTGATCAGGAAGGCCGGCAATGAGACGTGCGCGCCATTCTTGTCGAAGAGATAGTTGTGATTGCGCCAGCGATAGTGCGCGATCCGCCGCTCCTGGGAAACTTCGAAGACCTTCCAGGAAAGCCGCGTCACGTCATCGAGCGTGGCCGGGTCGATGGTCTTCAGTTCCGCCAGCTGCCGCTCCGCCAGGGCGTGCCGCTCGCTGTCGCCACGCTCCGATGCATCCTCCCAACGGTCGTAACCGGTCCGGAGGCCGAGGGAAGTCGCCTGCATCGGCTCGAGCAGGAGTCGCTCGTCGAGCGCGCGCTCGAAGAACGCGTTCGCGGCCGCATTGGGATCGGGCTTTGCGGCCTCCTCGCCCGCCGCGAGGCCCGTGACGACGATGGCGACGGCCGCGATCAGCCCGCAATACCACTGTCTCGTCCCATTCATTTGTTCGTCATCCTGTCGCGCCCGCGGCGGGGCGGCCAAAGTAGCACGGATCTCCCCTGCGTATAATCGCGCCCATGGCGGACTTCGAGAAACTGGGCGCCTTCTACATCGGCCGCGGCTATGACGAGGCCGGTGCGAACGGCTTTCCGCGCCCCGCATCAACCTTGTAGCCCCGTCATGGCCCGAATCCACTGCCAGTCTGCCGCACTCGCCCTGCTCTTCGGCGCGTTGCTCGCCTGCGGCGGCGACACCAACGGACCACCGCTCGGCAACTATCGCGGCGTGCTCTCGGTTGCCGGCGGCGACCTCCCGTTCGGCCTCGAGCTCGCGCGCGAGGACGACGCGATCGTCGCCTACCTGGTCAACGGGCCCGAGCGCGTGCGCGCGACGAATGTCACGCTCAAAGACGACCGGCTTACGATCCAGATGCCCGGTTACCAGCATCGCCTCGAGGCGCGCTTTGCGGATGCGCGATTCGAAGGCAGCGTGCAGTTCCTGCGCCCGCGTGGCGTGATCAAGAGCGTGCGCTTCGTCGGCATGCCAGGGCAGCACTGGCGCTTCTTTCCGGAGCCCAATGCCGCGCCGATGGATTTTTCCGGCCGCTGGGCGCTCAAGTTCCGCGGCGCGGACGGCGGCGAGCACGTCGCGATCGCAGAGTTGACGCAAAAAGGCCACGAGGTCTCGGGCACCGTGCTCCGGCCGAGCGGCGATGATCGTTACATAGCGGGAGAAGCGCGTGGCGACACGCTTTTTCTCTCGCGCTTCGACGGCGGCAGCGCGTATCTCTATCTTGCGCGCCTGGGCACAGATGGCGTGCTCTCCGGCGATTTCCACACGGGTGGCGCCGCGCACGAGACTTTTTCCGGGCGTCGCGACCCGAAAGCCAAGCTCGAGGATGCCGCAAGCCTGGCGGGTCTGAAGCCGGGAATCGAGCGGCTCGAGTTCAGCTTCCCTGACCTCGAAGGCAAGTCCGAGGCGTATCCGGGCGAACGTCATGCCGGCAAGGTCGTGCTGATCACGATCGGCGGCAGCTGGTGCCCGAACTGCCATGACGAAGCCGTTTTCCTGAAAGAGTTGCTCGCGAGCAGGCAGCGCCGCGGGCTCGAGGTCATCCAGCTCATGTTCGAGTACACGCCGGATTTCGCCAGCGCCTCCGAGGCGGCGCGTGATTTTGCGGAAAAGTATTCGATCGACTACCCCGTGCTGATCGCGGGCACGACGACCGACAACGACGTGCTGAAGAAACTGCCGCAACTCGCTTCGTTCAAGGCCTATCCGACGCTATTCGTGATCGACCGCCAGGGCCGCGTGCGCACGATCCACACGGGCTTCAGCGGGCCCGCGACGGGGAGCCACCACGAAGAGCAGAATCGCGAGCTCTCCGCCCTCGTGGACGAACTGCTCGACGAACCGGCCTGAGAGTGCGCGCGGTCTTCCTGGATTTCGGCACCGTCAGCAACGGCGACCTCGACACTGGCCCGCTCGAGCGCGCCGCGCCGGGCATCGTATTCCACGACCAGACATCGCAGGCGGAGGTCCCCCCGCGCGTCGCAGGCTTCGAGGCCGTGTTCGCCAACAAATGCGTGATCGACGGCGCGACGATCGAAGCGAATCCGCAGCTTCGCCTCATCACGCTGACCGCGACTGGCGTCGACAACGTGGATCTCGCCGCCGCACGCAATGCGGGCATCGCGGTCTGCAATCTCCGCGACTACTGCACGCAGTCGGTCGTGCAGCACGTGTTCGCGATGCTGCTCGCGCTCACCCACCGTCTCGCCGACTACCACGCGCTCGTCGCGAGCGGCCGCTGGCAACAGGCCGGGCAGTTCTCCGTGTTTCCTTACCCGATCCGCGAACTGCAGGGGCGGATCTTCGGCATCGTCGGCCTCGGCACGCTCGGACGCGCGGTCGCGGAAACCGCCCGGGCATTCGGCATGCAGGTCGAGGTCGCGAATCGCCCGGGCGGCGCGGCGACGCCCGGGCGCAAGGATCTCGGCGAACTGCTGCCGCTGCTCGACGTGCTGTCACTGCACTGTCCGCTGACCGACGCGACACGCGGCCTGATCGGTGCGCAGCAGCTCCGGCACATGAAGCCCGATGCCGTGCTGATCAACACCGCCCGTGGCGCGCTCGTCGATACGCGGGCGCTTGCGGACGCGTTGAAGAACCACCGCCTGGGCGGCGCCGGCATCGACGTGCTCGAGCGCGAGCCGCCGCCCGCCGATCATCCGCTGCTCGACCCGGCGGTACCCAATCTCATCGTCACGCCGCACATCGCCTGGGCCGCACGAGAAGCACGCCAGCGCTGCATCGACGAGCTCGCGCTGAACGTAGAATCATTCCTCTCGGGTGGCCGCCGGAATCGCGTTTGCTGAGCCCGCGGCGATACTGCGCGCTAACGCCGGCGCATGCGCGCCGCAGCGTCCCGGCCGCGGGCCGCCAGGTGCCACTCGCACAGATCACCGATCCGGAATTCCGCACCGCGGCGCCGCTCATCAAGCGCTACAACCGCGAGCGCGCGATGACCGTGACGGCGCATCCCGCGACCGGCTACGCGACCGACGAGCTGACGCGCCAGGTGCTGGCCGGCCTCGAAGCGATCGCCTGGCCGGCCGGATACCGCTACATCGCGGCGGGTGAGGTCGAAGCGCGCAGTGAAAGCTTCGCGTGGCTCGGGGTCGCGATGCTGGTCGCGGTGTTCGGCATCCTCGCCGTGCTGGTGCTCGAGTTCGGCAGCTTCCGCTCGATGCTGATCGTATTCGGCGTCGTTCCGCTCGGCATCACCGGCGGCCTCGTCGCGCTCTTCCTGTCGGGCTACACGCTCTCGTTCACGTCGATGATCGGCATGATCGCGCTCGTCGGCATCGAGATCAAGAACTCGATCCTGCTCGTGGATTTCACGAACCGGCTGCGCGCGAAGGGCATGACGCTCGACGACGCGATCGCCGAAGCCGGCGAAGTGCGTTTCCTGCCGATCCTGCTGACCTCATTGACGGCGATCGGCGGCTTGACGCCGCTCGCGATCCAGGGCTCGGGACTCTACTCGCCGCTCGCGATCGTGATCATCGGCGGGCTGATCAGCTCGACGCTCCTTGCGCGGCTCGTGACGCCCGCGATGTACAAGCTGTTGCCGCCGGCGATCGAAACGGCTTCACCTGCGACACCGGCGCTTCAGCGCGCGGGCGCCGCCGCCTCGTCGGCTTTCGTGTAGCGATCGACAATCGTCGCGGTGACGACGTCTGACGAGACGTTGACCATGGTCCTCGTCATGTCGAGTAGCCGGTCGACGCCCAGGATGATGCCGATTCCCTCCGGCGGGAGGCCGAACGACGCCAGCAGGCCTGCGATCAGCGGCAGCGATCCTCCCGGTATTGCCGCGACCGCAACCGCTGACAGGACCGCAAGCAGCAACAACGTGAGTTGTTGCACCATGCCGAGATCGATCCCAAAAACCTGGGCGACGAACAGGACCACGCAGCCCTCGTAGAGCGCGGTGCCCGCCATGTTCATCGTCGCACCGAGCGGCAGCACGAATCCTGCGACAGGTGCCCTGACCTGCATCTGCTGGCGCGCGACCGCAAGCGCGGTCGGCAGCGTTGCTGCGCTCGAACTCGTCGAGAACGCGGTCACAAGCACGGGGCGCATTTGGCTCCAGAACTCCGTTGGCCGGCGCCGCGCCAGCAGCTTGACCCACAGCGACATCGTCCCGAACAGGTGCAGCAGCATCACGAAGATGCAGCCGACGACGAATACGCCGAGCGCGACCACGATATCCCAGCCGATCTTGACGATGACGCTGTAGATCATCGCCGGCACGGCATACGGGGCGATTGACAGGGCGAAGTGCACGATGCCCGTCATCAGGTCGTTGATGAGCGACAGCCCGGATCGCAGCCGGTCGCGGGCCTCCGCCTCGATCCGGGTCGCGGCCGCACCCACCAGGATTGCGAACAGGATCAGCGGCAGCACATCGCCCAGCATGTCGCGGCTGTTGCCGACAAATGCGCCGAACAGATTACGCGGCATGAACATCTCGACTACGGTCATCGTGGTCATGTCGGGCTGCGCCGCGCGTCTCTGGATGTGCTGTGCTGCGTCCCCGCCGTATTCCTCGAGCAGGCTCGACCTGGCGGCCGGCTCCATTGTCGAACCCGGTTCGACGACATTCATCATCACAAGGCCGAGCGCGACCGCGATCGACATGTTCAGGAAGAACAGGATGAACGTCCGGGTCGCGAGTGGTCCGAGGTCCTTCAGCTGCTCGAGCTGGGCGACCCCCATGGCGAGCGATGCGAACACGAGCGGAATGACCACGAAGAAAAGCATGCGCAGGAAGACCTGCCCGATCGGGTCGAGGACGACGGTCGCGAACCGGCGCGCCGCGGGCAGCAGATTCGGAAATGCCTCTCCCGCCAGCAGCGTGACGCCGCCGGCGACCGCGCCAATCAGGAGCCCCAGCAGGATCCTGTTCGCAAGGCGAGTGTCGATATCCGCGGTCATTGGCCCACTCCCCGGCTCCGGCCGGCGCCCACAATGTTAACCTCTCGTGCCGTCATTCCGGAGTCCGATGTCTTGCGCCGCCGTTTTGCGTGGCCTGTGATTCCTATTTGCGCCGCATTCCTCGCCGCATGCGCGACCGGCGGATTGGCGCTCGAACAGTCTTACCCCGCACACGCGGCGGATCGCGAGCGCGTTCCCGTCATCCTGATTCCCGGCCTGATGGGATCGCGGCTCACCCGCGGCGAAGGCGGCCTCGAACTCTGGCCCGGCAGCACGGGGAAACTCCTGACGAGCGGCTACGAGGAGCTGGCGCTTCGCATCGATCCGGAAACGCTCGAGCCGCTCGACGACCTGCTCGTGCCGGCCGGCTTGTTCGACGGCGCGGTCGGCCAGGATTTCTATCGCCGCATCGTCCGGGAGCTGCGCGTGGCCGGAGGTTATCGACTTAGTCGTCCCGGGGGCGCCGTCGCGCTGCAGAAGGCGCGCCTCTACGTCTTCACCTACGACTGGCGCCAGGACAACGTCGTGACCGTGCGCAAGCTCGACGAGCTGATCGAGCAGATCCGCCGCGACTACCAGGATCCCACGCTTCGCGTCGACGTGATCGCCCACAGCATGGGCGGCCTGATCGTCCGCTACTACGAGCGCTACGGCACGATGGACGTGTTGAACGGCAACACGTTCCCGGTGACGGGTACGGGCCACGCGAAGCTTCGCCAGATCGTGCTGCTTGGAACGCCCAACCAGGGCACGGTGACTGCGCTTCACAAGTTCCTGAACGGCTACCAGGTCGGGTTTTCGAGGCTGCCAACGGAAGGTGTCGCGACATTCCCCTCCACATTCCAGTTGTTTCCGCACCCGCTCGTGGACTGGGTCGCGAACGTCAACGGACGGCCGCTCGACTTCGATGTCTTCGACGTGGAATTCTGGCGGCGCTACGGATGGTCCATTTTCGATCATCGGATCCAGCGCCGGATCAGCCGTCATCCCGAAATCTGGCCCGAGCCTGAGGTTTTCGAGCGCTGGTTCGAGAAACGCCTCGAGCGTGCGCAGCGCTTCGTGTGGTCGCTCATGGTGCCTGCGGGCGAAGTGCCGCTGATCGAGCCATTGCTCCTCGGCAGCGACTGCGTCCCGACACCGCGGCGCCTCGTGTTCGAGAACATCGGCGGCGAAGCGCTGGCGCGACTGCGGCCTGAGCAGATTTACCGGCCGACGCCCGGCGTCGACTATGAAACACTGATGTTCGCCCCCGGCGACGGCAGCGTCACCAAGACCTCCCTGCTCTCACGCCAGGATCTCGATCCCCAGGTTCCGCGCTCCGAGCAGGAAAGTCTCGAGACCGCTCGCAACTTTTTCGTTTGCGCCGGGCACGACGAGCTGACGAGCAACGAGGAACTGCTCGACAGCCTCATCGAACATCTGCTGGCGCCGGAGTCCTGATTCATCAACCGGCAACGGAAGCACTGTTCACGTACACGCAGTACTCGCAGTTCTCGCCGGACTGCGGCTGGTTGGCGCCCTCGATCGTCGCGGCCGCGCGCCGAAACGCATCCAGCACCCAGGCGTCGTTGCCCTCATACGGCACCATCGACGTCGTGAAGCAGAGCTTGTCGCCGAATGCTCCTGCGCGGCCGTCGCCATTTGCATACACGAACCAGCCGCGATTACTCACCTCGAATCCCTGGCGGCGGACGAGGAACTGGTAGACATCCATCTGGCGACGGTACGAGGGGAACAGCCGCTCGGCGGTCGGCGGCTCTGCGCGTGCGGTCGCCTTGTAGTCCGCGACGATCAACTCGCCGGAAGGCGCTTGCCAGAGATCGTCGATTGCGCCGTACAGCGTCCAGCCGGTTTCGTCGTCCTTCCAGCGCACGCCGGTGAAATTGTGGCGCCAGCGATCGAGATCCGGGTGCGCGAACGGCACGGCGTCGATGCCTGCCGGCGCGAACAATGGGTGCGGTTCACCCGCTGCCCGGTAGCGGTCGAACTCGGCTTTCATCAAAGAATCGACCGCATTGTTGAGCGTGAACGGCGGGCCGCTCGGCCGCTTGATGCCGCGCGCCACGTCGCGATACAGACAGCGCGGGCATTCGATGAAGAGATCGATCTTGGAACGGCTCAACTGGCGGCGCTGCAGGGAGCGACTGGTCATTGGAGCCTCCATCTTCAGCGCCGGGCCGGCACCAGCAGCACCGGCACTTTCGACGCGCGCACGACGCCTTCCGAGACGCTGCCGACCAGCAGATCGTAAACCGCGCCATGGCCGTGACTGCCGAGCACGATCAGGGCAGCCGGCAACTTTTCCGCTTCTGCCACGATGGTCGCAACTGTCGGACCCTGCAGCAGGAGCGGAGTCGTCTCGACGCAGTTCGCGCGCAGTCGCTCGGCCAGTTGCCGCAACTGCAGATGACGCGCGTGGTGCTCGGCGGCGACCTGGTCGCGCACAACGTCGGGACCGGCTTCGTAGCCGACAAAGGCAGGATCGGGTGGCGCCACGTGCACCAGCCAGACTTCTGCGGGAAACGTGGACGCGATCTGCTTCAGCGTATCCAGCACGCGCCCGGTCACCGGTGAAAAATCGACCGCTGCTAGAACGTTCATTTTTCCGGCTCCGCGGGCGGCCGCGAACGAAGCCCGGGGAACTTCCGAACCAGCACTTCGACATACGCGCGCGTGAAGTGCGTCGCCGACTCGCGCGAGAGGTGCGACCACTCGGGCAGTTCGAGATTCTGCATCTCGGAATAGTCCTCAAAGTGGATGCCGAAGGCGCCGGTTTCGGCGAGCAACCGGTCCCAGGTTCGGGCACGCGGGATTCCCATCTGTTCCGCCTCGTAGTAGAGCCCTGCCGACGGCGCGCGCACGAACACGACCTCACCGCCGCGGGCGCGTATCGTCTCCACCGCCTGTCGCGATTCCACGATTGCGCGTGCGACGGACTCGGGCGCAGGCCCGCCGCCGTCGAACGGTCCCCACACCAGCCTCGCATGATCGCGCAGGCGTTCGTCCCTCTCGAGCCGGGGCCACATGCGATGCTGACGATGCGCTGAGGTCTCCGCCAACTTCCACACTTCGAGATATGGGCGCCGCACGTGTGCTCGGTCCGGGATGTCGATGCGCTCGACGAGCGCTGCGAAGCGGTACGCCTCGTCCAGGAATGCGAGATGCCGAGAGAGGAACAGGCCAATCCGGTGACCAACGCGCTCCGACGGCGATTCCTCGCGCCAGAACTCCAGCACTCGCTCGTATTGCGGTATGTAGCTGAAACGATCCATGAAATACAGGTCGGGCGTGACGCCGACGACGACCAACCCCTTGAATCCCGACTCTTCCGCCAGGCGGATGAGGACCGGCCGCGGGTTCGTGCCGACCAGTGCGAGCTGAAGCGGCCGGCGCCCGGTCATTTCCGACCAGATGTCGAGATCCGTGTCGAACAGGATGCGTGAGGATCCGACAATCACGACGCCGTCATGGTCGCCCGCCTCGAGCCTGCGCCGTTCGACCGCCCAGTGCCACTTGCTGTCGTCCAGGTCGCCGGCGCGAAGGCCGAGCGAACGCATACGCCACTCCCAAACCGCGGTGGCCGCGACGACGAGCACGAGCACCAGCCAGCCGATCGCGGCCCAGCGCGCCGCCGGGATTTCCCGCACCGTCACTTCATCCTGTTCGTGCACATGCGTCATCGGTGTCGCCTAGAACTGGAAGTAGATGAAGGCCTCACCCGAACCTTGCGCGATGATCACGGCGAAAAGCATCATTGCGCAGATTAACCCGGTCACCCACCATGGCGTCCGCGCGACGACCTCTTCGAGCTCACGGTTGCGCATGAGCCACTGGACGACGACGACGGTCGCGACGATCACGCCCGCCTTGATCATGTAGATCGTCGGCAGCACGGCCGTAGCCTCCTCGGCGAAACCAAACATGCCGGCCAGGATCCGCGCCGCGCCCTCGAAAGTCTCCGCGCGGAAGAACACCCAGGTGATATTGACCAGGAAATAGGTGACGAGTGCGAGCGCCAGGCGATTCCACGCGCCCTGCGGATCCCCGGCAACGCCGGTGCGGGAGCGGATCCAGCGCTCGCCTGCGAGATAAAGCCCGTGCAATCCGCCCCACACGACGAAGGTCCAGTTGGCGCCGTGCCATAAGCCGCCCAATAGCATCGTCAGCATCAGGTTGACGTAGGTGCGAGTCGCACTGCTGCGATTGCCGCCGAGCGGGATGTACAGGTAGTCGCGGAGCCACGTCGACAGCGAGATGTGCCAGCGCCGCCAGAAATCCGAGAAGCCGATCGCCGCGTAGGGCATGCGGAAGTTGTCGGGCAGCGCGAATCCGAGACAGAGTGCGGAGCCGATCGCAATCGTCGAGTAGCCGGCGAAGTCGCAGAAGATCTGGCCCGAGAACGCCAGCGTGCCGAGCCAGGCGTCCACAAAACCGACTGGCACCTGCGCGCCAAATACGTGGTCCGAAACATTGGCGAGCCCCGCATCCGCGATCACCACCTTCTCGAACAGGCCGAGCACGATCAGCCCGAAACCCCAGAGCATCTGGTCGCGGGTGGCCCGGCACGGCACCGCGAACTGCGGCACGAGCTGCCCGGGGCGCACGATCGGACCCGCGACAAGTTGCGGGAAGAAGGTTACGAACAGCGAGAAGTCGAGAAACGAGCTCAGCGGTTTCGCCCGCCCGAGATAGACATCGAGCGAATAGGCCATGGTCTGGAATGTGTAGAACGAGATGCCGACCGGCAACACGATGTCCCACTCCGGCGCCACCCAGGCGATGCCGAACGAAGCCATCAATGCCTGCCAGTTCTGCAGCAGGAACTCGCCGTACTTGAAGAAGCCAAGGAATCCGAGATTGGCGGCGAGCGAGATCAGGAGCCATGCGCGCTGATGCGCGCGCCCCTTGTCGCGCGACGCATAAATGGCGCGTGCGGCGAACCAGTCGATGAGCGTCGAGATCCAGAGCAGCAGAACGAACGGCGGATTCCAGGCCGCGTAGAAGACGTAGCTCGCGATCAGCAGGTTGACCTTCTTCGTGGTCCACGAGAAAGGCAGATGGTGCAGGACGAGCAGCACCGTGAAGAACACGAGGAACGTGAGCGAGTTGAAAACCACCCTGGGGCCTGTTGCTTACTTGTGGTTCTTCGGGTTCGGCGGGCGCGAGTATACTATCGCTACATCACAAACGACCCCGGTGGAGGGCCCATGGACACACGCAAGTCGATCGCAGCCGCGCTCGCGGCAACACTCATGCTGGCGGGCTGCGCCAAGACCCAGGAAGAGCCGAAGGAAGAGCCGAAGGCTGAAGCGCCGGCCGTCGACCTCGCCGCCGAAGAGCAGGCGGTACGCAACCGCTCGGCAGAATGGATGAACTATGCGAATGCCAAGGACGTCGCGACGATCGTCAACGGGATCTTTTCGCCCGATGCGATCGCGGTCTCTGGGGACGGAGATGTCCGCAAGGGATCGGCCGCGATCCAGGCCGGCATGGAAAAGGACGTGAAGGAGATGCCGGATGCCGTGGTCAGTTGGACGACGACAACCGTCAAGGTCGCCGCGTCCGGCGATTTGGCCGTGGAAAAGGGCGACTACTACTTCGATCCTGATGGCTCGGGAAAGAAGCCTGCGACTGCCGGCACCTTCGTGACGGTTTGGGAGAAAATCGACGGCAACTGGCGGGCGACTACAGACGTTGCTGCCGAGAACGCGGCACCCGCGACTTGAAGGCAGCCGACCACGCCGGATCGCCGGGGCTGCATCGCGGCCTCCGACGGTTCGACGCGGTCGCGCTTACCGTCAACTCCATCGTCGGCGCCGGCGTCTTTGCGATGCCGGCGGGACTTGCGATCGATGCCGGCCGCTACAGCCTGGCCGTCATCTTCGTTGCCTTTATCGTCGTGGGCTTTCTCGCGCTCGCCCTGGCCGAAGTCGCGAGCCGCTATGACGTGACCGGCGGACCGCAGGTCTATGCGCGGCGCACCTTCGGCCCGCTGACAGGATTCACCGTGGGCTGGCTTTTCTCAGTCTCCCGCCTCGCATCCTACGCATTGATCGCACACGTGATGCTCGACTACGCGGCGGCGCTCTGGCCCGTGCTCGCCGCGCCCGGGCCGCGTATGGTAGCGATCACGGCGTTCACCCTGGCACTTGCGGTGATCAATGTGCGTGGCGTCACCCGCGGCGCCTGGGTCGGCAACGTCCTCACCATCGCCAAGATGCTGCCGCTCTCGCTCATCGCGCTGGCGGGTCTGTGGTATGCGGGCTGGAACGATCTGCCCGCTACGGAGCCGCGGCAACCTGACGGACTCACAAGCGCGTTACAGCTCGCCCTCTTCGCTTGCGTCGGCTTCGATGTCGCCGCCATCGTCGCCGGAGAGATGCGCAATCCCCGGCGCGACCTTCCGGTCAGCATCCTGGGCGGCTTGGGAATCTCCTGCCTGCTTTATCTCCTGCTGATGTTGGCGTGCTTCGGCGTGTTGCCCGACACCGCTGCATCCGCGTTGCCACTGGCGGACGTCGCGAAGGCCTTCGTCGGGCCGACAGGCGCAACGCTGATGGCCGCGGCGGCCGTCGTGTCCTGCGCGGGTGGCCTCGCCGTGCAAATCCTCGTGTCGCCGCGCAACATCTTCGCGCTCGGCGAGGCCGGCGACCTTCCGCGCCCCTTCGTGGCGGTGCATGCCGCCTGGCGCACGCCGTACGTTGCGATCATCGCGTACGCGGTGCTGTCGTGGCTGCTTGCGATTACCGGCACGTTCAAGTACCTGCTGACCGTTTTCGTCATCGCCCGCATGCTCGCTTACGGCTCGACCGCGGCCGCGCTCATCGTTTTGCGCCGCCGCGAAGGACCCGCGCCGGTGCCAGTGCCGGGCGGGCCGATCATCGCCGTGCTGGCACTCGCCGCCTGTGCCGCAATCGTGGCGACCGCTTCATGGGATGCGGTGCGGGATGTCGCAATCGTCGTCGCGCTGGGGCTCGTGATTCGCACCTGGGTGCGCTGGCGCGGAACCGGGAGTAGAGTGCCGACGGGAGGATAGCCACGATGAAACGACGCGAATTCGTCGGCGCAGGATTCGCGCTCGCGGCCACCTGGCCGCTCCCCGGCTGGTCTGCCGTTCTCCAGAAGTCCGGGGACCTTCCCGCGAAATCCCTGGACGGCGCCGACCTGATGCTGCCGGGTTCCTCGGTCGAGGCCTTCGCCGCGAGCCTTCGCGGAGACCTGCTGATGCAGGGGCATGAGGCCTACGACGGCCGGCGTCGCGTCTGGAACGCGATGTTCGACAAGAAGCCCGTGCTGATTGCCTGCTGCACGGGCACTTCCGACGTCCGGCGCGCCGTCGACTTCGCGCGCGAGCACCGGCTGCTGACAGCGGTGCGCGCCGGTGGCCACAGTTTTTCGGGCAAGTCCACCTGCGAAGGCGGACTCGTAATCGACCTCCAGTCCATGCGGGGTGTGCGCGTCGATCCCGCGGCCAGGCGTGCCTATGTCGAAGCGGGCTCCCTGCTCGGGGAGCTCGACCACGAATGTGCCGCATTCGGGCTCGCGACCACCGCCGGCATCGTGTCGCACACCGGCGCCGCAGGGCTCACGCTAGGCGGCGGCTTTGGAAGACTTGGCCGGCGATTCGGCCTTTCCTGCGACAACGTGACCGCCTTCGATCTCGTCACCGCGGACGGCCATTTCCTGCGGGCGAGCGGCGACGAGAATGCGGACCTGTTCTGGGGTCTGCGCGGCGGCGGCGGCAACTTCGGCGTCGTGACCGCGATCGAGTATCGCCTGCACCGGATGAATCCCGTGATCCTCGGCGGCTATCTGGGCTGGCCGATCTCGCAGGCTCGCGACGTGATGCGTTACTACCGGGACATCATGCCGACGCTGCCCGAGGAGCTCTTCATCGAGTGCGCGTTGCTCTGGCAGAAAGACGCCCCCTCCATCGCGATGGAGATCTGCTGGTCGGGCGACCATGCCGAAGGGGAAGCACAGCTCAAGCCGATTCGGGCATTCGGCAAGCCGGTGTTCGACGACATCGCGCCCATTCGCTATGTCGACATGCAGACGTTCTCGGACCAAAGCCTGGCGATCGGCAAGTACTACTACGCGAAGAATGGATTCCTGCAGGCGCTTACCGACGACGGCATCGACCTCGTGCTGGACGTGTATCAGCGCGATCCAAAGCTCTTCGTGCTGTTCTTCGACCCCTGCGACGGTGCCTATCGCCGCGTCGCGCCCGATGCAACGGCATTTCCGAACCGCGACGCGATGTACTGGATGGGTCTCGTCGCCGCCTGGGACAGCCCGGAGGGCGCGGACGCGAAGATCGAGAAGATCCGCACCGCCTGGCGCGAGCTGGAGCCGCTCGCGCGCGGTTTCTACGCGAACCTGTCGGACGCGGACGAGACGATGAAAGCCTATCGCGACAATTACGGCGCGAACCTGGAGCGGCTGGTCGCGCTTAAGGCGAAGCACGACGCGATGAACCTGTTCCGCCTGAATGCGAACGTACCGCCGAAGATCTGACCGCAGGAAACCGTCAGTCCGGCCAGTATCGATTCTCGAGCGCGCAGGCGGCTTCGGGCTCCGGCAGGGCTCCGATTTTCTTCCTCATGTCTTCGATCGTGGCGGCGAGTGGCGACCCCGCCGCAAGCACGGCTGCACGCTCGATCTGCCGGCGGGATTCCGCAAGACAGCGTGCATCCGCGAGCACCTGCGCCAGGTTGCCGCGCGCCGCGGCGTCTGTCGGCGAGAGCAGGATGACGCGGAGATACGCGTCCGCGGCCGCAACCCGATCGCCGTCGGCATAAGCCATGTTGCCCCGCCCGAGCCAGGCATGCGCCTCCTCCGGCCAGCGCACGATCGCGGCGTCGTAGGCCGCTGCCGCTGCGCGCCTTTTCCCAGCTGCTTCCAGGCCCGCTACTGCCTCGACGTAACGTGTCGCGTCTGCATGCGCGGGAATCTCGCCGGGTCGCAAAGCCGTGAAGGCGAAGCGGCCGCCGCGATGCCAGGTCGCGGCAAAACGCTGCCAGCGCATCTCGAGACGCTGCTCGCGGCCGGAGCGCAGCAACGCCACATTGCGTTCGGCGTCGTACCCGATCAGCACGGCGTAATGCCAGACCGGCAGGCGCGCGGCGCCGAGATTCTGCAGCACGAGCACGGGCCGGCCATCGGCGAGTTCCGCGACGAGCTCATCCGCCGCCGTCGCGAGTACATACGGCAGGCGCCCATGCCGGCGCGCCGCGCCGACCAGCTCGACCTGGAGACTGCCGCGGCGTCCCGGTATGAAGACTTCCGGCGCGAGGGTTTCCGGCGCGACGTCGACGCCGCTCGCACGCAGGATCGTCGCGAGCGCGGCGGGCCCGCAGTGGTACTCCTCCTGCGGATAGAAAGGCGTCGCGCTCAATTCGATCGAGCGCGGCGCATGGCCGGCGAGCCCATCCGCGAGCGGCGGCGAGGCGGCGCAGCCGGCGAGCGCGGCGGACGCGAGGATCGCGGCCGCCGCCGCCCCCGGCCTCACGCCTTCTTGAAGATGTCGATGACGCCCGTGAACTCGAGGATCATCAGCACCACGAACACGATGCCGATCACGGCGAGCGCATCGCCGCCGGCGGGCGCCTGCTCGATCTGGTCTGCAAGCATCTGAAGCTCGGTTTCCGAGAGCGCCGCGAGGCGACCCTCGATCGCCGACGCATCGACGCCGAGCTCGGCGAGCTTTGCGCGCACGTCATCGCGGGCGAGCGCCGCGTCGATCGTGCCGCGCGTCTCCCCGCCGCGGGCGGCCGCCATGGCTTCAGACGTGCCGATGACGCCGGCCATGGCCGGGGCCTGCATGCCGAGCGAGAGCAGGCTCAGGCTGACGAGCGCGACACAGGCGCGACGAAAACGTTCAATACGCATCGGATACCTCCGGTCGGATCAGCCGACCGGAGGCAAAATAACACGCGGCGCCGAACCCTGCAGCGTGACGCACCGCACATGGGGGTAAATGTCTAGAAACGGTACGAGAGGTCGATCTTGGCAGTCACCCCGAAATTCTGCTCCAGCACGTCCACGCCGTTCTGCTCGATGACCGTGTCCTCGTCGAGCAGGTTCTGCAGGCGCAGCTTCACGCTCAACTGGTCCATCGGGTAGAAACTGTAAATCAGGTCCAGCGAGTCGAATGGCAGCTCCGTCGCGTCGTCGGCTCCGTTCCTGCCCGCGAAGAAGATCCGCTCGCTGTACATATTGTAGGCGAGCGCGGCGCTGTGCATTCCGCCCGGCGAGTCGTAGCCGAGCGTGACGTTCACGACCACGTCCGAGTGCTGTGTCAGGGGCCGCCTGTCGTTCGTCAGGTTCGGCGCGGCATCGCCGATCGTGATCTCCGATTCGCTCAGGGTCACATTGCCAGATACGAAGAACGCGTTCGTCCAGCCGCCGCCGCTCAGGAATCCGAGGCCCTTCAGTCCCTCGAATTCGATTCCGTACACCGCCGCCGCCTCCGCGTTGACAAAGGTCAGGCCGATATTGTCGTCGCTGCCCGGCGGCTCCACGGTCTCGATCGGATTCCTGATCTCCTTGTGGAAGAGCGAAGCGGTCAGATTGTCGCCGCCGGCGAAGAACCACTCGGCCCGGAGGTCAAAGTTTGTGAAGCGCGCGTCGAGCAGATCCGGATTGCCGCGGACCCGGGCGTCCGTGAACGGGTCGATGAAGGTCGCGTCCGAAATCTCGCGCAGGTCCGGGCGCGCAACGGTCTCGCTCCAGCCGAGCCGGAGCTGGAAGTCATCCGCCCAGAACCCCGGCTTCATCCAGGTAAGCGCGATCGACGGGTAGTAAGTGGCATCCGTCTTCACGATGTCTTCCAGCTCATCGAGCGGCAGCTGGATGATGCCGATGTCGGGATCGAACTCGAGCGGGTCGATCGCGACCGCCAGCCGTTCGAAATCCTCCCAGCGCAGGCCCGCGGTCACGCGAAACCGGTCGTTGAAATTGAGGTCCACCTTGCCCCACATCGCGTCGACAGTTTCGCCGGCCAGGTAGCTCTCCGTACCGATTCCGCCGATCGTCAGGGCGAACTGGTTATCAGGATTCAGGATGTTCTCGTCGGTGAGCACCTCGCCCGGCGTGCCGGCCAGGATCGGCACGGCTGCCCCTGCCTGGGTGCCGAAACCGAGCTGGGTCTGGATGTAGCTGCGTCCCTTCTCGTAGTAGTCGTAGCCGCCGCTGATCTCGACCCGCGTGCTCCCGAGCAGCCACGGCATCGCAAATCGCCCGCCATAGCTCGTCACCGAGTCCTGGAGATCCGTGAAACGATACTCGGCAGCGGACAGCGACGATCGCAGCGCCGTCGTGAGCAGCTCTCCTGTATCCGGATCCAGCGTATCGACAGCCGAAAACTGGATCTCGCTCGGGATGTCTGTGGTTGCCTTCGCGTCCGAGTAGTACCAGTCGATGCCCAGGTCTTCGGCGAACCCGAGAGGGAGCCAGTCGAACATCTCGAGCGTCGTCGCGCCGAGCGTATGGGAGCCATGCAGCTGGAACAGTTCCAGCTCGCGTTCCTCGAACCGAATCCGGTAGTTGCGCAATCCGAGCCCGCTGGGCTGCTGAAAATTGAAATTGTGGCCGAGGGTCAGCGAGGCCTCGTCTTCCGTGTTGCGCAGGAAGATTCCGGTCGCCTCGATGCGGTGCTCGTCCGCGAATTCCACGCCGACGCCGAGCGATCCCGTCAGCACGACCTGGTTCGTCGTGCGATTGTTGATGTCGAAGTCCTGCTCCGGCGAGTTCGCGGAGCGGATGATGCGCTCCCGGTTGCGCCAGGTGTTCTTGTAGTCCCCGAGCGCGAGCACTCCGATCTTCCATTGCTCCGCATCGCCCACGTACCAGCTGTTGCCTGCCGAGATCTCGCCCGTCAGGTCCGGGTCCATCGACTTGTCCCGGAAATCCACATTTCGGTTCAACGTGGTCGCGAGTTGCCGGTTGATCGCCTGCGCCTCCTCGAACGAGTGGAACTCGCCGTCCATCAGGAGGTGGCTGAAGATGCTCGACTGGCTCAGATTGCCGCGATAGGTCTGGATCGCTTCCTCGATCTCGGACGGCAGCGCGCGCGTGCCGTCGTCGGTGCCGAGGTCGTCGTCGCTGCCGCCGGGGTAAGTCAGGCCGTCGTCGTCGCTTTCCGAGCTGATTCCGGTGCCGATCTGGACGTTGAACACGAACTCATCCGGGATGCCTCGCGTTCGGATATCCACGTTGCCGCCGCCGAAGGCCGCCGGCTGGTCGGCCGAATAGCCCTTCTGGATCGAAATCGAATGCACGATCTCCGCTGGAAACAGGTCCATCGGAATGACGTTGCGCGTCAGGTCCGGCGACGGCACGTAGGCGCCATTCACGCTCGTGCTCGAGTAACGCTCGCCCAATCCACGGATATAGATGAACTGGTCGTTGACCAGCGTAACGCCGGGCAGGCGCCTCAATGCGTACGACACCGTGCTGTCGCCCACGCGGCTGATCTGCTCTGCGCTCACCAGGTCTGAAACGACCTCGGCCTCAATGCGCTCCTGGAGAATGTCCTCCACGGCCGAGCGCTGGCGCCCCACCACGATGACGTCTTCAATCATCGCGGGTTCCTGGTCCGCGTCCGCTTGCGGACCAGCCTGCGGCGCCGTCTCCTGGGCCAGTGCCGGCGCCAGTATCGCGCCGGCCGTGGTCGCGGAAAGGCCGAGGAGCGCCGTGCGGACGGCGACGAGCAACGGATTCCTGTTCATCGGCAACCTCGGCTCAGGTCAGGGTGCGAACCACAGCGGCTGATCGGCGTTATTGTCCCGCAGGCCGAAGGCCCACGGATCGGTCCAGTCATCGCCCTGCTGCACGGCGCCGAGGCCGGAGGCATCCGCCACGATCGTCGTATCGGTCTCGTCGACAATGGCGGGCGCCGTGAAGTACGTACCGGGCACGAGTACCTCGACATTGGCATTGGCCGGGTCGGCGATAACGAAGTTGCCGGTGTTGAACGAGTAGTTCGCGCCGTTGGCGCTCGGGTTGGCGCCGAGGAACCACTCGGTCAGCGCGTCGCCGTTGGTCAGCGTGCCTTTCACCGCTTCCTCGCAGGCAATCAGCGTGTTGACCGCCGCGAAGGTGCCGCCCGCGGCCGCGAAGTCGAGCGACGTGTCGCTCTCGACTTCGTAGCACTCATTCGAGGTTGCCGCATTCACGGCCGAACCGTAGCCCGCGAAGATGATGCTGTTCGCGAGAGCAAGCTTACCGCCCTGGCGGACCAGTGGTCCCTCGGAATCACCATGCGTATTCACGTCCGTGTTGCCGGTGATGCAGGTCAGGTTGTTGACCGTGGGCGTCGTAAGCGGGGGCGTGTCGAACGGCTCGCCGGCGCCGCTGCGGGCTTCGCCGATGTTGTCGAGCTCGATGCACCGATTGCCGTCGCTCTGGAAGTGAATGACCAGCGCATTCTGGATCGTCCCGACGTAGCCGTCGGAGAAGTCGAGCGAGTCGTCGCGAGCGTACAGGACGACCGCATTCGTCACGTTGACCGCGCCGCCGAAGAACTCGAGCCCGTCGTCGTAGGTGCTGTACACCTGCACGTTCTCGACCACGGTGCCGGATCCCACGGCGTTGAACGTGATGCCGTTCAGCTCGTCGCCCGGTGCGACTTCGAAGCCGGTGTGCTTGACGATCACGTACTGCAGGCTTCCCGAGCTCTCCGCATTGTTGTTGCCGCCGAAATGCGAGGGCTGGCCTTCGCTCACCACGTGACACGTGTCACCGGCGCGATCGGCATCGGAGCAGTTGTTGGTGAGGCCGTTGCCGTTGATGACCACGCCGCCCCACTGCTGGACGTCGTTCGCCGTGGCCGTGCCGGTAATGGCGTCCGTGAACGAAGTGAAGGTGATCGGCGCCGTCGGCGAGCCGTTCGCAACGATCTGCGAGCCGCGGGTGATCAGCACGTAATCCGCGGCGTCCTGGAACACGAGCGAGTTGCCGGCAGCGATCGTGAGCGTCGGGCCTTCGCCTTCCTGGGGCGCGGCACCCGAGCTGACGTTCTGGCCCACGAACAGGCTGTCCTGGAAGATGTGCTTGCCCGAGATGAACGGGATGGTCACGTCCACGAGCAGCGGGTTCGCGGCACCGACGAAGTTGGAGCCATAGACGCAGTTGGTGCCGTCAAACGACCCTCGCACGACCTCGTTTGACCCGGACGGTGTATAGGAGGCGCAGGGGTTGTCGCTGCCGCCGTCGTCGCCGCCGCCGCTGTTGTCGACCGAATTGTCCGTGTTGGCGACATTCAGATCGACGCCGCCGCCCTCGCACGCCGCCAGTCCGATAATGGCCAGGGCCGCGAAAACCCGTCGAATCGTCTTCATCGTCAGTTTCTCCCGTACTTTTGCGTGCAAGGCCCCGGCGCGCCCATTGCCGTTTGCGTGGGCGGGGGAACCCGGATGAGACGTGAAGATAGGGGCGCGCTGTGTCACACGGGTGACGCCCATGTGAAGGAAATGTGACAGTGAAAAACGCCGTCGCGGCGATTTACCGGGCGAAAACCGGGTGGAAGGTCACGGAGTTAACGTGAAAACGCAGCCGCTCCCGTCATTCGCCGTCCTCCGGGCCGTAGAAGAACACCCAGGTTGCAAAGTCCGGACTGAACTCCACGAACCGGTGCTCGACCCCGGCGCGCACGAAGAGCGTGTCCCCTTCGTGGAACGGCGTGCGCTCTTTCCCATGCACGAAGACGCCGGTCCCGTTGATGATCACGTACAACTCATCTTTCCTGTGCGGTTGCTGGCGGTCGACGCCGATCGGCCGGTAGATCTCGATCTCGAGCGTGCCCTGCCGGAACAGCGTCGTGTACTCGCCACCCGCCGTCGCGAGCGCGGCGCCCGCCTCGGCAATCGTGAACGTGATGCTGTCACGCTTCGTCATGGCCGCTGGATGCTCTCCTTGGCTCGACGGATGTTGCCACGCACGAGTGCCGCCGTCCTGCTGCCGCCGTAACGCCCCTTGTGCACATGGCGAATGCGATGCACGCCGGGCACCTCGAGGCCCACGCCGTCGGTGCCCAGGAGCCAGCGGAAGGCGCTGTCCTCGTAGGTCTTCGCCCAGCGCGGCGCGGGCCGCTGGAACACCGGAATCTGTTCGCAGTAGCCGCATTGCCGCGCCGCGTCGCCGTGCACGATGTGATAGGCGCCCTTGGCCTTCGGCGGATTTGCGGCCAGCGTGAACTGGGCGGGATCGATATCCACGACCCGCGGGCGATCGCACACCGTGGCGAGCGCCGGGTCGGTCTCCGCGAGCATCGCGGTGATGCGCTCGAATTTCGGATAGGCCAGCAGGTCACGCCGGCACTGGAGCTCGTCCGCGAGCGTATCGAGGCAGTCGCGGTGAAACATGATGTCGCAGTCGGTGAACCACACCCAGTCCGCGTTCGTCGAGCGCGCGACGCGATTCCGCCCGATTGCGCGCCGGAAAAGTTCCGGCGGCGGCAGCGCCTGCCGGTTCCACGCGACGTTGGGCACCTCTATTCCCGCGAAGTAGTCGAGCATCGCGCGCGTGCGCGTGTCTTCGGGCGCATGGAACACCGTCATGCGCACGCGCGCTTTCGCGGGCGGGAAGTTCACGAGCGAGCTCAACTGGTAGGCGAGCAGGTGCGCGTATTGCCAGCAATGGCTGACGATCTCGATGCCGAGCACGCCAGTGCGCGCGGCAAGCGTTGCGGGAGGCGGCGGCTTCAGGAACCAGCGCGACGGCACCAGGCCCGTCGTCGCGACGCGGACCAGCGACTCCTCGATGTTGTCCCGGAGGCTCAATCGGGCGGTCGTCTTTCGCCGGTCCAGGGATAACGTTCGACGATCGCCCGGCAATCGCGCCAGTAGAGGTAACCGGGGCTCGGTTTCCGCCAGTCGCCGTAGATCCGGGTCAACACCTCGTCGGCGTTGTTCGGAATCAGCCAGCGCCGGCCGTAGAGCTCGAAGTGGGCGAAACCATGGGCGGGCACCTCGTTGATCAGTTCGAGCGGCGGCTTGCGCTGATGGAAATACCAGCGGAAGTTGGCGCCATTGCGGTCGAAGAGGAAAAAATCGTACTTGACCGCCTCGTACTTCAGCGTCCACATCGTGGTGCGCCCGTCGTTGTTGACCTGCGGCGGGCGCAGGTTGTAGCCCTGCATGCGCAGTTTCCGCATCGCGCTCAGGAACTGCGGCAGGTCCCGGTCCATGAAGCCGAAATCGGAATCGCGGTCCCAGGCGATCGGCGCGCCGTCCCGCATGCAGCCGAGCAGCAGACCCATGATCATCCAGTACCTGCCGTCGAGCGCCGTTGTGGACAGCAGGTCGTGAAGTCGGACCAGGCCGCGCTTGCGGCGCTGTTCGAGCGGCCCCCAGCGCAGCTGGTAGAAGTATTCGTTCACTTTACGCACGGTCAGGCCGCTTCGCGCAAATCGAACAGATAGATCTTTCGCTTGTGGCGGGCGACGAGCGGCAATTGCACCGTTTCGAGCGGGCGCAGTCCGCCGGACCAGCGGCTGACTACCGCATCGTCGATGCCGGAATGCGAAGGATTGCTGCGCCGCCGCCACTTGTACGGCAGGCTCAGGATCGCATAGCGCGCGATGCGCGGCAGCTCGGAAAACGCCTCGCGTTGCCGGTTCCCCAGGTGTTCCCAGACCTGCAATGCGATCACGAGATCGTAGGCCTGATCCGCAACCGGCCAGGGCACGACCGTCGCATCGTGGACAATCGTCGGCGTGAATTCCGCCATGTAATCGAGCCGGTCACCGTCCGGAAACAGCGGCGTGTAGCGGCAGCCGATTTCCAGCACGCGTCGCGGCGCCAGGCGGCTGGCCATCGCGATCGCTTCGCGGTAGTAAGGCCAGCGGTTCTTCAGATAACGATGCTGCTCGCGCGCGCGAAGAAAATCGGAATGGGTGATCGGGCGCAGGCCGCCCTGCGGGTCGATCGCGCGCGGCTCGAAGTCCGCGCGCCGCTCATGACGCAGCTCCAGCCGCCGCATCAAGCCGGCGATCAGGCCGGATCCGGCGCCGGTGTGATGGATCGGTCGATTGTCGGTCGTCACCCGCGGGCATCCTCGGAGGCGTCAATCCGGCGGCGGCAAGTATAGCCCCGGCTGCGAATCACCCGCCCGGCGCGGGCACTGCTGCATAGAGCGGCGGCAGCGGGCAGTGCAGCACCGCGCAGATCGCGCGGAGCAGTTCCGACTCCGCGACGGTCATCTTCTGATCGTGCGAAATCGCGCGAACGAGCGCCCTGACGAGGCGCTCCTTCGCAGCCGGTTGCAGGCTGTCCAGCCGCGCCAGCGCCCGATCGAGTTGCGGCGGCCAATGCCCGAGCCGCGCGAACGGCGGATGGATGCCCGGCAGGATGTCTTCCATCCCCGCCTCGTAGGCACGCTGCGCAAGCTGATCATCGCCGCTCCCATGCATCGCCAATGCCGAGAAGAGGACCTGGAGTTCGTCGCGCGCGGAAGCGGCTCCTAACTGACCGGCGAGGCGTCGGCGCGGATCGAGATCGTCCTGGAGTTGCACCTGCGCGAGCTTCCTGAGCGCGTAGGCGAAAACGGACGCGTGATTCTCGCGCGCCAGCAGACCGTTCAGGCATTTCAGCAGCTCGACCCGCTCCGGGCGGGCGAGCTGATGCAGGGAGGAAAAGACCTGCAGCAGGGCCGGCATGCGCTGCACCGCCGTCAGGGCGTCGACCTGCGCGAGCATCTCCCTGACCGCGTCGTGAAAATCCCCGCTGAAATGCCGCTGGATGGAGGCGAGCTGCCGCGCGCGCGCATCGGGGGCGCTGTCGAGTGCGAGTGCAAGGAAAAGCGCCGCGGCGAGCTCCGGCTGGCGTGCCGCGCGCTGGAACGACGCCGGCAGCGACTCGAGCATCTCCTGCGCCTGAAGCACGTGCTCGGTGCCCGGGTTCGCCACGAGCTCCGCGACCGCCGCCGGTGCGAGCACGATGGCTCCTTCGAGCAGGCCGCCCATGCGGGCGGCGGCGCTCGGGCGGGTGCGCGCGGTTTCCTCCACGTTGGCCGCCCGCTCCTCGTTCATCCGCTTCCGCGCCCGCTCGAATTCCTCCGGCTGGAAGCGCGGGTCGATCGCGCGGATGCGCTCGATGAGCGGCGGATGCGTCGCGAACACGCGCTGGATGCCTTCGGCAAACAGGAGATGCGCGACTTCCTCCGCGTCGGCATCCGCGAAGCGGGAACCGATTCCGAGCGCGCCGATCTTCACGAGCGCATCGCGGAGCCCCTGCGGGTCGCGCGTGAACTGCACCGCCGAGGCGTCGGCGAGCGATTCCCGATTGCGCGAGACGGCCGCCTGGATCAGGCGTCCGAAAAAGAGGCCGATCCAGCCGAGGATCAGCACCACGAGCGCCGCGGCGAAGATGACGATGATTCCGCCGCCGCCCTTGCGGCCGCCGCCACTGCGCGGCGCGTGCCGGAGGATCGTCCGGGCGATCATGGCGACGACGGTCAGACCGAACAGCAATCCGATCAGGCGCGTGCTGAGCCGCATGTCGCCGTTCAGGACGTGGCTGAACTCGTGGGCAATGACGCCCTGCAATTCACTGCGATTCAGGTTGACGAGCGCGCCGCGCGTGACCGCGACCGCGGCATTCGCCGGACTGTGTCCCGCGGCGAAGGCATTGATGCCGGCTTCGCGCTCGAGCACGTAGACCTGCGGCACCGCCACGCCGGAGGCGATCGCCATTTCTTCGACGACGTTCAGGAGTCGCCGTCGCAGCGGATCGGTCGTATCCGCGCTTACGCGCGTTCCGCCGACCTGCTCGGCCACCTTGCTGCCGCCGGCTGAAAGCGAGGCCGTGCGCACGACACTCGAAATGCCGATCGTTCCGAGCACGGCGATCGAGGTCACGACCACGACGACCGGATAGTGCGCGAGCGACGTGTCCTGGGCCGCCAGCAGCCCGCTGTCCTCGAGGGAGAGTATTGCGACGGCGATGACGACGACGAGGTCGATGGCGATCACGATCGCGACGACCGCGAGGATGAACAGCACCACCATCCAGCGCGACAGCCGCCGGGTCGCGGCCTGTCGCGCAAAGAAATCCATGGCGGCTCAGGCCGTCGCGTGCTTCAGGCGAAACTGACCTTCGGCACTTCGCGCTTCTGCGGCGATTCGATTTCGAGCAGCTGCGCCGGCTGGAAATTGAACGAGCCGGCGACGATGCTGTTGGGGAACACTTCGCGGCGGTTGTTGTAACCCATCACCGCGTCGTTGTACCCCTGGCGCGCGAAGGCGACCTTGTTCTCGGTCGTCGTCAGCTCTTCCGAAAGCTGCATCATGGTCGTGTTCGCCTTCAGGTCCGGATAAGCCTCGGCGAGCGCGAACAGGCGGCCGAGGGCGCCGGTGAGCGCGTTCTCCGCGCCGGCGAGCTGCTGGATGGCGGCGGGATCGCCCGGCTTGGCGGTGGCGGCCTTCAGGCCCGCGACCGCGGCGTTTCGCGCATTGATCACCGCTTCGAGCGTGTTCCGCTCATGCGCCAGATAGCCCCTGGCGACTTCGACCAGATTCGGGATCAGGTCGTGGCGGCGGGTGAGCTGCACGTCGATCTGCGCGAACGCATTCTTATAGGCGTTCCGCGCCGTGACCAGGCCGTTGTAGATGCCGATCACGAACAGCGCGAGCAGGACGATGAGCCCCAGAATGATCCATCCCATGATTTTTCTCCCCAATTGACCGGCGAATCATACCCCAACGGCGGGCTGCGCCCGCTGCAACCGGGACGCGAGCCACGCCGCGATGTCCTGGATTTCAGGAAGACAGACCTGGTGCTGCATCGGGTATTCCTTCCACTCGACGCTGTAACCGGCGGCGCGCAACCAGTCGCGTGCCATGACACCGAGCGCCATCGGCAGTACGGGATCGTATTGGCCATGGCACATGAGGATCGGCGTGTGCCGATTCGCCTCCGCGAGCTCGCCGGCAAGCGTCGCCTGCAAGGGCAGGTAGCAGGAGAGCGCGAGTATTCCGCCGAACGGCTCGGCGTGACGCAGCGCGCCATGCAGCGCGATCGCGCCGCCCTGTGAAAATCCGGCGACGATGATTCGCTCGGAAGCGATGCCCGCCGCACGCTCGGCGGCGATGAACTGCCCGAGTAACGCCACCGACTCGCGAATCCCTGCCTCGTCGGCGCGGCCCTCCGCGCTCAGGGTCTTGATGTCGAACCAGGCGCGCATGCGCATTCCCTGATTCAGCGTTACCGGGCGCATGCGGGCGTGCGGAAACACGAAGCGCACGGCCAACGCCGCGGGCAATTTCAACTCCGGCACGATCGGCACGAAGTCATGGCCATCCGCGCCGAGGCCGTGCAGCCAGATCACGCTGGCCGCGGCCGGCGTCGCGGGCGCGAGGACGACGGCGTCCGCGGATTCCTGCAAGCGGTGACTCATGAGATCAGCAGTTCTGGTATTTCCAGTAACGCTGCTTGCCTTTGGCCAGCCACTCGAGTGTCGTTGCAAGCCGCTTCTCGCGCGTCGCTTCCTGCTTTGCGTCGGTCAGCCAATCGACGTACTCGCGCTGCTGCGAGGGTGAGAATCCCTCGAATGTCTTCCTTGCTCGTGTGTTTTTCTTGAGCGCCGCGACCAGGTACGGCGGCGGCTTTACCGGCGCCTTCTTCGCCAAGTCGCGCTTCGGACGGAGGCCGTCTTCGTTGAGCGCGACGGCGGCCATGATCGTGCGGATAAGCAGCGCATCCGACGGCAGGTCGGACAGCGCCTTGACCTTCCGGCCGCCCATGCTCGCCTCGCCCGCCTTCGGAAACAATTTCTCCGAATCCTTTCCCAACCTCGCCTTCAGCAGTTTCCGGCTCCAAAAGCCGAAGCTCGCGTGCTGCTTGAACGCCGCCATGCTCGCGACGATGCCCTTGTGCTCGAAATGCGGCATGTTCCACTTCATCGTTTCTTCGATGTCCGGAAACGCCTTGTGCATCAGGGACCGGAGTTGCGCCAGGATCGGTCGCGCAAAATCGGGCGCCTTCGCGATGTAGGCATCGACGTCGGGATTCTTCATCGTCGGGGCTCGCCCTCTTCGGGAGAGGCCCGATTCTACCAGCCGATGACGATGCGCGCGCGCGTGCCCTGTGGCTCACGCGGCTCGAGGTGGAGATCGCCGGCGTCGCCGAAGCAGAGCCGCAACCGTTCGTGGACGTTCGCCAGGCCATGACCCGCCGGCAGCGCCCCGGCGGTCTCGGCACTGACGCCACGGCCGTCGTCCTCGACCTCGATCACGATGGAAGCATTCTGCGCGTAGGCGCGGATTTCGACATTGAGCGTCCGCGGTGGCTGCATGCCGTGGCGGATCGCATTCTCGATGAGCGGCTGCACGATGAGCGCCGGCACGCGCCGCGCCCGCAGCGACTCCGGCACCGAGACGCAGTAATGAAGGCACGAGTCGAAGCGCAGCTTGCAGAGCTTCAGGTAGCGCTCGAGAAAGTCCATCTCCTCGCCGAGCGTCACGTTGAGGTCACGGCCGTTTCTGAGCGCCATCTGGAGCAGCTCGCCGAGCCCGCCGATCGCATCGAAAGCGCGCTCGCGCTCGCCCGTTTGCACGAGGCCCGCGATCGCGTTCAGGCTGTTCAGCATGAAATGCGGATTGATCTGCGCCTGAAGGGCCTGCAGCCGCGCTTCCGCAAGCTGGGCCTTGAGCCTGGCGCCCTTCAGTTCCGTCTGCGCCGCGCCCCAGAGCGCGTGCTCGCCAAGCCGCAGCTTCCGCGCCGCCGCGAAGCCGGCGAGAGCGAGCGCCAGGATGCTGAGGTTCATGGCCCAGAATGCGGGCCCTGCCGGCGGCAGGACGAAGAGATCGATGAAGTGGCCGAAGGACGGCCTCAGGTCGTGCCGAATGATGTAACTGGAATACGACATCGCGGTAGAGCCGGCCAACGCGACGGCGCTCCAGCCGAGCAGTATCGAGAGCCAGAGGATGCGATGCCTGCCTTCGATCGTACGGTGCAACGCCCGGTAGATCGCCGGGCTCACGAGCACCCAGAAGAAGTAGTGCGGGATCATCGCCATGAACGACGAGCCGAACGAGACCCAGCGTCCCTGCGCCTGGTAATTGACGAAGAGCCCGAATCCCACCGAGAAGGCGACCGCCAGCCAGATACCGGCCAGCGTCCACCAGCGCGAGGGACGATTCCCGATCAGCCGCTCGACGTCGATTCCCGTCGTGGCCGCGGACTGCAAGGAAGTCGCCACCGGCTTCTCCCCATGACCGGCGTCGCCGCCGCTGCTGAGCAGCGACTCGGCGCGCGGCATGCTCAATTGTCCTTGCTGCCGATACCGCTCAGGAGCTTCTCGAGGATCTCGCGGCGCGCGCGCCCCATCGGCAGCGCCTGCCCGCCGTGGAGATAGATGTTGTAGCGGCCGTCCCCGCTCGAGCGCACCTCGCGCACGTGGGCCGCGTTCACGATCGCGGAGCGGTGAATGCGGAAAAAACGCTTGGGATCCAGCTCGCATTCGAGCGAGGCGAGCGTGCGCGACAACAGGTACTCGCCGTTCTTCGTGTGCACGCGGCTGTACTGGCTCGCGCCCTGGATCCAGGAGATGTCGTCGACTTCGAGCGAGAACATCCGCCGGCGCACGCGAATGGTCATCTGGTTGGGGTAGGTCGGGGCCGGCGCAGGGACCAGTATCGCCGCGCCTGCTCCCGCCTTGCTGCCGTTCATGGCCACCGCGCCGACGAGCTGCATCGCGAGCCCCGCCACGCGCCGCTCGGCGATCCGCCGCTTGGCGCGGAGCACGCTGCCCACGAAGCGCTGGCGCTGAACCGGTTTGACCAGGTAATCGACCGCCTGAAGCTCGAAGGCCGGCAGCGCGAATTCCGGATGCGCGGTCACGAAGATGACGTAAGGCTGCGGCTCGCCCAGATCGTGAAATAGCTCGATTCCGCTGCCGCCGGGCATCTCGATGTCCATGAACACGAGATCCGGCTGATGCTCGGCGATTTTTCGCCGCGCTTCGGGTGCAGACGCGGCTTCACCGACGACTTCCACGTCGTCATCGGACGCGAGTAACGAGCGCAGCATGCGACGACCGAGATCTTCGTCGTCGACGATGAGCGCACGCACCCTGATCGTGCCGTTCTCCGCCACGTCCAGCTCGCCCGCCTAGGCCGTTGGCATTCTGCAACATGAGATGCGGTGGTCTGACAGTTCGTTCCGCAAAACTTGCGAACGGCAGGGTTCGTTTGCCAAGTGCCGGTTTTTCTGACGCTTACCGCCGTATGTTCTGGACACGCAACAGAACCCCTTTTGTTGCCCGTAAGCAACATTGAATGGTCTCCTGTGGCATCTGGGTCTTGATCGGCCTTCTCAACCAACCGGACGGCCAGGCCGTTCGCGGGAGGACGTAAGCAATGGAACGTAAATACCAGGTCGCAGCGGCGGTGCGTCGCGCGCTCGTGATGAGCGCGGTGACGGCAGCCGGCGCTGCGGCACCTGCGCTCGCGCAGGATCAACTGGGTGAAATCGTCGTGACGGGTTCGCGCATCAGATCCGCGAACCTCGAGGCGACCACACCCGTGACTCAGGTCACCGCTGCGGATGTCGTGACGCAAGGCGTCACCCGCATCGAAGACCTCGTGAATCAATTGCCGCAGGCCTTTGCGGCACAGAACGTGACGGTCGCGAACGGCTCGGACGGCACGGCGAACCTGGACCTGCGTGCTCTCGGCTCACCGCGCACGCTGGTGCTGGTCGACGGCCGGCGCATGCCGTACGGCAGCGTTTTCAACTCGGCGGCGGACATCAACCAGATTCCGACACAGATGATTGAGCGCGTCGACGTGCTGACGGGTGGTGCCTCGGCGGTCTACGGCTCGGATGCCGTGGCCGGCGTCGTCAACTTCATCATGAAGAAGGACTTCGAGGGCGTGCAGGTCACCAGCCAGTACAACTTCTACTGGCATGAGAACGACTTCGGCGGCCCGGGTACTCCCACGCTCCGGGACGTCATCGCAGCCCGCGAAGCGGTCAACCCCGTTGAGTTCGCGCTCCCCGACGATACCGTGACCGACGGCGAAGGCAAGGAGCTGTCGCTGATAGTCGGCGTCAACAGTGGCGACGGCCGCGGCAACCTCACGGCCTATGCCACGGTGTTCGACAGCAAGCAGGTGCTGCAGCGCGATCGCGACTACTCGGCCTGCTCGCTCGACGCGAATACGGTCGGCCAGTTCCGTTGCGGCGGTTCGGCCACGAGCGCCGGCGGCTTGTTCTCGGACTTCTCGAACTACTATCTGACCGTCAACGACGCGAACACCTTCAGGGACTTCGACTTTGGCGCTGACGTGTACAACTTCGGGCCGCTCAATCACTACCAGCGCCCCGAGCGTCGTTACAGCATCGGTGCGATGGGCCACTACGAGTTCGGCGAACATGCGGATGTCTATACGCAGCTCATGTTCAACGACAACGAGTCCATCGCGCAGATTGCGCCGGGCGGCGCCTTCGGCGAGACCAATGCGGTCAACTGCGACAACCCGCTGCTTCCGGCGGGCTCGCTGGCGACCATCGGTTGCACACCGGCGATGATTGCAGCCGGCGATACGACGACGATGTACATCCTGCGGCGCAACGTCGAGGGTGGCGGACGGCAGCAGTCGTTCGCGAACTCGACCTACCGGCTGGTGGCAGGCCTCCGCGGCGCGATCAACGAAGGCTGGGGCTACGACGTGTCGGCCCAGTACTCGCAAGGTACGGGCACGACGTCGACGCTCAATTACTTCCAGATCGATCGTACTGCTCGGGCGCTCGACGTCATCAATGACCCGGATCCCAATTCATCGACGTTCGGCACTCCGCAGTGTCGCTCGGCCCTGGACGGGAGCGACCCGGGCTGCGTGCCCTGGAATCCGTTCATTCCGAACGGCATTACCCAGGAGCAGCTCGACTACCTGCAGGTCAAGGGCATCCAGGTCGCCCGGATCAACCAGGAAATTTACAACGGCATCGTGACCGGCGACCTCGGCACCTATGGCATGAAGACGCCCTGGGCGAGCGACGGCATCCAGGTCGTATTCGGCGCGGAATATCGGCGCGATACGATGGACCACAAGGTCGATGCGTTGCAGGAGGCGGCGCAGCTTGGCGGCTCAGGCGGCGCCACGATCGGCAAGGCCGGCGCGACCCAGGTCGAGGAGCTCTTCTTCGAAGGCCGCATCCCGCTGGCGCAGGATCAGGCGTTTGCGGAAAGCCTGTCGTTCGACACCGCGTATCGGTATTCGGACTACGGCGACGGCGTGCAGACCGACACGTACAAGGCGGGCTTCGAATGGGCGCCGGTTGCGGACGTCCGCTTCCGGGCGAGCTACCAGCGTGCGGTGCGTGCGGCCAACATCGTCGAGCTGTTCACCGCGCAGGGCTTCAACCTGTTCGACGCGCCGGGCGATCCTTGCGGTGCTGACGCCCGTGACCCGAACGCGAGCGATGCGGAGTGCATTGCGAGCGGCGTGCCTGCGGGACTGGTGGGTGCACCTTCGCTCGACAGCCCGGCGGGACAGTACAGCTTCCTTCAGGGCGGCAATCTGGCGCTGGAGCCCGAAACGTCGGATACCCAGTCGTTCGGCGTCGTGCTGCAGCCGCGGTGGGTCCCGGGTCTTGCGATCACGGTCGATTACTTCGACATCAAGATTGAAGACACGATCTCGGTCTTCGGTTCGACCAATACCTGGACCGCGTGCTACGGCCAGAATGACCCGGCGGCGTGCGATCGCATCAACCGCAATCCGGGCACGGGGCAGCTGTGGATCGGCACGGGCCACGTTGAAAACACCAACATCAACATCGGCTCCCTCAGGACGCACGGGGTTGACGTCAATATGTCCTACACCGGGTTGGAGATGGGCCGCTTCGGCAGCCTGGCTTTCAACCTGACGGGGACGTACCTGATTGACCTCATCACGCAGCCGGCTCCGGGCATCGACATCCATCCGGATCCGGACGTAGTCCGGGATTGGTTCGACTGCACGGGCTACTACTCGGTCGAATGCGGCACGCCGAAACCGCAGTGGCGTCACCGCTTCCGCACCAGCTGGCAGACCCCGTGGGATCTGGACCTGTCGGCCACCTGGCGCTACTACCACGAGGTCGAGGGCCTGACCCAGGTCAACAACCCGATGCCCTTCAACCGGATCGACCGGATACTCGCCGCGGAGAACTATTTCGATCTCGCGGCGAACTGGGCGATCACCGAGAAGGCTGGGGTCACGCTCGGCATCAACAACGTCCTGGACGACAACCCGACGATCAGTGGCGCGGTTGGCACGACCGGCAACGGCAACACCTTCCCGCAGACCTACGACGCCCTCGGTCGCTATGTCTTCTTGCGGGCGACGGTTGACTTCTAAGGCAAGTTCAAGAAATAACGATTCGAACGCTCGCGGCGGTCCTTCGGGACCGCCGCTTTTTTTAGAGGTTTCCCCTCTCCCACGGGCCCCAGATCGCGAAGCTGATCCCAGGGGTCTGGATGTTCACGAAAAGCACTTCGCCGTCCGGATCGAAGCAGGCCCCGGCCCATTCCTCGGCGCGATAATCGCCCGGGAAGATTCGTTTGCCCGCCGCGACCACTTGGTCGAGTATCAATGAGATGTTGTTCTTTGCAAAAGGAAACGAATCGCCCTCCGGCGTGAGGCCGACGAGCCGCGTGCCGGGGTCACTCCTATCCGTCTCCATATCGCCGTCCTCGCAGAGCAGGATGCCGCCGCGCGGGCTGACGACGATATTGTCGATGTTGTCTGCGACCTGCTCATTGCCGGAGACGAAAATCGCGCGCAGCGTTTCTTCGCGCGGATCGAATTCCCATACGGCGCCCTCTCCGCGGCCGGGCATCGCATTCGCGCCCGTGCCCGCGGCGGTATCGACGACATAGAACTTGCCGGCGTGATGACAGATCCCTTCGAGCCGGCTCATGCGCAATGCGCCCTGATCCCAGGCCTGGAGAAATGGGCCGCTGACCGACGTGGGCCTTGCGGATAGCTCGGGCGGCGCCCGGCCGGGGTCGGCATCAGGGTCTTCGATGTCGACCCAATCGATCCGGTGAAGGTCGCCCACCGCCGGCACGCGCAGATCCGCGCGCACGCTCCCGACCACGCGCGCCGCCTGCAATCGCCCGCCCGCCTCGTAGCTGCCGGCACGGCCGCGGCCGTCCTTCGGGATGAAACGGTAGAAGCCCGAGTTATGCGGATTGTCTTCCGTCAGATAGGCGATTCGCGATGCCGGATCGATGGCGACGGCCTCATGCAGCATGCGCCCCATGTCGACGATCGGCCGCCCGGTCGTCTTTCGCGCCTCGCGCCGCACTTCGAACACGTAACCGTGGCGGCGCCCGCCCTGCTCGCTGAGGTCGACGACCGTTTCCTCACAGGTGAGCCAGGTGCCCCAGGGCGTCACCCCGCCGGCGCAATTGAAAATCGTTCCGCCGAGCGACGGCTTGACGCTCACCCAGCGGCGGCCGCGAAACTGGAGCGTGGTCGTGCCGCCCGCAGGTGCGAAACCCTGTCCCGCCGGCATTGCCGTGTCGTAGCGGGCGGGCGCGATGATCGGACTCGCGATCGCGCGCTCGTGATTGCGCACGAGCGTCACATCGATTTCCGTGCCTCTGCGCCGCGCGGCGATCACGCCCATGCCGTCATGCAGATCGGGAGCGGGCTCGCCGTTCGCCATCGCGTCGCCCGTCCATGAGAACGTGCGGTACTCGAACCCGGCCGGCAGCAGGATGAGCGGCAAGCCGGTTTCGAGATCGGCGACCGGCCGCAGCGTACCGTAGGGACTCGTAACGTTGCGGGATACGTGCGACGCGGCCAGCGCCCGGCGCGCGTGCAGCGCTGCGATCACAGCGACGAGCGACGCGGATCCCGCGAGAAAATCCCGGCGACTGACACCTGAGGTCATACGCGCATTCTAGTGCGCCCTGGATGACCGGCGAATGACGGCGATTCAGGCCCGGTCGACGCGGCAGGCGAAGCAGCCGCGCCGCGCGAAGTGGACGTGCAGGTAGCTCACGTCGTCGCGCGCGAGAAAGCGCTCGATGAGCGGAGCGGCCTGCGCGCCGTCGACGACATCCGCGTCCACCATGTCGTCCGCGGCATCGTAGGCCCGCACCGAGAGCGGGCGCAGTGTCAGGTAAGGGGGCAATTCATTCAGGATACGCGCGGCTTTCTCGCGGCCGCGGCGCACGAAAATGGGTCCCGAGGCCCGGTACGGCGAACGGCTGTCCTGGTGAGCGAAGGGCAGGAGGAGCACCGGCTCGCCGACCGGCGCGTCCTCCAGGCTGATGCGGCAGGGAAATCCCACCGGGGCGTCCGCGCGCATCCAGCGCATGCCGCGCGCGGCAAGCGTTCCGACATCGAGATCGAACAATCGCTCAAACAATGCGGGTTCGAGTCCGCGTAGCTCGTAGTTCATGGGGCGCAGGATTGGCCGTCGCCACCGGGCCCGCAACCCGGTTCTTGCTGCGGCTTCGGCGGCCGCTCGATGGAATCGAACAGGTCGTCGCGCGGCTTCTTCTTCCCGCCAAACTGGTAAAGGATGCATCTGCGCACGCCCTGCCGCGCCTGGTGAAAGTCCTGCATCGTCAGGCTCCTCGAGGCGAGCGAGATGTAGCAGTAATCCGAAACCCAAAGAATGGTCTCGCCCTCCGGCGTCGTGACGGTCGTGCCGACGCGCGGCAGGGGCTTCGGCCAGATGGAGGGCGGCATTTCCTCCCTGGGCCGCTTACCCGGTTCCTCGAGTGGGCCCCCGAATGTCCGTCGCGACGGGCCGCCCCCGATCGCAGCGGCCACGTCTTTGGCGGTGCCTTCAAAGTCGTAGAAGGGCGGCACAACCGCCAGCGGCGCCGGTTCCGGACGGGAAATGACGGTGATTGGCTCGGTGCGGGGCGGCGGCAGAGCCGGCACGGTTTCCCGGCTACGCGGGGGCGGCGGGGGCGCCGGCAGCCACACGAAGTCGGCCTCCACCGGTTGCGCCGGCGGCAAGTCGAACCGCAGCGCCAGCAACCAGGCGGCCAGGACCGCATGCAGCAGCAGGGTGACCCCGAGCGCCGTCGCGCGGGAGCGGTTCCATTTCGACGGCGGCGCCAATTCCACCCCCCGCGACCAGAACATTGGGACCGATACCGCTAATACCAGTTTTAAAAAAAACAAAACATCTTATATATCAATTGCTTATGACGGACACCACGGGCCGGCTTTTGCCCGCCGACCCACTCGAGGGTAGGATCGCGAAAGCGGTACCCGGCTAACAGGGCCGCGTCCATAACAAGCTCAGGGGGATGCAAAGTGAATCCATTCAAGGTTATTGGTTGGGTGGCCATCGCCATCGCCGTGGTCGGCGCCTTTATCGAGATTCCATACGCAGGACTCATCCTGGTGCTGCTTGGCCTCGCAGCCGGCTTCGCCATGGCGGCTGAGGATCACGTTCGGGTGCTGGTCTCCGCACTCGTGCTAACCGGGCTATCCGGCGTGCTGATGAACATTCCGGAGATCGGTCAGTACCTGACGAGCATCTTCAGTGCGGTCGGCACGTTCGCGGCCGGCGCGGCACTGATGATCATCTCGCGCAATATCTGGAAGCGTTACAAGCCCTGAACCAAGCCCGCAGGCCGCGGCCAACAAAAGGCCCGCCGGATGGCGGGCCTTTTTCTTTCTGGTGGGCGGCGCAGTCGCCCCAGGAACCGCGGTCAGCGCGCGTGAATGTTGAAGTGCAGGCGCTGGTCCTGGTAGCGATCGTCGCGCCTGGCCGCGCCTGTCGCGACCAGCACGTAAAGGATGTTGAGCGCCTGCAAGGCGTCGCGCACGCCCGCGCCGCGCGAGCGCGTCGCGACCTGCTTCGCCGTCACGTCCTGCCGGCCGGCGTAGCTGCGCCGGATGCGGGCGACCGCGTCGCGGCTCACGAGATTGAAGTAGCCGCTCGCGCGCTTCGAGCGCGACGCCGACATCACGACGTAGGCGTTGCCGCTCTCGAACACGTAGTACGTCTGCCGTTTGCCGGATGTTTCGCCGCAATACTTGAGGCCTTTCGCGAGGCTGCGGATGTTCATAGGCATCCCCTTCTTCTCTAATGCGTTGATCTATCGTAACCGATTGGTGCCGGCTCGTAGACCTATACTTGGACGGATGAAATTCCTGGCGCCGTTGCTGCTCTTCCTGACTTCCGCGTCATTCGCGTCGGACGAAAACCGCTCCCATTATCGGCTCGACATCGTCATTGACGCAGCCGCGGATATTGCTCGCATTTCCGGCGATTGGCGCCTGCCGCCGCACCAGGACACGGTCCGGGCGATGCAGTTCCTGCTATCGCCGCTCGCGAGCGACCCGGCCTTGAAAGCGAGTTGCGGCGGAGCGGAACTGCCGATCGCCGGCGTCCAGCAAACTGACGAGGGCGGTGATCGCCGCTGGTCGATTCTCTTCCGCGCGGCCTGCCTGCCGGAGAATCCGCTCATGCTTTCATTCCAGTACGAATATTCCGGCACGGCCGCGCCGCAGCTTCGCATCGCGCGTGGCGAAGGGTTTGCCGGCAGCGGCGGCGAGCTCTGGTATCCGCAGGAATCCTTTGCGGAGCTGGAAACCGCCGTGATCACGATCGACGCGCCTGCGGGTGTCGAGAGTGTCGCAACGGGCGACTTCCTCGACGAGCGTCCCGAGGGGGAACGGGTGCGGTCCCGCTTCGAGTTGCGCGCGCCAGGCAAGCTGGCGTTTGCGTACGGCCAATACCGGATCGTGGTGCGCGGCGGATCCACGGTCTGGCAGCTCGCCCGTTCGATGGATGGGGACCTCGAATCCGTCGCAGAGGCCGCCGCGAAGTCCGTCGCCGTGCTGGCCGATGCATTCGGCCCCTTGCCCTATCGGGACCTCCGGATCGTGGAAGTCGATTTTCAATCGCAACTGCCCGGCACGAGCGAGCTTGGCATGCTGTTCGTCGATCCGGCGCAGATGCGCGAAGCGGAGACCCGGCTGACGTACTGGGCGCATGAGCTGGCGCATCAATGGTGGGGTGTGTCCGTGCGCCCCTTCGCCAGCTCGCCCGGTGCGGCGATGTTGACCGAAGGCATGGCGCAATACGGCGCGCTGCTCGCGCTCGAGCGCGTCGAAGGCGCGGAGTCCGCTGCGGAATATCGCCGCAACGGCCGGGGCGACGACACCGCGCCGTCGTACGCGGGCTACCGCGCGCTCGTCGCCGACGGAGGGGACAAGCCGATCGCGGGTTTCGTCCCGCAGGACCAGGCCGAGGTGCTGCTGGCACAGCGCCTCGCGACCTCGAAAGGCGCGATCGCGATCCACGGATTCGCCGAGCGCTTCGGCCGCGCCGAGTTTCACGCGGTGTTACGGGCGTTTCTCGAGCGGCACCGCGGCGACAGAACGAGCTGGACGGACCTCGAAGGTGAGCTGGTCCGGGTCTTCGGCCCCGAGGCCGCGAAATACCTCAAGACCTGGTTCCACCAGCCCGGCTGGAATGGTGCCGGGTCGTAAGTTTCGGGAAAATAGGGACGCTTCCCATTTTCACTCGCTGCGCGAACCTCGGAAAATGGGAAGCGTCCCTATTTTCCCGACCCGGCACCGGTAAATATCCCGGCAGCGGCCCATTCGCGGAACCAGGCGCCGAGTCTCGCGGCGAGGCGGTCGGCACTGCCCGAACGGCCGCCGACGCTCGCGCGCACGGCAACTGCCAGCACGCGGCCGGACGCGAGCGCGGTCAATAACTTGAACTGCTCCGGCTCCTGCTCGCGCCGGAACACCTGGAAACCGCGCCGATACACGATCGCGAAGCTGGCGCGTGGCCGCGGGATTCGCGGCTTCTTGCCGCTGCGAACGGCGTTCATGTAGTCGTTCGCGGGATAACGCAGTTTCAGGAGACGCAGCGCTGGACTCAAGGTCAGCCTGACGCGTTCCCACTGGTCCGCACCGATCGCCGCAAACTCATCGGCCGTCAGCGGCTCGGCGCGCGGTGCGTCGAAGACGTCCTCCATCGCGCGCTCGATGCGCGCGACGTCGACCGCCAGGCCGTTCCGATTCGATTTGGGAAGCGTGCGCGCCAGGTAATCCGGAAACTTCTCGCTCAGCCGGTTGAGCGTGCGCGAGCGCGAGGGATTCCGCGCGATGAATCGCCGGCTGGCGGCGGCGAATTCGCGTGGGCCGATCATCTGCCGCATGGTTGGATACTCCGCGACCAGGACCTCGAGCAGGCGCGCGTAGTACATGTGCGCGTAGATATCGAGCCGTTCGACCGAGGTCAGCGCTTTCGACGGCAGTACGATGGTCTCGAGATCTGAAGCCGCCCGCGGAATCAGCCGCCGCGCCGGCTGGGACCGCAAGCCCGCCGTCGCGCCCTCCGGATGCATGACCACCGCCTGCATCCAGCGCTCGAGCGTCTGCAGCCCGCCGTCAACGCCCGGTCTCATGCCGCGACCCGCTTGGCGGCGACTCGCTCGCCATTCCGGAAGCGCGCGGCCTTCTTCACTTCCTGCTGGAGCACGGAGAACGCCGGGATGTTCGCATCCCACTCGAGGAGCGTCGCGCGCCCGCCGGTGCGCTCGTGCACGCGCGCGTAGAGCTGCCACACTTCGTCAATCACGCGCCCGTCATGCGTGTCGATGCAATGCGTGCCATTGTCGGTGTGACCGGCGAGGTGCACCTGCACCACGTGCTGGTACGGGATCGCGTCGAGATAAGCCACTGGATCGAGATCGTGGTTCCGGCAGGTCACGTAGACATTATTGACGTCGAGCAGGAGCGCGCAATCCGCCTCCACGGCGAGCCTCGCGATGAATTCTTCCTCGGGCATCGAAGACGCCGCGAAGGTCAGGTAAGTCGAAGGATTCTCCAGCACCAGCGGCCGCTCGAGATAGTCCTGGATGATCTTCACGCGCGAGACCATGTGCCGCAGGCCCGCTTCGGTGTAGGGCACCGGGTAGAGGTCGTGACCATTGAGGCCGGCGACGCCGGTCCAGCAGATGTGATCGCCGACCCACTTTGCGCGCACGCGCTTCGCGAGCGCGGCGAGCTTATCCAGGAACCCGAAATCGACCGGATCGGTACTGCCGACCGACAGGCACACGCCGTGCATCACGATCGGATAGCGCTCGGCGATCTGGTCGAGGTAGTGGAGCGGCCGGCCTTCGGTGTCGATGAAGTTCTCGGACAGGATCTCGAACCAGTCCATCGCCGGCCAGCGCTCGGTGATGTGCCGGAAATGCTGCGTGCGCAGCCCGACCCCGAGCCCGAGGTCAGGCAGCCGCCAGCGATTGGGAATAGACGTCATTCAAAGGGCTGCCATCCGGGCCGCGCGGCCCGGATGGCAGCGATGGGCCTTCAGCCGCCCATGTGCGCCGGATCGACCGGCACCTTGCAACCGCCCT
>JBBDLI010000006.1:0-76117 GCA_040878925.1 Steroidobacteraceae bacterium | reverse complement strand
TGCCCTTGCACGAGTTCTTGCCCGCGCAGCCGCCGTCTCCGCCCTTGCAGCCGCCTTGGCCCTTGCAGCCGTTCTTACCGGCGCAATCATGCTTGGCATTGGTGGCGCATCCGCCCTTGCCCTTGCACGAGTTCTTGCCCGCGCAGCCGCCGTCTCCGCCCTTGCAGCCGCCCTTGCCCTTACACTCGTTATGGCCTTTACAGATGTGCTTATCGCCGCCGCCTTCTTCAGGATTGGCGTAAGCGACCTTCGCGAGCTGGGCACCGGCGAGCAATCCGCCCGTCACGCCCAGCATGACCTTACCGAAATCCCGACGATTCATAGACATTTGAGTCCCCTCATGTGTGAGTCAACGCGTTCTGAATCCCCAACGGTCGATCAACAGACCGGGCCGCTGGCGGAAATACTACGCTTACGCTCGAATATCGGATGCGGCCGCGCCAGTCTTTTGCATCGCAATAGACGGTGCCGGGTCGTAGCTTCGTAGATTTGGTTAATCTCATCCAAATCTACGAAGCTACGACCCGGCACCGTCATGTTCACCCATGCGCTACTCCGCCTTCCTGGCGACAACTTCGCGGCCGGCCTGACGCAGGCCGGCGAGGGAGCGCCGGATCCCGAGCTCGCGCTCGAGCAGCACCAGGGCTATTGCGAGGCGCTCGCGCATTGCGGGCTCTCGCTCACCGTACTGCCCGCGGATCCGAAGCATCCCGACGGCTGTTTCGTCGAGGACACCGCGCTCCTCACCGAGCGCGGCGCGATCGTCATGCGACCCGGCGCGCCCTCGCGCCGCGGCGAAATCGAAGTGATCGAAGCAGCACTTCGAAGTCTTTACGGCGTCATCCCCCGAATCGAAGCGCCCGGCACCGTCGACGCGGGCGATGTCTGCGAGGCAGGCGGGCATTTCCTGATCGGCCTTTCCGCGCGCACGAACGAAGCGGGCGCAGAACAGCTCGCGAGCCTCCTCGGCGATCTCGGGTTTCCGTCCACCACACTCGACATTCGTGCCGCGCGCGAACTGCTCCATCTCAAGACCGGCCTCGCCTCCCTGGGCGACGGCCGCCTGCTCCTGACCGGCGCTATCCCACGCGTGCCGGGACTCGGCGCCTATGAACTCATCGAAGTCCCGGACGATGAGCGTTACGCTGCGAATTGCCTGCGGGTCAACGATCACGTCCTGATGGCGGCGGGCTATCCGGCCACCCGGAAAGCCGTCGAAGCGCTCGGATATGACGTCATCCCCCTCGAGATGTCCGAATTCCGCAAGCTGGACGGGGGCTTGAGTTGCCTGTCCCTGCGGTGGTGAGTTTGTGAGGGTTTTCCTACGCGCGAGTGTCCAGCCCGCCGATGCCGCCGCCTCGTAGGCGGGCCTAGCGTCCGTCCATGCTCAGATACGCACTCATTTTCTTCATCATTGCCCTGATCGCAGCACTGTTCGGCTTCACCGAGATCGCGGCAGGCGCCGCCTCCATCGCGAAGATCCTGTTCTTCGTGTTCCTGGCCGTCGCCGGTGTGGCCTTGATCATGGGCCTCGTGCGCCGGACCTGACAGCTCTCCAAGGCGTCGTCCGACCCGACGCGGTGTCGTCCACCTACTCTGCCGGCCTCGGCGGCGATGCAACACTCGCGCGAGCCACACAGACAGGAGACTCACCACTATGAAGCACGGGTTTACGGCCGCCCTCGTCCTGGCGGGCCTGACGGCGGCGACTGGCGCCAATGCGCAATTCCTCGACAATGACGAAGGTTTCTACGCCGGCGGCGGCGTGGGCCAGTTCGACATCGAGATCGACGACTTCGACGACGTGGGCACGACGGTCGACCGCTACGACAGCGACGACACCGCCTGGAAGGCCTTCGCCGGCTGGCGCGCGAACAAGTGGCTGGGCCTGGAACTTGCCTATATCAACCTGGGCAGCCCCGAAGACGAGATCGTTCCCGATACCTTCCTGACGGTCGAGACGGATGGCTTCGCGCCCTACATCACCGGCACGATCCCCTTGGGCTTCTTCGAATTCTTCGCCAAGGCCGGTTACTACTGGTACCAGGTGGACGCGCGCGTCGTTTCCCCGCTCGGCACTGCCTCGGACAGTGACAGCGGCAGTGACTTCACCTGGAGCGCAGGCGTCGGCCTGAACTTCTTCGAGCGCTTCAATGTCCGCCTCGAGTACGAACAGTTCGACTTCGAGGACGTCGACAACTCGAACGCGCTCTGGCTGACAGGCGCCGTCCGCTTCTGATCAGCCGCCGGGCGCCTGCCGGACGTCGTTGTCAGACGACGTAGGAGTCTCTCCGACACGCGGCTGCGTTGGCTGCCGACATTCAGCCATTTGGCGCCAAAGCAGACTCGGCACGGCACGATTGGCACGAGATCCAGGAGACCGAATATGAACCGTGTACTGACGATGTTGATTGCAGGCGCGTTTGCCGCCTCGCTGGGTGCCTGTAACAAGGCAGAAGACCCGGCCGAGGTCCAGGAAGACGTCGCCGCGGCCGAGATGGAAGCCACCGAGGAAGTAGCGGAGGCCCAGACGGATTTGACCCAAGACACCATGGAAGGCCAGGCAGAGACCGCAATCGCCCAGGCTGAGAGCGAGCACAAGATTGCGATGGAACGCTGCGAAGCCCTTGCGGGCGACGAACAGAAGGCCTGCAAGGACGAGGCCGACGCCACGCTTGAAGCTGCCAAGCAGGCAGCCAGCTTGCCTGGCCCGTCCTGATCCCGGCAGTTTGCCGATTCGAAGGAGATCGCAGGCATGAGGAAGACATTAGTAGCCCTGATTGCCGGCACGGCCCTTTTGGGAACGGCCGCCTGCTCGGCGACGCGGACCCAAAGAGCGCCCGGTGAGCAGGTGGACGATGCGGTCGTCCTCACGAGCGTCAAGTCCGCGTTGATCGCGAACCCGTCGACCAAGGCTCGCGACATCAACGTCGAAGTGAACCGCGGAGTCGTGCAGTTGAACGGCTTCGTCGACTCGCAGCAGCAGAAGACCGAGGCGGCGCAGGTCGCCCGGCAGGTCGACGGCGTGAAGGAAGTCAAGAATAATCTCGCCGTCGAGGATCGCTCATCGACCACGGGTGAAGTGATCGACGATTCGATCTTGAGCGCCAAGGTGAAGGCGGCGCTGATCGAGAGCCCGGATACGAAGGCTCACCAGATCAGTGTCGACACCAAGCAAGGCGTGGTGCAGTTGAGCGGGTTCGTCGACAACGCGGCTGCAAAGTCCGCGGCGACGAGAGTTGCCCGATCGGTGACAGGTGTGAAGGACGTCAAGAACGAGCTGAGCGTCAAGTCGTACTGACCCCCCTCGTACCCCCGACGTAACCAGTCCGCTGACGTTCTTCGCAACCTAGGGCCCGCGCCGCAAGGCGCGGGCCCGACTATTTTGGTGCCGGGTCGCAGGTTTCGTAGCCTGGCGGCGGGACGTCAATCGCCGCGGAAAACCTAGTTGGGCGCCGTCCGGCCCGCGCCGATTTCCAGGATGAGCTGCGGCAGCCGCTCGTAGTCCATCGATTTGTTGAGGAAGTACTCGACGCCGAGCGAATCGGCGAAGCGCTGGTACTCCGGCAGCATGTAGTTCGTGAAGACGATGATCTTCGGGCGATTCGCCCCGAGCCGCTGCACGACGCCGAAACCGGTGCCCTCCTTGAGCTGGAGGTCCAGGACGATGACGTCGACGTGCTTATCCCTGACGGCGGCGACGGCCGATGACTCGTCGGTCACCGCGCCGACCACCTCGATACCATCCAGCATGTCGAGCGACTCCCGGAGCCGGTCCGCCAGCATGCGCGAGTCCTCGACCAGCAATACACGCAATGGCACTACCCGCGCGCCTTACTGGATCAGCCCGTTACGCAGGGCGTAGGACGTGATGTCGGCGTTGGTCTTGAAATGCATTTTCTCGAGCACGCGGCTGCGGTAGGTGCTGACAGTCTTGACGCTGAGGCAAAGCTCCTTCGCGATGTCCGAAACCGAGCTGCCGCTCGCGAGCTTGCAGAAAATCTGGAATTCGCGTTTCGAAAGCTGCTGGTGAATCGGCCGGTCGCTGCCGCCGTTGTCGATTTCGGAGATGAGCAGCTCCGACATCGTGGGACTGAGATAGCGCCGGCCCGCGAGGATCACGTGCACGGCTTTCAACAGGTCGTCGGGCGCGCTTTCCTTGCCGAGGAATCCGTGCGCGCCGGCGCGCAGCATGTTGATCGCGTATTGCCGCTCCGGGAAACCGGAGAGGATCAGGACCCGTGTCTCCGGGTAACCCGAGCGCACGTGCCGGAGGATGTCCATGCCGCTCCGGTCCGGCATGCCGATGTCGAGTATCAGGAGTTCCCAGGAACTCTCGCGCAGCCGCTCGAGCGTCTGCTGGCCGGTCGCAGCCTCGCCGATCTCGCCGACGGAGCTGTCTTCCCCGAGCAACTGCCGGAGGCCGGCCCGGACGACGGCATGGTCGTCCGCAATCAATACCCTGGCAGTGGCGACCATGGTGGCGTCATCTTACTGATGGATATACCTTAATTGTCATCCCCGGACGCGCCGATACGAGCCGGATATCCCGTCGTCGCGTGTAGGAATGTTCTTACAATGCGGCTTATGACAGTTCTCCGTCACTCGCGTATATAAGCTGGCATGCCCACTGCGCCGCTCAGCCGACTCTATTACGCGCCGATCCTGCTGGGGGTCGCCTTCATCGCGATCCTGTTCATCGTGGCCGAGTCCGGCTACAGCCGGCTCCAGGATGCGAGTCGCGACATTTCCGCCGCGGAAGAGCGCCAGGATTTGCTCGCACGATATCTCCGGGTGGTGCTCGATGCGGAGTCCGCGCAGCGCGGATTCCTGCTCACGGATGACACCCGCTACCTGCGCAATTTCGACCCGGCGGTTCGGTCGCTCGACCCCCTGCTCGACCGCATCATTCAGGGCCTCGGCGAATCCGGCTTTCGGGAGGACCAGGCCAAGGCCCAGGCGCTGCGCATGACCACCGGCAAAAAAATCGGCGAAATGCAGACGTCGCTCCGGCTCTACGGGGAAGCCGGCCGCGAGGCGGCGCTCGCACTGCTCGACACCGACGTCGGGCAAAAGGCCATGACGGAACTTCGTCACCAGCTCCGCGAGCTCTATGACCAGGAAGTCGCGCGTCTCGAGGCGACGAGAGCCGCTTCGGAGAAGGACCTGCGCGCCTCGCGGGTCCTGCTGGGCGCCGCCGCTTTCCTCAGCCTGGCCCTCGTCATCCTGCTCGGGGCCCTGCTCACGCGCGACGTGCGCCGGCGCGAAGAGGTGACTGAAGAACTCGATCAGCGCAACCGGGAACTCGATCGGACCGTGCAGCAGCGCACCTCGATGTTGTTTCACCTGTCGAGCAACCTTCAGAAAGTCGCGGAACGGGAGAAAGCCGCGCTGGCGCGCGAGCTCCACGACGAGCTGGGCGGCCTCCTGGTCGCCACCAAGATCGATGTCTCTTGGTTGCGACACCACGTGGACGATGGCAGCGAAGCGAGCAGGCTACGGTGGGAGCGCGTGCTGCGGTGCATGGATGAAGGCCTGACGCTCAAGCGCCGGATCATCGAAAGCCTGCGGCCGACCCTGCTCGACAATGTGGGCCTCATTGCGGCGTTGCGTTGGCTGGTGGACGAGGGCTGCCGGCGCGCGGGAATTACCTGCGAGGAAGTGTATCCAGACCGCCTTCCCGAGCTTTCCCCCGATGCCCGCATCGCGGTGTTCCGCGTGGTGCAGGAGTGCCTCGTGAACATCATGAAACATGCGCAGGCGAAATCGGTCAAAATCATCGTGACGGCAAGCGATGAAGAGTTATCCCTGAAAATCGTGGATGACGGCGTCGGAATCGACGAGACGCGCCTCGAGACGCCGAATTCGCACGGCCTGCTCGGCATGCGTCATCGCATCGAATCGCTCGACGGCGAGCTTCGGATCCGGTCGCTCGGGCCGAGGGTCGGCACCGAAGTCACATTCACCTTGCCGATCGAGCGAATTCGCGGCGTGGGGACCTGATATGCACACCTTCCTGTCTGCCGGCTGCCTGGGCGCCATCCTGCTGCTCGCCGGCTGCGGCGATGCGCCGACCGAGGCGGCGCAAATGCGCGCGCCCATCGAGGACGCGGCGCAGGCATTGCCGCCTGCGATCGTTGCTCCGATGGATATCGCCGAGCCGGGCAGCGCGCCCAGCTTCGAGGTCGGCATCGCGACGGCCGCGTCGGATCGAAATCACGCCAAGGAAAAGTGCGCCGAGCTGCCGAAGACCGAGCGGGAAGCCTGCGAAGCCGCAGCCGATGCGGCATTCGAAAGCGCGCAATCCGAACTCGAAGACTTACGAGGCAATCAGCAGTAGTCCTACAGAGGACGCGATCCGGATCGAACATGCTCTTTGAGAGCGCTGCGGAATTGGCCGTGGCGCTTCCCAACACCTCAAGGAGCAGAGACATGAATTGGGATCGCATCGAAGGGAATTGGAAGCAGTTTCAGGGCAAGGTCCGCCAGCAGTGGGGCAAGCTCACCGACGACGACCTTGACGTCATCGACGGCAAGCGCGAAGAGCTCGCCGGCCGCATCCAGGAAGTCTACGGAGTTTCGAAGGACGAGGCGGAACGCCAGATCGAGCGCTTCTCCGGGACGCTCGACAGCGGATCGCACGATTCCTATGGCGCCGGGTTGAAGCCGCGCGAGAGCGACCGGTCGCGCGGTAACTGAGGCCTGAAGCAGGAGGCCTCCGCGCATCATGAGCAGCCAGCCGCATTTCGAGTTGCCTGCACTGGGTTATGCCTACGATGCGCTCGAACCCGCGTACTCCGCGGAAGCACTCGAGCTGCATTACGCCAGTCATCACCAGGCCTACGTCGATGGCGCCAACCAGGCGCTCGAGGCGATGGCCGAGATGCGCGGCAAGGGCGACTTCGCGCGAGTCAACCAGCTCGAAAAAGATCTCGCGTTCCATTACTCGGGCCATTTCCTGCATTCGATGTTCTGGCGCAACCTCGAGCCGAACGAAGGTGCGCCTCCCTCTGGCCAGCTGGAAGCTCGTATCCGGTCTGTCTTCGGCAGCACCGATGCGTTTCGGCGGCAGTTCGGCGCCGCAGGCGCCTCGCTGCAAGGCTCCGGCTGGGTCGCGCTCTCCTGGGAACTGACGCGTGGCTCGCTCATCATCGAGCAGATCCACGATCACCAGGACAATGGCGCCATGGGGGCATTGCCCATCCTCGTGATGGACATGTGGGAGCACGCGTATTACCTCCAGTACAAGAACAAGAAGGAGCGCTGGATCGTCGGCTTCTGGGAGCTGATCAACTGGGGCGACGTGGCACGCCGGCTCGACAATGCCGAGTGCGCGGACCTCGCGCTCGATCCCGACGTGCAGCGCGTGTTTCCCGGGCGCAGATCCGAGCCGGACAATGTGCGCAAGCTCCGCGGAAGATGAAACCGGTGCCGGGTCGTAGATTCGTAGATTTGGCGTTTTGAAGCCCGGCTAGGTACGCTCCCGCTCGGCGCCGGCCATTACTTGCCGGCGCGGAGGGCGGGCATGCGGCTTCTCATCTCCTTCCTGACTGCCTGTTTGCTCGTCGCCGCCTGCGGCGATGGCGAACAGAAGGTATCCACGGCGACAACCGCCAAAGCCAAGGCCGCAGCCCAAGGACCGGCCGGCGTTCCCGCCGTACGCACGAAACGACTCGATTTCGCCTCCTGTTTCGCGGAAGACCTCGCGGATGAGGCTGCGAAGTCCAGCCGCTGCCCCTCCTTTGCGCTGCTCTCGCTCGACTACATGAGCAGTGAATGTTCGCTGGCGGGGGGCAGCCTGCAGCCGCGGGCCGAGTCGATCGCCTGGTCGCTCGACGTGGATGGCGACGCGAGCGCGGAAATGCTGGTGGATCTCACGGAAAACCTCGACTGCCAGGGCGCGCCGGGCGTTTTCTCCTGCGGCAGCCTCGGCTGTCCGTTCATGCTCTACAAGAAGCGTGACGACACCTGGGTCGAGCTCGGGACGATCAACGCCGACGATGCGCCGGGCATCGAGGTGCTGCCGGCGGCGGATGGCGGCTACGCAACGCTACGCGGTGGCTGCACCGGCATGCTGCCTTGCAGCGAGCTCACCCATTACGAATGGAAGGGCGGCGAATACAAGCGCACCTGGATCGACTTCAAAGGCCATGCCGTCGATGTCGCGCCGGGCGGCCTCATGAAGCTGACGCAGGACGCCCCGGTGCTCGACGCACCGAAGAAAAATGCGGTGGCACTCGATGAATACCCCGTCGGGACGGCGGTCGTCGTGTTCGGCACCGCGCGCGGTGCGCCGTATCAGTTCGTTTCGCCGTGCAATGCCTGCCGGCGGGGATTTGTCGAGACGGCGGTGCTGACGAAGTAGCTAGCGCCCGGTCACGGCTTGCTCTGCTTGCCGCCGCTGACCATCCAGGGTGTGCCGAAGCAATCGGTGAGCATGCCGAAGGCTTCGACCCAGAACGTTTTCTCCAGCGGCATGTTCACGCGGCCATTCTTGGCCAGGGCATCGAATACCCGCCGCGCCTCGGCGACGGTTGGGTACACCAGCGAGAGTGAGAATCCGTTCATGCCAGCATAGGGCAGGCCGGCCATCGAGTCGGACGCCATGAGCAGGCGGCCGTCGATGACCAGGCAGGCGTGCAGGATCCGGTCGGCATTGCCGGGCGGCGACTTCGCCGCTTCCGGCGATTCGGCGTGCGTCATCATCATCTCCAGCTTGCCGCCCAGCGTGCGCTCGTAGAAGCGCATGGCCTCGGCGCAGGTGCCATCGAAGAACAGGTAGGCATCGATTTGACTCATGGCCAATTCCTTGTGGGACTGAGGTTTCATCCCCTGGTCGAACGGCAGGCCGTCAAATCGACATCAGGGTTGCGAGTCGAGGGATGTCACGATGACATCGAGCAGTTCGTCGTTCCGGTCCTGGCTCAGCTCCCAGAACATCATGCCGCCGAGGCGGTTCTCCCGCGCGTAGTCCGCCTTCGCGCGGATCGACTGCGGGTCATCGTAAGTAATGAAAGTTCTCGCTCCGCCATTCCACAGGAAGGGCGCCTTCGCGCGCTGGTCCCAGTGGCGGACGAAACCCTGGCTGCCGATGAGCTCGTCCGCCAACTCGGCGTAGCTGTGATCGCCCTCGTAACGCTCGTACGGCTGGTTGAGGCCGTTGTTCAGCGGCTTCACGCCGGCAAACCCGCGGCCGTAGAAAGCGACCCCGAGCACGAGCTTGTCTGGCGGAATGCCCGCAGCGAGGTGCTGCCTGACGGATGCGTCGGCGTTCCGATCCGTGGGCGCGGCAAATTCCGATGCATGCAAGCCGGCGTGGTGCCCGGTCGTCGGGGTCAGGCTGTTGAAGAAGTCGTAGCTCATGATGTTGAGCCAGTCGAGATAGACGTGGAGCTTCTCCATCGCCGTGTGATCGAAGTACTCGCGATCCGCCGATGCGATGGTCAGCACGTAGCGCTCGCGACCCGAGCGACGCTCCGCATCGCTCGCCGCGTCCAGTTGCGCGCGCAGCGTTTTCAACAGCAGCGTGAAATTCTGTTTGTCCTCGGCCCGGTACTTGATTCCGGCAACGCCCTGCCCCGGGTACTCCCAGTCGAGATCGATCCCGTCAACAGCGTGCTCGCGTAGCAGCTCGACCACGCTCTGCGCGAACGTGTTCCGCGACGCCTCGGTCAGTGCGGCATCGGAGAAGCCGTCGGCCGTCCACCCGCCGACGGAAACGATGACTTTGAGTTGCGGGTTCTGCTTCCTGAGGGCCAGCAGGGACTTCAGCGTCGACGCGAATCTTGGATCCTCGAAGGCGACCTTGCCGGCGCCATCGATTTTTGCGAATGCAAAATTGATGTGGGTCAGCTTCTCCGCATGAATGACAGCCGGTGGCGACCAGCCGGCCACGTATGCGACGATGCGAAAATGTTGCGGTGCGGGCGCGGCAGCAGCACAGCCTGCCAGGCACGCGATGGCGCCAAAGAGCGCGGCGCGACGTAAACGCCAGGCGAGAACAGGCGAGGTCATTGATGCCAGCGCCTCCGCAAGTGCAATGGGTCCTCGATGACGAGACCGTCGATTGGGGCGAGCTGTCGCAGCTTTACCGCATCGCGCCACTCGGTGACAAGAGCCTGGCGGATCTGAAAGTCAGGTTCGGCAACAGCCGGTACAAGTGCTTTCTCTACGATGACGGCTGGCTGATCGGTGTCGGCCGCGCGCTCGCGGACGGCGTCGACTGTGCTTGCCTCTGCGACATCGCGGTCCATCCGGATTTCCAGGGCCGTGGGCTCGGCCGGGCCATCATCGAGCGCCTCAAGGAATTATCGGCCGGACACCGGAAGATCATCCTGTACGCGGAGCCGGGGAAGGAAGGCTTCTACCGGAAGCTCGGTTTCATGCGCATGAACACCGCGATGGCGATCTTCCGGGACCACGAGAAGGCACTGAGGACGGGATTGATCAGCCCCGAATGACGAAGCCGCAGCACATCGGAATCGTTGCCTGCTCCGCGGAAGGCGCCGCCCTCTGCTACCGCACGATCTGCGTCGAAGGCGCCCGATGGCTTGGGCCGCATGCGCATCCTGAAGTATCGCTCCACTCGTTCTCGCTCGCCGACTATGCGGCGCGCCTCAATCGCGGGGATCTCCAGGGTGTGGCTGACCTGATGCTCGATTCGGCCCGCAAGCTCGCGAACGCTGGCGCGAACTTCCTGATCTGTCCCGACAATACGATTCACGAGGCGCTGCCACTGGTCATGCCGCGATCGCCGCGCCCCTGGCTGCACATCGCCGAAGTCGTCGCGGCCGAAGCGGCGCAGCGGGGATTCCGGCGCCTGGGTCTCACCGGGACGCGCTGGCTGGTGGAGGGCCCGGTCTATCCTGAGAAACTCGCCGAGCGCGGGTTAAACTGCGTGTTCCCGACGGCGATTGAACGGGATGAAATCCACCGCATCATCATGGATGAACCACTCGATTCCACGCGCCTGCTGACCAGGGCCGCGCTGAAACGAAGCATTGGTGCCGGGTCGTAGATTCGTAGATTTGCTTGAAGCTCTGCAAATCTACGAATCTACGACCCGGCACCGTCCAGGCTTCAGTTCGTCCGCAGTTGCGCCACCTGCAAGGTAATCATCCGCCCGAGCAGCGATTCACTGTCGAGCGTGTCAGGGTCCGATACCGCGAATTCACCGCTCACGTCGAAGGTGAACGCGCCGTAGGTGACCGGCGGCACGCGAAACGCATTGAGATCGATGAAGAGGCTCGCCGTCCCGGCGCCGGTCGGCGCTTCCGTGGTCACGCCAAGGAGCTGCCCCGCCGCGTCGCGGACGGTGACCGTGTACTCCATCAGGTTCTCGCCGAGCACCGCACCCGAGGGATGTGACAGCGTGACTTTCATGTGCGTCACGTTGGTCGCAACGGCTGTCGCGTAGGTGCGCTGATCGCTGCCGGCGAGCGCGACCCGCGGCGCGTCGTAGGTCCAGAAGTCCGAGCGCAGCACCGCGAATCCATCAGCATTGCGCACGCGCGCGTCCGCCCGCAACTGCGCCTTGGCAAGGCGGCTCGACCAGTTCTTGCCGGTCACGAGCGCGACCGCGGCCTCGAGATCCACATAGCCGTAGCCGACCTGCCAGAACGGCAGCGGATTGCCGTCAGAGCCGTACACGGGTGTCGCGCTCGCCTGTAGCGCAGAACGGATCTGGCTCGCTGTCAGGTTTGGATTGGCCTGCAGGAGCAGCGCCGCCGCGCCCGCGATATGCGGTGAGGCCATGCTGGTGCCCGAGGCTCTCGCGTTGCTGTTCGGCTGGCAGCCCGGTATCGCCGCGCCGACCGGCGTGCAGCTCGAGGAGATCGAGACGCCGGGTGCCGTGAATTCCGGGTGATAGATGCCGATGCGATCGCCGGTGAAAACCGTGTGCCCACCCGCGCCCACCTGGACTGCCTCGGAATTGTCGAAGATCAGGCCATTTGAGCTGAATTCTCCGCGGCGATATTGCAGGTCGCCGGCCGCGACCGAGAACACCCACGGCGCCTGGCTGAACGGATTGAGACTCATCTCGGCATTCTCGTAACCGCTGTTACCCGCCGCGAACACGACGACGGCGCCGAGATCGGAGATCGCCTTGGTGACGACCGCGACCGGATCGCGCGGATCGAACTGGCGGTACGAGTTGCCCCAGGAATTGTTGATGACGTCGACGCCCAGGAGATCGGGCTGATCCAGCAGATAGTCGTAGGCCGTGACCACTGCGGTCGTGAACAACACCTCGCCGATCGCCATGCACACAAGCTCCGCATCCGGCGCGACGCCGAATCGCCCGCCGGTCGGGTCGCTCGTGCTGTCAGCGGCAACGATGCCGGCGACGTGCGTGCCGTGGCCGCTGCCCAGATCGGTGTTGTTGTACGGGCCCATGTCCATGGGAATGACGATCCGGTTCGAGCTGTCGGGCGGCAGGTTCACGTACTCGCCGCTCACGAGCTTGACGTTGTGCACGACGTGGTCTGCGAGATCCGGATGGGTCGCGTCACAGCCGCTGTCGACGATGCCGACCGTGACGCCCTCGCCTGTCAGACCCGCGGCGTGCAGTGCCATCGCGCCGATCGCGCCGGAAGAGGCCGTGTCGAAGAACTCGAGGCGCTCATCGGGATAGATGTCGCGGGCAAGGCCGGTTGCGACCGCGGCCTGCATCGTGGCGACGGGGCCGTACACGAGCGCGAGCGGCACTTTCGCCATTGGCTGCGTGACGAGGCCAAGGTCCCGCAGGGCGGCGACCTGCGCCGCGTTCGGCACCGCGTCGAAGGTCGCAATGCCGCGGGTCAGGGACGTGCCGTCGTAGACGGTGAGCAGCCTCGACAGTCCAGGCTGTGTGATCGACGGCAGCGGATCGGCGCCCGGCGTCGTGGCCGGCAGCACGGCGATGCCGAGGGACAGCGCGACGGCGGGCAGACACTTGTATGCATTCATCGGTGTGCTCCAGACGGTCGCCGTGCGCGGCGACAACTGCCGCAATCGTCCGGCTGGACCTGTTTGCGGTCCATGAGGTGAATTCCCTACCCGGCCAGAGGATTACTCCCTATGGCCGCGCCGGAGCTTGAGCGTCAAGACTCGCGCAGACACTCCTGCCTGCCGTCTAGGGATGAGGGCGCCATGTACACCGAACGCAGACTCCACTCGTCGCCTGTCGTGACGGGATTCGCCATCGTGGTCGCTGCGCTGATGGCCGGCGGCGCGATGTGGCTATTCCAGGGCGAATCACCCGATGCTGCCAGCGGCACAGAGACCGCGAGCGCGCGAACGCGCGCACTGGATCCGGCCGCCGTGAAGACGCAGGCCGCCGCTGCGGCGGAGGCGATGGAACGCGCGCTGCCGGTTCAGAAGGCCGGCGAGGTCGTGGTGACCAGCGACAGCGCGACCGGAAGCCTGAGCACGATCCGGGCGGGCCTCGGCGGCGACCTGTTTCCGCAGGTGTCAGCCGGTCGTCCGCCAGCGACCAAGGTCGCGGCATTTCTCGCCGAGCACGGCGGCCTGCTCGGCATCGATGATCCCGGGCGCCAGTTGAAGCTCATGGGCGTGGAAAAGGACCAGTACGGCCACAGCCACGTCAGCTATCAGCAGGTGCACGGCGGCGTGCCGGTGCTCGGTGCGGTACTCAAAGGTCACGTGAGCCCCGACGGGCGCCTGACTGCGATCAACGGCAAGTTCATCCCGGGCATCGACGTACCGACGCAAGCCAGTGTCGACGCCGGCGAGGCCAATCAATCAGCGATTGCGCGGGTCGGGCAACAGCAGCCCGCGGCGTTCAAGGACGTGGCGCTCTCCGTGAAGGCGGCAAAGCTCGTCGTCTACCGGACCAACCTGACGCGCGGCGCGGCCGGCGAAAACCTGCTCGCCTACGAGGTGCAGGTCGTCGGCGGCAACCAGGTGCGGGAGTTCGTTTACATCGACGCGAGCACCGGCAAGGTCATCGAGCAGATCAGCGGCATTCACGGACTGAAAAACCGCCGGGTGCACGAGGGCAGCATCCTGACTCCGCCGCTCTGGCAGGAAGGCGACCTGCGCCCGGCCGTGCAGCCGGCGCACGAGGACGAGGTGTCCGGCGCCGGCCAGACCTACAACCTCTTCTTCAACCTGAGCGGCGGGACCTACCGCTCCTGGGACGCCAACGACGCGACAATGATCACGGTCAACAATGATCCGACGATCGTCTGCCCGAACGCGAACTGGAACGGCACTTCGACGAACTATTGCAGCGGCACTTCGGCCGACGACGTAGTCGCGCATGAGTGGACCCACGCCTACACGCAGGAGACCAGCGGGCTCATCTATTCCTACCAGTCCGGGGCGCTGAACGAGTCCTACTCGGACATTTTTGGCGAGATCGTCGATCTGATCAACAACCGCGAGAGCTTCGAGGGCGCGGCCACTACGGGCGATGACGGGCCGCGCTCGGAGGAGGACACGGTTTGCTCGACGCACATGAGCGAGTTTCCCACCGCCGATAACTCGATCCGCTGGTTGGTGGGCGAAGATGCCTTCGCGTTCACGGGGTTGCCGCCGCTCGGCGACGCCGCGATCCGCGACATGTGGCGGCCGCGCTGCTCCGGCGGCGAATTCTTCCTCGGCAATCCGGGCCATGGCTCCTCGGACCTCTATCACTGCGATGCCAGCGACGCCGGCGGCGTACACGTCAATTCCTCGATCAACAACCGCGCCTATGCGCTGCTCGTCGACGGCGAAACGGTGGATCTCAAAGACGACGGCACGCCGTTCGACAATCCGGTCACCGTGACCGGCATCGGCCTGACCAAGGCCGCGCACATCTTCTGGCGCGCGAACTCCGTCTACAACGGGCCGGCAACCAACTTCGCCGACAACGCCGATGCGCTGCTCATGGCCTGCGAAGACCTTGTCGGCGTCAACCTGACGAAGCTCGTCACGGACGCGGAGGACATGACCGGCTTCATGGGCGCCAACGACGATACCCTCGACCCGACACCGGAACCCTCCGGCGAGGTGATTACGGCCTCCGACTGCCAGCAGGTCGTGAATGCGATCGCGGCCGTCGAGATGCGCCACGACGTGACCGAGCAGTGCGGCTTCACGGCGCCGCTCGATCCGGCGCCCGCACCGATGTGCGGCGGCGCGACGGTGGAAAGCCAGTTCGCGGTGGACTGGGAAGCCGGGATTCCGGCCGGCTGGACCATCGGCCAGACTCCGCTGACCAAGAGCGAGCTCGACACGCGGCCCTGGTTCCTGCGTTCCGGCGACCTGCCGAAAGGGCGCCTCGGCAGCGCGATGTTCCAGGAGAACCGGGTCGATCTCGGCAACTGTTCGAGCGATGACGAGTCCGGCGTGCTCTTCATGATCAGCCCGGAGATCACCGTCGCGGCGGACGGCCCCGGCTTCCTGATGTTCGAGCACTATTTCCTGACCGAGTCGGGCTTCGACGGCGGCAACCTGATGATCAGCATCAACGGCGGAATCTTCACGCCGATCCCGCAGCTCGCCTTCTCGGTCGTCCCAGGCAGCGACTTCGTTCATAACCCCTACAACGGGTCGCTGAACGATCTCGACGGCCCGAACACCAATCCGAAGCGCGGCGAGGAGGCTTTCCACGGCGCCAACCCGATCTCCGGCGACAATGACTGGGGCCAGTCGCAGGTGGATCTCGCCGCCGCCGGCGTCGCCGCCGGCGACACGATTCGGCTGCGCTGGGACTTCGGCCAGGATGGCTGCAACGGCAACGAAGGCTGGTACGTGGACCGCGTCGAGGTGTTCACCTGCGGTGACGACGCCCCGCCGCCGCCGCCGGCCCAGGAGTGCACGGCCTATCCGGCTGATATTCCGGTCCCGTCACCGATCATCAGCCTGATCGGCTCGACGACCACCGCAACGGTCAGCGATGCGACCAATCCGGTCACGGACGTTAATATCCGCAACCTGACCGGCTCGCATTCCTTCATGGGCGACCTGGCCTTCCTGCTGCGAAGCCCGACCGGCACGGAGATCACGCTGTTCGACGGTGCGAACTGCGCCGGCGAGGACGGCATCGACGCCGAGTTCGACGACGGCGCCGCGAAGGTGATCGGCTGCTCGGACTGGCTGAGCGGCGGCACATTCAAGCCCTTTGAAGCGCTGGCCGCGCTCAACGGCGAGGATCCGAACGGCGACTGGACGCTCCGGATTACCGACAGCTTCCCGCTGGACGAGGGTTTCCTTGAATCTTGGTCGCTGCAGCTCTGCCGCGACCTGCCCTGCGCCGGCGAAAAGGCCACGGGCGGTGGCTGGCTGGCCGCGAACGACAATGGCAAGGTCAACTTCGGCTTCAAGGTGCGGCAGAAGGACACCGGCCCGAGCGGCAACCTGCAGCTCAGCGACAAGAACGCAAACGTCAAGATCGACCTGAAGACGGTCACGTCGATCGGCGCGGTGCAGGGCGCGTGCGGTGCAATCGGCGAAAGCGATCACGCGATCGAGATCCGCGGCAGCGGCACCTTCGGCAAGAACACGCCGGCGACCTTCCGGGCCTGCGTCGAGGACAATGGCGACGGCAAGAAGAAAGGCGGCGGGCTGGCGGACCGCTTCCACCTGGAGTGCACGAGCGGCTGCAATTACTCGACGTCGACGCGCGCGATCGACGACAAGGTCGACAGTGGCAATATCCAGGTCGAGCGCAAGTGCAGCGGGTCCGCCAACGTGCCGCCCGGCCAGTCCTCAGGCACGGCGACGCTGATCCTCAACCCGGTGATGATGACCGAGGGACTACTAGGCTCCACGCAGCTCTTCGAAGTCAGCGTCTTCGGCAGCGATCAGCAGCCGCTCGCCAGTCAGAACGTCAGCCTGACCCGCGTTTCGGCGAATGGCGCGACGCAGACGCTGAATGCGGTCGCGGGTGCGGCCGGCAAGGCGGTCTTCAACGTGCCCGTCGCAACGCAGCCGAGCGAGTACGAGGCAACCAGCAACGACGTCGGCAGCAATGCCGTGCACGTCACGCCGGTGGTGAGCCTGAATTGACTTGTAAAACCAGCGACCAAAAGGGCTGACGGTTCAGTTGTGCTCCGGAGTCAGTCCGTTTGCTGGTGAGGCCGGGTTCCGCCCGGCCTCCTTTTTATGGTGCCGGGTCGTAGATTCGTAGATTCGGACCAGGCTTGAATCTACGACCCGGCACCGCTATAGCAGGCCTTTGCGGGCGGCGTACTTCACGAGCTCGGCGGTGTTGTGCACGTCGAGCTTTTCCATGAGCCGCGCGCGATGGTTCTCGGCGGTCTTGACGCTGATGCCGAGCAGGCGCGAGATTTCCTTGCTGGCCTTGCCTTCGACCACCAGGTGAAAGACCTCGCGTTCGCGCGGCGTCAGCCGCTGGTAGGGATCTCCGTGCTCGGCGCCGGGATGCTGTAGCTGCTCGGCCATCGCGTGCGTGGCCTCCGGGCCGAAGTACGGCCGGCCCGCCTGCAGCGCCTGCACGGCCGCCACCAGCTCGGTGGACGCCGTATTCTTCAGCAGATAACCGGTTGCGCCGGCGCGCACGATCGGGACCACGTATTCCTCGTCGTCGTGCACGGTCAGCACCAGGATCTTGGTGTCCGGCAGCGCCTCGCGAATCCGACGCACGGCTTCGAGCCCGTTCAGCCGCGGCATCGTGATGTCGATGAGCGCGACCTCGGGCCGCGTCGCCAGCGCCTGCTCGACGGCCTCCAGCCCATTCGCCGCCTCGGCGACGATTTCGCATTGGCCGCTGTCGCGCAGCAGGCTGACGATCCCTTCCCGGACGATGCGGTGATCGTCGGCGACCAGCACGCGGATGCGATGGCTCATGCGCTCGCGCCGGGCACGGGCACGACGACCCGCAGCCGGCTGCCCCGGCCCGGCGCGGACTCGATCGCGAACTGGCCGCCGAACAATTCGACGCGATCGCGAATGCCGCGCAGCCCCAGCCCCGCGGCGCCGCCGGCTGGCGACAGCACCTGCGCGACGTCGAAGCCACGGCCGGCGTCCGCAACGGTGAATTCGAGACTGTCGCCATGGCGCCGAACTGCCAGGCGCGCCGTGAGCTGACCGGAATGCTTGAGCACGTTGTTGAGGCCCTCCTGCGCAATGCGGAAGATCAGCGTCTCCAGCTCCGGATCCAGGCGTTCGTCTTCACCCGCGTACCACTCGATCACGGTCGCGAGCCCGCTGTGCTCGCGCAGCACGCGCGCGAGCCAGGTCAGCCCCGCGTGCAGACCCAGGTCGTCGAGCACCGGCGGGCGCAGCAGCCGCGACAACTCGCGTACGTCAGTGAGGGCGAGCTCGGCGACCTGGATCGCGGCCTCAAGGTTGTCGCTCCCCTCCTCACCCGCTCGCACGCGCCGCAATTGATTGATGAGCGCAGTCAATGTCTGCCCGATGCCGTCGTGCAGCTCGCGCGCGAGCCGCCGGCGCTCCTCCTCCTGCACCTTCCAGACCGCTTTCGCGAGCCCGCGGAAGCGCTTCTCGCCCTCGATCATGCGCTCGAGCAGCTGCTCGTTCCGCGCGCTGATCTGCTCAACGCGCTCCGCGATCCGCTCCAGTGCGGGCGGATTGCCGCTTCCGGTTGGCCTAGCCGGCGTTGGCGGGTCCTGCAACTTTCCTGACCTCTTCCAGTTGTCCAAACGATTCCTGTTGCGACACGTCGAGTCCCTGGCGCAGCCGCTCGATCTCGTCGGCCGCGGCGCGAAGCTGCAGCTTCGATTCGGGACCGCGCCCCAGCTTGTCCAGCACGTCGGCGAGTTGCGCATGCAGCCGATAGCGGCCGGCGCAGGGCCGGCAGCCATCCGCGGCGCGAAGACTCGCCCGCAATTGCTTTTCGGCTGCCGGCAGGCGGCCGGCACTCTCCAGCGCGCGCGCGAGCAGCTCGCCGCTTTGCAGGATCAGCATGACATGCCCAAGCGCCTGCGCCTCGCGGTGCAACGGCTCGAGTATCGCAAGTGCCTCCGCAGGCTTGCCCGTGGCGAGCGCCGCCTCCGCGGACCCGAGACCGGTCGCCAGCTGCGTGATGGCGCTGCCGGTCTCACCCGCCTGGCTGACCGCATCGTCGAAAATGCGGCGCGCGTTGTCGGGCTCGCCCGCGAGCAAGTAGTTGATGCCTGTCAGCCGGAGCCACTCGGCACGATGCTCCATGCTGCCCGAGGAATCGAGCAGGTCCTTCACTTCGCGTAACGCCGCACGGCCCGTCTCCAGCATGCCGAGCTCGAACGACAGGTCCGCCTGAAACAGCTTCAGCTCCGTGAGTCCGCGCGGGTCGCCGGTCGGCATCAGCGTCTTCAGTCCATCCTCGATTGAACTCCGTGCCGCCGCGTACCGGCCCTGGTACTGCGCAGCGCGGCCGAGCTGACCGAGCGCCACGGCCTCGGTCAGCGGATCCTCGAACTCCCGGCCGAGTTGCAGCACGTCGAGCAAGGCCTTCTCCGCGGCCTTCCAGTCGCCGCGCGCGATCGCCAGGAGTCCGACCGTCTGCCCGGCGAACATCAGCCCCTCGCGATTGCCGCTCTGCTCGTAGAGCTGCATCGCCTGCTGCGCGTAGACGGCGGCATTGTCGAAGTCGCCGAGCTGATAGTAGGTGAAACCGACGTTGTTGTAGCTCTCGGCCAGCGCGCGCTGATTGCCGAGCTCGCGCAGGAGCGCGAGCGACTGGCGGTAACGCGCGAGCGCCTCGCGATAGCGGCCCTGGCGTTCCTCCAGCGCGCCGATCTCGTTGTTCAGGTTGGCGACGGTCTGCCGGTCGCCGATCCGCTCGATGATTTCGAGCGACTGCTGCAAGCCGGCGCGCGCCGCGTCGTATTGTCCCTGGCGCAGCTGGATGCGCGCGACATTCGCGGTTGCCGCGGCGACGCCGCGCTCGTCGCCGATCTCGGTCCGGAGGTCGATCGCGTTCTGATAGCGCTGGCGCGCCTCGTCGAGGCGGCCGAGCTCGAATTCCGCAATGCCGAGCGCGTTCTCGACATCTGCCCGGCCCTGCAAATTGCCCAGACGATTCTGGATCACCAGCGCGCGCACCAGGTAATCGTCCGCCGCTGCGCGGCTGTCGCCCGCAAGGATCGCGTATTTGCCGAGGAGGTAAGAGGCGCGGGGATGGTTGGGACTCGCCGCGACGATCGCTTTCAGTTCGGCTTGCGCGCGATCGAGTTGGCCCTCTTCGCCGAATGCTTCCGCGAGCGCCACCCGCGCCTCCACGTCATTCGGATAGCGATTCACCAGCGCCGCGAGAATCTGCTGGGCCTGTTCGAAATTGCCGGAGAGTGTCGCCTCGAGCGCGCGCGCCTCGTAACCGACGCGCCCGGAGCGCTCGCTCAGGCGCGAAGCGGCCTGCCGTGCCGCTTCGCGTGCGCGATCGTCGTAACCCAGCTTGTCCTGCGCACCCGCGAGCTGGACCCAGGCGGCCATGAAGGCCGGATCCTTGACGACTGCCGCGTCGAACGCCGCCGCGGCGGCCACCGTGTCGCCTTTGAGGAGCAGCTCGAGGCCCTTCGCATAGGCGGCCATCGCCACGGCATCGGCCGACAGCGATGGCGCCGCGGGCGGCGCGGGCTCGGCGGCGAGCGCCGTTCGCAGTTCACCCGCGAGTTGATCGGAGATCTTGAATATCTGGGACGCGGCGGCCTCGGCACGCAGGATCGTCGGCGGCTCCTCCGGCAGGCGGCGATCCACCAGGCGCAATTCGACACGGAGCACTCCGCCTGCCTCGCGCACCGTGCCCGTCACCAGGCGGTCGACGTCGAGCAGTTCACCCAGCCGCTGAATTTCGCGGTCGCCCAATTTCGCGGGCGCCAGGTGCAGATCCTCGAAGGTCCGGAACACGCGCAGGCTGTCGGCGACCTGCAGGTCGGCGCTTTCGGCGAGCCCTTCGGCGAGCATTTCCGCGAGGCCCGTGGACAGCCAGCCCGAATCCGGATTGCCGGCTTGCGCGACGAGCGGCAGGACCGCAACCGTCGGCGTCGTCGCAACCGGTGCCGGCGCCGGTTCGCGGTCGGAGTAATACCACCACGCGGCCCCGCCCAGGGCCGCGATGACAACCATCGTCGCAAGGGCGGGCCCGAAACCGCGCGGCACCCAGCGCCGGCTCACCTTGCCGGCCGCGAGATCGGCGGCCAGTCGACCGGCATCCTGGTAACGCTCCTTCGGATCGGACGCGAGGCAGCCATCGATGATGCGTTGCAGCCAGACGGGTATCTTCACGCCCAAGTCGGCGCAGCGGCGCGGGCGGCCGACGCTCCGGGCCGCGAGGATTTCTTCCGGTGACTCGCCGCGAAACGCGCGCTCGCCGGTCAGCATCTCGAACATCATCAGGCCGAGCGCATAGATGTCGGCGCGTCCGTCGACGTCGGCCCCGCGGGCCTGTTCGGGGGCGAGATAATCGATCGTCCCGACGATATGGCCGGCCTTGGTCAGGCCGGAACGATGCATCGAGCGCGCCACGCCGAAATCGGTGACGTAGGCGTGTCCTGCATTGTCGACCAGCACGTTCGCGGGCTTCAGGTCGCGGTGCACGACCGATTGCGCGTGCGCGGCGCCGAGCGCTTCGGCCAGGTCGCGCGCGATCGTCACGACTTCGCCGATCTCGAGCCGCCGTCGCTCGTCGAGAATCTGCTTCAGCGAGCGGCCATCCACGTGGTCCATCGTCAGGAAGTGCAGCGCCCCGTCCTGGCCGATGTCGTGGATGCGGACGACGTTCTTGTGGGTGACCTGGCGCGCGAGCACGAGTTCCTGCTCGAAGCGCTCCAGCATGCGCGCGTCGGTCTGTTCCGGCCTCAGCAATTTCAGCGCGACGTCGAGGTGCAGCCTTTCGTCGTGCACGCGATAGACCATGCCCATCGCGCCGACCCCGATCAGTCCGATGACGCGATAACGTCCCGCGATGACGGTCCCCGCCGTCAATACCTGGTGGCCGCCGAGCGACGTCTTGGTGGCGTCGGGGTCGCGATTGGCAGGCTGATCGCTCACCGCAAGTCGCCGTCGGGCAACGCGGGCGGCGCGAGCTGCGGCAGCGCGGCGCGAAGCTCCCGCAACAGCGACTCCGGCGCCGGCGCGCGGCTCAGTTCGCGCGGCAGGAGATCCGCGAATTCGGCGAGGTCCTCGCGCACGGTCGCGACGCCGATGACGAGCGCCGCATGCGACGCGAAGGCTTCCAGGATCTCGACGTCGAGGGCGGTGAACACCTTGCCGGGCAGGTTGCTGTCGAGATAAACGAGTCCCGTCAGCTGTTCGCCGACTGCGAGCGGCAGGCAGACCAGCGCGCGGATCTCACCGCTCACGATGCTCGGCCGCGAGCCCAGCATCGTGTCCGCGCTCGCGTCGCAGACGACGACCGGCGCGCGTAAGCGCAGCGTGCGCTCCAGCGCCCCGCGGCTGCCTCCGAATTCCCTGCCCGCAGTGACCGGATCCACGCCTCCCGCCTGGGCCCGGACCTGCAGCTGCCCGCTGACGTCCGCGAGCATCACGAATCCGCGTTGCGCGCCGGCGAGTTCCATCGACGCCCGCAGCGCCTGCTGCAACAGCACGTCCACGTCGGCTTTGGGATCGAGGCCGCGGCTGCGGTCGATCGTGTCGTCCCAGCGCGTGCGCGTCCGCTGCTCATCCGCCGCGACGCGCTCGGCGGAAAGCTCGGCAAACTGGCCGAGCAAGCCGCCAAAGCTGATCCAGTCGCCATCGCGCAACCGCGTTTCATCGGTCGTGCGCCCCGCGAGCGTGGTGCCGTTCTTGCTGCCGAGGTCGCCGAAGCGCCAGCAACCGCCGGTCGCGGCGAGGCTCGCGTGGCGCCGGGAGAGCCGGGGATCGGGGATGCAGAGGTCGCAGTCGGGCCCGCGACCGATCAGGTATTCGCGCTCAGGATCGAGTGAGAACGGCCGCGCTGGCTGGTCCAGCGGATACAGGGTCAGCCGCGCGGGCACGGCTGGCCCACGCCGTCATCATGCATTGCTCGCCAGCGTCAGGCTGTAGCGCAAGGTCGCAGCGGCGGCACGCAGGCTCCCCGCCACATTGGTAAGATCCTTCGATGAGCGCCAGACATCCGGCAGCTCGTTGCCGCTCGCCGCGACGACCCGCTCGCTGAACGCCTCGAGATACTCGATTGCGGCGACCAGGTTGCCGCCTGCATACGCGTTCTGCGAGGCGTTGTAGAGACTCGACAATTCGGCGTACAGGCTGCTGCCCATCGTCGCGGCGTGCTGATTCAGGATCGAGGAGAGCTTCGTGTACTTGGACTGAATGACGGAGGACAGCAGCCGCGTGTCGGCGGCGATGATGAACTCCGAGAAGTCCGGCTTGCTGCCGCCGGTGCGGATGCTGCCGCTGCCGACGAAGTTCGTGATGTCGCTGAAGCTGCCGCCGTCCGGCGCAGAGAAGATCCGGAGCGGCGAACCGACCGTGTATTGCAGGTCGTGCGTGTAGAGCTCGACGGCGACGACGCCGCTGAAGCTCAGGCCACCATTCGCGGGCGGCGAAATCTTCACCACCAGCGGAAACGCCGCCGGCAGCGAGACGCCGGTGCCGAGCCGGCTCACGAATCCCGGCGACAGCGGATCCACGAGCTGCGCGCTCAACCCGAGGTTGTCGGCGGAGAGACCGACGACGTTTTCGAACTCGATGGTGAGCGTCGCGCTCGCGCTGCCGAGCGCGATGTCGGCCTTGGCGACATTGCCATCGATCTCGACGCTATAGATACCGTTCGCGGAAAGCGCGGGACCCGCCAGCAGCAGAGCGCAGGCGAACACACCGAGACGTCCCTTACCGCGCATCGACGGCTCCTCCCAAAGGAGTCAGCGGGGGCCGAGTGTACCCCGGCCGCCAAAAAATGCATATCGGCGGACGTCGCGACTTAACTATTTGTATTGAAAGGAATTATTGCTCTGATGCGACGTAATTCGTCCACCGGGTGTCGCGGCCTGGGCAGAGGCCCCACCGCGCGCTGAGTGGTTTCCCGGGTGTCACGGCCGGATGACCTCTGCGAGTTTCGCCGTATGACTTCAGCCCGCCCGGAGACCACCATGTTCAACGACCGGCTGGTTCGCATCCTCTCATTGCTCACGATCCTGCTGCTCGGCGCCTTCAGCGTCAGTGTCGCTTTCGCGAACACCGCATTCGGCCCGAGCCTGCAGGAAGCACTCAATCAGTCCGGGCCGGACAATCGGCTCGAGGTGATCGTCTCCTTCGAGGGCGACGGCCCGCTCAGCGCCGCCCAGGTCAATGCGCTCCGCAGTCTCGGCCTCAAGGGCATTTCTTTCCGGTCGCTGCCGATCGCGGGCGTCGTCGCGACGCCTTATCAAGTCGCGCAGCTCGCCTCGCTTCCCGGTGTGCGGTCGCTGTGGCTGAACGACCGGCTCGAGTACGAGAACGACGGCAGCACCGAGATCACCGGCGTCGATCGCATGCGCACCGACGGGCGCCTGCGCTCGTTCAATGGACTGCCATTCAGCGGCAAGGGCATCGGCGTCCTCATCAACGACTCCGGCATCGACGGCACGCACGCCGATCTCATGTATCCGACGCACGTGATCCAGAACGTCGCCGGCCAGACCAACCTCCACGCAGTGGACGATCTGCTGCCGATCACCTACACCGAGGATGTGCCGAACACCGACATCGGCAGCGGTCACGGCACCCACGTGGCCGGCATCGTCGGTGCGACCGGCGCGCGTTCCGGCGGTCTGTACGAGGGCGTGGCGCCCGGCGCCAATCTGGTCGGCTACGGCTCCGGCGCGGTCATCTTCATCCTCGATTCGATCGGCGGCTTCGACTACGCGCTGACCAACCAGTTCCAGTACGGCATCCGCGTCGTGTCCAACTCCTTCGGCTCGCCGAGCGACGTCGGCACGGACTTCAACCCGGATCACCCGACCAACATCGCGACCAAGCGGCTCGCGGACCGCAACATCGTGATCGTGTTTTCGGCCGGCAATTCCGGATCCGGTGAAAGCACGATCACCGGTAACTTCAAGAAGGCGCCCTGGGTGGTGCTGGCCGCGGCCGGCAACAAGACCGGCAACCTTGCGAACTTTTCCTCGCGCGGACTCGAGGGCAACGGCGGCACCGTCGTGATCGACGGCGAAACCTTCACCTGGGTGGACCGCCCGACGGTCACGACGCCGGGCGTGAATGTCATCTCGGCGCGCGCCTCCACGGGATCCAACTGGGACGATCTCGCGGACGAAACCATTCCGCTCGCCTTCCGGCCGTTCTACACGCCGCTCAGCGGCACCTCGATGTCCGCACCGCACGTCTCCGGCATCGTCGCGCTGATGCTCGAAGCCAATCCGCAGCTCCACTGGAGCGACGTCAAGCGCATCCTCGAGAAGACCGCCACCAACCTGCCGGGTGACGAGGCCTGGGAGGTCGGCGCGGGCTACGCGAATGCGCACGCGGCGGTCGCGATGGCCAAGGGCGCGAGGACCGACTACGGCAGCACGGTCAACATGTTCCGCACCTTCAACAGCGTGTCGAGCATCAGCGTGCTGCGCGACGAAGTTCACGCGATCGACTTCTCGCCGGTCGGTCCCACGGAGACGGTCCAGTTCACCGTTACGGCGGACGAAGCCCGCGTGGCCGCCAGCGCCTTCGTTTCGGACAACACCGTGGCGATCGTGCTGATCGATCCGGAAGGCACGCGCTACGCGTCGGCGATTTCCCTGCCGCTGCTCGGGCCCTCGATCGCCGCTTCGGCACCGGCCCGTCCCGGCGTCTGGCAGCTGACGGTGCGCGGCATCGGCAGCGTGTCGGGGGTGGCGCTCGATCCGCTGCGCGTGACCAACGGCACCGCCCTGCCCGATACGATCAACGTGCGCCTCAAGACCTGGAAGGTCGACGCCACCACCGGCCTCTCCGACATCTCCGGCCACCCCGCTGAGGGCATGATCGAGTTCGCGGTGCGCGAACGCCTCGTGGACGGATTCGCCAGGGGCGTATTCAAGCCCGATAATTCGCTGACACGCGGACAGCTCGCGGATTACCTGGTAGCCGGCGCCGGCATCCGCCAGTTCCTGCCACTCGACCGCTTCAAGACCTTCGGCGACGTGAGCGGCTCGCTCGTGCCGTTCGCCGAGGCGACGACGGTGCGAGGCGCTGCCCTGAAGGATCGCGCCCACCGCTTCAACGGCGTGATCCGGACCTCCGACGGCAAGTTCAAGCCGGACGCCAGCGTCAATCGCGCCGACCTCGCCTACTCGCTGGTGCAGAGTCTCGGCTTGCAGGACGTCGCGCGCGCATTCAGCGGCGAGTTGACGGTGCAGTTCAACGACCAGCGCATTCCGCTCGAGGATGCCGACGACGTGCCGGCGGATCTGCGCGGCTACGTGCAGCTCGCGCTCGACTTGCCGGTGATGAACGCCTTCTTCTCGCTGGAGCAGGGGCCGTTCGACCTCGTGCCCACGATCAAGGCGCGGTTCAAGCCGGCGGCGGTCGTGACTCGCGCAGGCTATGCCAGCTACATGAATCACTACTTCGACGTGTACCGGCAGTCGATTAACTGAGCTCCGGTGGCCAGGGAGCGATCGGGCCAGCATCGACGTCGAAACGGCTGGCCGATCCGCGCCCTGATCCTGGCCGTGGCGCTCGGCGTCGCCGCTGCCGGCTTCCTGATCTATCGCAACGCCGGCGACGATCGGCGGCCCGTCGACGGGTCGCTGATCGTCAACATCAATACGGCCACGCCGGAAGAACTGGAGACGGTGCCCGGCGTCGGTCCGACGCGTGCCCTTCAGATCATCGGCAACAGGCCCTATGCCACCGTCGATGATCTTCAGCGCGTGTACGGCATCGCGCCGCAGCAAGTGGAGGAGATGCGGCCCTACGTCAAGGTCGAGGGCAAAACCGAAAAGCGCTGAGCGGTGCCGGGTCGTAGATTCGTAGATTTGGCCGAGTCTTGCCAAATCTACGAATCTACGACCCGGCACCATCACTCCTCGCGCGCAAGGCGCGCTTCCGCGAGATCGATTTCACGCTCGAGACGGATCAGCACGTCGTCGCCGATCTCGCCGTTCTGCCACAGCTTGATCAATGCTTCGCGTTGTGCAGTCGCTGCGCCGAGCCACAGGCGCGCCTCGCTGTCGAGTGAAAGCGTGCTGGCTGTGGGGTGGAGTGACCGGCTGTTGAAGAAGCGCTTCACCGCCACGGCTTCGTGCGCGGGCAGCCCGTGCTCGGCGACCAGCTTGTTCACGGCCTGGATCGCCGCGCGGCGTATCGCCTCGCGCGCAAGCTCGGTTTCAGTGTCCCCGGAGGTATCCCGCTCGAGGCGCAGCGCCAGGATCAATGGCGGCAGCGTCAGCCCCTGGCCGACCAGCGTCACGAAAACGATACCGAAGGCGAGCAGGATCACGAGATCGCGCTGTGGAAAAGGCTCACCCGTCGGTAGCGCGACTGGCAGAGCCAACGCGGCGGCCAAGCTAACGACTCCCCGCATGCCGCTCCAGCTGACGAGAGTCGACACTCGGGCGGACGCGGGATCGCGACGCTGCAGCGACGGCACCAGCCAGCGCACGCCGTACGTCGCAGTGAAAATCCAGAGAAATCGCACGCCGATGGCGACGAGGCTCAACACCGCGATCAGGCCCGTGACACGCGGCCAGGACAAGGCCTGTTGCCCCAGCAGCGACTCGGCGATCAACGGCAACTGGATGCCGATGAGCACGAACACCAGGCAATTGACCACGAACACGACGGCGCGCCAGAAAGTGCGAATGTTGAGGCGCGCCAGCGCCGACGTGCCCCGATGTGCCCACCGCGACCGGTAGAGTCCGACGGCGACCACGCCGAGCACACCGGATAGCTGCATCGACTCGCACAGCCAGTAGGTTGCAAAGGGAGTCGTCAAGGACATTGCCAGCTCGAGCATGGGATCGTGCAGGCGCTCCTGCAGCTTTGACGTGATCCAGCCCATGGCAACGCCGAGCGCGATCCCACCGAGGGCGATCACGCCAAACTCAGCGACCAGCACCCAGCCGGAGAACACGCCGGTCAGCGCAGCCGCCACGGCGAACCGGTAGAGCACCAGGCCGGTCGCGTCGTTCACCAGGCTTTCGCCCTCCAGCAGCGTCACGATCCGCCGCGGGAGTCGGAACCGTCGCAACACCGCGGTTGCTGCCACAGCATCCGGCGGTGAAACGATAGCGCCCAGCGCGAATGCGACCGCCCACGGCGCTTCCGGCACCAGCCACTTGAATGCAATCCCCACAGCCAGCGTCGTCGTCGCCACCAGGCCGATTGCGAGCAGCAGGATGGGGCGAAGACTCAAGCGGAAATCGCGCCACGAGGTATCGATGGCCGCCGGGTACAGCACGGCGGGCAACACGATGGCGAGCACCAGGTGCGGCTCGATCGTGACTCCCGGCCAGTCATACGCAAATCCGAGTCCGATGCCGGCCAGGACCAGCACGACGGGATAGGGCACGTGGATCCGGTTTGCGATCCAACCGGCCGCAATCGCACACACCATCACCAGGATGAAAGAAATCATCGGCTAGTAGAGTACGCTTATGGGCACGATGAATCGCCATGAACCCTTTACGTTGACGGTACCGGTGAGTCCGGCCGATCACGTGCTCGGATCGCCGCACGCTCCAGTGACCGTGGTCGAGTACGGCGACTTCGAGTGTCCCAACTGCAAGCAGGCAGTGACGGCAGTGAAACTGCTCCAGAAGCACTTCGAGAGTCGGGTCTGCTTCGTCTACCGCCACTTCCCGCTCGAGGGCGTGCATCCGCACGCAGAGCTCGCTGCCGAGGCCGCTGAATGCGCGGGTGGACAGGGCAGGCTCTGGGAGATGCACGACCTGTTGTTCGAGAACCAGAATCACTTGAGACTCGAGCACCTGCGCGGCTATGCACAACGCCTCCAGCTCGACATGGCGCGCTTCAACGCGGAGTTGATCGATCACGTCTACCTGCAGCGCGTGCGCGAGCATCTGCAGAGCGGCCACGACAGCGGCGTGCGATCGACACCGACATTCTTCGTCAACGGCCGGATCCAGGACGTCTCGTTCGGTCTGAACCACCTGTTCGACGCTGTTGAGAAGGCGCTGCACCGGTGAGCTGCCTGGCGGAATGGATCACTGGGCCATGCCCTGGCCGATCGACTGACCCGCGCCGCAACTATTATTTGCTTGCATTCTTCAGAGCATGGGCAGGAAATAGGCTCTCAACGAAACGCGGGGGATTGCCATGGCTTTCACCATCAAGGTCAACGGCACCGCAAAAAACGTCGAGGCGGATGGCGACACGCCGCTCCTATGGATCCTGCGCGATGACCTCGGGCTCACCGGCACCAAATTCGGCTGCGGCGTCGCACAATGCGGCGCTTGCACCGTATTTATCGACGGCAAGCCGCTGCGCTCCTGTTCGATGCCCCTCTCCGCGGTAGGCAACCGCGAAGTCACGACCATCGAAGGGAACTCCGGCCGGGAGGCGGAAGCAATCCACAAGGCCTGGGTTGGCCGCGACGTTCCGCAATGCGGGTATTGCCAGTCCGGACAGGTCATGAGCGCGACGGCGCTGCTGCGCCGGATCCCCCATCCCACGGATCGCGATATCGACCTGGCCATGGCCGGCAATATCTGCCGCTGCGCCACGTATGTCCGAATCCGGGCGGCCATCAAGGATGCCGCCGAAATGCTGAGTGCATGAGGCCATGAGTCAACATCCATTGCAGTTGTCACGTCGCGCTGTCCTACAAAGTGCTGGCGCGCTGATCATCGGTGTGTGCCTCCCCGTTCGCGGCGTTTTCGGGCAGGCGCGCGAGGCGGCGAAACTCTTCGCGCCGAACGCGTTCGTTCGGGTCGGAGCGGACAACACCGTGACCGTGATCGTCAAACAGATCGAGTTCGGCCAAGGTCCGTTCACGGGTCTTGCGACCCTGGTGGCGGAGGAGATGGACGCGGATTGGTCCATGGTGCGGGCAGAGCACGCGCCCGCGGACGAAAAAATCTACAACAACCTGCTGATGGGTCCCGTACAGATAACCGGCGGCTCGACTTCGATTGCCAATTCCTTCGAACAGATGCGCCGCGCCGGGGCGATGGCGCGGACCATGCTCGTGCAGGCGGCGGCGAACTCCTGGAAGGTCCCGGCGAACGAGATCACGGTCGAGAACGGTGTCATCCGGCATGCGAAGTCCCGCCGCGAAGGCCGGTTCGGAGAATTCGCGGCCGCCGCCGCCATTCTTCAGGCACCCGACCCGCAGACGCTCACGCTGAAGGATCCGGCCGTGTTCAAGCTGATCGGCAAGGACGACGGTTCGGTAAAACGCCTGGACAGCGTCGCCAAGTCGGATGGAACGGCGTTGTTCGCGATGGATATCCGCGAACCGGGGATGGTGGTCGCCGTGGTGGCACACCCGCCTCGTTTCGGCGCACGGGTGGCTTCGGTCGATGGGACTCAGGCGCGGGCGGTACCGGGTGTCGTTGACATCAAGCAGGTGCCATCCGGCGTCGCCGTGTATGCGCGCACCACCTGGCCGGCCATTCGCGCCCGTGAACTACTGAAAATCACCTGGGACGAGTCCGCCGCGGAGAAACGCGGCAGCGAACAGATCATCGAACTCTATCGCGCGTTGGCCCAAAAGCCCGGCGTCCTTGCCGCGGAGCACGGCGATCCGCAAACCGCGCTCGCCGGCGACGGCGTCATCGAAGCCGAGTTCGTCCTGCCCTACCTAGCCCAATCGCCGATGGAGCCTCTCGATGGTTACCTGCGCTGGGATCCGCAGGGTGCGCAGGCTCGCTACGGCTGCCAACTCCAGACGGCGGACCAGCAGGCCATCGCCAAAGTCCTCGGCTTGCCCGCGGAGCGCGTCGCGATCGAGACACTCTTTGCTGGCGGCAGCTTTGGCCGGCGTGCGCAACACGACCAGCAATTCGCGGTGGAGCTTGCCGAAGTCGCCAAGGCCATCGGGCCGGGACGCCCGGTCAAGCTCGTCTGGACCCGCGAGGACGACATTCGGGGCGGGTATTACCGGCCGATCTTTGTCCATCGCCTGCGGGGAGTCGTCCGCGATGGGAAGATCGCCGCGTGGAGCAACACGGTGGTCGGCCAGTCCTTCATCGTCGGCACGCCTTTTGAATCCTTCGGCTATAAGGACGGCCTCGATAGTCTGATGGTGGAAGGCGCCAATGAGCTTCCCTACGAGATCCCGAATTTTCACTGCGACGCGCATATCGCTGATGTCGGCGTACCCACTCTTTGGTGGCGCTCGGTCGGTCATACGCACACCGCGTTCGTTGTCGAAGCATTCGTCGACGAGCTGTTGCAGGCAGCCGGAAAGGACCCCGTCGCAGGACGGCTGGAGATGATGGGAAAGGCGCCGCGCGAAGCCGGCGTGTTGCGCGCCGTCGCTGCGCTTGCAAAGTGGAACGGCCCCGGTCCGGTGAACGGCCGGGCCGGCGGAGTCGCGGTGGTGAAGTCTTTCAATTCCTATGTCGCGCAGATCGCCGAAGTTTCCATCGGCGACGGGGGCGTGCCGCGCGTGCACAAGGTCTGGTGCGCGATCGATTGCGGCGTCGCCGTCAATCCCGATGTCATCCGCTCGCAAATGGAGGGCGGCATCGGCTACGGAGTCGGACATGCGTTGTTTGGAGAAATCACGCTCGACGAGGGGCGTGTCGTCCAGTCCAACTTCGACACTTATCGGTCGCTGCGCATTCACGAGATGCCTGAGATCGAAGTGACGATCGTCCCTTCCACCGAGAAGCCGACCGGCGTCGGCGAACCCGGCGTGCCCCCGGCCGCGCCCGCCGTCGCCAATGCTTTGGCGCGACTGCCCGGGCGCGCTCGTCCGCGGCGTCTTCCGCTTTCAAGGAGTGATGTGGCATGACACGCGCTATCGCTCTCGGCATTGCGGGCACTCTGCTTGTCGCAAGTCCGGGGACTGCGTCGCCTCCGGCAACGAGCCCGCCGACGACGCTGCGGCCCGTTGCCGCGTTCGCTTCCATCGCGAACAAGCAAGAGCGATCGGTTGCCCTGTTCCAGGAAGCCGGCAAGGTCATCCTTCATCCGCGCTGCGTGAATTGCCATCCGCGCAGTGACCGGCCATTGCAAGCCGACGCGGGACGCCCGCATCAGCCGCTGGTCGTGCGCGGCGCCGATGGACATGGCGCGCCGGGCATGGAATGCAGCACCTGCCATCACGATGCCAATTTCGATCCCGCGCGTGTGCCGGGACACCCGAAGTGGCACCTCGCCCCTCTTTCAATGGCCTGGGAGGGGAAATCGCTGGGCACTATCTGCGAGCAGATCAAGGACCCGGCGCGGAACGGCAACATGGATCTGAAGGCGATCGCGCATCACATGGCGGAGGATTCGCTGGTGGGCACGGCTTGGAATCCGGGCGCCGGGCGCACAGCTGCACCGGGAACGCAGGCCGAATTCGGTGCGCTCATTCGCGCGTGGATCGATGCCGGGGCCGCCTGCCCGGTTGAATAATCGAGGGATTCGCGGGCGAGGTCAGCCCTTTTGATAGGTGCCGATCAGCTCGACCTTCTCGAGCACATGCCCTTCCATCGCTTTCTCGAGCTGGGCCTTGGTCGGCTGTCTGAGATCGGGCAGCACCGTATCGAGCGCGTAGAGCTTGTGGAAGTAACGGTGCCGGCCGATCGGCGGGCAGGGGCCACCGTATCCGGTCCGCTCCCAGTCATTCTTTCCTTCACGTGTGCCCGGCGGTAACGCAGACGGCGCGACCGCCTCATTGAGTCCCGACTCGGCAGCGGGAATGTTGTAGAGCACCCAGTGCACCCAGACCCGCTTCGGTGCGGCCGGGTCCGGCGCGTCCGGATCGTCAACGATCAGCGCCAGGCTTTTCGTGCCCTCGGGCAGATCCTTCCAGTTGAGCGCGGGCGAGATGTCCTTGCCCTGGCAGGTGTAGTTCTTCGGGATCGCCCCATTGTGGGCGAACACCGGGGAAGTCAGTGATAACGCCATGATGTGCTTCGACGGTGCCGGGTCGTAGATTCGTAGTTTAGCGATCGTTATCGATGTCGGCAGTAAACCCGATGGGCCGTGCTTTCGGCGCAGCCGGCGTCATTAGCGCCCGGATCGCGCGATAGACCTCTTCGAACTGGTTGCGCGTCCTGGCATCGAGTGTCGCCACCGATTTTTCCAGCGCCTCGAGCTTGCGGGCAAGCTCCGTGTTCGAAGCCAGCACTTGGCGCAGTTTCACGAAAGCGCGGACGACGTAGACCGACATCTCCACGGCACGCGGGCTGTTCAGGACCGTGGCCGCCATGATCGCGCCGTGTTCGGTGAAGGCGATCGGCAGATAACGGCGCCCGCCCCATCTTGAGGTCGCAAATTGCGACCTCAAGATGCGTAACTCATTGATGTTAATGGGAAACGCGAAGTCCGTAGGGAACCTGAGGCGGTTTCGGCGGAACTGTTCATTCAGGCGCCTCGGAGTGACGCCATACAAGGCCGCGAGATCGACATCCAGCAACACGCGCTGCCCACGCAGCACGCGGATTCGCTCGGCGATTCCTGCGAGGTCAGCCCCGAGAGTTCGGGATGGCATTACAAGTCATCATTCATCAGAAATCGCCGGATGGGCCTTCGTGAATTGGCTGCATTCATCGCGATTTCCGCAGCATTTGACTAGCAATCAAATCTCTAAGGTCACAAATTGTGACCCTAGAGGCGGTTGCAAATTGCAACTTTAAGTTGTCCTCCGCTCCTTTCACTCACGACATTTCGCCGTAGCGAATCGGTCATCAAGCGGCAATATCGGCGGCCTATCTTTGGACGCATTCGCCAGGGCGGCGCGATGACGAGTTCAAGGAACCCCCCGATGAGAACGACGATGTTCGCCGCATCGCTGGCCGTTCTGGCGACCTACACACTGTCGGCGATCGCCGACCCGCCGCCGCGCCTGCGCGTGCTCGGGACTTACGAATCCGGATTGTTCAACGTCGGCGGCGCCGAGATCCCGACCTACGACTCGCTCACTCGCCGCGCTTTCGTGGTCAACGCCGGGTCGGCGACCGTCGACGTGCTGGATCTCCGCCATCCTTCTGGACCTACCAAGGTCACCAGCCTCGATATCGTCGCCGACCTGGCACCTCGTTCCGTCGGTGCCGCCAACAGTGTCGATACCCGCTTCGGCATTCTCGTCGTCGCAGTCGAGGCCGACCCGAAGCAGGACGACGGCTACATCGCCTTCTATTCGACCTTCACGCTGAAGCTGCTCAGCGTCGCGCCCGCCGGGGCGCTGCCCGACATGGTCACGTTTTCAGACGACGGCCGTTACATCCTGGCCGCCAACGAAGGCGAACCCGATACGACCTATACCAATGACCCGGAGGGCACGGTGACCATCATCGACCTGCTGCGCCTCGGCCGGCCGGGATTCGCCCGCACGGTCCGCTTCACCGATTTCAACGTCGGCGGGCCGCGACATGACGAGCTGCCGCCCAAGGTCCGCATTTATGGTCCCGATGCGACCGTCGCACAGGATCTCGAGCCAGAATACATCACGACCGACGGCGACACCGCCTGGGTCACGCTCCAGGAAAACAATGCGATCGCCGTGATCGATATCCGGAATGCCCGGGTGAAGAAAATCTTTGCGCTCGGCTTCAAGGATCATTCGCGGCCCCGCAACAAGCTAGACGCGAGCGACGACGACGATGCGATCAATATCGCCAACTGGCCGGTGTTCGGCATGTATCAGCCGGACGGCATCAAGACCTTCGAGCACGGCGGCAAGCGCTACCTGATTACCGCCAACGAAGGCGATGCGCGGGACTACGACGGCTTCGCCGAAGAGGAGCGTGTCGCCGATCTCGCCCTCGATCCTACGGCGTTCCCCAACGCCGACGAGTTGCAGGAGGACGAAAACCTCGGCCGGCTCACCGTCACAACTGCGCTGGGCGATACCGATCAGGACGGCGATTTCGACAAACTCTTCGCCCTCGGTGGCCGCTCGTTCTCGATCTGGAACGCGACGACCGGCGCGCTCGTCTTCGACAGCGGCGCCGAGCTCGAGCAGCTCCTCCAGAACCTGCTGCCGGACGACTTCAACAGCAACCACGAAGAAAACGATTCATTCGACAACCGCAGCGACAACAAGGGCCCCGAGCCCGAGGGCGTGACCCTCGGCAAGGTGAAGGGAAAGTTGTACGCGTTCGTCGGTCTCGAGCGGATCGGCGGCATTCTCGTGCTCGACCTGTCCGACCCGAAGTCGCCGGAATTCGTCGACCATTTCAACAACCGTCATTTCCGCGACGCGGCCGGCGAGCCGATTCCCACCTGCGCCGAATTCGATCCCCCGGATTCCGATGACATCGGGGATTGCATCAAGCCGAATCCGGCGGCGGGCGACCTGGGTCCCGAAGGGCTCAAGTTCGTGCCCGCCGTCCAAAGCCCGAATGGCAAGTCGCTCCTGATCGTCGGCAACGAAGTCAGCGGGACGACGACGGTTTACGAATTTCGTTAGGCGGCGGCCGCAACCCCCCGTGCGGCCGTCGCCTGGGGCCGTCGGCGCAAAGTGCGGACTGCTCAAGTAACGCTCGGCCGTGTCGGCGAGTAATACCACGATCACTTTCCCGCCCCCTCCCGAGAATTGCACCGGCATGGTTCATGGGCCGCGCCTACGGCGTCCTAACGTTATTGCGCTGCTCGCGTCGGGCCGCGCCGTAAACCTCGCGCGCGGCATCGAGATTCATGACGAAAATCCCAAGGCCGACGATCAGATCTGGCCACGCCGACCGATTAAAAACCGTGATCGCCCCAGCGCCGATGATCGCCACATTTGCAAAGGCATCGTTACGAGCCGATAGAAAAGCGGCACGCGTCAGGCTACCGCCCGCATGACGAAAGCGCGCCAGCATGAACGCGCAGACGAGATTGATCGCCAGCGCGCCCAGGCCGGCCAGCAACAGCGGCACCGGCGCGGGTGCGATTGGCACGGCAAACTTCTGCCATGCGGTCCACGCAGTCGCGAACCCCGGTACGAGCAATAGCCCCGCCAGTACAAATCCGACGCGGGCGCGATGCTCCGCGCTCCAGGCGAGTGCCAGCAGAATCAGCGCATTGACGGAAGCGTCCTCTAGAAAATCAATTGAGTCGGCGAATAGGGATACGGAGCCGATCGTCACCGCAACCGCGAATTCCACGCCGAAGTACCCGAGATTGAGCGCAGCCACCCAAGCGACCGTGCGGCGCAAGGCAGACGTTGATCGCGCAGCGGACGTGACATCATGAAAGACCACGTGCTGCTCACCCAAACGCCATTCGCACCCAGTGGATGAGCCCGATGCCGAAGCCGGCCGCCACAATGGCCAGAACGATGTGCACCGCTGCCATTCCCAGGCGTTTGGCACCCTGTTGCGGCGACGCAGAAGTCGCAACCACGGCGCTTGCACCGAATGTGCCGAGCGCTGCGATGAGTCCGATCAGCAAGTAACTCTGCTCATCCAGTGCGAATGCGCTATTGGTGATGATAGTCCCGATGGCGACACCGAATAGACCACCGACGATCAATGTACCGGCCAGCATGAATCCAGATGAAGCGTCACGGGACCGCGGCACGGAAAGTATCAGTGCCTGGCGAAGCAGTGCGCCCGCCAGGCATCCCAATGCGATCACGAGGCCGATTTTCCACGTGAGTGTGCTCATGAGGGCCGCCTCACGACCGTCACCGCGCAATGGGCGTACGCGATCACCTGGCGCGCGACCGAGCCGATGAGCCAGCGCTCGAAGAGCGTATGGCCGCGATGACCGACCACGATGTGATCGATGCCATGCCCTTCCGCATATCTGACAATCTGTTCGGCGGGGTGGCCGACCGCCACCTGGAAGTGGGTCTTGAACGATTCCTGCGCGAGCCTGGCGCGGATATCGCGCAGGAGTTTCTCGTAGCGCCGTCGTGAATTCTCGATGACCGCGCTCGTTTCGACGTCGTCGCCCAGTTCTGGCGGGCGCACGACGGCAAGCACATGGAGTTCTGCACCGAATGCCCGCGCGAGAATCACGGCGAATTCGAGCGCGTCGTTGGCTGAATCCGAGCCCTCGTAACCGAGCAGAATTCTCTGGGTCATGGGTCTCTCCTCGCGCTGGCGTCGCTTTCGGGATTCTTGCTCAGCAGGTGTCGCGGCAGAAAGAAGGCGTTCGCGATCAGCGTCGGCACCACCGCGCTGCCCACCACCGCGGCTACGAGCGCCGAGTATTGCGCTTGCGTCACGATCTCATGCGACAGGCCGAACAGGGCGGAAATGGTTCCAAACGTGAGCCCCGTGGACATGAGAAGGGTCGTGTATATGCCCTCCTGGCGTGGTGAGCGCAGCGCGCGGGTCACCGGGTACACGCCCGCAATCTTGGCCGCCATCTTGGCCGCGAGCAGGATCAGAAACGCCGCGGGCGCGGCAGCCAGCGCAGGTAGCGATACCAGCGAGCCGGCACGTATGAAGTAGAACGGGGTCAGCAGACCAAAGGTCAGCGTACGCAGCCGCCGGACGAGCGCGTGATCCTTGCCGACCGTGCCGGCCAGCACCATGCCGATCAGGTAGGCGGGCAATACGGCCTCGCTCTCCGCCCAGGTCGCGAGCGCACCGAGTCCGAACAAACAGAACATCAGGTATTTCGCCTCGAGTTCCGAGGGGCGATTGCCATAGCGGCGGAAGAACCGCGGCGTGAGCCACGGCAGGACCAGAAATGCTGCCACGCCCACCCCGAGAAAGATCAGCGTCTTGAATGTGAACGGCGCAAAGATGAGCCCCAGACTGACGACCGTCGCAAGATCGGTGATGAAACAGGCGGCCAACACCACCTTGCCGTACTCGGTGGTGTTCAGGCCAAACTCGAGCATCACGGCATACACGACCGCAACGGAAGTCGTCGACATCGCGATGCCGGCGAGCCAGCTCGCCTCGGGCGACCAGCCGAGCAGCCAGCGCGCTATCGCCGCACACCCCAGAAACGGCGCGGCAAAGCTCACGAGACCAATGAGCGTCGCCTGCTTCCATTGGCGGCGAAACACTGCCGGATCGAGCTCGGCACCCGCGAGAAACGTGAGCAGGATGGCGCCGGCGCCGGCCAGGAACTTGAGCCAACTGGCATCGACGGCGAGCAGCGTGCTGCCCACGGCCGCGCCGATGATGAGCTGCGCGACCGTTCCAATGACGATCTCGGACAATGCGGTCGCCACGCGCAGCCAGATCGCGAACAGCGTTGCTACGACGGCGAGCCCCATCCACAGAGCTGCCTGCGTCCAGATTTCGGTCATGAAGCCTGTCCTTCTGATCCCCTGGACAGGCGCTAGCTGGGCCTACGCCGCTCCGTTCGGATCAAGCGTAGGCATCATCAGCCGCGAGCTGCGGCGGTTCGAGGAGGAATGCCATCTCCTTGCGAAGCGGGAGTGTACGCAGTGCCGACGCGGGGGCGCAACAAGCCCTTAACTGTCAGCCTTCCCTATGTCGCCTGGTTTACGGAGCATCTTGTCGACTTCGCCGAGATGCCGCTCTTCCTGGCAGATTTTTTCGCGGGCGTATTCTTCGATCATGACCGAGCTGCCCGCCGCCAGCTTGAGCAGCTTGTGATACAAGGCGAGCGTTTCACTCTCGTGCTGCATCGACTCGCGCAGGATGTCGCCGATGTCGTGCATGTGCGTTTCGAGCAGCGGACCGATCGAGAGCGACGGATGTTCACCGAGCTGCGTGATCAGCTCCCCCGCCTGCTGGGCATGGACCAAAGCTTCATCGGCCTGCTCGCGCAGCCATTTGACGATGGGGATGCGGTTGTAGCCGTACGCCATCAGTGAGTAGTGCGTATAGCGCACCGTGCCTGCCAATTCGAGTTCGAGAATCGCGTTCAACGTCGCTGACACAGTTTCCGAGTCGCCTTTCATGGGACCTCCCTGTGTTCGAACTGGCTAGCTGTCGATGCTGCTCCGTGAAAAGTGCGGAAGGCCTTCATTCAAGTTCTCCCAGGAGATCTTTTGCCCTATCCAGATTTCCTTGGCCGGAGGAAATGTGTCCGGAGTATCGAACGTCGCGGGCGTGACATCAATGGTATCGAGCCGCTCAGTACTCTGATACGTCAACGGCGTTCCACACTCGCCGCAAAATATCCTGGTGACCGGCGGTGAAGAATGAAAGCGGATGGGATCGCCGCGAAGAAAGCTGAACTCACTCGGGCGGAACACCGCCCATGCAACCGACGGCGCCCCGCTCGCAAGCCGGCAGGATCGGCAGTGGCAGAGAGAGAGCGAAAACGGCTCGCCGGTCACTCGATAGCGAACCGCGCCGCAGAGACAGCCGCCCTCAAAGTTGATCGCTTCAGCGATGCTGCCCTCCCTTCCGCACTGGTGCCGGGTCGTAGATTCGTAGGTTCCCGCCGCCTATTTCGCGCGAACGACCAGCGTCCCGGCGAGCTTGTCGTGCCAGCCCTGCTTCCGTGCGTCGAACCCAACCCAGATGAATCCCAGCAACAGCGGGATCGTCGACACGTAGTACGCGAGATAGCGTCCGATCAATTGCCCGGTGCTCGGCTTGCCGCCGGTTTTCGCATCCACGATCCGCGCGCGGATCGCCATCTTGCCGGGCGTGGCCTGGCGGTAGTACCAGAAGAGCAGCACGGCGATCGCCGGTGCAACCCACGTGATGAGGAAATCCGCCGGGCCCTGAATCAGTCTTGTCGACGCCCAGTATTCGGCGCCGTAAATCCAGTGCACGAGCGGCAGGCAGACGATCAGCACCAGCACCGTGTCGATGATCGACGCCCACACGCGCAGCCAAAAACCGACGTACTCAACCTGATCCATTTTTGTGCTCCCTGGTCTCAATCGATACCATGAAAGGCCTGCATTCATGCGAAAAACTGCGACTGTCTTCTTACCACACTTAATTGAATGGAAACGGCCGCCATTGTTGGCGGCCGCTAAACTCGACCTTGGACTATCGGAACTGGGCCAGCTCGATCGTCGCGGCCCCTTGAAACTCACATTTGCCTTTCGGCCGTGTGCCCCGTTTGCCGGGGAAACCACCGTGCCCATCAGGTCGGTTGGCGGGAGCGGTTGCTCCACTCTTCACGAGGCATATTCTAGCAGTTCCCCGCAAAAAAAAATGTGGCGTAATTGTCAGTACTGCGCCGTGCGCACTGTCACCCTGCGCGCATGAAATTCCCGCCCGACTGGCAGAAAGGGCTCTGGGGAGCAATGGCCGCGATCAGCCTCGCGGGCGCCGGCCTCTATCTCAATCGCGATGCGCGCGAAACCTTCCCGCCCGGGCGTGAAAGCTTCGGGCCCGAAGAAGGCTCACTGCAGGTCAAATTCAATGCGGCGACAAAGGAAGAATTCGAGTCCATTCCGGGCACCGGGCCAGCTCTTGCCGCCCAGATCATCGCGGGCCGTCCTTATTCGCGAGTTGAAGATCTCGAATGCGTCCATGGGCTCGGACGCAACCTGGTGGAGAGTCTGCGGCCCTACGTGAAAGTTGAGGGTCCGACCGTCAAGCGAAGCGAGTGATTGCCTGGGACTCATCCAGCATAATCCCATTCGGGGAGCTGCCGAAGGCTGGGGAGAGAGAGATGATGAAGTCACTCGTCACCGCCATCACGGTCATCGTCCTCCTCGTGGTCGGCTTTACCTGGTTCACGTTGACCTGGTCGTATGCCGACGGCGAACGCGCCGGCTACGTGCAGAAGTTCTCGAGAAAAGGCTGGCTGTGCAAAACCTGGGAGGGCGAAATGGCGATGGTGACGATGCCGGGCACCGTGGCCGAGAAATTCTATTTCACTGTTCCCGATGATGCCGTGGCGACCCAGGTCAACGAGAGTGTCGGCAAACGCGTCTCGTTGCACTACGAGCAACACCGGTGGATTCCTATTTCCTGTTTCGGCGACACGGGATACTTCGTCACGGACGTACGCGTGACGGAGTAATTGCGCGCCCGAGATATGAAGGCCAGGGATGGCTGAGCTACTTCCGTCTTCGGGATCGAGTCGCCGGGCGCTAGTCACCGCCGGTCTCGTGCTGGCCCTGGCGGCCGCAGTCCTGCTCTTGTACGGCCTGACCCTGGCGGTCAGGCGATTGCCCTGCGCGTTCCTTCTATTGGCAGTCGCACTCGCGGCCTGGCCGATCTGGTGGTATCGGATGGACCGTGTGCTGCTCGAGCGCCGGGCGATTCTTGCGACCGTCGCGACTCCCTCCAGCGCCATCATCAAATGGTTCTGGGGCGGCCCACTGACAGCGGTGTTGCAGGCGCTTGCGGCACTCTTCCTGGCCACGCTGCTGCTCAGCTTTACGACGTCGTTACTGCCGGCGCATTGGGCGGTGCTCGCTGCCGACGCGATACTGCTCGCGCTGATCGTCGGCCCGGTCAAGCGCCGGCTCGCGCATCAGATACGCGAGGAGCATCAGGGTTTCGTCGCCAGGCGCTGGCCTCTAACCGCAATCAACGTCGCGGTCGTCGTCGCGTTGCTGGTCGGACTGGAGTTCTTCTTCCTGGGTCGGCCCGACACCCGCGGGCTGCCTTGGTACGAAGTGGCCACGCAGGCTTTCGATCAGGCCCAGATCGGCACGGCCTGCGCCGCCGCGGGCGCCCTCATGGGCCTCGGCAGTGCCATCGATCAAACGACCTGGCATGCGGCCATGTGGCTGATCCCCGCACTGCCCGACGCCGTATTGAAAGTCCTCGCATGGTGCTTGTTCCTTGCATGGACGTCTTTTGGCGCCTTTCTTTTCACGCGGCTCCTGCTCGGCGTCATGACGCTCGTCGAAAGCCGGGCGTCGGCGGAAGCCCGAACGAGTGATGCCAAGCCATTCTCACGCACGTTCCTGTATACGCTCCTCGCGATCGCGGTTCCGTACTTCATTCTCACGACCCGGCTCGCCGATATGGAGCTGCCGCCGCTGGATTCCCTGCGTGGCACACGCGTTGGAGCGATCGATCCCTGTCGAAGCTTCACTTTCGACGCCGCAGCGCTCCAGACGACCATCAACCGAGACGTCGATCGTGCGCGAACCGAGGCGCACGCTCTCGCGGACCAGCGCATCGACTCCGCACTGGACACCGCATTCGGCAAGGCCGAGAAAGGCGTCGATCGCTATCTCGATTGGTACTTCAGTCTGCTCGGAGACTACACGCGCCTCGCAGCCGTCGTCAGCGGAGACGTCGATCGGCTGATGAGCGCCAAGCTGTCGCAACACTTATTCGATGACACCCACTTCAAGCGGGGGATCGAAGTCGCGAGCGCGAACCTGGAAAGCGAGACGCTCCATCGCATGACAGGCGTTGCGGAATCCGTGGGCGCCCGGATCGGGGGCGCCGCCAGTAACAGCCCGTGTCCCATCAAGCGCATCGACCTGGACCGACTCGTCGATCTCGAGAGAGACAAACTCCGGATGGCTGTCTCGACGACATTCGGTGTGGGCGTTGGTACGCTCACCGCTAGGTACCTCATGAAAAGACCGGTCGCCGCGGTCGCCAGCAGGTTCGCGGCAAGAGGCACCGTCAAAACGGCGGGTCAGTTCCTGGCCAAGGGCGCTGCGAAACGAGGCGCATCTTCGGTCGCGGCAACCACGAGCGGCATTGCCATCTGCGCACCGACGGGGCCGGCGGCACTTTTATGCGGCGCGGTGGCCGGCATCGTGACGTGGTTTGCCGTCGACAAGGCAATGATCGAGATCGACGAGGCGCTGTTCCGCGACCAGATGCGCGATGAACTTCTTTCGGGCCTGACCGAGCAGCGCGCGCGGATGGAGGGCGAACTGAAAGCCATGCATCGCGCGCTCGCGGATGCCTACGCGGTCGAGATCGAAAGCACGACTGCCAAGGTATTCAACCCGTCGCGGGATGGAACATGAACGTGCGCGGTTAGGATCTAAGTGGACAGTTATACTATCTTTTGGTAGTATTACTGTCCACTTATGGACCGAAACCATGCAGCCGAAGTCCTGCGGGATTGGGACCGCCAGGGGCGTCATGTCTTCACCCGACAACAGCTCGCCAGGCTTTTCCCCGGTGACAGCCCGAAGACATTTGCCGCAGGCCTGAATCGTCTGGTCCGGGCCGGCCTCCTCGTGCGCGCCTGCCGCGGTGTGTACGTCAATCCGCACGCGCACTCCCTGGACAGCCGCGTCATCGAGCGCATCGCGCAGGCGTTGCGCCCGGGCGCATACAGCTATGTCAGCCTCGAATCACTGCTGTCCGAAACCGGCGCGATTTCGCAGATTCTGCTCGACCGGCTGACCGTCATGACCACCGGGCGCAAAGGCGTGTACCGGACGCCGTACGGCGTCATCGAGTTCACGCACACGAAACGGCCGGCCTCCGAAGTGCTCACCAGGATCCGGCGGGTGGAAGGACGCCCCTTGCGCGTGGCCAGCCCGTCGGTCGCCTGGCGTGACTTGAAGCGCGTCGGTCGCAATGTCCAGCTCGTGGATCCAGTAGCCTGCCTCGATGGCTAGCGCCGCGGATTTCGAAGCGCTGGTCGAACGCGCCATGCGGGCGGGCCAGCGCGCGCACATGCGGCCGGCCATCGAAAAGGAACTGCTGCACTACGACATTCTCTTTGCGCTGGATCAGTCGGGCCTGCTGGACCAGCTTACGTTTCGGGGAGGCACGGCGCTCAGGCTCTGTTACGGATCACAACGATTCAGCGAGGACCTCGATTTCGTCGGTGGCAGCGATTTTGCATCAGGGCAGCTGCACGGCCTCAAATCCTGCATCGTCGAATATGTCGGCAAGCGCCACGGACTCGAAGTGCGCGTCAAGGAACCGCAGGAACTGGCGCAGGAGCCTGAGAATCGCCAGGTCAATGTCTACAAATGGCAGATTCGCGTGACCACTGCGCCCGAGCGGCGCGATCTGCCCCGGCAGATGATCAAGATCGAAGTCGCCGCCATTCCGGCCTACTCGCGCGTGGCGCGGGCACTGCATCACAACTACGACTTCCTGCCCGATGGATACGGCGATCTGATCATCCTGGCCGAATCACTCGATGAGATCCTGGCCGACAAGCTCGTGTCATTGCCGGCCTGCACCGCCTATGTTCGTCACCGCGATATCTGGGATCTGCACTGGCTGCGGCAACAGGGTGCCCGGCCCAATACGGAAATGATCCGTCACAAGATTCAGGACTATGGTGTTACGAACTACGCGGCGCTCGTCGCCAGCGTGCTGGACCGACTGCCCGGGATCATCCGCGGGAAAGAGTTTCGTGACCAGATGTCGCGATTCCTCCCGCAGGACGTCCCGGATTGGACATTACTAAAAGACAAGTTCCTGGAACTGCTCGAGCGAGAGACGGCGCAAGCCCTCCAGAGCGCGGCAGAGCATCTGGGCCCTTCGAAGTAACCGAGTAGTAGGTGCCGGCACCATCAAGCAGCGATGCTGAATGCCACAGCGGCCGCCAGTGCAGCGACCGTCCGTACGTGGTTCCACGCCGTCCATTCGCTGAGATACACCGACCAGAGCCGCGCGGCGTCGGCGCTCGTCGACGTCACGGCATCCAGCGCATTGTTCCGCGGCACGTTGCAGAACATCGTCACCAAGAAAGTGCCGACGACATACACGAGGCCGCCGGCGAGCCACCAGGCAGCGCGTGGATCCTGCCACAAGAGAATGGATGCAGCGATAGCAAACGCGCACGCCGCTGGGGCGCCGAAGAACAGGGTCATGAACCACGGATTGATCACGGCCACATTGATCGACTGCATCGCCGCGATGCCTTGCGCGGGAGGCAGTTTGCTAAGCGCCTGCATCACGCCCGCAGAGAACGCAAAAAAGAAACCCGCGGACAATCCGCAGGCGACTGCACACAAAAGCGTCAGCAGATCCAACATGCTCATAAGTCAAACCTGCGCCGCAGCGGCCTCTTTCAAGGCCTTCATGGCGACCAGATAGGAGCTCGGCCCGTAACTGATCCGGGACACACCCAGTTTGGCGAGAGTTTTGATCGGAGTTCCGCCATGTGCGCTCATGAGATTGACCGGAAGCGGCGAACGCGAGCACAGCCGTGCGATTTTTTCCGGATCGGCAAGACCGGGGGCGAAAAAGCCATCTGCGCCTGATTTCGCGTAGGCCTCGGCTCGCTTCAGGGCTTCCGCGAGCATTTCGTCGGTATGAGCGCTCGGGTCGGTCCACAGGAAGAGATCGGTTCGCGCATTCAGGAATGCGCCTTCCACGACCCCGTCGGCGGCAACCCGGGCCTGGCGAATTCGCTCGCTCTGTTCCGCAACGGGCAGAATCTTCTTGCTGCCGGAATCCAGGTCCTCCAGATTGAAGCCAATCGCTCCGGCGGAAACCGCGTCCCGCACCGTTCGGGAGATGTCGCCATATCCACCCTCGAGATCCACGGTCAGAGGCAGATCCGTGACCGCAAGAATGCGCCGGATGTTGTCCAGCGACGCTGCCCAGGGCATCTTCTCCCCGTCCTCATAGCCATGAGCCGCTGCGACAGCCCAACTGCTGGTTGCGAGCGCCTTGGCCCCGGCTTCGGCAACGGCGCCTGCACTGCCTGCGTCCCAGACATTGAACAACACCAGTGGATCGTTCTTGCGATGCAGATCCCGGAACTTGCGTGCCTTCGCTTTCTGCCCGTCCATGCGCGCCTCCTTTTTCTCATCGCCATTCTAAAGGGGACGCATCCCTTTTCTCGACCGTCACTCGACCTCTGCTGTAAAGCCGATCGGACGCGACTTCGGAGCAGGAGGCGCCATCAGCGCCCGGATCGCGCCATAGACTTCCTCGAACTGCCTCCTTGTTCGGGCATCGAGCGACGAGACCGACATTTCCAGTGCCTCCAGCTTGCGGGCGAGGTCCGCATGGGATGCAAGAACCTGCCGAAGCTTGATGAACGCCCGTACCACGTGAACCGACATCGCGACTGCCCGCGCGCTATTCAGAACATTTGCGGCCATGATGGCACCGTGTTCCGTAAAGGCAATCGGCGGATACTTGCGATGACCACCGCGGCTCGCGTCTAAGGTCACAATTTGTGACCTTAAAGACTCCCACTCTTAGGCATTTGATCGAATCACGAAATCGGTCGGAAACCGCGCGCTATTCCTTCGAACAGCCTGATTCAACGCTTTGGCCGGCACTCCATAGAGCATTGCCAAATCTGTATCCAGCAACACCCGCTGTCCCCGCAGCACACGAATGCGCGTGGCGATGTCCGCCAGTGCGGCCTTTCGGGATGACGAAGTCATTGAGCGCCATTCTTTTCGCGAACGCCGTAAATGTGAGTGCCGCAAACTGATGCGAATTGGTTGATTCGAACCCGGTTCTTACTGAGGTTGGCTCAACTTGAAGTTGCAAAATGCAACATCAAGTACGTATCTCATTGAATTCGATGTCTTTCCATCGAACCAATTCTCGCCGAGCCTCCTGAAACCCGACCCGCCCCAATGCCGCTCAAACAACTTGAATCGCTCGGGATCGCGCACTGGCTCACGCCCTGTGCTACGTCGGTTCGAATACTTTGACTATGCGACAAGGGGGTGCCGCCATCGTCATCACCGACACTCACGCTCACGGCCTCGCCGGGCATGGGCTGCGGCTTCTGCGCGAGCGCTGCCGCAGCGCGCACGACGGCGCGTTTTGCACGGTCCGGGAAACCGACCGAGTCACCACCGGCAAAGGCGCGCGGCGCCTGCTTGCGACCGTGAACGCGAGCTACGCCCCGATGGCCTGGACGCAGCGCAACGCCACCGACCGCCGCGGCACCTACGCCGCGTGGCTCGTGCCGATGGCCGATGCCGAGTCGATCGCGGTCTGCTGTGCCAGCCTCAGGATCCCGGTGCGCGCGGGCGCCGAGCTTCGCCAGTGGCCCTGGATGATCGTCCCCAAGCACGCAATCGCACGCGGCCATCAGCGCCTGCGCGATACTGATTGGGCCTCCGTGCAATCGGAGTTTTCGGTGGTCGCACCCCATGCGAGCGCGGTGCTGCTGCTTTCGCTCGTCACGGGTTTCAAGCAGTTCGCCATTCCAGCGATTCACGGGCTCCTGATCGGCGACGTCGAGGAGAACGTCCTGCGCGCGCGCACGTTCATCGTCCCGCCCTTCTCCAGGCGCTGGGGCAAAGTGCTCGATGCCTGGCTGCGGTTCGAGCAGCGCAGCTCAGCGGCCTGGAACCGCGCCATCAACGACGCCGCGCTTGACCATCAGACGCCGCCGCTCGCGGACGCGCTCGCGGCGCTAGCGGAAGAACTCGCCGATTGCGATTTCCTGCACCGCCCGCACGAGCCGGGGCCGGATCTGGAGGGGGATCTTTGGGAAGCGGCGCGGGCGCAGGCCGCCCGGGACACCGCAGCGCTCAGTCCTCGTGGCGACAAAGCGGGCAGCATTTCCTAGCGCGCGGCCACGCGCGATTCAGGCCGCCTCCGGAAACAACCCCGGCAACCAACGTCCCGCGAGTCTCGCCGGAAATGCAATCGTGAGCGGCGCGCGAGCACCCGTGGTTGAAACGACGCCCGCTGCCAGCAGGGCCGAGACGACGCGTCTCGCTTGACGCTCGCCGGTGCCCACCAGGGCGGCCACATCGGCGCGCGGCAACTGACCGCGAAACAGGACAGCCTCGAGCACTGCGCCGGCTTTCGACGGCAACTGCCCGGCTCGAACCTCTTCTTCCGTCCAGATCAGGATGCGGTCGCGCAAGCGGTTTGGTTGCACCAGCCCTTCCATGAACTGCACCTGATCGATGCTGGTTTCGAGAAAGAAGCCGCTGAATTCAACGAGTGCGCGTTCACTCAGGGCGCCGCGCCCATCCATGTCGCCCTGGCGCGGTTGATCACAGGCAACCAGGTGTTCCTTGTACTCGCGATCTCGCCGCGCCAACCCGCGTGCAATCGACCAGATTCCGCCGCTGTCGAGCGCCTCCAGCAACGTGGCGTGGGACATCAATCTTGCGACCCGCCCATTACCATCCAGAAAAGGATGAATCCAGAGCAGACGATGATGCGCGGCCGCTGCCGAAATGATGGATTCGGCGCGTCCGCCCTTACCGTACACCTCCTCGAATCGGGTCAGGAATCGTGCAATCGCTCCGGGGCTTATCGGAACATGAGCACCCACGCGGACATCACTCGCCCGCAGTTCACCCGGCAGAACGCGCCCACGCTCTCCGGAATCCGGATCTTCGACCCACAAGAGTTCCTCCGGCAGCAATTTACAGAATCGCCTGTGAGTCTCGCAGATCCCGTCGCGAGTGCTGGCGCGACCCTTCAGGCCGCCGGTGTCGATCCATTGCTGCACAGCGACGTGCGCGCGGGCTTCGCGTTGCAGGTTGCGCTTCCGCGGTTCGCGGCTGTAGTCGTTCTGCATAGCCCGCTCGATGTCGATCGGGTGAGTGTCGTGTCCCTCGATCAGATTGGAGTAGTAGCAATTCATCGCACGGACGAGTTCCGCGAGCGCGCCGATCACGCCATCAGGCAGGCTTCGCCGAAAGCCGGCCGCCTTCGCCGTGAGATCCACGGCCAACTCGGTCAATTCGGGGCGGTAGGGTGACGTTTCGGGGAGCTTGAGGGGCTCGAACAGAGCGGTGCTTTCACCGCGATCAACGACCTCTTTAATGACCTCTCTCATGTCCGCAAATCGTACGATAATAATCAATATATATCAATATCTTATGGCGTTTTTGTTCGAACAATGTCCGCTTGGATGTCCGCTCACAAGTCAACATGGAACGCAACTCTTTGAATTTCTGGGGCTTGATCGTTAGCTTGCTTCGGCGGCGACCGTGACGGCGACTACAATCGCCCCCGCCACCTCCCGACCTCACTACAGCCGGAGGACCCGATGAAACTCCTCGTGCGTGGATTGATCGACTGGCCACAACATGTGGCACAGCGCCTTTATTGGCTCGCGCCGCTGTTCACCCGTCTCGCGGTCGGCTGGGTGTTTCTGTGGAGTGGTTGGGGCAAGCTGACGCACCTGCCACTGGTCACCGAAAACTTCGCCAGCTGGGGCATCCCCGCCCCGGCCATCCTGGCGCCGTTCGTAGCCGGCGTCGAATTCATCGGCGGAATCTTCCTCTTGCTCGGCTTCCTGACGCGCATTGCGGCGGGCGCCTTGGGGGTCGTCATGATCGTCGCGATCGCGACCGTGCAATGGGAGCAAGTCGATTCCCTGCTCACTCTGTTGGGCCTGGAGGAAATCCTGTTCCTCGCGCTGTTCCTGTGGCTCGCGATCGACGGGCCGGGTCAATTTTCGCTCGATCGCCTGTTGCAGGAGCGCTGGCCCTGAACGATGAGCAGCTCCCAGTCATCGCCTCATTACACGGGCAGCTGTCTTTGCGGCGCGGTCCGATTCGAACTCGACGAGGAGCTGGGTCCCATCGACGTCTGCTATTGCCAGATGTGCCGCAAGGCGTCAGGCGGTCCACTAGCCACGAATGCGCCGATTCGCGCGGCAGCACTCCGGATTTCCGCCGGGGCGGCGATCGTGTCCGGCTATGAGTCATCGCCCGGAGAGACCCGCCATTTCTGTGGCCGGTGCGGGTCGCCCTTGTACAGCACGCGCGTGGACCGGCCCGGGGTTATGCGTGTTCGAGTCGGCACCATCAACGAGCCGTTGACGACGCGCCCGGCTGCCAGCTACCACACTGCATCCAAGTGCAATTGGTGGCAGATACTCGACACGCTGCCCCGGATCGAAGCCGAGTAGTCACCACTCAGGCGATCGGCAGCGAGGGTCCGACCAGCATGGCGGTCGTTCCGCCCACGACCAGCACGATGACGGTTGTAAATACGAATCCCGCGAACAGGTCTCCAATGGCCTTGCGATTGAACATGTCGATCTCCTTAACTTTGCTTGAATGAGTTGCACATCGGACGGTGCAAATGATGGCGGGTAGGCAACTGGAGAACTGTCAGGCGGTTGACACAGCGCGCGAACTGCCGGTCATGCGCACGTGCAATGCCCTGACGGAGAAGCCAACTTCTGGCTTGAGCCGCAGATGGCGCTGGCGCAGAATCATGGCCCGAACGATCGTCAACTTCGGACCGTAGCGGGCCTAAGCGAGGACCACGCTGATGAAATCCGCGTCACTTGGGACCGGCACTTCAGCGGTTGAAGTTGCCAATGTTTCCCCGCACGGCTTCTGGCTGCTCATCGGGAGCGACGAACTGTTCGTGCCTTTCGACAAATACCCCTGGTTCCGGAATGCATCGATCGAGCAGCTGACCCGCGTCGAGTTGCCCTCGCCGCACCATCTGCACTGGCCTGCCTTGGACATTGATCTGGCGGTCGAATCGATTCGCTATCCCGAGAGGTTTCCGCTGGTGTCGCGTTCAGACACCTGACTACGCGATGCAGCGCACGGTCCCGGCGAGCTCGAACTCGAGGATCTTGTTGAGCATCGCGGCGTGAGGTTCGGCCGAGCTTCATTCCAGCTTGATCTTTTCAATCCGCTGGCGCGCCCGCAGCAACAGCTGCTCCGCCTCCTTAATGCAGGCCGCCACGGATTCGTCGTCGACATCCTCCCCAGTGTAATCGGCCAGGTTGCGCTTGCGCCTAAGCGTGTCGATCACCACCATGCGCTTCGCATTAAGATCCAGCGTCAGGGTAAGCGCCTGAATGGTCATCATGTGAGACCCGGGCCGGCTCGTCTCCGGCCGATATCCATTCGCCATCAGCGCGGCCAGGCCAATTTGCATGATGGCGCGATAGGCCGCATCGAATCGGGTCTCGGCGCTGACTTCCTTGATCCGGGCGTCGACGATGCCTCTCTGCGCAGCGCCGAGAAGTCGTTCGATCTCCTTCGCGCCCGGCGGATGCCTCTTAAGCTGCCCGATTCGCAGCAAGTTTTCCAAGCTCACCGGCATCTCCGACGAGGAATATCTTCGGGTCGCGCACGATCCTCGCCACGAACCGGTCGCGTGCCTTCAGCTTGGCGCGGAATGCGTCCGGCGCCATCGCGACCGGATTCACCTCCCGCCGAATTTGCGCGGCGGCTGGCGCGAGCGTTTCCACGACTCGAACGAAGGGCACCGTGCCGATCACCATCACGTCCACATCGCTGGTTGTGCGTTCCTTGCCCTGCGCGACGGAACCAAACACGAATGCGATCCGGACGGTCCGACCAAGCGGCTTCAGTGCCTCGCGCAACACGTCGGCGAGCCCCGCAGTCTTCCGGAAGATGCCAGCCAGTTCTTCGAACAGTAGGCACGATCGATCAGCCTGATACCGAACTTGATTCCCCAATAAGCTGCGTTCGAGAAGCCCGGCCTCGGTCAGCGCCTTGACCTCTCGATGCAACGACCCCGCCGATACGCCAGTCAGCCGCCCGATCTCCCGCACATAGAAGCTCTGCTCCGAATGCAGCAGCAAAAGCGACAGGATCCGCCGGCGGTACGCTCCGAACAGGAGCTCTACGAGCTGCCGTTCCTGGCGGACTCCGTGTGTTCTCATATTGAGAACAAGTGTAGCCGAAATGAGAACAATTGCAAGCAGGCTTGCCGATTGCTGCCAGTGTCACCTCCTCGGCCGTCTTCGCTCGCCGGCGCCATTCTCGTCGTGCACGGCCACTGTCACCCTACTCAATACTGTCGTGAACCAGTTGATTCGCCCCTCGACCGATAGCTGCCGGTTTCCTTCAGCCTCCATTCACATCCCAGGAGCGTATATTGGAATCGCCATGAAGCTGCGTCCGGCCGTGCTCGTGATTGCGCTCGCGGCATCGAGCTTCGCCTGGGGCGAGGCTCTCGATCCGCCGGGGCGCGTCGCGCGCCTGAGCTATGTGGAAGGCCAGGTCGCATTCCAAGGCGCGCAGGCGACGGTGCGCTCCGACCTTCCCGACCGGCCGCTGATGCCGGGCGACCGCCTCTTCACCGAGCGCGGCGGACGCGCGGAGCTTGCGCTCGGCACCGCGGCTGTCCGGCTCGACGAGCGCACCGACCTCACCATCGTCGGTCTCGACGCGACGACCGTCTGGGTTGAACTGAACACCGGCACCGCGAGCGTGGTCGTTCGCGAACTGCTCGAGGGCGAAATGCTCGAGATCGTCACGCCGAACACTGCCATCGCGCTCCAGGGGCCGGGTGAGTATCGCGTGGAAGTCTCCGCGGACGGTGCCACCGCCCTCACGGTGTATGAAGGCGGCGCGGAAGTGGACACCGCCGATGGCCCGGTGCGCGTGGCGGGCGGTCAGCGCGTACGGCTCAAAGGGCGCAACGCGTTCGCCAATCTCTCGACGCTGCCACCGGAGGATGCATTCGACGCCTGGAGCCGGGCGCGCGAACAGGAGCTGGCCGACTCGGAGTCGCGCTATGCGCTCGACGAGGGTGACGATTACGAAACACTCGACCGCTACGGCGAGTGGTACGACGAGCCGCGGTACGGACGGGTCTGGATGCCGGCCTACGCGTACGGCGGCTGGGATCCGTTCCGCCTGGGCCACTGGGAGCGCATCGGTTTTCACGGCAGGACCTGGGTCGATCATTCGCCGTGGAGCTCCTTCACATTCCACAGCGGCAGATGGGCGTTTCTGCATCACCTGAACCGCTGGTGCTGGGTGCCGGGGCAGCGCAATCACACGCGGCACTTCGCTCACGACACGAGACCATTCGGTCGTCCTCGCGATGACGCGCGTTCGCGCAATGATCGGAACGAAGAACTGCGAGACGTGACCAGGCGCACGCGCGAAGAAGGCATACGTCGCGCCCCGGTGCTAACCGACGTGGAGCGCCGCCAGGCCGCCGGCAACCTCAATTCGACGCTGCGGCGCAAAGTTGCTGCGGGCCATCTGCCGCGGCGCGAAAGTCCCGTGCGCGGCCTCGATCGCGATCAGAGTCCGCCGCGGCAGTCTACCGCGGCTTCGCGGGGCGGCGCGGCGACGATGCGCTCTTCCGGCGCCCCGGCCGCGCGCGCGCAGGCTCCGTCGCGTACAGCACCGCGGACCAGCCGCCCATTCGGCAGCCCTAGAGCCAAACCCTGAGCGCAGTAATAGTCAGGCCGAATCCAACCATCAACATTTTTCTCGTTCCATGGCATCCACGACCGCCCGAGCCTTGTCGGACGGCACATTGATACTCACCAGCGCATCCGGTGTCGCCAGTAAGGCTCGCTTCGCGTCAACATCAATACGGCGACGATGGAAGAATTGGAGTCCATCCCGGATATCGGGCCTGCCCGGGCCGCACAGATTATTGCCAACCGCTCTTACTCGCGTGTCGAAGATCTCGAGCGCGTGCACGGTCTGGGGCACAGCCTTATCCAGAGCCTCCGTCCGTACGTGAAGGTCGACGGCGCAACGGAAGTCATTGCGAGATAGCGCTCGCGCACCATCTGGCATTGGCGGCCAATTGGCATCGAGATCGGATTCGTCGAGGACGACGCGGAGCCCGTCCACGAAGAAGGTCGAATCGGATATCGCACGCTGACCCAGCCTCGCTTCACCGCGTGGCTGCGGACGCCCTTCAACCAGCGTCCTGGGGAGTTCGGAGCGGTTTTCCTGTTTGTGTTCGTCGATCTGCCGGCTGCGATTTCGGCCGCAGTCATCCAGGCCTCGCGCTGGAAGACGATGTACGCGCACGTCGACATGAATCGCCATGGCCGGCTGGCGGCGACGCACACGCTCGTCGTGTGCGGCGGCATCACGGAGTACTACCTTCGCGACCAGCTCTAGCACTGGCAGCGCGATCTCGAACGGCTTCGAAACGAAGTGCGCAAGCAGACCCGACTGCTGGCCGGGTCGACGGTGCACTAGGAGCGCAGGTCCGCCGGCTGCGGTTCGTTGTGGGTCAGCCCCCGGCTTTCCCGATATCGCCCGGCTTCCTGAGCATCTTGTCGACCTCGCCGAGGTGCTGCTCTTCCGTGCGGATCATCACACCCAGAGACGCAGCGCGGCGATCGTCAGGCCGAAGCCGACCACGAGCATCGAACCCAGCTTGACGGTCATTTTCAGATCCAGGGCTGCCAAATCCCGTGACATATCGCCGCGAAGCGAGTCGATCTTCTGTTCTATATGCGCGCGCATCCCCTCAATCTTCTGGTCCACCAGCGAAAAACGGTTCTCTATGTCCCGCCTCAGGAACTCGAGATCCTGCTTGGTCGCCAGCGTGGTGCCCATGTCGCGCTCCATCGCATCCACGACCGCCCGTGCCTTGTCGGACGGAACATTGATGCTGACAAGCGCATCATACAGTGAGTACAAATTGTCCACGTAAAGGTGAAACACCGATGCAGATGCTCACCATCGCCTCCCTCGTACTGCTACCGGCACTCTTCCACGCCTCCGCCGCCACGCCTGCCGCCGACGAGCAGATTCTCCAGGAATGGAAAGTCGAATACGGCGGTCGCCCGCGTGATCCTTACGTCGCTCCAGACGGCAAGGTCTGGTTCGTCGGCCAGGCCGGGAATTACATCGCCAGCTTCGACCCCGCAACCGAGCGCTTTCGCCGCTACGAGATCGAAGACGGCACCAATCCGCACAGCCTCATCGTGGACGAGCAAGGCACCGTCTGGTACGCGGGCAACCGCAACGGCCGCATCGGCCGCCTCGACCCGAAGACCGGCGCAGCGAAGACCTTCATGACGGGCGAGGCGCGCGATCCGCACACGATGGTGTTCGACGGCAAGGGCAATATCTGGTTCACATCCCAGCAGTCGAATCGCGTCGGCCGGTTGAATATGGAAACCGGGAAGTACGATCTGGTCACGCCCCATGAATCCCCCGCGCGCCCCTACGGCATCGTGACCGATGGCAAGGGTCGTCCGTGGGTCTCGCTCCTCAACACGAACGCGGTCGTGCGCATCGATCCCGAGACGCTCAAGCTCACGCACTATCGTGAAGCCACGCCCGAATCGCGCTCGCGCCGCATCGAGGTCACGAGCGACGGTTCCGTCTGGTACGGCGACGAGGCGCGCGGTTACCTCGGCCGCATCGACCCGGCAAATGGCAAGGTCAAGGAATACGCCATGCCGGGAGGCGCCGATTCCAGGCCTTACGCACTCACCAAGGACGGCAAGGGTCGCCTCTGGATCTCCCAAAGCGGTCCCGAGAAGAAGCTCGTCGCCTTCGATCCGAAGAGCGAGAAGTTCGTCTCGGTGAACGAGGTGAGCGAGACCATCCGTCACATGATGTATGACGCGAAGACTGGCGCGATGTGGTTCGGCACCGACGCCAACCAGGTCGGCCGTATCCTCACCGATCGCGCGGTAAAGTGAACAAGGCCGCGCGCTCAGTCGCGGCGCTCGCGGCGTTCCTCCCCGCCACCGCCCTGCTCGCGCTGCATTTCCGGGACGGCCCGCCGGCGCGCGTCACCGGCGGTTTCGGCGAGGACTCGTGTCTTGCCTGCCATTCAGGCAACGCGCTGAACCAAGCCGGCGGCCGGTTGACGCTCAGCGGAATCCCCGAGCGATACCTGCCCGGCGCGACTTACGAACTCGAGCTCACGCTGTCGCGGCCCCCAAAACTGGCGGCGGCCGGATTCCAGCTCGCCATCCGGCGCGCCGCGGACAAGATGCAGGCCGGAACGATCCGGCTTTCTACGGAAGACGAGCCACGCATGGGATTGCTCGACGAACGCGGCGTTCAGTTTGCGCACCACCGGCTCGCCGAGGCGGCGCCGCCTGGTGCGGACAGCGTGCGCTGGAAGCTCTCGTGGACCGCTCCCGCAAACGCCGGGCAAGTCATCCTGCACGCCGCGGCCGTGGCAGGCGACGGAGACGACTCGCAACTCGGCGACTACGTGTACAAGCTCGAAGCGGCGACGGAACCGTCGCTGGTCATGGCGCCGTCACCAGATCGCCCGTGAGGATGATCTCGACGCGCCGGTTGCGCGCGCGTCCTTCGCGCGTTGCGTTGTCCGCGACCGGCTGGTCCGGGCCGAGGCCCTCGACGCTGATCGAGGCGGCGTCGACGCCCTGCCCGATCAGGTAATCGCGCACCGTGATCGCGCGATCGTAGGACAGCTTCCGGTTGGTCTCGGCGCTGCCGGTGATGTCGGTGTGGCCTTCGACCTTGAAGCGCAGCGACGGATACACGCCGACGATTCCCGAGAAGCGCGCGAGCGCCTCGCGCGCGCTCGGGTTGAGCGTCGCTGCCCCGATCGCGAACTGCACGCCCGCGATCTCCGCGACGATGCCGCGCTCGGTCTGCCGCGTCGGCAGCGCGCGGTTCAGTCGCGCGACGAGATCCGCGCGCGCCCGCTTTTCGGCTTCGAGCGAGGCTTGGCGCCCGGCTTCCTCTGCTGCCAGCGCCTGGCGCTGCTTCGCCTCCTCGGCCGCAACTCCCGCCGCCTGCCGGGCCTTCTCTTCCGCCTCCTGACGCGCAGCTGCCGTCGCCGCTTCGCCCTCCGCCGCCTGGCGCCCGAACACTGCCTTGCGCCTCGCGTCCTCGCCCATCTGCACGGCATCACGCGCGAGCAGCGGAACAGTATTGCGGATCTTATAGTCCTTGCTGGCCTGCGCTGCCTCCGCCTTGGCCAGTAGCTGCTCGGTCTGCGCGAATTCGCCCGGCGCATAGTCTTCCGCTTCGGCGCCATCAGCGATCTCGAGCGCATAGCGCGCCTGGATCAGCTCGTGCGGAATCTTCGCCTTCGGATCGACGCGCTGCGCGTTCAGGCCCGAATAGTTGATTCGTTCCCGGAGGCCCGGGATCTGCACGGGCGTGCCGCGAATGCGCTTGCCCAGGTTCCGCAGCACCATGTACTTGCTCGGCGCGGTGACCGCGAAGTGCGGCTCAGCGCTCACGATCAACGCGAACTGCGAGAGCGGCGCCGACGTCTCGAGCGACCCGGAGCCGTTCCGCACTGCGATCGAACCCAGGTTGTTGGCGCGGCCGTCACCGGTGACCGCCCACAACACGTATGTCGAGAACGGACCGAGCGTCGACGGATCGGGCAACTTCCGCACCGAAACCTCGACACTGGCACGTCCGTCCTCGAACTCGACCCGGCCGTCTCCTTCTGCGGCGAGCGCAACCGCCGTGCCCCTGAACTCGAGCGTCGAGACCGGCCCCTCCTGGAAGCTGAAGCCCTCGAGTCGTCCCTCGACTTCCGCGCTGACGATGCCGACGTCGCGTTCGAGCTGTTGCGCAGCGAGCGGCAGAGGCAAGGCAATCGCCAGTGTGGCCGCGGTCCATGTCACGAGACGTGGCGTGTTCATGGCTTGAAGAATAGCGCAACAGGCAGGCATGCAGAGTCAATAACCCGCGAGTTCGAGATATCCGTCGGCGCGGAGCGCGCTGGAACGCGCCCGGCCTGATGCCAGTACCGCGCCTTCCCAGTAGCGAACCGTCAGGTCGAGCTCCTGATTGTCGAGACGCGGCTTGATCTCGAGAAACAGCTCCTCGGCAGGAAGTTCGATGGACCACGCGACCGGATATTTCACCCTCGTCCTGGGGCTCGTCCACCAGCGCCGCGGCTCAAACGCGAACTCGCCTGCGCCATAGGAGCGGCGCTCGCCGTTTGGCCGGATCAATGCGGCCTTGCTGAAGGCGCTCACACGGCCATCCTTGCGACGCAGCCGGTACAGCATCAATTCGCTGCCGTCCGACAGTTGCAGCGCGCACCAATCCCAGCCGCCGAGGTCCGGGCCGAGCGCGCTGCTGCTCCATTCGCGGTCCATCCAGGCACTGCCGCTGACGTCGACAATCGCGCCGCTGATGTTTATGTGCCCCCGTGCGAGTAGCCGCGTGTACGAGTAGTAGTACGAGGCGTTGCCGGGTTCCGGTCCCTTGCGGTCCCAGCCGTTGTCGCCTTGCAAGACCAGCGGCTTTGCCGTCGTGAGCGTAAGGTCGATTGCGACGCCTTCGTCGCGCGCGATCAGCCTGAGGGGATATATGTCGACAGCGGATCCTGCGGCGGTCGCCTCCCAGTCGCCGAGCCAGACACGAAATGGCGCAGCTTGCGCGCCGGCCAGCCCGAGCGCGCCGCGCGCCAGCCGCTCGGCGGCATGAAACCGCTGGCCCGCGCTGTCGGTCACGGTCAAATGCGCCATCCAGGCCTGATTCGTCGCCCAGGCGGAGGCGCGCTCGGCCGCGCGCGGCGCGAGCGCGAACCGGAAGAAGGTCAGCTGGAATCCAAAATGCCGGCCGTCCGCGGCGGCGAGATTGCCCGTGAAGTACCACCACTCGCTGCGAAAGCCTGGATGTGCCCCGTGATCGGCCGGAAAGTCAAAGACGCGCGGCGCCTGCGCGCGCTCGAAATCGGCCGCCGGCCCGGTGCCGAGGAAATCCGTCACCCCGACCTGTGCCGCGGCGGCGGCGCTCAGGCCGATGGCGCCAACGATGGCGACGGCCCGCATCATTCCTCGCGCAAAGCCGCCGCAAGCGGCATCCGGGCCAGGCGCCAGGCCGGCGCAATGCCGGCCGCGACCGCGGCGACTAGCGCCATCACGAGGCCCGCGGCCAGACCCGCCGGCGTCACGGCAAAGTCCATACTCCAGCCGAAGGCGCGTTCGTTGACGACGTAGACGAGCAGTCCCGCCAGCACGACGCCGAGCGGCATGGCGATGAGACCGGCCAGCAGGCCGAGCAGGCTCGTCTGGGCGATGACCAGGGTCCGGATCTGCGCCGGGACGAATCCGATCGCCCGCAATACGCCGATCTCGCGCGTCCGTTCGAGCTCGAGCGCGAGCAGCGAGCTCAGGATCCCGAAGAACGCCACGAGTCCCGCGAGCCAGCGCAGCACTTCGGTGATCGTGAAAGTGCGATCGAATATCCGCATCGACGCGGCGCGCAGCTCGGCGCTGGCGGCGAGATTCAGATCGCCGCTCGCAGCCGCAAAACGCTCGAGCGCGCGTCGCACGGCACCGGCATCGGCGTCTGGCGCGAGATAAACGCCGACACCGCTCAGGCTCTCGTCCTGCCAGTGGCGGCGGAATGCCACTAGCCGCATCACGACCGCGCCACGGTCGCTGCTGTAGTCGCGGAAAACGCCGGCGACGTCGAAGCCGATCGGACCGGACGCGGCGGGCAGCACGAACCGGTCGCCGACCGCAATTTCACGGCGCCGGGCCAGCGACTCCGAGATGACGACCGCATCGCCGCCCTGAAAACCCGTGCGCGCGGCATCCGGGTCGCCCTCGACGATCCTGAGACCCCAGCCCTCCGGGCCGGGTTCGATCGCGCGGACCTGCAACCAGCCGTCGGCCGTCGGGATACGCGACCAGCGCGCCAAACTGAGACCCGCCACGCCCGGCAGGGCACGGAGCGTCGCGATCGCGTCCGGCTGAAGGGCGTCGCTGTCTTCGGCTGCGACGCCGGGCGCGAGCCGCAGGTGGAAGTCCGCCTGCAAGGTCTGGTCGAGCCAGTCGGCGACGCTGCCGCGGAAGCTCGCGATCATGAGACTGGTCCCCGTGACGGTTGCGGTGGCGAGCGCGAGTGCCGTAACCGCGACACCGGTACGGCTCAGCGATGCCGCCGCCGCGCGCGCGGTCAACCGGCCCGGGAGACCGCCGATCCACGCAGCGGGCGCCTGAAACACCTGAATCACCCATGGTGTCAGCGCTGGTATCAGTAACGCCGCCGCGGCGACGACGCCGAAGAGCCCGACGAAGGCCACGATCAGGCTCGGCGTGTCGAGCATCAGGATCGCGGTTGCGGCCGCCGCGACGACTGCGCCGCCGATCGCAAGCGCGGGCAGACGCTGCCGCGTGCCACGCTCAAGTGCCGCGCGACTCTGAAGGGCGCGCGGCGGTGTCCTGGCCGCCGCCATGGAGGGCAGAAGCGCCGCGACCAATGTCGCACCGAGGCCCAGCAGCGCACCTTTCACATAGGTCGACACGGCGGGACGGACCGCGGTCGATTGCGCGTAGTACAGGTCTTCGATCGTGCGGAGTACGAGACTCGTGAGACCGGAGCCCAACAGATGCCCTAACAGCAGGCCCATTGCCGTGCCGATGGCACCGAGCGCCAGGGCTTCGGCCAGCGTGACACCGAACAGTTGACGCCGCGTGATCCCGAGCGCCCGGGCTGTCCCGATCGCCTGCCGGCGCCGGACAGCCAGGAACGATAGCGTCGCATAGATCAGAAAGGTACCAACGACCAGCGCGAGCAAGCTCAGTGCCGTCAGATTGATGCGGAATGCGCGGGTCATCTCGACGATGGCCTGGCCCTGCGATTCTGCGGGCAGCAAGAGCACATCCGGTGGTACGACCGATTCGAGCAAGGCGGCTTCGGCCGGCGACAGCACGAGGTCGATGCGTGTGATCCGGCCGATCATGCCCGTCAGTTCCTGTGCCGTCGCGATGTCCGCGAACAGGACGGCGCCTGCGACTTCACGCCGCGCACGATCGACTTCAATGACCCCCGCGACTTCGACGCGCTGCTCGCGGCCGCCGGCGACCAGCGCGAAGCGCGAGCCGATATCCGCGCCCAGTTGGTCCGCGAGCGGCCGCGGGAGAATCACAGTCCCGGGCGCCGCCAGAAGCCGCACGAGATCGAGTCCGCGGGCGCGGGGCGTCACCTCGTCGCGCAAGGGCGATTCAGCAAATGGATCGCCGCCGAGCAGCGTGAACGTTCGGTCCGGCGCCGCCGGCAGCCGGATCGGCGCTTCGATCACAGGCGCTGCGCGGTGGATGCCCCATTCACGCCGCAGTCGCGCATACGTCGCGTCGGGCAGCGTGCCGCTGACGCCGACGAGCTGGTGCGTCGCGCGGCCGGTGACGAGCGCGGCCGACAGCTCGAATCCGCGCCGTGCGCTGTCGTTCGCGAGATCCACGCCGACCACGACCGCGACGCCGAGCGCAATCCCGGCGAGCGCCAGCCCGAGCTGCCCCGGATGGCGCAGCAGGAATCGCCTGCCCGCGCGCGCGAACAGGCGGCTCACGGCCGTGCCTCGATTACCCGGCCCGCGCGAATCGTCAACACGCGGTCGGCCAGACCGATCACTTCGCGACTGTGGGTTGCCATCACGAGCGTCACGCCGGCGTCGCGGCACAGACGATCGAGCAGGCCGATCACGGCAGTCGCCGTTTCCAGATCGAGGTTGCCGGTCGGCTCATCGGCCAGCACGATTTGCGGCTCGTGCACGATGGCCCGCGCGATTGCGACGCGCTGCTGCTCGCCCCCCGCAAGCTCATCGGGGAACCGGTTCGCGCGACCCGCAAGCCCGACCTCGGCAAGCAGGTCGCTGACGCGACGGCTCGCGGCTGCGCCGGTGCGGCCGTTCAGCTCGAGCGGCAGCAACAGGTTTTCCGCGACGGTCAGCGTCGGAATCAGGTTGAAGAACTGGAACACGAAACCGAGCTGACGCCGCCGTAACAGGGCGCGCGCCAATTCATCGAGCGAGCCGAGCGCGATGCCGTTGATGAAGATCTCGCCCGCCGTCGGAACATCGATCGCGCCGATGAGATTCAGCAGGGTCGATTTGCCCGAACCACTGCGGCCAACCAGCACGACGAACTCGCCCTGCGCGATGCTGATGTCGACACCATCGAGCACCGGCGGGCCTCGACCGGCGGCGTCGTAGGACTTCGAGACCCGCCGGAATGCAATCTGCGTGCCGGCCATGCCGGGAGTCTAGATCATTGATTCGGGCCACGAAGTGCTGGTGCCATCAGCGCCCGGATCGCACGGTACACCTCCTCGAACTGCTGCTTCATGCCTGCGTCGAGTGCGGCCACGGATCTCTCGAGCGCTGCAAGTTTGCGCGCGAGATCCGCGTTGGATGCCAGTACTTGTCGGAGCTTGACGAAGGCTCGTACAACGTAGAGGGACATTTCGACCGCTCGGGGGCTGTTCAGCACCGACGCGGCCATGATGGCGCCATGCTCGGTGAAGGCCAGGGGCGGCTTGCGTTTGCCGCCCCAACTTGAAGTCGCAATTTGCGACTTCAAGATTCGTATCTCATTGATATCCAAGTAGAATGCAAAGTCTTCGGGGAATCTGCCGCGATTCCGTTGGACCTGCTCATTAAGGCGTCTTGGCGTAACGCCGTATAGCTCCGCCAGATCCGAATCGAGCAACACCCGTTGCCCGCGAAACACGAGAATTCGCTGGGCGATTCCTGACGGGTTACTTTTGGTGCAGATGCGAATAACGATCTCCTTGTCATGCTGCGCTCTGTTGTCGTGTCTGGCGACGTCCGGTTGCGCGAGCGGCAAGGGCTATGTCAAGGAGCCGCCGCCCGACTCGCTGCGTTCGATCTACGTCGTCCGTCGCGGCTGGCATACGGGTGTCGCCATCGCGACCCGCGACTGGCCGAATCGTCACTGGAGCCTTCTGGGCGAATTCCCTGGGGCCGACTACCTCGAGTTCGGCTGGGGCGATGAGCGCTTCTATCAGGCCGATCGCGCCACCGTCTGGAAGGCGATTGGCGCTGCGTTGTGGCCCACGGACAGCGTTGTTCATGTCATCGGCCTGCGCGAACCCATACGCGACAACGTGCATGCGACTGCATTCGTTGAAGTGCCCCTGCCTATCGATCGCCTGCGAGCACTCGCGACCGCCATCGAGCAGGAGTTCGCGGGCGACGACCCCATTCCGACGGGAGCCACGCTGCGTGCCGCGCCGGTCCCCAATAGGTTCTACAAGGCCGAGCGGCGCTTCTTCTTTCCGCGCATGTGCAACTGGTGGACTGCAATGTGGCTGCGCGAGGCGGGTTGCCCCATTGCTCCGGCGACCGTGATATTCGCCGCGCGGATCGTCCGGGAGGCCCGCGAGTGTGCTGCTTCAGTGGCTCCCGGTGGGCCTGACGGCTCGGATTTGCGCGCATCGCTTCGCCGATGACCGTGGCCACCTGCCTGCGGAGCTTGGCGGACGCACGCTCCACTGAGGGAGAGTGTCGGCCCGTACACAATGGAGCTGCGATCGGACCCCTACTTGTCCCAGGGATTGATCACTTCGAAACCGCAGGCGTCGAAATCGCGGACGTTGCGCGTGGCAAGCTTGGCCCCGCGGGATCGCGTGATGCCCACAATTTGGGCATCGAACTGCGCGATGAGTCGCCCGGCTGCGCGCCTTGCCGCGCTGATCTCTGCAAATTCGTCGGCTGCGCCGCTTTCGAAGGTGAGAACCTGGCCATCGAGATCGATATCGAAGATTTTCCTGGCGGCCTCCCTCGGCGTCGCGAAGCAGCGTGACCACGACGCGCCCACCGAGCCGATCCAGCACGAGCACGATGGCGCCTTCGCGCTCGAGCGCCTCGGCGCCGTCTCGCCCTAGCACCTCCTCCCGAGCGGCGAGCAGCAGCGGTCAACGCAGCGAACGCTCTTCGAATTCGAGCCGATCCACCAAAAGCACGTTCGCCGTCCGGCCGCCCTGAGCCGCCCGTTCAGACGGTGCGTCGCCCGCTGCGCCACCTGGTGGCATACGGCAGCACGAACAAGTACAGACCGGTGAACAGGAGCAAGGCGAGCGGAAACAGTGGCACGTGGCTCATCCAGACGACAGGCTTCTCCTGTGCCAAGCTATGAATCGTTCGCGACGTCACGCTCGCCGCGCGCGCGTAACAAGCGTCTCCAGCAGGGTGTGCGCGCCGGCCGCCAGATGCGACGGCGTCGCGCTTTCGGCCTCGTTGTGGCTGAGCCCGTCCTTGCAGGGTACGAAGATCATTCCGGTCGGTGCGACACGGGCGACATTCATCGCGTCGTGTCCCGCGCCACTCAGCATGTCCAGGCTGGAGTAGCCCAGTCGTCGCGCCGTCTCGCGGATCGTATCGATCACATCGGCATCGAATTGGACGGGCGGCTTGTCCATGACGCGCTCGATCTCGACCGCAAGACCGTGGGACCTCGCAATGCCGCGCATCGCCTGCTGTATCCGATCGTCGAGCGCCTGGAGCGTCGCGGCGTCCGGATGCCTCAGGTCGCAGTTGAAAACGACCCGACCCGGAATCGTGGCACCCGAATTGGGCTCGACCTGAAAGCGCCCATTCGTGAGCCGCGCCCAATCATCCTGGTCCCGCGCCAGCCGATTGATGGCAAGCACCATCTCGGCCGCGCCGAGCAGCGCATCGCGGCGACGGTTCATCGGGGTCGTGCCCGCGTGTCCGTCCATGCCCGTCACGGTGACCGTCAGCCAGCGCAGGCCCTGGATGCGGGTGACGACGCCGATCGTCTTGCGCTCGGCCTCGAGAATCGGGCCCTGCTCGATGTGGGCCTCGACGAAGCAGTCGAACTTGCGCGCGCCCGGGCGCTCCTGGCCGAGATACCCCGTGGTCTCGAGATCCTTCCGGACGGTCGTGCCGTCCAGCGTGGTCGCCGCATGGATCGTCTCGACCTCCGTCACGCCGGCAAACGCCGAGGAACCGGCAAGTGGCGGACTGAAGCGCACGCCCTCCTCGTTGGTCCAGACGACGACTTCGATCGGCCCTTCGGTCTGGACGCGCGCGTCGTTCAGTGCTCGCACGACTTCCAGGCCGGCAAGCACGCCATAGATGCCGTCGAATTTGCCGCCGTGCGGTTGCGTATCGAGATGACTGCCGGTCGCGATGGCCGCACGCGTAGGGTCGCGTCCGGGGCGTCGCGCGTAGATGTTGCCGACGAGATCGAAGCTGATTTCGCAGCCGGCTTCACGACACCAGCTCACGAACAGGTCGCGTCCGGCCTTGTCCTCGGCGCTCAACGCGGTGCGGCAGCAACCCCCGTTCGGAAGTGCACCCACCTTGCCCATGTCCATCAGGCTGCGCCACAAGCGGCCTTCGTTGACGGGAATCTCGGCGCTCACGAGGTTCTCTTGCGATTCGGCTTCGAGCCTGTGCCGGTCAGGCGCCGTCCGGCAGGCCGCAGCCTTGATGCCGGCGGATCTTCGAGGTAGATCGCCCGGTACCACATCACCGCCAGAACGTCGGCGATGTCCTCGGGCTTCCCACCCATCTCGAGGAGATCCTCGGTCTGCCGGATCAATGCCTGGTAGACGACGCCTTCGGTCATGGCGCCCAGCATGAATCCCATGCGGCGGGCATGGGCGGCATCGCAGCGGATTTCACGTTTCAGGTACGCCGCGACCCGCAGGTTCCACCGGTGCGCGTTCTCCTTCCAGATCTGGTCGAACTCGGCATAGTCGCCGGCCAGTCCGAACAGGCAGGCGAGGATGCCTGGATTCTGCGCGAACCGGCGCACGACATTGCTGAGGTTGTCGAAGATCCAGTCGTAGCGGTGCTCGCTCGCCTTGTCCGGATCTACTCCGACGAGGAGCTCCGCGAAGAAGTCCCGCGAGATCTCTTCGACGATCTCGCGCAGGTCGTGGAAATAGCGGTAGAAGAGCCCGCTCGCGACGCCCGCGCGCGCGGTGACGTCCTGCACCCGCAGCTTGCTGTACCCCCGCTCGTTCAGCAGCTCGCGCGCGGCCCGCTTCAGCCGCTCGCGGCTGCGCAACGCGCGCGGGTTGAGCGCCGCGAGCGGCTGCACCGACGCCCGGCGCTCGGTCCGCTCCAGGCGCGGACTGCGCCTCGCGACCGTGCTCAGAACCGGTACTCGAATTCCAGCCCCCAGGTCGTCGGCACGCCCACCACGATCTCCGAGAATCCGAGCGAGAGCGCCAGGTCCTGCGCCGCCGTGCGGTACTCCTCGTCGCCGAGGTTCTTCACCCAGGCCGACACGGACCACCGCTCGTCCTGCGACAGGAGCGACAGCCGCGCATTGGCGATGAAATAGCCGTCCTCCGACAGGTACTCGCGGTTGTTCGGCTCCAGGAAGTGCTCGTCCACGTAGGTGAAGTCGGTCTGGATCGCCGCCGCGAGCGTGCCGCTGACCGGCCACTGGTAGCGCGCGCGGCCGCTGAACGAGACGCTGGGCGCATTCGGGATCTCGTTGCCCTCGATGGTCGACTCGGGGCCGCCGTCGAGCGGCGGCAGCACCACGTCGGTCTCGACGATTTCGGTATCCAGCAGGCTGAGCCCCGCGCCGATCGTCAGATTATCCACCGGGATCCAGTCAAGCGAGGCCTCGAGGCCCGTGATCTCGACATCGCCGGCGTTCTGGAGCCTCGCGCTCGCTTCCGTCGCGCGCACGAAGGTCGCCTGGAAGTCTTCGAAGTCGTAGAAGAAGGCGCTCGCGTTGAAGCGCACGCGGTTCCCGGCGAGCGAGCGCTTCATGCCGATCTCGTAGGAGCGCAACGTCTCCGAGTCGTAAGGCTCGAGCGCCTCCTGCGAGAAGATCACGGCGGAGGAGTAGCCGCCGCTTCGGAACGCCTCGCTGACGCTCAGGTAGTACATCGCGTCGTCGTTCGGCCGGTATCTCAGCACGGCCGAGAAGTCGACCTTCTCCTCGTCCACGCTGGTCGGGAAGTCGAGCGGCCCGCCCTCGCGCGGGTCGCCGGCCGGAATCGGAAGCTCCGACAGCCGCGGCGCGCCGCTCGCGAGTGCCTCCTCGAGGTTCGCGAAGGTGCCGACGAAGGTCGCGCCCCGCCAGTCGCGCGTCTCGTTCGTGAAGCGCAGGCCGCCGACGACATCCCAGGTGTCCGACAGCGGAATCGTCAGCTGCCCGAACAGCGCCCAGGACTCGGTGCTCTGCACGGCGCCGTTGCTGGTCGGGATCGCGAGCGCCGTCAGGTCGATGGTCTGGAACCAGTCGATGTCGGTCGAGCCGTAGTTGGCTCCGACGATCCACGGCAACCGGTACGAATCGTCCGAGGTCAGCCGGATCTCCTGCGAGAAGTTCTCGACGTCGTTGAACGTGAAGTTGTCCGCCACCACGTTCGGCGAGGCGTCGATGTCCTGGCTCTGGCGCTTGGAGAAATCCGCGTAGCCACTGATCGAGGTGAGCGTGACGCTGCCGAGATTCCAGTTCATGGTCAGTGTCACGTCGTCGGAGCGCAGGAACAGCTCCGGATCGACATTGGCGTCGCCCGTGTAGATGTCGCCGTCGTCGTCGAAGTAGCCGAGAAAGTCGACGCAGGCCCCTTCGTCCACGCGCCCGGCAATGACCGGCCCACAGACGTTTGCCAGGTTGGCCGGGTCCCGCGTGCCAACGTGCTGCAAGAGCGGCAGTTCCGACTCGGAATCGCCGTAGTTGTAAATCAAGCGCAGCGAGAAATCCTCGCTCGGCAGCCATTCGATCTGCCCGCGGACCGCAAGCGAATCGATCTTGCCGAGCTCGTTGTCAGTGAAGCGGTTGAAGGCGTACCCATCGCTGCTCGAGGCATTGATGGCGCTCACCGAGAGCCGGCCGCGCAGCGTGTCGGCCAGGGGACCGCTCACGGCACCCGCCGCCGTGAAAGTGTCATAGCTGCCGTATCCGGCTCGCGCAAAGCCCTCGAACTCCTCGGTCGGCCGGGCGGTGATGAAGTTGATCGCGCCGCCGGTGCTGTTCCGTCCATAGAGCGTCCCCTGCGGGCCGCGCAGGACCTCGACCCGCGCGATGTCGTGCACGGCGAAATTGAGCATGTCTGGCGTCGGCTGGAACACTTCGTCCACGTACACGCCGACCGACGGGTCGACCGTGCCGGTGAAGTCGTTGATGCCGACGCCGCGCACGTAGAAGCCGACCGTCGCCAATCCGTTGGGGCCGTACTTGGCGAGCAGGCCCGGGGTCTGCTCGGCGAGGTCCAGAGGCTGGAGCACGCGCAGCGCCTGCAGGTCCTCGCCCGAGAAGACGCTCGCGGAGCTCGCGACGTCCTGCAGCCGCTCCGTGCGCCGCGTGGCCGTTACGGTGACTTCCTCGAGCGCCGATTGCTGGGCGACGACTTGGGCGGGCAAACCCGAAAGCGCGGCCAGAATCAGGGCCGGTACGATCCTCAATCTCATGACACGCTCTCCCTTCGCAGGATGATGGAACCGGAATCGTGTACTTCGGCCATGCACTGCGGCGGCACGACCGTCGTCGAATCGATCTGCAAGATGATCGCCGGGCCCGGGATCGGCTCGCCCACGGGCAGCTTGCCGCGGTCGTAAAAGGTGGTCGCGAACGACGCGAGCTCCACGCCCACCCGGAACACGGCATCGTCGGTGCGCAGCCGCGCCGCCGCCAGCGAGCCGCCCGCCGGCTTGGGCGGAACGCGGATCTTCGGCACCTGCGCGACCGCGGTGACGCGAAGGTTGACGAGCTCGATCGGCGACTGCGCGAAGTGATGGCCGTATTCGCGCTCGTGTAGCGCATGGAACGTGGCTAGCGCCGCGCCGAGCTCGGCGGTGCCGATGCGCGAGGGCGGCAGCTCGAGCCTGAGTTCGTAGCCCTGGCCCACGTAGCGCGCATCCGCCGAGCGCTGGAGGCTCGCCATCGACGCGTCGAGCCCATCGGCTGCCAGCTGCGTCCTGAGCACGTCCTCCATCGCCGCGAGATCGCCATTCAATCGCTCGAGGTCGATGTGGGTCGAGACCAGGAAGGCCGTGCGGACCACGTCGTACTTGAGGTCGGTCGTAAGGAGACCGATCGCGGAGTTGATGCCCGGAAAAGGCGGCACGACCACCTCGGGAATGCCGAGCATCTGCGCGACCTCCGCGCCGTGCAGCGGGCCCGCCCCGCCGGAGGCCACGAGCGCGTAATGGCGCGGGTCGATTCCCTTCTGAACCGTGCGCGCGCGGATCGCGTTCGCCATGTTCGAGTTCAGCACCGCGACGACGCCCTCGGCGGCCTCGAGCAGCGGAAGCCCGAGCATGTCCGCCAGCGCCTGCACGGCCTTGAATGCCGCAGCGCGATCGAGACGCATTGCGCCACCCAGGAAGCTCTGCACGTCGATGCGGCCCAGCACGATATTGGCGTCCGTGACGGTCGCATCCACGCCGCCCTGCCCGTAGGCCGCCGGCCCCGGCACTGCGCCCGCGCTCTGCGGGCCGACCCTGAAGGCCCCGGCCGCGTCGACGTGGGCAATCGAGCCGCCGCCCGCACCGATCGTGTGCAGGTCGATCATCGGCACGAGGATCGGGTAACCCGCGACGAAAGTATCGCGCGCCGAGGCCTCAGCAAAGCGGCCGTCGGTCACGACGCCGATGTCCGCGCTCGTGCCGCCGATGTCCAGCGTCACGACGTTGCGCCGTCCGGCGAGCTCGGCAACCCAGGCACCGCCGAGCACTCCCGCGGCCAGTCCGGACATCAGCGTGTGCACCGGCAGGTCAGAAACTGCGCGCGCCGGCGCCACGCCGCCATTCGACTGCATGATGTGGACTTCGCCGCGAAAACCGGCCGCCTTGAGCTCGCCGGCGAGCCGCGTGATGTAGTCGCGCACCAGCGGACCGATGAACGCGTTCATCGCCGTGGTCGTGAACCGCTCGAACTCACGAAACTGCGGCGAAACCTCGTGCGAGCAGGTGACGAATACGCCCGGACACAGCCGCTGGACGATCGCCTTGGCGCGCTTTTCGTTCTCAGGGTTAATGTAGGAAAAGAGAAAACAGATCGCGATCGATGCGACGCCCGCATCCTTGAGCTCGAGCGCCGCCGGCTCGACCTCGGCCTCGGCGAGCGGCTCGACGACCTCGCCCCGCGGCGGCGCGAGCCGCTCGGTCACCACCTTGCGATACCGGCGACGGACCAGCGGCCGGTCCTGCCAGGGGATGCCCTGCTGGATCGAGTAGTGGTGCGGGCGCTGATGGCGTCCGATGTGGACGATGTCGCGAAAGCCCCGCGTCGTGATCATGCCGGCGCGGGCGCCGCGATGCTGCAGCGCCGCGTTGGTGGCGACGGTCGTGCCGTGGAAGATATGGTCGAGCTTGGCGAGCCCGATGCCTGCGGTCGCACAGATCTCCTGCACGCCGCGCATGAACGCCCGCGATGGATCCTCGGGGGTGCTCGCGACCTTGTGGGTCAAGGTGCGGTTGGCATCCGTGTCCGTGAACACGATGTCCGTGAAGGTCCCGCCGACGTCCACCCCGATCAGCAGCATGCCCCGCCTGTTTACAGGGAAGTGAATTTGGCGTCAACTTCACATCCCCATTGCCCCCTCCCCCGGGCTGAAGTAGCCTGTTTAAGGCATGAGCGCCCCCAAGCCCCTGGTCGAAGCGAAGGCGACGCCGCAGCGGGTCGATCCCGTCACCGCGAGCATCATCCAGGGCGCGCTCGAGAACATCGCGATCGAGATGGGCTACAAGCTGATGCGGATGTCCTACTCCAGCATCATCCGCGAGTCCGAGGATTTCGGCGCCGCGATCTGCGATGCGCGCGGGCGCCAGCTCTGCGAGTGCTCGAAGAGCACGCCGCTGCAGTCCGGGCCGATACCCGGCTATGTCCGCGGCATCATCAAGGAGTTCGAGGCCCGCGGCGACACCTTCCGGCCGGGCGACGTGATCGTCCACAACGATCCCTACAACGGCGCCTCGCACGCGCCGGACATCGGCTTCTGCGTGCCGATCTTTCACGAGAACACGCTGATCGGCTTCTCGATGACGACAGCTCATCACCTCGACATCGGCTCGAACCAGCCCGGGAGCGTCGGCATCGTCGTCTGCGCCGATTCCTATGCCGAAGGCCTGCGCTTCCGGGCACTCAAGGTCTACGACCAAGGACGGCGCAACGAGGCGCTGTGGCGGATGATTGCCGACAACATTCGCGTCTCCGATCTCGTCATTGGTGACATGGAGGCGCAGGTCTCCGCCTGCCACGTCGGCGCCCGGCGCCTGCTCGACCTGGTCGAGCGCTATGGCCTCGCCACGCTCACCGATGCCGTCGAGGATCTGTTCGACAACTCCGAGCGGCTGATGCGCTCGCAGATCGCGAAGCTCAAGGACGGCACGTACTCGGCCACGGGCACCGTCGACGGCTTCCTCGGCAGCGACGATCCTGCGCTTAAGAACCTGCCGATCAAGGTCACGGTCACCGTCTCGGGGAGCGACCTGACGATCGACCTGACCGGAACCGCCCAGCAAGTGGCGGGGCACGCCATCAACATGCCGTTTATCGGCACGGTTGACGTGGCGCTCTGGCTCACGCTGCGCTCGATCCTGCTGGACACCGAAATTTTCGGAAACATCCCGCAGAACGACGGCCTCTACCGCCCGATCAAGATCGTCGCGCCGCGCGGTTGCATCGCGAATCCGATCTTCCCGGCGCCGACGATCGCGCGCTTCGCGCCAGGAAACGTGGTCGCCGATACCTTGATGCGCGCACTCGCCGCCGCCGTGCCGGAGCAGGTCTCCGCCGGCATCGCCAACCTGAAGGCCGTAACCTTCTCGGGGTTCTCAGGCGAGCAGCAATGGGTTCACATCGAGATCTTCGAGGGCAGTTACGGCGGGCGCTTCGGCAAGGACGGAATGGACAGCGTGGACACGCTCTACGCCAACACGCGCAACAACCCGATCGAGGACATCGAGAGCCACGTGCCGCTGCGCGTCACGCGCTATGAGCTGCGCGAGGACGCCGTCGCCGCCGGCCGGTGGCGCGGCGGGCTGAACGCGATCAAGGAGATGATGTTCCTGACGGACGGCAGCATCAGCGTCGAAGGCGACGGCCATTCGCACAAACCCTGGGGATTCCAGGGCGGCGCGGATGGCCGTACCTCGCAGCTTCAGCTGATTCGCGAGGGCCAGAAGCCCGTGGAGCTGCCGTCCATGCTGGCGACTATCGCTGTGTCGAAGGGCGACCGGATCCGCGCCGTCGGCGGCATCGGCGGCGGTTACGGCAAGGCGAGCGAGCGGCCAAAGGAGAGCGTGCTCGAAGACGTGCGGGACGGATATCTCACGCGGGAGTCGGCGGCACGGGATTTCGGCATCGCCATCGACTAGGCGCTGCGCTCCCGGTTGAGCAGCAGGTAGAGCACGAAGCCGACCGGCAGCCCGACCAGCCAGGAGACGGACAGGAACCAGATCATCGTGATGGCGCTCGGCACCGCCACGGCGACGAGCGCGGCGAGCTTGAATCCTCCCTGGTACCAGTGCTTGCTGCTCGCGTCCGCGACGTACAGGTCATCGACCACGAGGTGGCGCTTACGGACGACGTAGTAGTCCGCGACCATCACGCCCAGGATCGGGCCGAACAGCGCCGAGTAATAAAGAATGAACCCCGAGAAGACCTGCATGTTCGACAGCAGGATCCACGGGCACGAGAGGATTCCCAGCACGCCCGTGACGATGACCGCCCGATGCCACGGGATCTTGAACGCGTCCATGAAGATCAGCGCCGGCGGCAGGATGTTGATCGTGAGGTTGGTGGTGAACTGGGCGACCAGGATGAACGTGAGCAGGACCACGAGCGCGAACGGGTTCGGGCTCAGCTGCATCAATGCCTGCACCGGGTCCCAGATGCCGAGCGAGGCGCCCGCGATGATGCCGAGCGAGAGCATGAAGAACCACGGCGGCAGCACGCCGAAGAAATGCCCGAGCCAGTTGGCGCGGGGCGAGCTCGCCAGGTGGCGCGTCATGTCGCCGATGTTGAGCATGACGGTGGCGAGGATGCCGATCGCCGTCGTCAGCCCCGCCCAGAAGGCCCAGCCCCAGTCCGCCGCGCGACGCCAGGACTCCTCGATCTGGAATCCGTGCGTATCCACGATGTGAATCAGGATGTACGTCATCACCGCGGCGATGACGAACGACCCGTAAACATTGAACCATTTCATGGTCCGTATGCCGCCCCAGGCGAGCGCGGTCTGCGCGGCCTGCAGCACGACGAAGTAGGCGAACTTCGCCCAAGGCGCCGTGAGCCCAACGAGCGTCGCCAGGATGCCGTCCAGCGACAGCGCCGCGATCCAGGTCCCAATGCCGTACCAAGCGATGGCCGGCAGTGCGCGCAGGAACTCGACGATCTTCGAGCCGCGCACGCCGAAGCTCGCCCGGGTCTGGATCAGGTACGGAATGCCGTACTTGTTTCCGGCTGCTCCATTCAGCGAGAACATCGCGACCGCCACGAGCCCCGCCAACAACATCACCAGGAAGGCCTGGAAGATGTTCATGCTGCCGTTCGGCGGCAGAAAACCCTGCCCGAGCACAAAGGCCTGGATGACGATCAGCGACGACCACCACATCAGGATGTAGGAGCCGGTGCTGAAGACCCGGGTGGTGGCCGGGATCGGTAGCAGGCTGTCGGCTTCGTTGTTGGGGTTGGTTGTGCCGCTCATACGATTCGGGTGTCGTGTGAACCGGATGGGGCATTTAAGCATGAAGTGCGGCTAGTGATTGAGTAGCATCCCGTGTCGGCAACTCCGTCAGGCGAATGCCCCGCCGAATGTTGGCCGATGGGAGTCACCGATTCCGGTCCAGATCAACGGTAAAGCCAATCGGCCGCGAGTTCGGCGCGGGCGGCGCCATCAGCGCCCGGATTGCCTGGTAGACCTCCTCGAACTGCTTGCGCGTCCTGGCATCGAGCGTAGCTACGGATTTTTCGAGTACCTCGAGCTTGTGGGCGAGCTCCGTGTTCGACGCCAGAACCTGCCGTAGCTTTACGAAGGCCCGGACGACGTAGACAGACATTTCCACCGCGCGCGGGCTGTTCAGGACCGTCGCGGCCATGATGGCGCCGTGCTCGGTGAAGGCCAGAGGCGGATATCGAGGATTCCGGAAGCGGCCCGAGGCGCTTGCAGAATGCAAGCGCCTGGTATTCAACTCATTGATTCTCAACTGAATGACGAAATCCTCTGGAAAGCGGCTCCGATTGCGGCGTACCTGCTGGTTCAGCCGCTCAGTAGGTATTTGATACAGCTCTGCCAGATCCGCATCGAGCAATACGCGATGTCCTCGGACGATGAGAATGCGGTCCGCAATCACAGCAAGTTCTGCCTGATTCGTGGTCGACGGCATAGGCCGTCATCGTTTCAGAGCTGCGCTTTTTCGACCTTTCACAAATTGACAGGATTTGCCTGTAATTCCGAGCCACTGGTGCCGGGTCGTACATTCGTACTTTCAGGCCAGGTTCGCAGTAAACCCGATCGGCCGCAATTTCGATGCGGGTGGCGCCATCTGCGCGCGAGCTCGTCGTTCGACGCGACAAGCTCGCGCAGCTTCACGAACGCCCGGACGACATACACGGACATCTCAACGGCGCGCGGGCTGTTGAGGATGGTCGCCGCCAGGCTACTCTCTGCGAAACTGGTCTCTATCGAGCTATTCCCGCCTGACTCTGGCCTCCAGGAACACTGCCTCCCGATGAAACTCCAGATGCCGCCGCTGCCCCACATCAAGACGAAGGCACGTACCCCAACTTGAGGTCGCAAATTGCGACCTCAAGTTGCGCAACTTTCCGATTTCAAGGGTGAAAGATCAAATCAGCCGGAAACTTCGAATTCTGATTCAGGGGCGTGACCGAGCCCGGGAAGACTGGGTGGCGGAAGCCCTGACTCAGCCCCACAACCGCAACGCGGCGATCGCCAAGCCGAAGCCGACGAAAAGCATCGAGCCGAGCCGTACCGTCAGCCTGAGCTGCAGCGCATCAATCTTCTGTTCCAACTGCATGCGTGTCGATTCGATTTTCTGCTCGACGAGGGTGAAGCGGTTCTCCATGTCCCGCCTCAGCATTCCCAGGTCCTGCTTGACCGCGAGCAACTCCTCCTTCGTCGCCAGCAGCCGAAGGTCCTGCTTCGTCGCAAGCAGATCCTCGCGCGTCGCCAACAGCGAAACGTCCTGCTTCGTCGCCAGCGTCGTGCCCATGTCCCGCTCCATCGCATCCACGACCGCCCGCGCCTTGTCGGCGGGAACGCTGATGCTGACCAAGGCATCATACAGCGAGTACAGATAGTTCATGATTTGCGCGCGAGAACGGTAGCCTAGCATCGCAGCCGATGGCGTAACCCGTTGATTGGATTTGCGCCGCAAGCATCAAGATTTCCTGCGGGCATCAAGCTAGAGCTCCCACCGTGCGGTGTCCACCGAGGCACCCGCCCGCGTCAGGTCAATGCGCTATCCGCGAACCCTCGCCTCCAAAAACACCGCCTCCCGATGAAACTCCAGATACCTTCTCTGCCCCTCCGTGAACCCGCAATCAAAGTGATGATCGACGGTCGGCGTGAGCAGCAGGCCATTCTCCCCGTCCAGGCGCTCGTCATTCGACTCGCAATCCCGCCACGGTTTGCAGTGGCTGGCGATCAGGTGTTCCGGCCGATTGACCCCCGTGATGCGACAGGCGCGCTCGATCACCGACACGCGCTCGCGAAACTTCCCCTGCCCGCGCCGCGCCAGGATGATCTTCCGTTTTTCCGTCACCGGCACCGCGGGATTGGCCGCGACCTGCTCCGCCAGATCCTGTTCCCACTCGGCCTGCGCCGGCGCGTTGGAAACCACGGCATTCAAGTGCGATTTTCCCAGCGCGCGGCTACTTACCGCGGGCGCCAATCCCGCTTCCGAAGCCACGCCTCCACCGAATCCCGCCGAATCTTGCCGATGAAGGGCTTCGATTCCTTCCGGAGCAATCTCTCCATCCGTTTCCGCTGTCGAAGGAAGATCCCTGCCGCCTCGTCAGTCGTCAGCCGTCCAACGATGACAAACAACCTCGCTCCCGACACCATTAGCGTCTCTAGCGCCAGCGGCGAGTAGCGAATGCGGGCATCACGCGTGACAGCTACCCAGCCACGCCGGCCTACCTCTGCAATCCACTCGCTATCGGGAGTCAGCTGACCGAAATGATCATCGTGCCGCTCGATCTTCAGGCCTGCGGCTCGCAACTTCTCCGGGAATTCGTGTCCTAGATCCCGATCCGTGAAGTAAACGACCTCATGCCGCCCGTTCATACGCGAGCGCGTCCATGATCTCGTCCTGCGTCGCGCCATAGTCCCTGGCGACTGCGGCAGGTCCTTCGCCTGCGTTGATCCGATCCACGATCACGGATGTCGTAACGCCCAGGCGCGCGAGAACCGGCCGGCCAAATGACACGGTCGGGTCGAGCATCACGGATTGGCCCTCAGGCCGATTCGGGACCGGCGGGAAGAAGCGGACGGCCAGCCGGTTATCCCACTTGATGCGCCTCATCAATCCCTGCAGCACCGCCCAGATGCCGAGCTGGCCTGCGCGATTGAGATTTATCAGCTGGCCGTAGCGCTCGAGGAAGAGTTCGCCCGCGCTGGCAAAGAGCTCGGGGCTCGCCAGCGGCGCTTCGGCACCGAGCTTCTTCTCTGCAAACTGGAGTGCCTCGCGTACGGCCGACAGCTTCAGGCCGTGCTCAGTGCGCAGGGCGCGCAGCGCCGCCAGCTCAACCAGGTTTCGGAATGAGAGCCTGTGGGTGGAATCCCTCGGCGTTACGACAACCGGACGAAAGCGGGCGGTGCCCGACTGGCGCGGGTAATCGCGCCCCACCACCCAGGACCTGACGGTCGGGAGCGGGATGCGCAGATAACGCGCGGCCTCTGCAACTGTATAGGCAGGGGCCAGTCGGGGATCCAGTTTTGCCACGGCGCCAACCCCTTGATCCGAAAGGTGGCCGATTCTAGCCCGGATTTCTCACAGCCTCGCTGATTCTACGGGGTGATGCCGCGGGGCGG
>JBBDLI010000005.1:0-39216 GCA_040878925.1 Steroidobacteraceae bacterium | reverse complement strand
ATCCGAATCTGTGCTCAAGCCCGTTCTCACGGCCAGTTCTTCAGAGCTTCCCTAGGGTGAATTCACGCTGCCGGACCAGTCATGCGCTTTCTGGGGCACCGGCCCGGGCGAATGCGGCACCGGCTTCCGCGACGACAGCATCATCCCGAGCCGCGGCGGCGACCCGTTCAAGACCGCGGAGACCGAACCGTCGTTCGTGGATCGTGAGATCTTCGGCGCGACACTTCGGGTCGACTCCGAAATCGGCGAGTGGGGTTTCGTCTCGATCACGGATTACCAGAGTTCGGAGAAGTTCTACACCGAGGGCGGCGACTCCTCGCCGGACGAAGGCGTGTTCTTCTTTCAGGGCAGCGACCTCGATCAGGTTTCCCAGGAATTCCGCCTGTCGCGGTCGTTCGGCGCGAGCGAATTCGTCGGCGGCGTGTACGGCATGAACGTGGACGGCGACTACATCGGCAAGTTCGCCGATCCGTTCTACGGCTACGATCCGGACGTCGCATTCGCGCAGAAGACGACGTCCTACGCCGTCTTCGCGCAGAATGAATGGAGCTTCGCCGAGCGCTGGAAGCTGATCACGGGCCTGCGCTGGTGGCACGACACGCGCGAAGGCGCGTATTTCGGCAGCGCGCCGGCAGTGCCCGGCCTGACGCCGGCCGTCACCATCATCTTCAACCAGAACGAGATTTTCCCCGGCGGCAGTTCCATCACGCCCGGCGATGCGAAGACGTCGTTCGACGACGTCGCCGGACGGCTGGAGCTCGATTACCGGGTCAGCGACGACGTGCTCGTGTACGGGAGCTTCAACCGCGGCAGCAAGAGCGGCGGCTACACGTTCTCGACCGGCACGCCCTATTCGCCGAACGAGGCTGCTTTCCTGGAAGGCATCCCGTTCGAGCCGGAAACGCTCGACGCCTTCGAAATCGGCATGAAGTCGACGCTCGGCGGCAACACGACGCTGAATCTTACCGCGTTCTACTATGACTATCAGGACTACCAGGCTTTCGCCCAGGTGGGACCCGTGCAATCGGTCATCAATCTCGATGCGGAGGCGCAGGGCCTCGAGGTCGAGCTCAACTCACGCCCGATGGAAGGACTCACGCTCCAGTTCGGCGCGTCGTTCATGGACAGCAAGGTGAAGGACATCCTGCTGCCCGACCTCGCGACCGTCGTGGACCACGACCTGCCGCAGGCGCCGAGCTTCTCGGGCAATGCGCTCGCGCGCTACGAATTTGCGCTCGGCGGCGGCATCGCATCGTTGCAGGCGGACGTGCTGTATTCCGACGATTTCTGCTTCACGGTCCTGTGCGCTCCCGTCGAGCAGGAAGATTCGTACTACGTCGCCAATGCGCGCATCGGCTACGGCGCGGACGACGGGCGCTGGGAAGTCGCGGCTTTCGTCAACAACCTGACCGAAGAGGAATACCGCGTCTATGCCTTCGACAGCTCGCTGTTCTCGGGCGTGGTCGCCGGCGTGTACGCCAGGCCGCGCACCTATGGCGTGACGGCAAGCTTCCGCTTCGGCGCCGGATACGAATAGTTGCGGGTGCGTGAAACTCGCCCGGCACTTCTTCCGGCTTCCGGTCCGATTCGACGTCCTGCGGCTGCGCACTGAAGTCGAGGCGCTGCCTGCGGACGCCTGGTCGCGACACCCGAGCGAATACCAGGGCAACACCGCCGCGCGCCTGATCACGGTCGGCGGCGGCCAGAACGATTTCACCGCCGGCGAGATGCAGCCGACCCCGGCGCTGCTCTCGAGCCCCTACCTGCAACAGGTGCTGGCGTCGTTTGGCACGGTGTGGTCACGCTCGCGCCTGATGCGCATCGAGGGAGGCGGTTCCGTGCCGCAGCACAGCGACATGAACCACCACTGGTTTCATCGCGTGCGCGTGCACATTCCGGTGATCACGCGCCCGGAGGTGCGCTTTCACTGCGCCGAGCAGAGCGTGCACATGGCGGCGGGCGAAGCGTGGATCTTCGACAACTGGCGCCGGCACAAGGTCGAGAATCCCGCGAGCGACGCGCGCATCCACCTGGTCGCCGACACCGCCGGCACCTCGGCCTTCTGGCGCCTCGTCGGCCAGGGACAGACGGACAACTTCGAACGCCGGAATCCGGACACGCGGCTCGTTGCGTTCGATCCGGCGGCCCGGCCGCGGCTGCTGACGGAGCGGTTCAATGCCGCGCCGGTGATGCCGGCCGCGGAAGTCGAGCAACTGGCATTCGACCTGCTGGCCGACCTTGCGCCGATGGACCAGCGCCCCGAGTCCGCGGCGGCGGTCGCTCAGTTCGTCAGCCTGGTCGTCGATTTCTGCCACGACTGGCGTTCGCTCTGGAGCCTGCACGGTGAAACGCCCGAGTCGCGGAGCCATTACGACGAACTCGCCGGATTCATACGCCAGAAGTTGGACCAACTGCCGCCAGTGCGCATCGCCAGCACCGGCTACAGCGCGCAGCGGGCGTTGAATGCCCGGCTGCTCGCGCAATTGTTCGGCGGCGCCGGGACTGCGCGCCGGGAGGCCGCCGAGTTCAACGTCGCCCCCGTTACGTTGGGGCGCATGGCCACGGCGGCCAAGCCCGCGGTCATCGAGCGCCCGGTCATCATCCTGAGCGCCCCGCGGGCCGGCAGCACCCTGCTGTTCGAGACGCTGGCGCAGGCGGCCGGCGTCTTTACGATCGGCGGCGAAAGCCACAAGCTGATCGAGAGCATCGGCGCGCTGCGCCCGGGCGGCGGTGTGATGGCGAACCGGCTGACCGCCAAGGATGCGACGCCCGCGATCGTCGCCGAGTTGCGCCGACGATTTGCGGCCCAGCTTCGCGATCGCGACCAGCTTGCGCCGGCAGCGGACACCGGCGCGCGGCTCCTCGAAAAGACGCCGAAGAACGCGCTGCGCGTGCCGTTCCTGCTCGAGATTTTTCCCGATGCGCAATTCGTGTTCCTGCGGCGCGAACCGCGCGCGAATCTCGGCAGCATGATGCAGGCCTGGCGCGCCGGCGCGTGGGTGACCTATCGCCGGCTCGCGGGGTGGGACGGACCCTGGTCGATGCTGCTGCCGCCGGGCTACGAGCGCCTGAAGGGTCGGCCGCTCGAGGAAGTCGTGGCGTTCCAGTGGCACGCGGCGAACGAAGCGATCCTCGACGATCTCAAGTCGGTTCCCCGCGACCGCTGGACGAGCGTGCGCTACGAGGACCTGGTGCGGGATCCGCGGTCCGAAGTGGAGAAGCTGCTGGAATTTGCCGGGCTGGCAATGGATCCGCGGTTTACGGCGTACTTGTCGAAACCGCTGCCGCTGTCGCGCCATACGAAGACAGCGCCCCATCCCGACAAGTGGCGGCAGGATGCGGCCGAGATCGAGCGTGTGCTGCCGTCACTTGCGGCGGTCAGCGCGCGGCTTGGGCTATAGGGCAGGATCCCGTCTAAATCCCCGCTTTAGGAGCACACATGCTGTTGCTGTAGAACCCGGATCGATCGAAGCAGCAAACGCGCCGCTTCCCGCCAGCGAGCATCGAGCAGGCATTCTTGATTCGCCGTGCGCGGGTCTCCGCCTGCTTGGCGGAGACGATCCAGTGGATCCAGTCCGTGCGTGCAGTGGGCGTAATGTCCGACCACACCGCCCGCGCCTTCGGGGCAGCGGCGAGAGCGTTCCGCAGATCGGTCGGCACCCTCGGTTCCAGTGCTTTGCTCGCAGGCGCGATCTCCAGCGTGACGACGTCGCCAGCCTCTGCGCGCGCCGCCTCGCGCAGTTTCCGGGTCACCTTGAGCCAGTGGCTCTTCTGGCCGTCCGGCTCGAGCGCGGCTCGAAAGGGGAAGTCATTGAGGGTGCCTTCGACCGGCGTCATGCCCCGCGAGGGGAGCTTCGCACTGGCGGCCTTTGGCAGGGTCAGAAAGGTCCATGAGGCGGCCTTGGCAGTCGCCGCCGGCCGGAAGAGTTTCGCCTTGAATCGGATCCTGGAAGTGGTTTGCGTCATGCTTGCTTTACATTGGCTCTATGGGTCCACACGAAACGTGCGTGTCAGTTCTACCGTCGCGTGCGACACTTTGCAGCTCGCCCTCGGAAGGCGGCGGCTTTCCCGACCACAACGCCGCCTTTTCCTCGATGCCAAAGTCTCCCCAACCCTTACGCCATTCAGTGTCCGCGACGGGTCGCCCGTTTTCGCGCCATTGCGCAAAGGCGGTTACACAGTAGCCGACAAGCCAGAGTGCAATGGGCCAGCGCAGGTGTCGCATGGGTGTCCCGCCGATGTCTAACGTCCGCGTTGAGCGGGCCGCGCGAGTGGCGCTCGCTCGACGCTGTCGCGGAGCGCTCCAACGCATGGTTAGGCCACCCTGAGCTCAGCATGGAGACCAGCTCGCCCCGCCAGTGTCAGCAGCATGTCCAGACTGAAGTCCTGCCAAGCACCTTTATTCAGCTTCGAGACACGCGGCTGCGTGACACCGAGGCGCTTCGCCGCTTGAGCTTGAGTCCATCCTTTTGCCTTGAGCTCCTGGGAGAGCCGAACCATGAGCTCGGCACGAAGCGCCATCACATGCGCCTCGGCTTCATCAAAGCCGAGATCCACAAAGACATTCCCACTGCTGGGCGTAATGCGGTCGTCTTTCCAACGACGGTTCGACTTCTTCATCTCAAACCTCCAATCAACGTGTACCGTCTGGCAGCCAATTCGATATCGGATTGCGCCGTTCTCTGAGTCTTCTTCTGAAAGGCATGCAACACGTAAATGGTCTTCTCAAACTTCGCCACGTATATGACCCGTCAGGCACCGTCCAGATGCACGCGGATTTCATACGCGCCGGAACCCACTTCTTTCAATGGCTTGAAGTTCGTGGGCACACCGCCAAATTGAACACGCATCAATTCGACGCCAATGGCGTGGCGGACAGCCGCCGGGAAAGCGCGTAGATCATCCAAGCTGCTGCCGACGAAGCTAAGGGGCTTCATGCCAGGAAGCAGTATACAAAACCTGCATAGCATATACAAGTACTTGTATGGAGGCAAAACCCAGCTTTTCGGGGCGGCCTAACGTCCGCGATCAGCGCCGACCGCTGCATCGCACAGTTAGGCCGCGTGTTGTACTAGCAACCCACAATGTCTAGCCATTACTGTGCTCGCTCCCAGCAATCTTCCCCAGCAACCACTGTAGGCCAGCCAGATGCTGTTGGTCGTGGCTGCACAGATAGTTCATAAGGCCTGCCAGTGACACCGACCCGTAGCCCTCAAAGATCGCGCGACGTCGAAGCTGCGCATCGCCAAGACCAGACAGCAAATCAACGGTCTTGACTCTAGCTTCACGAAATACCGCTAGAGCCTGAATAGGGTCGGAATTGGCGTATTGTCGCTCCTTTGCCAGCCGCTCCGTATCCAGGGACGCGAGAATTGGCTCGGTTTCGACAAGAGTGCGCTGAAACCGAACCTGGTAGCCCTCAATCTCAATGTCCCTTATGTGGCACACCTGCTCACTGGCTGTCAGCGGCTCACTCGGCACACCCTCCCACGATTGTGGAGTCCAGTTCCAGCGCGACTTCGCAAACAGATTGAAGTGCGCTTCCAACTGCACCGGAAAGGTTGCCAACGCTTGAAGCGTAGTGCTGTTCACAGACACGCGGCCTAACGTCCGCGATCAGCGGCGGCGCGCACGCTCAACGCTGTCACGGTCCGCTCCAACGCATAGTTAGGCATCGCGCGCCCGCTTGCGTTTGAGGCCCTCAAAGTGCACCCGCTTGGCTTCGGCGCGACGCGCCTGTTCGCGACGACGACATGGCCGGCAGAGCTTGGCAGTCGAGTCCACAAAACCTTTCGCCACTTCATACCACCATTTCTGCTGCCAGGCCCTCCAAACCTGTGGCGTACGGCATTGGGCACAGGTGAAGGGCAAGTCTTGGTAGTAGCCGCGAGCAACAAAAGTCGGCACGCCATAACTGTTGTACGGGGCAAGGGCAGCGACATTAACTCGTACCAAGCCCTTTGGTTCCCGCTCCAACCGGCGGGTGAGTTGGCGCTTCTTGCGGCCTGTGACCACGGTTACGCAATGCCTAGCGTCCGCGATCAGCGGCGGCGCACCGTCGGCGCGCCGCTTGCTGATCGAACGTCTTGGGAGCCGCTTGCAGTCCTTGCAAGCGGCGTGACGACCAGCGCTGACCGCTGCATCGCATAGTTAGGCCGCACGGAGTTCGCTCTCATCCTAGCTAACGTCGCTCGGAAGGTGGCAGCCGCTCGACCAATGGGTCCGCATGTCTATGCAGCAGTTTCCATTGATCGCCTTCCCGCCGAAAGATTTGAGTTACTCGGAGGGCGCGGGACGTTGGCTCACTCTGACCGACAATCTGAGCGACCTGGCGCTCAATGGAAACCGTGAAAGCCAGATCACCACTGGTTCCCGTAGTGAGATATTCGATGTTCTGCTTCGCACCGCTGTCCTTGAATTGCGCCGACGCCCAGTCGTTTCGCGACCCTACTTCTGCCCACCCCTTTTCAGAGCCGCCAAATGCTCCGAATATAGTGACGTCATCGCCGTGGGAAGCTCGCTGCTTCCACGGCGTCGGGTCACCGTTAATGAACCGCCCTTGAGCAGCCTCCCACTGAGCCAAGAACTGATTAAACGCGACTTCGTCAGGTGTTTCGGTTCGAGCGACATCAGACGCGTATGCAAGTGAAACACACGCAAGTATTAGAAGGGCAGGCGTTCTGTTCATGACTCACCTATAAATCGACGTTCGTAGCATGACAGTGAGTGATGCACGTCGATATTGTGCGGCCTAACGATTCCGAATGAGCCGCGCGCCGCGCCAACACACGATCGCACAGACCGCCAGGCGTCGGCTCCATTCGGTTGTTAGCCGGCTCGTGGGACGTTTTCTACCTTCGCGGCTCCACGCTTCCAGTCCCTGTAGCGCGTTGAACATTCAATCGGTCGAGGCCGATTCGTCCGTTGCTGATCACGAGCAGCGGATCTTGAATTGTGACGATGTCCTCAAGCGGGTTTTTCTCGACTGCGATGAGGTCCGCTTCGTGGCCCGTTTCGACCACGCCGATCGACTTTTCGAGACGCAGCATCTCGGCACTGCGGATTGTAGCCGACTGGATCGCCTGGAGTGTCGTGAAGCCCATCTCGACGAAATACGTGATCTCCTGGCCTATGCGGCTGATGCTGTTTTGCGCGTAATAGGTGTCGGTAGCAGCGACGATGGTTACACCGATCTTATGCGCGCGTTTAATCGTGTCGCGCAGCCTCGGCAACATGTGCTGGCCTCTGGCGCGTAACGCGGCCACATCGAAGTCGCCACCCGCATCCAGCATATCGCCCACGGCTGTGTAAGTCGGTACCAAATACGTGCCCCTCTCCTTCATAACCTCCAGAGTGGCATCCGATAGGTACGTACCGTGCTCGATGGTTCTTACGCCGGCCTTAACCGCAGCCATTGCGCCCTCGTCGCCGTGTGCGTGCGCCATGACGGGGACGTTCCGTGTCGCGGATTCCCGCACGATCGCGCTGATCTCCTCCTCGGTGAAAACCTGTTTTCGTGGATCGGTGTCGGCCAGACCGGCACGCTCGGTTGCATGAAACTTGATCCAGTCCACGTCGTGAGACAGGTTCATCTGTACAGCCCGCCGTATCTGCTCGATCGTCTTCACGCCGGCCATGAGATCCCAGTACTGCGGGTCGGACAGAAAAGCTTCGTTCGCGAGCTGCCGACGCACGTGATAGCCGACGGCGATGACGTCCGGACCGGCCGCTGCGCCGTGCTTCACGAGTTCGCGGAAACCTACGTCGGCATAATTCGAGACTCCACCGCTCCGCATCGTCGTGACCCCCGACTCGAGTGCGCGCCGAAAGTCCGCCAGGTCAGCGGCGTGAGTGTGCGCGTCAATAAGCCCTGGCAATACATACTTCCCTTTAAGATCGACCACCTTCGTGTCCGCTGGTCGTGCATTCGATCCAATGGATTCGATCTTTCCGTTGCGCAGGACGATCGTCGCGTTCACGATGATCCGCCCGGTGTGGACATCGACAACGTTCGCATTCGTCAACGCGAGAGGGTCATTTGAAGTCGTCGTTGGTCGCTGTGCCGTGGTGCCGACAGACGCGCACAGAACGGCAACCAAGCAAAGACCCGTAGCCACATGCCGGCGCATAACGCTTTCCTCCTGTCAAATGTTGCTGGTTGCCCGCTTCTCGTCTTCCCTCGACACGTTCATGGGGCCCGGCTGACGTGCAGCATCAGCGGCGGCGCGCAGACGGCGCGCCGCTTGCTGGCCGCATCCTGTCCGCGCCGGTGCTTGTCCCTGCAAGCGGCGTGACGACCAGCGACGACCGCTGCATCGCATAGTTAGGCCGCGCTGACTTTGAGCGTCTCGACACCGCGGAGATCGACATTGCGCTTCGCCTGCCACAGGTCGTAACTATGCTGCATGGCGAGCCAGCTCTCGGCAGAGCGACCGAGACACTTCGACAGACGCAGAGCCATCTCGGGAGTAACACTGCTGGTACCAGTCAAAACACGGTTGAGAGTGGACGGTGAGACCCGGAGCTTGGCAGCCAGCTCGCGACCGCTGATGCCATTCGGCTCGAGATACACCGCAGCAATAAACTCGCCCGGGTGAGGAGGGTTATGCATGGCCATCAGTGGTAGTCCTCATAGTCCAAAAAATAGGCCTGTCCGTCCCTGAACTCGAATGTCAGCCGCCAGTTGCCATTGACCCAAACTGACCAGCGGCCCCGGTCGGCACCCTTGAGCGGATGCAGCTTGAACCCTGGAACTTCCATGTCTGCAATGACCTGGGCAGTTTCCAGGGCAATCAGGAGCATTCGTAGTCGTTTGGCATGCTTCGGCTGGATGCCTCCAAGACTCCCGGCTTCATAGAAGCGTCGCAGCCCCTTGTGCCGAATCGACTGAATCACGCGCAGAGTGTACCATGTTGCGCATCACGCAACAAACGACCTAACGATCCGCATCACCGGCGGCGCGCAGCGCCGTCCGGTGCATGCGGTGGTTAGGTCGCATCGCCGTTGGGGTCAAGCTCTCACACCTAGAAGCCAAGGCGATCAACGACGACCTTCCCGTTGTTGATGACCAAGAGCACATCCCGCAGCGCGCTGATGTCGGCCAGTGGGTCGGTGTCCACCGCGATGAGATCGGCCTCCAATCCCGGTTTCACCGAGCCGGTACGCCCGTCGATCATCAGACACTCGGCAGCAACCGAGGTCGCCGCTTTGATGGCGTCCAGCGGTCCCATCCCGTTCCGCACCAACTCAGCCAACTCATCTTGCAGGCGGCGCTCGTCGTCATATTGCGCGTCGCTGCCGGCCACGATCCTGATGCCGAGCTTCCAGGCGCGGGCCGTCGCCTCACGAAGGCGCGGCGCCATCGCGCGGGCACGGGCCATGACAACCGGGCTCTTTTCCGTGCCGCCCGTCGCGGCGTAGCCCGTCGTGAAACTAAGAGTCGGCACGAGATAGATTCCGCTCGCTTTCATCAACGAGAGCGTGCGGTCGCTCAAGTAGGTCCCGTGCTCGATCGAGTGGACTCCCGCACGGACGGCGCCCGCCGCCCCTTCATCTCCGTGCGCGTGCGCCGCCACAGGTAGCCCGAACTTTCGCGCCTCGTCAGTGATGGCCGCGAGCTCTTCATCTGTAAACGTCCGCTGGCGTGGGTCAGACTCTGGCAGACCGGCTCGCCCAGTGGCCAAGACCTTGATCACGTTGACGCCGCGCCCGGCCAGGGCACGTACCATCCGGCGCACACTCTCGGTGCCATTCACGCCCTGCGTCAAGTCGTTCATCGTCGGGAAGTCGAGGAGCAACAGCTCGCTCGGTCGCGCGGCTATTCCGTATCCGGCGGCGACGACATCCGGCAGATCGGCGACGCCCTCGTGATTCAGCTCGCGGATACCGACATCGGTGAAGCGCTCCACGCCAAGAGACCTCGCCGTCGTAACGCCGGAGGCAAGCGCCGTTCGGGCGGAGCTGAGTTCACGGAGGTGGACGTGTGCGTCGATGAGGCCCGGCAAGAGCCACCGCCCCTTCAAATCGAGCACCGTTGCGCCTGCCGGAAGCTCGACAGGGCCGGTCGCAACCTTCTCTATCTTGCCGTCCCGAACGATTACGGTCGCGTCGGGAATCGGCTGGGGCGAGAGGCCGTCAATCAAGTTGGCGTGTGTAATGACCAACGGTGCTGGGCTTCTCTGAGAATATGCCTGAGGAGCCAGGGCAGGAATCACGGCGGTCAGCAGCAAGAGCAGTAGCATCCCAATCAGTCTCAGCTTCATGATGCCTTCTCCCACTTCCCGGGATCGATTCTTTCAGTAGGTGCGGCCTAACGTTCGCGATCAGCGGCGGCGCGCAGGCGGCGCGCCGCTTGCTGACCGAACTTTCCAGAAGCCACTTGCAGTTCCTGCAAGCGGCGTGACGACCCGCGCCGACCGCTGCATCGCATAGTTAGGCATGAACGCTCAGCACCTGGCTGGCGGCAACTGCGGATGCATAAAGGCCGAGCCCGAATACGCCATGGCTCATGAGGCTTTTCAGCCTGGCGGCAGTGGGGTTCGGTGTTTTCGATGCGGCGACACCAAGGCCATATGCGGGCTGCATGACCAGATATGGGATCAGCACCGTACCGAAGCCGAAGAGCATGGCCGGCAACAGTGTCGGCCGTGCCAGCCAGCCAGCTGGCGCGAGGGCTACGAAAACGAGCGCGAATGCGGCGCCGATGGCGTAGTGAGCGATCCAACCCACGGTGCATTCAAAGCGCTTCGGCGGGGCACTCGCGATACTGGCATGCACGAACTTGCCTTTGGGCATGTGGCAGAGCCATCGACCAAGCAGGCAGAGGTTGGGGAAAGGCACTTTGAATGCGCGTTGCAGAAACAGGGACCAAAGGTCCAATAGCAGCGTTGCGCCGGCGCCGACCAGAACTGCGGCGAGGACGCTGGCTGCTTCAATGCTCATGCTCTGCCTCGATGCCGGGTGTTCATGCCTAACTTACAATTGGGTATGAAAAATCATGTGATGTTCTACGTCATTCCTGACTGTTAATCACCCGCCCAGCGCGTAAGCGACTGAATGGTCTGGGAACATCATCTTTGTAACGCCTGCCAGCCTGGCGCCGAGTTGTAAGGCACATCGGCTGCTGGCAGACGAGGCTTGCCACTGATGTGGTCCGCCAACTTCTCAGCCAGCATGATGGTCGACGCATTCAGGTTGCCGGTCGTGATCGACGGGATGATCGACGAATCCACGACGCGCAGTCTTTCGACGCCGAGCACGCGCGCATCATGATCCACGACCGCCAGCGGATCGTTGGACCTTCCCATCCGGCAGGTGCAGGAGGGGTGATAGGCGCTTTCGACCTTCGCGCGTACGAATGCGTCGATCTGATCATCGGTGACGGCATCGGCTCCCGGCTGGATCTCGCGGCCACGGTAAGAATCGAACGCCTTCTGCGCGAAGATCTCACGCGTCAGGCGCGCGCAGGCGCGAAACTCCAGCATATCGTCCGGATGGCTCAGGTAGTTGAAGCGGATCTTCGGCTTGTCGGACGGATTCGCCGACGCGAGCCGCACATAGCCGCGGCTCTTCGAGCGCATCGGACCGACGTGCGCCTGGAAGCCGTGTTCCTGCGCGAGCGAAGAACCGTCGTAGGTCACGGCGAGCGGCAGGAAGTGATACTGGATGTCGGGGTACGGCACGCCGGCGCGGCTTCGGATGAAGCCACCGGTCTCGAAATGATTGGTGGCGCCAAGCCCGTCCTTGAAGAGCAGCCAGCGCACCCCGATCAGCGCGCGTGACCACAGACTCATCGAAGAATAGAGCGTGACGGGCTGCTTACAAGCAACCTGGAAATAGAATTCCAGGTGGTCCTGGAGGTTTTCTCCCACTCCCGGCAGATCGTGCACGACCGCGATGCCGTGCTCCCGAAGCTCCACGGCCGGCCCGATGCCGGAGAGCTTGAGGAGTTGCGGCGTGTTGATCGAGCCGGTGCTGACGATCACCTCACGCCGCGCGCGAGCCGTTTGCAGGCCCTCGCCGCGGCGATACTCGACGCCAACTGCGCGTCGGCCTTCGAACAGGATCCGCGTTGCGAGCGCCCGCGTGCGGACCGAGAGATTTCCGCGCTTCATCGCCGGGCGCAGGTAGGCATTGGCCGCGCTCGAGCGCCGGCCTCTGCCGACGGTCATGTCCAGCCGGCCGAAGCCTTCCTGCTGGGAACCGTTGATGTCGGAGCTGCGCGGGTAACCCGCCTGGCTTGCCGCTTCGAGCCAGACGGCATGCAGCGGATTCGCAAGCGTGCCGTAACCGGTCTGTAGCGGGCCGGAATCCCCGCGATAGGCGTCGCCGCCCTCGGCGCGGGTCTCGGCGCGGCGAAAGTAGGGCAGCACCGCGGCGTAACTCCACCCCGCGGCGCCTTCCGTTTCCCAGCGGTCGAAGTCGCGGGGATTGCCGCGTACGTACACGAGTCCATTGATCGAAGACGATCCGCCCAGCACTTTGCCGCGCGGCGTGTGCAGGCGCCGGCCGCCGAGGCCGGGCTCGGGCTCCGTGTAATAGCGCCAGTCGAACTTCTCCATGCCCATCGGGATCGAAAAGGCCGAGGGCATCTGCACGAAGATCGAGCGGTCCGAGCCGCCGTATTCAAGCACGAGAACAGTGTGCTTGCCGTCCTCGGTCAGCCGGTCGGCCAGCACGCAGCCGGCGGATCCGGCGCCAACGATCACGTAGTCGAAAACTTCCTGGCTCATCGACGCGCCGCCTCAGTACGGCGCATCGATGTCGCCTTTCGCGACGTACACGCTCTTCAGCTGGGTGTAATGCTCCATCGCGGCGCGGCCGTTCTCGCGCCCGAGACCCGAGAGCTTGACGCCGCCGAACGGCAGCTCGATCGGGGTGACGTTGTAGTGATTGATCCAGCAGGTGCCGGCCTGGAGCCTCGCGATCACGCGATGCGCGCGGTTGAGGTCGTTAGTGAATACGCCGGCCGACAGGCCGAACTCGGTGGCATTCGCGCGCCCGATGACTTCCTCTTCGCCCTCGAACTCGAGCACCGACATCACGGGGCCGAAGATTTCCTCCCGCACGATGCTCATGTCGTCGCGACAGCCGTCGAAGACCGTCGGCTCGACGAAGAATCCCCTGGCGAGCGCGCCGTCCGTGCGGCGCGAGCCACCCACCAGCACGCGCGCACCCTCCGCGCGCCCGCGGGCGATGTAGCCGAGGACCATTTGCATGTGCTCCTCGGAGATGAGCGAGCCCACCTGTGTCGCGGGGTCCATCGGGTCGCCGATGCGCATGGCGCCGACGCGCGCGACGAGACGGCGCAGGAACTCCTGCCGCACCGAGCGCTGCACGAAGACGCGCGTGCCGTTCGAGCACACTTCGCCGGCGGAGTAGAAATTTCCGAGCAGCGCGCCCGAGACGGCCTGATCAAGCTTCGCATCCTCGAACACGATGAGCGGCGACTTGCCGCCGAGCTCGAGCGTCACGGCCTTGACTGTGCTCGAGGCGTCGTTCATCACCGCCTTGCCGGTGCCGACTGAACCCGTGAGCGAAACCTTGCGGATCTCCGGGTGGCGCGTCAAAAGCCGGCCGGTCTCGGAGCGGCCTTGAACCACCTGAAAAATGCCGGGCGGGACGCCGGCCTCGCGGTAGATTTTCTCGAGCTCGACAGCAGACAGCGGCGTGAGCCCTGCCGGCTTGAAGATCATCGCATTGCCGAACGCGAGCGCAGGAGCGGATTTCCAGCAGGCGATCTGCAGCGGATAGTTCCACGCGCCGATGCCGGCGACGATTCCGAGCGGCTCGCGGCGCGTGTAGCCGAAGGCCTGCGGTCCAAGGTCGATGTGTTCGCCCGCCGCGCTCTGTGCGAGCGCGGCAAAGTACTCGATGCACTCGGCGCCGGAGATGACATCGACGACGCGCGTCTCCTGGATCGGCTTGCCGGTGTCGCGCGTTTCGAGCTCCGCGAGCGCATCGTTGCGGGCTCGCAGCAATTCGGCGGCACGGCGCAGGGAACGGGCACGCTCAGCGCCGGTGAGTGCGGCCCAGGCCGGTTGCGCCTCGCGCGCAGCGCAAACGGCGGCCTCGATCTCGTTGGGGCCGGCAACCGAAACATCACCGAGCCGTTCTCCGGTCGCGGGATTGAACGAGGCGAGGCGGGAACTTGCCGGTTCTGCGAGACTATCCAAGGTTGCCACAAATTCTTTGTCTGCAAAGAGTTACGGGAACACGAACGTGCCCAACCAATCCCCTGTTGAACGATCATTCGATAGCCGGTGGGACAGGTCAAGTGCGGCCCGGGCCGTCCGGTCCGCTTGCCTGGCGCTCTTTGCCGCGCTTTCGCTCCACCCGCCAGCCGTTCTGGCAGACGCCGGGCTCGAGCCTGCCACTTGCCGGATCGTGCGGTTCTCCGACATCGGCTGGACCGATGTCACGGCGACCACGGGGCTCGCGAGCCACCTGGTGCGCAGGCTCGGCTACGAGCCGCAGGTCACGGTGCTTTCCGTCCCGGTGACCTTTGCGTCGCTGAAGAACAGGGACATCGACGTCTTTCTCGGCAACTGGATGCCCGCGATGGCGGCGGATATCCGGCCGTATCTAGCCGACGGCTCGGTCGAGGTCGTCGGCGCCAATCTCACCGGCGCCAAGTACACGCTCGCCGTGCCGGCCTACCTGCACGAAGCCGGGCTGCGGGATTTTTCCGACATCCAGCGCTTCGCCGCGGAACTGAAGCACGAGATCTACGGCATCGAGCCCGGCAATGACGGCAATCGCCTGGTGCTCGGACTGATCAAGACCAATCAGTTCGGTCTCGGCGATTTCAAGCTCGTCGAATCGAGCGAGCAGGGCATGTTGGCGCAGGTCGAGCGCGCCATTGCCGCGCAGCGACCCATCGTGTTCTTCGGCTGGGAGCCGCATCCGATGAACACACGCTTCGACATGCGTTATCTGAGCGGGGGCGATACGAGCTTCGGCCCCGACTTCGGCGGGGCGACGGTCTTCACCAATGTCCGCGCCGGCTATCTGCAAGAGTGCCCGAACGTGGGTCGCCTGCTGAGGAACCTCCGATTCACGCTGCGGGGCGAAAGCGAGGTGATGGCAGGCATCCTGGATCGCAAGCTGTCGCCCGAGGCCGCGGCGGCGGAATGGCTCGAGGCCAATCAGGCCGCGCCAGAGGTCTGGTACGAAGGCGTGCTGACTTTCGATCGGAAGCCCGCCCTGCTGGGAGCGGCGTCAATGCCCGTGGCGCGCGACGAGCGCGGCTTCGAGCCCTGGGTAACCCGTCACAAAATACCACTCGGCCGCGCAATCGCCGCATCCATCGATTACATCAAGGCGCGCGGGAAAGCATTTTTCGCCGGCACCTCGACCGTCATCGGCGGCTCCGTCGACGCCGTGAACGCCTTGCTGGCGGGCACTCCCGCCTGGCTGTTGATCCTGCTCGTCGCAGCATTGGCCTGGATTCTGCATCGCTCGATTGGACTGGCGGTTTTCATCGTCGCGGCCCTCCTGTTCATCATGAACCAGGGCTACTGGGCTGCGACGCTCGAGACTCTGGCGCTGGTGTTCGTGTCCGCCCTCTTCTCGACGCTGATCGGAGTACCGACCGGCATCGCGGCCGCGCACCGGCCCCGACTCTATGCCGCGCTGCGTCCGGTGCTCGACCTGATGCAGACCCTGCCGACCTTCGTCTACCTCATTCCGACGCTGGTCCTGTTCGGGCTCGGCGTCGTGCCCGGCTTGATCTCGACGGTCATCTTCGCGCTGCCGGCGCCGATTCGCCTCACGCACCTCGGAATCTCTTCGGTGCCGAAGCCTCTGCTCGAAGCGGGCGATGCATTCGGCGCGACGCCGATGCAACGGCTGTGGAAAATCGAGTTGCCGAGTGCCATGCCGACGATCCTGGCCGGAATTACCCAGTGCATCATGTTGAGCCTGTCGATGGTCGTCATCGCGGCACTGGTCGGCGCCGGCGGTCTCGGAGTGCCGGTCGTGCGCGCCTTGAACAGCGTGCAGGTCGACGTCGGGTTCGAGGCGGGCATCGCCATCGTCCTGCTCGCGATCATCCTCGACCGGGTCAGCCGGCCAAGGCATGGCCGCGCGTCCCGATGAACGCCGCGCTCGAGTTCCGGAATGTCGACATCCTGTTCTCGCGCGAGCAGGGGCGACAAGGCGCGCGGGCGATCCGGGATGCGCTCGCACGGCTCGACGCGGGCGCGGCGCGAGAGGAAATAGCCGCTGCATGCGGAGTCGTGGTCGGCGTGGCCGGCGCCAGTCTCGGCATCGCTCCGGGCGAGATCTGCGTGATGATGGGACTGTCGGGTTCCGGAAAATCGACCCTGATGCGGGCCGCCAACGGCCTGACGGCCGTCACGCGCGGCAGCGTGCTGGTGGACGACGCGAACGCGCCGATCGATGTCGGTCATTGCGGTTCGGAAAACCTGCGAAGACTGCGGCGCGAACGCATCGCGATGGTGTTTCAGCAGTTTGCGCTGCTTCCCTGGCGCACGGTCGCGGACAATGTCGGGCTCGGTCTCGAGTTGCGCGGCGAGCCGGCGGCCGCGCGAAAGAGGATCGTCGCGGAACAGCTCGAGCTGGTCGGTTTGTCGCAGTGGGCGGACCGGGATGTCGGCGAGCTGTCCGGCGGGATGCAGCAGCGCGTGGGTCTCGCGCGCGCGTTTGCGACGCAGGCGGACATCCTGCTGATGGACGAACCCTTTTCGGCCCTCGATCCCCTGATCCGCGACAAGCTGCAGGACGAGCTACTGACGCTCCAGGAGCGCGTCAGGAAGACGATCCTGTTCGTGAGCCACGACCTCGACGAGGCCTTGCGGCTCGGCGACCGGATCTCGATCATGCATCACGGCCGCATCGTGCAGACCGGCTCGGCGCAGGATATCGTGCTGCGACCGGCCGACGACTACGTCGCCGAATTCGTGCGGCACATGAACCCGCTGACGGTGCTCACCGGCGCGATGATCATGCGCAAGCGCGAGCAGATGGATCAGGCGGATGGCGGCGTTTGCCTCGACGAAGCGCGAAGATACCAGTTGAAGCTCGACTCCCGTCACGCGCCGGTAGAACTGCGCCTCAATGGACAGCCGCATCCCCTGCGCGTCGTGGGAGAAGACGCGGACTGCGCGGAGGGCGAACGCGCGGTGATCATTGCGCCTACGTCGCTTTCGCTTCAGCGGTTGATACACCTGCGCCGCAGGTCCGGACATCCGGTGCTGCTGGCGGAAGGCGGGCAGGTGCTGGGCGTCTGCGGCGAGACCGAAATCATCGGCGCCCTGGCGACGCGCGCCTTTGCCACGACTTGAAGAATGAGGATGCCCGCATGATGAAGCCGAAGTCGGGATTCGCGGCTTGCGCGCTGGCTCTCGTCTGCGCCTGGGCGTCCGCCATGGCGACGGGCGCCGAGTCGGCGCGCACCGCCGTATTCGATCTCCAGGGACACCGCGGCGCACGCGGGCTTCGCCCGGAAAACACGCTGGCCGGTTTCGCCTGGACGCTCGAGCTGGGGGTCCGCACCTTGGAACTCGACTGCGGGGTGACCAAGGATGGGGTCGTGGTCGTGAGTCACGATTCGTCGCTCAACCCCGACATTACCCGCGACTCCGGCGGAAAATTCCTGGAACAAGCAGGCCCGCCGCTCCATGCGCTCACTTTCGCGGAATTGCAGCAATACGACGTGGGGCGCATCCGGCCCGGCAGCGACTACGCCGCCCGGTTCTCGGAACAGCAGCCCGTGGATGGTCAACGCATCCCGCGCCTCGCCGACGTCTATGCGCTCGTGCAGCGGAGCGGCAACCGCGAGCTGCGCTTCAACATCGAGACCAAGCTCGATCCGCTGCAGCCGGAGCTCACGGCGGCACCGAAACCGTTCGTCGAAGCGTTGCTCGCGGTCATCCGCGGCTCGGGCATGGAATCGCGCACGACGGTCCAGTCCTTCGACTGGCGCACGCTCGCGCTCGTGCGCCAGCTTGCGCCGGAGATCGTGACGGTCGCCCTGACCGATCAGCAACCCGGCGAGGACTCGATGGAGGTCGGAAAGCCCGGTGCATCGCCCTGGCTCGGAGGCCTCGACGTCGATGATTACGGAGACTCGGTGCCGAAGGCCGTCATGGCCATCGGCGCAGAGGTCTGGTCGCCGCACGCGCTGGATCTCGACGAACGCCTCGTTGCGGAGGCGCACAGGCTCGGTCTCGCCGTCGTACCCTGGACCGTCAATGATCCGAAGCACATGGAGCGCATCCTCGCGCTCGGCGTGGACGGTTTGATCAGCGACCGCCCGGACCTGCTGCGCTCCCTGCTCGAGACGAAGGGGATTGCGGTGCCGTCGCCGACGCCGATGCGATGATCGGCTTCCTGAAGCCGGCCGCGTTCGGCGCCCCGCTGGCTGCCGACCACGTGGATCCGGAATACCGGCGCCTTCGGCGGCGGGTGTATGCCGGCATCTTCGTCGGCTATGCGGGCTATTACCTCGTCCGCAACAACTTCGCGCTCGCGATCCCTGACCTCCTCGCGGAGCATCCGGAATACAGCAAGGCCGCGCTCGGCACTGCGCTGACCGGCTTGTCCGTCGCCTACGGCCTGTCGAAATTCCTCATGGGCTCGATCTCCGACCGGAGCAACCCGAAGTATTTCCTGCCGCTCGGGCTGCTCCTCTCGAGCGCGATCATGGCGGCGTTCGGCCTGGTCGATGCCATCTACACATCGCTCGCCGCCATCATCGCAATCATGGCGATCAACGGCTGGGTCCAGGGCATGGGCTGGCCGCCCTGCGGCAAGATCATGGTGCACTGGTTCAGCGTGAAGGAGCGCGGGCTCACCGTTTCGACCTGGAACATCGCGCACAACATCGGCGGCGCGCTCGTCGCGAATCTCGCCCTGGTCGGCGTGTTGCTGTTCCACGACTGGGGAGCGAAGTTCTACTTCAATGCGCTCTTCGCCGCGATCATCGCCATCGGTGTCTGGTTCCTGCTGGAAGACACGCCGCAATCACGCGGGCTGCCGCCCGTGGAGCGATACAGGAACGACTACCCGGAGGGCTACAGCGAGGCCCACGAGCAGACGCTCGCGTTGCGGGAAATCTTCCTCCAGTACGTGCTGCCGAACCGCTACCTGTGGGCGATTGCGATTGCGATCGCGAATGCCTTCTGCTACTTCGTCCGCTATGGCGTGGTGAACTGGATTCCGACCTATCTCGAGACCGCCAAGGGATTTTCCTTTACGGAGTCGAGCATCGCCTGGTCGCTCTATGAATACGCGGCCATCCCGGGGACGATCGCCTGCGGCCTGCTTTCGGACCGGTGGTTCAAGGGCAGGCGTGCTCCCGCAACTCTGCTCTTCATGGCGCTGACGCTCATCGCCGTGGTCGTGTACTGGCTCAACATGAAGGGGCCGATCTGGATCGATTACGCGGCATTGATAGCGATCGGTTTCCTGGTCTACGGACCGATCATGATGATCGGGCTGCATTCGCTCGATCTCGTGCCCAAGAAGGCGGCCGGCACCGCCGCAGGGTTCACCGGTTTCTTCGGCTACGTGTTTGGCTCGGCGATCGCGGGAACCGGCGTCGGCTGGATCGCCGATCACTGGGGCTGGGGTGGCGTATTCACGACGATGGTCGCGTGCTGCCTGCTGACGATTTTCTTCGTCGCGCTGACCCTTGGTCACACGACGGTGAGTGCGGGCCGGGATCTGCGTTGAATCGCGGTTCCTGACGGCGGCTAGATGCCGCGGCGTCGCTCGAATCGGGCGAGCAGGCCGGTGGCCACGGTCGTCAGGAACACGACACCCACTAACAGCAGGAAAACCGCGTCGATACCCTGAGTGTGCTTCAGCCAGCCGATCGCCGGCTCCTGAAGTATCGGGCCGATCGATCCAAAACCGTTGATGACACCGGCTGCGAGCGCGGCCTGGCGCCGGCTTCCCACATCCATCGCGCAAGCCCCGGAAAGCAGCGAGTCCGGCCCCATGGCCATGAATCCGATCAGGCCGAGCAGCGCAATGAACAGGATCGGCGACGACAGGCCGACGAGCCACATCGCGACCGTGAACATGAAGCAGCCAGTCGTCATCCAGAAGATCACGGGCGTGCGCCGTGAACCCGGGATGCGGTCGGACCAGATGCCGGCGGTGAGCACGCCGAGGAAGCCGATCCAGTCGAAGGCGGTCGACCAGTAGGCGGCGATCGACGTCGTCATCCCGAAATGCTCGCCGAGGATCAGCACGGACCAGCTGTCGAGCGCGTAGCGGAGGAACTTGAAACCAAAGTAGATCAGGCCCATCGCGACGATCGACGCGATGAATCCCGGCGGCAGCGCGGGCTCGCGGGCCGCCGCCTCGCGCGGACCCGGTTCGGCGACGTCGGGTTCCGCCTCGTCCTCGAGCGACAGGCCGACCGACTGCGGCCGCTCGCGAACGTACAGAACGAAGTACGCGGTGAATGCGAGCAGCAGGATGCTCGAGCCGAAGAAAGACCACGACATTCCCAGCCAGCCGAGCAGGAATCCGGCCAGGGCTTTCCCGGCGATTCCTCCGAACTGGTAGCAGGTGCCCCAGATCCCGAACAGCGTTCCGCGCTCGGAACGGCGCGTCCAGTTCGCGAACAGGGCAACGTTGTGCGGCCAGCCCATGGCCTGCGCAAGTCCGTGGATCCCCATGGTCACGCACATCCACAGCAGCACGCTCGCGACATTCGAGTCGACGAGGAATCCCAGCACGATGTTGCAGGCGGCTGCGACGCACATGCCCCAGGCGAGCACGCGCCGGCTCTCCATGTGCCGGCCGAGCCAGGCCGCGATGAACTGGCCGAGCATGTAGGTGATGAGATAGATCGTCCACGGATACGCGATCTGGATGTCATCGAGTCCGAACTGCTCCTTCAGCGGGTGCTTCAGGACCGCATAGACCTTCCGCGCGAGGTAGAAACCGGCATAGGAAAGCCAGGTCGCCGTAAAGAGCTGCGCGCGATAGCGGCGCAACAGCTCGGGATTCGCCGCATTCATGTGAACGACCTGCCGGCGAGATCCAGACTGCCGTCGGCCACCTGTTCCCAGAAACGGGGCGGCAAGGTGCGGTAATGCGTGCAGCTCGCCGTGGCGAGCAAGGTATTCGCGGGGATGTCCGACGCGCAGCAGGTGACGAACATGGATCGCATGCCGGCGGCCCTTGCCGCCAGCAGGCCTGCCTGGCTGTCCTCGAACACGAGGGAATCGGCAGGATCGATGCCGAGCGCGCGCGCTGCGAGCAGGAAACCCTCCGCGTCGGGCTTGCCGTTCTCAACGGCATCGCCGCCGATGCGCGCGCGCGGGTCGATGCAGTCGCCGACGCCGAGCTTGTCGAGGAATGTGTCGATCACCGAGCGCGGGCTGGATGACACGACGCCGAGTTTCAGCTTACACGCGGCCGCGGCGCGCACGGCTTTCGGCGCGCCGGGAATGGGCTTCACGTCCGTGGTGGCCGCGTTCCAGCGCTCCTGCAATTCCGCTGCGAGGGCTTCCTTCGCGAGGCCGATGCCGGTGCGCGCCCGGATGGTGTTGGCGATGTGGATCCACGTGTGACCACGCGTCTCGGAATGCGGAAGCGCGAAGTTCGCGATTCCGCGGCGCACGACCACCGCGTCGATCGCCTGGTCCGTCTGCGTCTCGCTGTCGACCAGCGTGCCGTCCAGGTCGAAGAACACGGCGCGCACCTGCCTCGTTCCGGTCATGCGCTGCCGGAAAGGCTCGCGAGTTCGATTTGCCAGGACATCCGCGTCCTGCCCGCGGCATCGACGATTCCGAGCGTGAGCTTCGTCGCCGGCCCCCGCCAGTCGATGTCGATGAATCCGAAATTCGCATCGGACAGCACGTCGCTCACGCGATTGGCATTCGGCGTCGGCACCCGCCATTCCTCCGTGAGGCCGCTCGCGGTCAGGTCCCACAGCACGTAGGGGACGTTGACGTCGAGTTTCGACATCTCCGCATAGTGAATGTCGCCGCTCAGGAACACGACGCCATTCGCCTTCTTGCGGCGGATCAGGTCGAACAGGCGCTGTTGATCCCGTGCGAAACCGGCCCATGATTCCCAGCCCGTGAAATCGGCGAGCACTTGCAGGCTCGAGCCGAACAGGCGCACTTCGGCGGGCACTTCGAGTTGCCATTCGAGCCAATGCCACTGCCGCTCGCCGAGCAAAGTGGCCTTCGGGTCCGGATTGCGCGCGTGCGGCCCCGGCACCTCGAGCCCCGCGGCCAGCCTGGCTTCGACCCAGGTCTCGAAGTCGGCACCGCCGAGGTCGGCCTCGACGAGCGGTGTGCGGTTGTAACGCAGGTCCGGCAGGATCACCTGCACGCGCTTGCCCGGCGGGCCGAAGACATAGGTTGCATACACGCCATCCCGGTCCCGGCGCGGTGATCCGGCGGGCTCGTCCCAGAAATCCAGGAAGATCCGCCGGGACTCGTCCTTCATCGGGTACTCGCTGCCGGCGTCGTTTTCGCCGAAGTCGTGGTCGTCCCAGATCGCGACGACTGGAGTCTCCGCGCGCAAACGGGCAAAGCCAGGTTGCGCCGCGAGTTGCGCGTACTTCGCGCGCAGCACCGCCATGTCGCGCGTATCCGCGTATATGTTGTCGCCGAGGAATATGAACAGGTCGTTTCGCCGCGCCAGTATCGGATCCCAGACCGGCTGGGGCTTCGATGCCTCTGCGCACGACCCGAACGCGATGCGCCTGAGTGTGCGCCCGAGCGCCGGGTGCGGATCCGACAAAGGCACAGCCGTCGCGGCATCGCGGGTGGCAGTCGACGCCCGCCCCGGCGCGCCAGCGAGTGCCGCCGCGCCGGCGAGCGCGAGCGATTGGCGGAGCAACATTCGCCGTGCTGGATCGTGCTGCGGCTTGCTGACCATCAGTTTCCGGATCTCTTCTTCTACTGATACGTGCGGCCGCGATGCCTCAGCCAGCCGGCCTCATGCTGCCCTTGCGGGTCATGGTGAGTCCAGTGCACGACGCCACCATCGTCGTTCCATTCGTACTCGCCGCTGAATGATACCGAGTCGCCTTCCCGCAGCGATTCGATGCGCTGCGCGACATCGATGTTGTGGGCGATCAGGAGCGTCTGGCCTGAATCGAGCGTCAGGATGAATCGCTGGTGACGGTCGCCCACGATGTCGTCGCCAAGAATCCTGGTGACCACACCGCCGCCTGCGACCTGGACTCCGCTCTGCTGGCCGGCGTAGACGTTTGCAAGCCTGTCCGTCTTCGCAGCCGGCGCATGCGCTACGGTCGGCTCCGCGATCTCGCGCGGAATATCGTCCGGCTGCCGGCTGAGATAAACGGCCGCGGCGGCGGCGATGGCGAGCAAGAGCAGTTTCTTCATCTATTCCGTCCCGTTGTAAGCGGGCTGGCGCCGCGGCAATGGCCGCCAATAGCCTGTCACCAGCGCGATCCCCAGCAGGATCACCGCCATCCCCGTGATCTGTATCCAGGAGAGTGTTTCGCCGAGCGCGAGCCACCCGATCAGCGCCGCCACGGCCGGACACACATAACCATAGGAGCCGACGACGACCGGTGACGTGTGGACGGTGAGCCAGGCATAGGCGGAGTAGGCGAGGCAGGAGCTCATCAGCGTCAGCCACAGGAAGGCGGAGAGCCCGCGCGGCGTCCAGTGAAACGCGAACGACTCGCCTGTGACGATGGCGGCTGCCAGCAGGCCGAGTCCTCCCGCCAGCATCTGCAGGGCGGCGAACATCAGCGGCGGATTCGCGGCGCCGGAGTTGCGGTAATAAATGGTGCCGAGCGACCAGCTCAGGCAGCCGAGCAGGATCAGCAGTTGCCAGCCGAAACCCACGAGATGGAGTCCCCCCTTCGGCGCGAGCACGAGCAGCACGCCCGCAAGCCCAACGAGGAGCCCGAGCTGCGCCGTGACAGAGAGAGGCTTGGGCAGTTGGCCGAAGGTGCCGAGCCATGCGATCCAGAGCGAGGGCGTCGCATTCAACAGCGCCGCCGTATTGGACTGCACATACTGCATTGCGATCACATGGCAGGCATTGCTGAAGAGAACCGAGAGGAAAGCCATAGCGAGCACATGCCGCAATTCGATGCGCGCAAGCACCGGTGGTCCGCCGCGCCACCAGGCAAAGGCCATCAGCAGGATGCCCGCGGTGGAGAAGCGCAGGCCTGCAGCGGCGAGCGGCGGCTCGTCGGTCACCATGATCTTGGTTGCGAAGTAGCTCGATCCCCAGACGAGGTAGGTGATCGCGAGCGCGATCGCGACCCGGCCCCGCAGTGAATGTGATTCACTCATTCGCGGCAAGCGTACCGCAAAGGGGACGTTTCCCTTTGAAGGGAAGCGTCCCCTTTATTTATCCACTCAGTTTGCGCGTGCGTTGTGCAGCGACCGCGTACAGCCACCAGCCGACCAGGGCAAGCGCGGCAAGGCCGGCAAACTGGCCGGGTCGCATCGAAGCAGCGACCGCGAGCGCATCCGCATCCTCGGTCAGCACGATCGGAATCGCGATCAGCACCCCGATGATCGCTTCGCCCGCGATCAAGCCGGCCGCGAACAGCAATCCGGTCTGCTTCAGCAATTCGGGATTGCCGCCGGGATTCCGCCGGCGGTGCCAGCGGGTCGCCAGTTCTGCGATCAGCCCTCCGGTGAAGATCGGGGTCGACAGCTCGAGTGGCAGGTAAATGCCCACCGCGACCGCGAGCACGGGTGCGCGCCAGCTCGCCCCACGCGCCTTGAGCCGCTCGTCGAGCATGATCACGATCACGCCGACGACGGCGCCGATCGCCACCATGTTCCAGGGCAGGCCGCTGCCGAAAATGCCGCTGGCGACCGAGGCCATCAGCGTCGCTTGCGGCGCGGCGAGCGCATTGACGCCTTCGCGTGCCGGCGTGCCGATGCCGTAGGCCTCGAGCAGCAGATTGAGCACCGGCGCCATGACCGCCGCGGAGGCGAGTGCGCCGATGGCGAGCATCACCTGTTGCCGCCAGGGTGTCGCGCCGACGAGCTGTCCCGCCTTCAGGTCCTGGAGATTGTCGCCGGCGACGGCGGCCGAGCTGCAGATGACGGCGCCGATCATGATCGCGGCGACCGGCCCGACGGTCGAGCCGCTGCCCATGATTGCGAGCAAGATCAGCGAAGCTAACAGGATCGTCGAGATCGTGATGCCCGAAACCGGGTTGTTCGACGAGCCGACGAGACCCGCCATGTAACCGCTCACCGACGAGAACACGAATCCGGCGATCACCATGATGACCGCCATCGTGAACGCGATGCCGAGGCTGTCGACGACCGCGTAGTAAAGGGCGAAGATTGGCAGCACGAAAAGCACGATGCCCGTCAGGATCGCCGTCATCGGCAGATCACGCTCGGTATGCGGCAGGTCGGCGGCCGAGCCGCCCTTGAGCGTCATGCCCGTGCGGATGCCGGACAGCAGCGATTTCCGGAGCGACCACAGCGACCAGAGCCCGCCGACCAGCATTGCGCCGACGCCGATATAGCGGATCTGCCGGCTCCAGATGAGGCCCGCGGCATCCGCCGCGGACAAGCCGACGAGTTCTGCGGCGAGCGCTGGATTCTGGTCGATCATGAAGTTGTTGTAGAACGGGATGAACACCCACCATGACAGCGCGCCGCCCGAAAGCATCAGGCAGCCGATGTTGAATCCGACGATGAAGCCGACGCCGAGGAGCGCCGGCGACAAGTTGATGCCGAAGAAACCGATCGTCCGCTCGCCGAAGTAGCGCGCGACGGCGAAGGATTCCGGCGAGAACCTGAATCCCGCGAGCGCAAGCTTGAACACCGCGCCGGTGGCAGCGGCGAGCGACAATGCCTTGAGCCCGCGGCCCGGGTCCTGACCGACCTTCAGCACTTCCGCGGTCGCGACGCCTTCGGGAAACTGGAGCTTCTGGTCGAGGATCAGCGTGCGGCGGAGCGGCACGGAGAACAACACGCCGAGCAATCCGCCGAGTCCCGCAATCGCGAGCACCCACCAATAATCGAACGTCGTCCAATGACCCATGATCACCAGCGCCGGGATCGTGAAGATCGTGCCGGCTGCGATCGAGGAGGCCGCGGAGGCACCGGTCGCGACGATGTTGTTCTCGAGGATGCTCGATCGGCCGAGCAGGCGCAGCACTCCCATCGAAATCACGGCCGCCGGAATGGCTGTTGCGACCGTGAGTCCCGCGAACAGGCCGAGGTAAGCGTTCGCCGCGGCGAGCAGCACCGCCAGGATCAGCGAAAGAATGATGGCGCGTACGGTCAGTTGCGCCGGGTCATGCGCGTTCATGATTGCCAGCCGCACTCGCGGCCGCGATTCTGCTCTTCGAGCCAGCCCATCAGGGGCTCGAAATAACCCACGATGGCCGTCGCATCCATCTGCCGCGTGCCGGTGAGCTTTTCGAGCGCATCCTGCCAGGGCTTGCTGCGGCCGAGCGCAAGCATTTCCTGGAATCGGCGGCCGGCATCGGCGCTGTCGAACACCGAGCATTCATGCAGCGGTCCCTTGAACCCCGCCTTCTCGCAGAGCGCGCGGTGGAACTGGAACTGCAGCACGAACGACAGGAAATAGCGCGTGTACGGCGTGTTGCCCGGAACATGGTACTTCGCGCCGGGGTCGAAGTCGCTTTCGGACCGGGCGACCGGCGCCTCCATACCCTGGTACTTCCGACGGAGGTTCCACCACGCCTGGTTGTACTTCTCCGGTGGGATCGCGCCCGAGAACACGCCCCAGCGCCACTGGTCGACGAGCTTGCCGAATGGCAGGAAGGCGATCTTCTCGCTCGCGACTTTCATCTGCCGGTTGATCAGTGCCTCGCGGCTCGATTTCGCGCCCTTGGGCATCAGCCCGACACTCGCGAGATAACCCTCGGTCATCGAAAGATTGATGGTGTCGCCAACTGCCTCGTGGAAGCCGTCGTGCGCGCCGTCCTGGAACAGGTACGGCTGGTCCAGGTAGCTCAGGTAGTAAAAGATGTGACCGAGCTCGTGGTAGATCGTGTAGAGCTCTTCTTCGGTCGGCTGGATGTATTGCTTGATGCGCACATCACCCGCGCCGTCCATGTTGTGGGCGCTTGCGTGGCAGACGACGTCGCGATCCGCGGGGCGCACCAGCATCGAGCGCTCCCAGAAGGTTTTCGGGAGCGCCGGGAAACCGAGCGAGGTGTAGAAGGATTCCGCCGAGCGCGTCATGCGCACCGCGTCATAGCCCTGCTTCTTCAATGCCGACGTGACGTTCAGGTTCGACACGCCGGGATACGGCTCGAGCAGGTCGTAAATGTTGTTCCACTGCTGCGCCCAGAGATTGCCGAAGAGGTGCGCGGGCACGGGCTTGCCGTCGGGCACGCGCTCCTTGCCATATTTTTCCTGGAGCTGGCCGCGCGCGTAGCAATGCAGGCCGTCGTACAGCGGCTTGACCTGCGTCCATAGCCGTTCGGTCTCCGACTCGAACTCGGCCGGGCCCATGTCGTAGCCGGCGCGCCACAACTCGCCGAGATCGCCGAAGCCGAGGCCGCGCGCGCCTTCGTTGGCCAGCTCGACGAAGCGCTGGTAGTCCTTTCGCATCGGCGGCGAGATCGTGTGCCAACCGGTCCAGGCTTCGAGCTGCTCGTCCCAGTCGCGACTGGTTGCAAGCGTTTCGGAGATTTGATCGATGTTACGGCAGCTCTCGGGGCCCTTCGGGCAGTATTTGCCTGCGCCGTACATCGAGGTCATGCGCGTTTCGAGCGCCGCGAGCTCGGCGCGCTTCGCGGGATCGTCGGGTGCAGGCGCATCCAGGCCGAACTTCAGCAGCTCGATCGCGCGCGCGGATTCCGCCGACATCGCTTCGCCGTCGTGGGCCTTCGATTCGGCGATGCTCTTCGCGAAGGCCGCCTGGAGCCGTTCGGAAGCCATTGCGGCCAGCGCTTCGGTGTCGGGCGTGATGTAGGTGAGCTGAACCCAGGAGGCCTGCGCGTTCTGCTTGCCGGATTCCAGAAGCTCCTGGTTCGCGCGGGCGACGAATTCGTCGGCCGTTTCCTTCTTTTCACCGACTTCACCGCAGGCGGCCAGAATGCCGGCCACGCATAACGTAACTGCGACGCGATGCACTTGGCTTGTCACTTGGTGGTGTTGTCGGCGCCGTGCATCCACTGGACGATGCGGCCCGATATCGCCCACAGCAGCAGGCTGAAAGCGAGGAGAACGGCCGCGAGACCGCCGAATACGCCGAGCAGGCCCGCGTGCTCAGCACGCACGCCGAAGTCGGCCGCGAGCGCGACCATCCATTCGTACTGGCCCATGTTCTCGGTAAACGCGCCGATGTATCCGGCGAGCGTGTTTCCGAAGAAATTGACCAGGAACCAGACGCCCATCATCAGCGACGCGAGGCGGAGCGGCGCGAGCTTCGTGATCATCGAGAGGCCGACGGGGCTGATGCAGAGTTCCCCGGTCGTGTGGAAGAGATAACCAAGCACCAGCCAGACCATGCCGGCCTTCACGTCGGCCGTGCGCTGCATTTCGAATACCGCGATCACGAGGAAAATGAATCCGAGCGCGACCTGCGCGAGGCCGAGGTACATCTTGACGGGCGTCGCCGGGTTCTTGCCGCGCGCACCCAGCTTGCTCCACAGCATCGAGAACGGGATGCCGAGCAGCACGATGAACAAAGGATTCAGCGACTGGAACCAGCCGGTCGGCACGAGGAAGGACCCCGCCTGCCGGTCCGTGTACTTCTCGGCGAACAGGTTCAGGAGTCCGCCGGCCTGTTCGAATGTCGCCCAGAAGATCACGACGAACGTGAAAATGACGAAGATCACGCGCAGCCGGTCCCGCTCCACCGGGGTCAACGGATGTTTCTGTCCGCCTGCGAGCTTCAGCGAGCGGTGCGCGGCCGGCATGCGACCGACGTCGCCGATGTAGCGCTGCGCGAAGGCGAGCTGGATGATCACCGACAGGCACATCCCGATCCCCGCCGCGAGGAAGCCGACGCGCCAGCCATAGGCAGGATCCTCGCCAAGCGTCGAGCAGACGAGCGGCGCGAGAAATGCGCCGAGGTTGATGCCCATGTAGAAGATCGTGAACGCGCCGTCGCGGCGTGCGTCACCCTGCGGGTAGAGGTCACCGACCATCGTCGAGATGTTCGGCTTGAAGAAACCGTTGCCGATGATGAGCCCGAGCAAACCGACATAGAAACTGGTCGGCGTTTCAGGAAACGCGATGCCGACCAGCGCAGCGCTCCAAGCCGGCGTCGTGCCGAGCAGGTCGAGCGGCGCGGCGAGCGTGAACTGGCCGAGCGCCATCATGATGCCGCCGATGATCACCGCCCTGCGCTGCCCGAGGTAGTTGTCGGCGAGCCAGCCGCCGAGCAGCGGCGTCAGATAGGTCAGCCCGGTGTACCAGCCATACAGCCTGAGAGCCTGCGGCTCCGCCCAGCCGAGACCCGGATTCGCTGCATGCGTCGCGGCCACCGCATACAACACGAGCAACGCCCGCAAGCCGTAGTAGCTGAAGCGTTCCCACATCTCGGTGACGAACAGAAGGAACAGCCCCTTCGGATGACCGAGGAGGTTCCCCGGCGGGATGTGGAGGTCGGTGGTCATGGGGGTTTACTCCGAAGTCGGGCGAGTCTCCGCCATATTGCGGTGCAACATCAAGCCGGATCGCGCTCAGGGTCCGGCGTTTTATCGCGAACGAGCAGCCGGGTCATGATCACGCCCGCCTCGTATAGCAGGTACATCGGTATGGCCATCATGGTCTGCGAGACCGGATCCGGCGGCGTCAGGAAGGCCGCCACGATGAATATTCCGAGGATCACATAGCCGCGGTTGTGCGTGAGTTTTTCGCGCTTGACGAGCCCGGTGCGCACGAGCAGCACGGTCGCGACCGGAATCTCGAACGCGAGACCGAAGGCGAAGAACATCAGCACCGCGAAGTCCATGTACTGCGTGATGTCGGTCATCATCTGCACGCCATCGGGCGTCGTCATCACGAAGAAGCGGAAAACGACCGGAAACACCACGAAGTACGAGAACACCGATCCGGCGTAGAACAGGACGACGCTCGAGACGAAGAGCGGCAGCGCGAATCGCCGCTCATGGCGATAGAGCCCGGGCGCGATGAAGGCCCAGACCTGGTAGAGGATCACCGGCATCGCGAAGAAGATCGCGGCGAACAGCGCGAGCTTGAATGGCGTCATGAACGGCGCCATCACCGAGGTCGCGATCAGCGAGGCGCCCTCCGGAAGCTGCGCGAGCAGCGGGGCGGAGAGCCACGTGAAAATGTCGTTTGCAAAGTAGAGGCAGGGCGCCGCGATGATGAGCGTCGCGAGCAGCGCTTTCAGCAGGCGGTTCCGCAATTCGAGCAGGTGCGAGAGCAGCGTGCCTTCCTTGAGCGCCTCCTTTTCTGATTCCGCCGCGCTCATGGCGGAGGCGGTGTGCCGTCGGACTTCGCGCTGGAATCGTCCGGCGGCGGCGTGCCGGGCGGCCGCCGTGCCGCCGGATCGAAATCAGGCTTCGGGATCACCGCGACTTCCTCGTCGAGCTGCTGGCGCAACTGCCGCGCCATTGCGCGCGCGCGCCCGGCCCAGCGGCCGACCTGGTTCGCGAGTTTCGGAAGCTTCTCGGGACCCAGCACCAACAGCGCGATGCCGAGGATCAGGACGATCTCGGTGAAACCGACCTCGAACATCGGCCGTTACGCGTTCTTCGATGAATCGTGGTCGCGCTTGCCGGCGGTGAAGTCCGCATCGGGGCGCTCGTCCTGCGCAAGCGTCTTGCCGGATTCCTCGCTCTCTCCGTCGTTCATGGATTTCTTGAATCCGCGCACCGCGGCGCCGAGATCCGAGCCGATGTTGCGCAGCTTCTTCGCCCCGAAGATCAGGAGCGCGATCGCGAGGATGATCAGCAGTTCCTTGAAACCAATAGGCATGTCACTGACTCCGGCCCGCGCACCTGGCGCTCACGCATCATGATACGCCAATCGACTCGGGGCCTTCGTGAGCAGGTACCCGGAGCCAGAACGTGACCGGGCCGTCGTTTACGAGCGACACCCGCATGCGGGCGCCGAAACGGCCCGTTTGCGTGTCCGGAAGCCGCTCTGTCGCGCGCTTCGCCAGATGTCCGAACAGGCGCTCCGCGGCGGCCGCCGGCGCCGCCCGGCTGAATCCGGGCCTCAGACCTTTCGCGGTGTCCGCAGCGAGCGTGAACTGCGGCACCAGCAGCAGCGCGCCGCCGGTGTCGGCCACGGAAAGATTCATGCGCCCTTCGGCGTCGGCGAATACCCGATAGCTCAGCAGGCGCTCGAGCAGGCGCTCGGCGGTCGATTCGTCATCGCCGCGCTCGACGGCGACGAGCACGAGGAGTCCCGCGCCGATCCTCGCGATTTCGCGGCCGTCGGCTTCGATCGATGCGCCCGTCACCCGCTGCAGCAGGCCGATCAAGCCGGTGTCTTCGGCGGCTTGTGCAGCCGCTTCAGGAACACCTGCATCTCCTTCGCGGCCTGGATGTCGCCGGCCTCGCGCGCGGCGGCGATGCCGCGCTCGTAGACGTCCGCCGCGCGGTCCGGCGAGCCGGCGCGCGCGTGCGCTGCGCCGAGTGCCTTCCAGGCGGCCGAGTAACGCGGGTTCTGGTCCACGGCCTGGCGCAGGTGATCGATCGCCGTCACGAGGTCACCGGCCTTGAGGCACGCCTGCCCCAGCGCGAAGCGCAGCAGCGGCGAGTCCTGGCCGCGCTCTAGCATGAGCTGGAGGTTGTCGCGCAGCGCCACCTCAGCGCTCCCAGAACGCGGGGGTCAGCAGCAGCAGGAAAGCGAAAATCTCGACGCGGCCGACGACCATTGCGATCGTGCAGACCCATTTGGCGGAATCCGGCACATCCCTGAAGGTCAATGCGACGTCGCCGAGGCCGGGACCGACGTTGTTGATCGTCGCCGCGATCGCGGACCACGCAGTCACCTGGTCGAGCCCGAAAAGCATCAGCAGGAACATCAGGAACGCGAACACGATGAAGTACATTGCGAAGAAACCCGCCACGCCGCCGATGATTCGTGCCGGAACGGGGCGGTTTCCGAGCTTCACAGGGATCTCCGCGCTAGGATGCACCAGCCGCTTCAGTTCGGCGACACCTTGGCGGAATATGATGAGCCACCGGATGACCTTCATGCCGCCGCTCGTCGAACCCGCACAGGCGCAGACGACCGTCATCAGCATCATGAATGCCGGCACCGGGCCTGGCCAGTGCGCGAAGCCAGTCGTGATGAAGCCGGTACTGGTCTGTACGGATACGACCTGCAGACTCGCATGGCGCAGTGAAGCTGCGAGCGAGTCGAATTCGCCCGCAAGCCAGAGGTAGATGGTCACGCCGCCGACCATGGTCGCAACCAGCCAGAAGTATGCCTGGAACTCGGTGTCGCGCCAGTAAAGACGAGGATCGCGACCGCGCGCCACCATGAAATGCAGCACATAGCTGGTGCCCCCGAGAAACATGAAAACCGTGGCGATTGCGTCGATGGCGGCACTGTCGAAATACGCGAGACTCGCGTCGTGCGTCGAGAATCCGGCGGTAGAAACCGTGCTGAAGGCGTGTCCGATCGCGTCGAATCCGCTCATCCCGGCAAGGTAATAGCCGAGGGCACAGGCCGCGGTAAGCGCCGCGTACACGCCCCAGAGCGCCTTGGCGGTCTGCGTGATGCGCGGCGTGAGCTTCTGGTCCTTGAAAGGACCGGGGGTATCGGCCTTGTAAAGCGACATGCCGCCGATGCCGAGCACGGGAAACAACGCAACGGCGAGCACGATGATCCCCATTCCGCCAAGCCACTGGATCTGCTGGCGATAGTAGAGAATCGACTCCGGCAACTTGTCGAGGCCGACGATGACGGTTGCGCCTGTCGTCGTGAATCCAGAGACAGCCTCGAAAACGGCGTCGGTAAACGACATTTCCGGCAGGTCGGAGAGAAGCAGCGGAGTCGCGCCCGCAACACCCAGGAAGGACCAGAAAACCGCAACGACAAGAAATCCATCGCGAAGACGCAAGTCGCGACGCACGCGGCGTACAGGCAACCAGAGCGACAGGCCGATTGCCGCAATCACCGCGAATGACAGGAGAAACGGATGCCAGTGCCCGTCGCCGTACAGGAGGGCGATCCCGGCCGGCGGCAGCATCGCCAGGCTGAACATCAGGAGCATCAGCCCGAGAATCTGCTGCACCATCGAAAGATTCATGTCCGGCTGCCGGCCTGGAACAGCCGGCCGACTTCCTCCACGTGACGACGATCTGTCAGGAACAGGATGACATGGTCTTCCGCCTCGATGACCGTGTCGTGATGCGCCATGATCACTTCGTCGCCGCGCACGATGGCGCCGATCGTGGTGCCCTCCGGCAGCTCGATCTGTTCGACGCGCCTTCCTGCGACAGGCGAATCGCGGCCTTCGGCGTGAACGATCGCTTCCATGGCCTCGGCCGCGCCGCGGCGCAGGGAATGGACGCGAACGACGTCTCCGCGCCGCACGTGCTCGAGCAGTGCGCCGATCGTCACGGTCTGCGGCGAAATCGCGATGTCGATCGGGCCCCCTTCCATCAATTCGGCGTAAGAAGGCTTGTTGATCAACGCCATGACGCGACGCGCGCCGAGTTTCTTCGCGAGCATCGCGGAGAGGATGTTGGCTTCCTCGGCGTTCGTTACCGCGACGAACGCGTCCGCGTCGTCGATATTCTCTTCGAGCAGCAGCTCTTCATCTGCAGCGTTGCCGGTCAGCACGAGCGTGTTGCGTAGTGTCTCGGCGGCGCGGCGCGAACGGTCGGGGCTGCGCTCGATCAGCTTGACCTGCACGCGGTTCTCGAGCGCCCGCGCGAGCCTGAAGCCGATGTTGCCGGCGCCCGCGATGACGACGCGCCGCACGGTTGCTTCCTCCGTGCTGAGCTCCTTCATCATCGGCCGCATGTCGGCGCGCGCCGCGACGAAGAACACCTCGTCGTGCTCCTCGATCGTCGTGTTGCCCTCGGGCTTGATGCTGCGTCCGCCGCGGTAGATTGCGGCGACGCGGACTTCGCGGTTCGGGATGTGGGCGCGCAACTCCTGGAGCTGGTGGCCGACGAGCTTGCCGCCCTTCAGCGCGCGCATGCCGACGAGCCGGACGCGGCCGTTGGCGAACTCGAGCACCTGGAGTGCGCCGGGATAGCGGATGAGGCGCTCGACATAGTCGGTGACGAGCTGCTCGGGGCTGATCGCGAGATCGACAGGGATGGCGTTCTCGCCGAATAGCTCGGGCCGTCCGTAGTAGTCGGCGGAGCGGATGCGCGCGATCTTGGTCGGCGTGCGAAACAGCGTCCAAGCGATCTGGCAGGCGATCATGTTGACTTCGTCACTCGAAGTCAGCGCGACGAGCAGATCCGCCCCGTCGCAGCCGGCGGCCTCGAGCACGGCGGGATGCGCCGCATTCCCCAGCAGGGTTCGGATGTCGAGACGGTCCTGGAGGTCGCGCAGCACTTCGTCCCGCGTGTCGACGACCGTCACGTCGTTCGCCTGCTCGCGCGCGAGCTGCTGCGCGGCTGTGCTCCCGACCTGGCCGGCGCCCAGAATGATGATTTTCAATCGAGTTCCCTAGCGCGCCTCGCGAGGATGCAGATTCTAACGCAGCCGGTCACGCGGGCCAGGCGTGACGGTACCAGCCTCCGGTTCAGGAGATCTGTTCAAGTCTAGCGAGTTCGAACATGAGCCACTTCTGCCCGACTTGCTCGAAATTCACGTGGACCTGGCGGCTTTCGCCGGAGCCCTCGAATCGGAGCACGGTGCCTTCACCGAACTTGGGATGCCGCACGCGCGCGCCCAGGCGCATCGGCAGGTCTTCGCCGGCGAGCGACGCCGCCGCGCGCGAACGCCGTCTCGTGGCTGACGAGCCCGGCTCGGGAGCGGCCAACGCGATTCTCTCCGACGCGTAGAGCGGACGGCTCACTGAAATGCGCGGGCGGACATCCTCGACTGCCTCCGGTGGGAGCTCCGCCAGGAAACGCGAGGGATCGCGATACGAGGTTCGCCCGAAGATGCGCCGGCTTTCCGCGTGCGTCAGGTAGAGGCGCTGCATCGCGCGCGTCAGGCCGACATAACAGAGCCGGCGTTCCTCGGGCAGGCGGTCGGCGTCGAATGCGGAATGCTCGGACGGAAACAACCCCTCCTCGAGACCGACCACGAATACGGTCGGGAACTCGAGGCCCTTCGCGGCATGCAGGGTCATGAGTTGCACGCAGTCAAGCCCGGTCGCCGCCTGGGTCTCGCCGGATTCGAGCGTCGCGTGCGCGAGGAAGGCGCCGAGCGGCGACAGGCCGTCGTCGCTTTCCGGCTCGAATCCTTCCGCCGCGTTGACGAGCTCGTCGAGGTTCTCGACCCGGGCCTCACCCTTGTTGTCTTTTTCGCGCGCATGATGATCGCGCAGGCCTGAGTGCTGGATCACGTGCTGCACCTGCTGCGGAAGCGGCATTTCAGCAATGGTGGCGGCGAGCCGGTCAATCAGCGCGAAGAATTCACGCAGCGCCGTCGCGGCGCGCGCCGGCAGCGTGGCTGCGATCTGCTGACCGGCCTGCCAGAGGCTGCGGCCGTGATTCCGGGCATCCGATCGCAGCAGCTCGAGCGTCGCTGTGCCGATGCCGCGCGCTGGCAGGTTCACGACGCGCTCGAAGGCGATGTCGTCGTCGCGTGACTGCGTCAGGCGCAGGTAGGACAGCGCGTCCTTGATCTCGGCGCGCTCGAAGAACCGGAGGCCGCCATAGACGCGGTAAGGAATGCGCGCGGCCATCAGCGCCTCTTCGAAGGCGCGCGACTGCGCGTTCGAGCGGTACAGCACGGCGGCGGCGGCGAGCGGCAGGCCGCGGCGCTCGTGCTCGCGGATGCGGTCGATCACGAAATCGGCCTCGTCGCGCTCGTTGAATGCCGCGTACACGCGGATCGGCTCGCCCCCTTTCGCCGCTGTCCACAGCTCTTTTCCCATCCGGTCGGTGTTCCTTGCGATGACCGCGTTGGCAGCCGCGAGAATCACCGCCGTGGAACGGTAGTTCTGCTCGAGCCGGTACACCGTCGCGCCGAACTCGCGCCGGAGGTGCTGCATGTTTTCCACCCGCGCGCCGCGCCAGCGGTAGATCGACTGGTCGTCGTCGCCGACCACGAACGGCGCGCCGGTCCTGCCGACGAGGATCTTGATCCATTCGTACTGGATGCCGTTCGTGTCCTGGAACTCGTCCACGAGCAGGTGACGGAAGCGGTCGCGGTAGTAGGACCCGAGATCCGGCACGTCGCGCAGGACCTCGAAGCTTCTCAGCAGCAATTCCGCGAAGTCCACGACGCCCGCCTGCTCGCAGCGCGCCTCGTAGAGCGTGTACAGCTTGATGAGCTGCCTGCGGGTCGGGTCGTTGCGGTCCTCGAGCTTTTTCGCGCGGCGGCCCTCGTCCTTGTTCAAGTTGATGAATCCCTGCACTTCTCGGGGGACCCAGCGCTGCTCGTCGAGCTGCTGCTCGCGGATGATCTTGCGCACCAGCCGCTGCTGGTCGTCTTCATCGAGGATCTGGAACGACTGCGGGAGGCGCGCCTCGCGCCAGTGGCGGCGGAGCATCCGGTGCGAGAGGCCGTGGAACGTGCCGATCCACAGCGCATCGGCCGGCATGCCGAGGAGTGTCTCGATGCGCCCGCGCATTTCGGACGCCGCCTTGTTGGTAAAGGTAACGGCCATCAGGCCGTGTGGCGACACGCCGTGCTCGAGGATGAGCCAGGCCGCGCGGTGGGTCAGCACCCGGGTCTTGCCGCTGCCCGCGCCCGCGAGCACGAGAATCGGCCCGATCGGCGCCGTCACGGCGGCGCGCTGTTCATCGTTGAGCGATGCGAGGAGGGCGTGGGAAGACATGGGGCGCGCATTCTAGCAAGCGCTCCGGCCTTCGCTCATGACTCCAGATCAATGAAGGCGAATGCTCGAGAAGTCGCGATTTGCCAAGGCGACATCCAGCTCCGTCGCAAGATCTATCGCAAGCGTCAAGCTCGACATGGGCATTTCGGGCGACATGAAATCAAGAGTTGCATCGAGGTCGCACTCCCATGATTCCCGACAATGAAGCAACGTCCACGCATTCCTGACCGTTGAATCGGCTTCCATGCCATTGGCATTTGTGCGCCCATCCATTGCGGCAAGCACGAGAAAGAATGCCTCGTATCGCAATACGCGGTCGTCCCCGGCAGTCGCCAGTGCGGTCAGCAGCTTCTCGTCGATTTCACCCCTCACCAGGTTGTCGATTTCGGCAATCTGAAAGCCCTGCTGAAGCGCGGCCGCCGCCAGGGTCCGACCGACCGTCACCGCTTTACCGCCGATCAAGTCCTGAATTCCGCTGCAACGCTCGGTCCGGATCTTGAGCAGGGCAATGTGATCCTCATCCAGGCCCTCAGCCGAGCGCAGCCTCCTCCAGAGAGGCCCGAAGTATCGATCGAAAGTCAAACTCTTCGTAGTGTTTTGGCCGCTTGAACAGTGCTTGCTTCTCGCCGCCGTTCGCATGGGACGGCAACGAGTTGGGCTCCGTGTGGCCGGCATCAGCCACGGTCCCGCCGACTGGCTGGGGCGAACTTGGCGCCGAAATGATCCGCGATTGCCTCAGGAACAGAATCACGATAAGGAGCGCGGCGGAAAGGGCAATCGCGATGGCCACGCGTCTTGTCACTGCGGACATGCCCGGGCTTACCTTGATCGCTGCCTGGATTCCTGCGCGAAACTGATGAGCGCAAGCACGAGCGCGATGACGATCGGGCCGAGGAACAGGCCGATCAGGCCGAATGCCGCGAGTCCGCCGAGCACGCCGATGAACACCGCAAGCGTCGGCAAAGGAGACCGACCCGAGATGAGGATCGGCTTCAGGAAGTTGTCCACGCTACTGACGATGATGCCGACGACCAGGAGACCGCCGGCCCGCCCGTATTGGCCCTGGGCCAGCAACGTAATGAGCGCCGGCACCCAGACGAGCGCCGTGCCGCCAAAGGGAACGACCGAAAGCACCGCCGCCAGCACGCCAAAGACCACTGGCGCCGGCATGCCGACGATGGCGAAGCCGATGCCGAGCAGCAGGCCCTGGACAATGGACGTCAGCACCGTGCCGCGCACCACTGCGCGCGTGACCGAGGCGAGCCGTCCAGCCAGCGCCTCGCGCCGGTCCGCGGCGAGCGGAACGAACGTGGCGCCGAGACGAGCGATCGCGCGCCCGTCGCGAATGATGAAGAAAAGAATGAACAGCATCACGGTGAATGCCAGCACCGTGCCGACCGCACCGAGGAAAGCGATGCCGCCGAACGTCGCCAGCTGCTCGAAGAGACCCTTGCTGCCTTCCACCAGCCAGGCCTGCACATGCGCTGTGCTGATCTGCAGGTTCTTGTCCAGCCATTCCATCAGGCCGCCGACGATCGGAAGATCGGTCAATTGCGAGAACCCGCGCCCCTGCTGCAGACCGACCCAGGACTGGAGCCTGCTCGCGAGTTCCGCAGCCTGCCTGGCGAATGTGACCGCGAGCGCCGTCAGCGGACCGAGGAACAGGAACAGCACGAGGATCGTCAGCGTGAACGCCGAGATGGAGGCGCGGCCGCGCATCCAGCGGGTGAGACGCGCCTGCGCCGGCTGCAGCAGGAAACCGAGGAACAAGGCCCAGGCAATCGGCCCGAGAAAAGGCTCGATGATCCGGTACACGAGCAGGGTGATGAGCGCGAGGCCCGAAACCGCGAGCAGTCGCTGGTAGAACACCGTGTTGTCGGTGGCGGCCATGGCGGGCGGCTCAGAGCGCTGCGCGGATGCGCGCGGCATGCGCGGCGAGCACGGCGGAATCGACCGGCTCGGCGGCATGAATCCCGAAATCCTTGCCGGTGTAGCGCGGAATCACGTGAAAGTGCAGGTGAAACACGCTCTGTCCCGCGGCGGGGCCGTTCAACTGCGCGATCATCACGCCGGGCGGCGAGAACGCCTTCTTGAGGGCGCGGGCAACTTTCTGCGCGGTGCGGATCGCGGCCGCGACGGATTCCGGTGGCGTCGTGAAGATGTCCGCGCCCGCCGCCTTCGGGACGACGAGCGTGTGGCCTTCGGCCTGCGGCATGATGTCCATGAAGGCGATCGTATCGGCATCCTCGTAGACCTTGTGGCAGGGAATCTCGCCGCGGGCGATGCGCGCGAAGATGTTGTCCTTGTCATAGGCCATTTGAGGTTCCCTAGCAGGCTGTTGAAAAGCGCCGACAAATGAAGGTGTTCATGGTCGACGAG
>JBBDLI010000004.1:0-44036 GCA_040878925.1 Steroidobacteraceae bacterium | reverse complement strand
TCGAGAGTTCGGGCGGCATTGCCGGTGCGAACATCGACGTCCGCGGCCTTCCGGGCGGCGGCGACGCGCCGTTCGTGACGCTTGCAATCAACGGCTCGCCGCTCTATGGCACCGAAATGCTGTCGTTCTTCGAGCAGAGTTCCATCTTCCGCATCGATGAAACCGTCGCATCCGTCGAAGGCCTGCGCGGCGGCCCCAACGCGGTATTCGGCAAGGGCGAGCCGGGACTCACCGTCAACTTCAACCTTCGGGAAGGCAGCGAGGAAACCGAAGGCGTCGTCAAGTACTCGACCTCCGACTACGACCTCCAGCGGCTCGATGCCCGGTTGAGCGGCGAGCTGGCGGAGGATTTTTACTACATGATCGGTGGGTACATTCAGTCGTCCCCCGGCATTCGCGACGCGCAGTTCACCGCCGAGGAAGGCAACCAGTTCACCGTCAACCTGACGAAGCTCTTCGACACCGGCAAGCTGAACGTGTTCGCGCGCATGACCGACGATCACGGCCAGTGGATCCTGCCGCAGGCGCTCAACAGCGGCAACGATGAAGGCACGTTCGCGCAGCTCGGCAATGCGACACGCTTCCGCGAGATCCAGACCAACACGGCCGGCAACACCGAGATCTTCGATTTCTCCAACGGCCGCGGCTGGGACGGCATGGTCACGGGCGGCAGCGCGGAGTTCGATCTCGGCGGCGGCTTCACGATCCGCGACCAGTTCACGTTCATGGACGGCGACGCGGACACCTACGGCTTCGTACCTGCCGGCGGCGCCGTGACGGCAGGCGCCGTCACCGCGGTGACTGGCAGTCCGGTCACCACGGCCAGCGGCGCGACGCTTGCGCCGACCGATTTCGTCCAGACCTACGGCCACTGGGTCGTGCAGAAGGACCTCGAGGCGCTGATCAACGACATCAGCATCAACAAGGTCTTCGCCGACACCCACGACGTGACATTCGGCTACTACCGGGCGAGCTGGTCATCGGATGATTTCTGGACGATCGGCAATCCGATCCCGGTGCACAACGTGGCGAACGGCGAACCGCTCGATCCGTCGACCACGCCCGCCGACATCGCGGCGGCCGGCGGCAATGCGGGCTTCCTGTTCGGCCTTCAGTCGGCCGGCGACGCGCGCACCGAGGCGTTCTACCTGGCCGATTCCTGGCAGATGACGGACCGGTTCCGCTTGGATCTCGGCGTGCGATACGAGGACCTGACCATCGACTATGTGCTCGACACCGGGCCTGGCTTCGCCGACGGCGCGGTCGATCAGTCGACCCACCTGAACGGTGACGAAACTGCGTACACGGCGGCCCTCAACTACGACTTCACGGACGAGCTCGGCGCTTTTGTGCGTTACACGGACGGATTCCTGTTCCCGCACTTCGACGACATCCGCGAAAACCGAAATACTGTCGACGCAGTTGAACAGTTCGAGGCCGGGATCAAGTACAACGCGGGTCCGTTCCAGCTCTACGGCACGGCGTTCTACAACGAAAACGATGCCTTCTCCTCGACGGTGGGCGGCGTCCTGCCGCCGACGGCGTTCACGACCGAAGCCTACGGCATCGAGCTCGACGGATCCTTGAACTTCGGCGCCCTGGTCGTGTCGTTCATCGGCACGCTGCAGGAAACGGAGATCACCGACTCGACGACACCGGCCGACATCGGCAACAAGGTCCTGCGGCAGCCGGACTGGCAGCTCCGCTTGTCGCCGTCGTATTCGTTCGAGGCCGGCGATTTCGATACCACGCTCTATGTCGGCGCGACCTTCGTCGACGACCGGTTCGGAGACAACGCGAATACCGTGCTCCTCGACAGCTACGAGAAGATCGACGTCGGCGTCATGGTCCATACGGCCGGCGGCCTGTTCTTCCAGGTGCACGGGGACAATGTCACCGACTCCGACGGCATCACGGAAGGCGATCCCCGCAATCCGGCGGCACCGAACGGGCGGCCGATTTTCGGCCGGTCAGTCATGTTCAGCGTCGGGTACGACTTCTAGACGCTGCGTGCGCCCCGCCGCCGGCCTGCTGCTCGGCGCGCTCGCGGCCGTCGCATTCGCAAGCGACGGCAGCGCGCCGAGAACGCCGGCGGAGCTCTATCCCGGCCTCTTCGAGCGGGTCCAGCTCGAGCGCGTTTACGAGGACGGCAAGACCTTCGTCGACGCCCTGCCGCGCAAGGAGCCCGCGCAGATCCTGAAGGAATACGAGACGATGCGCGACGACCCAGGCTTCGACCTGCGGTCGTTCGTGACGTCCCGCTTCACGCCCTCGGAATCTCCCGGGCGGCGATTCGAGTCGAGCCCCGGCAGGGACGTCGTGGCGCACATCGACGCATTGTGGCCCATTCTCGAGCGGGCACCGGACGAGCCGGCGCCGGGCTCGTCGCTGCTGGCGTTGCCGCACCGATACGTCGTGCCGGGCGGGCGATTCCGCGAGATCTATTACTGGGATTCCTACTTCACGATGCTGGGTCTCGAGGAAAGCGGCCGCCATGACGTCGCGGTCGACATGGTGCGGAACTTTGCTTACCTCATCGATCGCTATGGGCACGTGCCGAACGGCAACCGCAGTTACTACCTGAGCCGTTCGCAGCCGCCGTTCTTCTCGTCCATGGTGGAGCTCGTCGCCGCGCGCGATGGCAGCGACGTGTATGGCCGTTTTCTGCCACAGCTTCGCCGCGAATACGACTTCTGGATGGACGGCGAGGCCTCGCTCGCTCCCGGGAACGCCCACCGGCGCGTCGTGCGATTGCAGGACGGCACCCTGCTCAACCGCTACTGGGACGACCGGGAGACGCCGCGCGAGGAGTCCTGGCGCGAGGACGTGGAAACCGCGCGGGCCTCGAACCGGCCGCCGGCGGAGGTATACCGGAACCTGCGCGCCGCGGCCGAGAGCGGCTGGGACTTCAGCTCGCGCTGGTTCGGCGACGGGCGCAATCTGGCGACGATCCGCACGGTCGAGCTGCTGCCGATCGACCTGAACAGCCTCCTGTACTCGCTGGAACAAACCCTCGCGCGCGCCTACCGCGCCAATGCGCGGCCGGCGGAAGCGACCCAGTTCACCGAGCGCGCCCTCGAGCGGCGCCGCGCCATTCACCGCTATCTGTGGAATCCGCGCTCGGGCGTGTTCGTGGACTATGCCTGGCGCGATGGGCGCCGCAGCGGCCACGTCACCGCCGCGACGCTCTATCCGCTCTTCGTCGGAGTCGCCACGGCCGCGCAGGCGGACGACGTCTCGAAGGTGATCGAGCGCGAGCTGCTCGAACCGGACGGCCTCGCGACGACGACGCAGCGGACCGGACAGCAGTGGGATACGCCGAACGGCTGGGCGCCGTTGCAGTGGATTGCGATCGAGGGCCTCAACCGCTACGGCCACCGATCGCTCGCGCGGAGAATCGCGCACCGCTGGATCCGCGACAACCTGGAGTACTACGCTGCGACCGGCAAGCTGGTCGAAAAATACGACGTGAGCGGCGATGCCGCGGCGAAGGGTGGCGAGTACCCGCTCCAGGACGGCTTCGGCTGGACCAACGGCGTCTTGCGGCGATTGCTGGCACTCTACCCGGAAGCGCGGGCGCGCGAGCCGGCGGCGTTTGCAGAAGGGGCGATGCAATGACCACACTCGACTGGGCGGTCGTCGCGCTGTACTTCGTGCTGGTTTTCGTCGTCGCGATCGTCGCGACCAGGCGCTCCAAGTCCACCGAGAGCGCGGACGGCTTCTTCCTCGCGGGCCGCAACACTGGCTGGTTCGTCGTGGGAGCGTCGCTCTTCGCATCGAACATAGGCGCCGAGCACCTGGTCGGGCTTGCCGGCACCGGGGCTGCGTCCGGCGTCGCCGTCGCGCAGTTCGAAATCATGGCGGGACTCGTGTTGCTGCTGCTCGGATGGTTCTTCGTGCCGTTCTACCTGCGCAGCGGCGTGTTCACGATGCCGGAATTCCTCGAGCGCCGTTATTCATCCGGGCCGCGCATGTATCTCGCGATCATATCGGTCGTGAGTTACGTGCTGACGAAGATCTCGGTGACGGTCGCGGCGGGCGGAATCGTGTTCGAAGCCCTGATGGGCATCAACTTCTGGACCGGCGCCACCATCGTCGTGCTCGCCACCGGCGTCTACACGCTGTTCGGTGGCCTGAGGGCGGTGTTGTATACAGATGCGATGCAGATGTTCGTGCTGCTTCTCGGCGCGATTGTCGTGACCGTGCTCGGCCTCAACGCGATCGGCGGCTGGGACGCGCTGGTCGCGACCGTCGGCAGCGAGCGCTTCGACCTCTGGCAGCCGTCGTCACATCCGGATTTTCCGTGGACCGGCATCCTGTTCGGCGCGCCGATCCTCGGCGTCTGGTACTGGTGCACGGACCAGTTCATCGTGCAGCGGGTGCTCGCAGCCCGCAACCTCGTCGAGGCGCGCCGTGCGACGATCTTTGCCGGATTTCTCAAGCAGACGCCCCTGTTTCTGTTCGTCCTGCCCGGGGTCATCGCTTATGCGCTCGCGCAGACCGGTCAGTTGCAACTCGATCGACCCGATCACGCGCTGTCGGCGTTGGCTGCCGAACTGCTCCCCGCGGGGCTGCGCGGCATCCTCGTGGCAGGCCTGCTGGCGGCGCTGATGAGCTCGCTCTCATCGGTGTTCAATTCCTGCGCGACGCTGGTGACAATGGACCTTTACAAGCATTGGCGTCCTCAGGCATCGGAACACCAGCTCGTGGTGACGGGTCAGATCGCGACCGTGATCCTCGTGTTGTTCGGACTGGCCTGGATTCCCTTCATGCAGCTCATCTCGGGCCAGATCTACACGTACCTGCAGAGCGTGCAGGCGTACATTTCGCCGCCGATCGCCGCCGTGTTCCTCGTGGGACTGCTGTGGCCGCGCGCCAATGCCAAAGGCGCCATCACGGCGCTGGCACTCGGCTTCGTGCTCGGCTTCGGCCGGTTGTTACTCGAACTGAACGCTCCGATTGCCTGGGGTCCGGCGGCATTGTTTGCCGAAATCAACTTTCTCCACTTCGCAGTTCTGCTGTTCGCAGTTTCGGTCGTCGCCTTGATCGTCGTGAGCTTGGCCACCGCCCCGCCCGATCGGGCGCGGTTGCAGGACCTCACCATCGCGACTCTGAAGCCGACGAGTCCGGCTGAGCAGGCGCGCGAGCGCGTCTCGCGCCGCGGCGACGTGGCGCTCAGCATCCTTCTGCTTCTCATCATCGCCGCAATCTGGACGATCTTCAGCGGCTGACGCCGTCAGTCTCCAGCCGGAAGCCCTGCCAGCTGCGCATCGTGAACGCGCCGAGGCCGGCGAGGAAAAGCAGCCACCAGGCGAGGTCGCCGATGACCGGCACCTGCTTGACGATCGCGATGGCGACGAGAGCCAGCAGCAGGAAGAGCGCGCGCCACCAGACCGAGCCGAGCTTCGCGGCGTCGAGCCGCTCGAGGGCCTGGTCGCCGAGGAAAATCGCCGCGACCAGGAAGCCGAGCAGGAGCACCGCGACGTAGCCGAATGCGAGCAGGAGCGCGAGCGGAATGCCGACCAGCGTGATCATCAGGATGACGATCGCGAACGGGACGGCGATCAGCATCACGCAGCCGAGGCCGATGCTCTGCCAGGGCTTGCGCCGGATCGTCGCCGCCGCCTCGCGGCTGAAGCGCGGCATGCCGAGGATGAGAATCGCGCCGAGCAGCACCATGCCGAGCGAGACGGTGATGCCGCCGACGATCGTCGCGCCGCGGCCGAGCTTGCGAAGCCACTCACGGTCATCGCGGGACTCCGCGACGATGCCGGCGACCTGCGCCGCCGGATCGATCTCGATGTCGTCGCGGCTTCGATAGGCGATTCGCCCGGTGATGCGCGCATCCGGGCCGATGCGAATGGTCTCGCCCGCCGCTTCGACATCGCCGCCGATACTGCCATCGATGACGATTTTTTCGCCGTATGCGCGGAGGTCTCCGTCGATGCGTGCGCCCGGTGCGACATGGATGGTTCCACCCGCGACCCGCGCCTTGCCATTCACCTCGCCTTCGAGCCGGAGTTCGCCGCCTGCGGCATACAGATTGCGGCCAATTGAACCCGCGATCGTGACGTTCCCGCCGCTCACATAGGCGCTTTTCTCGATCCGCCCGCGGACCTCGACGCGGCCGCCGGCGGCAAACGCGTTGCCGTCGACCGGCTCGTCCATCACCACTTCGCCGCCCGCGATCATCTCGGTGCCGCGAATCGAGGCGCGGGCCGTGTCGTCGGCGAAAGCCGTGCCGAGGACGCCCAACCCAAGAATCACAGTGGCAATCAGCTTGTTCATAGGTCGAATCCTAGCCTTTCGACGCTGCATGGCAAAATGGGGGATGTCCCGCCAGGTCCGCATTGCCACGAGACGGAGCCGGCTTGCGATCTGGCAGGCGGAGCACGTCGCCGCCCGTCTTGCCGCCCTGCACGCCGGCCTCGTCGTCAGCCTGGTGCCGATCGTCACCGAAGGCGACCGGATCCAGGACCGGAGTCTCGCCGGCGTAGGCGGCAAGGGACTCTTCATCGAGGAGCTCGAAAACGCGATTCGCGCCGGCGTCGCCGATATCGCGGTGCACTCGATGAAGGACATGCCGGGCGAATTGGCGCCGGGCCTCGCAATCGGCGCCGCGCTCGAGCGCGCCGACCCGCGCGATGTCTTCGTTTCGGTCCGTCACGATTCGCTCGCGGCGCTGCCGCAGGGCGCCTCGATCGGCACCTCGAGCCTCAGGCGGCAATGCCAGCTCCGCCATCTACGGCCCGACGTCGACATTGTCGTCCTGCGTGGCAATGTCGAAACACGGCTTCGCAAGCTCGATTCCGGCGACTGCGACGCCACCGTGCTCGCCGCGGCCGGGCTCGATCGGCTCGGCCTCGCGGCGCGCATCCGCGAGCATCTCGCGCCGCAGCAGATGCTGCCGGCCGCGGGCCAGGGCGTCATCGGCATCGAGTGCGCGGCGGATCGCGAGGACATTCTCGGCCTGATTCGCCCGCTCGAGCACGCCGCGACGCGGACGACGCTCGAGGCCGAGCGCGCGCTCACCGCGCGCCTCGGCGGAAGCTGCCAGTCGCCCATTGCCGCTTACGCCACGCTCGCCGGCGACACGCTGCATTTGCGCGGCCTCGTCGGCTCGCCGGACGGCAGGACGATATTTGCGGACAGCATCTCGGGTCCGGCGCGGCATGCGATCCCGCTCGGCACCGCGCTCGCAACCCGGCTGCTCGAAGCCGGCGCCGGGGAGCTGCTCAAATGTCTCGGCTGAAGGGGATCGGCGTGCTCGTGACGCGCCCCGAGCACCAGGCCCATCACCTGTGCCGGCTGATCGAGGCCGAAGGCGGCGCTGCCGTGCGCTATCCCGCGCTCGTGATCAAGCCACGACCCGACCGCGCCGCGGTGCGCGCGGCCATCGGGCCGGCCGACCGTTACGATCTCGTCATCTTCGTCAGCGCCAATGCCGCGCGCTTCGGAGCGGATTTTCTCGACCAGCGGCGCGACGCGCCGGTTGCCGCCGTCGGCCAGGCGACGGGGGCCGCGCTGAACGCGGCCGGCTATCGGGTCTCGCTGATGCCGGCGGAAGGCGCCGACAGCGAATCGTTGCTCGCCATGCCGCAGCTCGCGCACATGAGCGGGCAGCGCGTGCTGATCGTGCGCGGCTCGGGCGGACGCGAATTGCTCGCGGACGTGCTGACTGCGCGCGGCGCGCAAGTGCAGTACGCGGAGGTGTACACGCGCGAGCCCGCGCGGCCTTCCGCCGAATTGCAGTCCGATATCGAACAGCTCTGGCGCCAGGGCGGTCTCGCCGCCTACGCGGCGACGAGCGTCGAGTTGCTCGAAGCGCTGGTCGGCATCGTCACCCTGCGTTGCCGGGAACTCATGGACTCGACCGCGCTCGTGACCGGCTCGCCTCGCGTCGCCGAAGCCGCCGCCCGCCTCGGCCTCGGCTCGCCGATCGTGCTTGCCGACTCGCCGGATGATGCCGCGCTCACCGGCGCGCTGATCCGATGGCGTGTAAGCAGCCACTAAATCGGCGCATAGTCGAAAGAGTCGATGCAGATGCGATCCGGATCGGCGCCCTGGTGCGGCAGGGCGCTTCGCACCGCGTCGATCATCGCCGGCGGGCCGGCGGCATAGATGTCGAAACCTGCGAGTCCCGCAATCCGGTTCAGCACCGCTTCATGGACGAGGCCCGACTCATGCATGTCACTCGCCGCCTGTTCCGACAGCACCGGCGTGTAGTGAAAGCGCGCATGCTTCTCCGCGAGCGCGCGGAGCCAGGCATCGTCGTACAGGTCGACCGCTGTGCGCGCGCCCCAGAAGAGCACAAGCTCGCGCCGGGTTTCCGAATCCAGCACTTCACGGATCATGGCCTTGAGCGGGGCATAACCGGTCCCGCCGCCGATCAGGAGCAATGGCCTGTCGCCAGGCCGGTAAACGAATTGTCCGAGCGGGCCTTCGATGCGAAGCAGCGCGCCAGGCATCATGTCGCCGAAGACCCGTTCGCTGAATTCGCCGCCTGGCGCGCGCCGGACATGCAGCTCGAGGAGCGCCGCGTCACGGGGCGGGTTCGCGAGCGAAAAGCTCCGGCGCCGGTCGCCCGAGAGCATGACGTCCACGTACTGGCCGCATTGCCAGGTGAACGGCTCGATCGCGGGCAGGCGCAGCCACAATCCCATGACGTCCGGGGCGAGCTTCTGCATGTGCTCGATGCGACAAGGCAGTTCGCGGATCTCCACGTCCGTGACGTGGCGGACTTCCCGGATCTCGATGACGAGGTCCTCGAGCGCGCGGGCCTGGCAGATCAGCGCGTGACCAGCCGCCTCCTCGTCCGCACTGATGCCGATCGGTCTTCCGTGCGGGTATGCGAATCGGCCGCGCAGGACGCGTACTCGACAAGTGCCGCAGGACCCGCCCTTGCAGCTATGCGGCAGGTTCAAATGGGCGCGCAGTGCCGATTCGAGGACGGGCTCGCCCGACCGCGCGGCGAACTCCTTACCCGAAGGCAGGACCCGGACCTTCACGAATTCAGGGTATCAGCAGCGTGCTGCCCGTGGTGCGGCGCGCTTCCAGGTCGCGGTGGGCCTGCGCCGCATTTGATAACGAATATGACTGTCCGACGTGCGCGCGGACCCTGCCACTGCCGACGATTTCGAAGAGCTCGAGCGCGGCGCGCGCATATTCTGAAGCCTTCGCGATGTAGTGGAACAGCACGGGCCGGGTCAGGAACAACGAGCCGCGCTTCGACAATTCGAGCGGTGCAATCGGCGGCACGGCGCCTGATGCATTGCCGTAGCTGACCATCAGGCCGCGCGGTTCGAGGCAGTCGAGTGACGCGTAAAAAGTGTCCTTGCCGACGCCGTCGTAAACGACCGGCACGCCGCGATTCTTCGTGATGGAGCGCACCCGCGCGACCAGGTCCTCCCGCGTGCTGACGATGACTTCCGCAGCGCCATGCGATCTCACGACCCCGGCTTTCTCGTCGCTCCCGACGACCGCAATCACCTTCGCGCCCAGCGCCGTGGCCCATTGCAAGGCAATCAGGCCGACGCCTCCTGCGGCGGCGTGCAGCAGGATCGTCTCTTTGCGGCGCACGCGATGACAGCGCCGCAGCAGGAACCAGGCGGTGAGACCCTTCAGAATCAGTGCCGCGGCATGCTGGTCCGAAATGGATGCCGGCAGCGGCACCACGCGGGCCGCATCCATGATGCGTTCCGCCGCGTAGGCGCCGGGAGCACTGCTCACGTAGGCGACGCGATCGCCGGCCTTGAATGACGTCACGCCGCGGCCGGCTTCGACGACCACGCCCGCAGCTTCGCGACCGAGCACGGCCGGCAACGGCACTTGATACAGGCCGGAGCGTTCGTAAGTGTCGATAAAATTCACGCCGATCGCGGTTTGCCGGATGCGAACCTGCTTCGCGCCCAGCGGTCCTGGATCGACCGGTTCCAGCCGCAGCGCTTCCGGGCCGCCGTGCTCGTGGATACGAATGGCTTGCGGCATGTTGTTACTATTCACGAAACTGCATGAGGGCTCAAATGACACAGCGTTCCCTGCCGCTGGCGCTGCTGGTTGGCGCGATGCTTGCCGCCTGCAACAGCGTTTCCGGGGAGCTGGCCGGCCCGGACGAAGGCCCCGCAGCAGTCGCTCCACAGCCCGCCGAAAATCAGACACCGCAGCAGCATGACATCGCCAAGCTTGCAATCGACGCCCTGGCTGCGGCTCTTGGAATCCCCAAGGACAGGATAACGATCGACACCATCCGGGCCGTGGACTGGCCTGACAGCAGCATCGGCTGCCCGAAGCCAGGCCAGGCCTATCTGCAGGTGATTACACCCGGCCACAAGATCACGCTGCGTGTCGAGCGGCAGGTGCACGTGGTCCACGAGGCCAACAAGCGGGCCTTCGTCTGTCACCAGACCAAGGCGTATGCCGGCGTCAACCCGCAGCGGGAACTGGTGTTCGGACAGCAGATGATCGCCGCGCGGAAGGACCTGGCGAGCCGGCTGGGCGTGCCTGAAAGCGACATCAAGCCTGGGTCCGCCGAAGAGCGGACCTGGGACGACGCAGGCCTCGGCTGTCCGGAGCCGGGCAAGGACTATCCGCCGGCGAAGGTCACCGGATGGGTGATGACGCTACGGCACAAGAATCGCGATTACACCTATCACACCGACATGCACCGCACGATTCCCTGCCCGGCGATAAGCGTGGAATAAAGGCAGCGTTGAATAAAAAAGGCCGTCCGGTCGAAACCGGACGGCCCTTTGCACCGCGTTCAGTGCAAGCGGACTAGCAGTCCACCAGGTCGCAGAAGCCCGCACCCGGGTCGTTGGCGATGTTGACGATGGTCAGGCCCTTGATGCCTGTGTCATCGCTGTGCGAGACCGCGCCTACCTGCTTGGCGCCCGCGCCCGTCGCCAGTCCGGCCCAGTTGACGTTGACCGTGCCGCTCTGGCCGATCACCGCGGTCGCCGGTCCGGACACGGTCATATTGCCCAGATCCTGTCCAACCCCCGGGTCGGTCCAGTCGAACAACACGAACTGCGCCGTCCCGCCGCGCTCGGTGGCGAAGCCGTGCACGATCAGCGCATACGGGTCGTTGATTGCCGGATCGTTCAGCGGGAAGTTCACGCTGACGCGCTCCTCCGAGGTTGCCCCGAGACTGACGTCTACCTGCGTGCACGCAAGGTTCGGGCAGTAGAACAGGTACGCATCCAGGTCATGGTCACCGTCCGTATACGCGTCGAACAGTGACCACTGGGCGTAGACGGTCCCCGCCGGAATCTCCAGGAGATAGGCGAGCGTCTCGCCGGGCCCGAGGAAATCGAAGGTATTGTCCGGATCATCCTCAACCGAGTCCTGGCTCAGGAACGGACTCTCGAGCCCATGCGCGCCGGGCGCATAGCTGCCGTTGTACCCGAAGCTGACGTCGAAGGACGTCGCGCCATTGGCGCCGGTTCCGGCGATATCCGCAGGCGCGACGATCAGCTTGGCATTCACCGCGATCGGGCTGCGCACGACGTGGCCCTTGTTGTCCTTCCATTCCAGTCGGCCGAACCGCCACACATCAGGCGGCGCACGGTCATTGGTGATCGAGACCTCGTAGGATGCGGACTGGCCCTGAGCCAGGGTGAAGCTCTTCGGATTGACCTGGACCTTGAAGCCCGGTGGCGCCTTGAAGCCCACCTGGTACTTCGCGGTCGGCCCGACGTTGGTCACCGTGCGGCGAACCGTGCGGGTACCCACCAACTCGCCGACGCCGATGGACGGCAGGTTGAGATTCGCCGGATCGAGCGAAAAACCGAGGCCTTCCAGCGTTCCACAATCGGCCGGCGAAACGAGCGGCGTATTCGTCCCGCAGCTCGCCGCGAGATAATCGAACAGGCCCGCGTCGTAGGTGAGCCCCGGATCGATCGCCTTGTTCGGAACGATGTGACCCGCGCCGAAGTCGAACGGATCGGCCGCTGTCGTGCCGTTCTCCTTGACGACGTCCTGCCGCGCCGTCGTCATCAGCGCGGACCTGATCTGTGCCGGCGTCCAGTCCGGATGCGCCTCGATGAGCAGTGCCGCGACGCCCGTGACGTGCGGCGTCGACATCGACGTACCCTGAAGATACTGGAAGAAGTCTCCCGGCGAGCCGTCATTCGGCTCGGGAGTCGCACCGGCGAGAACGCGCACGCCCGGCGCCGTGACGTCCGGCTTGATCCAGTCGGATTCGGTGCTGTATGGGCCGCGCGAGGAGAAGCCGGCCATGATGTTGCCGGTCAACTGCTCGGTGATGAAAACGCCTGCGGACAGCGTCGCGTTCACGGTCGCGCCGCCCGTCAGCTCGGCAAGTATCGCGAGACCGGGCGCGTTGTCGATCATCACGCCCGGAATGTCGAAGCTGAGGTTACCGCCCATGACGACCTTCGGATTCGTCGCGGGCGACGTGTAGACGATCACTGCCCCCGCGCCCGCGTTCACCGCGTTCGTCAGCTTCACGTCGAATGTGCAGACGCCACGCGCGATCAGCGCGATCTTGCCGCCGATCGCCGCGATCGGCGTGCAGGCATCGATTGGATTTGCGGCCACGACATCGTTGGTGATCGGACCTGTTTCCGCCAATGGCTTCGTGATCGCGCCCTCGAGCGCCGGATAGTCGCCGGCAATCGAGGCCGGCGAATTCACGCGTAGCGCCAATGCGAAGGCGGTGCCGCTGTGGGTCGAGGCACCGACGCTCATGGACCAGGGCTCGCCCGCCGCCGTCGTCGCGGGTCCCGGGCCCTCGTTGCCGGCCGAGCGCGAAACGAACACGCCGGCGTCGACGGCATTCAGGAACGCGATGTCCTGCGGATCATTGAACGCCGCGGCCGTGCCGACCGAAAAACTGAGCAAATCCACGCCGTCCGCCACTGCGGCATCGGTCGCCGCGGCGCTGTCGGAGAAGAAGCAGCCCGAGTCGTCCGGATTCGGCGCCGCCCAGCAGACCTTGTAAATGGCGACATACGCATCCGGCGCCATGCCGCTGATCTGGGCGAGCGGCGTGCCGGCCAGCGAGGCCGTCACTTCCCGGCCCGCAGCCGTCGTCGCCGTGTGGGTGCCATGGCCGTCGGAGTCGCGTGTCGATATGAACTCGCCCGGGGTGGCATTGCCCGCCCCGAAGCCGCTGATGAAATAGCGCGCGCCGATCAGCTTGTTGTTGCAATCATTCGCGTTCCAGCCTTCGCCGGACTGGCAGACGCCGTTCCAGTTCGCGGGTGGGTCGAAGCCGGTGTCATCGAAGCTCGGGTGTTCCTGCACCGCGCCGGTGTCCAGCATGCCGATGATGATGCCCTTGCCCCGGAGCCCGTGCTTGGTGCGCAGGCCGTTTTTCGGATCCAGCAATCCGAGGAATTGCGGGCTGTTGTTGGTATCAATCCGCAGCTTGCGGTCTTCCCAGACATTCAGCACCGCCTTGTTCTTCCGCAGCGTTGCGGCTTCCGCAGCCGTCAGGCGCGCGGCAAAGCCGTTGAGCGCGTGGCGATAGCTGTAGATCTTGCGGCCGCGAGCGCCGATGGCGGCAAGGAGAGAATCCTGCTGCGCCACAAGATGCTCGGTGTACATCTGGACCTGGCTCGAGCGGGCGTCGTATTTGGCGCCGGTTTCAGGCGCTGTCCTGGCGAAGCCCGCCGCACCGCCTTCATAGCTGATGCCCGGTTTCGCGGCCATCTGCACCACATAAACCTTGGTAGAGCGGGTTTCCGTCGCCTGCCCTTCGGCGAGGCGCAGCGCGGATGCCTGATCGGCGGACGGCGGCTTGCGGAAATTCTGCGCTGCAGCCGGTCCACCGGCTGCCACTGTCGCCGCAATCGCGGCCAAAACGACGAGTATTGATCGCATGACGGTTTTCTCCCTCTATGAAATGGGGCGATTCCCTGTCCGGTCGGACGCAATACGGCTGGGATCAGCGGAAAAACGCAGAAGCACCGCAAAAAGCTGCGTTGGCGACGTCAATGACGAATGGTCGGCCACGGCACGGGTCGTTGTGCTTCTACCGTTTCTCTGGCCCCCCACATGCTGTTTACAAGAGAATCCGGCGGATTACAACTGTGAATCACGCGCATTAAGTTCAATCGGATTTTTTTGCAGCGCGAAGCGGCGCGTCGGCGAACGCCAGTTCCGCGACCGGCATGCCGCCGAGCAGATGCTCCTGGATGATTCGCTCGATATTCTCCGGCGTTGCATGCCGGTACCAGATGCCTTCGGGGTAGACCAGCATGATCGGTCCTTCGCGACAGATGCGCAGACAGTCTGCGCGCGTGCGGAGCACCCCGCCCTCCACGTCCGCGAGGCCCACTTCGCGCAGACGGCGTTTCAGGTACTTCCAGGACTCCTCGCCGACTTCTTTCGGCGCGCAGTCACCGTGAGTGCAGAAGAAGACATGGCGCCGCGCACCGCCGAGCGCGATCTTGGCGACCGCTGCTTCGATCGTCGGCGATCTCGGGTCTTCACCCTGCTCCCTCAAAGCGCCGCCTCGTCCATCTCGCTGGTGCGGATCCTCACCACGCGCTCGATCGTCGTGACGAAGATCTTGCCGTCGCCGACCTTGCCGGTCTTGGCGGCGCCGATGATGGCCTCGGTCACCTGCTCGACGAGGTCGTCGCGCACGGCGACTTCGATCCGCGTCTTCGGCACGAAGTCGACGACGTATTCCGCGCCGCGGTAGAGCTCGGTGTGGCCGCGCTGGCGGCCGAAGCCCTTGACTTCGGTGACGGTCATGCCGGAGATGCCGATCTCCGACAGCGCCGCGCGCACGTCGTCGAGTTTGAAGGGCTTGATGATGGCGGTGACGAGTTTCATCGAGGCTCCTGCGTCTTGCGCTCAGGCCGTGGGTCTACAGGCAGATTCTACGGATTTGCCGCACATAAGTGGCGGGCCGCGCTGCGCCTGAGTGGCTAGCTTGGCGGCACCCGGCAGGACGCCGGCTGCCTCGGAGTCACGGCAATGGAACTGCCCCTCGTATCGCGCCGTCTGGGCGTCATCATCGGAACGCTTATTGTATTGGCATCGTCGGAAGCGGACGCCGGCATCGGCCGAACGCCGGGCTTCGCAGCCGTTTCACGCGACGGCGAGGCGGAGTACACGATTCCACTCGCCCTGCCGCCGGGCACGAATGGCATGACGCCGGTCGTCACGCTCGAATACCGGCATCGGACAAGGAGCGGCCTGCTCGGCATCGGCTGGTCGATCGGCGGGCTTTCGCAGATTTCGCGCTGCCCGCGGACCGTCGCGCAGGACGGCATCGCAATCTGGCCGAACCACAATTCCAACGATCGCTTCTGCCTCGACGGTCAGCGTCTCGTCGCGCTGGACATCCTCGCCTACGGCGCCTCGAGCGGCGAGTACCGGACCGAGATCGAATCCTACGCGCGCATTCGCGCGCATCCGGGCACCGGCAACGGGCCAGGGCACTTCGTGGTCGAGGCCGCGGACGGCCGCATCTACGAGTACGGCGCCACCGCCGACTCGCGAATCGACCGAAGCGCCGGCGTGACAATGGCCGGGGCCACGGTCTGGGCGCTCAATCGCATCCGGGACCGCTCGGGCAATGTCATTGACTACAGCTACTTCGAGGACACGTCGAACGGGAGTTTTCGCATCGCGAGCATCCGTTACAACTCGAACCCGGCGGCTGGCGTCGCAGCATCACACCAGATTTCCTTCGTGTACGTGAATCGGCCGAGCAACGAGATCGACACCGGCTACGTCGCCGGCAGCCCGGTACGCCAGATCGTCCGACTCCACCGCATCGACATTTTCTACAACAGCGCCGTGCTGCGCCGTTACGAGCTGAACTACGAGCCCGCCCTGTCGGCGGGCGGCCGCAGCCAACTGGCTTCGGTCCGCGAATGCGGGCTCGGTGGATCCGACTGCCTGGCGCCCACGACGTTGGTGTGGCAGAACGCGACGCCCGGGTTCGCAGCGGCCACGGTCGTGACGGCAACGCCTAGTCCGACGACTTCTACGGACCTTTGGAAGATGATCGACATCAACGGCGATGGCCGGCTCGATTACTTGTGGGCAGGCGGCAACGCAATGTCGTCGGCCACCATTCGCTACCGGCTCGGCACCGCTGCCGGTTTCGGTCCCGAGGTCAACTCGGGGGTTCCCTGCCCGCGCGGTCTCGGCAGGACGTTCGACAGCAACGGCGACGGCCGCGCCGACCTCCTGATGGCCGCTCCTTCGGGTCAGTTCGCGATCGTCACGGGGCGCGACACCGGGCTCGCCGCGCCGATGACAACTGGCATCGCCGTGCCGGCCGGAATGAAGGATTTCCGCGGCCTCGACTTCAATGGCGACGGGCTGGGCGACATCGCGTGGTCCGAATCTGTCGGTCCGGCGGGCGCTGATAACCTGTTCGTGCGAGCACGGAATCAACTTCGCACCGGCGGATACCAGGCGCCCGCCACGCTCTATTCGCAATCGGAATCGACCGGGTACACCGAGGCCCGGGGCGGAAAATTCATGGGGCGCGAGGGCCGTGTCGACCTCAATGGCGACGGCGCGGAAGACTTGTTCATGAACGAGGAAGTCTCCATCGTTCGCATCTCCGCCGTCGGCCGCGGCGCCGAGCTCTTCGACGGCGGCTACTTCCACGGCGGCGTCGTGCTCGACATCAACGACGACGGATGCGCCGACTTCGCCTACAAGCACGGCACCGGCACCCTGCGCGTCCGGGTCAACTTCTGCGGAGTCGGAGGTTCCACGACGGAACTGCTTGGGCCCGCATGGACCGGCGCGGCAGTGTTACGCGCGCACGACTGGAATGGCGACGGTCGCGACGATGTGCTCATGTCAGGCCCGACCAATTGGCAGGTCGCCGTGTCGAAAGGGGATTCGCTCGCGGCAATCGTGGATACCGGCGTTCCCCACGAAGGAGCGCCATGGATCACAGGATTGGATGTCGACGGCGATGGTCTGCAGGATCTCGTTACACGGGTGGCGAATCAGTTTCGCCTACGCCGCAAGAACGGCGCCCCGCCCGATCTGCTGCTCTCGGTCAAGGACGGGTTCGGCCTCTCGGCGGAGTTCAGGTACGGCCCGCTGACTAATGCCGCCGTGCACACGCGCGGCACCAGCGCTGTCTATCCCGACCAGGACATGCAGACATCCGCGCAGGTGGTTACGCGATTCACGGCGACGGATGGCAGCGGCAGGGGCTGGAAGAGTGCAACTGGATACCGCTACGAAGGATTGCGCCGGAACCTGCACGGGCGCGGATTGCTCGGCTTCCGCAAACAAACGCTGACTGACCTGACCTCCGGGAGGATGCTGAGCGCGGAGATTACGCGCCGCCAGGACTTCCCGTTCACGGGCCTGCCGGAATCGATCGTCGTCCGCCAGAACTCCGGCAAGCCGGTGTCGCACGCAAGCTACCAATGGTCGAAGCTCGACTTGGGCGGCCGGCGTTTCCCCTACCCGGCGACCACGACATCGCGACGCTACGAAGCAGGAGGCGCGCACGATGGCGTCGAGATCGCGCGGGTCGTCCGGAGCATCGCCGCGATCGATGCGACATCGGGGCTTGTCACCGACGAAACGACGACCGTGACCGAAATCGCGGGCGGCGCGAACGCGGGATCGTCCGCGAGCTACCGTGCACAGCGCTCCGCCGTGCTCAATGACACGGCTAACTGGTGCCTGGGGCGGCCGCAGTCGATCCAGGTCACGGCTAGCCATACGCTCGCGGGCGGTGCCGCGATCGCCCGCCGTGCCGGCGAGTCATGGGATGGGCTGAAGTGCCGGCCGACGCAACGCCGGCTCGAGCCCGGCGACAGCCAGTGGCAGGTCACCTATGACCTCGCCTACGACGCTTTCGGCAACCTTGCGAGCGAAAAGGTGACGGGCGCCGGCATGCCCGCGCGCACGATGGCAATCAACTGGGGCACCAGCGGACAGTTCCCCATCCGGTGGAGCAATCCGCTTTCGCAACTCTCGCGCATGTCGTGGGACGCGGCGATCGGGCTCCCGCTCACGTTCACGGACCCCAACGGACTGACGACACGCTGGAACTACGACGTGTTCGGCCGGCCCGAACGGGAAACGCTGCCCGACGGCACGAGCACCACCTGGACGCGTGAGGGCTGCAAGAGCGGCTGCGACGCACGCGCGAAGTACAGGATTGTACAGGAGGATCGCGACACTACAGGCGCCGTTCGCGTCAGCTCTTCCGTCGAAGTCGATCAGAATGAACGCGGTTTCCGGCTCAGGTCACCGCAGCCCGGAGGAGGCCGTTCGGTTTCCACGGTCGATCGGGACGACCGCGGCCAGATTCTGCGGCGTTACCTCCCTCATTGGGACGGCGGCTCACCGAGCGGCCATTGGCTCTTCACCTACGACGTGCTGGGCCGGCCGACGGGCGCGCAACTTCGCGGCACCGGCGGCACGATCGAGCGCTCGATTGCAATCGAGTACGACGGGTTCGCGGTGACGCAACGGAATCCGCTGGGGCACGCCGCCACTGGCATTCGCACGGCGTGGAGCCGCCTGTTTGAAATCGTCGATGCCACCGGCAGCACCACGAGATACGAACACGACGCATTCGGCAACCTGCTCCGCGTTCGCGACGCGCTCAACAATACCGTCTCGACCATCGGCTACAACCGGCGCGGCATGAAGCTGGCGCACAGCGACATCGACATGGGTGCCTGGACATGGACACGCAACGCGCTCGGCGAAACCACGGCACTGCGCGATGCGAAGGGGCAGATCCTGGGCTTCGAGTACGACCCGCTCGGCCGCGTCACGAAACGTACTGCACTGGACGGAACGGCCACCTGGACCTGGGGCAACACCGCAGCGAAAAAGGACATCGGCCGCCTCACGGGCGTCGCGGGCCCGGGCTATTCCGAAGGCCTCACCTACGACGGCGTCGGCCGGCCGGCGACGCGCACGATCGTAACGGACGCGAGTTACCGGTTCGACTACGGGTATAACTCGCTCGGGCTGCTCGACTCGATCACTTACCCGGCGGCCGGCGCTGGCAGCGCATTCAGGCTCTGGCACAACTACGACGCCGGCAGGCTATCGGTGATCAGGAACGGCAGTCCGCCGGGCGAATCGTACTGGACGCTCAATGCCGTAGACGCTTCCGGCAACCCTCTCGACGAGTCGCTCGGCTCCGCCGTCCGCGTCATCAACGGCTTCGATTCGGTGACCGGTGTGCTCGAGTATCGCCAGAGCGGGCTCGGCGGCGGCCCGGCGATCCAGAATCTCGCGTACAACTGGGACGCCAACGGCAACCTGTCGAGCCGCGCGGATCTCAACCAGAACATCACCGAGGCATTCCGTTACGACGCGCTCGACCGGCTCAAGGAGGCCCGCAGGAATGGGGTGCTCAACCTCGAGATGGACTACGACGCGATCGGCAACATCCGCAGGAAGTCCGATGTCTGCGCGGGAACGACGACGTGCTACATCTACCACCCGCAGCGCAAGCATGCCGTGTCCAAGGCCGGCTCGCAAAGCTATGCATACGACGCCAACGGCAACATGACGAGCCGCGGCGGCGCCGCGATCGCATGGACGAGCAGAAATCTCCCCTCTTCCATCGCACACTCGAATGGCAACAGCAGCCAGTTCTCTTACGGGCCAGACGGCAACCGCTGGAAGCAGGTTGCGAAGCACGGCGCGGCGACCGAAACGACCATCTATTCCGGCGGACTGATGGAGAAGGTCACGCGCGGAGGGGTGACCACGTGGCGCCATTACGTGCTGGCGCCGACGGGAACCGCGGCGGTGCAACTGCGTTACAGCGGCGGTTCGCCTTCCGTAATGCGCTATCTCACGCAGGATCATCTCGGCAGCATCGACCGCATCGTCGATGCCGGCGGCAATGTCGTCGTGGCCGAGAGTTTCGCACCGTTCGGCCGTCGCCGCGGTTCGAACTGGCTCGGCGTCCCAAGCGCAACCGAATTGGCAAAGATCGCCGCCGTCACCCGCGACGGCTTCACGGGGCACGAGCACCTGGACAATCTCGATCTCATTCACATGAACGGCCGCGTGCAGGACCCGCACCTCGGCAGATTCATCAGCGCGGATCCTTACGTCACGCGGCCGTACGACGGCCAGGGTCTCAATCGATACGCGTACACGTTGAACAATCCCCTCGCATTCACCGACCCGAGCGGGTTCGATCCGCCCTGCGTCGAGTCCTCGCCGGACACCTGCGCGCAGGTGACCGTCGTCGGCGTCGAATGGGCCGACTGGATCCGCTATCTGGGCGGGGGCGTAGGCCAGGTCGCGAGCGCAAGGGAACGCGATCCCTGCGGGCAGGAGAGCGACGCGTACACCTGCGCGTTCCAGGGACGCCAATTCGTTTCGCCGGCGAGAATCGTGCTAACCGTCGGCAGCAGGCCCGACCCCACGCTCTCCCGCAGCCGGCTCGACTTCCTCCAGGGCGCCGTCGCGCGTGTCGCCAACCTGACGATCAGCTCGTCGCCGGTTGCCATGCTTTTTGGCGCCGATCCTGATTTCGAGTGGTTCGATGTGCCGGACAGCGATGGCGGACAGACGGGCGCGAACCTCGGCAACGTGGGCTACTTGGTCGGCGGCTTTGGCGGGATCATCCGCAAGGGTGGGTCGGAGGTCGTCGGCTCAGCGCCGAGCGCGATCGCGAGGTCGTTTCAAGGAAACAAGAAGTATCCCGGAATTGACCGCTTCAAGGACATCACGCTCAAGAAAGGCACGATCATTTATGCCGGCTTTCCCGGTCAAACCGCCTTCTACACAACCGCCAGCGCGCTCCGGCGATCCGGCAACGGTGCGGAATACCTGTTTCGCGGATTGCAACTACAGAAGCACAGGGACCTTGGCTATCGCTCGCGCGTAGCTGCGTATGAAGTCATGGCTGACACGCCAGCGTCTTTCGGGCTTGCGATTGCCAACATTGACCATGGCGCTGGCTGGTTACCACAGGTAGTAGTACCTTCATTTCAGACGAGTCTCCGATTCCTTGAAGAGATCCCTTTGGGGCCGTGAAGTGAAAATCAACACCACCGACGGCTCTATTGCATTTCCATCGGGCACGATTCGGCCATCCCATGACCGAGATGCTTTTGCAGCCAGCATGGTCGACGCTACTCCAAGGGAAGTATTCACAAACGAGGACTGGCGACATTTTGATGTCGATCCGGAACCGGGCATCAAGTTGACCGTTTTCTTCAAGGGCCATCGAATGGATCGCGTTTTTGTCCTGATGTCCATTCCAAGCGACAAAGCCAGCGAGTGGACCGAACAACTGGAGCTCGCAAGGAAGGCAAAGCACGATTCGTGGCTTCGTGCCGAAATCGGGGACCCGCCTTACGATTACCGGTGGGGCAGCGTGACGTCCGACTATGACCCCCGCGGCTGCGTCAGTGAGATAATAATCACCTATGCGAGCTGAGAAGCAGCGCGCCGTCACCCACGACGGCGACATCGTCAAGATCGACGGCAAGTCGACGCGGATGGAGTACATAGTGCGCGACGCCTTCTGGGCGGACGGGCGCGCGATCGTGCTGCTCGATCCCGACGCGTACCTCGATAACATCGCATACGGCAAGGCCAGGCGGCGCAGCCGCGATCCAGTGCAGAACCTGCGCGCTTATACCCCCGCCGGAAAATTGCTGTGGGAGGCGGAACAACCGGAGGCCGACGATCACTACTACAAGATCGAGAGCCGCAAGCCGCTGGTGGCGCTCTCCTTCTCCGCTTATCGCTGCGACATCAACTTGGAGAACGGTCGCATTCTCAGCAAGCACCGCCTGAAATAATCAGGCGATCAGCGGAATCACGAGCATCGAGACCGCGGTCACGGCCACGATCGCGGCCAGGTTTACGCGCCAGCCGGCGCGGATCATGTCCTGCATCGAGAGCCGCCCGGTGCCGAACACGATCGCGTTCGGCGGTGTGCCGACGGGCAGCATGAAGCCGCAGGAGGCGGCAATACCGGCCGGCGCCACGAGTTGCAACACCGGATAGTCGGAAGTCGCGGCGATCGCGGCGAGGATCGGCATGAAGGTGGCCGCGGTCGCCACATTCGAATTCAGCTCGGTCCACACCACCAGCATGGTCACCATGGTCGCAAGCAGCGCGACGAGCGGCCAGGCGCCGATGCCGGCGAGCGCCTCACCCATGAAGGCGGACAAGCCGCTGCCCTGAATTGCTTCCGCGAGCGCCAGCCCGCCGCCGAACAGCAGCAGCACTTCCCACGGAATCCGGCGCAGGTCTGCGCCGGCGATGAGACCGCCGCCCTCTTTCGATCCATTCGAGATGATGAAAAGCGACAGGCCCGCGAGCAGCGCAATGGTCGTGTCGTTGAATTCCGCGAGTCCAGGGAGCTGGCGCAGCAGCGGGCCCGTGAGCCAGGCCGCGGTCGTCATCACGAAGACGGTTGTCACGCGCCGCTCCGCGAGCGACATTGGCCCGAGCGCGGTGCGCGCTTCGATGAGTCGATCGCGAGCGGTCGCCTGCGAGCCGAGCTGGAACGGAAACGCGATCTTCACCAGCACCAGCCAGGCGACCGGCATCAGCAGCACCACGGTCGGTATCCCGAACAGGAGCCACTGCGCGAAGCTGATGGTCTCGCCATAGTTTTGCTGCATGAAGCCGACCACCAGAGCATTGGTCGCCGTGCCGACAACTGTGCCGAGTCCGCCGATCGTCGCGGCATAGGCGACGCAGAGCACGATCGCGCGCGCGAAGTTCTTCGCGTCACGGTCTTCCGCCGCGGCGCCGGGCGAAACGATTGCGGCAACCGACATTGCAACCGGCAGCATCATCAGCGTGGTCGATGTGTTCTGCGCCCACATGCTGACGAAACCGGTGGCGCACATCATGCCGAGCACGAGGCCCTGCGGATGACCACCGGCGCGGGCGACGATCGCATACGCGATGCGCCGGTGCAGGTTGCAGCGCTCCATCGCGAGCCCGAGCAGAAAGCCGCCGAGAATGAGGTAGAGCGTCGTATTGCCGTAGCCGCTGGCGAGACTCGCGGCGGATGCGGCGCCGAGCGGCGGCAGCACCGCGAGTGGCACCAGCGCGGTTGCGGCGAAGGGCAGCGCCTCCGTCGCCCACCAGATCGCCATCAGCGTCATCGTGCCCGCTACCTGCCAGGCGGCCGGCGAAAGTCCCGCGGGCGGCGCGATGACCAGGGTCGCAACGAAGGCTGCGAGACCGAGCGCGAGCCCGGTGTTCTGCACCCTCGTCCTGCCGCCGGCAGCCGCCATGGACTCTCCCTGCCGCATCGCGGTGCGCCAGTATAGAGTGACGCGATTCCGGGGGTATTCGCCCATGCAGGATACGATCGTCGTCGCCGGGGGCGGCCATGCCGCGGCACAGGTCGTCGACAGCCTGCGTCGCGACGGATTTGCCGGCCGCGTGGTGATGGTCGCCGGCGAGCCGATGCTTCCCTACCAGCGCCCGCCGCTTTCGAAAAAGTTCCTCGGCGGCGAACTCGAGGCGGAACGGCTTCCGATCCGGCCGGCGAGCTTCTACGAAAACATCCATTGCGAGCTGATGCTCGGCAATCCGGTGGTCGCCATCGATGCCGCGGGGCGCAAGCTCCGCCTCGCCGATGGCGGCAATCTCGCCTACGACCGGCTCGTGCTCGCGATCGGCGGGCACGCGAGGCCCTTGTCAGTGCCCGGTGCGGATCTTCCCGGCGTGCACGTATTGCGGACGATGGCGGACGTCGAAGCGATTCGCGCCAAGATCCGCCCTGGCGTACGTGTCGCGATCGTGGGCGCGGGCTACATCGGCCTCGAATGCGCGGCAACCTTCCGCAAGCTCGGACTCGACGTGGCCGTCATCGAAATGATGGATCGGGTGATGTGTCGCGTCGTCGCGCCGGAGATGAGCAGCTTCTATCACGCGGAGCACTGCTCGCACGGCGTCACCGTGCTGACCGGCCTGAAGGTCAGCGCATTCTGGGGCGACGGCAGCGTCGCCGCGGTCGAGTGCACCGACGGGACACAGGTGCCCGCCGATCTCGCGATCGTCGGCATTGGGCTCGTGGCGAATACGGCGCTCGCCGAAGGCGCGGGCCTCAAGTGCGACGACGGAATTTCCGTCGACGAGCATTGCCGCACCAGCGATCCGAACATCTATGCGGTCGGCGACTGTTGCAGCCACCCGAGCCCGCGCTACGGGCGGCGTATCCGGCTCGAGTCCGTGGACAACGCATTCGAGCAGGCGAAGAGCGCGGCCGCGAACCTCTGCGGCAAGCCGACGGTGCACGACAAGACGCCGTGGTTCTGGTCGGACCAGTACGAGTTGAAACTTCAGATCGTCGGGCTCAGCCAGCAATACGATAGGGTGGTGCTGCGCGGGGATCCCGGGTCCCGCTCATTCAGTTGCTGTTATCTGCGCGACGGCGAGCTGATTGCCCTCGATGCCGTGAATCACGGCAAGGATTTCATGGCCGCGCGCAAGTTGATTGCCGAACGCGCGCGCCCGGACCCGGCCCGACTCGCCGACGACAGCATCGCGCTCAAGGAAACGATGACCTGAGCTCGTCTCGTGCAAGCGCCTGCTCCTCGATCATCTGCTTCGCCGCTTCCCGAACGCCCTCATCGACGTCCGTCAGCGCCTGTTGCAGCAGGAATCTCGCCGTATCGCCGCCGACTTCGCCGAGCGCTTCGACCGCGGTCTGGCGGACGCGCGGATCGGGATCGCCGAGACCGAGCGACAGCCAGTCGGCGGAACTCTGGCCGCCGATTCCGGTGAGCGCCTCGATCGCAGCTTCCCGGATTCCGCTGTCCGGATCGGTCAGCGAATGACCGATGATCGCGGCGTCATCCGTCTCGCCGGCGTCAGCGATGGCGTAAATCGCCTCGCGCCGAGTGTCGGGATCGGCAGAATCGTTGAGCACCGCCGCAAGCATCGGCACGCTCGCCGGCTCTTCGTCATTCGTCTCGTTTGCGGGCTGTGTGCCGGCCTGCGTATCGACTGGGTTGGCCGCCAAAGCCGCCGGCGCCACGTGCCGGGGTGCTTCCTCCTGGAAGCACCCCGACAGGAGCGCCATCATCACCGCAAGTGCCGCAAGTTCGCGGCGCCGCATCATTCGATCTCGAAGCAGCTCTCGACGGCGGTCTGATTGCCGTTCGTGAGCTTGATGACGATCTCGAACTTCATTTCACCATCGGCCAGCCCGGTGAAGTCCTCCGGGAACTCGAAAGCCGTCACGTTGGGCGGCAGATCGGCTGCGAAGACGAGCACCTCGGGCGTCTGGCCCTCCCGCTCGATCTCACCCACCACCTGGTACTGCTGCACCTGGACGTTGACACCGGGCGTGCCAACCGACGGATGCGATTTCGTCACCGGACTCCAATCGAGCGTCACCGGCTCGCTGACTACCGGCAGCTCGGCGTCGCAGTTCTTGGCGGACTTGATGCCATTTACCTTGACGGTCGCAGGCGGCCCGGCCATGACGTGCGACAACCGGACTTCGCCTTCGAGCTCCTCGCCTTCCAGTGTGATGCCTTCGATTTCGTAGATACCCTGCGGGAACCGTTTGAAAAACGCGGCCGGCGACAGTTCGTCGAACGTCGGCTCGTCGCTCTCGAAGAAGATCTCCGTCATGCCCTGTTTCCGTAGATTGTTGCGGATCCAGACATTCATCAGCGGCTGCTCGTTGGGACCCTCGATCTCCAGGCTCTTCCACGCATCGCCGTCGATCAGCCCGTGGATGCCGAGGTCGCCATCGGTGTGGTTCAGCTCGAAATAGAGCTGTGCCTCCTCGAACGGAATCTCGTCCTCGTCCTCGTCCTGGCCGAACCCGACCTGCGCCGACATCGCCATTGCGGCCGCGCCGATCGCGAGCGGCACCAGCTTTTTGTCTACCCTGAAGTTGTTCATCTGCATGCCTCCGAACGTATCTCAGGCCAATGTGACGCGGCTCACGCGGAAATCCTTCGCAAGCTTTCGCAGTGCAGTGCAAAATACGATAATCAGCCGATGACCGAGAACAACGACAAGCTCGATGTGGTCGAGCGCGAATTCCGCGCCATGCTCGCGAAAATGACCGGGGGGCTGGCCCCGCAGGACTATGGCGCGGCCTTCTGGGACTGGTGGCTCAATCTCGCCAGGTCACCGGAAAAGCAGGCTGAATTGCAGCATACGGCGCTGAAACAGGCGATGGATCTCTGGCGATTCAATGCGGAGGCGGCGCAGGGAACGCCGCTCGCGCCGAGCGACAACGGCGACCGGCGCTTCGCGAGTCCGGCCTGGCGGCAATATCCGTTCAACGTATGGGCGCAGGCCTTCCAGAACGGCATGTCGCTCCTCGAGCAATCCGCGCGTGACGTGCCGGGTGTCGAGCCCCGGAACGCACAGCTCGTCGAATTCGCCGCGCGCCAGGCGGCCGAGCCGCTCTCGCCCGCCAACAACCCGTTGACCAACCCTGAAGTGCTCCAGCAGACCGTCGCGGAGCGCGGTCAGAATCTCGCGCGCGGTTACAAGAATTTCCTCGACGACATCGAGCGGACGCTGCATGGCGGCGAGGTCCCGGGCACCGAGGATTTCCGCGTCGGGGAAAAGGTCGCCGTCACCGAGGGCCAGGTGATCTTCCGCAACGAGCTTATCGAGCTGATCCAGTATTCGCCGACGACGCCGGATGTCCACGCCGAGCCGGTCCTGATCGTGCCGGCCTGGATCATGAAGTACTACATCCTCGATCTCTCGCCCAGGAACTCGCTCGTCGCCTGGCTCGTGGATCAGGGATTCACGGTCTTCATGATGTCGTGGAAAAATCCGACCGCCGCGGATCGCGAGCTCGGCATGGACGATTACCTGCGAAAGGGCGTCTACGCCGCGCTCGATGCGGTGGCGACCGTCGTTCCGGACCGGGGCATCCACGCCGTCGGCTATTGTATCGGTGGCACATTGCTCTCAATCGCGGCGAGCGCCCTGGCCGAGTGGGGCGACACGCGCATCCGCGACATCACGCTGTTCGCCGCGCAGACGGATTTCAGCGAGCCGGGCGAGTTGTCACTCTACATCAGTCCGGCGCAGGTCGAGATGCTCGAAGCGCTGATGTGCAAGGAAGGCGTGCTCGACTCGAAGCAGATGGGCAGTGCCTTCGCCATGCTCCGCGCCCACGACCTTCTCTGGCAGCCGGCCGTCAAGTCTTATCTCAAGGGCGAGCGCGACGGCATGATCGACCTGATGGCCTGGAATGCCGACGGCACGCGAATGCCCTGGAAGATGCACACCGAATACCTGCTGGGCCTCTATCTTCAGAACGATCTCGCGCAGGGCCGCTTCAAGGTCGAAGACGAGACCATCAGCCTCGAGGACATCCGCGTGCCGATGTTCGTGGTGGGTACCGAGACCGACCACGTCGCGCCGTGGAAGTCGGTCTACAAGGCGAGCGGTCTCACGTCCTCGCCCGAGTTCACCTTCCTTCTCACGAGCGGCGGCCACAACGCCGGCATTGTGAGCGGCCCCATCCATCCGAAGCGTCGTCATCGCGTGCGCACGCAGAAAGCGGGCGAAACGCCCTTGCCCGCGGACAATTGGTTTGCACAGACGGAAGCGAAGCCGGGATCCTGGTGGCCGGTCTGGTGCGAATGGCTCAAGTCACATTCGTCACCCGCGCGGGTCGCGCCGCCGGAAATGGGCGCGCCGAAGGAAGGTTACGCGCCGCTCGGCGACGCGCCGGGCGAGTACGTCCTGCAGCGCTGAATCAGGAATCCCGAACCGGCGTCCACCGCGCCGAACGGCGTGTATTGCGATCGCCGCTCGTCTCCCCTTCGTAGGACATCGGCTGCGCCGCCGGCAGGCCTTCCGGCTGCGGATCGAGCGCGCGGAGATTGATCACCATGAGCGTCTGCCCGCCCTCCTCGGTCACGGCGCCCAGATAACCGCCGCAGCGGCCGCAGAAAACGAAGTCCGCGGTCTTGTGACCAAAGCGGTAGCGCGACAGGAGTGATGGATCCTCGTGCGTGAATCGCACGGAGCCCGCCGGGTCCGAGGTAGAGACGACGCCGTGCTTCAGGCAGAAAGAGCACTGGCAGGCGCGCACTGACCAGTCGGCAGGCGCGACCGACGTACGAAACTCGAATCCCACGGCGCCGCAATGACACTGTCCGCGATGCACGCTCATTTACGAATGCTCGAGGGCAGGTGCTCGAACTCCGTCGCGTGAGGCATCGCGCCAAGCGCCTCGAGCAGGTCCGCCGGCGGTGCAATGAGCTTTCGGGCCGCCAGATCGAGCCAGCCGCCTTCGCTGCGAATCCGCGCCGCCAGCTTGCCATCGCCAGTCAGGATCTCGTTCACCAGCCGGAAGCGCGAGCCGTCCGCCGCCATGCCGGCGAGCGCGAGCGTGACCGTGATCGGCTCGAGCAGGCCCACCTCGCGGAAGTATTCCAGCTCGTCGCGGCGCACGACCGGGCCGAGCCGGCGTTTCGCAAACTCGGTCACCGGAAAGCCGTGCTGCTTGAAGAAACTCATGCGCGCGTCGACGCACTTGCTGAGATACGCGACATTCGCCATGTGCGCGTTCGCGTCCATGTCCGCCCAGCCGGCGATGGTCGAGATCGAGAAGGCGCGGGTCATTTTACTTGGGAACCATGCAAAAGAAGTTGAGCTTGTTGCCGTCCGGATCGCGGAAGTATCCGCAATACCAGCCATCGCCGCGCGGCCCGGGCGGGCCTTCGTCCGTGCCGCCGAGCGCGATCGCCTTTTCGTACAAGGCGTGTACCTTTTCAGGCTTGCGCACGTCGATTGCGACCATGACGCCATTGCCCACGGTCGCGGGCTTCTTGTCGTGTGGCTCCGTGATGGCGAGCGAGGCGCGGTCCAGGCTCGTGCCCCAGACGATGAATGTGCCGTAATCCATGAGGCGCTTCGCGCCCACGCCGGCGAGGAGCTCGTCGTATTACTTCGCTGCGCGCTTCATGTCATTCGTGCCGAGCGTCACGTAGCCGATCATGGCCGTTCTCCGATGTGGTCAGTGGATGGCGTCGAAAAAGGATTGCAGTCTTTCCGGATTCAGCCGGCCGTCGGTCCTGAGGCCGCTGCAAACGTCGACTCCCGCGGGCAGCACGCGCTCGACGGCCGCGCGGACATTGCCGGGATGCAGGCCGCCCGCGAGCAGCACCGGAATTCCCGCGGTGTCTCGGATGCGGCGGCTGTGTGTCCAGTCGTGCACGCGCCCGGTGCCGCCCAGCTCCTTGACGGCGAGGCGCGGATTGCCGGAATCGAGCAGCAGCGTGTCGACGAGTGCCGCTGCGGCCCGGGCTTCGTCCACGGACTCCGGCCCGGTGACGTGAATGACTTGGACGAGCCGCGTCTTTGGCAAAAGTCTGCGCAAGCGTCGCAGTTCGGGTTCAGCCACATGATCGACGAGCTGGACTGCCGTCGTTCCGCAGCGGCGATGCTGCGCGGCGATGGCCTCGGCCCCGCAGAGCGCGGTCAGGAGGAAGGTTTCGGTCGGAGCCGGCACGGCCGCGGCAATGCGGGCGATCTGGTCTTCCTCGATCGGACCCGGCCCGCTCGGCATGGCCGAGACAAGCCCGATGGCGGACGCGCCGGCCGAGATGGCGAGCCGCGCCTCATCGAGATCCGCGATGCAACACACCTTCACGAACAACTCGCTACTCCCAGGTCTTGGCCGTTCTTTGGAAACCCTCGCTCTTGCCCAGAATGACGCAGAATCGCTGGCCGGTCGGCGCTTCCATGACGACCCAGCCCTTGATTTTCGAGATTCGCTTCGCGCCGAGCTTCTCGAGCCGCCGCACCTCGGCTTCGATGTCGTCGGCCGCGATGTCGAGATGCACGCGGCTGGCGTGATCGACGGCCTGCACCTCGATGCTCATGCGCTTTTCCGGATCGTCCAGCGCGACGTAGGTCTTCCCCTCTTCGCCCGGCAGTGTGCGAGTTTTCATGCCGAGCGCGGCCGACCAGAAAGACGCCGCTCGCTCGAGGTCCTTCGTCTTGCAATCGATGATGAATCCCGCAAGCTTGCTCTTATGCATGACGGTTACTTAACCTCCTGGTCCTTTGATTGGCAATTCCATGTAAACGTCAGCCCGCGCGTAATCCGACGGATGCGGATCGACCGCGCGGCGGAAGCCCAGACGCTCATAAAGCCGGATCGCGTTGGCAAGCCGGCTGTTGGTTTCGAGGAAAACATTCAGGAAGCCGCCTCTCCTTGCCCACGCGATACCCGCGTATCCCAGCAGCTCGCCGATACCGCGGCACTGGTGCGTCGTTGCGACGGCCATCTTGGCCAGTTCGCAGCGCGTATCGCTGATGCGGATCATTGCGACCGTGCCGACGACGGCTTCGTTCTCGTCGTCCAGCGCGAAGAAGATCATCCCGCCTTTGGCAATGATCGACTGCTCCGGATCGTCGAGCGCCTTACGGTCCGGCTCTTCGACCGTGAACAGGCGCTCGATCCAGGCGAGATTGAGCCGGCGGAAGTCGCCTGCCAACTCGCGGCGGAAAGGCACGATTGTGATGCCGCTCATGCACTCGGCCCGTCCCGCCAGTCCGCCGCCAGCAAACCGAGGAATGCGGTGTCCTGGATCTCGCCGCCGACGTTCCAGCGCTCGCGCAAGAGCCCTTCGCGCTGGAATCCAAGCTTGGCGAGGATCCGCAGCGAGTTTTCATTCCGCGGATCGACGTCGGCTTTGAGCCTGCGGAGCTTCAGTTTCCCGAATGCGAAGCCGACGAGCGCCGATAAGGCCTCCCGCATGTAGCCCTTGTTCCAGTGCGCGCTGCCAAGGCAATAGCCGAGCTCGGCGCGCGCGTTCGCGGAATCGATGTGGAACAGGGTGCAGGTGCCGAGCACCTGCCCGTCTTCCTTTCTCTCGACGCCCCACTGGAATAGCGACTTGTTGGCGAAGCCCTCGTGAATGCGCGCGAGATACGCTTCGGCCTCCGCGCGATCGCTCATGGCCGGCGTCGACCAGTAACGCATCATCCGGCGATCGGAAAACACCGCGAAAAGCGTTTCAATGTCCTTATCCGTCAGCCACCGGAGCTGCACGCGCGACGCGTCGATCGTGGGAAGGGAGTCGCCGTCGATCACGTGTGCAGCAAGCCCTCGTAGATCGCGAGGTCCGCAGCGGAGAAACAGCAGAAAATCACTTCGCGCACTTTCGAAGCATTCTCGCCGAACTCCCGCGCGGTCGCGACCGCAACGCGCGCGGCGTACTTCGCAGGATAGCCGTAGACACCCGTGCTGATCGACGGAAAAGCGATCGTTGCGAGCCCCTGCGCATCGGCAATCTCGAGCGAGCGCCGGTAGCACGATGCGAGCAATACCGGTTCGTTCGCATCTCCGCCGCGCCAGACCGGACCGACGGTGTGGATCACGTGACGTGCCGGCAGGCGATAGGCCGCAGTGATCTTGGCATCGCCGGTTGCGCAGCCGCCGAGACGCCGGCACTCGGCCAGGAGTCCCGGGCCGGCGGCGCGATGTATCGCGCCGTCGACGCCGCCACCGCCGAGGAGCGACTCATTCGCCGCATTCACGATCGCGTCCACCGCGAGCGTCGTGATGTCCGCGCGGATCGCACGCAGGCGGAAGAAATCCTGCGTCATTCACGCAAGCCTTGCTTCGAGGGTCTTCGCCGGCTTCGCGCCGAGGCAGCCGAGGCTCACGAAACCGATGCGGGGGGATCTGCTGGCCACGCGGCATTTTACCGGTAGAATCCCGGCATGAGATTCACGAAGATGCATGGACTCGGCAACGACTTCATCATCTTCGACGCCCCGGCTTCCGGGGCGCCCGGCGCGGAAGCGATCCGCCGGCTCGCCGACCGCTTCACCGGCATTGGATTCGATCAGGCCCTCATGCTCGAGGCGCCGCGCCGGCCGGGAACCGCCGTTTATTACCGGATTTACAACGCCGATGGCCGCGAGGTCGAACAATGCGGCAACGGCGCGCGTTGCATCGCGCGCTTCCTGCGCGAGCGCGGCGATTCCGGGTCAGGGGATCTCGTGCTCGACAGTCCGGGGGGTCTCGTGCAGACGAAAATGCAGGGCCACCAGGTCTCGGTGAGCATGGGCGTGCCGAATTTCGAGCCGGCGTCGCTGCCATTCGAGGCGAGCGGCGAAGCGTATGTCTACCCGCTCAGCGTCGGCGCAAGCGACATCGAGATCGGTGCGGTCTCGGTCGGCAATCCGCATGCGGTGATCCGGGTGCCGGCCGTCGCCGACGCGCCGGTCGCCCGCCTCGGCCCGGTGATCGAGAATCACCCGCGATTTCCGAAGCGGACCAATGTCGGCTTCATGGAAGTCGTCGACCGGGGTCACATCCGCCTTCGCGTGCATGAGCGGGGCACCGGCGAGACCCGCGCCTGCGGCACCGGCGCCTGCGCGGCGGTCGCCGTCGGCCGCCGGCATGGCCTCCTCGACGAAAATGTGCGAGTGGACCTTCCCGGGGGCCGTCTCGACATACAATGGAAGGGACCCGGCGAGCCGATCTGGATGACCGGGCCGGCAGAACGCGCTTTCGAGGGAGAAGTCACGCTATGACGACACGACCGGTCCGCGGCGTGGAAATCGCCGAGGTCGACGAGGCGGCCGTCGCCTCTTACCTGGCCGCAACACCCGAGTTCTTCGATCGCCACGCGCAGCTCCTTGCGAAGATCCGCCTGCCGGACGCGCGCAGCGGGACCTCCACCGTCTCCCTGGTGGAGCGCCAGGTCGAGGTGCTGCGCGAGCGCAACCGGCAGCTCGAGCGCAAGGTCAAGGATTTCGTCGACGTCGCGCGCGAGAACGACGCGCTCGGCACGCGTGTGCTCGCGATGGCTCGCCGTCTCATTGCCGCGCGCGACCGATCGGCGGTAATCACCGCGATCGAAGCCGCGCTCCGCGAGGATTTCGGCGCCGGGCAGTCCGTGCTGGTGCTGACAGCCGCCCGCGCGCCGCAAGGCATCGCGGAAAACCGCTTCCTACGGATCGTCCCGGCCGACGCGCCCGATCTGCGATCCTTCGAGACCCTCTTCAGCGCCGGTAAGCCGCGTTGCGGTCAACTGCGCGATTCGCAGCGCGAATTCCTGTTCGGCGCCGATGCGCCGGAAGTCGGGTCAGTGGCGCTCGTGCCGCTCGGCAGCAAGGGCAGCCTCGGGCTCCTCGCCTGTGGCTCGCACGACAGTCAGCGCTTCAATCCGACGATGAGCACGGATTTCCTGGCGCACATCGGGGAACTGATCGCCGCTGCCCTTGCCGCCGACTGATGCAGGCCAAAGCGGCCGCGTGGATCGGGCGCTACCTGGCCCACCTGCTGACCGAGCGCCGGCTTTCGCCCCACACCGAAGCCGCTTATCGACGCGATCTCGAGGCGCTGACCGCGTACTGCGACTCCGAGCGCATCGCCGGCTGGAAGCAGCTCGACAACTTCCACATCCGCACGTTTGCGGCGCGCGAGCATCGGGACGGCCTCGGGCCGCGAAGCGTCCAGCGCCGTCTGTCCGCGCTTCGCGGCTTCTTCAACTTCCTGATCCGCGAGAAAGTCGTAGACGCCAATCCCGCCGCCGACATCCGCGCGCCGAAGGCCGGGAAGCGCCTGCCGAAAACGCTCGACGTCGACCAGGTCGCGAGCCTGCTCGAGCGCAAGCCGACCGATGCGCTGACGCGGCGCGATCTCGCGATACTCGAGTTGCTGTACTCGTCGGGGCTCCGGCTGGCGGAGCTTGCGGGGCTTGACATCGCCGATCTCGATCTCGCCGATCGCACGGTGCGCGTGCTGGGCAAGGGTTCGAAGACGCGCATCCTTCCCGTCGGCAAAAAGGCCGTCGCCGCGCTTCGCACCTGGCTCGCGGAACGGCAACCGCTCGCGAAGGAGGGCGGCGGCGCCCTCTTCATCGGACAGAATGGCCGGCGCCTCGGCGCGCGCGCGATCCAGCGCCGCATCGGCCGCTGGGCTGAGACTAGTGATCTCGGGATACCGGTGCATCCGCACCTGCTCCGCCATTCCTTTGCGACGCACCTGCTCGAGTCGAGCCGGGACCTGCGCGGCGTGCAGGAACTTCTCGGACACGCCGACATCAGTACGACACAGGTGTACACGCACCTTGATTTCCAGCACCTGGCCCGCATCTACGACGAATCCCATCCGCGGGCCCGCAGGCGCAAGTAACTGATCCCAATGAGTAATTCACAATTCGATCCGCATGCCACGACGATTCTTTCCGTCCGGCGCGGCGGATTCGTCGCGATGGGGGGCGATGGCCAGGTCACGGTCGGGAACACGGTCATGAAGGGGAACGCCCGCAAGGTGCGCCGCCTGTATGACGACAAGGTGCTCGCGGGATTCGCGGGCGGCACGGCGGACGCCTTCACGCTCTTCGAGCGCTTCGAGGCCAAGCTCGAGAAGTACGGCAACCTGACGCGCGCGGCGATCGAGCTCGCCAAGGACTGGCGCACCGACCGCGCACTGCGCCGGCTCGAAGCGCTCCTCTGCGTCGCGGACCGGCAAACCTCGTTCATCATCTCCGGCAACGGCGACGTCATCGAGCCCGAGGAATCGGTCATGGCGATCGGTTCCGGCGGACCCTTTGCGCTCGCCGCGGCCCGCGCGCTGGCCGCGAACACGGAGCTTTCGGCGCGCGAGATCGTCGAGCGCTCACTCGGCATCGCCGCCGACATCTGCATTTACACCAACCGCAACCTCGTCATCGACGAACTCGCGACTGGCTGACCATGGAAACGATGACTCCCCGCGAGATCGTCCAGGAGCTGGACAAGCACATCGTCGGCCAGGCGGCGGCGAAGCGCTCGGTCGCGATTGCGCTGCGCAACCGCTGGCGGCGCATGCAGGTCGATGAGCCGCTGCGCCAGGAAATCACGCCCAAGAACATCCTGATGATCGGCCCGACCGGCGTCGGCAAGACCGAGATCGCCCGGCGCCTCGCCAAGCTCGCGCGCGCGCCCTTCATCAAGGTCGAGGCGACGAAGTTCACGGAGGTCGGCTATGTCGGCCGCGAAGTGGATTCGATCGTCAAGGAGCTCGTGGACGTCTCGGTGAAGCTGACGCGCGAGGAAGAAATGTCGAAGGTGCGTCCGCGCGCCATTGATTCGGCTGAAGAACGGATCCTCGATTCGCTTCTGCCGCGCGCGCGCGGGCCCGGAGTGCCGGAGAACGGCCGTGGCGACGAGACGCGCCAGAAATTCCGCAAGATGCTGCGCGAGGGGCAGCTCGACGAGCGCGAGATCGAGATCGAGATGCGCGCGGTGCCGCTGGGCCTCGAGATCATGGGCCCGCCGGGCATGGAGGAGATGACGCAGCAACTTCAGCAGGTCTTCCAGGGCCTCGGCGCCGGCCGCACGAAAACGCGCAAGCTTCGCATTCGCGACGCATTGAAAGCGCTCACGGACGAAGAAGCCGCGAAGATGGTCAACGAGGAAGAGCTCCGCACGCGGGCGCTTTCCAACGCCGAGCAGAACGGCATCGTCTTCATCGACGAGATCGACAAGATCTGCCGCCGCACCGAGACCATGGGCGCCGATATCTCGCGCGAGGGCGTGCAGCGCGACCTGCTGCCGCTCGTCGAAGGCTGCACGGTCAGCACCAAGCACGGCATGGTCAAGACCGATCACGTGCTCTTCATCGCCTCCGGCGCGTTTCACATGGCAAAGCCTTCGGATCTCATTCCCGAGCTCCAGGGCCGCCTGCCGATCCGCGTTGAGCTCCACGCGCTCTCGGTCGGCGACTTCGAGCGCATTCTGTCGGAGCCGGACGCCTCGCTCTGTGCGCAGTACACCGCGCTGCTCGCGACCGAAGGCGTCACGGTCAAGTTCACGCCCGATGGAGTCCGCCGCATCGCGGAAATCGCGTGCTCGGTCAATGAGCGCACCGAGAACATCGGCGCACGCCGGCTGCACACGGTCATGGAGCGCCTGCTCGAGCAGGCGTCCTTCGAAGCCGCGGACCGGAACGGCACGGTGATCGAGGTCGACGCCGCGTTCGTGGACCGACATCTTGCGGAGCTGGCGAAGAACGAAGACCTGTCGCGCTACATTCTCTGATGCAGGCGCCCACCGCGATCACGGTCAAGAAAAAGACGCGGGTCGTCGAGGTCACCTGGCAGGACGGCACACAGTACCTGCTGCCATTCGAGTACCTGCGGGTCTATTCGCCCTCCGCCGAGGTGCGCGGCCACGGCGGCGGCGAAGGCAAGCTCGAACTCGCCAAGGAATCGGTCCAGGTCACGCAGGTGGAGCAGGTCGGGATCTACGCCGTGCGGCTCCATTTCGACGACGGCCATAACACCGGGCTCTATAGCTGGGATTATCTGCGCGAGCTCGGGGAGCAGTTCGACCGAAAGTGGGCGCGGTACCTCGAGCGCTGCGAAAAGCTGGGCTACGAGCGCAAGCCGCCCGGCTGAAGCAGGTGAGCTGCTGAACCCGTAGAATCGGGCAGTCGAACGCAGCGGCTAACCAATGAAATCAGGCACTTCCGGACGCAAGACGCCCGACACGGTCGATTTCGGCTACGAGCGTGTCACGCCCGCGGAAAAGACCGCGCGCGTGCGCGGCGTGTTCGATTCCGTCGCCGCCAATTACGACCTGATGAATGACCTGATGTCCGGTGGCTTGCATCGCCTGTGGAAACGATTCGCCCTGACCCAAACGGGACTCAGGCCCGGCCAGCGCGCGCTCGACGTCGCCTCCGGCACCGGCGATCTCGGCGCGGGCCTCGCGCGGCAGGTCGGCCCCACCGGACTCGCGGTGCTGACCGACATCAACCGCGACATGCTCTCGCGCGGCCGCGATCGACTGCTCGACCGCGGATTCAGCAGGCAGGTGGCGTTCGCGATCGCGAATGCCGAGTGCCTGCCCTTCGCCGATCGCAGTTTCGATTGCGTGACGATCGGCTTCGGCCTTCGGAATGTCACGGACAAGCCTGCGGCGCTCGCCTCGATGCGGCGCGTGTTGCGGCCCGGCGGCCGCCTGCTCGTGCTCGAGTTCTCGAAGCCGCAGCTCGCGGCCTTGCAGCCGGCGTACGATGCCTATTCATTCAGCGTGTTGCCGCGGCTCGGCGGCATCGTCGCCGGCGACGAGGCAAGTTATCGCTACCTCGCCGAATCCATCCGCATGCACCCGGACCAGCAAGCGCTCGCCGCCCTGATCCGCGACGCGGGATTCGATGACTGCCGCTGGCACAATCTTGCAGGCGGCATTGTCGCGCTGCACATCGGCTGCGTGTACTGAGCCGCGAATGACCCCGGATCTGCTGCGCCCCCTCGAGAAACTCCTGAACCGTCACATCGCGGCCTCGAGCCGCGCGCGCAGGCTGCTGGCGGAGCTGGCCGGGAGGTCGATGGAGTTGCGATTCGCCGCGACGCCGTTCCGGGTGCGGCTCGCCGCCACCGCCGATAGCGTCTCGCTGCGTCGCGCGGACGAGGAAGCGGCGGACGCGGTCATCGAGGGCACGCCGATTTCGTTCCTGCGTCTTGCGACTGGCGACCCGGCGCGATCGATCCGCGCAGGCGGTTCCGAGCTCCACGGCGACGCCGAGGTCGCGGAAGGATTCCGAAAGTTGCTCGCGGCGGCGCGGCCGGACATCGAAGAGGAGCTTTCGCGGCTCACGGGCGACGTCGCCGCGCATTACCTCGCCAACTTTGCGCGCGATGCGGTCGATTTCGGGCGGCGCGCGCGCGACACATTCGCGCAGAACGTCGCCGAGTATCTGACCGAGGAAAGCCGCGACCTGCCGACGCGCATCGAAGTCGAGGAATTTCTCGCGGATGTCGACCGTCTGCGCGAAGCCGTCGACCGGCTCGACGCGCGCCTTGCCGCCACCGAGCGAAGCCGGTCCCGCCCGTGATCTCGCTGCGTGTCGCGGGCCGGCTGCTGACTATCCATCGGACGCTGGTCCGATACGGTCTGGACGATTTCGTGCGCGCAACGCACCTCTATCGTCCGCTGCGGTTTGTGTTCTGGCTGTCGCCGTGGACCTGGTTCACGCGCCGGCGCGGTTCCCGCGGCGAGCGGCTCCGGCGCGCGCTCGAAGATCTCGGGCCGGTTTTCGTAAAGTTCGGCCAAGTGGTCTCGACGCGGCGCGACCTCCTACCAACGGACATCGCTGACGAACTCGCCATGCTCCAGGACCAAGTGCCGCCCTTCCCCGGCAATGCGGCGAAGGCCCGCATCGAGGAGGCGCTCGGGCGACCGGTCGACTCGCTCTTCCGCGAGTTCGAGGTCGACCCGCTGGCTGCCGCGTCGATCGCGCAGGTACACGTGGCGAAGCTTCACGACGGACGCGAGGTCGTCGTCAAGGTCCTGCGCCCGGGCATGCGCCATGTGATCGGCCGCGATCTCGAGGTGCTGCACGCGCTGGCCGCGCTGGCCGAGGATTACTGGCCGGACTCGCGCCGATTCCGGCCGCGGGAGGTCGTCGCCGAGTACGAGACCACGATCCTGAACGAACTCGACCTGATGCGCGAGGCGGGCAATGCCTCGCAACTCAAGCGCAACTTCGCAGGCAGTCCGATGCTGCACGTTCCGGAAGTCCACTGGGACCTGTGCCGCCGCGAAGTCATGGTGATGGAGCGCATCCACGGCGTGCCGATTTCCGACGTCGGGCGCCTGCGGCAGGCTGGCGCCGACATCGCGCGGCTCGCCGAGAATGGCGTCACGATCTTCTTCACCCAGGTGTTCCGCCACAATTTCTTCCATGCCGACATGCATCCCGGCAACATTTTTGTGGACATCAGTGATCCGGCGAATCCGCGCTATGCGGCCGTCGATTTTGGGATCGTCGGCACGCTCGATCCCCGCGACCAGCTCTATCTCGCCGGCAATTTCCTCGCGTTCTTCGAGCGCGATTACCGCAAGGTCGCGGTGCTGCACGTCGAAAGCGGCTGGGTTCCCGCAGGCACGCGCGTGGACGAGCTTGAATCCGCCGTGCGGACCGTGTGCGAGCCGATCTTCGACAAGCCGCTCAAGGACATTTCCTTCGGCGTCGTGCTGCTGCATCTCTTCGAGATCGCGCGCCGCTTCGAGATGCAGGTCCAGCCGCAACTCATCCTGCTGCAGAAGACCCTGCTGAACATCGAGGGACTCGGCCGCCAGCTCTACCCGGAGCTCGACCTGTGGAAGACAGCGCTGCCAATCCTGCGCGAATGGATGCAGGAGCGCAGCGGCCCGCGCGCGGTGCTCGGAAGCCTCCGCGACCACTGGCCCGACATCGCCGAGGCGATCAAGGTGCTGCCGGTCATTACGCGCCGCGCGATCCGCCGCGCCTACGACGACGAGCTGATCGTGCGCACCGAATCGGCCTCGCTGGAAGCCCTGCGGGTGCAAATGCGCAAGGCCCGCAGTCGCAGCGACGCGATCCTCGCAGCCGCTACCGTTTTCCTCGGCGGCATCATCTGGCTCGCGCTCGCGACCCAGCCGGTGTGGATCGGTTGGGTGCTGGCCGGCGGCGGCTTGATCTGGCTCCTCAGTCGACTCCGATCATGATAGTGCCGGGTCGTAGATTCGTAGATTTGGCCGTGTCAAATCTACGAATCTACGACCCGGCACCGCGTGGCTCGATCCAGGTCGCGATCGCGCGGCCGCAAAGTTCCCCGAAGCCGTCGAAGATCGCCGTGCCCGTGTAATGCTTGCGGCCGTCGTGGCCGAGCGACCATCCGATGACGACGCAGGGCGCATCGACGTGAACGCAGCGATCGATGCGGGCGGCGTACTGGCCGAGCAGCGCGCCGCGCGCGGCGGCACCGGACGCGAAAAAGCCGGGGCAGTCGAGCGCCGCCCACATGAATTCCGGCAGCACCTTGCCGTCCGCGTCGGCAAGCGTACGACTCGGCAGCCAGGCCGCCGCGCAGAGATCCATCCCCTCTATGGGCGACGCGAAGATACGCATGCCGTCGCCGCGCGCGCGCTCGGGCCCACAGACGAAGCAGCCGGGATAAGTGTGATTGCGAAACCCCTCGTAGCCGCTCACCGCCGCAAGCGTCCGAGAGTACGTGGGCGGCTTCGGCACGGTGAGCTCAAAAGTCTTCGGCACGGCGCTCGCGACAGGTTCCTCGCCGTCCATCAGGAGGAGCCCGGAAGTTCCAGGGTCGTCGCGGATCTTGAGCGGCTTTTCGAGCGGTGGCGGCCGCATCAGCCGCACTTCGACCGCCTTCGCCGTGGCCGCGGCGAGCATGCCACAGGTGTAGCCGCCGTTGCCCGATGCCGGTGGGCCGCGGAACCGGCATCCGATCACGAGCAGGCGATTCGCGGTCATCGTGCGCGGTATCCTAGCCGATCGGGGGTGGATGCCGGCGCGGTCGGAAGCTAAGCTGCCCGTCCAGCGACAAATCGCACGGGACTCCCACATGAAAGTTGCGGCCCTTTGTATTGCCCTTTCGATCGTCGCTCCCGCCGCGAACGCGACCGACTCCGGGGACGGGTTGCGCAAGTTCCTCGCTGGCCGCCAGGCGCGCGACGCCGAGATCGCCCGCTCGATCTGGGACTGGGCGGAAGTCGGCTACCAGGAAGTGCGGAGCACCGCGCTGCTGCAGGAGGAATTGAAGCGCGCGGGTTTCAAGGTCGAAGCCGGTGTCGCGGGCATACCGACCGCCTTCGTCGCAACGGCGGGGAGCGGCAAGCCGGTGATCGGCATCCTCGCCGAATACGACGCGCTTCCCGGCATCAACCAGGACGCGGTGCCGGAACGGAAGTCGATCGAAGGCAAGCAATCGGGCCATGCCTGCGGGCATCACATATTTGGAACCGCCTCGGTCTCCGCGGCGATCGGGCTCGCCGACTGGCTCAAGACGAGCGGCACCGCCGGCACGATCCGCGTCTACGGCACGCCGGCCGAGGAAGGCGGCGCCGGCAAGGTGTACATGGTGCGCGCCGGCCTCTTCAACGACGCCGACGTCGTGATGCACTGGCATCCCTCCGACGTCAACTTCGCGGGCCTCGACCGCTCGCTCGCGAACAAGACCGCGAAATTCCGCTTCCACGGAGTCTCGGCCCATGCCTCCGGCGCGCCGGAGCGCGGGCGCTCGGTGCTCGATGCCGTCGAGGCCATGAATTACATGGCGAACTTCCTGCGCGAGCACGTGCCATCCGATGCCCGCTTGCACTACGTCATCACGAGTGGCGGTTCGGCGCCGAATGTCGTGCCCGACTTCGCGGAGTCCTATCACTACGTGCGCCACATCGATCCGCGCGTGGTGGAGGAGATCTTCGACCGCCTCGTGAAAACCGGTGAAGGCGCGGCGCTCGGCACCGGCACGCGCATGGAATACGAAATCATCGGCGGCGTGTACAACCTCCTCGCCAACGAGACCCTCGCGCGGGTGATGTACGAGAAGCTCAACGAAGTCGGCGGCGTCATCTACACGCCCGAGGAACAGGCGTTCGCGAACGCCCTATATGGCAATCTCGACTCGCCCAACATGGCGCTCGGCACGGAAGCGAAGATCCAGGCCTTCGACTTCGAGCGTCCCGGGGTTGGATCGACCGACGTCGCCGACGTGAGCTGGACCGTCCCGACCGTGGGGCTTCGCACCGCGACCTGGGTGCCGGGCACGCCGGCGCATAGCTGGCAGGCGACGGCCGCAGGCGGCATGAGCATCGGTTTCAAGGGCATGAACGTCGCGTCGCAGACGCTCGCCCTCATGGGCCGCGAATTGTTCACGCGCCCCGAGCTGATCGCGAAGGCGCGCGCCGAATTCGACGAGCGCCGCGGGCCGGATTTCAAGTACCGCGCCCTGCTCGGCGACCGCCAGCCTGCCCTCGACTACCGCCGCGGCGTGCCGGGCGGCGGCGAGGAATAGACACACGGCCGGCCGCGGCCGCGGGGCGGTTCGTCGTATGAAGTTCGCCGGCTGCCGTTCGCCGGCCTAGAGTCGCGAGCGTCGCCAGCTCCGCTGGCCGGGAGATTGTCATGCGCCAGATTGCACTCACGCTCGTCTGCCTCCTGCTAGCCGCGCCGCCGCTCCAGGCCGCGGAGATTCCGGCCCCCATTGCGGCCGCGGTCGCCGCTCCCGAGCGCAGCGACAAGGATCGCGAGCGCGATGCGCGCGAGAAGCCCGCCGAACTCATGGCCTTCACCGGCGTCAAGCCGGGCATGAAGGTCGCGGACGTGTTCGGCGGCGGCGGCTATTGGACCGAGCTCTTTGCGCGCGCCGTCGGACCCTCCGGCAGCGTCACGCTCGTCAACAATTCGCCGTACTGGAATCTCGGCAAGGACGACCTCGAGACTCGTTTCACCGACAGCCGGCTGAAGAACGCCAGGCCGCGCGTCGTCGAGACCCGCGCGCTCGATCTCGGCAGCGGCCAATACGACCTGATCGTGATCTTCATGTCGTATCACGACCTGTACTGGGTCGAGGAGGAAGGCGGCTGGCCGGCCATCGACGCCGACGGCTTCCTGAAGCAACTGCACGCCGCATTGAAGCCGGGCGGCCGGCTGCTGATCGTGGACCACTCGGCGAAGGCCGGCAGCGGCAAGGCGCCGGCCCAGGAACTCCACCGGATCGACGAGGCTTTCGCGAAGCAGGACATCACGAGCCACGGTTTCGAACTCGAGAAGATCTGGGACGGTTACCGCAATCCGGGCGACGACCTCTCGAAGAACGTCTTCGATCCCGCGGTGCGCGGCAAGACCGACCGCTTCACGCAGCTTTACCGCAGGCGTTGAATCAAGCGCGGCGCGGTTCTGGTGCGTTAGCCAATTTGCTCGGCCCGCGTAACCTCCAGCGGGTGGTCGATCAACGGCTTGACCTGTTGCACAAACCGCAGCGTGTGCGGAAGCCCGACGTGTCGCTCAAAAGCCGCTTCACGCTTCCACCGGGAGTGAATGTAAAACAATTGCGGGTCTCGCGTGGATCGAAAGACGTGATGGCCGAGGCATTCCGGTTCTTCGCGTGTCGGTGTGGAAACTGCGAGCAAGGCGTCAGCCAGCGCGCGGTCTTTGCCCGGGCGTGCATGAAATCTCGCGAAGATGAATAACTCCACTTCACTTCCCCTCAGACTTCTGGATCCGTAACGCGCAATTTCGACATGACCACAACTTCGGTACCCCGATAGTCACAGCGTTCCATCACCGACCAGCCCAATCGCTCATAGAGAGACTGCGACGTCGAAGTATAAAGGTACAGAACGTCTGTCCCGAGCGAGCGCGCGTCAGCCTCAATGCGCTGAATGAGCCTGGTTCCGATACCTTTCCCGCGATGCTGCGGCTTGACAAAAATGCCGGCGAGCCAAGGGGTGAGATGTGGGCGCGATTCCAAATCCTGCGCCACCAGCAAGGCCGAGCCTAATAAATCTTCGCCCTCCAGGGCAACGACAGCGGTGGGAATCGAATTGCGGCCGCAGCAACTACGCAGTCTTGCGGTTCGCCCCTCCACTGACTCCCCTGGCCGCAGATAGCCCCATTCCTCGAAGTGCAGTCGCGCCAGCTCCGGAATGTGCGCAGCATGGTCGATGAGGTACGCGATCTCCATTTGCCGTGACTGGCCTCAGGTGAGATCCACTACGCTGGTCGGCACAAGTGGAAAACCGGCGGGTTGTTCGGGCAAAGGAGCGACAGGCATCGTCTTGTCTGGCGGGACAAGGTAAAGCCTGCCGCCTTTTTCGGCCTGGATCTGAATCGGCTTGCCATTCGAGCCAATGGGCGAATCCAAAGGCACCTGATACTCATAGCCCATCATTCCAAACTCGATCCTTTGTAGCTTTCGGAACGTGACAGGAGCGGCCGCGCCTGAGTAGATGTTCATGAATCGTTCCGGTGACACCTCCACATGCAGGTCGACAATTGCGTTGTTATAGAGAACAACCGGCAAAGTCTCCGATGGCCTGCGATCAGCGCCGCAAGCCGTGGCAGCCAGGAGAAATAGAACGAAAGCCGGTCGGGGACTACTCACCACATTACCTCGACTGCTTGCCCACCCATCTCGACAACCCACACTCAGGCGATCGGCGGGAATTCCGGGAATCTTGGCAGATCGTCTGCGAAACGCACCCAGGGCAAGCGTTTCGAGTCCCAATAGTGAAGCGACGGTACGATGCCCTCCGGGTGATCAAGGCTTCCAATCATTGACCTGCCTGGCGATTTGAGGACCAGCTGATACTTGAGAAGATGGCTCCCCGGC
>JBBDLI010000003.1:0-200645 GCA_040878925.1 Steroidobacteraceae bacterium | reverse complement strand
GCTTCGCCATCCGCGAGGGCGGCCGCACCGTCGGCGCCGGCGTCGTCTCCAAGGTACTGAAATAAGGAACGACGATGGCCACGAGTCAGAACATCCGCATCCGCCTGAAGGCTTTCGATCACAAGCTGATCGACACTTCCGCGCGCGAGATCGTCGAGACCGCGCGGCGCACCGGCGCGACCGTACGAGGCCCCGTGCCTCTCCCGACGAAAATCGAGCGCTTCACGGTGCTGGTCTCTCCGCACGTCGACAAGGACGCGCGCGACCAGTACGAGATCCGCACCCACAAGCGCCTCATGGACATCGTCAATCCGACCGACAAGACGGTCGATGCGCTGATGCGGCTCGAGCTGCCCGCGGGCGTGGACGTCCAGATCAAGTTGAACTGATTCCCCGGGCCGCTATACTAGGCGGCTTTTTTGCGGGGTCGTTTTTCGAGTGTTGGGACAGCACCGGCCAATTGCAGCCGGTGCGGTGAAAAAAGGATACAAATCATGACCATAGGTCTGGTCGGCCGCAAGGCCGGCATGACTCGGGTTTTCACCGAAGCAGGCGACGCCCTGCCGGTGACGGTCATCGAGGCCCTGCCGAATCGCATCGTGCAGGTGAAGGACTCGAAGGCCGACGGCTATCGCGCCGTCCAGGTCACTTTCGGTACCCGTCGCGCCTCCCGGCTCTCCAAGCCGGTCGCTGCCCATTACGCCAAGCCGGGCGTGTTGCCCGGCGAAAAGCTCGTGGAGTTCCGTCTCGCCGACGGCGAAGGCGAGGACCTCAAGACCGGCGGCGAGCTCAAGGTCGACCTGTTCAAGGAAGGCCAAATCGTGGACGTCGCCGGCACGACGATCGGCAAAGGCTATGCGGGCGTGATGAAGCGACACGGATTCGCCGGCGGCTATGCGAGCCACGGCGCCTCGGTCGTGCACCGCTCGCCCGGTTCGATCGGCCAGCGCCAGACGCCGGGCCGGGTGTTTCCGGGCAAGCGCATGGCCGGCCGCATGGGCAACGCGAATCGCACGGAAGAAAACCTGAAGGTCGTCCAGGTGGATCTCGAGCGGAGCCTGCTGCTGGTCAGCGGTTCCGTGCCGGGCGCACCGGGCGGGCAGGTCGTGATCCGTCCGTCGGTCAAGGCCGCGGCGCGCGGGCGGCGCAAGACCGTCGCCGCGACCAAGAAGTGAGCCGGGAGCGCAGCGCATGAAGCTCAAGCTGGTGAATGGCGGCGGGAAGGGCACCGAGATCGATGTCAGCGACGCGACCTTCGGCCGTGAGTTCAACGAGCCGCTGGTGCACCAGGTCCTGACGGCCTACGCGGCCGCGGGCCGGGCGGGCACCAAGGCGCAGCTCACGAAAGCGGAGGTGCGCGGCGGCGGCAAGAAGCCGTGGCGCCAGAAAGGCACGGGTCAGGCGCGCGCCGGCTCGATCCGGAGCCCGATCTGGATCGGCGGCGGCCGCGCTTTCGCGGCGAAGCCCCGGAGCCACGCACAAAAGGTGAATCGCAAAATGTATCGCGGCGCGATCCGCTCGATGCTGTCCGAGCTCGCGCGCCAGGAGCGCCTGGTCGTGACGGGCGGTCTCGAGCTCGAGGCGCCGAAGACCAAGATGCTGGTCGGGAAACTGGCCGAGCTCGGCCTCGACCACGTGCTGATCCTGATCGAGGCCTACGACGAGAAGCTGCACCTCGCGTCGCGGAATCTCGCGGGCGTCGACGTGCGCACCGTGGCGAGCCTCGATCCGCTGTCGCTCGCGCGCTTTCCGAAGGTGCTCGCGACTGTCGGGGCGCTCAGGATGCTCGAGGAGAAACTCGCATGAGGACGCCGTCGAAGGACTGGCTGGCGGGCGTCGTGATCGCGCCGCACGTGTCGGAAAAGAGCGCCCGCATCGCGACCGAGGGCAACCAGTACGTGTTCCGCGTGCGCCGGGACGCGACCAAGCCCGACATCCGCGCGGCGGTCGAGTTCCTGTTCGAGGTCAAGGTCGACACGGTCCACGTCGTGAACCAGCCCGGCAAGGCGAAGCGCTTCGGGCGCACGCAGGGTCGCCGGCAGGACTGGAAGAAGGCCTACGTGCGGCTCGCCGAAGGCCAGCAGATCGAGATGGGAGGCGCCGAGCGCGCCTGAGGCGCGGCTTGACGGGGTAGCAATATGCCACTGAAGAAAATGAAGCCGACATCGCCGGGAACACGCTTCCAGCTGCGTCCGGACCGCTCGCACCTCCATCGCGGCGGGCCGATGCGCGGGCTCGTTGCCGGCCACAAGGCGACCGCAGGACGCAACAACGTTGGCCGCATGACCACGCGCCACAAGGGCGCGGGCCACAAGCACAACTACCGCATGATCGATTTCCGGCGCGACAAGGACGGCATCGTCGCGACCGTCGAGCGGCTCGAGTACGACCCGAACCGGTCTTCGTACATCGCGCTCCTGCTCTACAAGGACGGCGAGCGCCGCTACATCCTGGCGGCGAAAGGCCTGCAGCCCGGCGACCAGTTGCAGTCGGGCGCCGACTCGCCGATCCGCTCGGGCAACGCGATGGCGCTGCGCCACATACCCGTAGGCTCGATCATTCACAACATCGAGCTGAAGCCCGGCAAGGGCGGCCAGCTTGCGCGCGCCGCCGGAAGCTCCGCCAGTTATTCGGGCCGCGAAGCCGGCAATGCAATCCTTCGGCTGAAGTCCGGCGAGACGCGCAAGGTCAGCGTGGACTGTCGCGCGACCATCGGCGAGATCGGCAACGACGAGCACAACCTGCGGAGCTTCGGCAAGGCGGGCGCCAAGCGCTGGCGCGGCATCCGGCCGACCGTGCGCGGCGTCGTCATGAACCCGGTCGATCACCCGCACGGCGGCGGCGAGGGCCGCTCCGGCCAGGGCAACCCGCACCCGGTTTCGCCCTGGGGCTGGCACACCAAGGGCAAGAAGACGCGCAAGAACAAGCGCACCGACGCATTCATCGTGCGGCGGCGGAAGTAAGGAGCGAGAGCGAAATGTCACGTTCCCTCAAGAAGGGCCCGTTCGTGGATCTTCACCTCGCGAAGAAGGTGCAGACCGCCCGCGACAAGAACGACCGCCGCCCGATCAAGACCTGGTCGCGGCGCTCGATGGTCCTGCCGGACATGGTCGGGCTGACGATCGCGGTCCACAACGGCCGCCAGCACGTGCCGGTGCTCGTCACCGAGAACATGGTCGGCCACAAGCTCGGCGAGTTCGCGCCGACGCGGATTTTCAAGAGCCATTCCTCGGCCAAGAAGGTCGAGGCGGTTCCGGAGTAAGCGATGCAGGTTTCAGCCACTTTGCGCCATGCGCGGATTTCGCCGCAGAAGTGCCGCCTCGTCGCGGACCTCGTGCGCGGCCAACCCGTGGGCAATGCGCTCGCGGTGCTCGCCTACACGCCGAAGAAGGGCGCGCGCCTGGTGCGGAAGCTGCTCGAGTCCGCGATTGCGAACGCCGAGCACAATCTGGAAGCGGACATCGACGAGCTGAAGATTGCGCGCATCGAGGTCGATGCGGCTCCCGTGGCGAAGCGCTTTCATGCGCGCGCCAAGGGCCGTGGCAACCGCATCGTCAAGCGGCTGAGCCACATCACGATCACGGTCGCCGACAAGGCGCGGTAGGACGGGGCACATGGGTCAGAAGGTCAATCCGATCGGCATGCGGCTCGGCATCACGCGCGACTGGTCGTCGCGCTGGTATGCCGACACTAAGAGCTTCCCCTCATTCATCCTGTCCGACTGGAGGGTGCGCGAGTTCCTGCGCAAGAAGCTCGCCGACGCGTCGGTCAGCCGCATCCACATCGAGCGGGCCGCGCGCAAGGCCAACATCACGATCCACACGGCGCGCCCCGGCATCGTGATCGGCCGCAAGGGCGAGGACATCGAGAAGCTCCGCGTCGAGGTGGCGAAGCTCATGAAAATGGCGGTCCCCGACGTGCGCCTCAACATCGCGGAGATCAGGAAGCCCGAGCTCGACGCGACGCTCGTGGCCGAGAGCATCGCCCAGCAGATCGAGAAGCGCGTGATGTTCCGCCGCGCGATGAAGCGCGCGGTCACGAACACGATGCGCAGCGGCGCCCTGGGCGTGAAGGTGCGGATCGCCGGCCGCCTGAACGGCGCCGAGATCTCGCGCTCGGAATGGACCCGCGAGGGGCGCATTCCGCTGCACACGTTCCGCGCGGACATCGACTATGGCACGGCTGAGGCGCAAACGACCTACGGCGTCATCGGCATCAAGGTCTGGGTGTTCAAGGGCGAGGTGTTCAGCCGCGAAGAGGCCGAAGCCGAGGCCGTGGAAGCGCAGGCGGTGGCCGAGGCCGCGGAAAAAGGAGCCGCTGAGAAGCCGGCTGAAAAGCCCGTGGAGGAGCGGCCGGCATGATGCAGCCCAAGCGGACCAAGTACCGCAAGCAGTTCAAGGGAAACCTGGCCGGCAGTTCGATGCGCGGCAGCTCGGTCGCGTTTGGCGATTTCGGGCTCAAGGCAATGGACCGTTCGCGCATGACCGCGCGTGAGATCGAGGCCGCGCGGCGCGCGATGACGCGCTACGTCAAGCGCGGCGGCCAGATCTGGATCCGCGTGTTTCCGGACGTGCCGATCACGCAGAAGCCGCTCGAGGTCCGCATGGGCAGTGGCAAGGGCAATGTCGAGTACTGGGTCGCGAAAGTGACGCCGGGCAAGGTGTTGTTCGAGATCGAGGGCGTGCCCGAGGCGACGGCGCGCGAGGCATTCAAGCTCGCCGCGGCCAAGCTTTCGGTCGCGACGGCATTCGTGAGGCGGCAGGTGCGCTGATGAGCAAGAAGAACATTCGCGATCGGAAGAAATTCCTGAAGGGTCTGCGCGGCCAGGACCGGGCGGGCGTGCGCAAGGAGCTCGTCGCGCTGCGGCGCGAGCAGTTCAACCTGCGCATGGCGGCAGCAAGCGGGCAGCCGTCGCGGCCGGATCAGCACGCGAAGGTCCGCGGGAAAATCGCGCGGCTCAAGACCGTGCTGCGCGAGTCTGAGCTCGCGAAAGTTGCCGGGAGCAAGGCGTAATGGTCGAAGCAAAGAAAGTGCCCGAGGGCAAGGCAGCGCGCACGCTGACCGGAACCGTCGTCAGCAGCAAGATGGACAAGACAATTTCCGTCACAGTCGAGCGGCTCATCAAGCACCCGACCTACGGCAAGTACATGCGGCGCACGACGAAGCTGCTCGCGCACGACGAGAAGAACGAGTGCCGCGAGGGCGACACCGTGGCGATCTCCGAGTGCCGGCCGCTGTCGCGGCGCAAGGCATGGCAGCTGGTGCGCGTGATCGAACGCGCGCCGGCGGAATGAGGCCGGGGAGGGCAGGGCCATGATCCAGCTCAGGACGCGATTGCAGGCGGCGGACAATTCCGGCGCGCGCGAGCTGATGTGCATCAAGGTCATGGGCGGGACCCGGCGCCGCTACGCCGGCGTCGGCGACGTGATCAAGGTCAGCATCAAGGACGCGATCCCGCGCGGCAAGGTCAAGAAGGGCGAGGTCTACGACGCAGTCGTGGTGCGCACCCGGAGCGGCGTGCGGCGCGGCGACGGCTCGCTGATCCGCTTCGACGGCAACGCGGCAGTGCTGCTGACGCCGAAGCTGGAGCCGATCGGCACCCGCATCTTCGGGCCCGTGACGCGCGAGCTCAGGAACGTGCAGTTCATGAAGATCATTTCACTGGCGCCGGAAGTTCTATGAAGAAGATCCGCAAGGGCGACACCGTCGTGGTCACGGCGGGCAAAGACAAGGGCCGCACCGGCACGGTCGTGAACGTGCTGGCGAACGGCCGCGTGCTCGTCGAGAACGTCAACATGATCAAGAAGCACCAGCGGCCGAACCCGGCCAGGGGCGTGCAAGGCGCGATCGTGCAGAAGGAGGCGTGGCTGCACGTGTCGAACGTGGCCCTGCTGAACCCGGGGACGAAGAAGGCCGACCGCATCGGCATCCGCAGCCTGAAGGACGGACGCAAGGTGCGCTTCTTCAAGTCCAACGGCGAGCTGGTGGACGCGTAACTCGTGGAGTCCGGAGAAATGGCCGCAACAGCAAGGCTGCACAAGCACTATCGCGAGACCGTCAGGCCGAAGCTCCGTTCGGAACTCGGGCTTGCCACCGACATGCAGGTGCCGCGCATCACCAAGATCACCGTCAACATGGGTGTCGGCGAAGCCGTTGCCGACAAGAAGGTCATGGACGCGGCGACGGGCGACCTCGCGCGCATCACCGGTCAGAAGCCGGCCGTGCGCAAGTCGAAGAAGTCCGTCGCGACCTTCAAGATCCGCGAAGGGCTCGCGGTCGGCTGCATGGTGACGCTCCGCGGCGCGCGCATGTACGAATTCCTCGACCGCCTGATCAACGTCGCGATGCCCCGCATCCGCGACTTCCGCGGCGTCAACCCGCGCTCGTTCGACGGCCGGGGCAATTACAGCTTCGGCGTGAAGGAACAGATCATCTTCCCCGAGATCGCGTACGACCAGATTGACCAGGTGCGCGGGATGGACATCACGATCACGACCACGGCGGGCGACGACAAGTCGGGCCGCGCCCTGCTCGAAGCGTTCAATTTTCCGTTCAGGAAGTGACCGATGGCGAAGACCAGCATGATTGAGCGCGAGAAGCGCCGGGCGAAAGTGGTGAAGAAATACGCTGCGAAGCGCGCGCGCATCAAGGAGCAGATCCGCGACCCGAAGGCCTCGCAGGAGGACCGGATGGCGGCGATCGAGGCGCTGCAGAAGCTGCCGCGCGACTCGAGCCCGGCGAGGGCCCGGAGCCGCTGCGCGATCACCGGCCGTTCACGCGGCAACTACAGCAAGTTCGGCCTGGGGCGCGTCAAGCTCCGCGAGGCGACCATGCGCGGCGACGTGCCGGGGCTTCGCAAGGCGAGCTGGTGAGGAGCGAACGATGAGCATGACCGACCCCATCGCCGACCTGTTGACACGGATCCGCAACGGCCAGAGCGCCGGCAAGGCGGAAGTCTCCGTGCAGTCGTCACGCGTCAAGGAAGCCATCGTCGGGGTGCTGAAGGACGAGGGTTACGTCAACGATTTCGTGGTCAGCAAGGACGGCGGGCGCTCGACGCTCGTCATTTCGCTGAAGTACCACGCCGGCAAGCCCGTCATCGAGCGGCTCGAGCGCGTGTCGCGCCCGGGGCTGCGGACTTACCGCGCGAAGGACGAGCTGCCGAAAGTGCTGGGCGGGCTCGGCATTGCGATCGTTTCGACGCCGGCCGGCGTCATGACCGATCGCGAGGCGCGCCGCATGGGGCAGGGCGGCGAAGTGCTCTGCGTCGTGGCCTGAGGTAGAAGGATCATGTCCAGAATCGCCAATTTGCCGGTCAAGCTGCCAGCCGGCGTCAATGCGACGGTCGGCGCGGACGCGGTGACCGTGAAGGGCGCGAAAGGCGCGCTGACGCTCAATCTCGCGAGCGGCATCACGGTCGCGCAGAAGGACCAGGCGCTCGTCGTTGTGGTCGCCGACGGCAAGAGCACGAACGAGCGGATCGCGGCGGCGGGCGCGACACGCGCCAACCTCGCGAACATGGTGGCGGGCGTCACCAAGGGGTTCGAGCGCAAGCTCGAGCTGGTCGGCGTCGGTTACCGCGCGGCGGTGCAGGGCAAGAACCTGAAGCTGACGCTCGGCTTCTCGCATCCGATCAGCTTTCCGGTGCCCGAGGGCATCTCGATCGAGACGCCGAGCCAGACCGAAATCGTCATCAAGGGCGTCGACCGGCAGAAAGTCGGCCAGGTCGCTGCGGTGATCCGTGGTTACCGGCCGCCTGAACCTTACAAGGGCAAGGGTGTCCGCTATACCGGCGAACGGATCGTCATGAAGGAAGGCAAGAAGAAGTAAGGCCATGGCACAGCTCACGAAAAAGGACCGGCGCCTGCGGCGTGCGACCCGCGGCCGCGCCAAGATCCGCGAAATCGGCACGGCGCGCCTCACGGTGCACCGCACGCCGCGGCACATCTACGCGCAGATCACGACGCCGGACGGCGCGCGCGTGCTCGCGGCCGCGTCGACCGTGCAGGAAGCGGTCGCAAAGGAGCTGAAGGGCACGGGCAATGCGACGGCCGCGAAGGCGGTCGGCCGCGCGATCGCCGAGCGTGCCAAGGCAGCGGGCATCGAATCGGTGGCATTCGACCGCTCGGGTTTCCGCTATCACGGGCGCGTCAAGGCGCTCGCCGAGGCCGCGCGCGAAGCCGGCCTCAAATTCTGAGTCCGGGGGACAGGCATGGCACGAGTGGAACGAACACAGTCCGGCGACGATCTGATCGAAAAGCTGGTCGCGGTCAACCGCACCGCCAAGGTCGTCAAGGGCGGCCGGCAATTCGGCTTTACGGCGCTGACCGTGGTCGGCGACGGGGCCGGGCGCGTCGGATTCGGCTACGGCAAGGCGCGCGAAGTGCCGACCGCGATCGCGAAGGCGATGCAGCAGGCGCGCAAGAACATGACGAACGTCCCGATCTCGCGCGCGACCCTGCACTACGCGATCCAGGGCCGGCACGGCACCACCCGCGTCTATATGCAGCCCGCCTCCGATGGCACCGGCGTGATCGCCGGCGGCGGCATGCGCGCGGTGTTCGAGTGCGCGGGCGTCCGGAACGTGCTCGCGAAGAGCTATGGTTCGCGCAATCCGATCAATGTAGTGCGCGCGACCTTCGACGCCTTCGAGCGCATGGTTTCGCCGGATCGCATCGCGGCGAAGCGCGGCAAGACACTGGAAGAGATCACGAGCTGATGGCGATGAGCAAGTCGAAACTGAAGGTGACGCTGAATGGCAGCGTGCACGGGCAACTCCGGCGCATCCGCGCCTCGGTCCACGGGCTGGGCCTGCGGCGGATCCGCGACACGAAGGTCGTCGAGGACACGCGCGAAGTGCGCGGCATGATCCAGGCGGCCAGGCACCTGCTCGCGGTCGAGAAGGCGTGAGCCGGAATGGAGCGATGACATGCGTTTGAACACATTGAAACCGGCGACCGGCAGCAAGCGGCTGCGGCTCCGCGTCGGGCGCGGCGCCTCCGCCGGCCAGGGCAAGACCTGCGGCAAGGGCGGCAAGGGCCAGAAGGCGCGCAAGGGCGGCTACCACAAGGTCGGCTTCGAAGGCGGCCAGGTGCCGCTGCAGCGCCGGCTGCCCAAGGTCGGCTTCCGCTCGGCGATGCGGAGGACCCGCGCCGAAGTCACGCTCACGGATCTCGCGAAGGTCAAGGCCGACCTGATCGATCTCGCGGCGCTCCTGTCGGCGAGCGTCGTGCCGCGCGACACCGAGCGCGCGAAAGTGATCCTGTCCGGCGAGATCAAGCGCAAGGTGACGCTGCAGGGCCCCGCGGTCGTCGCGACGAAAGGCGCGCGCGCCGCGATCGAAAACGCCGGCGGCAGGATCGAAGAGGGCAAGGCGGCCTGAAGGCCGCGTTCCGCGACACATGGCAACCACGGTAGGCAATGCGGCGCTCGCGCTCGGTGAAGTCACGCGCTACACCGAGATGCGCTACCGGCTGTTCTTCCTGCTGGGGGCGCTCGTCGTGTATCGCATCGGCACCTTCGTGCCGGTGCCGGGCATCGACCCCATTGCGCTCGCGCGCCTGTTCGACAGCCAGGAAGGCACCATCCTCGGCCTCTTCAACATGTTTTCCGGCGGCGCGCTCGAGCGGCTGTCCATCTTGGCGATGGGCGTGATGCCCTACATCTCGGCGTCGATCATCATGCAGATGATGGCGGTGGTCGTGCCCACGATGGCGGCGATCAAGAAGGAAGGCGAGTCGGGACGCCGCAAGATCACGCAGTGGACACGCTACTTCACCGTCGTGCTGGCCGCGTTCCAGGGATTTGCGGCGTCGGTCGCATTCCAGAACCAGGGCGTCGTCATCCATCCGGGCACGTTCTCGTTCGTGGTGCCGGCGGTGCTGACGCTGACCGCGGGCACCATGTTCCTGATGTGGCTCGGCGAGCAGATCACCGAGCGCGGCATCGGCAACGGCATTTCGATGCTGATCCTCGCGGGCATCATCTCGGGCCTGCCTTCCGCGATCGGCGGCACGCTGGAGCAGGTGCGGGGCGGCGAGATGAACCCGGCCTTCGCGATCATCCTGCTGCTGCTGATCGGCGCGGTCACCGCGTTCTGCGTCTTCGTCGAGAGCGGCCAGCGCCGCATCCCGGTCAACTACGCCAAGAGGCAGGTAGGCCGTCGCATGTACGCGGGCCAGACCAGCCACCTGCCGTTCAAGCTCAACATGTCCGGCGTCATTCCGCCGATCTTCGCGTCGTCGCTGCTGTTGTTCCCGGCGACGCTCGCGAGCTTCTTCGGCACGGGCGAAGCCGGCACCTGGCTCCAGACCGTCGCCGCGGCGCTCGGCTGGGGCCAGCCGCTGCATCTTTTGATCTACGGCGGACTGATCATCTTCTTCTGCTTCTTCTACACGGCGCTCGTGTTCAACTCGCGCGAGACCGCGGAGAACCTGAAGAAGGGCGGGGCGTTCATTCCCGGCATCCGGCCGGGCCAGCAGACCGGCGAATACATCGACAAGGTGCTGACGCGCCTGACCGTCTGGGGCGCGCTCTACGTGACCCTCGTCTGCCTGCTGCCGGAGATCCTGATGTCCTACGGCCGCGTGCCGTTCTATTTCGGCGGCACTTCGCTCCTGATCATGGTGGTGGTGGTGATGGACTTCGTGGCCCAGCTGCACGCGCACATGATGTCGCACCAGTACGAGGGGCTCATGAAGAAGGCCAACCTGCGCGGCTACGGCAAGAGGGGTCCGTGAGATGAAAGTTCGTCCATCGGTCCGGAAGATCTGCAAGAACTGCAAGATCGTGCGGCGCCGCGGCGTCGTGCGCGTCATCTGCTCGTCCGACGCCCGCCACAAGCAGCGCCAAGGCTGAGCGCAGGAGCTTGGAAATGTTGAGAAAATCGGCTTTTTCACGTAAGCTTCGCGGTTCTTCGCGGGGCAAGGACAGGTAGCCATGGCGCGCATCGCCGGCATCAATATTCCGGTCAACAAGCACGTTTGGGTGGGGCTGATGCACATCTACGGCATCGGCCGCTCGCGCGCGCTGTCGATCTGCCGCGCGGTAAATATCGACCCGTCGACGCGCGTGCGCGATCTCACGGAGCCCGAGGTCAATGCGCTGCGCTCGCAGGTGACGCGCTTCATGGTCGAGGGCGATCTTCGCCGCGAGAACGCGATGAGCCTCAAGCGCCTGATGGATCTCGGCTGCTATCGCGGCATCCGGCATCGCAAGGGCCTGCCGGCGCGCGGCCAGCGCACACGCACGAATGCGCGCACCCGCAAGGGACCGCGCCGCGCCGCGATCAAGACCAACGTGCAGGCGGGCAAGGTTTGACGATGGCCGAACCGAAGACCGAACAGAAGAACGAAGCGCAAGCCGACGCGAAGCTGGAGCAGAAGGCCGAGCAGAAAGGCGCGGAGAAGCCGGGCGCCCCGGCCGCCGCCAAGGCGCGCAAGAAGATCAAGCGCCAGGTGTCGGACGGCGTCGCGCACATTCACGCGTCGTTCAACAACACGATCGTCACGATCACCGACCGGCAGGGCAACACGCTCGCCTGGGCGACTTCGGGCGGCTCGGGTTTCAGGGGCTCGCGCAAGAGCACGCCGTTCGCCGCGCAGGTCGCGGCGGAGAAGGCGGGCGTCGCGGCGCAGGAGCATGGGCTGCGCACGGTGGAAGTGCGCGTCCGCGGGCCGGGCCCGGGCCGCGAATCCGCGGTCCGCGCGCTGAACGCCTGCGGGCTCAAGGTCACGAGCATCGAAGACGTGACGCCGATTCCGCACAACGGTTGCCGCCCGCCCAAGAAGCGGCGCGTCTGAGGTCGAGAGGACAATGGCCAGATATCTCGGTCCCAAGTGCAAGCTCTCGCGCCGCGAGGGCACCGATCTCTTCCTGAAGAGCGGCATCAAGCCGCTCGAGAGCAAGTGCAAGCTCGAAGTGCCGCCGGGCGGCATCAAGGGCGATCGCCGCACGCGCCTGTCCGGCTACGGCGTGCAGCTGCGCGAAAAGCAGAAGCTGCGCCGCATGTACGGTATTCTCGAGCGCCAGTTCCGCAATTACTACACGAAGGCCGCGGGCCGCCCGGGTTCGACCGGCGAGAACCTGCTGCGCTTCCTCGAGGGCCGTCTCGACAACGTCGTGTACCGGATGGGTTTCGCCACAACCCGCGCCGAAGCGCGCCAGCTCGTGGGGCACAAGGCGATCGAGGTCAATGGCGAGACGGTCAATGTGCCGTCGTACCAGTGCCAGGCCGGCGACGTGATCACCGTGCGCGAGAAGTCGAAGAGCCAGGCGCGCATCGCCGCGGCGCTCGCAATCGCGACCCAGGTCGGCTGGCCCGACTGGGTCGAAGTGGACGACAAGAAATTCAGCGGCACGCTCAAGGCGCTGCCCGACCGCGACCAGATCCTCCCGGACATCAACGAGAATCTGGTCGTCGAGCTCTATTCGAAGTAACAGGTAATGGCAATGCAAGGTTCCGCCACGGAGTTCCTGAAGCCTCGTTCCGTCAAGGTCACGGAGACTGCCGCGCGCCAGGCGCGCATCGTGATCGAGCCGTTCGAGCGCGGCTTCGGCCATACGCTCGGCAACGCGCTCAGGCGCGTGCTGCTCTCGTCGATGCCCGGCTGCGCCGTGACCGAGGTCGAGATCGAAGGCGTGCTGCACGAGTACACGAGCATCGAGGGCGTCCAGGAGGACGTCGTCGACATCCTGCTGAATCTGAAATCCGTCGCGATCGAAATGCACGCGCGCGACTCGGTCGAGCTGCGCCTGCAGAAGAAAGGCCCGGGCCCGGTCACCGCGGGCGACATTCAGCTCGACCATGACGTCGTGATCGTGAACCCGGAACTCGTGATCGCGAATCTCAACAAGCCCGTCGAGCTCGCGATGACGCTCAAGATCGAGCGCGGCCGCGGCTACCGCCCGGCCGTGCAGCGCCTCGAGTTTGAGGAACAGAGCCGGCCGATCGGCAGGCTCCAGCTCGATGCATCGTTCTCGCCCGTGCGCCGCGTAACCTACGGCATCGAATCCGCGCGCGTCGAGCAGCGCACCGACCTCGACAAGCTGATCATCGACATCGAGACCAACGGCACGATCAACCCGGACGAGGCGATTCGCCGCGCCGGCGGGATCCTGAAGGAACAGCTCACCGTGTTCGTCGATCTCGAGGGCCAGGGCGAGTCCCCGAGCCGCGAGGCGGGCCCGCTGCCGGATCCGATCCTGCTGCGACCGGTGGACGAGCTCGAGCTGACGGTCAGGAGCGCCAACTGCCTGAAGGCGGAGAACATCCACTACATCGGCGACCTGGTGCAGCGCACGGAAGTCGAGCTGCTGCGCACGCCGAACCTCGGCAAGAAGTCGCTGACGGAAATCAAGGAAGTGCTCGAGAGCCACGGGCTGACGCTCGGCATGCGCATCGAGGGCTGGCCGCCGGCGTCGCTGCGCCGCGAAGACGAGCTGCGCACGGCCTGAGCGCGGTAACGGGATAGCCACTCATGCGACATCAACTGTCGGGACGTCAACTCTCGCGCAACAGCTCCCACCGCAAGGCGCTGATGCGGAACATGGCCGCCGCGCTCCTGCGCGTGGAAACGATCCGCACCACGCTGCCGAAAGCCAAGGAGCTGCGCCGCGTGGTCGAGCCGCTGATCACGCTCGGCAAGACCGATTCGCTGCCGAGCCGCCGCCGCGCGTGGATCACGCTTCGCGACGACGGGCTGGTCGAAAAGCTCTTCGGCGACATCGGGCCGCGCTTCCGCAGCCGCGCCGGCGGCTACACACGGATCCTCAAGATGGGTCCGCGGCCGGGCGATGCGGCGCCGATGGCGCTGATGCAGCTCGTCGAAGCCGACGCGGCGCCGGCGACTACGCCCGAAGACAAACCGGCGAAGAAGAAAGCCGCGCCGAAAGCCGTGAACAAGGGCGAGGCCAAGCCGAAGCGCCGCAAGAAGGCCGCCGCGGCCTGACGATTTCCAATCCTGTGAGCGGCCGATGGCCGCTCCTGGTCGCCATGGAGAAGCCGGGGACATCCCCGGCTTTTTTCATGGTGCCGGGTCGTAGATTCGTAGATTCGCGGTCTGATATGCGAATCTACGAATCTACGACCCGGCACCATAAGGAGAACACCATGAGCCTGCTGACGGAATTCAAAGAGTTCGGGATGAAGGGCAACGTCGTCGACATGGCTGTCGGCATCGTGATCGGCGCCGCCTTTGGCAAGATCGTGTCGTCGTTCGTGAACGCGATCATCATGCCGGCGCTCGGCTGGATCATCGGCGGCGTGGATTTTTCGCAGTTGAGCGTCGAGCTCGGAACGAATGCCGCGACGGGCGAGCCGGTGCTCGTCCAGTACGGACAGTTCGTGCAGTCGCTCGTCGACTTCCTGATCATCGCGGCCGCGATCTTCATGGCGCTCAAGGCGATCAACCGGCTGAAGAAGCCGGCTCCGGCGGCCGCGCCGCCGCCGCCACCGCGTGAAGAAGTGCTGCTGATCGAGATCCGCGACCTGCTGCGGCAGCGCTGACGCCCCGCGGCAACAGCGCTGATCCGCTTTCGTCTCAGGCCGCCGCCGCGAATGCCTCGCGCGTGAGGTTTCGCGGCGCGCCGGCCTGCGCGACCACGTCGTCCTCGATCCGGATGCCGCCGAAGGGCCTCAGCGCGTCGACCCGTTTCCATGCGATCGCGCGGCCGCGGCCGTCCGCTCGCGCCTGCGCGAGCAGCGAATCGATGAAATAAATCCCCGGCTCGATCGTCACGACGAAGCCGCTCTCGAGGTCTCGCGTCAGCCGCAGATAGGGATGGCCCTCCGGTTTCTCGCGCGTGCCGCCCTGCGGGTTCGCCATGAATCCCGCCGCGTCGTGCACCATGAGGCCGAGCAGGTGGCCAATGCCGTGGGGGAAGAACACGGAAGTGAGCTTGGATTCGACGGCAGCTTCTGGCGTGCCGGACACGAGACCGTGCGAAACGAGGATGCCGGCGATGACGCGATGCGCTTCGAGGTGGATTTCGCGATAGTCGACTCCGGGCCGGACGCGTTCCGCGAGCTTGAGCTCGGCGGCATCGAGCGCCGCAATCAAGTCCTGGAACTCGCCTCGCGCCGCCGCGTAGGTCCGCGTTATGTCGCAGGCATAACCGGCGTGCTGGGCACCCGCGTCGATCAGGAAGGATCTCGCGTCTTCCGGCCGCTCGCGATCCAGCAGCTGGTAGTGCAGCACCGCCGCGTGCGTCCCGAACGCGATGATGTTGTTGTATGGCAACTCTTCCTCGCGCGCGCCGGCCGCGCGGCAATAGGCCAGGTGCACCTCGTATTCCGATGCTCCCGCGCGAAACGCCTGCTCGGCTGCCCGGTGGGCACGCACGCCCGCGGCGGTCGCCTGGGCCATGCACTCGATCTCATACGGCGTCTTGGTCGCCCGGGCGTAATCGAGTCCGGCGGTCACGCCAGGCGGATCGTGGTCGCCCAAGCCTTCGGTCGCAGGACTGGGTTCCGCCAATACCGCCCAACGGCCTTTCGCGCCAAGGTGTTGACTGAGCTCGGCCGGAAACCGGACCACCACCAGCTCGAAATGACCGACCCAGTAGCCCTCCGGGAGGGCCGGCGGCAGGTACCAGTAGTCATGTGGTTGGTGGAAGATGAGCTTTGGACGATTTCCAGGGCGGTAAACCACGAAGCAATCCGGGCTGGCGTCGGGCAGCCAGGCCCGATAGCGGGGATTCGGCTTGAACGGGTAGGTGCTGTCGTCCAGGTACAGGTAGCGCTGGCTGCCGGAACCGACGATGAGGCCGTCGTAGCCGCCGGCGGCAAGTGCCCTGTCGGCCCGCGCCATGACCTCCCGGAGATGATCGCCATAGAGGTCGCCGAGTGACTTTTTCATGCTCATGAGCGTAACCGGCGCGGCCAGTTGTCGCAAAATGGCGACCTTTGCTTACCGCAGTAATACCGGTAAAATCCGCCGACGCGTCGGGGCAGTGAAGCCTAAGATTGCGCTGTTTTCGCCGCGGACTGCAAAACTTTTCTCACTGAACGAACTGGGGTAACTGACGATGAATGCAAAGATCTGGGGCGCCATTGCGGTTGCCCTCGTGTTGGGCGCCTGCGGTGCCAAGCAGGAAGAGGCCGCGACGGATGCGGCCGATGCGGCTGCCGAAGCTGCTGCTCCTGCCGCTGACGCGGCGGCCGACGCTGCTGCTGCTGGCGATGCCGCTGCGGACGCCGCTGCTGCGGCCGAGACTGCTGCCGAAGAGACCACTCCTCCGTCGCAGTAAGCCAACTGTAAATGGCCTGAACGGCCGGGCGGATGGCGTGGCATTAACCGCGACCTTCCCCCGGCCGCTCTCTTTCCGGGACACGAAATGCCGATCACCATTCGTGAAGCGCGCGCCTCGCAAGCGGACCGCGACTGGATCGAAGAAACCTACGGCGAGTATCTCGCCGACCTGACCGCCGACACGACCGGCGTGTTCCCGTCGCTCACCGTCACCGGCCAGAGCGTTTCAGAACTCATCCAGGGCTGGTTTCACGACGATCGCTGCACGACCTTCGTCGTCCTGCGCGAGCAGGAAAAGGTCGGCTTCGCCGTCGTGCAGCGCGGCCTCGCAAGCGGCGAGGATCCCCGCCGGCACTATCGGCTGAGCGAATTTTTCATCCGGCGGCCGTACCGGAGGAAAGGCATGGGCCGCGGGGCGGCCTTGCTGCTGTTCGCGCGTTACGCCGGCGAGTGGACGATCGCCGAACAGTCGCGCAATCCGGGCGCGCTCCGTTTCTGGCGGCGCGTCGTTTCCGAATTCACCAATGGCCACTATCGCGAGAAGCGCGGCCAGGGCGAAGTCGCGCACGTCTTCACGAGCGCGGGACCGGCGACGGCGGTGGCGCGCTGAGATAAGCGCGCGAATTGCGCGAGCGGATTGGCGGGGACGATTCCGCGAAAACGTCGCGGAGTGACTACGGCTTCCGAACCGTCACTTTAACTTTCCGCGGGCCCGCGACTTCGAACAACAGTTCCAGATCGAACATTTGCCCTTCGACCAGCGGTTTCTTGAGCCCCATCAGCATGACGTGCATTCCGCCAGGTGCGAGTTCGACGCGCTCGCCAACGCCGACGTGGAGCACCGATACCTCGCGCATTCGTGCGACGCCTTCCACGATTTCCGTGCGGTGAACCTCGGCACTTGAACCGACCGAAGCTTTCAGTTTCAGCAGGCGATCGGATTTCGCGGTGCCGTTGTGAATTTTCAGGTACACGACACCCATTGGGATGCCGGGCGCGGTGGTGCGCGACCAAGCGTCGCTCACGGTGAGTTCGCTGGCCAGCGCCGGCCGGGCAGCAACCAGGCTCAATAGCAATCCAGCCAGGACCGACCGACGCTTCATGCCGCCTTCCTCCCGCGCGCCAGCACGCGCTTCAAGTATCGCCCGGTAAATGATCCGCCCGCCCGCGCGAGCTGCTCGGGTGTGCCTTCCGCGACGATCGAACCGCCGCCGTCGCCGCCCTCGGGACCCAGGTCGATCACCCAGTCGGCCGTTTTGATCACGTCCAGGTTGTGCTCGATCACGATCACGGTGTTGCCCTCGTCGCGCAGCCGATGCAGCACGACGAGCAGGTGCTTGACGTCCTCGAAGTGTAGGCCGGTCGTCGGCTCGTCCAGCATATAAAGTGTCCGGCCGGTCGCCCGCTTCGAGAGTTCCTTCGCGAGCTTGACGCGCTGCGCCTCGCCGCCGGAGAGCGTCGTCGCATTCTGGCCGAGGCGGATATAGGAGAGGCCGACGTCGAGCAAGGTCTGGAGCTTGCTCGCGATGGCCGGCACGGCCTGGAAGAAAATGCTCGCATCCTCGACCGTCATGTCGAGCACTTCGTGGATGTTCTTGCCCTTGTAATGCACGTCGAGCGTTTCACGGTTGTAGCGCCGGCCCTTGCAGACGTCGCAGGCGACGTAGACGTCCGGCAGGAAGTGCATTTCCACCTTGATGACGCCGTCGCCTTCGCAAGCCGCGCAGCGGCCGCCCTTGACGTTGAAGCTGAAGCGCCCCGGCTGGTATCCGCGCGAGCGCGCTTCCGCCGTGCCGGCGAACAACTCGCGGATCGGCGTGAAGAGCCCCGTGTAAGTCGCCGGGTTCGAGCGCGGCGTGCGGCCGATCGGGCTCTGGTCGATGTCAATCACGCGGTCGATGGCGCCGAGGCCGTCGACGCCCGCACAAGGCGCCGGCTGTTCCGCGACGAGATTCAGTGAGCGCGCGACCAGACGATAAAGCGTGTCGTTTACGAGCGTCGACTTGCCGGAACCCGACACGCCGGTGACGCAGGTCAGGAGCCCCACTGGAAACGCGACATCGATCTGTTTCAAATTATTGCCGCTCGCCTGCTTTAGTCGCAGTTGCTGCTTCAGATCGCGCGAACGGCGCTTGTCCGGAATCTCGATGCGCTTGCGGCCGGAGAGATACTGGCCCGTCAGCGAAGCGGGGCTCGCCTCGATCTGCGCGGGCGTCCCTTGCGCGACGATGCGGCCGCCGTGCACGCCGGCGCCGGGCCCGAGATCGACCACGTGATCGGCCTGCCGAATCGCGTCCTCGTCGTGCTCGACGACGATCACGGTGTTGCCGAGATCCCGGAGCCGATGCAGCGTGTCGAGCAAGCGCTGGTTGTCGCGCTGGTGCAGGCCGATCGAGGGCTCGTCGAGAATGTACATGACGCCGACGAGTCCCGAGCCGATCTGGCTCGCGAGCCGGATGCGCTGCGCTTCGCCGCCGGACAGTGTTTCCGCGCTGCGATCGAGCGTCAGGTAGTCGAGACCGACGTCGACGAGAAAGCACAGCCGGTCGGTGATTTCCTTGACGATCTTCGCCGCGATATCGGCGCGCCAGCCTTCGAGCCTGAGCTCGCCGAAGAACTCGAGCGCGCGCCGGACAGGCAGGGCGCTGATGGACGGCAGCGACGCGCCGCCGACGAACACGAAACGCGCGGGCCTGGCGAGGCGCGCACCGTCGCATTCCGGGCAGCGGCGGCTGCCGAGGTAGCGCGCGAGCTCTTCGCGTACGGCCAGCGATTCGGTTTCGTGGTAGCGCCGCTCGAGATTCGGAAGGATCCCTTCGAACTTGTGCTTGCGCCGGATCGTGCGGCCGCGCGAATCGAAATAGCGGAACTCGATCTCCTCGCCGCTGCTGCCCTCCATCAACACTTCGCGCGCGCGCGAGGGCAACTTGCCGTAGGGCGCTTCGGGATCAAAGCGGTAGTGATCCGCGAGCGCCTGGATCATCAGGTAGTAGTAGGCATTGCGGCGATCCCAGCCGCGAACGGCGCCATTCGCGAGCGAGAGCTGCGGATGCGTGACAACGCGCTCGGGATCGAAGAACTGCTTGACGCCAAGCCCGTCACAACCCGGGCAGGCGCCTGCCGGATTGTTGAACGAAAACAGCCGCGGCTCCAGTTCCGGCAGTGAATAACCGCAGATCTTGCAGGCAAACTTGTCCGAGAACACGAGTTCCTCGCGCTTCGGCTCGTCGAGGAAAGCAATGCGCGCCACGCCTTCACCGAGCCGGAGCGCGGTCTCGAAGGATTCGGCCAGTCGTTGCTGCAGGTCCGCGCGGACCTTGAGGCGATCCACGACCGCCTCGATCGAATGCTTGCGCTTCGGATCGAGCTTTGGCGTCTCATCCAGCTCGACGAAACGCCCGTCCACGCGCGCGCGCACGAAGCCCTTGCCGCGCAGCTCCTCGATGACCTGCAGGTGCTCGCCTTTGCGCGCGGAAATGATCGGCGCGAGCAGCGCGAGCGGCGTGCCTTCGGGCAGCGCCAACACCTGGTCCACCATCTGGCTCACGGTCTGCGCAGTCAGGTCGAGACCATGGTCCGGGCAGCGCGGAATGCCGGCGCGCGCGTACAAGAGCCGCAGGTAATCGTAGATTTCCGTCACCGTGCCGACGGTCGAGCGCGGGTTGTGCGACGTGGATTTCTGCTCGATCGAGATGGCGGGGGAGAGGCCCTCGATCGAATCGACGTCGGGCTTCTCCATCATCGAAAGGAACTGCCGCGCATAAGCGGACAGCGATTCGACATAGCGGCGCTGTCCTTCGGCATAGATGGTGTCGAAGGCGAGCGAAGACTTTCCGGAACCGGAAAGCCCGGTGAATACGATCAATCGGTCGCGCGGCAGCTCGAGGTCGAGACTCTGGAGATTGTGCGTGCGTGCGCCGCGAATATGAATGGTGTCGGTCATTTCATCCTTGAGCCAGCCCGCGGGTTGCACGTGGCGAGCCTGATAGAATAGCCCGCCCGTTCCGGGCACCGCAAAGGGATTTCCAGTGGCCTTGCCGTCAGGCGCGGCACTCCTGCCCGCCGAACGCCGTGTTGTTGCGTCGCTGGCCGCGATTTATGCGACGCGGCTGCTTGGACTTTTCCTGCTGCTGCCGGTGCTCGCACTGCATGTCGGAGCACTGCCGGGCGGAACACCGCTGCTCGCGGGAATCGCCGTCGGCGCCTATGGATTGACCCAGGCATTGATGCAGATTCCTTTCGGCGTCTGGTCGGATCGTGTGGGGCGCAAGCCGCTGATCGTGGTCGGACTGGTCCTGCACATCGCGGGTTCCGCGCTGGGCGCCGTGGCCGGGAGCGCCTGGTCGATCACTGCCGCGCGCGCCGTGCAGGGACTGGGCGCAGTGTCGGGTCCGGTGATGGCGTTGCTCGCCGACCTGACCCGGCCCGCGTCGCGCACGCGCGCGATGTTCGTCATCGGAATGAGCATCGGCGCATCCTTCGTCCTGTCGCTCATCGCCGGTCCGCTGCTCGCGGGAAAGATCGGCGTGGCGGGTGTGTTCGCCTTGATTGGCGGGCTCGGCGTCATCGCGCTCGTGCTCGTGTTATTCGCGCTGCCCGCTGAAGCGCCCCGACGCGAGGCGTCCGTCGCACGGCGTTCCTGGCGTAGTGCGCTGACGGGCGCCTTGCTGCCGCACTATGCCGGCATCTTCATGCTGCATCTGACGCTCACGGCGACGTTCATTGCCGTGCCGCACGCCTTGCGCGACCTGCAAGGCATCGCGGCAGCGGAACACTGGCGCATATACCTGGCGGTGTTTGCCGCCTCACTCGTCCTGACGGTGCCGCTCGTCCTGTGGTCGGAGCGGAGCCGCCAAAGCGGCCGGGTCATGGCCGGGGGCGCGGCGTTGCTCGTGTTCGCACTGGCGGCACTGATCTGGGTGTATGCCGACTTTCGGCTGATGACGGCTGCACTCGCGCTCTATTTCGGCGCCTTCAATTTCCTCGAAGCACGGCTCCCGGCGGCCTTGACTGTGGCTGCCGACGAGGATTCGCGCGGTGCCGCCATGGGGGTGTTCGCTACGTGCCAGTTCGCGGGCGCATTTGCCGGCGGCCTGGCGGGAGGCGCCCTGCTTGGAAGCCCCTGGGCGCTGCCGGGCATCTTCCTGTGCGCGGCCCTGGCGGTCCTTTTCTGGCTGCCCTGGGCGGCGGCCGCAGAATCCCGGCAATCCGGGTCGATTGACGCTGCGCGGGCGGGTGGCGGGCGATTACAATGAGCCATTCATAACAAGCGGGGATCGGGCCATGGCACGCGGCGTCAACAAAGTCATTCTGATCGGCCATCTCGGGCAGGATCCGCAGTCGCGCGCGATGCCCTCCGGCAAGGCCGTCGTCAACCTGCGTCTCGCGACGTCGGATCAATGGCGCGACAAGCAGACCGGCGAGAACAAGGAAGCGACCGAGTGGCACAACGTCGTGATGTTCGACCGGCTCGCCGAAATCGCCGCCGAGTACCTGCGCAAGGGCTCGCATGTCTACGTCGAAGGCCGCATCCGCACGCGCAAGTGGCAGGATCGCGAAGGCCAGGACCGCTACACGACGGAGATCGTCGCGAACGAGATGCAGATGCTCGGCGGGCGCGGCTCGAGCGACCGCGCCGCCGCCCCTGCGCCTGATCGCGCCAAGGAGCGGAGCGAGGAACCGGTTTCCCGTGGAGAAACCGCGGGTGTCGCCGAGTCGTTCGACGACGACATTCCATTCTAGGCCCGGCTAAAGGGCGCCCCGTCTTACAGGACCGGCGTCACGCAATTCCCTGAAATCGGCCCTGCGGGCGGCCTCGACCGCCCGTTGCCGGCCCTTTTATGTGATCGGTTTGGCGTCCGGGCCCGCCACATTAAGTCACCATCAGAGCGATTCTCCGGGCCGCCTGCGAAGCCGTCCAGCCGTTCCGGAGAAAGGAGTACGGCCAGATGGAGCTGGATCGAAACCAGTCACCCGGGAATGGGCTGCGCGATGCCCTGGCGCCATGGTTCGACCATTCGGCGGCCTGGCTCGTGCTGCTTTGCCTCGGACTCACCGTTTTCGCCGCAATCACGGGGTACACCGCGGGTGAGGCAGGCGACGAGCTCGTCGCACTCTTCGTCGGGATCGCGGCGACGCTCGCGGCGATCTCGGTCGCCTGGCGCGCCTCGGGGCTGCGCGAGCTCAAGGCGGAGCGTCGCAGTGCCTGGCGCTGGCTGGCACTTGCGCTCGGCGCCCAGCTCGCGGCGACGCTCGCCGTTCCTGCGACACGCTCTTTCGATATTCCGGCGATGCAATTCGGCTCGAGCCTGCTGCAATTCGCTTTCTTCGCCTGCGCGGCCATGGCCGCCACGGGCCTCCTGCTTTCGACCCGCGGCAAGGCCTTCGGGCCGCAGTTCTGGCTGGAGGCCCTGCTGGTCGCGCTCTGCGTCGGCACCGTGGTGTGGCTGGGGATGCCGCACGACCTGGCGCCGGAGGCTTTGCCCGCGCGCGGATCCTGGACCGTGGGGCTCGATGCCGTCTTGGGCGTGTTGGCCGCGATTCTGCTGCTGCGCCGCTCCGACTGGCAGGGCTGGCCGGGCCTCACCACATTTGCTATCGCCCTGATCGCCCTTTTGGGCGCGCGCCTCCTCGAGGCCCACGCCGCCGCGGACGGAACGACTTCGGCCTCTGCGGGGCCCTTGTATCTGTCTGCCATTGCCGCGTTTGCGATTGCGGCGCATCTCGACTACCTCCGCACTGAGCGGCGCGCCCCGCCGATGGATGCGGCCGAGCGCGGATCCCCGTTTGCGCCGCTCATGCCTTATGCGGCGCTGATGCTGGCGGGGTACGCGTTGCTGATGCTCCATTCCGGCAGCTTCAGCGATCCGGCAGGCCTCATTGCCTGGGTGGTCTGCATCGCCGCCGGCCTGCTGTTCGCGCGCCAGGCGATCGCGACGGCGCTAGCGGTTGCCGTCCAGACCGGACTCGCCACGCGCTCGGCGGAAGCGCGTTTCTCGGCGCTAATCCGCAATACCGCGGACGTGATCGCCATCGTGACGGCGGACGGCAGGATCAGTTACGTGACGCCGACCGCCGAGCGCATCTTCGGCCTGGCGCCGCAGGACCTGGTCGGTCAGCAGCTCGAAGACTTGGTTGCATTCGACGACCGCGCGCGGCTGCGTGAGTTCCTCGCCCGCGACCTCGCGCCGGACGGCGCCGCGGCGAATCTCGAGGCGCGGGTGCCGCGCGGCGACGACAAGCAGCGCGTCGTCGAGATTCATGGCACCAACATGGACTCCGAGCCCGCGATCGGCGGGCGCCTGCTGAACCTCCGCGACACGACCGATCGCAAGGGCATGGAAGAGCAGTTGAAGCGAATGGCGTTCCACGATCCGCTGACGCTGCTCGCCAATCGCTCCTTGTTCCGCGACCGCGTCGAGCACGCTGTCGCCGTCAGCAGGCGCAATGGGCGCGGCGTGGCTGTCATGTTCGTCGACCTCGACAATTTCAAGAAGATCAACGACTCGTTCGGCCACGCGCAGGGCGATCGCGTGCTGCACAAGAGCGCGCAGCGCCTCGTCAAGGCGACCCGGAACGGCGACACGGTCGCGCGCCTCGGCGGGGACGAATTCGCGGTGCTGCTCGAGAACCTCACCAGCAAGGAGCAGGTGATCGAGATCGCCTCGCGCATCGTCAAGTCGCTGCAGGAATCGCTCGACCTGCCCGGCACGGACATGCGCGTCGCGGCGAGCGTCGGCGTCGCGTTTGCGACGCCCGACGACGGCGTCGAGGAACTGATGCGAAACGCCGACGTCGCGATGTATTCCGCCAAGGCGCAAGGCAAGGGCCGCTACACGGTCTACGAGCCGGCGATGCAGCGCGCCGCCAGCAAGCGCCAGGAACTCGAGTCGGAGATCGCGACTGCCCTCAGCGAGAGCCAGTTCCTGCTGCATTACCAGCCGATCGTCGAGCTGCATTCCGGATACCTGCTCGGCGTCGAAGCGCTGGTGCGCTGGCGCCATCCGAAGCGCGGACTGCTCGGACCCTCGGAATTCATCTCGGTCACGGAGGAGTCCGGCCAGATCGTGATGCTCGGCCGCTGGGTGCTCGCGCAGGCCTGTCGCGAAGTGCGCGTCTGGCAGGCGCGCCTGCCGGAGGGCCGGCAGGTTCGTGTCGGCGTCAACGTGTCCGCCGTGCAGCTCTCGCAATCCGACATCTGCGCGGATGTCACGAAGGCGCTCAGCCTTTCGGACATCGATCCGGGATGTCTCGTGATCGAGCTGACCGAAAGCGTGCTGATGCAGAACAGCGAGGACGTGCTCGCGACCCTGACCCAGCTCAAGAAGCTGGGCGTCCGCATCGCGATCGACGACTTCGGCACCGGCTACTCGTCCTTGTCGTACCTGCACCGTTTCCCGATCGACATCCTGAAGATCGACCGGTCGTTCGTGGAGCAGCTCGGCAACATCGACGAAGGAGCCGGCCTTGCGCGCGCGATCATCACGCTCGGCGAGACGCTCGGCCTCGAGGTCGTCGCCGAGGGCATCGAGCTCGAAAACCAGCAGCGAGAACTGATCGAGCTCGGCTGCGTGGCGGGGCAAGGCTATTACTACTCGAAGCCCGCGCTCCTGCACGAGCTCGAGTACTCGGTGCACATGATGCGCCGGCGCACAATGGCCGACACCTTGCCGCAGGGCGCGTGCTTCACCGCGACCGGGCGCTTCGTGATGGGCGACCTGCGGCCCGCCGACTTCGTCGCGACCGGCACTTTCGGTCGCGAGCCGCCGCATAAAAGCAAGCAAAAACAATAGCTTGTGCCCTGCACGGGTCGGCTGACGAGGAGAGCCGCCGCTTCATCGCGGACGCCAAAACCGGTACCCTAGGCGCCCTTTTTCGCTCTGGAGCGCCCACCCACGACATGAGCGGCCGGCTCTACATTTCCACGTTCGGCTGCCAGATGAACGAATACGACTCGGCGCGCATGGCGGACGTCCTGCGCGAATCCGACGGCCTCGAACTCACTGCCGATCCGGAGCAAGCCGACGTCGTGCTGCTCAATACCTGTTCGGTTCGCGAGAAGGCGCAGGAGAAAGTTTTCTCCCACCTGGGCCAGTGGCGGCTCCTGAAGCGGCGCCGCCCGGAACTCGTCATCGGCGTCGGCGGCTGCGTGGCGAGCCAGGAAGGCGAGGGCATCCTCGAGCGCGCGCCCTTCGTCGACCTGGTGTTCGGCCCGCAGACCATCCATCGTTTGCCGGCAATGCTCGCCAAACTGCGGGAGACACATGCGCCGCAGGTGGACGTGTCGTTTCCGGAGATCGAGAAATTCGACCGCCTGCCGGAGCCCCGTGCTTCAGGCGCCACCGCGTACGTTTCCATCATGGAAGGCTGCAGCCGGTATTGCAGCTTTTGCGTCGTGCCGTACACGCGCGGCGAGGAAATGAGCCGGCCGTTCCCGCAGGTCATCGCCGAGGTCACGTCGCTCGTCGGCCAGGGCGTCCGCGAGATCACGCTGCTCGGCCAGAACGTCAACGCGTATCGCGGTCCTGCCGCGGATGGAACGTTGGTCGATCTCGCGACGCTCATTCGCCACATCGCCCGGCTCGACAGGCTCGAACGGATACGGTTCACCACCTCGCATCCGCTCGAGTTCACGAATGCGCTCGTCGAGGCGTATGCCCACGTGCCGAAGCTCGCGAACTGCCTGCACCTGCCGGTGCAGAGCGGGTCGGATCGCGTCCTGGCATTGATGAAGCGCGGCTATACCCGGCTCGAGTACAAACAGAAAATCCGGCGGCTCCGCGCCGTGCGGCCGGACATCAGCCTCTCGTCCGACTTCATCGTCGGCTTTCCCGGCGAGACGGAGGAGGATTTCCGCCAGACGCTGGACCTCGTCGCGGACGTTGGCTTCGACCAGTCCTTCAGCTTCATCTACAGCAAGCGGCCTGGCACGCCGGCCGCGGCGCTTCCGGACCAGGTGCCGCATGAGGTCAAGCAGCAGCGCCTCGCGGCGCTCCAGGCGCAGATCGACGGCCAGGCGCGCCGGATCAGCGAAGGCATGGTCGGCAGCACGCAACGCGTGCTGGTGGAGCGGCCGTCGCGGCGCGATCCGCGCCAGCTTGCCGGCCGCACCGAGAACATGCGCTGGGTCAACTTCGACGGGCCGGCGGCGCTCGTCGACCGCTTCGCGAGCGTCCGCATCACGGAGGCGCTGCGGAATTCCCTGCGCGGCCGGCTGGTCGCTTGAACGCAGCCCCTGAATCCAGCGTCGATTTCGGCGCGGAAGATAATGCGCGGCTCGCCGCGCTGTGCGGGCCGCTCGATGAGAACCTGCACCAGCTCGAAAACCGCATGGGTGTCGAGGTGCGTCGCCGCTCGGGGCGCTTTTCGTTCCGCGGCGCCAATGCCGCGGCGGGAGCGGCGGTGCTGAGGCTCCTGTATGAGCGCGCGGGCAGCCGGCCGGTGACGCCCGAGGATGTCCACCTGGCGATCCAGGAAAGCGGCATGGGCGGCCGGCCCGCGGCCGACGAGCATGCGGTCGAAACGCTCCGCGGCCTCATCCGCGGCCGCGGCGCGAATCAGCAGCAGTATCTCCAGGCCATCCGCTCGCACGACTTGACCTTCGGCTTCGGGCCGGCGGGCACGGGCAAAACCTACCTGGCGGTCGCCTGCGCCGTCGAGGCGATGCAGCGCGAGAACGTGCGCCGCCTCGTGCTGGTGCGTCCCGCGGTGGAGGCGGGTGAGCGACTTGGGTTCTTGCCCGGCGACCTGACGCAGAAAGTTGATCCGTATCTCCGCCCGATGTACGACGCGCTCTACGAAATGATCGGCTTCGACCGAGTCGCGCGGCTTATAGAACGCGCGGTGATCGAGATCGCGCCGCTCGCTTTCATGCGCGGCCGCACGCTGAACGAGGCCTTCATCATCCTGGACGAGGCCCAGAACACGACGGTCGAACAGATCAAGATGTTCCTGACGCGCATCGGCTTCGGATCGCGCGCGGTCGTGACCGGCGACATCACGCAGACCGACCTGCCGGCGCACCGGCAATCCGGCCTGCGGCATGCACTCGAGGTCCTGGACGGCGTCGCCGGCATCGCGGTCACGCGATTCACGGCGCGCGACGTCGTCCGGCATCCGCTCGTGCAGCGGATCGTCGAAGCCTACGAGCGCGAATCGGGCGACGCGGGCGGTGAAGCCAAGTGACGCTCGACGTCGTCCTGCGCTATCGCACGCGCCGGCCCTGGGCGCCCGCGCCGGCGAGCCTGCGCCGCTGGGCGCGTCTCGCCGCGGGCGATCGTCGCGGTGAGCTCGGCATCCGCGTCGTCGGCGCCGGCGAAAGCCGCCAATTGAACGAGCGCTGGCGCGGCCGCCAGGCGCCGACCAATGTGCTGTCGTTTCCGGCGGCGCCCGCGCTCCGCGGGAGGCAGCTCGGCGACATCGTCGTCTGCGCGCCGGTCATCGCGCGCGAGGCGCGCGAGCAGGGCAAGGCTCTCAGCGCACATTGGGCGCATATGATCGTTCACGGCACGCTGCACCTGCTTGGCTTCGATCACGTGCGCGCAGCGGACGCGAAGCGCATGGAGGGCCGCGAGCGCGCGCTCCTCCGGCGCATCGGCATCGGGGACCCGTACGGAGACTGAAGCGATGGCGAAACGCAAGACCGGGGAATGGCTGCGACGCCTCACGCGCGAGGGCCCGCGCGATCGCGCCGAACTAGTCGAAATGTTGCGGGCGGCGGCGCGCGGCGGCCTGATTGATGCCGATGCGCTCGCCATGATCCAGGGCGTCCTGCGGGTCGCGGACCTGCATGTTCGCGACATTATGGTGCCGCGCTCGCAGATGGTAGTGCTCGAGCGCGACTCCGGACCGCAGAAGCTTCTGCCGGCGGTGGTCGAATCCGGCCATTCGCGATTTCCGGTCATCGGCGACGATCGCGACCAGATCGTCGGCATCCTGCTGGCCAAAGACCTGCTCCGTTACTACGCGGAAGGATCGACCGGCGGCTTCGACATCCGCGAAGTCCTGCGGCCCGCGGCGTTCGTGCCCGAGAGCAAGCGCCTGAACGTGCTGCTCAAGGAATTCCGCGTCAGCCGCAATCACATGGCCATCGTCGTGGACGAGTACGGCGGGGTTTCCGGCCTGGTGACGATCGAGGACGTCATCGAGGAGATCGTGGGCGAGATCGCCGACGAGTACGACACGGACGAGGACCAGACGATCCGGCGCGAAAGCGACCGTCAGTTCATCGTCCTCGCGCTGACCCGGGTGCAAGAGTTCAACGAGTATTTCTCGACGCGATTCAGCGACGAGGAATTCGACACGATCGGCGGGCTCGTGATGCACCAGTTCGGCCGCCTGCCGCGGCGCGGCGAGGCGGTGACGATGGACGGGATCGAGTTCAAGGTGTTGCGTGCCGACCGGCGCCGTATCGACCAGCTGCGCGTGACGACGGCCGAACCCGTGCCGCCGCGTCCCGGCGAGCCGCGCGGAACCTGAATGCCGGCGACTGGCGGATGGGTGGCGATGCTGTTGAGGCACCGCGAATGGATTGCGGCGGCCGCCGGCGCGGCGACGGCATTCGCGTTCGCGCCCTACGGCCAGCCGTACCTCGCGCATCTCGGGCCCGCCGTCCTGTTCCTGCTCTGGGAGTACGCGACGCCGCGCGACGCCGCGCGCACCGGATTTTTCTTTGGCGCAGCGCTCTTCGGCGCGGGGACGTGGTGGATCTACACCGCGGTGCACGACTTCGGCCAGGCGCCGGCCTGGCTCGCCGTGTTCCTGGTCCTCGCCCTCGTCACGATCAAGGGCCTGTATTACGCGCTGCTCGGCTATGTGGTGACGCGCATCGCGCCGGATCGTTCGGCCGCGCGCTCGCTGCTGCTCATCCCCGCCGGCTGGACCCTGCTGGAGTGGCTGCGCGGCTGGCTGTTCACCGGCTTCCCGTGGCTCCAGCTCGGCTACGCGCACAGCGACACGCCGCTCGCGGCGCTCGCAGCGGTGGGCGGGATTCACCTCGTAACGTTCGCGAATGTCGTGACCGCGGGCGCGGTCGTCGTGCTGATCCACCAGGCGGGCCGCGCGCGGCTCGCGGCGATCGCGATGGCGGCGGCGTTCTGGATCGCGGGCTGGCTGCTCGGCGACCGCGAGTGGACGCGGCCTGCGGGCGAGCCGGTCGAGGTCGCGCTCCTCCAGGGCGCGATTCCGCAGGACGAGAAATGGCTGATCGAGAATCGCGCAACGACACTCGAGCGCTTCCGCGAGCTGAATCGCGAGGCGCTCGGCGCGCGGATCATCGTGTGGCCGGAGTCCGCGATCCCCATGCTGGCGCATGAGGCGGAGGTGTACCTCGAGGCGATCCGCCGCGAATCGCGGGCGCGGGGCTCCGACGTGATGATCGGGCTGCTGCGTTTCGATTTCGACAGCGGCGAGATCCGGAACGGCCTCTATTCGATGAGCGAAGCCGGCGACGGCTGGTACTACAAGCGCCGGCTCGTGCCGTTCGGCGAATTCTTCCCGGTGCCGGAGGCGGTGCGCCGGTGGATGCGTCTGAACAGCTTGCCGTACTACGACATGACGCCCGGCAGCGAGGGTCAGCCGGCGCTGCGGGCTGGAGGCGAGCGCCTGGCGGCGACGATCTGCTACGAGGACGCGTACGGATCCGACCAGCTCGCCGCGCTGCCCGGCGCGACGCTAATCGTCAATGTCACCAACAACGCCTGGTTCGGCGATTCGTCCGCGCCGCATCAGCAACTGCAGATGGCGCGCTTCCGCGCGCGCGAGGCCGGCCGCTGGCTCATGCGCGCGACCAGCAACGGCATCACCGCGGTGATCGCTCCGGACGGTGCCGTCATCGCCCGCGCCCCGCAATTCGAGCCGGCCGTCCTGAAATCCGCGGTCCAGCCGCGCACCGGCCTCACGCCTTATGCCCGTACTGGCAACTGGCCCATCCTCTCGCTCTCGCTCCTGCTGCTCGCCATTTTCGCCGTGGCCCGACTGCGAGCCTAAAAAAGGGGACGCAACCCTTTTTTGGGTATCCTTCCAAGTTCGATGCGCGAGCGATACGAACCACGAGAGATTGAGCCGGCCGTCCAGCGCGAGTGGGAGGCGGCCGGTGCCTTCGTGGCGCGCGAGGATTCCACCCGGCCGAAGTACTACTGTCTGTGCATGTTCCCCTACCCGAGCGGCCACCTCCACATGGGACACGTGCGGAATTACACGATCGGCGACGTGCTGGCGCGCTTCATGCGCATGCAGGGATTCAACGTCCTGCAGCCGATGGGATGGGACGCCTTCGGCCTGCCGGCGGAGAATGCCGCGATTGAGAATAGCGTCGCGCCGGCGCGCTGGACGCGCGACAACATTGCGCACATGAAGGGCCAGTTGAAGGCGCTCGGCTTCGGCATCGACTGGTCGCGCGAGCTTGCGACCTGCGATGCGGACTACTACCGCTGGAACCAGTGGCTGTTCCTGCGCATGCTCGAGCGCGGCATCGCCTACAAGACGACGGGCATCGTCAACTGGGATCCGGTGGACCAGACCGTGCTCGCCAACGAACAGGTCATCGACGGCCGCGGCTGGCGCACCGGCGCGCCGATCGAAAAACGCGAAATCCCGATGTATTACCTTCGCATCACGCGCTATACGGAAGAACTCCTGGCGGCGCTCGACCGGCTGCCGGACTGGCCGGAACGCGTGCGCGTGATGCAGGCGAACTGGATCGGCCGCAGCGAAGGCGTGAACTTGTCCTTCCCTTACGACATTGAAGGGCAGCGCGGTGAATTGAAAGTCTTCACCACGCGCGCCGACACGTTGATGGGCGTCAGCTTCATCGCAGTCGCTCCGGAGCATCCGCTCGCGGAGCTCGTGGCGAAACGCGACGCGAAGCTGCGCGCGTTCGTGGATGAATGCCGCCGCAGCAGCGTCATGGAGGCGGATCTCGCGACCATGGAGAAAAAAGGCGTCGCGACGGGCTTCACTGTGCTCCATCCGCTGACCGGAGCCGAGATTCCGGTCTGGGTCGGCAATTACGTGCTGATGGCCTACGGCGAAGGCGCGGTCATGGGCGTGCCGGGCCATGACGAGCGCGATTTCGCCTTCGCCAAGAAGTACGGCCTGCCGATCCTTCCGGTCATCGACGTGGACGGCAAGCCGTACTCGACCGAAACCTGGCAGGCCTGGTACGCGGACCACGGCCGCTGCATCCACTCGGGACCCTACGACGGCCTCGATTACCAGGGCGCGACGGATGCGATCGCGAAAGATCTCGAGGCAAAGGGGATTGGGCACAAGCAGGTGGTCTGGCGGCTCCGCGACTGGGGCATCTCGCGCCAGCGCTACTGGGGCTGCCCGATTCCAATCATCCACTGCGAATCCTGCGGCGATGTGCCCGTGCCGGACGACCAGTTGCCGGTGCAGCTGCCGGAAGACCTCGTTCCGGACGGCACCGGCAATCCGCTCGCGAAGTCGTCCTCGTTTCTCGACTGCCGCTGCCCGAAATGCGGCGCGCCCGCGCGACGGGAAACGGACACGATGGATACATTCGTGGATTCGTCCTGGTATTTCTTCCGCTTCGCCTCCGCGGGCAACGACCGCGCGATGGTGGATGAGCGCGCGGATTACTGGATGCCGGTCGACCAATACATCGGCGGCATCGAGCACGCGATCCTCCATCTCCTGTACTCGCGCTTCTGGACCCGCGTCATGCGGGATTGCGGATTGACGCAGCTCGACGAACCATTCCAGCGCCTGCTGACGCAAGGCATGGTGCTGAACGAGATCTGGTTCCGGAAGCCGGCATCGGGGCGCATCGTGTATTACAACCCGGCCGAGGTCGCGGCCAAGGGCGAGGGCGAGACCCGGACCGGGATCCTGAAATCCGACGGCCTGCCAGTCGAATACGGCGGCATCGGCACGATGTCAAAATCGCGCCGGAATGGCGTAGATCCGCAGGAACTAGTCGATCGCTACGGCGCGGACACCGCGCGCCTCTTCACGATGTCGAACGTGCCGCCCGAGCACACCTTCGAGTGGTCGGACGAAGGCGTGGAAGGCGCGTTTCGCTTCATGAAGCGCTTGTGGAAGATCGTGCATGCGCACGTCGAAGCTGGTCTTGCCGGCAGGCCGGACGCCTCGGCGCTCGACGGGCCGCAGCGTGAGCTTCGCCGCCAGGTACACCAGACGCTCGGCAAGGTCGGCGACGACATCGGTCGGCGCCGCACATTCAATACGGCGATCGCCGCCGTGATGGAGCTTTCGAACTCACTCGCCCGATTCGGCGACCACTCGCCGCAGGGCTGCGCCGTGATGCAGGAGGCACTCGACCTCGTCGTGCTGATGCTCTCGCCCTTCGTGCCGCATGCCGCGCAGGCCCTGTGGCGCGCGCTCGGCCATGCGTCGGCGATCATGGACGAGCGCTGGCCAAAGGCCGATGCCGCCGCGCTCGTCCAGGACACGATTGAGATCGTGGTGCAGGTCAACGGCCGGCTGCGCGCGCGCGTGCAGGTAGCGGCGGGCGCCGACGAGGCGATTGCCCGCGAGGCGGCGCTCGCCGATCCGGGCGTCGCGAAATTCGTGGCGGGGCAGCCGGTGCGCAAGCTGATCTACGTGCCGGGTAAGCTCGTGAACGTGGTGGTCTGATGCGCGGGCTGTCTTGCGGTCTCCTGGTTCTCGCGCTTGCGCTCGGAACCGGCTGTGGTTATCGCCTGCGCGGCCAGGCGCCGCTGCCCGCCGTCATGGCCAATCCGTATATCGTTGCCTCGGATCGATACACCGAGCTCCATGCGGCGCTGGCCGCGCAACTTCGCGCGGCGGGCGCGCCACAGGCTGCGACTGTGGGCGAGGCGAGCGCCGTCATCCGCCTGCACGTGGACGACAGCGGTCGCGAGCTCCTCTCGGTCACCGCCGACAACAAGCCTGGCGAATACGAGGTCTATTACACGGCCGAATTTTCGGTCGCGAGCGGAACGACCGAATTGCTGCCGCGCCAACGGGTGAGGCTGACGCGCGATTACGGCTACGACGAAACGGCGGTGCTCGCGAAGGAGCACGAGGAACAGTCGCTCCGCGTCGCGCTCGCCGACGAGATTGCGGCGCTGATCCTGCGCCGCCTGGCGGCCCTGTGAATCTTTCCGTGTTCGACGTGTTCAAGGTCGGCGTCGGGCCGTCCTCGTCGCACACGATGGGGCCGATGCTGGCGGCGCGGTACTTTGTGCTCGACCTCGAAGCGCGGGGCCTGCTGGATTCGACCTCCGAACTCTTTGTGCAGCTCTATGGTTCGCTCGCGCTCACCGGCCTCGGCCACTGCACCGACCGAGCGGTGCTGCTCGGCCTCGAGGGACACGATCCCTCGGAATTCGACCCGGCTGTCATGGAGCCGACGCTCAGGCGCATCCGGGAGAGCGGCCGCCTGCGCCTGCTCGGCCGCCGCGAGATTGCCTTCGACGAGCCGATGAATCTCCTGTTCCACCGCGACCAGATGCTGCCCGGCCATTCGAACGGCCTGCGGTTCACTGCGCGGGACGCGCAGGGCGCCACATTGTTGTCGGAAGTGATGTACTCAATCGGCGGCGGCGCGGTGCAGCGCGAAGTCGAGGCGGAAGCCGCGCCCGGCACCGGCCCCGGCACCGAGCCGCCCTTGCCGTTCGTTAATGGCGAGGAACTCCTCGCGCAGTGCGAGCGCGCGGGACTTTCGATTGATGGGCTGATGCAGGTCAACGAGCGCGCGCTGCGCTCCGACGCCGAAATCGAAGCGAAGCTCGAGCGTATCTGGAGCGTCATGCAGGCCTGCGTCCAGCGCGGTTTCGCCGCTGAGGGCGTGCTGCCGGGCGTGCTCAAGGTTCCGCGCCGTGCGCCCGCGCTCAAGCGGGCGCTCGATGCGGAAGCGCCGCGCGGTCCCGTCGATCCGATGGAATGGGTCAACGCCTGGGCGCTCGCGGTGAACGAGGAAAACGCCGCGGGCGGTCAGGTCGTCACGGCACCGACCAATGGCGCGGCCGGCATCGTGCCCGCCGTGCTGCATTACTACGCGAAAATCATTCCGGGCGGCGACGGGGCGGGCGTGCGCCGCTTTCTGTTCGCGGCCGGCGCGATCGGGCTCCTGTACAAGCGCAATGCCTCGATCTCGGGCGCGGAAATGGGCTGCCAGGGCGAGGTCGGCGTCGCCTGCTCAATGGCGGCCGGCGGACTCGCGGCCGCGCTCGGCGGCTCGAACGGCCAGGTCGAGAACGCCGCCGAAATCGGCATGGAGCACAACCTCGGCCTCACTTGCGATCCGATCGCGGGCCTCGTGCAGATCCCCTGCATCGAGCGCAATGCGATGGGCGCGGTCAAGGCGATCAACGCGGCGCGGCTCGCGCTCCGCGGCGACGGCACGCACAAGGTCTCGCTCGACCAGGTGATCGCGACCATGCGCCAGACCGGCCACGACATGTCGTCGATCTACAAGGAGACCTCGCAGGGCGGTCTCGCGGTCAACGTGCCGGAGTGCTGACGAAGAGCGATCAGCCGGCGTAGCGATCGGTCGCGCGAATGAGCTCGTCCGTGATGCCCGGCTCGAACGCCGAATGTCCCGCGTCGCCGACCACGCGGAAGTCCGCCTCCGGCCATGCGCGGTGGAGTTCCCAGGCGGTGAACATCGGGCAGACGACATCGTGCCGGCCCTGCACGATGACGGCCGGAATGTGGCGGATACGATCGACGCCGTCGAGGAGCTGGCGCTCGCTCTTCAGGAATCCGCGGTTGACGAAGTAGTGGCATTCGATGCGCGCCACCGCGAGCGCGAATTCGTCCTCGCCCCATTTGCGCACATTGTCGTCGTCGGTCAGCAGGAAACTGGTCGAGCCTTCCCAGACCGCCCAGGCGCGCGCGGCAGCGAGCGCCGTCGCGCGATCGGTGCCGGTGAGACGGCGATGAAAGGCGCGCATGAGGTTGCCGCGTTCGGCGGACGGGATCGGCGCGACGTAGTCCTCCCAGCGGTCCGGATAAATCGCGCTCGCGCCCTGCTGATAGAACCAGTCGAGCTCCGACTTGCGCAGCAGAAAGATGCCGCGCAGCATGAGTTCGGTGACGCGATCCGGATGTGTCTCGGCATAGGCGAGCGCGAGTGTCGATCCCCAGGAGCCGCCGAACACCTGCCAGCGCGGGATGCCCTGCATTTCGCGCAGCCGCTCGATGTCGGCGACCAGCTCCCAGGTCGTATTGTTCTCGAGACTTGCGTGCGGGCGACTGCGCCCGCAGCCACGCTGGTCGAACAAAACGATGCGGTAGCGCTCGGGATCAAAGAACCGGCGCGCGCGCGTATCGCAGCCCGCACCGGGACCGCCGTGCAGGAACACGACCGGCTTGCCGGCGGGATTGCCGCATTCTTCCCAATAGATCTCGTAGCCGTTGCCGACCGCGAGATGGCCCTGCCGATGCGGATCGACCGGCGGATAAAGCCCGCGCCGCTGGTTCATGGATTCCGATCCTAGCGGCCCTCACCGCCGAACGCGATGCGGAGTCCGACGCCAAAAGATCGGCCGGGCAGGGGTACGGTGTCCTTGAGCGGGGATGTGTGCACGCGAGCGACTTCGTCAAGCAGGTTGGTCGCCTTCAGGAAGACCAGCGCATCGGGTCCCGCCCAGTCGAGCCGCCAGGTCAGGCCCGCATCGAGCAGCGTATAGGCGCCGGTCGTCGTTTCCAATGCGGCGACGTCGTCCTGCTCGAACACGTGTTGCACCCCAAGTTCGGCTCCGAACGCGTCGCCATCCCAGGCGAGTTCCGCACCAACACGCAGCGGTGGCACGCGCGGCAGGTCGCCGCCCTGGTCGAGACGGCCGCGCACGTAGTCGGACATCAAGGTCAGCATGAGGCCGCCGTCGAATGCCAGCGGCAGCGCGAGCTGGGCCTTGAATCCTTCGAATCGCGCGTCCTGCTGCAGGAACTGGAATACCGGCAGCCCGTCCTCGACGGCTCCCGTCGGTGACAGGAAGATGTAGCTGTCGTAGCGGCTCGCGAACGCGCGCAGGTCGAGCACGGCCGCGCCGGCCGTGCGGCGGAGGCCAAGCTCCGCAGTCCAGCCGCGCTCCGTCGTAAGGTCGGGGTCGCCGATCTCGAACTGCTGCGTCGCCGCGTGCGGCCCGTCGGCGTAGAGCTCGCTGGCGCCCGGATGGCGTTCGCTGCGCACCAATTGCCCGATCAGGTCCAGCGTTTCGCTGAGCGGCCAGGTGAGACCCAGCGAGCCGTTGATCGCGTTGCCTGAATAATCCGGCAGGACTGCGGTTTCGATTTCCTGACGATCCGCGCGCAGACCGAGCTCCAGCGATCCTGCGCCGACGGGGCCGCGCCCGAAAGCGAAAATGCCGGTGGCTCGGGTCCGCGACGCGGGAACGAACGCTTCTTCGCCAATTGCCGCGAGCTCGATCTGCTGCCATTGCAGGCCCGCGGTCGCGTCGATGCCGCCCGGCAGGGCGCCATCCAGGGCGGCGCGCAGTTCCCGGCCGTCCACCTCGAACATCGTGCCGATCTCGCCGCCGGGCTCGATCTCCGCGTGCTCGTAGTCGTTCGCGGCTCCCCGCAGCCGCAACGTCAGCTCGCGTTCGGTCGCGAAATCGAAACGTGCCGCCACGTCCAGCCGGTCCTGCTTCAGATCGATGAGCACATCCTCGCCCGGCACGCCGTACTCGGTATCATGACGGCTGAGGGCCGCGCCCAGCGTCGCCGCATCGCCGATCCAGCTGGCACCGGCGCCGCCCGAGCGGGTTTCGCTCCAGCTGTTCGTCACTTCGCCGCCGGCTTCGTCGGGTACTTCGAAATCGTCGGTGTCGCGCCAGACGCCATCGACGTGCAGCACGAAACTTTCACCGCCGCCATCGATGCGCCCGGCGACGGCACGTTCTCCGAGGGCGGTATCGCCGCGCATCTCGACCAGGCCGCTCACGCCCTCGAGGCCGTGCTCGTGCAATCGGTTGGTCACGACATTGACGAGACCGCCGGCGGCGCCGCTGCCATACAGCAGCGTCGATGGGCCACGCAGCACCTCGACCTGGTCCGCCAGGGCCGGATCGATTGCCACCGCGTGATCGTCGGAGACGCCGGATGCATCCAGCGTCGCGAGTCCGTCGGTCAGTACCTGAACCCGGTCGCCACTGAGACCGCGGATCACGGGCCGGGAGGCGGCGGGGCCGAAAAACGTCGAGTTCACGCCGGGCTCGCGCGCGACTGTTTCGCCGATGGTGGGCGCGAGAACGAGCGTCAGCGCATCTCCGCTCAGCACGCTCGCGGGCTGCGCCATGCTGCGGGTGTCGGTGGCAATCGGGGCGGCCGTGACGACGACTTCCTCCAGATCGCGTGGATGGGGTTCCGCGGCGTCGGCGGCGGCGACGAATACGGCAGACGCGATGCTGCCGATGAGCAATGTGTTTCGCATGATTCCGTTCCATGGTCGAACGCCGGCAACGCGATGCCAGCGGAAGACACGGCGCCCTGCGCCGCGCCGCCGGGGATCAGATGGAACGGAGGAAGGGCGGGGCGCGGCTCTGGTGGGCGCAGGCCGGCCGGTTCGGCAACGACGGCCGCTCGGCCGCGGCCGCCAGCCTGAGCGGGGCTGCGACGTGGTGTGCGGCGGCAGCGACTTCCGGCGGGGCCGCCTTGGCATGCAAAGCGGTGCAGAGATCGCAGACTTTCGCCGGCTGGCCCGCCGGCAGGGACTCGACGGCGTGCCGATGCGCGATGCTTGCAGTCTGGGTGGCGAGGACGAGCGCCGCCAGCACGGCCGCGGCGCAACGCAGCAGGCGGGAACTGGCCGGGGCGATTGCCCGATTCATAGCACGATCATCTTAGAACCGGAACGCAATTCCCGCCAGCGCTTCGGCCTGGAAAAGCGACGAGCCGCTCGCAACGATGCGGCAGACGCCGCCCAGGTTGTCCGAGCGGCAGAAAATCGCGCTGTCGGAGTCCACGAGCGTCAGGTATCCGCGCGCCTCGAGCCGGAACGACGCGTGCTTCGCGAGCGGCACGTCGAGGCCGACGCTGATCGAGCCGGAGAAATACGTGCGGTCGCCCGTGTCCGCTACTGGCGACGACAACCGGGTCGCGCCGAGGCCCGCGGCGAAATAGGGTTGCGCGCGCTCGGTGTCGCCGAATGGCACGGTGCCGCCGATATGAAGGTATTCGATGTCCGCATCGAACGTCTCGACCCCGTCGTCCACTTCGGATTCCTGGCGCGAGTACCAGAGCTGGAAGTAGCGGTCGTCGCCCTTGGCGTATTGCAGCTCGAGTGCGAGCGCGAAGCTCGTGCCTACATCGAAGTCGCGATCCTCGCTCGTCGTCACGTCCTCGAGGCTGCCGCCGGCGCGATAGCCGGCGTTGACTACGGCCTGGAATTTCGGCAGCTCATCCGCTGCAACCGCCGGCGCGGCAAGCAGCAGGGTCATGGCAATGAGATGTGCGCGGTTCAAACGTTGCCGACTATCTCATACGGCCATGACGACCGCCATTCTGAACACGAATCAGTTGGCGACGGATACAATTGATCAACGATGCGAATCAATACCGATGCCTTGGCGCGGACGCTGGACAAGCGCCTGTCGCCCGCCTGGCTGATCGCCGGCGACGAGGCGCTCCTCACCGGCGAAGCAGCCGACGCCGTGCGCGCCCGCGCGCGTGCGGAGGGTTACACCGGCAGGGAGTTGTTCGTCACCGATCGCAGCTTCGACTGGTCGAAATTGTTTGCGTCGAGCCAGACGCTGTCCCTGTTCGCCGAGCGGCGCATCATCGAGATCCGCATGCCGACGCCGCGCCCCGGCAAGGAGGGCGGCGCGGTGCTGGCGAAGCTCGCAGCCAATCCCGCGCCGGACAATCTGCTGCTGGTCGTGACGACCCGCCCCGAGCGCGACACCTGGCCAAGTGCCTGGTTCAAGGCATTCGAAAAGCACGGCGTTGTCGTGCAGTCCTGGCCGGTCGAGATCGCCCGCCTGCCGCAATGGATCATCGCGCGCGCGGCGCGGCATCGCCTGGCCATCGACGCCGAAGGCGCCGCACTGCTGGCCGAGCGTATCGAAGGCAATCTGCTGGCCGCTCACCAGGAAATCGAGAAGCTCGCGTTGCTGCACGCGGGCGGGCGTATCGGCGTGGACGAAGTCGAGGCCGCAGTGGCCAACAGCGCGCGCTACGACCTGTTCCAGCTCGGTGAAGCGGCGCTCGAAGGCGACGTGCCGAGGTCGCTCCGAATCCTCGACGGACTGCGCGCCGAAGGCGCGGAGCCGCCGCTCGTGCTCTGGGCGCTCTGTCGCGAGCTGCGCGCGCTGGCCGATGCGCGGACTGGCGCGAAGGGGCCGTCCTACGGGCTGCAGGCCGAGCGGCGCGAGGCACTGCTGAAACGTGCCACCCAACGCACCGCGGGCGAGCCGCTGGAGCCGCTGATCACGGCCGCGGCGCGCATCGACCGCCAGGTCAAGGGCCAGGCGCCCGGCGATCCGTGGACTTCGCTGACCGGGCTCATTGCGGCGCTCGCGGGCGCCGGGTTACCCGCAGCGCCGGCCGCCTGATTCCGGATGCGCCCGTTCGGTGTCTTCGGCGGGATGTTCGACCCGATTCACTACGGGCACCTGCGCACGGCGTACGAGCTTCACGAACTGCTCGGTCTCGAGGCTGTCGCTTTCCTGCCGGCGGGCGACCCGCCGCACCGGGCGGCGCCGCTCGCCGACGCCGAAACGCGGCTTGCGATGGTGCGCGCGGCAGTGGACGGAGATCCGAACTTTCTCGTCGACGATCGCGAGCTGCGGCGCGCGGGCCCGTCATACACGATTACGACGCTCGAGGAACTGCGCGCTGAGCGTGGCAACCAGCCGATCGTGCTGATCATGGGGATGGACGCGTTCGCCGGCATCGATCGCTGGCACCGCGCGCAGGATCTCCTCTCGTTCGCCCACCTGGTGGTCGCGCTGCGGCCGCGGGCGCCGACTCCGAGCGAGGGACTCGCCGCGGAACTGCTGCGCAGCAGACGCTCTTCCGATCCCGCGCGCCTGTCCGAACGCCCGGCGGGCCTCGTCTACGTGAGCGAAGGCACCCAGCTCGATCTGTCTTCGAGCGCGGTGCGTGAAGTGGTCGCCGCGGGCCGCGATCCGCGCTACTTGATGCCCGAGGCGTCGCGTAGGATCATCCTCGCCAGGGGCAGCTACGCCCGGCCAGGTGAAACGAAGGAATGACCGACACGAGAACGAGGAAGAAACGCACAACCCGCGCAACCAAGAAGACCAGGAACGCACCTGGCGCCCTGACCCGAATCGCAATCGCCGCTCTCGAGGACATGAAGGCCGTCAACGTCAAGGTGCTCGACGTGCGGAAGCTGACCGACGTGACCGATACGATGATCGTCGCGACCGGCAACTCCGACCGGCACGTCAAGTCGATCGCCGACCGGGTGATCGAGCGCTGCCGCGAAGCGGGCCATCGCGCTTACGGAGTCGAGGGCCAGCGCGAAGGGGAATGGGTGCTCGTCGACCTCCAGGATCTCATCGTGCACGTCATGCTGCCGCGCATTCGCGAGTTCTACGGACTCGAGAAACTCTGGGACCTGCGCCCGGCGCAGCGCGAACCGAGCCTGGCCTGAGATAAGGAGCTTAACATGCGCGTCCGGCTGATCGCGGCCGGCACTCGGCTGCCTGACTGGGTCAACGAAGGCGTCGCGGAATATGCGAAGCGTTTCGGCCGCGGGCTCAAATTCGAGCTGGTCGAAGTGCCGGCCGCGAAACAGGGCGAGCGCATGCGCGCCGCGCTCGGCGCAGGCGATTATGTCGTGGCGCTCGAGGTCGCGGGCCGCTCGATGACGACGCCGGAGCTGGCGCAATGGCTCGCAGCGCGGCTCGGCGGGGGCCGCGATCTCGCGTTCCTGATCGGCGGGCCCGAGGGTCTCGACGTCGACCTGTCTGCGAACGCGGATTTCCGCTGGTCGCTGTCTCCGCTGACCTGGCCGCACGGCCTCGTCCGGGTGATGGTCGCGGAGCAGCTCTATCGCGCACACAGCCTGCTGCAGGGACATCCCTACCACCGCGCATGAGCTATCCTCGCCGTTCAATGGGTTACGACTCCGTTGTCCTGGCGTCCGCCTCGAAACGCCGCAGCCTGCTCCTGGACCAGATCGGCGTGCGCCATCGATTGATGGCCGCGGATCTCGACGAGCAGCCGATGCCCGGGGAGAAACCCGCGGACTATGTGCAGCGGCTTGCGCGCGCCAAGGCCGGCGCCGTGGTCGCAACCCTCGGCGGGCGGCCGGACCTGCCGGTGCTCGCAGCGGACACGACGGTCGTGCTCGACGGGAAAATCTACGGGAAGCCCGCGGACCTGCAGGATTGCGTGGATATCCTGACGGCATTATCCGGCCGCAGGCACGAAGTGCTGACCGCGATTGCGCTCGAAGAGGGCGGCAGCCAGCGGACGGCGATGAACGCGAGCTTCGTCACATTTCGAACGATTGCCGCCGAGGAATGCGGACGCTATTGGGCGAGCGGCGAACCCGCCGGCAAGGCCGGCGCCTATGCGATCCAGGGCTTTGGCGCGGTGTTCATCGCAATGCTCGAAGGCAGTTTTTCCGGCGTGATGGGGCTGCCCCTGTTCGAAACCGCGGCGCTGCTCGATGCCGCCGGCGTGCGGCGCTGGCGGAAGCCGTGAAATTCCGGAACGAGGTCTCTGCCGGCCTTGTCCAAGTTGCGACACCGACCTCGGGCGATCGAGCATGAATCCCTGGACGCAATGGACGCAGCGGCTGTGGCGGTGGATCGCCGCGCTCATCGGCGTCGGTGCGTTGTTGCTCGCCCTCGGCATCGGCGTATTCCGGCTCGCGATCGACCTGCTGCCGGGCTATCAACAACGCGTCGTCGGGCGCGTGCGCGAAGTAACCGGGCTCACGCTCGAGTTCGACTCGGTGCACGCGCGTATCGGCCGCTACGGGCCGGAGATCGTGTTCCGCGGCGCGCGGGTCCTGCCGGAGTCCGGTGACGATCCGCTCGTCACCGCGGAATCCGGCCGCGTCAGCCTGTCGATTCCGCGCACGATCTGGTATCGCCGGATCGAAGTCGGGCGCGTGGCATTCGTTCGGCCGCGCCTCAGTTTCGTGATCACCGCAGACGGCCGCCTCCAGCTCGTCGGCCAGTCCGCGCTGCAACGACCCGAGGCCGAGCGCTCCGCGTTGACACTGGAGCGCCTGCCGCGCGGCCACTTCGCGGTCACCGACGCCACGCTCGACGTCCTCGATCTTCGCTCCCGCCAGGGCCGTTTCGAATTGACCGGCGCAAACGTGGACGTCGTGCGGAAAGGCAATGAAGTCACCCTGCACGGCCGCGTCGTGTTGCCGGACCATCTCGGTTCCTTCATCGATTTCGACGGTGCCGTCGGCGGCGACCTCGCGGACTCGGAATCCCTCGTCTGGAGCCTGCACGCCGATGCCCGCAACCTCGACCTGGAGCAGTGGGCGGCAACGCTGCCGGACAGCTTCGTCGTGCCGGCGGCGGGGCGGGGATCCGTTCGCGCCTCGGCGCGCGGCCACGGCCGCGAACTCTCTACGCTCCAATTGCAACCTCAGTTTGCGGGTCTGCGCCTCGCAGGATCGCGCGAGGAGTTCACGCGCGTCGCTGGGGACATTCGCCTCCAGCGCGACGCGGCGACGGTATACGTTCAGGCGACGGGACTCGAATTGTCGCGCGCCGGCGCGCCCTGGCGGCCGACGAGCCTGCAAGCCCACGTGACGCGTAAGGAAGGCCGCGTCGCATCCATGGCGGCGCGCGCGGATTACCTGCGGATCGAGAATCTCGCGGTGTTCGCGGCACTGCTCCCGCCCGGCACGATGCGCGAGCGCATCGCGACACTGGCGCCGCGCGGAGAGTTGTTCGGGCTGGACGTGACCATCGTCGAGCGCGGCGCCAAGCGCCTGCCGGACATCACGGGGCGGCTGCGCTTTGTCGATGTCGGGTTCGGGCCGCTCGGGAAGGCGGCCGGCGTGACGGGTTTCGACGGCGCGATCGAAGGCCGCGGCGCCGGCGGCGTCGTGTACGTCGCGACGCGGAATGCGACGATCGACTGGCCGCAGCAATGGCGCGCGCCCGCCGTGCTGGTCAAGGCCGATGGACGGGTCGAATGGCAGCGATTCAACGACGGCGTGCGGTTCTGGCTCGATGATGCTTTTGCGGACAGCGGGCATGGGACCGCGCGCGGGAAGCTGCGGCTCGTGCTGCAACCCGGAGAATTGCCCCTGGTGGACTTGAGCGCCACCGCGGCGAACTTCGACGTTACTCAACTGTGGCGCTATCTGCAAACGGGACGCCTGAAGCCCAAGACGATCGCCTGGCTCGACGCCGCCTTGCGCGCCGGCCGCGTGACCGAAGCGAAAGTTTCCGTCACCGGCCCGACGCGGGGATTTCCGTACCGCGAAGGCCAGGGTTTATTCCAGGCGAGTGGGCGCGCCACCGGCATCAACCTGTTTTACGCGCCCGGCTGGCCGGAGATCCGTGGCGTCGAGACCGTGTTCGAATTCGACGGTCCGGCGATGCACGCGGTCGCAAGCCGCGGCAGCATCGGCGGCGTCCCGTTCACGAAGGCGGAAGTCAACAGCGCGGACCTGCGGGACGCGATCTTCGCAGCGCGCGGAACGACGCGCACGGATGCCGACCGCGCGATCCGCATGCTGCAGGGCACGCCGCTCGCGCCTTCGTTTGGCGCCATGTTCGCTGAACTCAAGGGTTCGGGACCGGTGTCCGCCGAGCTTGCGATGGTTCTGCCGATCAAGGATTTCAGCCGGCGCGTGGTCACGGTCATGGGAAGCCTGGACGGAGTCACGCTCCGGCAGGGGAGCCAGCCATTCGAGGCGACGGATGTCTCGGGCGATTTCTGGGTTCGCAATCGCGAGATCCAGGCGCTCGCTTTGACCGGCAGGATGCTCGGCGGGCGGTGGCAGGCGGCGATCTCGACGACGCCACAGCCGGGTGGCGGTCTCCGCACGGAAATCAACGCGCAGGGGACCGTTCAGGGCTCGGCATTGCAGCCGGTCGCGCGCCTGCCGGTCAATGCCGGGATTTCCGGCATCGCGGCGTGGCGCGGAACACTGCAGGTCGAGCGGAACGTGGATCCGAAGCGCCCGGCGCGTGGAGTCGTTCATTTGAGCAGCGACCTGCGCGGTCTCGCATCGAATCTTCCGGAACCATTCGCGAAGACTGCCGATGCGACGCGTCCGCTCAAGGCAAGCGTGACTTTCGACGGCGTTACCGGTCCCCGTATCCAGGCCCAGCTCGGCCGCAACATCCATGCGCTGCTGCAATGGCGCAGCAAGGCCGGAGCGGCGCCCGTCGAGCGTGGCATCGTCGCGTTTGGCGGCGCGGCGCCTTCGGCCTTGCCGACGGCCGAAGGACTGTGGCTCAGCGGCCGGGTCGAGTCCGCAAGCCTGACCGACCTCCTTGAACTCCGATGGGAAAAGCCGCGCGGCCGTCCGATGCAGGAATGGCTCGGCGGCGCGGACCTCGCGTTCGGGCGCTTCGAGGTCCTCGGCTACGGCTTCGCGAATATCAGCGGCCGCCTGCGACCCGGCAACCGCGCATGGGACGTCAGCGTGAACGGCGATGCGGCGAGCGGGCGCGGCGTCGTGCCATACACGTTTCCCGGCGAAGTGCCGATGGTGCTCGATCTCGATCGCCTGCATTTCGGCGAGCGGGTGAGCGGAACAGGCAAGCGGCCCGATCCGGACCCGCGGAAACTGCCTGCGATCCGCGTCGACGTGCGCGATTTCGTCTTCGACAAGCGGAGCTTCGGGCACCTGCAGGCGGAACTCGCGCGCGGGACCGTCGGCATGACGCTGAATCGTTTCACGATGCGGCATCCCTCGTTCACCGCCGAAGGCCGGGGCAGCTGGCTGGTGCGCGGCCAGGCGGCGGAATGCCGTCTCGAGTTCGACGTCAAGACGAATGACGTGCTCGGTTTCATCAACGCCATGCAGCTCGGCTCGCTGGTCGAGGGAGAAGAGGGCCACGTGTCCGCCCGGCTGAGCTGGCCGGGCCCGCCTGAAATCACCGCGCTCGATCGACTGTCCGGAATGCTCGAGATTTCGGCGGCGAATGGCAGCCTGACCGCAGTGGAACCGGGCGCCGGCCGCGTGTTCGGCCTGATGAGCCTCGCGCACCTGCCGCGCCGACTCGCGCTCGATTTCGGCGACCTGACCGGCGAGGGCCTCGCCTACGACAGCTTGCGTGGCACGTTCCAGTTGACAAACGGCGACGCCTACACGGACAACCTGACGCTCCGGGGTTCGGCGGCGGAGATCGGGATCGTGGGCCACACTAGCCTCCGTAATCGCACTTACGACCAGACGGCGGTCGTCACGGGCCAGCTCGGCGCGTCGCTCGGTGTCGCGGGGGCGCTGGCCGGCGGCCCCGCGGTAGGCGCCGCGCTCCTGCTCTTCTCCCAGATTTTCAAGGAACCGCTCAAGGGAGTGACGCGTGGTTACTATCGCATCACCGGCACCTGGGACGATCCGCAGGTGCGCAGGATGGATTCCCGCGAGTTGAAGGACGACCGCCAGGCCGCGCAGGGACCGTCATGAGTCAACCGATCGTCGCGGCCGTGCAGATGACTTCCGTCGCGGATGTCCCGCGGAATCTCGCAACCGCGCGGCGGCTGCTCGCCGAGGCCCGCGAGCGGAACGCCTGCCTTGCCGTGCTGCCCGAAAATTTCTGCTTCATGGGACGTACCGAGGCCGAGCGGCGGCAGATCGTCGAGCGGGACGGCGACGGGCCGGTCCAGCAGGCGGTCGCGGCGATGGCACGCGAGTTCCGACTGTGGATCGTCGCCGGCACGCAGCCGATCGCGGTCGCGGGCGATGCACGGCCCGCCAACGCCTGCATCGTCTACGACGACGCCGGCAGGCGCGCCGCGCGCTACGACAAGATCCATCTTTTCGACGTCGACGTGCCGGGCGGTCGCGAAGGCTATCGCGAATCGGCGAACGCTGCGCCGGGCGCGAGCCCTGTGCTTGTGGACACGCCGGCCGGCAGGCTCGGCTTGTCCGTGTGCTACGATTTGCGCTTCCCCGAGTTGTTCCGGCGACTCGTTTCGGAGGGAGCCGAGATCTTCAGCGTTCCATCCGCATTCACCGGCCCGACCGGCCGCGCGCATTGGGAAATCCTGCTGCGGGCCCGGGCCATCGAAAACCTCTGCCATGTGATCGCTGCCGCCCAGAGCGGGCTTCACGATAACAACCGCGAAACCTACGGCGACAGCCTGATTGCCGACTATTGGGGCCGCGTACTCGCGCGCGAGCCGCGCGGCAGCGGTGTCGTCGTGGCGGCGCTGGACCTTGACGCGCTGCGCGCGACGCGCGCCAGCTTTCCCGCGCTCCAGCATCGGGTGGTTGGCTGATCATGGACGCGCTGCAATGCGCGCGCGACCGAATCCTCTCGCCGTCGGGACTCGACGAGCGTCGCCTCGAGCAGGCCCTCGGCTCGCTGCTCGGCGCGAGCGTCGACGCGGGCGATCTCTATTTCCAGCTCGCGCGCGAAGAGCATTGGGCGCTCGAGGACGGCATCGTCAAAGAAGGCAGCCACGGCATCGAGCAGGGCGTCGGCGTCCGCGCGATGGCCGGCGAACGCACCGGCTTCGCTTATTCGGACGACATCGTGCCCGCGGCGCTGCTCGAAGCCGTGCGCGCCGCGCGCGCGATTGCGCGCGAGGGTGGCACCGGGCAGATCCAGGCCTGGCGCGCCACCGCGGCCCATCGGCTCTATCCGGCAGACGACCCGATCGCGACGCTCGCCGACGCCGACAAGGTGGCGCTGCTGACCGAGCTCGACCGCCACGCCCGCGCCCTCGATCCGCGCGTCAAGCAAGTGGTCGCGACGCTCGCCGCCGTGCATGAGATCGTGCTCGTCGCCGCAAGCGACGGCACGCTCGCCGCGGACGTGCGGCCGCTCGTGCGCATGAACGTTTCGGTCATCGTCGAGCAGAACGGACGCCGCGAGCAGGGCTATGCGGGCACCGGCGGCCGGTATTCGCTCGAGGAGTTCGTCACCGGTGAGCGGCCGCTGCGGCTTGCGCGCGAGGCCGTGAGGCAGGCGACCGTGAATCTCGAGTCGGTGCCGGCGCCGGCCGGGCCGATGACGGTGGTGCTCGGGCCGGGCTGGCCGGGCGTCCTGCTGCACGAGGCCGTGGGTCACGGCCTCGAGGGAGATTTCAATCGCCGCGGGACGTCCGCATTCTCCGGCCGCATCGGCGAGCGCGTCGCGTCTTCGCTCTGCACGGTCGTCGACGACGGCACGCTGCCCGGCCGCCGCGGCTCGCTGAACATCGACGACGAAGGCACGCCGAGTTCCTGCACGACGCTCATCGAGAACGGCGTGCTGAAAGGCTACCTCCAGGACAAGCTCAACGCGCGGCTCATGGGCGTCAAGCCGACCGGCAACGGCCGCCGCGAGTCGTTCGCGCACACGACCCTGCCGCGCATGACGAACACCTACATGCTGCCCGGTCCGCACGACCCGCAGGAGATCATCCGCTCGGTCAAGCGCGGTCTCTACGCCGTCAACTTCGGCGGCGGCCAGGTGGACATCACCTCGGGCAAGTTCGTGTTCTCGGCGAGCGAGGCCTACCTGATCGAGAACGGGCGCGTCACGGCGCCGGTCAAGGGCGCGACGCTCGTCGGCAACGGTCCCGACGTGCTGACGCGCGTCAGCATGGTCGGCAACGATCTCATGCTCGACGAAGGCATCGGCAGTTGCGGCAAGGACGGCCAGACCGTGCCGGTCGGCGTCGGCCAGCCGACTCTGCGCATCGATGCGCTGACGGTCGGCGGCACGGGCTGAGGACCGCGAAGTGCGCGTCGCACGCCCCCTCTACGAGGCCCTTCCATACGCCTACATCATCGTCGGCATCGCCGCGGTCGGCGCCGCGTACGTCTGGCGCGTGGCGGAGTGGTCGGGCGTGATGGCGTTGTTCGGGATGGTCGCGATCGTCGGCGGTCTCGTGCTCGCGCTGCGCCGGCGCGATTACCGGATCCAGAAGCGCCATTACGGCGGCGCGTTCGACGACGAAAAGTAGCTGCGCTGGCGCAGCTCAGGCCGCTCCGGCAGCCGGCGCGGGATCGTCCTGATCCTCCGGGGCCTTCGAGAGCCCTTCGATCGCTTCGTGATCGCCGGTCGAGTCCTGCTGCTGCGCCCGCGCGCGGGCCGAGCGCTCGTCGAGATACATGATCTCGTGCTTGCCGAGCACGATGACGTCACCGTCATTCAGGTGATGCCGGCGAATGCGCTTCGACTTGACGTAGACACCGTTCGTGCTGTTCAGGTCCTCGAGCACGCTGCCGTCGCTCGTCGTCGTGATCTGGCAGTGATGCCGGCTGATGAACTTGCTGTCGATCTGCACGTCGTTGTCCACCGTGCGGCCGATGATCAGCCGGCCGATGCGCAGCGGGCGCTCCTCGACGTGCTCGCCTCCATACGCGACGATGATTCGCGCCAGCACCTCGTCTCTCGCGACGACCTGCGGAACGGGCGCGGCGGCCTGGAGCGCCGCGCGCATGCGATTCGTGCGCGCCGCGAACTCGACCCACTGCAACTCGTCGATCGCGGCTTTGAGTTCGGCGACGCCCACGCCCGGCTGTTCGAAGGCGTAGGCGCCCATGAGCGCCGTATCGCAGAGCGTGTTGATGAGCCGGGGCACGCCGCCGGTGTAGCGGAAGATGATCGGAAAAGTGTCTTCGGCGAAGAGCTGCCGGCCATGCGTGCCCGCGACCTCGAGCCGGTGCAGGATGTAGGCCTGCGTCTCGTCCGGCGTGAGCGCGGTCAGGTGAAACCGGAGCCGCACGCGCTGCACGAGCTGGATCAGTTCCGGTGAATCGAGCTTCTCGTTGAGCTCCGGCTGCCCGGCAAGGATGATGCGCAGCACCTTTTCCTTGGTCGTCTCGACTCCTGACAGCAGCCGGATCTCCTCGAGCACACGGTTCGAGAGGTTCTGGGCCTCGTCGATGATGAGCATCACCTTGCGGCCGGCCGCGTATTGCTCGACCAGGAACTGATTGAGCGTCGCGATCAGCTCGGCCTTGCGCATCTTGAATGGCGAGAAACCGAACTGCACCAGCACGGCCTGGAGAAACTCGATCGGAGAGACCTGGGTCTGCCCGACCTGCGCGACGACCACATCCTTCTCCAGCTCGCGCAGGAACGTCTCGAGCAGCGTCGTCTTGCCTGATCCGATTTCGCCGGTGATGATGACGAAGCCGTCGGTGAACCAGATGGTCGATTCCATGTACGCCTTGGCGCGCGCATGGTGCTTCGACAGATACAGGAACGCCGGGTCCGGGCTCAATCGGAACGGCAGCTCGTTCAGCTGGAAATGTTCGAGATACATCGAGTTTTCTAGGCTAGCACAAGGGCAAGTCCCGGTTCCGCCTAGGGAATCAACGCGCGTCGCAGTCGGCGCGCCGCGCGGTCGCGCAGGGCACGGCTCGTTGTGACGAACGTCACATGGCCGAGTTTACGGCCCGGCCGAGGTTCTTTCCCGTAATCGTGCCAGTGCGCAGCCGGCACCTGCAGCAGTTTTTTCGCCGGCGGCTTGCGCCCGATCATGTTCACCATCACCGCGTGGCCGCGCGGGTGCGTGCTGCCGAGCGGCAGCCCCGCGATCGCGCGCACGTGATTCTCGAACTGGCTGGTTTCGGCGCCCTCGATCGTCCAATGTCCCGAGTTGTGCACGCGCGGCGCCATCTCGTTGGCGACCAGGCGGCCGCGCTCGACGAAGTATTCGACGCAGAGCACTCCGACGTACCCGAGCGCACGGAAGAGCCGCCGGTGATTGCGCTCCGCGGCGCGCCGCAGTCGCGCATCGGCGTAGGGCGCGCGTGTCTCGGCGAGGATGCCGCCCTCGTGCACGTTTTCGGCCAGCGGGTAATTGCGGATCGTTCCGCGGCGATCGCGCGCAGCGACGAGCGAGACCTCGCGCGAGAAATCGACGAATCGTTCGTAGACGAGAGCCTGTCCCCGGAGCCGCTCCCAGGCCCCGTCCGCGTCCGCGGCGCGCCGCACGAGCGCCTGGCCCGTGCCGTCGTAACCGAGACGCCGCGTTTTCAGGATGCCGGGCGTCCCGAGATCGGCAATGGCGCGAGCCAGGTCGCCCCGCGCATCGACCACGGCGAATGGCGCAACCCGGATGCCGAGGCGGAGAAACAACTTCTTCTCGGCGAGCCGGTCCTGCGCGACTTCGAGCGCGCGCGGCGGTGGCCACACTGGCCTGAGCTTCGCGACGGCGCGCACCGAATCGACCGGCACGTTTTCCCAGTCGAAGGTGACGACGTCGACCTCACGCGCGAAGCGGGCGAGCCGCGCGCGGTCGTCGAATGCACCGGTGATGATCGGCGCGACCGCGGCGCCGGGGACGTCGGCGCTGCGGTCGTACATCGTGAATTCGAGGCCGAGGGGAATGCCGGAAAGGGCCAGCATCCGGCCGAGTTGACCGGCACCGATGATGCCGATGCGCATGTTTCACCCGCCGGCGGGATCGGGCTTCGCCAGCACTTCGGCGGTCTGGCGCTCGCGAAACGCGCTGAGCGCATCCTTGAGCGGCGGATGCCACCCCGCGAGGATGGCAGTCGCGAGCAGCGCAGCGTTTCTGGCGCCTGGTTCGCCGATCGCGACGGTCGCGACCGGCACGCCCGCCGGCATCTGTGCGATCGACAGCAGGGAATCGAGGCCATTCAAGGCCTTCGACTGGATGGGCACGCCGATAACGGGCAGCAGCGTCTTCGACGCGGTCATGCCCGGCAGATGCGCGGCGCCGCCTGCCCCGGCGATCAGGACCTCGAGGCCGCGCGCCGCAGCGCCGGCGGCGTATTCGAAGAGGAGGTCAGGCGTCCGGTGCGCCGAGATGATTCGGGTCTCGAAAGGCACGGAAAGGTCGGTCAGGAGCTCTGCCGTGTGGCGCATGGTCTCCCAGTCGGAAGACGAGCCCATGATGATCCCGACCAGCGGTTTCATCGCGGAAGTCTAGCATGGGGCGTCGCCAGCCCCGGTTTAGCGGCTGTCCCAAGTAATTGGCAGGAAAGGAATAACCGGTCGGACAAGCCCTGAAATACCCCTGCGCCGACAGGGAGTGGTGCGGCGCAGGGGGGATGCCCGAAGATCAGGGGATGCTTGATACGCTGGGCAACGCGATCAGGCTAACGCGCTGGATATTGACGACAAGACGGGGGCTGTCGCTGGACGGAGACAGATCGAACAGGAGTGGTCCTATGCGCGAGGCAGCGGCCGATTGAGTTCGTCCCTCACCCGGCGGAAAAGCTCGCGCCCTGCGCCGGCCGGCTTGCCCGATTCGCGCTCCGCCAGCGCAGCGGCAGCGAGTTCCGCGAACTCCTCCCGGTTCGCCGACGGAAACTCTCCCGCGAATTCGACGAGCGCGGCTTCGCCTTCCTCGACGAGCCGATCGCGCCAGCGCTCGGCGCGGCGGAATCGCGCCGCATCCTGGCGCGCCGCCCCGGCATGGGATTCGAGTGCCGCCCGGACCGGCTCCGGATCGATGGCGCGCATCAGCTTGGCGACGAACTGACGCTGGCGGAGCAGGGCCGCTCGACTCGTAATACGCCGTGCGAGCGCGATTGCATCGGCGAGCTTGTCGGGCAGTTGCAGCTCGCCGACGAGATCCTCGGGCGCGGCGATCAGGCGGTCGGCCAGGTCCTGCACGGCGCGGGCCCGGCGCTTCAATTCGGTCTTGGTCGGCGGTGGGGGTTCGCCGGGCAGCTCGCGACGGCGCATCCAGCGATGCTAGCACGCGTTTCGTTGCCCGCAGCCGGCCGACCGGTACAATCCGCGATTCAATGGTCGAAGCGTCCCATCCGGATCAAGCCGCGCTCGAGCAGGTCGTCGAGCGGGCGCTTGCTCTCGCGCGAGCCGGCGGAGCGACGGCCGCGGAAGCCGGAGTCGGCGTTTCCACCGGGCTCTCGGTGACGGTGCGGCTCGGCGAGGTCGAAACGCTCGAGTACCAGCGCGACCGCAGTCTCGGCGTCACCGTGTATGCTGGCCAGCGCAAGGGTTCCGCGAGCACTGCGAACCTCACGCCGTCTGCAGTCGAAGAAACGATTGCGAAAGCCCTCTCGATCGCGAGTTTCACGGCCGACGACGAGTACGCGGGCTTGCCCGATGCCGGACTGATGGCCGGCGAGCTGCCGGATCTCGATCTCAGTCACCCCTGGGAGCTGGATGCGCCCGCAGCGATCGAGCTCGCCAGGCGATGCGAGGCGGCGGGCCTCGCGCTCGACAAGCGCATCCGCAATTCCGAGGGCGCCTCGGTGTCGACGCACCGGAAGCTCCGCGTCTTCGGCAACAGCCACGGCTTCGTCGGCGGCTATCCGTCGACTTCGCACAGCGTCAGTTGCGTCGTTCTCGGTCAGAACGACGGGGAGATGCAGCGCGACTACTGGTACACGGCGGCGCGCGACTGGCGCGCGCTCGAGGACGTCGAGGAAGTCGGGCGCAAGGCGGCCGCAAAGACGGTGCAACGGCTCGGCGCGGACAAGCTGTCGACGCGCAAGGCCCGGGTGCTGTTCGCGCCCGAGCTCGCGCGCGGCCTGATCGGGCATTTCGTGGGCGCGATCGGCGGCGCGGCGCAGTATCGCCGCAGCAGCTTCCTGCTGGACGCGAGTGGGCAGCAGGTCTTTCCGGAAGCGATCTCGCTCATTGAGCGTCCTCACCTGAAGGGCGCGCTCGGCTCGGCGCCATTCGACGGGGAAGGCGTCGCCACGCGCGATCGCGAGCTCGTCGTCAACGGCGTGCTCGACGGCTACCTGCTCGACTCCTATTCCGCGCGCAAGCTCGGGCTCGTCACGACGGGGAACGCCGGCGGCGTGCACAACCTCGTCGTGCAGGGCCACATGCTCGACCCGAAGACGTTGCTCGCGAAACTCGGCACCGGCCTGCTGGTGACCGAGATGATGGGGCAGGGAGTCAATCCGGTGACGGGCGACTACTCGCGGGGTGCGGCGGGGTTCTGGGTCGAGAACGGCGTGGTGACCCGGCCGGTGCACGAGATCACGGTCGCAGGAAATCTGCGCGACATGTTCCACGGCATCGTCGCCCAGGGAGAGGACGTCGATCGTCGCGGAGCGATCCATTGCGGATCGCTGCTCATCGACGAGATGACGATCGCCGGCGACTAGGCCGGCTGCTGGGCGGCCAGTTCTCGAAGCGTCATCCCCGCTATTCGCTCGCGCACGGCCGATTCGATCGTGTTCGCGACTGCATCGGCGACCGGTTCGGTGCGCGCCCGCCACAGGAGCCAGGTTGCGTACTGGCGCTCGTCGCGGACGGCATTCAGGATGTCCGCCAGGGCGATGCTCTCGAGGTCGCGCGCGGGCAGCAGCTCCTCTTCCTCCGTGAGCGTCACAAGTCCCGCTTTCTCCAGCGAGTCGACCACCGTCGCGAGCGCAGAACCTGGAATCTCGAGGTCCTCCGCCAGCAGGCGCTGCTGCCACGGCGGCTCGCCTGCGACGAACTTGCGGGCGATTAGCAGCATGACCGTGAATGCGAGCCGTTCGCGGAGCGCGCTCGTGAGCCGCACGGGCGTCTGCCCCACGCGCAGGTAACGCGGATTTTGCACATAGAAGGAAAGCTGCGCGCCGATCAGGAGTATCAGCCAGCTCAGGTAGATCCAGATCAGCGCGGCGAGAAAGATGGCGAAACCCGCGTAGATGGCCACCATCTGCGTCGAGGCGGCGACGATCTTCGCGAATAAGGCGCCGCTCGCCGCCCACAGCACGCCGGCCGTCAGGCCGCCGATGAGCGCGGCGCGAAAGCGGACGCGCGTGTTCGGCACGAAGGCGTAGAGAAAAGTGAAGACGCCGGTCACGAAGAGGTAGGGGGCGAGGAAGACGAGCCCGCGCACGATCGAGCCGAAAGGCTCGTGCTCGGTGAGCCAGACCATGGACGAGTGGCTGGAGACCGCGCCGAACAGGCTGAAGACGACGACGAGGAACACCGGCCCGATGACCATCAGGCTCAGGTATTCGCTGATGCGGCGCATCAGAGATCGCGGGCGCTCGACGTGCCAGGCGAAATTGAACGCGCCTTCGAGCTTCTGGATCGTGGCCACGACGGTGTAGAGCAGGAAGGCGAGGCCGACCGAGCCGAGAACGTCGCCGCGTACGTTATCGACGAAGGCCATCATCTGCGCCGTCAATTCACCGGCGCGCTCGCCGATCGGGCGCAGGAACTCGTAGACGAGTGGCTCGAGGTCGCGGTGCACGCCGAGGCCTTTCAGCACCGCGAAGGAGAAGGCGACGAGCGGCACGAGCGAGAGCAGCGTCGTGTAGACGAGTCCCATCGCCCGCAGGTTGAGCTGACCGGTCAGCAGGTCGCGGATCAGCGCGAAAGGATAGCGCAGCAGGTCGAGCAGCCAGTTCGCCGGCTCGACCGGAAGATCGTGCCGGTCGAACAGCAAACGCTCGGCGCGCAGGCGCAGATCGGCATACGGAGTCACCGCGCGAGCGTGGCACAGGGCCGATGCGCCCGCAATTCGGCTCCTGCTACAGTGCCGCGATGCCGGGCGCCTATCCCGAACGTATCGTCTGCCTTACGGAAGAAACGACGGAAACGCTTTATCTCCTCGGCGAGGACAGTCGCATCGTCGGGATCTCCGGCTTCACCGTGCGTCCGCCCAGGGCGCGCCGCGAGAAGCCACGCGTTTCGGCGTTCACCAGCGCGAAGATCGACCGCATCCGCGCGCTCGCGCCGGAACTCGTGCTCGGCTTCTCGGATCTCCAGGCGGACATCGCCGCGGAGCTAGCACGGGCCGGCATCGAGGTGCATCTCTTCAATCATCGGAGTGTCGCGGAAATCCTGCGCATGATCCGCATGCTAGGCGGGATGATCGGCTGCGAAGCGAAGGCCGCGGCGCTCGCCGACCGGCTCGCCGTCGGGGTCGATGAAATTCGTGCGGCGGCCGCGCAGCTGCCGCGCCGTCCGCGCGTCTATTTCTAGGAGTGGGACGATCCGCAGATCGCGGCGATTCGCTGGGTCGGAGAAATCATCGAAATCGCCGGCGGCGACAACTGTTTTCCGGAGCTCGCGGCCATGTCGCTCGGCCGCGACCGCATCGTCGCGGACCCGATGGAAGTCGTGCGCCGCGCGCCCGACATCATCTTCGGTTCGTGGTGCGGCAAGAAATTCCGCCCAGCTCACGTCGCGGCGCGCCCCGGATGGAGCGCGATTCCCGCGGTGCGGGACGGCGAACTGCATGAAATCAAGTCCGTCATCATCCTGCAGCCGGGGCCGGCCGCCCTGACCGACGGCCTGGCGGAGGTCCACACGCATATTCGGCGCTGGGCTGGACGCGCGCGCTGATTCATCCGATCAGGCGCTTCTCGGCCTCGAGATACTTGTCGACGGTTCCGGCGATGACTTCGGGCGGCAGCTTCGGCCCGGGCGGGCGCTTGTCCCAATCGAGTGTCTCCAGATAATCGCGCACGTATTGCTTGTCGAAGGAGGGCGAACTGATGCCTTCGCGATAGCTGTCCGCTGGCCAGAATCGCGAGGAGTCCGGCGTCAGCGCCTCGTCCATCAGGATCACCTCTCCCGAATCATCGAGGCCGAATTCGAACTTGGTGTCGGCGATGAGGATACCGCGGCCGCGCGCGTATTCGGCGGCGTAGCCGTAGAGCGCCAGCGCCAGTTCCCGCACGCGCGCGGCCGTCGCCGCGCCAATCGTCTTTTCGACCTCCTCGAAAGACACGTTTTCGTCGTGCTGGCCCGCCGCGGCCTTGGTCGCCGGCGTGAAGATCGGCGCGGGCAGACGCGCGGCAAGCGCGAGACCAGGTGGAACCGCGATGCCGCAGATCCGGCCGCTCTGCCGGTAGTCTTTCCAGCCCGATCCGATCAGGTAACCGCGCACGACGGCTTCGACCGGCAGCGGCTTGAGCCGGCGCACGACGACCGCGCGCCCTTCGAGCAGTGCGCGCTCGGCCGGATCGGAGACATAGCGCGACAACGACTCGCCGGTCAGGTGATTGGCGACGATGTGGCGGGTGCGTTCGAACCAGAAATTGGAGATGGCGGTGAGCACGCGGCCCTTGCCGGGAATCGGGTCGGGCAATACGACGTCGAATGCCGACAGGCGATCGCTCGCGACGATCAGCAGGCGATCTTCGCCGATCGCGTAATTGTCCCGCACCTTGCCGCGGTGGAGGAGAGGGAAGGAGCGAAGATTCGATTCGAACAGCAAGGCGGAATTCATGCGATGTGCGCACTTGCTAACATGGCGCGCGCGGGGCGGTCAAGGAATGCGGAATGAATTGGACCGGCAAGCTGATCGGCGCATTGCTGGGGTTCGTCCTGAGCCGCCGGCCGATCGGCGTTCTGCTCGGGATGATCCTCGGTCACCTTTACGACCTGTACGTCGCGCGCGGGCGCGCCGGCCTGCGTGCCGATCCGGCGACGGTGCGCGCGACCTTCTTTCGCACCGCCTTCAGCGTCATGGGCCACGTCGCGAAGGCGGACGGCCGCGTGTCCGAGCAGGACATTGCCGCGGCCCGCCGCATTTTCCGCCAGTTCAACCTGAACGATGCGGATACGCGCGCCGCGATGGAGTTCTACACGCGCGGCAAGGAAGACGGATTCGATTTCGCGGCAGAGCTTGCTGAGCTCGCCGAGGTTTGCCGCGGCCGCGAGCAGGTGCTGCGCATGTTCGTCGAGATCCAGATGCGCGCGGCGCTCCTTGGCGACGGCCTGCAGGGGGCATCGCGCGCCACGCTTGCGCGCGCGGCCGAAATTCTCGGCATCGGCGCGCTCGAATTCGCGCACCTGGAAGCACTGCTGCGCCTGCAAGCCTATGCCGGCGCTTTCGGAGGCGCCGGCGGCGCGCGCCCGCGATCCGCGCCGGGCCGCGACGCGCTCGCGGAAGCCTACGAAATCCTCGAAGTGCAGGTCACGGCGACCGATGCGGAGGTCAAGCGCAGCTATCGCCGTCTCATGAGCGCCAACCACCCCGACAAGCTCGTCGCGCGCGGCCTGCCGGAATCGATGCTCGAGGTCGCCAAGCAGAAAACGCAGGCGATCCAGGCTGCCTGGGAGCGCGTCCGCGAAGCGCGCGGCATGCGCTAGAGTACACGCATGCAGACACCCGTCATTGCGCCGTCGATCCTGTCCGCGGATTTCGCCCGGCTGGGCGCCGAAGTGGATGCCGTGCTCGCGGCCGGCGCCGACTGGATTCACTTCGACGTGATGGACAACCATTACGTGCCGAACCTCACGATCGGCCCGCTGGTCTGCAAGGCGCTTCGTCAGCACGGCGTCAAGGCGCCGATCGACGTGCACCTGATGGTCGATCCGGTGGACCGGCTCGTGCCCGAGTTCGCCGAGGCGGGCGCAACCTGGATCAGCTTCCATCCGGAAGCGAGCCGCCACGTGGACCGCACCATCCAGCTCATCCGTGACTCGGGCTGCCGCCCGGGCGTCGTGTTGAACCCGGCCACACCGCTTGCCTGGCTCGATTACACGCTCGGGTCGGTCGATCTCGTGCTCCTGATGTCCGTCAATCCGGGATTCGCCGGCCAGCGGTTCATCGAGCCAGTGCTCGGAAAGCTCGCGGAAACCCGACGCCGCATCGACGCCAGCGGACGCGAGATCCGGCTCGAGATCGATGGCGGCGTGAAGCAGGACAATGTCGCCGCGATCGCGCGCGCGGGCGCCGATACCTTTGTTGCAGGTAGCGCGATCTTCGGATCGAAGGATTACGCGGCCGCCATCCGCGCGCTGCGCGCGGGCATTGCGGGCCGCTAAAAGCGGAAATTCCTTACTTCACCGCTGCGACGGCGGCTTTCGCGAACTCGGGAGCGGCGCGGGCCTTGACCTTGGGCCGCGCGCCGAACACGACGATCGTCTTGCCGCGCGCCGTCAGCAGTCCCTGTTCCTCGAGCACCTTCAGCACCCGGCCGGCCATCTCGCGCGAGCAGCCGACGAGGCGCGACAGCTCCTGGCGGCTGACCTTGATCTGCATGCCCTGCGGATGCGTCATGGCGTCGGGCTCGCCGCAGAGATCCATGATCGCGTGCGCGATGCGGCCGGTGACGTCCACGAAGGCGAGATCGCCGAGCTTGCGGTTGGTTCGGTCGAGGCGGGTCGCGAGCTGGGTCGCCAGTTCGAACACGAGGCCCGGACTTTCCGACGCGACCTGGCGGAAGCGCGGGTAGGTCATTTCGGCCAGCTCGCATTGCGTGCGCGTGCGCACCCAGGCGCTGCGTTGCTGGCTGTCGGAGAAGAGCCCCATCTCGCCGAAGAACTGGCCCTTGTTCAGGTAGGCGAGAACCATTTCATTGCCGTCCTCGTCCTCGATCATGACTTCGACCGAGCCGCGGATGATGTAGTAGAGGACATCCGGCAGGTCGCCGGCATGGATCAGCGCGGTCTTCGACGGCACCGTTCGCACCCGGCAATAGCTGAGGAAACGGTTAATCGCCGGGATATCGGTCAGTTGCTTGACGGCTTCTTCCATAATTCTCCCCTGATGCGCTTGCGGTGGGTCAGCGCCCACGCAAGGCTCGGTGGTCGTTGTATTACAGCCCCGTCCGCACCGCAAGACATAATCGGGCGCCCCTCAAATCCAGTAGGCCGTGCCGGTCATGATACGCGCGGTGAGGCGCATCAGCTTCGGCGCCGGTTCCGGCAACGGCGCGCCGCCCGCCGCGATCGCGGCACGACCATGGGCGACTTCGTCGGCCTGCATCTGTTCGATGATCGCACGACTGCGCGCATCGTCCGCGGGCAATCGCGCGAGATGATCCGCGAGATGGCCCTCGACCTGTTTTTCAGTCTCGGCCATGAACCCGAGGCTCGTGCGATCGCCGCATAGCCCGGCAAGCGCGCCGATCGCCACGGATCCCGCATACCAGAGCGGATCCAGGAGGCTCGGCCGCGAACCCAGTTCATCGAGCCGGTCGCGGCACCAGGCCAGGTGGTCGCCTTCCTCATCTGCCGCGCGGCGGAGCGCTGCGCGCGTCGCGGGGGAACGGGCTGTGAGGGCCTGTCCGAGGTAAAGACCCTGAGCCGCGATTTCCCCGGCGTGATTGACTCGCATCAGCCCGGCCGCATGCCGGCGGCGGCCCGGATCGGCCGGCCCTGCCGCGGAAATTCCGGGGGTCGGGCGGGCGCTCGCGGGCCGGGCAAAGCTGCCGCGGAGACCCGCATCGGCCAGCTCGAGCAGGCGATCCAGCGGCGAGAGGACTCGTGGGTCCATGAGACGCATATTATATAGCCATACCCCCGCCGCTTCCCTAGTCGCGACAATGACTTGGAAGCGGCGCCGCGCGGCTTTGCAAGCCTACGGCATCTGTGTAAACTTGCCGGCCTTTCACGTACCCGACCCTTTTCAGGGGCCCAAGATGAAGACGGTTTTTGCGAAGCCAGAGCGCGTGCGCCGCGACTGGTACCTGGTGGATGCGTCCGGAAAGACGCTCGGCAGGCTCGCCACCCAGGTCGCCATGCGCCTGCGCGGCAAGCACAAGCCGGAATACACGCCCCACGTCGATTGTGGCGATTACATCATCGTGATCAATGCCGAGAAGGTGGCGGTGACCGGCAACAAGAAGCGCGACAAGGTGTATCAGCAGCACACAGGCTATCTCGGCAACTTGAAGACCGTGGCGCTCGGAAAGCTGCTGGACGAGCATCCGGAGCGGGCGATCGAGTACGCGGTCAAAGGCATGCTGCCGAAGACGATTCTCGGCCGCCAGATGTTCCGGAAGCTCCACGTGTTCGCAGGCGCCGCCCATCCGCACACGGCACAGCAGCCGAAACAGCTCGAGCTTTAAGGACCTGACCATGGCGACGAACGCAACCCTCGCGACCGGTCGACGCAAGAGCTCATCGGCCCGCGTGTTCCTGAAGCCCGGCAAGGGCACGATCACGGTCAATGGCCGGCCGCTCGACGAATTCTTCGGCCGCAAGACGGGCGTGATGATCGTGCGACAGCCGCTCGAGCTCGTGCAGATGACCGCGCGTTTCGATGTGAACGTCCTCGTCGAGGGCGGCGGGATCACGGGGCAGGCCGGCGCGATCCGCCACGGCATCACGCGGGCGTTGATCGACTACGACGAGGAGCTGCGCAAGCCCTTGCGGGCGGCAGGCTTCGTGACGCGCGACGCGCGCGAGGTCGAGCGCAAGAAAGTCGGCCGGCGCAAGGCACGCCGCGGGACGCAGTTCAGCAAGCGCTGATCGTCTTCTCTGCGGACGAACCGGATTTTGGGGGATCGTCTAGCGGTAGGACTGCGGACTCTGACTCCGCCAACCTAGGTTCGAATCCTAGTCCCCCAGCCAACACGGCGGTGCCGGGTCGTAGATTCGTAGATTCCGAAAAGAGAAACTACGAATCTACGACCCGGCACCGTTATCGCGGCACCGTTTGGGATTATCGCTTCAGCGTCTCCACGCCGCGGTCGCCCACAACCAGCAGCACGTCCGCTCCGCGACGGGCGAATAAGCCGACGGCAACCACCCCTGCGAGCAGTCCGATCTCGCCTTCCAGCGCCGCCGGGTCGCTGAATTTCAGGTTGTGCACGTCAAGGATCTCGTTTCCGTTGTCGGTCTTGAAGCCCTGGCGCAGGACCGGCTGGCCGCCCAGGCCGGCGAGCTTTCGCGCAACCAGCGAGCGGGCCATCGGGATCACTTCGACCGGCAGCGGGAAGCGCCCGAGCACGTCCACCAGCTTGGTGTCGTCGATGATGCAGACGAATCGGCGGCTGGCCGCGGCCACGATCTTTTCGCGGGTCAGCGCGCCGCCGCCACCCTTGATCAGGGCGAGGTGGCGCGTCGCCTCGTCGGCCCCGTCGACATAGAGCGGCAGGTCCCCGGCGTCATTCAGCGCGACGACCTCGATCCCGGCCTCCCGCAGCAGGCGCGTGCTCGCTTCGGACGAGGAAACAGCGCCGGCTATCCGGTGGCGCAGGTCCTTGAGCGCTGCGATGAAGTGATTGACGGTAGACCCGGTGCCGACACCGACCGTCATCCCGTCCTCGATGTATTCGAGCGCGGCGAGAGCGGCGGCTTTCTTCTTCGAGTCGGCGTCCATGTTCAGGCTCCGCAAAAAACTGTGCCCGCTTATGCGGGCACAGTCTCATCATCTTGGTGAACCGGCGGTTGGTCGTCTCTCGATCAGCCAACCACCGATCCATCAGGCAAAGGGCTTACTTTTTCTTCGAAGCCTTTTTCTTTGCCTTCTTCTTGGTCGCCATGTTGGATCTCCATGTCGGGTTAATCCGAGGTCGGAGTATATACATGGTTGACGGGATTGCAAGCAAGGGGTATGGGCGTCGCGCGCATCATCACTGTTCGCAATCAATCATCAGGAACATTTTCGCGCGCGAGCCGATGAATGAATTTCCATTCGTCGGCGGTGACGGGCATCACTGAGAGTCGATTGCCGCGACGCAGCACGATCAGATTCCGCAATGGCCCCTTTGCATGCTCGCGCAGTGTCTCGAGCGTGACGGGGTGCTCGAATTTGCGGAGCAATCGCACCTTGACCTGATACCAGCGCGGGTTGGAAGGATCGCTGCCCGCGTCGTAGTGCCGGTGCGCGCGATCGAATGCCGTCGGATCGGGGTGACCGGCGCGCACGACCTCCATCGTCCCGTAAATCCCGGGCGTTTCGCAGCTCGAATGGTGGAAAAACGCGCGGTTGCCGACCGCGAAATCGTCGCGTAGCATGTTGCGCGCCTGGAAATTGCGCACGCCGTCCCAGCCGGCCGTTTGTCCAGGGGCACGTGCCAGGTCGATGATGCCGAACGTCCCCGGTTCGGACTTCATCAGCCAGTACTTCATCGCCGAATTCCGCCCGCAGTGCGCGCGTGCGCTGCTGCCGGGCCGTAAATGCCGCGCTCGGTCACGACGCCCCAGAGGGGGACGTCATGTGCGGCCTCTGCCAGGCGATCGACACGCTGCACGTCGAAGGCGAGGCCGATCAGAATCGGCCTGCGCCACGCGCGGCGATGCTTCAGGAAGGCGAAGTGCCGGTCATAGAAACCCGCACCCATGCCGAGCCGGTTGCCGCGGTCATCGAAGCCGACGAGAGGCACCAGGACGAGATCGAGCCACCGCGGACTGATCGTGCTGGCCGTTGCTTCCGCGTCGGCCGACGCGACGAACCGCATGCGCCTCGCGCGCAGATCCGTGACGACCGGGTAGTAAATCTTGCAACCCAGCGCCGTCGCGCGATGCAGCAAGATGGATGGATCGATCTCGCCGTCCACGGCATGGTAGGCGGAGATCCGCGAATGCGCGCGCGGCAGTCCGAGGCGTGCAAGGGAGACATCGATCGCCGCAGCCGCGGCCGGCCGCTCGCCCGCCGGGACCGCGCGGCGCGCGGCCCGTAGACGCCGCCGCAGGGCCGGGCGGTCAACCATGGCGGAAGAGTGGAGGCGCCACCCGCATGTGCCGTTTTGGACCGCTGCTCTCGAACCGGAGCAACAAGTGGAGCAGGCCGTGGCACTTAAGGCTTTCCGCTACGAGGCGGACTTGCACAATACTGCCGCTAAGCCAGGCTCCTGGGTTTTTCACATTAGGGTCGAGAGGTACCCAGGTCCATATCGAACACCGCAGGCGGCGCCAAACCAGTGGCCCGCGCATCCCGCGCGGTGCCGTCTATTCAGTTTCCCAGTTGCTGGCCTCGCGTGAGCGCCGATTCGACGCGCTCGCGCATGGCCTTGATCCGTGCGGCCAGGTCGGATTCCAACCCTTCGTCGTGGCCGCGCGATTGTAGCAGCTCGTTGACGATGTTGAGGGCCGCCATGACCGCAATACGGTCGAGTCCGACCACTTTGCCGCTGTCGCGGATCTCGCGCATCCTGCGATTCAGGTATTCGGCCGAATCGAGGAGCGCCGCGCGCTCCTCGGCCGGACAGGAGACGTGGTATTCCTTTTCGAGGATCTGGACGCTCACCCGGCTCTGGTCCGCATTCATGCGCCGCTCTCCATCGCCTTCAGGCGGCCGATCATCGCCTCGACACGCGCCCTGACCTGTTCGTTCTTTTGCATCAGCGTCGCCCTTTCGGCGGAGAGCGTGTCCTGGCGCTGGCGCAACGCACGGTTCTCTTCCTTCAGCTGCGCGACCACCCCGACCAGTTCGTCGAGGCGTCGTTCGAGACGCTTGAATTCGCGCTCGAGGCCGGGTTTATTGGACTCTTCCATGGCGCCCTTATGCTGCCACGACCCGCCGATTACTGCTACCGTTTGGAGGGTGACGCACCGCGAAATGCAAGCCGCCCTCGACGGGATAGGCATCGCCACCGGCGCGGCCGAAGCGCATGGCTTTTTGTGCGGGGCGCTGTGCGTGCGCAACGCCTATGACGCGCGGCAGTGGCTCGTGGACCTGGCGGAGGACGCGGGTGTCCCCGCTCCCGATTGCGCGCCGCCGGAAACGCTCCTGGCGGCGCACGAGGAAACGGTCGAGGCGCTCGGCTCGCCGGACTTCACGCTTGCTCTTTTCCTGCCAGTCGACGATGCGGCGCTTCGCGACCGCGTCGCCGCGCTCGCGTCCTGGTGCGGTGGCTTCCTGTACGGCATCGGCGCGGGCGCCGCGGGCCGGGAGATCATGAAGGAAAGGGACGTCGGCGAGTTTCTGCGCGATCTCACGGACATCGCCCGCGCGGAACTCGAGCCGGGACGCAGCGCGGAGGCGGGCGAGGGCGACTTCACCGAGTTGGTCGAGTTCGTGCGCGCCGGTGCCCAGCTCGCCTGGGACGAGCTGGCGGGGAAGAGGGTGCATGCAGCGGGATGAGTTCGCGCGGCGCCGGCGCCAGCTCATGCGGCTCATGGGCAAGGATGCGATCGCGATCCTGCCCGCCGCTCCGGTCCGGACCCGCAACAACGACGTCGAATACCAGTACCGTCCGGACAGCGACTTCTACTATCTGACGTCCTTCGCGGAACCCGAGGCTGTCGCCGTGCTGCTGCCGGGGCGCCCGCACGGCGAGTACGTGCTGTTCGTGCAGGACCGCGATCCCGCGCGCGAGGCCTGGGACGGCGCGCGCGCGGGGCCGGAAGGCGCAATCAAGGACTACGGTGCAGACGACGCCTTTCCGGTCGGCGACATCGACGAAATCCTGCCAGGGCTCCTGGAGCGTTGCTCGTGCGTCTATTACACCATGGGAGCCCATCCGGAGTTCGACAAGCGCGTCATCGGGTGGGTCAACCGATTGCGCTCGCAGGGAAAGCAGGGCACGCACACGCCGCATGAATTCGTCGCCCTCGATCACCCGCTGCATGAAATGCGTCTGTTCAAGAGCCGCTCGGAGCTCGCGACCATGCGCCGCGCGGCCCGGATCGCCTGCGCCGCACATCGCCGGGCACTCAGGGCGACCGCGCCCGGCCGCATGGAATACGAGGTCATGGCCGAGATCCTCCACGAGTTCCATCGCTGCCGCGCCGACATCTCGTATCACCCGATCGTCGGCAGCGGCCCAAATACCTGCGTGCTGCACTACCGCGACAACCGCCGGCAGATGCGGGACGGCGAACTCCTGCTGATCGACGCCGGTTGCGAATTTGACTATTACGCCTCCGACGTCACCCGCACGCTGCCGGTCGGCGGTCGCTACGGCAAGCGCCAGCGCGCCGTCTACGAGATCGTGCTGGAAGCCCAGAAGGCGGCGATCGCGAAGGTCCGCGCGGGCGGGCACTGGAACGACCCGCACGATGCCGCCGTGCGCGCGATTACCCAAGGGCTGGTGCGAATCGGCCTGCTGAAGGGGCGGGTCCCGAAGCTCATCAAGGACGGCGCGTACCGGCAATTCTTCATGCATCGCACGGGCCACTGGCTCGGGATGGACGTTCACGACGTCGGCGAATACAAGGTCGGCGAGCAATGGCGCCTGCTCGAGCCGGGCATGGTCATGACGATCGAGCCCGGCATCTACATCCCGCCGGGCGCGAAGGGCGTGCGCCGCGAATGGCGGGGCATTGGCGTCCGTATCGAGGACGATGTCGTCGTGACCGCGGGCAGCCCGGAAGTCCTCACTGCCGCCATGCCGACGGATCCGGACGAGATCGAGAGCCTGATGGCGGCAGCGTGAGCGATTCGAAGACAAGCCGCTGTGACGTCGCGATTGCCGGCGGCGGCATGGTCGGCCTGTCGCTCGCGGCGGCGCTCGCCGAGCTGCCGCTCGACGTCGTCGTGATCGAGCCGGTCCTGCCGGAGGCGCAGGAGCAGCCGAGTTTCGATTCGCGCACGACGGCGCTCTCCGCCGGGAGCCGGCGCGTGCTCGAAGGCATCGGAGCCTGGCGCGCCGTCGCAAGCCAGGCGACGCCGATCCGCTGCATCCACGTCTCCGAGCGCGGCGCGTTCGGGACGGCGCGCCTGACTGCCGCCGAGCAGGGCGTCGCAGCGCTCGGTTACACGATCGAAAACCGCTTGCTCGGGCAGGCGCTGCGCGAGCGCGCGGCCGCGATCCCGCGGCTGCGGATCTGCCCTGCCGGAGTGCGGGAAGCGCGGGCCAGGGAGGAGGCCGTTCTGCTGCGGACCGATGGCGGCGACTCGTTTGCGGCACGGCTCGCCGTCGCGGCGGATGGCGCGCAGTCCGCAGTGCGCAAGATGCTCGGCATCGAGGCCAGCATTTCCGACTATGGCCAACATGCGATCATCGCGCACGTCGACACCGCCCGTTTTCACGACTACACGGCGTACGAGCGGTTCACGCCGACCGGTCCCATCGCCGTGCTGCCGATCACGAACGGCCGGTCGGCCGTCGTGTGGACGCTCGCGCCGGATGACGCGCGCCGCGTGCTCGCGCTCGACGACGTTTCCTTCCTCGCGGAGTTGCAGCAAGCCTTTGGCCTCCGGCTCGGACGGTTCAAGCGAGTCGGCCGCCGCCAGTCCTATCCGCTTTCCCTCACGCGGTCGGCAAGCCTGACCGCGCCGCGCGCGGTCATCGTCGGCAACGCCGCTCAGGCGCTGCATCCCGTGGCGGGACAGGGGTTCAATCTCGCGCTCCGCGATATCGCAATGCTCGCGGAGCTGCTCGCCGATGGCATCGGAAGCGATCCGGGCGCGCCGCCACTCCTGGAGCGCTACGCGAAATGGCGCGCTCCGGACCGTAAGGCCGTCATCCGCTTCACCGACTCGCTGGTGCGCGGCTTTGGATTGCCGCCCGCGCCGCTCCGGCAGCTGCGTGGCAGCGGCCTGCTGCTGTTCGACCTGCTGCGGCCCATCAAGCACGAGTTCGCGCGCCGCACGATGGGATTGGCAGGCCGGCAGCCGCGCCTGGTGCGGGGCCTGCCGCTCCTCTCGCGACAAGCGGCCGCCGCCGCGGACGTGGGCGCGTGAAGCGCGATTTCGATGTCGTCATCGTCGGCGGCGCGATGGCGGGCGCCGGCACTGCGGCGCTGCTCGCGTGCACGCCTGCGACCGCCTCGTTGCGCATCGCGCTGGTCGAACCGAAGCCGGCATCGCTTCCCGCCGACGATGCGCCGCTCGACCTGCGAGTGTCGGCGCTTTCGCGCGCATCGCAACAGCTCCTCGAACGTACCGGGGCCTGGCCGGCCGTGGCTGCGCGCGCCGCCGCGTATCAGCGCATGGTGATCTGGGAAGAACGCATGGATCCAGCCGGCGCGGGAGCGCTCGTGTTCGACGCCGCGGAGCTTGGCGAGCCGGATCTCGGGCACATCGCCGAGAATCGCAGCGCGCAGGCCGCGCTGATCGAGCGCGCGCAGGCCGCCGGTGTCGTGTTGCTCCGCGCCGGACTCACGACCCTCGAAAACGCAGGCGATGCAATTCGCGTCAGCCTCAGCGACGGCCGCGAGTACCACGCCGGGCTCGTCGTCGGCGCGGATGGCGCTGAGTCTTCCGTACGGCAGCAGGCTGGTATCGACGCGCGTGCCTGGGATTACGGCCAGCACGCGCTCGTCGCGCATCTGCGGCCGGAGCGGCCGCACGGCGAGACCGCATGGCAGCGATTTCTGGACACTGGTCCCTTGGCCCTCCTGCCGCTCGCGGACGGGCGCGTTTCGCTCGTCTGGTCTACGCTGCCTGAAGTGGCGCAGCAACTGGAGCAATGCGAGGAAACGGAATTTGCCGATCGCGTGACCCGGTCTTCGGCAGCGGTGCTGGGCCGGCTGATGCCGACGACAGCGCGCGCCTCGTTTCCGCTGCGGCTGCTGCACGCGCGCCGTTATGCCATCGACCGGATCGCACTCGTCGGCGATGCCGCGCACACGGTGCACCCGCTCGCCGGCCAGGGTATCAACCTCGCTTTCCTCGACGCCGCGGCGCTCGTCGACGTGCTCGGTACGGCAGTCGAATCGGGCGACGATCCGGGCGAATTAAAGGTATTGCGCCGCTACGAGCGCTGGCGGAAGGCCGAGGCACTGCCGGCGATCGTGCTGCTGGACGGGATGAAGCGGCTCTTCTTCGGCAGCAATCCCGTGCAGTCCCGGTTGCGCCAGGGCGCGCTCGGCATCGCGCAGTCCTCGCGTCCGATCAAGCGATTCCTGATGCAGCGCGCGCTCGGAGTCGCGGGCGAGGTGCCTGCTTCCGTGCGCCGTCCCCCGTCATGATCGCAAGTCCACGTCCTTGGTTTCGCGAAGCCAGATCAGGCCGACGATGCCGCTCATCGCGGCGATCGCGATCGGGTACCACAAGCCGTAATAGACGTTGCCGGTCAGCACGACCAGCGCCGCGGCCAGGAACGGCAGAAAACCGCCGAACCAGCCATTGCCGATGTGATAAGGCAGGCTCATCGATGAATAGCGGATCCGGCTCGGGAACAGCTCGACGAGATACGCGGCGATCGGCCCGTACACCATCGTCACGTAGAGCATCAGGAGGGTCAGCAGCACGAGCGTCACCGGCAGATTGACGCGTTCCGGGTCCGCGGCCGCCGGATAGCCCGCCGCCGCGAGCGCTTCGCGGTAAGCGGCTTCGTCATATCCGTCCAGGCGCGCGCCGGCAATCGTCGTGACGACGTCATGGCCGGCTTCTGGCGCGGCGCGCTCGTAGCTGACGCCGGCCTTGGTCAGGAAATCGCGCGCCTGGTCGCAGGCCGTCGCGGGTTTCGCGAAGATGCGGAAGCGGCAGTCGCTGCCCGCGACCGTGACCGCTGCGCGCTCCTCGAATTCGGCGAGCGCGGGATTCACGGCCAGCGTAAGCCCCTTGAAGATCGGGATGAAGGTCAGCGCCGCGAGCAGGCAGCCCGCGACCATGATGCGCTTGCGTCCGACGCGGTCCGACAGCCGGCCGAAGTACACGAAGAACGGCGTGCCGATCAGGAGCGCGCCCGCGATCAGCAGGTAGGACGTCTGGAACTCGAGCTTTAGCGTGTTCTGCAGGAAGAAGAGCGCGTAGAACTGGCCCGTGTACCAGACGACGCCCTGGCCTGCGGTCGCGCCGAGAAGCGCCAGCAGCACGATGCGCGCGTTGCGCCATTGGCCGAAGCTCTCGGTCAGCGGCGCCCGCGACAGCCGGCCTTCCGATTTCATCTCGACGAAGATCGGCGATTCCTGGAGCTTCAGGCGGATGTAGACCGACACGCCGAGCAGCACGACCGAAATCAGGAACGGCACGCGCCATCCCCAGTTCCGGAAGTCATCCTCGCCGAAGCCGAGCCGGCAGGCGAGGATCACGGCGAGCGACAGGAAGAAGCCGAGGGTCGCCGTCGTCTGGATCCAGCTCGTGTAGTAGCCGCGCTTGCCCCGCGGCGCATGCTCGGCGACATAGGTCGCGGCGCCGCCGTATTCGCCGCCGAGCGCCAGACCCTGGGCGAGACGCAGGCTGACCAGCAGGATCGGCGCCCAGATGCCGATCTGCGCATAGGTCGGCAGCACGCCGACGAGGGCCGTGGCCAGGCCCATGATGACGATCGTGATCAGGAAAGTGTACTTGCGGCCGATCAGGTCGCCGATGCGGCCGAATACCAGGGCACCGAGCGGCCGCACGGCGAATCCGGCGCCGAATGTCGCGAGGCTCGCGAGGAAAGCGGCGGTTTCATTGCCTGGCGGGAAAAAGAGCGCCGAGAAGAACACGGCGAGCGTGCCGTAGAGGTAGAAGTCATACCACTCGAAGACCGTGCCGAGCGACGAGGCGAAGATCACCCGCCGATGCGCCGCATCGATGCCGACTCTCTGCTTCATGGAAAACTAGAGGAGCGCGTCCGCCTTGGCGGCGCAGATGAAGTCGTTGTCCGACAGTCCGCCGATCGCGTGCGTCGAGTAGCGGATGCGGCAGTAGTTGTAGCCGATCTCGAGATCCGGGTGATGGTCCTCGACGTTCGCGACGTGTGCGAGCGCATTGACGAAGCTCATCGTGCGCCAGAAATCCGGGAACTTGAGCTCCCGGCGGATCGCCTTGCCGTCTTCGACCAGGCGCCAGTCGGCGTGCAGCAGGGACATCATTCCGGCCGCGGACTTCGCGTCATGCGGCCGCACGCCGCCTTCGCAGGGCACGCACTTGCGTTCCTTGAGCGTCTCCATCAGCCCTCCCGCCGCGCAAAGTGGCGCGCAACATAGCGTTCGACCAGCTCCTGGAATTCCTCGGCGATGCGCTCGCCTTTCAGCGTGACGGTCTTTTCGCCGTCCTCGTAGACCGGCGCGACCGGGCGCTCGCCGGTGCCCGGCAGGCTGATGCCGATGTTCGCATGCTTGCTCTCGCCCGGCCCGTTGACGACGCAACCCATCACGGCCACGGTCATGTTCTCGGCGCCGTCGTAGTCGCGCTTCCATTCCGGCATGCGCTCCCGCACGTGGTCCTGGATGCGCTGCGCAAGCTCCTGGAAATAACTGCTCGTCGTGCGCCCGCAACCCGGGCAGGCGACGACCCGCGGCAGAAAGGCGCGGAGCCCCAGGCTCTGGAGGATCTCCTGCGCGACACGCACTTCCTGCCGGCGGTCGCCGCCCGGCTCCGGCGTCAGCGACACGCGGATCGTGTCGCCGATGCCTTCCTGCAGCAGCACGGCGATCGCCGCGGTCGACGAGACGATTCCCTTGGCACCCATGCCGGCCTCGGTCAGCCCGAGGTGCAGCGGATAGTCGCAGCGCACGGCGAGTTCGCGGTAAATCGCAATGAGGTCCTGCACGCCGCTGACCTTGCTGCTGATGACGATCGCGTCATGCGGCAGGCCGAGCTCCTCGGCCCGCGCGGCGCTCGCGAGCGCTGAGACGACCGTTGCCTCGCGCAAGACCTGCAGGGCATCGCGCGGCTCAGGCAGGCGCGAGTTCTCGTCCATCATCCGCGTCAGCAGGTCCTGGTCGAGGCTGCCCCAGTTGACGCCGATGCGAACGGGCTTGCGGTGGCGGCAGGCGGTCTCGACCATCGCGGCGAACTGCGGATCGCGCTTGCTGCCGCGGCCGACATTACCGGGATTGATGCGGTACTTGTCGAGCGCTTCCGCGCAGGCCGGATGCGCCGCCAGCAGCTTGTGGCCGTTGAAGTGGAAGTCGCCGACGATCGGCACGGGGCAATCGAGCGCGAGGAGCCGCTCCTTGATGTGCGGCACCGCCGCCGCCGCATCGTCGGTGTTGACGGTTACGCGCACGATCTCGGATCCCGCCTCCGCGAGCTCGCGCACCTGCCGGACCGTGGCCTCGACGTCGGCCGTGTCCGTGTTGGTCATCGACTGCACGACGACCGGGGCGCCGCCGCCGACGGTGACGGCGCCGATGCGTACCGCGACCGCGGCGCGGCGCGCGTCGGTCACGGCTGCCGCTGTGCTCCGATCCAGGCGTCGGCCGTGCGCTCGAGGATCTCGAGCGGCACGGCGCTGGTCGCGAGGATCGTGTCGTGGAAGCCGCGGATGTCGAAGTCCTTGCCGAGCGCCAGCTCGGCGCGCGCGCGAAGCTCGAGGATCTTGAGCTGGCCGACCTTGTACGCGAGCGCCTGGCCCGGCCATGCGATGTAGCGGTCGATCTCGTTGACGATGTCGGCCTCGGTCTTGGCCGCGTTTGCCATGAAGTAGTCGATCGCCTGCTGGCGCGTCCACTTCATCTGGTGGATGCCGGTGTCGACGACGAGGCGCACGGCGCGCCACTGGTCGTATGTCAGCTGGCCGAAGCGCGAGTACGGATCCTTGTACAGCTCAAGCTCGTATCCAAGCCGCTCGGAGTAAAGCGCCCAGCCCTCGACATAGGCCGTGTGGCCGCCGAAGCGGCGGAATTTCGGCAGGTCGGTCTGTTCCTGGGCAAGCGCGATCTGGAGGTGATGGCCGGGCGCCGCTTCGTGCACGGTCAGCACTTCCATCTCGTACTTCGGCCGCACCTCGGGCTTGTAGAGGTTGACGTAGTAATAGCCGGGTCGCGTGCCGTCGATCGACGGGCCCTGGTAGTACGCGGTCGTCGTGTTCGGCGCGCTCGTGCCCGGTATCGGACGCAAGCCGAAGGGCGTGCGGTACAGCTTACCGAAGAGCTTTGGCAGTTCCGGGTCGATCACCTTGGTGATGAAGGCGTAGCCGCGCAAGAGCTCGTCGCCTGTCTTGTAATAGAACTTCGGGTCCGTGCGCAGGTGCACGAAGAATTCGTCGAGACTTCCCTTGAAGCCGACCTCATCCATGACCTTCTGCATTTCGGCGCGGTTGCGCGCCACTTCGGCGAGCCCGATCTTGTGGATCTCCTCGGGCGTCAGCGACGTCGTGGTGTGATAGCGCGCGCGGTTCGCGTAGTACGCCGCGCCGTCCGGCGTATCCCAGACGCCGACCGTCTCGCGGCAGGCAGGCAGATACTCGTCGCGAAACACGGTCGTGAAACGGCGATAAGCCGGAATGACCGATTCCGCGATGACTTTCCGCGCCTCCGCCGACAGGCGCTCGCGCTCGGCTGCGGGAATCGCGTCCGGATACTTGGTGAACTGATCGAAGAACGGGCTTTTCTCCGGGTCATCCGGGGTCTGCATCGCGAGCTGCGGCAGCACGCGGTCCATGATGACCCGCGGCTGCGTGTGCTTTTCCTTGACGGCGCGCCGCAGCAGCTCCGCGTACTGGTCGAGATAGCCGGGCATGGAGGCCATGCGCCGTATCCAGACCTCGTAGTTCGCGACCGCCTGGAACCGCATCAGGTCGGCGACTTCGTTCAGCGATTGCGGGCCGTCGCGCGCGCGGATCTCGTAGTACTCGGGATGGAATGCCGCGGCCGCCTTGCGGTCCTCGTACTCGTAGCGGAACAGGTCGTAGTTGAGCTGCTCGGCCGGCGGCAGCTGGTCGCGGGGAATGCGATCGAGATCCTCGAGCACCTTCGTATCGGCGGCGTTGCGCGCGGCCTGTGCGGCGGGCGAAATGTCGGGCCAGCAGTCGTCATACCGCGTGTCGCCGCGGTAGGTCGCGAGGAGGGGGTTGTCGGCCAGGTCGCGCTCCCATTCGCGTTCGAACAGGGCGTGAAGGTCGGCCGTCGCGTCGGCCGCGATTGCGGGGACGGGCGCCGGCAGCACGATGCATAACAGTATGAACGACGATACGAACGATCGGGACATGGACCGACTCCGAATGCCGGGGCTTTACCTGCGCGCGACTATACCCTGTGCGCAAGGGCGCTTTCCGCTAGAATTCCGCCTGTCGCGAAGAGTGCCTGCCGGAGAGACCGCGCACGCGCGGCGCCGAAGGCGCAACCTGCCCGGAAACGCTCAGGCACCCGAACGGCAGGCACTGGCGAACTCTGGAGAGCGGCCCTCGCGGGCCCACCGAAGGGGAGAGGACCCGGGACGATCCGGTACCCAATCTCTCAGGTTTCAGGACAGAGGGGCGGCGGGCCTGGCGGCCCGCCGCTTTTATTTTCCGGATTGCGCAGTTGAGCTGCGGGAAACGCGGATGGGACGACGAACACCGCTCTACGAACTGCATGTTGCCGCGGCCGCGCGCATGGTCGATTTCGGCGGCTGGGACATGCCGGTCGATTACGGCTCGCAGATCGAGGAGCATCACGCCGTCCGGCGCGACGCCGGCATGTTCGACGTTTCCCACATGTGCACGATCGATCTGCGGGGCGCGGGTGTGCGCCCCCTGCTTCTGCGCCTGCTCGCGAATGACGTGACCCGCCTGACGACTCCCGGCAAGGCGCTTTATAGCTGCATGCTGCGCCAGGACGGCGGCGTGATCGACGACCTGATCGCTTACTACCTGGACGAGCGCTGGTTTCGCCTCGTCGTCAATGCGGGCACGGCGGACAAGGACCTGGCGTGGATCAAGGAGCATGCGAAGCCGGTCGGCGTCGCGGTCGTGCCGCGGCGCGATCTCGCGATGATTGCGGTGCAGGGACCGCAAGCCCGAACCAAGTCGACCGGGTTGCTGCCCGCGGCCTGTCGCGCGCCCGCGGCTGCACTCGGCGCATTCTTCGCCGTCTCCTGCGACGAATGGTTCGTCGCGCGGACGGGCTATACCGGTGAGGAAGGATTCGAGATCACGCTGCCCTCGGAATCCGCGCCGGAGCTATGGACATCGCTGCAATCTGCGGGCGTGAAGCCCTGCGGCCTCGGTGCGCGGGATACGCTTCGGCTCGAGGCCGGCATGAATCTCTACGGCAATGACATGGACGAAACGGTCACGCCGCTCGAATCCGGCCTCGCATGGACCGTCGTCTTCGACGGCAAGCGCGACTTCATCGGCAAGGAAGCACTCGAGAAGCAGCGCGCCGCGGGCCCCGCGCGCAAGCTCGCCGGGCTGCTCCTGCTCGGGCGCGGCGTGCTGCGATCGCACCAGGCCGTGATCGCGGGCGGCGCGGGCGAGGGAGAGGTGACGAGCGGGACGTTTTCGCCGACGTTCGAACGCTCGATCGGCCTGGCGCGACTGCCGGCCGCGGCCGAGGGCGAAGTGGAAGTGGACATTCGCGGCAAGAGAATCCCCGCGCGCATCGTCAAGCCGCCGTTCGTCCGGAATGGCCGCGTCCAGATCGAACTTTGAATCGGAGAGTCGCATGAGCATGATTCCGGCCGATTTGCGCTACACGAAAAGTCACGAATGGCTGCGCACGCTGCCGGACGGCAGCATCGAGATCGGAATCACCGATCACGCGCAGCAGGCACTCGGCGACCTGGTGTTCGTCGAAGTGCCCGAGGCGGGCCGCAAGCTTGCCGCCGGCAACGCCTGCGCGTTGGTCGAATCGGTCAAGGCGGCGTCGGACGTCTACAGCCCGCTCGGCGGCGAAGTCACCGCCGGCAACGAGCTCCTGGCGACGCAACCGGAACTGGTGAACCGCGATCCTTACGGCCAGGGCTGGATCTTCCGGCTGAAGCCGTCGGGAAGCGGCGGCGCGGCACTGCTCGACGCCGACGGCTATCGCGCCGAGCTCGCGGCGGCAGGCTGAGGTTTCGGGTGCCTTACATCCCGCATACCGGCGAGGACATCCGCGCGATGCTCGATCGCATCGGCGTCCGCGCGATCGACGATCTCTTCGACGAGATCCCGCGGGAGTTGCGCATCGACGCGCTGACGGGCGTGCCCGAAGCGCTCCCCGAGATGGAGGTGGCGCGGCTAGCGGCCGCGCGCGCCGCGGCGGATGGGCGCCCGCTCAACTTCATCGGCGCCGGCGCCTACGAACATCACATACCGGCGCCGGTCTGGGCGCTCGCATCGCGCGGCGAGATCTACAGCGCCTACACGCCGTACCAGGCAGAGGCGAGCCAGGGCACGCTGCAGATCATGTACGAGTACCAGTCGATGATCGCGGGCCTCACGGCGATGGACGTTTCGAACGCCTCGCTCTACGACGGCGCTTCCGCACTCGCCGAGGCCTGCCTGATGGCGGTGCGCGCACATCGCCGGTCGAAGTCCGCGCGCATCCTGCTGCCGGCGACGGTCAATCCGGCGTGGCGGCGGGTCGCGCGCGCGATCACTGAAGGGCAGGGACTTACACTCGAAAGCCTGCCATTCGACGCGGCGCAGGGCAGGACCGATCCGAAGTCACTCGACCGCTTCGCGGCGCAGGACATCACCGCCGTCGTGATCCAGCAGCCGAATTTCTTCGGCCAGCTCGAGGACGCCGACGCATTGACCCGCTGGGCCCGCGCGAACGGCGCGCTCGCGATCGCGGCCGTGAATCCCGTAGCGCTCGCGTTGCTGGCGCCGCCCGGCGAATGGGGCGATGACGGCGTGGACATCGCCTGCGGCGACGCTCAACCCTTCGGTGTGCCGCTTTCATCCGGCGGCCCCTATGTCGGCTTCATGGCGAGCCGGATGGAGCACGTGCGGCAAATGCCGGGCCGGATCGCCGGGCGCACCGTCGATGCCGAAGGCAAGCCGGGGTTTACGCTGACATTGCAGGCGCGCGAACAGCACATTCGCCGTGGCAAGGCCACATCGAACATCTGCACCAACCAGGGCCTGCTGATGACCGCGGCGACCATTCATCTCGCCTTGCTCGGGCCGGCCGGGCTCGAGCGAGTCGCCAGGGCCTGCGTCGCGCGCACGCGGCAGTTGGTCGCAGCACTCGCGCGGCTGCCCGGCGTGCGCGCGGCGTTCTCCGGGCCGCGCTTTCACGAGGCCGTGCTGCAGCTCGATCGCCCGGTCGCGCCGCTGCTCGAGTCGCTTGGCGCCGAAGGCATCGCCGGCGGTCTCGATCTCGCGCGCGATTATCCGGAGCTCGGCAATGCGCTCCTCGTCTGCGCCACCGAGACGCGGACCGAGGGGGACATCGAGACCTATGCGCGCGCGCTCGGCCGCCTGCTCGGCCGCGCCGCGGCGGCGTGACGCATGACGATGCGTAAGCCCGAACCGCTGATATTCGAGCTCTCGCGCCATGGCCGCGGCGCCACGGCGCAGTATCCGGCGCCCGAGGAGGCGGACATTCCCGCCGGATTCCGCCGCAAGCAGCCGCCTCCGCTGCCGGAAGTGTCGGAATTGCAGGCCGTGCGGCATTACACGCGCCTGTCGCAGCTCAATTTCGGGATCGACACGCATTTTTATCCGCTCGGCTCCTGCACGATGAAATACAACCCGCGTGCCTGCAATTCGCTGGCCATGCTGCCCGGGTTCCTCGGCCGGCATCCGCTCGCACCGGCGGCGACCGGCCAGGGCGTGCTGGCCTGCCTGTTCGAGCTGCAGGAAATGCTGCGCCACGTGACGGGCATGGCCGGCGTGTCGCTGACGCCGATGGCGGGTGCGCAGGGCGAGTTCGCCGGCGTCGCGATGATCCGCGCCTATCACCGCGCCCGCGGCGACACTGCGCGGAACGAGATCATCGTGCCGGATGCCGCGCACGGCACGAACCCCGCGACCGCGACCATGTGCGGCATGAAGGTACGCGAGATCCCGTCGCGCCCGGACGGCGACGTCGACGTCGCGGCGCTCGACGCGGCGCTGTCGCCTGCGACGGCCGGCATCATGCTCACCAATCCAAGCACACTCGGCGTGTTCGAGCGGCGCATCGTCGAGATCGCGCGCAAGGTGCACGAGGCCGGCGGCCTGCTGTACTACGACGGCGCAAATCTCAATGCGATCCTCGGCAAGGTCCGTCCCGGCGACATGGGCTTCGACGTCATTCACATGAACCTGCACAAGACGTTCTCGACGCCGCACGGGGGCGGCGGTCCCGGCTCGGGCGCGGTCGGCGTGGGGAAGCGGCTGCTGCCGTTCCTGCCGGTGCCGGTGGTCGCGCGCGATGGCGAGCGCTATCGCTGGCTCGACGAGCGCGATCTGCCGGGTTCGATCGGCCGGCTCTCCGGATTCATGGGCAACACCGGCGTGCTGTTGCGGGCGTGGGTCTACATGCGGATCCTCGGCGCGGCGGGGATGCGTCGCGTGGCCGAGTTTTCGACCCTGAACGCGAACTATCTGCTCGCCAGGCTGACCGAGGCGGGCTTCGATGCCGCGTATCCCGGCCGGCGCGCGAGCCACGAATTCATCATCACGCTCAAGCGCCAGGCGCGCGAGCAGGGCGTCACCGCCATGGATTTCGCGAAGCGCCTGCTGGACCATGGCTATCACGCACCGACCACGTATTTCCCGCTGCTGGTGCCGGAATGCCTGCTGATCGAGCCGACCGAAACCGAGACGCGCGAGGAACTCGACGGCTTCGTCGAGGCGCTCGCGGCGATCCGCCGCGAGGCGGAGAGCGACGCGGCGAGCGTCAAGTCCGCGCCGCACACGATGCCGGTGCGGCGGCTCGACGACGTGCGTGCCGCGCGCCAGCTGGACATTGCCTGGAAGCCGGTCGCGGCATGACCGTCCGGCCCGACAAGCGAACCGGGCCCGCGCGTCTTGCGCGCGCCTTCAGCAGTACCTGGCGCGGATTCGCGGCGGCCTGGCGCGACGAAGAGGCCTTCCGTCAGGAATGCGTGCTCGCGCTCGTCGTCGTGCCGCTCGGCCTGTGGCTCGGCGAAAACGGCGTCGAGCGGGCGCTTCTCGTCGGCCCGATGTTCGTCGTGCTCGCGATCGAGCTGGTCAACAGCGCGGTCGAGGCGACGGTGGACCGCATCGGCGTCGAACGCCACCCGCTGTCGGGCATCGCCAAGGAACTTGGGTCCGCCGCGGTGTTCGTCGCCTTTGCGCTGCTTGCGATCAACTGGCTGCTGGTGCTCGCATGGCCGCACTAATCTGCGGTTCGCTCGCTTACGACACGGTGATGGTCTACCCGGGCCGTTTCCGCGACCAGATCCTGCCGGACAAGATTCACCTGCTGAACGTGTCCTTCATGGTGCCGACACTCAGGCGAAATTTCGGCGGCTGCGCCGGCAACATCGCATTCAACCTGAAACTGCTCGAAAGCGACGGCCATGCGATGGGAGCGGTCGGCCACGACTTCGGTCCCTACCGCGAGTGGATGATTTCGAACGGCATGTCGCTGCGCTTCGTCCACGTGATCGAGGAGGAATACACGGCCCAGGCGTACATCACGACCGATCTCGACGCCAACCAGCTCACGGCCTTTCATCCGGGCGCCATGACGCAATCGTGGCGGCAGGAAGTGCCGGCCGACGGCGGCATCACGATCGGCGTGCTGGCGCCGGACGGGCGCGAGGGCATGATCGTGCACGCCGCCCAGTTCGCGCGCGCGAATATCCCCTTCATCTTCGATCCCGGCCAGGCGATGACGCTGTTCGGCGGCGAAGAGCTCGGGAACTTCATCGAACAGGCGACATGGGTTACGGTCAACGATTACGAAGGGACCCTCCTGGAGGAACGCACCGGTCTTTCGACCGGGGAACTCGCGGCGCGGGTGAAGGCCTATGTGGTGACGCACGGCGCGCAAGGCTCGGTGGTGAACGCGGGTGGCCGCCGCGTCGAAATCCCCGCGGTGCGAGCGGCGGCGATCGTCGACCCGACCGGCTGCGGCGACGCCTACCGCGCCGGCCTGTTGTACGGGCTGATGCGCGGCATCGATTGGGAAACGACCGGGAGGATCGCTTCGCTCATGGGCGCGATCAAGATTGCGACCGTCGGCACGCAGCATCACCGCTTCACCATGGACGAATTCAGAGAGCGTTTTCATGACACATTTGATTACCGTCTGGATTAAGCGCGCCTTCAGCCGGTTGACGACGGCGGTCGTCGTGGCCTCGCTCGCCTTGGCCGTGGCTGAAGCGCAGGTGCAGCCACCCACGCCACAGCCACAACCTCAAGCGCCGGCACCGGCACAGCCTCAGCCTGCGCAGCCTCAACCTGCCCAGCCGCTACCACAACAGCCGGCGCCTGGGCAGCCGCAACCTCAACCGCCGGCACCCGGACAGCAACTACCGCCGACGCAGGGACAGGTGCCGACACAGCCGCCATTGCTGTCTCCACAGCTCCCGGTCATGCCGCTGCCACTGCCGATCGAACTCGAGGAATCCTCGCGTTGGACCCGGACGCTCGAGCGCATTTCAACGGGCGTGGTCGCGATCCAGATCGACGCGGCGCGCGCCTTCGACACCGAGTGGAACACCTCGTCGCAGGCGACCGGCTTCATCGTCGACGCCGTGCGCGGACTGATCCTCACAAATCGCCACGTCGTCACGCCGGGGCCGGTCACGGCGCTCGCGACTTTCCTCAATCGCGAGGAAGTGGAGCTCGAGCCGATCTACCGCGATCCGATCCACGACTTCGGCTTCTATCGTTATGACCCGTCCAAGCTCCGCTTCATCGAACCCGCGGCGTTGCCGCTGTATCCAGCCGGCGCCCAGATCGGCGTCGAGATCCGCGTGGTCGGCAACGATGCCGGCGAGCAGCTCTCGATTCTCGCCGGCACGCTTGCGCGCCTCGACCGGCAGGCGCCCGAGTACGGCGTCGGCCGGTACAACGACTTCAACACCTTCTACTACCAGGCCGCCTCGGGCACTTCGGGTGGCTCGTCGGGTTCGCCGGTCATCGACATCCGGGGCCGTGTGGTGGCGCTCAATGCAGGCGGCTCGATGGGCGCAGCATCGAGTTTCTACCTGCCGTTGACGCGCGTGGTGCGGGCACTCGAGCTCCTGAAGGCGAAGCGCCCGGTGGGCCGCGGTACGCTGCAGACGATATTCCGTTACACGCCGTACGACGAATTGCGGCGGCTCGGGCTGCCTCCCGCCGCCGAGTCCGCGGCGCGCAGGGCCGCGCCCACGCGCACGGGAATGCTCGTCGTCACCGAAGTGCAGCCCGGCGCCGACGCCTATGGCCAGCTCGAGGTGGGTGACGTCCTGGTTTCGATCAACGGCCGGCCGATGTCCGATTTCGACGCCCTTGATGCACTGCTCGACGACAAGGTCGGCGGCGAGGTCGAACTCTCGGTCGTGCGCGGCGGCGGCACCCGCAAGCTCGTGCTGCCGGTGCAGGACCTGCACGTTATCACGCCGGACGAGTATCTCGAGATCGGCGACGGCGTGCTTCACACCCTGTCGTGGCAGATGGCGCGTCACATGAACGTGGCGATCGAGGGCGTCTACGTCGCGAACCCCGGCTACATGTTCGGTTCCGCCGGCATCCCGCGCGGTGCGGTCTTGACCGAACTCGACGGCAAGCCGCTCAAAAGCCTCGACGATGCGCTCGATGTGTTCAGCAAGCTCGGGCATGGACAGCGTGCGACGCTCCGTTACTTCACGATGGAAGACACGCGGACGCTGCAGCTCACGTCGTTGCGCATCGATCGCGCGTGGTTCCCCGCGCGGCACTGCGTGCGGGACGACGCCATCGGGCTGTGGCCCTGCGAGCCGATCGCAGCGGGCCCGGACGCGTCGCCTCCCGCGCCCGGCACGACGCGCTTTGCGCGCACCGGGGACAAGCTGGTGGATTCGTACGCCCCGTCGCTCGTGCTGGTCGAATTCAGCATGCCCTACTCGATTTCCGGCGTGACCGAGCGGAATTATCACGGCACCGGCGTCGTGCTCGATCCGGTGCGCGGCCTCGTCGCCGTGGACCGCAACACGGTGCCCGTCTCGCTCGGCGACGCGCGCCTGACCTTTGCCGGCACGATCGAGGTGGACGCGACGGTCGAATACGTGCATCCGCTCCACAATCTCGCGATCGTGCGCTACGACCCGAGACACCTCGGAGACACGCCGGTGGAGGCCGTGCAATTCGCGGAGCGGATGCCGGGGACCGGCGATCAGGTGCACGTCGTCGGCTTGCAGCAGGACAACCGCGTCGTGTCGCAGCAGGCGACGGTGGCTTCGATCGGACCCGTCGGATTTCCGCTCTCGCGCACGCTCCAGTTCCGCGACGCGAATCTCGAGATCATGCGGCTCGTCAACGGGCCCGCGGATTTCGACGGCGTGGTCGTCGACAAGCGCGGCGACGTGGTCGCGCTCTGGTCGAGCTTCGCCTACGAGGATGGCCGCGAGCTCGTGCAGCAGAACATGGGAGTTCCCGCCACGCTCGTGCAGGAGATGCTGGAGTACGCGCGCGACGGCCGCACCCTCTATTCGGCGGAGGCGGAATTCGGGCTGCTGTCGCTTGCCGAAGCGCGGCGTCTCGGCCTTCCCGAGGTCTGGATCGATCGGGTGACGGCCCACAACCCGCGCCGCCGCCAGGTGCTGACTATCGATCGGCTGGTCGCCGGTACGCCGGCCGCGGAGCTGCTCGCGCCCGGCGATCTCCTGCTCGCGGTGGACGGCAAGGTCGTCAACAGCTTTGGCGACATCAGTGCAGCCGTGCGGGCGCCCGAGGTCACGCTGACGCTCTGGCGCTCCGGCTCCGAGCTGTCGATTCCTTTGAAGACCGTCGTGCTTTCCGGCCGTGATGTCGATCGCGTGCTGGTCTGGGCCGGCGCAACGCTCCAGCCGCCGCACCGCGCGATGGCGGTGCAGCGCGGCATCGCGGCGGAAGGCGTTTTCATCGCTTTCTTCATGTACGGCTCGCCGGCCTCGCGCTACAAGCTCTGGGCCGGGCGTCGCATCACGGAAGTGGACGGCATCCCGGTGCCCGATCTCGACGCCTTCATCCGCGCGGTTTCCGGCCGGCCCGACGGCGCCTCGGTCAGGCTCAAGACCGTGAGCTGGAACGAATCGGTCGATATCATCACGGTCAGGCTGGACCAGCATTACTGGCCGGCCTACGAGTTGCACCGCACGGCCACTGGCTGGCGGCGCATTCCCCTGGAGTGAAGCCACCGCGCCGCGCGGCGATTATGATCGCGCGATGCAGCCGGACCCCGCGCGGATCGAGGAAGCCGTCGGCCTGCTGAATGCAGGCGAACTCGTCGCATTCCCGACTGAAACCGTTTACGGCCTCGGTGCCGACGCCGCGAACGCGGCGGCGGTCGCGCGGATCTTTACGGCGAAGGGACGCCCGCGCGGCCATCCGCTGATCGTCCACGTCAGCAATCTCGAGGCGGGCCGTGAATGGTCTACCGGCATTCCGGACGCCGCGGTGCGACTCGCCGAAGCCTTCTGGCCAGGCCCGCTGACACTCGTGCTGCCGAAGGCGAAACACGTGCTCGCCGCCGTCACCGGCGGCCAGTCGAGCGTCGCGCTCCGCGCGCCCGCGCACCCGGTTGCGCGCGCGCTGCTCGCGGCGTTCGGTCGCGGCATCGCCGCTCCGTCCGCGAACCGCTACGGCCGCATCAGCCCGACGCGCGCCGCCGACGTGCGCGAGGAACTCGGCGAGGCAGTCGCGCTCGTGCTCGATGGCGGCGATTGCGAAGTCGGCCTGGAATCGACGATCGTCGCGTGCCTGGAAGGGCGCGTGACGTTACTGCGTCCGGGCGCGGTGTCGCGCTCGCAGATCGCCGACGTCGTCGGGGCCGTGGCCGATCCGGATTCCGCATCCCCGCGCGCGCCGGGGCGGCAGCGCTCGCATTACGCTCCCGGCACGCCGCTCGAGATCGCCGGTCGCGAGGGCCTGCAACTGGAAGTCGAGCAGGCGCTCGCCGCGGGCGAGCGAATCGCCGTTCTCGCGCGAAGCGCCGCTACTCGTATTGCCGAAGGTCTGGTGTGGCGTCAGATGCCGGCACAACCGGCGGCGTATGGCCGTTCGCTGTATGCAGCCCTGCGGCAGCTCGACTCCGCCGGCGCCGGGCGCATTCTCGTGGAGGCCGTGCCGGCCGATGAATCCTGGGCTGCGATCGCCGACCGGCTCGCGCGCGCCGCGGCCCGCGGCGGACTTCCCGCCGCGGACGACGCGGTCATCGACGCGACCTGATGTGACCCAGCGTAGTCAGCGGACGCGGACGCTTTCCGTCAGGAGCGTGTTGATGTCCGTCAGGCCTTTCTGATCGAGCGTTCCCGCAGCAAGCTGGAGCCGCAGCACGTTCAGGAGATAGTCGTAGCGGCTGCGCGCATAGTTGGTTTGCGCCTCGAACAGCCTTCGCCGTGCGTCGAGCACGTCCACCGAGGTGCGCGTGCCGACCTCGTAACCCGCTTCCGTCGCCTGCAACGCGGTCATGGCGGATTCGACCGCCTGTTTCAGCGACTGCACGCGCGCGACCTCCGAATTGACGCCGAGGTAGGCGTCGCGCGTCTCGCGCTCGGTCTCGCGCGCCGTGCGTTCCAGCCGCTCGCGCGCGGCGATGTGGCGGTATTCGGCCTGCCGTACGCGCGACGACGTTGCGCCGCCCGAGAAGATCGGTACGGTCAATTGCACCGAATACACCGTGTCCTCGAAATCCGATTCGCCTTGGCCGGTAACGGTGCCGGTGAACTCCGTATCGGAATCGAAATAACTGCGCGAAACCACGAAATCGACGCTCGGCAGGTGCCCGCCGCGCTCGGAGCTGATGTTGTGTCGCGTGATGTCGGCGGCAAGTCGGCTCGAGATCAAGCGCGCATTCTGTTCCATCGCTAGCTTGACCCAATCCTCAGGACTAGCCGGATTCGGGCCCGAGAGCGGCATATCGGAGCCCGGTTTCGACAATTCGGCGAAGGCGTCGCCAGTTAGTTCACGCAAGCGTTCGCCGGTAGTCGCGAGATTGCGTTTCGCCTCGATCAGCGCGGCCGTTGCCTGGTCAAACGCGGCCTTGGCCTCCTGCACGTCGGTGACCGCAATCAGTCCCACTTCGAAACGCTTCTCCGACTGTTCGAGCTGGCGCCCGATGGCATCATGCGCCGCCTGCGCGGCCTCGAGCGTGTCTTGCGCGGCCAGCACGAGGAAGTAGGCAGTCGATGTGCGAAGAATCAGATCCTGCTGTGCCGCCAGGTAGTCGGCTTCGGCCTGCGCTCGCTCGGAGTCTGCGCGCTTGAGCGTGGCCCAGTTCTCCCAGCGAAAGACGTTCTGACGCAGATTGAGGCCCCAGTTGGTGCTCGTGCCCTGCGACAGGCGATCGAACGATGTCGGCGGATTCGGAGGATTGATGTCGAGCCCGGTACCGTCGGATTCGGCATCGTTGTACTGGCCGCTGCCCTCGATCTGTGGCAAGAGCGCCGCGACCGCCTGCGGCTTGGATTCACGCGCCGCCAGGCGATTCGCTTCGGCTTCGCGGATCAGCGGATCGTTCGTGCGCGCGAGTTCGTACACGTCCTTCAGGTCGGCGGCGGACGCATGCAGGGAGGCGAAGCTCGCGGCCGCGAGAATCGCGTGGACGAAAAGTCGGGTATTCATGCGCAGCAATTCCTTCACTGAGTAAGGGCGGGGAGGACAACTACTGTATTACTACTGTATATCACCAACTGACCCATCACAAGTATCCTCATTTTTGCGCTGGTTGTGGTAACCAGCAATTCAGAACGCGCTGAAGCGAACTAAAAGTGGGCCAGATTGAGGCTTTCGGTGGAAATCAGAACCTGAAACGGGAGAAAGCGGTCGACCGCACCAAGGGCTCGATGCAGGTCTCGAACAAGACCTCGGTCAGCCAGGAGTCCTCGCTGGTTCGTGTCATCAGGCGGGCCTCCATGATCGGCGCCGAACCGACGACGACGAACAAACGCCCGCCCACCACGAGCGCGCGCTCGAAACCGCGATCCGGCTCGGGCAGCGAGCCGGTGACGGCGATGACTTCGTAGCGGGCGTCGTACTCGCGCTGGAGCGCATCGCCCGTTTCGACCGTGACGCGCGTGATGCCGAGTTCCTCGATCGAGCGCACCGCGGCGGCAGCCAGATCCGCGTGGATTTCGATGCTGTCGACCATGCCGGTCAGGTGCGCGAGGCAGGCCGCGAAAAAGCCGCTGCCGGTCCCGATCTCGAGCACGCGCTCGCCGCGAATGGGAGCGAGCGCCTGCAGTATTCTTCCCTCCAGCGCGGGATTCAGCATGTATTGGCCGTGGCCGATCGGTATCGCGGCGTCCGCGAATGCAACGCCGCCATAGGCTTCCGGCACGAATTTCTCGCGCGGAATCGATGCCAGCGTCTCGAGGACGCGCGGATCGAGCACGGCCCAGGTCCGGACCTGCTGATCGATCATCTGCCGCCGCGCGGCTTCGATGGTGGCGTTCATCACCATTATGGTGAATCGCCGCGGGCGTCAGTACAAGCGTGGGATATGCTGCCAAAGGCCGCGCAATGCAACGAAATAGACGGTCTCGAGGGCCGCGGATTCGAAGGGGATGACTGGCCTGATGACGGTCCAGATGATCGCTGCCGTCGCGCTGGCGATGCTCGCTGCTGGGCTTGGCTTGGTTGCCCTGCTGCAGTGGCGGAAGGTCAAGCGACTGCAGCCTGATCCAGACACCGCGCACCCGGCGGAGCGCAGCGGCGACGCCATGCGCGCCATGCTCACCGCGATGCGTGAGCCGGCCCTGCTGCACGGCGAGCGCATCGAGGCCGTCAACGACGCGTTTTCGTCGCTCGTCGGCATACCGGCGACAGAGCTCGCGGGGAAAAGCCTGGCCGATCTCGTGTCCGGCGAATATTCCGAGCTCGCGACGCTCGCGGTCGCGCGCGCGCGGGAAGGCCAGAGCGGGCCGTCGCTGACGGAAGTCGAATTCGCCGACGAGCACGGCCAGGTCACCCGCCTGGAACTCACGGGTTCCGTGCTCGATCTCGCCGGACGGAGGATCGTGCTGTTCACGGCGGAGGAGATGCTTCCGCATCGCGCCGAGGCCGCCGAGCCGCCCCCGGCGCGTTCGCAGCTCGCGCTTGATTCGCTCGGTGAAGGGCTGCTCACGACCGACGCGCACGGCCTCATCGATTACCTGAACCGCGCGGCAGAGGCCTTGACCGGCATGCGCCGGCAGGATGCGCTCGGCCAGGCCTTCGGCGCAATGATCGGTTTCGTCGACGAGCACGACCGCCGGCCGCTGCCGGATCCGGTGCAGCAGTGCCTCGGGTCGGGCAGCCGCGTGAACCTCGGCCGCCGCTCACTCCTGATCGCGCGCCCGACCGGCAACGAGCTCGGCGTCGAGGCGACGGCTTCTCCGATCCGCGGACCCGAAGGCGAGATCATGGGCGTCGCCGTGATGCTGCACGACGTCAGCGAGCTGCGCGGCCTGACGCAGCAGATGACCTATCAGGCGAGCCATGACGCGCTGACCGGACTCGTAAATCGCCGCGAGTTCGAGCGCCGGCTCGGCGAGGCGCTCGAGGTCGCGCGCGCGGGGCGCCAGAGCCACGTGATGTGCTACCTGGATCTCGATCGCTTCAAGGTCGTCAACGACACGAGCGGCCACCTCGCCGGCGACAACATGCTGCGCGAGGTCGCGGCGCTGATCCGCGAGGCGGTGCGCGATTCCGACACCGTCGCGCGCCTCGGCGGCGACGAATTCGGCGTGCTGCTCGTCGGCTGCCCGCTCGAAAAGGCGCGGCAGATCGCCGACGACGTCTGGCGCGCGATCGGTGAATACCGCTTCGTGTGGAAAGACCGCATTTTCAGCGTCGGAGTAAGCATCGGGCTCGTGGAGCTGACGGGGGAGGCCCAATCGCTCGAGGAAATCATGAGCGCGGCCGACTCGGCCTGCTATGTCGCCAAGAAACAGGGCGAAAGCCATGTGCACGTCTATTCCTCGCACGACGAGGCGATTGCGCGGAACCGCGGCGAGATCCACTGGCTGCAACGGCTGCAGGCGGCGCTGCGCGACGGATTTTTCGAGCTCTACGTGCAGCCGATCGAGCCGACGCGGCCGGGCACCGTGAACGGGCCCGCGATGGAGGTGTTCGTGCGACTTCACGACGAAGGCCAGGCGATCGCCCCCGCGGAATTCTTTCCTGCCGCCGAGCGCTATCGCCTGATGTCGATGATCGACCGCTGGGTGCTGGGGTCGGCGCTGGCGGCGCTTTCGGCGGGCGCGATCCGCCTGCCGGCCGGGCGCAGCCTGTCGATCAACATCTCGGGCCAGACGCTCGGGGATCCGACCTTCCTCGAATTCGTCGTGGATGAGCTCGACCGCAGCGGTGTGCCGCCGGCGCAAATGTGCTTCGAGGTCGCGGAGACCTCGGTCATCGGCAACCTCGAGCATGCGCGTCGATTCATCGACGTGCTGCATGGCATGGGCTGCCGCTTCGCGCTGGATGACTTCGGCACCGACCTCGGGGGCTTCGCCAACCTGAAGCAGTTGCCGATGGACTACCTGAAGATCGACGGTTCCTTCATGCGCGACCTCGGGCGCGACACGGTGAACCAGGCCATGGTCAACGCCGTCGTCGGCATGGCGCGCTCGCTCAACTTCCGGCTGGTCGCGGAACAGATCGAGGACGTCGCGTCGCTCGAGGCCGCGCGCGCGATGGGCATCGACTTCGTGCAGGGCCACGCCGTCGGCCGCCCGCGTCCGCTGGCGCCCGCTGCCTGAGGCCGGCCGGCCGCGCGAACTCCGCCGTCAGTGGCGGATCTGAGGCGGGTCGGCAAAGCGCCGCACGCCAAACGTCTCGTAGATGTCGGCCGGCGCGTAGCCGACCCCTTCCTTCAGCACGTAGCTGACCCGCCGGATGTCGGAGATTTTCGCGGTCGGATCCCCGTCGACCAGGATCAGGTCCGCACGCTTGCCGCGCTCGACGGTGCCCGTCTCGCCCAGGACGCCGGAGTAGCGCGCGCCGCTGTCGGTCGCGATGCGTATCGCTTCGCCCGGCGGGACGCCCGCCTGAACGTAGAGCTCGAGCTCGCGGTGCAGCGTGAATCCCGCGATCGAATCGGTGCCGGCGACCAGCGGCACGCCGGCCGCGTACAGCCTGCCGAGAAATTCGATCATGCGTTGCCAGGACGCGCGATAGATCTCGAGCTTTCCGCCGCTGACGTCCGTGGAATTATTGCGCCAGGCGCGCTGCGTCGCGAACGGCATGTGATCCGCGACGGCGGCGAGCGAAGGATCCATGTCACCCGGGCGCTGGGTGTACGAGCTCTCGAAGGTTGCCATCGTCGCGTCGATGACGGTGCGGCGCTCGGCCAGGAGCGCGATGAAATCGCGCACCTTCGGCGAATCGAGGTCCAGGTCACGGGTTTTCTCGCCGACCAGGGTAAAGCGCGTGATCGTGCGCGAATCGGTATCCGGCTCGGAGACGAAGTTCAGCATGAGCTGATTGATGTGCTGCAACTCGTCGTAGCCGTCGCGAACCACGCGCTCGGACCTCGAGAAAGCCGGCACGTGGCCGCTGACGAGCAGGCCGCGCGAATGCGCGTAGGCGGCTACCGGCGCCGCCCATTCCGGCTTCATCGAGTTGTAGAGCTTGACCTGGCGGAACCCGCGTTGTGCATACCAGTCGACTGCGGCCTGTGCTTCCTCGACGCTCGCGACGACGAATCCGCCCCGCGACGAGAACGGACTTTCGCCCTCGATGTAGCCGGTCGGAACGATATGCGGGCCCAGCACGCTGCCGCGCGCGATGTCCTCCATCAGGTCCGCGAGGTAGTCATTGTCATTGCCCAGATCGCGCGAGGTCGTGACGCCGCCGGCGATCTGCAAGGCCGAGTTCCAGGCATCTTCGTGCGAGTGCATGTCGAACAGGCCCGGGAGCAGCGCGCGGCCGGCGCCCTCGATGACGGTCGCCACATCACGGACCGGCGCTCCGGCCGGGTAAATCGCCGCGATGCGGCCAAGGTGAACGTATACATCGGCAGGCGCGCCAAGCTTCGCGCTCTTCGGGTCGAACACGCGGACGTCGCGGATCAGGATCGGGCTCGGCAGATACTGCGCGTGTTTCGTGGCGATGGCGCGCAGGTACTCCGCCTCGGCTTCCTGCTGCAAGCGCTCGAGTGCCGGCGTGTGGCTCTCGAAGCCGCTGACGACGAGATGGCTGCCGCCTACGTTGATGCTGGCGAAGAGCCGCATGTCGTCATCGGCATCGAGCCAGAGGTAGTCCGGCTGCAGCCCGAGGCCGAAGGTCGCATACAGCGCGACCGCGCGCTCCGCCCCGGCTGGGCCAATTCGCGCATCCTTCAGTTTCTTGCTGCTGAGCTCGCCACCCGGCAGTGCGGCCAGCCGGCTGCCGGGGGACTTCTGCGTGGCGCGCGCGATCATCGCGCCGACTTCGGGGCTGCCGTAGTTCGGCACATAGATCGCCGGTCCGCTGGTCTCCTTCGCGCCGCTCTCGGAGGCCGATCGCCAGGTGGCGCGTCCGCGCGCGAGCGAGAAGCGTTCATCGAGCACGGCGCCGTAGGTGGTTCTGCCGCGCAGCCGATAGCGCTGGATCGTTCCGTCGGGGGCTAAAGCGATTTCCTCCTCCAGATCCGGCCCGCGGCCGTTGTCGCGATGCGAATAACTGACGCGGATCCGGCCGTCGTCGCCGATGACGGTCGTCTGCGCGCCGCCCTTCTTGCCGTCGAACAGCACGGCGTATTCGAGGGTCGTGTCCGCGCTTGCGGCGAAGGCGGCGGAAAGAGCGGCGAAGCAGGCCAGTATTTTCATTGCCATTCCGTTCATTCGGAAGAATTCATGCGGACCAGCATCGACGCTCCATGCTCGCCAGTCAGCTGCCAGCGGATCATCCATACGGGGATCATGCCGGCGCCGTTCACTTCGTCGAAGAACCGGTGCATGCTGAATTCCTTGCCAAGCTGGTGCGCTCGCAGCCGGATCAGGTCCTCGAGCAAATGCTTGCCGGTCACGTAGCTCGTGCCGTAGCCGGGCTGGCGCAGGTAAAGCTGCTGCTCGAATCCGAGCAGATCGAGATCGGGCCGCATCCAGCCGCGTGGGGTCCATTCGACCTGGAAGGCCTTGGCCTGCTTCAGGTCGAACAGGTTGGCATGCGCATAGAGCGCCGCGAGCCCGCGCGCCGCGCGCTGGGCCAGCATGATCCAGACGATCTCCCGCGCGCGCGGCTGGTCGTCGAAGAGACCGGCGTTGAGCATCCATTCTTCCATCGCCGTCGCCATGCCTTCCGCGCGGCTGTCCCAGATGTTGTACAAAAGCGGCCCGCGCCGGATCGGGCTCGGGTGCGGCTCGTCCCGCATGCGCGCCAGGTCCCACCAGTGATAGAAGTGCGTGTAGAGCGTAAGCGGTTCGTAGTGGGTCGCGATCGCGAAGAAGTTTCGCGTCTCGAGCGGCTCGAAGCGGCCGATTTTCGCGCGGAGCGCCGGATCCATGTTGGCGCGCATCGGGTAGAGTTTCCGCTTCTCGAGAAAGGCGAGATACCGCGTGACCGCGTCGTTGGCGCGGCGCTCGTACTCCTCCGGCGACTGGATCACCGGCAGTTCCGGCAGCCCGCGATTGCGCTCCTCCTCGAGCTTGAGCGAGGCATGAGACCGCGCGAGCTCGCGCTTCAGGAGGTCGACTTCCTCCTCCCAGGTCATCGGGACGAGATGGACGTTGCGCAGGCTCCAGTTGTAGTTCTCGCGCCCGATTCCGGACGGGCCGTTCTTCGAAGGCGCCTGCGTATCGAGCCATTCGACGAATCGTACCGTCGCCTCGCGCGACGCCTGGATCGCCTCCTGCAGCGGCTTGGCGCTTCCGGCCGTTTTCTTCGCCAGCGCATCCAGCGATTCCACCTGCTGCCGCATCGTGCCGGTTCCCGTGATCCAGAGATCGCGCGCGTTGCCGGTCAGGTTGCCCTTGGCCTGGGCGAGAATCGGGGGCACGATCGCGAGCTCGCGAGCGAGCTTCGACTGCGCGTCCGCGGACAGCGGGTGCTTGTAGGTCCAGAGCTCGACGATGCCGTGGTGCTCGGAGCCTTCGTGCGCCGGCGTGTCGCTCTGGTCGTTCCAGACGCTCTGGTAAAAGGCCGGATCTCGCGCCCAGGGTTGCAGCACGCGGACATAGAAATCGAAGCCATTCATTTCCGCCGTCACGAGCATGTGGTCCACGCGTCCCTCGACCGGCCAGCCCGACAGGTCGATCGAATCGAGCCGCCGCCGATACTCGGCAAGCTGCCGGTGGCGTCGCTCGAACGTCGCAGCCGTATAGTCGGGCGCACCGTCCTTCATCGGCGGCCGCTCGAACGCGCGCCAAGCCTCGAAGAGCTGCACGAGCGTCCCGTAATTCGCGGCCGCGGGCGTATCAGCCGCGCGGGCCGGCGCGACGATTGCAATCGATGCGGCGATGGCAAGGGCGAACCGGCGGATCGCCGATGGATTTTTCATTTTGAGGCCTTGCGGTGAAGGTCCGGATTCTAGTGCCGCGTTTCAGGCGGCGTCCAGCGAACGGGGAGTCCGCAAGACCAATTGAAATTCCGGCCGAAACGGAGTATTTCAGTGCCCTTCGCAAGGCACACCCCGGAGTACGGCATGAATCGCAATCTCATGCTGGCGGTCATCGTCATCGTCGTGGCGGCCGCCGGTTTCTATCTGTACAACCGCACGAAATCGCCGCCGGCGCCCGATCTTGCGCCCGTCGGCGCCAACCTGCTCGAAGGGCTCGGCGATTACAGCATGCCGGTGACTTCGGAGGGCCCCGATGTCCAGCGCTGGTTCGACCAGGGGCTCGCGATGACCTACGGCTTCAATCATGACGCCGCCGAGCGTTCCTTCCTGAAGGCCGCGGAGCTCGATCCGGACTGCGCGATGTGCTGGTGGGGCGCATCGCTCGTGCTCGGCCCGCACGTCAACTCGAAGATGGACCCGGCCAACAACGCCAAGGCCTGGGACCGGCTGCAGCGGGCGCAGAGGGCGGCCGATGATGCGACCGACAAGGAGCAGGCGTTCATCAAGGCCCTGTCAGCCCGTTACGCCGCGGAACCCCCGGAAGACCGGCGACTGCTCGACGAAGCCTATGCCGCGGCGATGGCGGAGCTCGCCGCCAAGTATCCGGACGATCTCGACGTGGTGACACTCCACGCCGAGGCGATGATGGACCTCCAGCCCTGGGATTACTGGGACGCCACCGGTCAGCCGAAGGGGCACACGGCTGAAGTGGTGTCGCAGCTCGAGTCGGTGATGCAGCGCGATCCGAAGCACGCGGGCGCATTGCACCTCTACGTGCACGCGGTCGAGGCCTCGCCGGATCCTGCGCGCGGCGTGGCCGCGGCGGATACGCTGCGCGAGCTCCTGCCGGGTTCCGGCCACCTGGTGCACATGCCCGCGCACATTTACGCACGCGTCGGGCGCTACCACGACGCGGTGCTCGCGAACCAGAAGGCGATCGGCGCAGACGACGCCTATCTCGCGATCTGCAAGCCGGGTCCGGGCGTCTATCCGCTCGGCTACGTGCCGCACAACCACCACTTCCTCTGGTTCGCGGCGACCATGGAAGGCGCGAGCGAGGCTGCGCTCGCTGCGGCCGCTGCAACGGGGCAGCGCACGAGCGATCCCGAGCTGATGCGGACACCCGGATTGGAGGCGATGCAGAATTTCGCGCTGACGCCCCTGTACGCGGATGTGCGCTTCGGGCGCTGGCAGCAGGTCGTGGAGACGCCGAAGCCCGCCGACGACCTGCCGTATATGCAGGCGATGTGGAACTACGCCCAGGGCATGGCGGCCGTCCGCCAGGGCCGCATCGACGACGCGAAGCGCTACCACGAGGCGCTCGTGCCCGCGACGACCAACCCCGACATCGAGAAGTTGATGGCCTGGGACCGCTACTCGCTGATCGGCGGCGTGCGCATCGCCGAGCGCTTCGTGGCGGCCGAGCTCGCACGCGCCGCGAAAGACTACGACGCCGCGATCGCGGCGCTGAATGCCGCGGTCACGATCGAAGACACCTTGCCCTACGACGAGCCGCCGGCCTGGCACTGGCCGTCGCGCCAGGCGCTCGGCGCGGTGCTGCTCGATGCAAAGAAGCCCGCGGAAGCCGAAAAAACCTATCGCGACGAGCTGCAGCGCAATCCGGAGAACGGCTGGTCGCTCCACGGACTTGCGCTGGCCCTCAAGGCGCAGGGCAAGAAGGCCGACGCGCAGGAAGCCACCGATCGCTTCACGCGCGCCTGGTCCAATGCGGATATCGACCTGAGCAAGACCTGATGCGGTCGGGCGGCGCGGGTTTTCAGCCCGCGCCGCCTGCGAGCGCCGCGAGATCGGCCGCCAGCGCCTCGCGGTCGTGCGGCGGCCGGAAATAACCTGCGACCCGCACCTTTGGGTCGATCAGCACGAGCGCCGTGGAGTGATCCACGCTGTAGTCGTCGCCGACACCAGGGTTGCGTACGTGAGCGAGACCTAGCTGTTTCGTGAATCGCTCGATCTGCACGTTCGCACCGGTCGCGCCGACCAGTCCCGGGCCGAAATGTGCGAGATAACGGCTGATTTGCTCCGGCGTGTCGCGTTCCGGGTCGACGCTCACGAAGACGAATTGCAGTTCGTCGCCGGGAACCAGAGCGCGGAGCGAGGCAAGGAGCGCAAGCGTCGTCGGGCAGATGTCCGGGCAATGCGTGAAGCCCGTAAACACGAGGCTCCAGCGATCCTCGAGCGCCGCGCGACCGAACGGCATTCCGTGCTCATCCACGAGCAAGAATTCCGTGATCGGGCGCCGTTCGGCGAGTGCCGTGCCGGCGCGGAGTGCAACCGGCTGGTTGGAACGCGCAAGCAGCGCGGCGCCGACACCCACCGCGATCGCGGCGGCCACCGAGGCGATGAGCCAGGAACGGTTCTGCATGCTCCTCCGCCCCTCAGGCCCGCGAACCGCCATTCCAGTCGAGCAGGTTCAGGAACTCGCGGCGAGTGCGCGGGCCCCGCGTCAGGAAATGCGGCTCGGGACGCTCGCGGTAGGCGAGCCGCTCGCCTGCGACCGCATCGCGGCACGCGCGCAGCTTCATCTCCTCGGCCGGGATGCGATAAGGCTTCATCGCGTTCTGGCCGAAGATCTTCGCGCGCAGCGCCGGCGTGATCACGGGATAGCCGTATTTTTCGCGGAACTCCGGCGCAATCTGGAAGGCGCGGAACGCCTGGATCTGGTCCTGCGGCGAGCCGTACCAGATCGAGTCCGTGCCCCAGAGCACGTTATCCGGCCCGCAATACCTCAGGAGCTTGCCGAGCCCATGCGCCGCCTGCTCGGGATCGCGCATCAAGAAGCGCCAGGTGCTGCCCAGTTCTGCATAAACGTTGCTGCCCGGTCCGACGCCGTTTTCCTGGAGCGAGCGAATCAGCGTGTCGATGCCGTCGCCGTTCGCATTCTGGCCGTAAGCCTTTTCCTCGACGCCCGCGACGAAACCCGAGTGATAGATCAGGAAGCTGACGTCCGGAAAGCGCTTGGCGACGGGGCCGATGTCGCTGCACTGGCTGTGTTGGTAGGACTTCTGTCCGAACGGCAGTCCTTTGTGCACGCAGATGACCTTGACGTCGAGCCGGCGCGCCTGCTCGATGAAGCGGATGCCGACGTCGTCGGAAAGAAAGAAGCCTTCGCCGTCGGGACCCCACTGCGTGTAAGTCTTCCACGCCGAGACCTTCCATCGATCGCGCAGCTCCGGCATGTCCTCGACGTCGCCCGGCTGGTTGGGATTCACGCGCCCGTGGATGAGCAGCCTGTGATTGCCTTCCATGCGGTCGACGATCCGCCGTACGGCATCCGCGGACTCGATCTCGAGCGGCGAGGCGTCGCGCCGCGCCGGCACGAAAGACAGCACCATCATGTCGGTGTCGCTGTCGAGGAAGACGTCCTTCACGAATTCGTCGGCCGTCAGGCAAGCAAGGTGACTCCGCGGGCTCTTGCCGTCATTGAGCGCGCAGCCACCCTTGGCCGCGAAGCTGAACGAGGAGGCCGGCGCAGTCTTGAGCCAGGCTTCGGTCGGATCGACGTAATGGCCCTGGACGTCAAAGATGAACTCACCGGTCTCGAGCGAAGCTGCTGCGGCTTCGGGCTCGACCGCCGCCTCGGTGGGCAGGTCGAAGAAGCCGCCCATCCGTCCGGCCGCGGCGTTCGCGGCGTTGAAGGCGAGCAGCGTGCTCGCCGCGCCGCAGGCCGAGAGCAGGAAATCGCGGCGCCCGAGCGCGAGATGCCCCGCATTGCGGCTCGCCGCTGCCTGCGCGAGCTGGTTGGCCAGCCGGTTGGTCGACGAGAGCGGGACCGGCATGAACTCGCCATTGCTGGTCGTGTCGAGCTTGATCGGCAGGCGACGGCCATCCGGATCGATCAGGTGCTTCATGTGACCTCCTCAGGTCAACGTGCCGGTCTTCAAAGTGCTTCCAGGTCTCCGTGCACTGGCTTACCTTCGAACAGCGTCACCAGCGCTTGCGTGTCCGAGATTTCAGATGCCGGGATCTCGAAAAGATTCCGGTCGAGCACGACGAGGTCAGCGCGTTTGCCCGCTTCGATCGAGCCGGTGTCCTTGTCGAGCCGGTTGGTGTAAGCGGCGTTGATCGTGAAGGCCGCGATGGCATCCGGGAGCGCAATGGCCTCGTCGGGCAGGAAGGGTTCCGTCGTTTCGCCGAGTGCGCCGAGGCGAGTCATGGCGGTTTCCATCTGCTCGAAGGGATTCGGGCTCGACACCGACCAGTCGCTGCCGAAAGCGACGGTCGCGCCGCTCTTCTGCACGCTGGCAATCGGGTACATCCCGGCCGAGCGCTGCGGCCCGAGGAATGGGATCGTCAGCTCCGTGATGTACTCGTCCGCATAAGCCCAGAGCGGCTGGAAATTCGCCACGACGCCGAGCTCCTTGAAGCGCGGGATATCCGCCTTGTCGATCAGCTGCAAGTGTGAAATGTGGTGACGGTGCCCAAGATCGCCATTCGCCTTCCGCGCCGCTTCCACGGCGTCGAGGGACTGGCGGATCGCCGCATCGCCGATCGCATGGAAGTGCACCTGGAAATTCTCGGCGTCGAGGCGCGTGACGGCCACTTTCAGTTTTTCCGGCTCTACCATTGGGATGCCGCGAACGTCTTTCTTGCCGGGCAGCAGATACGGTTCGAGCATCGCCGCCGTGTAATTCTCCATTACGCCGTCCTGCATGATCTTGACCGTGCCGGCGTCGACGTGGCCCTTCGTATATTCGCTCCGCAGGCGCTTCATGCCCTCGATCTGCTCGATGCCTTGGTCGCGTTGCCACCAAATTGAGCCGATGACATGTAGTGAGAGCTCACCCGCCTCGTCGAGCTTGCGATATGTCCCAAGATCGTTTTGGTATTCGTTGACGTTTGCATCCTGGACCGCCGTGATGCCGAAACCGTTCAGATACTTGATCGAATAGCGGAGCCCTTCCTCGCGCTCTGCGTCGCTGGTCGCCGGCCTCTTGGATCCCACGAGGTCGGCGGCGCCTTCCTGGAGGCTGCCGACCGCGGCGCCGGTCTTCGGGTCGCGATCGATGCGGCCATCCGGCGGATCCGGCGTCTTGTTCGTGATCCCCGCGACTTCGAGTGCCTTGGAGTTGACCCAGGCCGTGTGCCCATCCCGGCTCCAGAGAAAGACCGGCCGATCTGGAACGACCGCGTCGATCAGTTCGCGGCGGGCGAGGGCGCCGGGCCCGAAGGCGGACATCAGCCAGCCGCCGCCCGTGATCCACGGCTCGTCCGGATGCGCGTCGGCATAATTCTTGATGGCGACGACGTACTCGTCGACGTTCGTATAAGCGTTCAGGTCGCAGGCATTCGCTTCGATCCCGGCCGAGATCGGATGGACGTGCGCGTCCTGGAAGCCCGGTACGACCATGCGGCCTTCGAGTTCGACGACCCTCGTTTCGGGGCCGATGTGCGCCTCCGCACCCTTGTCCGTGCCGACATAGACGATGCGGCCGTCGCGAATCGCGACCGCTTCCGCCCAGCTGCGCTCGCCGTCCACGGTGTAGATCTTTCCGCCAGTCAGTGCGAGGTCGGCGGCGTCCTTGCCTGCGTCGCGGCCACAGCCGGCGAGCGCGGAAGCGGCCAGACAGACGGAAATCGTCCAGCGGAGAGACGGGCTCATGGGGTTCATCACTGGTAATCCCTCGGTATGGTTCTGTTCCAGGTTTTTTCCCGCAGCGTCTTGCCGTTTTCCGACAGCCGCCGCCGGTAACTGTAATGGAAATTCTCGCGGTCGCTGCGGAATGAGAGTTCCGCGTCCCAGACCAGTTTACGTCCGGGCAGGTCGACTTCCATCCGGTGCGTGCCGAGGACCGAGGCGTCGGCCGGCGCATCGTCCCTGACCTCATGCCGAATGGTTTCGAGGGTCCGCTCGGTTCCCCAGGGGAATCGGGTCCCGCCGCCGTTGGTCGCGGTCGCGACGGCAGCGCCCGTCTGCGGATTGCGGTCGACGGAGGAGATCTCGCCATAACCGGAGGTCGTACCGCCCTCGAGCGTTTCATAGCCGGCGAACCGCGGGTCGGACGCGGGCGGCAGGAAAGCGGGGGCGGGTCGCTTTTCGAACGGCACGACCGGCAGGCTCAGGCGGGAGGCGCCGCCCAGGTAGAGCGATGTCGTCATGGGCTCCGGCGTCGGCCAGAGCATGGGCCACTGCGCGTTGTTGATCGCGAGCCGGATGCGGTGGCCCTTCGGAAATACCCAGGACGTGAAATGCATTTCGATGTCAATCGGAAATGCCTCGCCCGGCACGAGAGGCGTCGGCTCGCGCGCCGACTTGCGATGGTTGCCGTTGAAGGCGGCGCCTGTCACCTGCGTGACCGTGCCGTCCGGTGCGACATCCGAGAGACGCGCGAACCAGTTCGCGCGCGTCGCATCCGCGGCGACCTGAAGCGTGGCACGCGGCAGTCCAAGTATTTCAAGCTCCTCTTCGAGGGGCACGCTGTCGTACACGAGGCTGAAGGCGTCGGTTGGGCGCTGATCATGCGCGACGTCGCCCCACCACATCACCGGCCCGCCGGCTTCGACGCCGACCGACGGCAGGTAGCGCAATCGATGCGTAATCGCCACCGGTTCGCTGGCGTCGAGTGTGTGATTGGGCTGCGGATAGAGCAGCTGTTCGCGAATGCGCGCGATCGGCCAGCCGTCTTCATAGCGCCAAGCGCCGGGCGCCTGCTCGAGATAGGGGCCGGGCGCGTGCCAGTTCCGAACGTAGACGGCGAAGCGCGGCTCGTCGAGGATTCCGGTGTCGATGTCCCTGAGCCAATGGTCGAACCAGCGCACCGCTTCGTGCCGCCATTCGATGCCGGGTTTCGGATAGGGCTCATGCGGCCAGACATGCGACCAGGCGCCGACGATCGCCTTTACCGGTGCCTTCAGGTTCGCGAGCATGCGCGGAATGCTGTCGCGATAGCCGTCGTACCAGCCGCCGATGTGAAACGTCGGAATCCGGATGTCCTGGTATCGGTCTCTCGACGACGCGCGATCCCAGAACGGCCCGTCGCGCTGCCGGGTCTTGTAGGTCAGCATCCAGGGCTCGGTGTCGAAGCGATCGCGGAAGTACGCATCGTCGATCAGGTAGTCGGGCGCGCCGGGCCGCGCATTGTCGAGATCCATGCTCATCTCCCAGGAATCGACGTGCATGATGCCGTCCATGTAATGCACGTCGTCCTGGAACAAATCCTCCGTAGCGTCGAGCGCGATGATCGCCTTGAGCGCCGGCGGGTTTCGCAACGCCATCTGGATCGCGTTGAAGCCGCCCCAGGAGATCCCGAACATGCCGACCCGGCCGTTCGACCACGGCTGCTTCGAGAGCCAGTCGATCACGACCTCGCCGTCTTCCTGCTCGATGTCGGAATACTCGTGCGGGATGAGGCGCCCTTCGCTCCCGCCCGTGCCGCGGATGTCGACCGCGGCGACGACGTAACCGCGCTGCACGAAATAAGAATAGAGGGAGTAGTTGCGGCTTCGCGCCTCGTGCTTGCGATAGGGCAGGTACTCGAGGAGCACCGGGTATCGCGTATCCGCCGCGCCGCCCTGCGGCAAGTAAAGGTCAGCCGAAAGGCGAGGGCCATCCGGCATCGCAATCCAGGCGGTCTCGAGCTGGATCTCGTAGCGCGGGGGCGTGGGTGCAGATTCCGCGGCCTGCCCCGGGATAGACAGTAGCCAGCCGGCGAGAAAACCGGCGCAGCGCCAAGGCGTCAGTGTCACAGCCGACAGCGTAATCGCATTATGTATCGGCGTAAACAGCTTGTAGAACAATAGGTTATATGATTACTGAATAGCTATTTAGTTTGTTAAATGATCGTTGAGTCGATCGGGGCTTGGCGCTAGAATTCGTGAAGCGACAGGAGCGCATCCATGGCAGCCAATCTCAAACTCGCTGCAGACCTGCGGCCAACCGGCTCCAAGCTCGACCTGATCCAGGCGACCGTCGCGGCGATTTCGCGGCACGGCCTTTCCGAGCTCACCTCGGCGAAGATCGCGGGCGCTGCGGGACATACGGCGGCGTCGATCAACTTCCATTTCGGCAGTAAGGAAGCGCTGCTGCTCGCGACGCTGCGCGAGGTCTCGGAGGAGTTCGCCGAGGTCATGGCGGCCGTGCTCGAAGAGGCGGGCGACGACGATCTGCTTGCGCTCCTCGGCAGCGTCGACACGAGCCTCGGCCGCCGCCTCAGCGACTCGCACAAGATTGCCGTGTGGTACGCGTTTCTCGCCGAGACGAATGCGCGTGCCGATTACCAGCGCATCTGCGGCGATCGCGACCAGGCCTGGAGCCGCACGGTGACGAACCTCTGCACGCGGCTCATCGCGGCGCGCGGCAGCGCGCCCTGGCCCAATGCCGAAGCAGTTGCACTCGGCCTCACCGGCCTGATCGACCAGCAATGGCAGGGGATCCTGTTCGAGGGAGACGATTTCGATCGCGAGGCGGCGCGGCGCCAGTGCCGCGCGTACCTCTGCAGCGTCTTCCCCTGGCTTGCGGCGCGCATCGAAGCGACGGCCCCGGCCCGGCAGCCGCAGTTCGCGCCTGCGCCCGCCCCAGCCGCTGATCCGGCGCTTCGGTACACACTGCCGGCCTGGGCCTACCACAGCGAGGAATTTCACGAGCTCGAAAAGGAGCACCTGTTCCTTTCGGCGTGGCAGATCGTCTGCCACGTGAGCGAGCTCGCGGCGACCGGCGACTACGTGGCCTTCGAGTTCTTTGGCCGCCGCGGCTTCGTCGTTCGCGACGGCGAGTGCGTGCTCCGCGCCTTTCACAACGTCTGTGCGCACCGCGCGCACGCGGTCGTCAGCGGCGATCGCGGCCGCTGCGGAAAATTCCTGACCTGCATGTATCACGGCTGGACTTATCATCTCGACGGCCGCAACCGCAGCGTCAGCGCGCCCGACACCTTCCCGAAGTTTGACCGCTCGAAATTCGGCCTCAAGCCGATTGAGCTGGAAGTGTTCATGGGCATGGTGTTCGTCCGCTTCCGCGGCGGGGAGCCTTCCGTGGCGGAACGCATGGCGCCGCATGCGGCCGAGCTTGCGCACTACCGCATGGACCAGATGGTCCCGCTCGACGAACTGTGGACGCACGAACTCGAGATCGACTGGAAGAACGTCGTCGAGAATTACGTCGAGGATTATCACTTCCCGATCGGTCATCCGGGCCTGTCGGCGCTGATGGAGCCGCAGTACGACCGCGAGATCCTGCCGGGCGGCACGATGCGCCTCTCGCACCGCATGCGGGAGAAGCCGCTCAAGTCCTGGAGCGCCGAGCGCTATGCGCGCTTCCTGCCGGTGATCGAGCACCTGCCCGAGGACATGCGCCGGCGCTGGACCTACTTCGGCCTGTTCCCCAATGTCTTTTTCGACGTCTACCCGGAATGGCTGGATTTCTTCCAGGTCCTGCCGCTCGGCGCCGGGCGCACACTGATCCGCGCGCGCTCGTACGGATTCGTCGACGACCGCCGAGACATGCGCGCGGCGCGCTTCCTCTGCGCGCGGCTCAACGCGCGCGTGCAGCGGGAAGACGAAGTGCTGACGCGCCAGGTGCAGCGCGGCCTCGAATCCGGCGCCTACACGCAAGGCATCCTGTCGGACAAGGAAATCGTGCTGGCCGGCTTCCAGGATTGGATCCGGGCACGGCTGCCGGTCGCGAGGCTTGTTGAGGCACCAGCGCGCGGCACGCTCGCAGCGGAAAACACTGCGCTGATGCCCTAAACCGCGCTCAGATCGCGCGCAGATACCATTCGTAGTCGCGGTCCGGGATCTCCGAGTGGAACCGGTCGCATTCCTCGCGCCGGCATGTTCCATAGAGCTTGTGGTAGCGCTCGCCGAGATAGCGCGGCAAGATCGTGCCGCGGTCAAATGCGTCGAGTGCTGCTTCCCATCGCACCGGCAGCTCCGTCTTCTCTTCGATGACTGCGCCCTGCGGCACCATGGGACCCGGATCGCAGCGATTCGTAATGCCGTGGTGGATGCCGGCCAGGATCGCCGCCATTACGAGATACGGATTGCCGTCCGCGCCGCCGGGCCGGTGCTCGACGCGCGTGTCTTCCGGCGCCGAGATCGGGATGCGAAGCGCCACACCGCGATGATTTCTGCCCCAGTTCGGCGCGAGCGGGACGAATACGCCTGGACGATAGCGGCGATAGGAATTCGCGGTCGGCGCAAAGATTGCCATTGATTCCGGCATCGCGGCGGCTAAACCGCCGATTGCGTGGCGGAGCGTTTCCGAGAACGGCTCGCCGCCGCTCGTGCCGGTGAACACGTTTCGTTCCGCGGTGTCCGTCAAGCTGATGTGGACATGCAGGCTGCAGCCGGCCCACTCGGCGAAGGGTTTCGCCATGAAGCTCGCGCCCAGGCCGTGCTTGCGCGCGATCGATTTCACCGCGCGCTTCAGTAGCACGGCGTGATCACAGGCGAGCTCCGCATTCGCGACATGGTGGAGGTTGACTTCGAACTGGCCTGGCGAGAACTCCTTGAGCGTCGCGCCGGCCGGTAGGTTCTGCGCCTTGCAGACCGCGTAGAGGTCGGCCAGGAAGGGATCGGCGTCTTCGACGTCTTCCATGCTCCCGTACTGCGGCCCACTCTGTTTGTGCCGGGTGCCCGGAATGCGCCCGACGCGTGGCGTCGGACGATCGCCTTCACCATCGATCAGATAGAACTCGAGTTCCGTCGCGGCAACGGCGGTCAGTCCCATTTCCTGCAGTGGCCGCGCAGCGTGCCGGAGCACCTGGCGCGGATCGGCGAAGAACGGCTGTCCCTGCGAGTCGTTCATCGCGAGCAGCACCTGCGCCGTGGGCACCTGCGCCCAGGGGACCGGCGCCAGTGAGCCGGGCACCGCCGTCGAGATCGCATCGGGGTCCCCATCGCGCCCGCCGTTGTCGATGCGGTCGAAAGTGAGTCCCTTGGCGTCGAGCAAGACTGTCGCGCCGCAGAAATTGAGGCCGTCCGTGAAGGGCTTGGCGAACTCGCCGCGCACGACGCGCTTGCCGCGCAGGATGCCGAGCATGTCGGGCTGGAGCAGCTCGAGCAATTGCGTGGCCGGATAGCGCTCGAGGAACTTCTGCAATTCGTCCGGCACGCGCTTGGTCGCCTTGCTCATGCACTCTTCTCCGGTGATGGCGCAGCGCGGGCGCTGCGCCACGCAATCGCGGCCTTCGCGCCTTCTTTTCTTAGTATTTCGTTGAATTCGCGCGATTCCGCGGTCTCGGATGTCTCCACGGTCACGTCGATGTCGAGTGCATGCAACAGGGCCTGGCGCATGCCGCCGATGTCGAGACTGCGATTGATGGCCTGTTTCGTCATGCGGACGGCGAGCGCGTCGTTGGCGGCGACACGGCGCGCGAGCTCGAGCGCCTCGTCGAGCAGCCGCGCGGCGGGCACCACGCGGTTGACGAGGCCGAGCGCCTGCGCTTCTGCCGCGCCCACGCGGTCCTCGCCGGTGAGCAGCAGGTACTTGGCCTGCTTGGGCCCGATGAGCCAGGGCAGCAGCATCGCGACGATGCCGCTGCCGAACTTGACCTCCGGCTCGCCGAAGCGGCAGTTGTCGGACGCGAGGGTCAGGTCGCAGGCGAGGGCGAGCTCCATCGCGCTGCCGAGGCAGAAACCATGCGCCGCGGAAATCGTGACCTTCGGGCAATCCCAGAAACGCATGATGATCCCGAAATCCTTCTCGAGCGCGCGACGCACGGCGTCCGGATCGGATTTGCCGTCGCCGACGCCCATGTCGAGGTCGAAGCCGGCGGAGAAGGCGCGGCCCGAGCCCGCGAGCACGATCGCGCGCACGGCCTCGTCCTGCTCCGCCGCGTCGAGCGCAGCGCCGAGCGCCTCGATCATCGGGACGTTGACCGCGTTGAGCTTGTCGGGGCGGTTCAGCGTCAGCACGGCGACGGCGCCGTGACGCTCCGTCAGAACGAGCGGTTCGGCCACCTTCAGCCTTCCTGCAGCCGGAACCACGCGGATTTCGTCTGCGTGTAGCTCTTGAAGCTGTCGAAACACTTGTCGCGCGCGTTGCCGGACTGCTTGTAGCCGCCGAACGGCTGCGTCATGTCGCCCTCGTCGAAAGAGTTGATCCAGATGATCCCGGCCTCGATGCCGCGCACCAGCCGGAACGCCGTGTCGAGGTCGCGCGTCCAGACGCCGGCGGCGAGGCCGTAAATCGTGTCGTTCGCGATTTCGATCGCCTGTTCGACGCCGTCGAACTCGATCACCGAGGCGACCGGGCCGAAAATCTCCTGGCGCGCGATCGTCATGTCGGTCTTCACGTCCGTGAACAGTGTCGGACTGACGTAAGCGCCGTCCTCGAGACCTTCGGGCGCGCCGCCTCCGAAGCGGAGCTTCGCGCCTTCCTTGCGGCCCTGGTCGATCATGCCGAGCACGCGCTTCTGATCCTCGCGGGTGACGAGCGGCCCCATGTTGGTCGCAGGGTCGAGCGGATCGCCCGGTTGGAAGGCGTCCCGGCCGAGCTCGATGAATCGCTCGATGAAGCGGTCCTTGATCGAGCGGTCGACCAGGAGCCTCGAGCCGGCATTGCAGACCTCGCCCATGTTCGAGAAGATCCCACGGTAGGCGGCGGTGACTGCGCGATCGAAATCGGCGACGTCGGCCAGGAACACCTGCGGCGTCTTGCCGCCGCATTCGAGTGCGACCTGCTTCATGTTCGACTGTCCGGCGTATTGCAGGATCAGCTTGCCGACCGCGGTCGACCCGGTGAAGGTGATCTTGCGAACGTCGTTGTGCAGTGCGAGCGCGCGCCCCGCCTCTTCGCCGAGTCCGTTGACGACGTTGAAGACGCCCGCGGGCCCGCCGGCCTCGACGAAGAGTTCCGCGAGGCGGAGGCAGCTCATCGGCGCCTGCTCCGCGGGTTTCAGCACGACCGTGTTGCCGGCCGCGAGCGCGGGCGAGATCTTCCAGGTCGCCATGAGCATCGGATAGTTCCACGGCGAAATCGCGCCAACGACGCCGAATGGCTCGCGCAGCACGAGGTGCATGACGCCCGACTCGGTGCTCGTGACCGCGCCGTCGACCTTGTCGATGCACTCGGCCATGAAACGGATCGTTTCGACGACGGCCGGCAGGTCGATGCCGACCACGTCGGCGATGGGTTTCCCCATGTCGAGCGTCTCCAGCACCGCGAGCGACTCGGCATTCTTGTCGATCAGCGCAGCGAACTTGTTGAGTACTTCCATGCGCTGCCGCGGCGCCATGCGCGACCAGCTGCCGGACTTGAAGGCCCGCTTTGCTGCCGCGACCGCGCGGTCGATGTCCTCGGCAGTGCCCGCGGACATCTCGGCAAGGGTCTCGCCGTTGGCGGGATTGACGGTGGCGAAACGGCCGCCCTTCACTGAGTCGACAAACTTGCCGTCGATGAAGAGGCGGGTTTCGATCTTCTTGCGAGCGGTCGTCGCGGCGGTCTGCCAGTACCCGCGGGGTTGTTCGGCAAGTGCCTGGTTGCTCATAGGGACTTCCTCAATGGGGCATGGTGCAGATTGTGCGCCCGACGGGGCACGACCAGCGTATCGACGATGATGCAGCCGTCCGGATGCACGATCACGGGATTCAGGTCGATCTCCGCCAGCTGGTCGCCGAGGGCTGCCGCGAGTGCGGAGAAACGCGCGGCGGTCCGGCAGAATTCATCGATCGCGAGCCCCCGCCGGTGCCGCCGGCTGCGGAGCAGGGGGGCGGAGCGCAGGCCTTCGACGAGTCGTGCGGCCTCCTGCGCGTCGAAGGGCGGCAGCGCGTAGACCGCGTCCGCGATCGCCTCCACGTGCGAGCCGCCTGCGCCGATGAGCACGACCGGTCCGAACTGCTCGTCGTGGATCATGCCGAGGAGCATCTCGACGCCTTGCGCGGCGATCATCGGCGCTACGAGCACGCGCGGATCGATGCGCGTCGCGAGGTCGCGGTAGCTCGCTGCGACCGCGCCCTCGTCGCGGAGATCGAGATGCACGCCCTGGCGGTCGGCCTTGTGATCGATGCCGCGCTTCGCCGTCTTCAACACAACCGGAAAGCCGAATTCGCGCGCGGCCGCGATCGCCGCGGTCTCGCTCTCGGCGATGCGGCCCATATTCGCCGGGAGCCCGGCGTCCCGCAGGAGCTGCAGCGCGTCGTTCTCGTCGAAACTTCGACCGTCCGCGAGCCGCGCTCGCCACCGGGCGAGCACTGGATCCGGAAGTCGCGGCGAGGCGCCGCGCTCGCGCGCCCGGAAATCGCGATGATCGAACAGGTGTTTCACGCCGCGCAGGAATGACACGAGGCCATCGATCACCGGAAAGCCTTCGCGTGTCGCCTCGACGATCAAGGGGTCCGACCCCGTACCCTGGCGATTTGCAACGAGGAAAGCGGGCTTGCCCGATGCCCGGTGCCCCGCGCGCAGATAGTCGAGATAGCCGGGATGAATGCCCCCGCCCGCGACGCGATCGTGGACCACGGCGCCGAGCGCCGCCTGCGGGTCGCTCATGAGTGCGGCAAGGCAGCGCTCCATGCCGGCATGAAAACCGTGGCCGCCCGTGCTCCAGGCATCGAGCGGATTGATCGCCGGCAGCCCGGGATCCAGAAGTTCGGTAAGTCGCTTCGTGGTGTCGGTAGTCAATTGTGTGAGCGGCACGCGGGCGTCGTCGGCGAGATCGATCAGGAGCTGGCGTTCGCCACCCGAATCGTGCAGCGATACGAGTCCGCCGGCGCCGACCGGGTGCGGCTGCGCAAACAGGATGAGCGTCGTCGCGAGTTCGTCCATGTCGCGCACGCGATGAACGCCATAGCGCGCGAACAGCGCGTCATAGACGCCGTCGTGTCCCGCGATCGCGCCGGAATGGGAGACGGTGAGCCGCGCCGAGAGCTCGGTGCGGCCGACTTTCAGCGCGACGATTGGGATGCCGCGCTCGCGCGCCTTCGCGAAGGCGCGCACCAGACCTTCCGGATTGCGCGTGGTCTCCATGAAGAGCCCGACGACGCGGGTCTCGGGCAGGTCGAGCGCGAAATCGAGGTACTCGTCCATCGCGACGGCGAGCTCTTGGCCGGTCGAGACGACCAGGTTGAAGTCGATGCGCTCCTCGCTGTCGACGATGCCGCACATGCCGGAGCCGGAGTGGCTGATGTAGGCGACGTTGCCGCCGCGCCGGTGCCCCCTTGTTCGAAAGCCGCAAGCCCAAATTCCCTCCGCGAAATTGTAGAAGCCCATGCCGTTCGCGCCGCAGACCAGGAGGTCCTCCGCGCGGATCTTCGCCAGCACGCGGTCGCGGAGTGGCGGTTCGGAATCGCCGGCAAGCACTAGCGACGACATCAGGGTCATCGCCCGAGCGCCGTGCGCGATGACGTCGTCGAGCGCGGCTTCGACGCGCGTGTCGGCGACCGCGAAGATCACGTGCTCGACCGGCTCCGGCAATGCTTCGAGCGACGGGTAGCACGGCACGCCGCAGACCGATTTTCGTCCTGGATTGACCGCGTAGAGGCCTCCGTCGAACCCGCCTTTCAGCAGGTTCTCGACGGTGTTGCGCCCGACCGTGCCCTCGCGCTCGGTGGCGCCGAGCACCGCGATCGACCGGGGACGAAGCAGAGGATCCAGCCGATGTGGCATGCCGGCCCCGCCCAGGGCGGTCAGTAGTCCGCGGCGGGGGTCGCGCGCCGGCGCGGCGGATCCCAGAACGCGCCTTCGACGACACGGCAGCGCGCCATGACCCGCGACCACTTGAGCTCGCGCTGGTAGTAGATCTCGGCCCAGAGCTCGTCGCCCGGCCGTCCCCAGGGCATGTGCATCGAGGCGAAGGCGATGTTCTTCTTCGCCGACGGCGACCACTCGGCCGAGGTCACGGTGCCGACCACGTTCTTGCTCTTGTCATAGATATAGGCGGAGCGCGCGGGCTTATTGCCCTCGACGTCCAGCTTCACGAAGCGGAATCGGGAGCCGCGCTTCTGCTCCTCGAGCAGCGCGCGCCGGCCGTTGAAACAGGGCTTGCTGAAGTCGACCAGCCGCCCGAGATCGAGCTCGAACGGCGAGCGCGAGCGGTCGAGCATGATCGCCTGGTCCGAGGGGTGGAAGTCGACCCCTGCCTGGATGAAACCCGCCTCGATCCTAGCCACTTCGAGGGCGTGCGTGCCCATCGGCCGGATGCCGTGATTCGCGCCCTTGTCGAATAGCGCGTCCCAAAGATCGAGCGCGCGTTCCGGGTCGATCCAGAGCTCGTAGCCCAGGTCGCCGGTGAAGCCGGTGCGCGAGACCATCAATTCGCCGCCGGCGAAGGAGTAGTAGGCGATTTCGAATGGCTTCAGCTTCTCGACACCTGCACAGCCGATCGCCTTCAGCACCGCGCAGCTCGTCGGCCCCTGGAACGCGAGCGCCGCGACGTCGTGCGTGTCCTCGACGATCGACACGTCGAACCCGTGCGCGGATCGCGACAGCCAGTCGAGCTGGCGTTCCTGCGAGCACAGGCGGTAATCGCCCTCGCGCAGGTGGAACACCGTGCCGTCGTCGATGACCTGGCCGTTGTCGTCGCACCAGACGCAGTAGCCCACCTTGCCGGGCTTGATCTTGGCGACGTCGCGCGTGATCAGGCGGTTCAGGAAGGCGGACGCATCCGGCCCCGTGATCCGGTGCTTGGTCATGGGCGTCAGGTCGAACACCGCGCAGGCGTTTCGGACTGCCGCGTACTCGAGCGCTTCGTCGAAGTAGGCGTCCGCCGTCGTGTAGTCCTTCCAGCGGTGCCATTCGTTCAGCGTGTTGAGCGCGGACGTGCGCGGGTGGAAGGGGGTCTGCCAGACGGCCGTGCGGAAATGGTCCTTGCGGTTCATTTCGTCGACGATGCTCATGCCACGCGCTCGGTGGCCAGCACTGCACGCGCTGCGTTTCTGCCCGCCGCACCCATGACGCCGCCGCCCGGGTGACAACCGGCACCGCAGAGGAAAAGGCCCGGCACCGGCATCGCGTACTGCGCCGCGCCCGGCACGGGGCGCAGCATCATGAACTGGTCGAGCGCGAGCTCGCCGTGATGCCAATGGCCGCCGGTGATGCGGAACTCGCGCTCGAGGTCCGCGGGCAGCAGCAGCTCCGAGGCGACGATCTGGCGCCGCAGGCCCGGCGCGTGGCGCTCGAGCACGCCGAGCGTGCGTTCGAACAATTCCCGGCGCGGGCCGTCGCCGCTTGCGCGCGGGTCGTAAGGCGCGTACTGAACGATCGCCGACAGCACGTGCTTGCCGGCGGGCGCGAGCGTCTTGTCGTGCACGCTCGGGATGGTGATCTCGAGCGCCGGGTCGGGCGAGCACTGGCCGTATTTCGCGTGGTCGAAGGCGTGCTCGAGGTAGACGGGATCCGGCGCGATCACGAGGCGCTCGCCCGTGAGCTCGGCGGCCAGCCGCGCAAAGGCGGGCAGGGCGTCAAGCGCGAGATGAAGCTTCGCGGCCATGCCCTTCGAGCGGATGTGCCGCACGCGATGCACGAATCCCGTCTCGAGGTGCCGGGCTCCCAGCAGCGTGAGCAAGGTGCGCGACGGGTCCGCATTCGAGATCACGGTGCCGGCCGCGAGCTTCTCGCCGCTTTCGAGCTCGACCCCGGAGACCCGCTCGCCTTCCTGCATGATCCGGGCGACCGGGCTTCCGGTGCGGATCGTGGCGCCGGCGGCCCGGGCGGCAGCGGCCATCGCCTCGCTGACAGCGCCCATGCCCCCTTCCGGCACCGAGGGACCTTCATTTCCCTGCGCCAGCCCACTCAGGCGGTGGAGCAGCGCCAGCACGGAATTATTCGAGCGCGGGCCGAGGTTCGTGCCGAGCACGGCGTCGAGCGCGAGCGCTCCCTTCAGCAGGGGCGATTCGAATTTCTCCTCGAGCACGTCGAAGATGTTGATGCCGGCGATGCGCAGGAACTCGCGCATCGGCTCACGGCCCAGCCGGCGGATGTCGAGGCCGAGCATCGCGGCGGCAACGAGTTCGGAGCGGGCGCCGCCGCCGAGGCGCGGCGGGCAGCGATTGTGCTGTTTTGCGAGGATCCGCGCGAAGCAGAGCATCCGCGCGTGATACGCAGTCAGCTCGGTGCGGTCGCTCTCGGAAAGCGTTCCGGATTCCAGGCGCCCGCCATCGATCACGAGATGGTCGCCGCCCGCGGCGAGCGCGACGGTCTTCAGCCCGGTCCGCGACCACTTCAGCCCGTGCGAAGTCAGCTGAAGCTCCCGGGCGATGCCGCGATCCAATTGATAACAGAGATGCGCGCAACCGGAGACGCGGAATCCTTTCGCGATCTCGCGCGTGACCGCCGCGCCGCCGACCTGCGGAGCTGCCTCCAGTACCGTAACGGTGCGCCCTGCCCGCGCGAGATAGGCGGCGCAGACGAGACCGTTGTGACCGCCGCCGACGACGACGATGCGTTCGCGGTCAGTCATCCCGCCAGCCCTCCGGCACGATGTTCGGGCGGCGCAGGTCCATCAGGATCTCGCGCGCGGCATTCGCGCCGGGCGCCGCCATCACGCCGCCGCCCGGATGCGTGCCCGAGCCGCATAGATAGAAGCCCTTCACGGGGCCGCGGTACTGGGCGAATCCGGGGAAAGGTCGGTTGAACAAGAGCTGGTCCATCGTCAGCTCGCCCTGGAAGATGTTGCCCTCGGTCAACCCGACTTCGTTCTCGAGTTCGCGCGGCGTCCGGCACTCGACGTGGCGGATCAGCGACTTGAAATTCGGGCTATAGCGCCCGATCTGGTCGAGCACCGTGTTCTTGAAGCCTTCGCGGTCCTGGTCGGTCCAGTCGCGGCCGCGGATCTTCGGCGGCACGTACTGCACGAACACCGACATGAAATGCTTTCCGGGCGGCGCCATCGTCGGGTCCGTCATGGACGGAATCAGCAGGTCGAGGTAGGGCTCCTTCGACCAGGTGCCGTTCTTCCAGTCATCGTAGGCACGTTCCATTTTCTCGAGTGAGTCTAAGAAGTGAATGTCGCCGAAGCGGAGCGGATTGTCCCAGCCCAGCGCCGGGAACTCGGGCAGGCCGTCGAGCGCGATATTGAGCTTGCCGGAAGAGCCGCGGATCTTGAAGTTCCGCGCGCGCTCGACCAATTCCGGCGCGAGGTCCTTCGGGTCGAAGAGCTTCGTGAATGTGCGCTTTGGATCGAGATTCGAGACGACGACGTCCGCGTGGTACTCGTTGCCGTTCGCCGTCGCGACGCCCGCGACGCGGCCGCCCCGCACGATCACGCGCTCGACCGGCGCGTCGGTCGCAATCTCGCCGCCGAAGGACCTGAACGAGCTCGCGATCGCATTCGAGACCGCGCCCATGCCGCCGCGGGCGAAGCCCCAGGCGCCGATCGACCCGTCGACGTCGCCCATGTAATGGTGCAGGAGCACGTAGGCCGTGCCCGGCGAATACACGCCCATGGCCGAGCCGATGATGCCGCTGCCCGAGAGGTGCGCCTTTACGACGTCGGATTCGAAATACTCGCCGAGGAAGTCGGCGATGCTCATCGAGTAGAAGCGCAGCGTGTCGTAGATGAACTGCTCGCCAAATTTCGCGAACTCGCGCCCGAGGAAGAGCATCTCGCGGAGGTCCCTCGGCTTCAGCGAGGTCGGATCGGGAGGCGTTCGGAGGAGGAGGGGCCGGATGAACTTGCACTGGCGCATCACGTCCGTGGAATACCGGTGGTACGCGTCCGCGTCGCGCGGGCTGTGGCGGGCGAACTCGCGCCGTTGCACGTGCTCGTCCGTGTAGTTGCCGAGGATGTCGCCGCTCGAAGTGATCGTCACGCCGCCGCCGTACGGCACGACCTGCAAGCCGTGGCGGGCGAGCTCGAGATCGCGGAACAGCTCCGGGCGCAACAGGCTGCACACGTAGGAGCAGTTCGAGTAAATCCAGCCTTTCTCTATTTCGCGGCTGACCGCGGCGCCGCCGATCCACGGATTGATTTCCAGCACCAGCACCTTCAGCCCGGATCGCGCGAGGTAGGCGGCGTTCGTGAGGCCGTTATGGCCCGCGCCGACGACGATCGCATCGTATTTCGCCACGGTCGATTCCGTTGCTGTCGTTATTTCGTGCCGCGCGCGTTGGCCGGGCCATGGGCGCTTCGCACCACGCGATCCACCGCGATCTCGAATCGCTGCAGCGTCTCGCCGAGGCAGCGTTCGTCGTGCGCCTCGCAGATGAACCAGGGTTCGCGGGAATCCGGCTCGCAGAGCACGCCGAGATCGTGGAGTTCGGGGGCCAGCGCCTCGTAGAAAGTGTAATCGCTCGAGGCCCAGTCCCGGTAGTCGTGCGGCGGCTGGTCCTTGAAGAATAGCCCGCTCATCGACGGATGGCCGCTGAATGAATGCTTGATGCCGCGCTGCGACAGGACCAGGCTCATGCCGGCGCGGAGTTTCGTGCCGTATTCGGCGATCGTCTGGAGCGCCGGCGTCTCGCAGAGGATCTCGAGCGTCTTGTCGGCGGCTGCCAGCGCGACCGAATGGCAGGTGAAGGTGCCGCCGTGCACGACGCCGTCGCCGATTTTCCGCATGACGTCCTCGCGGCCGCAGAGGGCCGAGATCGGATAGCCGTTGCCCATCGCCTTGGCAAAGGTGCAGAGGTCGCTTTTCACGCCGAACAGTTCCTGGACGCCGCCGCGGGCGACGCGAAAGCCCGTCTTGACCTCGTCGATGATCATCAGGATGCCGTATCGGTCGGAGAGCGCGCGCGCGTCGCGGAGATATTCCCTGGTCGCCGAGATCGAGCAGCAGTTGCCCATGATCGGCTCGATCAGGAAGGCCGCGATCTCGTGGCCGTAGGCCTTGAAGACGCTCTCCAGGCGATCGGCGTCGTTCATCGGCACCGCGTGCAGCAGCGCCCGGAGGATCCCGGGCACGCCCGCGCTGTATGGCACGAGGTGCGGCTCGCCGGAGGAGGGGCGCCAGCCCTCGATTGCCGTGTACCAGAGCGCCGCATCGAACACGCCGTGATAGCCGCCCTCGACCACGACGTAGGAATCCTTGCCCGTGTAGGCGCGCGCAAGGCGGAGCGCCGCCATGACGGCTTCCGTGCCGGAATTCGAGAAGCGCACGAGCTCGGCCGCCGGCACCATCTTCGAGATCCGCTCGGCGACCGCGTACTCGCGCTCCGTGGAGAGGGCGAAAACGCCGCCGACCTCCATGCCGGCGCGCGCCGCCGCGTCGACGCGGGGGTCCGCGTAGCCGAGGATGCAGGGCCCGTAAGCCATCCGGTAATCGATGTACTCGTTGCCATCGATGTCGGTGAGGCGCGCGCCCTTGCCGGATGCCACGTAAATGGTCTTGTCGTCGCCCCAGTAGCGGAAATTCGACGACACGCCGAGCGGGAGGCGCCGGACGGCCTTCTGGAACTGGGCATTGGACTTCGCGAGGCTTCTGGTCATCTGCGCGGGCCTCCTGCCGTTCCGGGGGTCGTTTTTCGACTGCCTAGGGTCCCACAAAGGGGTCGCGGCGTCCATGTCCAGTGAATATGTGTTCATTCATTGGAATGGCCTGGCGAACCCGGTAAGATGGTCCCTTCATGCCGGACCGATTATCACTTAACAAATTGAATTTGAAGGGTTTTTAGTGCCAGAGAAACGGCAGCTTGCAGTCGTCGCCAAGCGCCGCACGGCGCCTCCGGAAGAGCGGCGGGAGCAGCTCATACAGGCCACCATCCGCTGCGTCGCGGACCACGGCCTCGCCGACACCACGATTGCCACCGTGGCGCAGGAGGCGGGACTCAGCCAGGGCATCGTCAACCTGCATTTCCGCAGCAAGGAAGGCCTCCTCACCGAGACCCTCCGTTATCTCGCCGACGAGTACCGGAACGCCTGCCGTGACGCCGCCGAAGCCGCCCTGCATTCGCCGGTCGCCGGCCTGCTGGCCATGGTCGAACTCGACTTCCGGCGCAACATCTGTGCGCGGGATAAGCTCGCTGTCTGGTTCGCCTTCTGGGGGGAGCGCAAGTTCCGGCCGACGTATCGGCGGATCTGCGCCGAGCGGGACAGGTCTTACGACGACATGGTGCGCGTGATGTGCGCGAAGCTCTGCGAGGAGGGCGCCTACCCCGGCGTCGAGCCCGCCCTGGTGGCTGACGGCCTGTCCGCCTTGACCGACGGCCTGTGGCTCGACCTGCTCGTGCGGCCGGAGTCGATGAGCCGCGAGCGGGCGAAGCGCATCGCGCTGTCCTATCTCGCGGATGCCTTCTCCAAGCACTTCCATCAACCCGGCGCCGACCCGCGGGACTGAGCACCGATGCGGATCCCGCTCGATGACACGGCCCGGGACTGGCGCGATCGCGCGGCGAGGTTCGCGACCGAAGAATTGATTCCCTGGGAGGTCGAGGCCGAGCTGCACGAAGGGCGGCTGCCGCCTGAAGTGGAGTCGCGGCACAAGCAGCTCGCGATCGAGCTCGGCTTCAGCGCCATGGACGTGCCCGTCGCGCGCGGCGGCCGCGCGGCCCGCATCGTCGACCAGGTGGCGGTCTGGGAACAGCTCGGCCGGGTCACGAATGCCCTCTGCTGGTGCTTCTCCGAAGCGCAGAGCTGGATGTTCGAGGCCTGCACCGAAGAGCAGCTCGAGCGCTTCATCCTGCCGCTCGTGAGCGGTAAGCGAAAGGAGTGCTACGCGATCACCGAGAGCGGCCCCGGTTCCGACGCCGGATCGATCGAGACGACGGCGGGCCGGGCCCCCGGGGGCTACCGGATCGCCGGCGAGAAGTGGTACGTCACGAGCGCGAACCATGCCGACTACTTCATCCTCCAGGCGCGCCTGGCCGACGGCCCGCACGCAGGCTCGCACGCGCTTTTCTTCATCGACGTGAAGGCGCCGGGCATCGAGCTCGTGCGCACGCCGCTCTTCAGCCACACCTTCAGCGCGCACCACCCGACCTATCGTTTCAACGACGTCGTCGTGCCCGAAAACCATCGGCTCGGGAGCGAGGGCGACGGCATGCGCTACGCGCACAGCTGGTTCCGGCGCGAGCGGCTCATGATCGCGGCGCGATGCTGCGGCGCCTCGGCCCGGTTGATCGAGGAGGCGACGGCCTTCGCCAGCGCGCGTATCGTCGGGGGCGAGCCACTGGCCGAGAAGCAGATGATCCAGGCGATGCTCGCCGACAGCGTCACGGAGCTCTGGGCCGCGCGGCTCATCACCTTCGAGACGGCGGCGGCGCACGACCGCGGCGACGATCTCCGGTCGCTGCACGCGCAATGCTCGATCGCGAAGCTGTTCGCTTCAGAGGCCGCCAACCGCATCGCCGATCGCGCGCTCCAGATCTTCGGCGGCCGCGGCTACATGCGGGAAAATGCCGCGGAACGCTTTTTCCGGGAGCTGCGCGTGGACCGCATCTGGGAAGGCTCGAGCGAGATTCAGCGCCTGATCATCGCGCGCGCGCTCCTGAAGCGCGGCCTGGAGGGGATGTAACCCGTGAAGCCTCCGCTCCTGCCGCTCGCCCTTGCGACGGTCCTCGCGACGGGCGCGGCGACGGCCGCGGAGGAAAAGGTGCTGAACGTCTTTACCTGGCCGGACTACATCGCGCCCGACACCATTTCGAACTTCGAGGCTGAGTACGGAATCAAGGTCAATTACGATGTCTACGACTCGACCGAGATGGCCGAGGCGCGGCTCCTCGCGGGCCGCACGGGCTATGACGTCGTCGCGCACGCGGAACGCTACTCCGCGCGCCTGATCCCGATCGGCGTTTACCAGCCGCTCGACCTCGCGAAGATTCCCAACTGGCGCAATCTCGATCCCTGGGTGCTCGAGACGCTCGATTCGGCGGATCCCGGCAACCGCTACGGCGTGCCGTATCTCTGGGGCACGACCGGCTTCACCTACAACGTCAAGATGATCCGCGAGCGCATGCCGGACGCGCCGGTCGCGAGCGGCGACATGGTCTTCAAGCCGGAGGTCGCGCGGCGCTTCGCCGATTGCGGCATCACCTTTCTCGACGAGCCGACCGACGTGATCCCGATGGCGATGCTCTATCTCGGCCACGACCCCAACAGCCTCGATCCCGACCATCTCGCGGAGGTGGAGCGGCTGCTGAAAGGGGTGCGGCCGTACGTCCGCTACTTCAGCTCCGCGAAGATGTTGATCGACCTTCCGAACGAAGAGGTCTGCATCGCGATGAGCTGGTCGGGCGATTACGCGCAGGCGATGGTGCGGGCGCAGCAGGCGGGCAGGCCCGTCGATCTCGCGTACTCGATCCAGCGTGAAGGCACGCTCGCGTGGTTCGACCTCTGGTTCATTCCCGCGGACGCCCCGCACCCGGGCAATGCCCACCTTTTCCTCAACTATCTGCTGCGGCCCGAGGTCGCGGCCGCGATCAGCCTGGAGACCCGCTACGCGACGCCGAATCCGAAAGCCATCTCGCTTTTGCCGCCGCAGGTGCGAAACGATCCCGCGGTGTATCCGCCCGAGTCGGTGAAGCGGGCGCTGCACAAGGGCGTGATCTACGACCCGCTCGACGAGCGCCGGCGCTCCCGCCTCTGGTCCCGGGTGAAGACCGGACTATGACCGACGCCGCGTCCTCGGCCCTCGTGCAGATCCGCGAAGTCACGAAGCGCTTCGACGGGGCGACCGCGGTCGACAACGTGTCGCTCGACATCCTCCGCGGCGAGCTGTTCGCCATCCTCGGCAGCTCCGGCTGCGGCAAGACGACCTTGCTCCGCATGCTCGCCGGGTTCGAGCAACCGACGTCGGGCCGGATCCTGATCGACGGCGCCGACATGACGGACGTTCCGCCCTACGAGCGGCCGGTCAACCTGATGTTCCAGTCTTATGCGCTCTTTCCGCACATGACGGTCGAGCAGAACGTCGCCTACGGCCTGAAGAAAGAGCGCGTTCCCGCTGCGGCGATCCGGGAGCGGGTCGCGGAGATGCTCGCGCTCGTCAAGCTCGGGGCCCTCGCCGGCCGCAAGCCCGACAAGCTGTCCGGCGGCGAGAAGCAGCGCGTCGCGCTCGCGCGTGCCCTCGTCAAGCGCCCGAAGCTCCTGCTGCTCGACGAGCCGCTCGCCGCCCTCGACAAGAAGCTTCGCGAGCACACGCAGTTCGAGCTCGCGAACCTGCAATACCAGCTCGGCACGACCTTCGTCGTGGTGACGCACGACCAGGACGAGGCGATGACGCTCGCGAGCCGCATCGCCGTGATGGCCGAGGGCCGCATTGCGCAGGTCGGCACGCCGGGCGAGGTCTACGAATATCCGGTCAACCGGTATGTCGCCGGCTTCGTCGGCAACATCAACCTCATCGAGGGCCGGGTGACCTGCATCGGCAACGGGCGCATGACGCTGCGCTCCGACGCGCTCGAAGCCGAGCTCGCCGTGGCCTCCGACGAATCTGCCGCCGTCGGCGGCGAGGTGTGCGTCGCCGTGCGGCCGGAGAAGATCACGATCAGCCGGGAGCCACCGAACGGCGGGGAGCGCAATGTCGTGAAGGGAATCGTGCGTGACCTCGGTTACTTCGGCGATCAGTCACTCTATCGCGTGCGCATGAAGAGCGGCGCAGTGCTCCAGGTCAGCGCGCAGAATCTCCGGCGCTCCGCTAAGCTGACCGTGGAATGGGACGACGAGGTCTTCCTGTCCTGGGAAGTCGGCAGCACGATTCTGCTCCGCTCATGATCGGTGCAGTCAAAGGCAACGGCGAACACCCCCTGCGCTGGCTGCGCCGGGCAGCAATGGTGCCGTACGTCTGGCTCCTGGTCTTCTTCCTCGCGCCGTTCCTGATCATCCTCAAGATCAGCTTCGCGGACCCGGTCGTCGCGCAGCCGCCGTTTACGCCGCTCCTCGAGTGGGGCGCGGAGGGCTTCGAGGGTATCCGCGCCACGCTTTCGAACTACGCCTTCCTGTTCCAGGACGGCTACTACGGCATCATCTATCTGGCCTCGCTCAAGATGGCGGCGATCGGCACCCTGCTTTGCCTGCTGCTCGGCTACCCGATGGCGTATTTCATCGCCCGCCAGCCGCCGCGCCGGCGGCAGATCCTACTGCTCGCCGTGATCCTGCCGTTCTGGATCTCGTTCCTGCTCCGGGTGTACGCGTGGATCGGGCTGCTCAACAATCGGGGCGTGATCAACGAGCTCCTGATCGGGATCGGACTGATCGACCGGCCGATCACGATGCTTTACAACGACTTCGCCGTGTACCTGGGCATCGTGTACTCCTACCTGCCGTTCATGATCCTGCCGCTGTACGCGAATCTTGAGCGGCTGAACCTCGACCTGCTCGAGGCCGCCGCGGACCTCGGCGCGCGGCGCTGGCGGGCCTTCGTCGACGTGACCCTGCCGCTGTCGGTGCCCGGCATCGTCGGCGGCTGCCTGCTGGTCTTCATTCCCGCGGTCGGCGAATTCACGATTCCGGCGCTCCTCGGCGGCGCCGATACGCTCATGATCGGGCGCGTGCTCTGGGACGAGTTCTTCATCAACCGCGACTGGCCGGTCGCGTCGGCGGTGTCGGTCGTGCTGCTGCTGCTGCTGATCTTCCCGATCATGTGGTTCCAGCGCCTGCAGAGCCGCGAGCAGGAGGCCGCGCAATGAAGAGCCGCTCGCTGCCGCTCACCTCGATCGTGGCCTTCGGCTACGCGCTCCTGTATGTGCCGATCGTTTCGGTCGTGATCTACTCGTTCAACGACTCGCGGCTCGTGACGCTCTGGGGAGGTTTTTCGCTCCGCTGGTACGCGAGCCTCCTGCACGACGACGAATTGCTGGGCGCCGCGCTCCTGAGTCTGCGGATCGCGGTTGTCAGCGCGACCTTTGCCACCGCTTTCGGCGCGATCATCGCGCTCGCGCTGCACCGGGTCGCGCGCCTGCGCGGCCGGCTGCTGCTCTCCGGCATGATCACGGCGCCGCTCGTGATGCCCGAGATTATCACGGGCCTGTCGCTTCTTTTCCTGTTCATCTCGATGGCGAACCTGATCGGCTGGCCGATGAATCGCGGCGCGACCACGATCACGATCGCCCACATCACTTTCTCGATGGCTTACGTCGTGGTCGTCGTGCGCTCGCGACTCGCCGCCATGGACGAATCACTCGAGGAGGCGGCAATGGACCTCGGCGGCCGGCCGGTGGCGGTCTTCTTCGACGTCACGGTGCCGATGCTGCTGCCGGCGCTCGTCTCCGGCTGGCTGCTGTCCTTCACGCTGTCGCTCGACGATCTCGTGATTTCGAGTTTCGTGTCGGGTCCCGGCGCGACGACGCTGCCGATGCTGATCTTTGCGAAGGTGCGCCTCGGCGTGACGCCGGACATCAACGCGATCACGACGATCATCATCGCGCTCGTCGCGATCGCGGTCGCGACCGCGGCATTCGTGACCAGCCGGCGCACATCGGCGGGCGTGCGCCCCGCGGGCCCGAGGAGTTAGAGTGCCTTGAGCATGGACCTGAAGAAAATCCTGGACGGCTGGCAGCGCGGCCACGCGCTGCCCCGGGCCGTCTATCACGAGCCGGAGATCTACGAGGGCGAGATCCGCCGGATATTCCTGAAGTCCTGGCAGTACGTCGGGCATGCAAGCCAGATCCCGGACCGCGGCGACTACTTCCTGTTCGAAATCGCGGGCGAGTCCGTGATCCTCGTGCGCGACGGGGAAGGGCGCGTCAATGCGCTGCTGAACGTGTGCCGGCATCGCGGCTCGCGCATCTGCGACGCGTCCGCAGGCCACGAGAAGCGGTTCACCTGCAAGTACCACGGCTGGACCTATGGACTCGACGGCTCCTTGCGCGGGCTCGGATTTGCGCCGGAAGGCATCGACAAGTCCCGGCTGGGCCTCAAGCGGCTACAGGCCAGGGTGTTCCAGGGCCTGATCTTCATCAATTTCGATCCCGAAGCCGTGCCCTTCGATCCGATCGAAAATGACCTGGGCCCGCTGCTGGCGCCCTGGGGACTTGAACGCGCGAAGATCGCTCACCGGCAGAATTACCCGATCGCGAGCAACTGGAAGCTCGCGGTCGAAAACTACTGCGAGTGCTACCACTGCCTGCCGGCCCATCCCGAATACTCGGTTGCCCACAGCCGCGCGATCCCGCGGAAGGATTGTGCGGTCCAGCTGGAGGAAGTGCTCGCGCGCGCGGAATCGGTCGGCCTCTCGCGCCGGGATGCGCGCCATTCCTGGCTGGAGGCCGGCGTGCTTGGCACCGACCGGGACTTCGAGCGCTATCCGCTGCTGCGCGGACACCTGACCGGCACCCGCGACGGCAAGCCGGTCGCGCCGCTCATGGGCTCGATCACCGGCTACGACGGCGGCGCGACCGACCTGCACCTCGGGCCCATGACTTTCGGCCTGGCCTACTGCGATCACGTCGTGCTCTATCGCTTCACGCCGCGCGGGATGCGCCTGACGGATTGCGAGATCACCTGGCTGGTCAATGGCTCGGCGGTCGAAGGCAAGGACTACGACCTCGCCGAGCTGATCTGGCTCTGGGACGTCACGACGATCGCGGACAAGCAGATCATCGAGCGCAACCAGCGGGGCGTGGAGTCGCGCTACTACGAGCCGGGGCCGCTGTCGCCGATGGAGGAGTTCACGCACCGCTTCATGGAGTGGTACGTCGCGACGATGCGCGGGCCGTCGGACAGCGCGCAACGTCGAGCCGGCTGAGGACCCGTGGGTCCCGGCGTTGTTTGCTGGACTGACAGGGTGTGGTTACTATCGACCGACTGCGGAGAGAAGGACATGACTGATCCGACTCGTAGCACGGCGCGGGGGCGTTCACCAACTCTGGCTGCCGCTGTCTCGGCGGTGCTGTCGATGGCCGGCACGGCCTCGGCGCAGGAAACCGTCGGCCTCGAGGAAATCATCGTCACCGCGACCCGGCGCGCGGAACGGCTCCAGGACGTCTCCGAGTCGATCAGCGCATTCGACGCCAATGCGATTTCGATGCGCGGCCTCCAGCAGATGGACGACATCGTGAAGTACATCCCGGGCATGTCCATCGCCCAGCGCGAGCCCGGTGGCACGACGCTGATCTTTCGCGGCGTTGCGAGTTCCGGCATCCAGTTTGGCGCGGTCTCTTCCTCCGCGCTCTACCTCGACGAGCAGCCGATCACGCAGAGCGGACGCAACCCCGACCCGCGGCTGATCGACATCGAGCGAGTCGAGGCACTGCGGGGCCCGCAGGGAACGCTCTACGGCGCCAGCTCGCAGTCGGGCACGCTTCGTGTCATCACCGCGCAGCCTGACCCGACCGGTTTCGCCGCCTGGACTGAGGCGCAGGTCAATAGCGTATCTGACGGCGACACCGGCTACGACCTGAGCGCGATGGTCAACATCCCGCTCGCCGCGGACCGCGTGGCGCTCCGCGTCGTCGGCTTCACCGCGGAGGATGCCGGCTACATCGACAACGTGCTGTCCCCGAGCCAGGGCGGCACCTTCGATAACGCCGACTTCGTCGAAAGAGACATCAACACCGTTGAGACGACGGGCGCGCGCGCGGCGCTCCGGTTCGATTTCACGGAAAGCGTCAATGCGACGCTCGGCGCGATCTACCAGGACATGAAGGCGGACGGACACAGCGACGTCAACCCCGGCCGGGGCGACCTCACGCAGGTGCGTTTCGAGGAGGAGACCCTCGACGACCGCTGGTACCAGATCGGACTGACCGTGAATGCCGGGACCCCGATCGGCGACCTCGTGATCTCGGCGTCCTACTTCGACCGCGACTTCCATTACGAGGCGGACGCGTCCGACTACGAGTTCGCGTTCAATCAAGCCGCGATATATACAGGATACGAGTTCTATAACTTTGGCGGCGACCCGCGGGGATTCGCGCAGAACGACGAGCAGACCGAGATCACGACGTTCGAGGCGCGCCTGCAGTCGCCTGCGGACAGCGACAGCCGCTGGTCCTGGCTCGTGGGCGCCTTCTACAGCAAGGAGGAAGGCCACACCCAGTTCGACAGCTTCGTGCGCGGCTACGCGGACACACCGGCCTTCTCGTACATCTCTTATCTCGAGTATTACTACAACGGCGAATTCCTCGAGCCGACGGATCAGTGGTGGATCGGGCTCTACGACACCGAGCTGGAACAGCGGGCGGTGTTCGGGGAGGTCGCCTTCGACCTCACCGAAAATTTCACGATCACGGCGGGCGCGCGCTGGTTCGAGTACGAGCGCTTCTTCGCGCTGCACCAGGAAGCGCCGGTCGGATTCGACGGGGGTCCGTCCACTACGTTCACCGATGAGGTTGCCGACACGGAGGAGAGCGGATCGGTCGCAAAACTGAACCTGACGTACCGATTCGACGACGATCGCCTGATTTATGCGACCTACTCGGAGGGGTTTCGCAATGGCGGCACCAATCCCGTACGACCCGCCTCGATCCTCCCGAGGAGCTTCGCTTCCGACGAGTTGACGAACATCGAATTCGGTGCGAAGACCGAGTGGCTCGACAACCGGCTGCGGTTAAACATTGCGCTCTATTCGATGGAATGGGACGACTTTGCAGTCCAGATCGAGGACCCGCAGGACCTGGTCTTCCAGCTGGGCTACGTGAACCTGCCGAGCGCCGAGATCCAGGGCATCGAGTCGGAGTTCTCGTTCGCCATCAGCGAGGCCTGGCAGCTGGACGCGACGCTCGGGTACAACGACGCGGAGGTGTCCGAGGCGGTCGTGCTGCAGTTCACCCCGGATACCGACCCCATCCCCGTGACGAAGGGAGCACGCCTCCCGCTGACGCCCGACTGGAGTGCCTCGCTCGGCATCGAATACCGGTCGCCCGGAAGACTGCTGAACGCGCAGCCGTTCGCGCGGCTCGACCTCGCCTATGTCGGTGAATCGGTCAACAACCTGGAAGGCATCGAGTCGGTCGTCGCTCCCGGCGGGGTGCAGGTCCAGGAAGCCTACGACACGGGCGATTTTCGCATCGGCCTCGAGGCGGAGAACTGGAGCGCATCGCTCTTCGTGGACAATGTCTGGGACGAACGGGCCAACCTGTTCCTGAGCAACCGCTGGGCGGTGCAGCGGCAGTCGATCAACCGGCCGCGGACGATAGGGCTCCAGTTCCGGTACCACTTCTAGGGTCGTTCGCATGGACTTCGGCGTACCGATCCGCAGTTTCGGCAAGGTAGACATGGCGGCGCTCGGCGCCGCGATCCTCGCCCAGGACGAAGCAGCCTGGAACGAGAACGTCCAGCGGCAGAAGGACTACGAGGTCCATGAGCAGACCCGCTCGATCGTGCTGCTCTTCGCCGAGGTGGGCGAGTGGCCCGCGCTGGAGGTGAGCAAGCAGCCGGGCTGGGACCACCTGGCGAAGGTCGCCGTGCCCGTGATGCACGAGATCATCGGCAAGTGGTATCCGCCGGGCGGGACGATTATCCGCGCCATGGCGGCCAAGCTGCTGGCGGGGGGGTGCATCCTGCCGCACCGTGATTCGCACCCGTCGTTCGGCGCGGGGCACCGCATCCACGTGCCCATCATCACGAACCCGCGCGTGCGGTTCATGATCGACGGTCGGCCCTACCAGCTCGAGGTCGGCCAGGCCTATGAGATCAACAACCAGAAGGTCCACAGCGTCATGAACAAGGGCGCCGCGGACCGGATCAATTTCATCTTCGACTACTTGCCGCCCGGAGCGCTGCCCGCGCGGGCGGCGTCCGCGCGCCCGGAGGCGCGGCGCGCGGGCTCGTAGCGCCGGTAGCGATTGCGGATCGGCGCGGTCACGTCGATGAGCTCGCCGAGGTGGTGCTCGTAATTGAGCCAGTGGCCCACCGAGCGGTCGTAGATCGGCTGGCGCACCTGCTCCGCGGACGGCGTCCGGATCGGCCGCTCGCTCTCGTAGAACTTCAGACAGGCGTCTTCCCAAGTCAGCCCGCAGAAGTCCAGTAGCCGCCGCACTTGGGTCTCGAAGTCCGACACTACCTCCTCGTACTGGACCGTCAGGACGCGGCCGGGCACGACCGCGGCCCAGTGATCCATCATGCGTTGGTACTGCAGGTAGTATTCGCCGATCTCGGTCAGGTCGTAGGTGAAGTTCTGGCCCTTGGCGAAGAGCTGCCGGTAGCAGGAGAAGCAGGCGTCGAGCGGGTGACGGCGCGCGTCGATGATCCTCGCGTTCGGGAGGATGAGCGAGATGAAGCCGACGTTGGGGAAATTGTTCGGCATCTTGTCGATGAAGCGCGCGGCGCCGCTGCGCCGGTGCATCTTCGCCCAGGCGAGATACTCCTCGCCGTGGGTGCGCAGGTTTGCGGGCGTGAGCTCGCGCATGGCTTCGGGATAATTGATGCCGCGCTCTCGATTGCGATTCAGCGAGTTGGCGATGCGCCCGATGTACGGGAGCTCGCTCGTACCCTCCACCTGGCTGTGGCTCGCAAGGATTTGCTCGAGCAGCGTCGAGCCGGAGCGTGGCAGGCCGAGAATGAAGATCGGCGCGGGGTCCGGATGGCCGGCGCCATCTATTTCCCCGAGGAACTCCGCCGTATAGACGCCGACGATCCGGTCGTTCACCGCCTCGGTCTGCACCGGATCGTAGGCGACCAGGGCGCGCTGCTTCTCGTTGCCGCCCCGGTAGAAGTGCCAGGCGCGCTCGAAATCCCCACGATCCTCGTACGCCTTGCCAAGGGCGAATAGGAAGTTGACCTCCGATTGCGGCCCGCCGCTCGCGCTCGCGGCGTGCCGCTCCATTTCCGCCACGGTCGCGTCGTCGAACCGGTAGGTCTTGAGGTTGGCGAGGCTCCAGTGCGTCTCGCCGGAGTCCGGCGCGTTCTTGATGCACGCGTGGTAGGACTCGACTGCGCCGTCGTAATCGCCGACCGCCTTGAGGACGTGACCGAGACCCAGGAGCGCGCCGCTGTGGGATGGCCGCAGCGCCAGGCATTGGCGGTAGGCATCGATCGCATCGTAGGTAAAGGAGGCGCGCGCGAGCGTCGCGGCCCGCAGGTAGTGTGCCTGCGGTGAACCGGGGTCGAGCGCGATGGCGCGGTCGAAGCGCTCGAGCGCTTCGGCGAACCGATCCTGGTCCTTATAGACGCGCCCGAGGTCGATGATTGCCATCTGGTAGTCGGGTGCGAGCGCGATGGCGCGCTCGAGCAGCGTCTCGGCCTCGTCCGCATGATCGGTCTTTACCGCAATCTGCGCGAGCAGGCGCAGCGCGTCGACATTCTTCGGGTTGTCGCGCAGGACGCGGCGGTAGAGCCGCTCGGCCTCCTCGAAGCGTCCTTCGCGCTGGTGCTCGGCGGCGAGCGCCATGAGCCGCCGCTCCGGCGAGAGCGCGAACGACTTCTCGAAAGCCGCATCCGCTTCTTTGCCCCGGCCGAGTAGGGCGAGCGCCTTGCCAAGGTTGAACCAGGCCCGATCGAGGTTCGGATCAAGGTGCGTTGCGCGCTCGAGGAGCGGCAGCGCGTCCGCCGGACGCTTCGCTTGCATGAGCAAGTAGCCCAGGTCCTCGTGCGGCTTCGCGAAGGTTGGCGCGGCGGCGATGACCTCGCGCAGCAGACGCTCGGCTTCCTCCGGGCGCTCCAGCTTGATGAGCAGCGCGCCGAGGAGCGCCTGCATGGTGACGTCGCGCGGATAGCGTTCAAGGGCGGCGCGGCACCGCGCCTCTGCGGCGCCGAGATCGCCGGACTGGATCAGCGCAATGGCCTGGTCGAAGGTGGTCTTGGGCGCGGCGAGCGGCTGCATGCTGGTCACGGCGGCCGTTTCGAGGCTTCGATGAGGGCCGTGAGCCGGCGGATCAGTGCGGCGTGGGCGGCGATGCGGCGCTCGAGCGGGAGCGCCGCCGCCGGCGTTTCGAACACCAGGACGGTGCGCGCGGCTGGCCCGGGCCGTTGGCAACCTCCGGCGAGCACGCGATCCGCGCTCATCAGCTCGTCGATGGAGCTGTCGACGACAGGGCCAATGATGCCGCCGGCGATCGGCTCGTCGAATCGTGTCTTGCCGCTCAATTTGATCGGCACGCCATTCTCCTTCAGCACCTCGACCGCGCCGATTGCGAGCGGATCGTTTTCGCCCCGCATTCCCTGCGAGTAGACATAGCCTTCGTCGATCAGATTGTCCTCATGCAGGTCGATGCTGTAGATCGGCGGATAGTCCTTGGCTCGAGCCAGGATGAAGGCCGTGATTGCATCCGCCTCCGCACTGGACGCCGCGGCCGCGCGTGGGCGGGACGGATCCTCCGCGGATGGCAGGAGATGCGACGAGTCGCCGACGCTCTGGCCGTCGACGCTCTCCGAGTACACGGCGGCATTCAGGTAGCGCCAGTTGCGCGCATAGCCGTGGGGATTCAACAAGGGCAGAAGCACGACCGGCCGCTCGGCGCCAAGCCTGGCGATTTCGTCGATCGCCGCCGCGACGGCATTCGGCCCCGCCGGCTCCTCGCCGTGAATGCCGGCGAGTATCCAGAGCGCGGGACCGCTTTTTGGCGACCGCAGGGCGATGATCGGGAGACTTGCCGAAGTTCCCTCGGGCGCCGATTGCACAATGGATTCCGCCTGCCAGCCCTGGTCGATCAGCCCGAGCCAGGACCGGTAAAGCGACTCGATCGGGGCGCGGCCGTCCGCGTGCGTCGCGATGCCGGCCGGCAATTCGATTGCGACGTCCGCGGCCCGGCCGGCCGATGGCAGTGCCGTCGACAGCAGAACCGCCGTGGCAAATGCGCGAGACGCGAACATGGCCGCATGGTGGCATCGAACCGGCAGGCTGTCACCGGCGCGGCCAGCGCCGGCCGATTCACGGCCTGCCGACGCGGCCGCACGGATCGGCGCATCGCCGTTGAATGCCACCGGGCGACGTCCTAGCGTCGGTGTCCTGGTCACGGGAGCATCGTCATGTTGCGATCCACATTCGTCCTTGCCCTGTTCGCTGTCGCCGCGACCTCCGTCGCCGACAATCCGGAAACGATGGCCGAGCGCTCACAGGCACGAGCCCGCGCCGTGCTCGACCGCGCTGTCGAAGCCAATGGCGGCGCTGAGGCGCTGCGCGCGGTCGAGGTCGTGAGGCTCCGTCTCGAAGGCGAAACCCACCCGCGACTGCAGATGACGACGCCCGCGCCGCCGTTCGAGGGCGGCAGCTTCCAGGAAACCCTGCTGGTCGACCTCGAGAACAACCGCTTGCGGCTCGAGCAGAAGTTCGGCGGCTTCGGATTCGATGGAGACAACACGATCGCGATCGTCTCCGGCCGGGGCAACGTTTACGACAATCGCGCCCGCACCACGACGCCGATCCCGGCGGAGCAGGCGACCCAGCAGCAATTCATCCAGTACCACCGGCGCCTGCCCAACCTCCTGCTGCGCCAGGCGCTCGACCGGACCAATTCGCTGCGCTACCTCGGCGAAGACCAGTTCGAAAGCCGCCGCCACGAAGTCGTGACCTTCGTCATGCCGGACACGCAGCAGGTCGCGCTCTACGTCGACGCGGCAACCGGCCTGGTGTCGAAATACGAGCTGATATTCGTGGATTCGCTGACCGGCGAAGAGGCCTCGGAGATCATCTTCAGCGACTACCACAAGGTCGGGAGCTACCAGGTTCCGCGCCGCTGGATCAACCGGCTGGCGGGCGAGGTCAACGCGGACTACGCGGCGCAGGCGGAATTCAATCCTGCCGTCACCGACGATTCGTTCCGCGTGGCGGCCAAAGGCTACACCGAGGTCAAGCCGGTGCCGACCACGCTCGAGGAAAAGGTCGATCAGCTCGCCGAGGGCGTCTACGTGATCCAGAATATCGCCGGGCAGAACCAGAATACGCTGGCGGTCGGCTTCGCCGATTACGTGGCCGCGGTCGAAGCGCCGGGCTCGAGCGGCGGCGCCGACGCCGTCATCAAGCGTATCAAGGAACTGTTCCCCGGCAAGCCGATCCGCTACGTCGCGATGACGCACCACCACGGCGATCACATCGGCGGCATGCGCAGTTTCATCGCGGAAGGGGCGACCGTCATCACGACCTCCGCGAACCGGCCGGTGATCGAGAGCATGGCCGCCGCGCAGCAGAATGACCGCCTGGCGCGTAACCCGCGCAAGCCCGAATTCCTGCTGCTCGAGAATGGCAAGCGGGTGCTGGCAGACAAGACGCGCCGGCTCGAGCTCATCGACATCGGCCCGAATCCGCATGCACGCGAGATGGTCATCGCGTGGCTCCCCGGCGAGCGGGTCGTGTTCCAGGGCGACCTGTTCTTCGTGCCGAACAACGACGCGCCCTTCGGGCCCCCGCAGCCGGCGACGGTTTCCTTTGCGAAAAAGCTGAAGGAGCTGGGCCTGCCCGTCGAGCGCATCGCGGCCGTGCACGGCGACACGGCGACCGTCGAGCAGTTCGAGGGCGCGACTGCGAAGGCGAACTAGCGGAACCGGCGGAGCTTTGGTCAGCCGCTACGGCGAGCGGTGGATCACGCCGCCTTTCATCACGAAGCGCACTTTTTCCACGACGCGGATGTCGGTGAGCGGATCCCCCGGCACCGCGATGATGTCGGCGAGGAGCCCCGCGCGGAGACGCCCGCGATCCTCGACGCGCAGCAGCCTGGCCGCGTTCACCGTGCCTGAACGGAGCGCGTCCGCCGCGCTCATGCCGTGCGCGACGTACGACGTGAATTCCTTGCCGCTCTGGCCGTGCGGACCTGCGCCCGCGTCGGTGCCGAGCGCGACCTTGACACCCGCGGCGAACGCCGCGCGCATGCTGTCGCCGACGCGCGCCTTGATGTACTCGTTCTTTGCGTGTAGAACCGGCGGCAGGTCGTATTCCTCGAACCATTGGTAGAGCGTCGGCACCAGCCAGGTGCCGTTCTTCTGCAGCGTATCGATGGCCTCTTCGGTCAACAGCGAGCCGTGTTCGATGGAATCGACGCCGGCATTGGACGCGGCGATGATCCCCTCCGGCCCATGGGCGTGCGCCGCAACTGGAACGCCGTGCATACGCGCTTCCTCGACGACCGCGCGGAGTTCTTCGGCCGTGTACTGCTGCGAGCCGACGGGACCCTCGTAACTCATCACGCCCGCCGTCGCGCAGATCTTGATGACCTGGGCGCCGTGCTTGATCTGGTAACGCACCGCCTTCGCGATCTGGTCGGCGCCGTCCGCGACGCCGTGCTCGGGCCCGTCCTCGAACAGGCCAGGCGCATAGCCGGTCGAGTCGCAATGACCGCCGGTTGCGCCTATCGCATGGCCGGCGGGCACGATGCGCGGGCCGGGAAAGTCGCCGCGCTCGATCGCCTGCATCAACGAGACGTCGGAAAATCCGGACGATCCGACGTTTCGCACCGTCGTGAAGCCGCTATCGAGCGTCAGGCGCGCGTAGCGCACGCCCAGCAGCGCGTGATCGATGTCCGTCCACTCGACGCCGCGCGATTCCCAGCCTTCGCCGAGATCGGAGCCGAGGTGCACGTGCATGTCGATGAATCCGGGAAGCAGCGTCAGGCCGGGCAGCTCGACGACGCGCGCGCCGGCCGCTACCGACGCGGGATTCACCGCCTGGATCCGGTCACCCTCGACGACCACGAGGCCGGGCGTGATGCGCTTGCCCGCATCGACATCGACATAGGTATCCGCCTTCAACACCAGCGTCTCCGCGTGGGCGTTGCAGGCGAGCAGGCAGGCGAGGGCGATTACTCGAAACATCGTCGCGCTCCGCAGCTGGGCTTCGCAGCTTGCACGACGATCCGGCCGACCCGCAAGCGTCAGAATGCGCTGCGGTCGCGCAACACGATCGACACCGTCCGGAGGAGAATCCGGATGTCCAGGCCCAACGACCAGTTCTTGAGGTATTCGAGGTCGAACTGCACGCGCTGATACATCTTATCCAGGTTGGCGGTTTCCCCGCGCAGGCCGTTGACCTGCGCCAGGCCGGTGATTCCTGGCCGCACCTTGTGACGCAGCATGTAGCCGCTGACCAGTTTGCGGTAGTGCTCGTTGTGCGCAACCGCGTGGGGCCGCGGACCGACCAGGCTCATCGTGCCGGCGAGGACATTAAGGAGTTGCGGCAGCTCATCGAGTGACGTCCGCCGCAGGAACCGGCCAACCGGCGTGACGCGCGGATCATCGCGTGTTGCCTGGCGGATGTTGTCGTCTTCGCACACGGTCATCGTGCGGAACTTGTAGACGACGAACTCCCGCCCATCGAGACCATAGCGCCGCTGCCGATACAGGATCGGCCCGGGGGATGATTGCCAGATGCGAATTGCGATCGCGATCATGACGGGCGCGGCGACCAGCAACGCGACGGCGGCGAGCACGATGTCACTCGCGCGCTTCAACACGCCCGTCATGCCGCAGAACGGCGTCTCGCGCACCGCAACCAGCGGCATCCCGCCGATCTCGCCGAAGCGGGCCTGCATCAGGTCGAAGGCGAAGAGATCAGGAACGAAGTAAATCGAAGCCGTGGTGTCGGCCAGCTCGTCGAGCAGCTCCCGGATCCGCGGATGCTTCGTCATCGGCATGCACACGTAAATGACGTGGACCTGGTGCTGACGCGCGTATTCCGGCAGGTCACGGAAACGGCCGAGAAGCTTCGACTGGCTTTCGCGAGGCAGCCGCTCGATCCTTCGGTCGTCGAAGAACCCTTCGACCGTTCCGAGCCACGGCTCCTCCGCCAGACGCGATGCCAGCTCACAGCCAACCCTGTTTGCGCCAACGATGACTTGCCGGCGCTGGGTGCCGCCATGCCTGGGGAGCCAGCCGGCGAACCTGCGTATCGCCGCGTGTGCAGCGGCCAGGGCAATCGGCGTCATGACGAACCAGGTGAGCATGGTACGGTTCGAGAAGAGGCTGGTTACCTTGAGCAGAAAACCCGCCATGAGCAGCATTGCGATCACGCAAGCCCATTCAACTGTCATGTGGCGCAAGTCGCGCCACCAGATCTCCGCACCATCAATGCGCTCGAGCCGCGGCCGGCTCAAGAACTTGAACGTGACGACGTACGCGATGACAGCAAGCGCGACATAGAAGCCGTTGAACCGCTGGTCGTGGATCGCAGTTGCAAGCACCAGCGCGCCGGTTACGACGGCCGAATTCAGGTGCTCCTTGATCAGCGCAATCGCGGGAGGCTCTCCCGCACCGGGACGCACCCAGGTGCGCGGGTACGCACGGGTTGCATGCAGACCCGTGATATTCTCTCGACGCGGTGAGTGGCGAGTCGCCTGAATTGCGGACATCCCTTTCCTCGACACGCCGGCGCTCCGCGCGGCCGCAGCCATTCTAGCGACTCGCGATCGAAAAAATTCTCTCCGATGCGAAACATCCGGAGAGTTATTGACATAAGAAGTTCGCGCAAGAAATGCGCCGCGAAGTTTTCGGATTAACTGTCGCCGATAAGCCCGCGCCGCATTGAGGCTTTCGCGCGACGGGCATCGTCGCGTTGCGGTGCGCATTCAAACGGTCTCTTCCGGGTGATGGTTCATCAGGACATGGATGGTCGATTGGGGCACTGGGAGCTGGGGCATGGGTGGACAATCAACGGGACCAGTGGAACCATGCGATGGCCATGCGCGCGCTGATCTTCGACCTCGATGGAACGCTGATCGACACCGTCTATGCCCACGTCTTTGCCTGGCAACGCGCCTTTGCAGAGAGCGGCCTGGCGATCGACGGCTGGCGCATTCACCGGCGCATCGGCATGAGTGGCGGGCTGTTCGCGCGCGCAGCGGCGCGCGAGCTGGGGCGCGAAATCGACGCGACGCAGGCTGAGTTCCTGCAACGGCGTCACGGCGAGCTGTTCCGCCAATTCCTTCCGGAGCGTCGCCCGTTGCCGGGTGCCGTGGAGCTGCTCGAGAAATTGCGCGCTGCCGGGATTCTCTTTGGCATCGCGACTTCCGGACGACGGCCGGAGATCGACCTGTCCCTCGATGCACTCGGCGTCCGCAAGGATGACATTGTCATTGACCGCAGCGGCGTTGCTAGGGCCAAGCCTGAGCCGGACCTGTTCCTTGCCTGTCAACAGCAACTGGGTGTGTCGGCGACGGAGTGCTACGTTGTCGGCGATGCAGTCTGGGATCTGCTGGCCGCGCGCCGCGCTGGAATGCTGAGTGTCGGCCTGTTGAGCGGCGGCTACGGCGAAGACGAATTGGTCAGCGCCGGCGCTTTTCGCGTCTACCGCGATCCTGCAGAACTGCTGCGTTCGCTCGACGAGCTCGGCGTACTGCCGTAAGAGTCGACGGATTGGGAATTCAGACGGTCTTTATCGGCTAATGGTTCGGCACGGCACCGGTCGTCGGTTGGCGCAGTGGGCGCCGGTTGGCTCGTGGCGAGTGTGGTTTTGGCGGTTTTGGGGCCGCCGAGGGCACGGCCCCCATGCGGGGACTTGCAGTATCGACCAGCGACGGTCGCGACCGGGTCGGCGTGGGCGGTAGAATGGGCAGCGGCGAACAGAGCGGCGGCCACGATTGCGGACCTGATCTGTGATATGGGATCGCCCTTATGCCTTCCCAACGGGGAACGGGCGAAGGATGCCCTCGCGACGCGCAGCGGACGAGTGAGGGTTCCGCCGTCCCTGGCGGAACCCCCGAAGCTCATGGCATCTGTGTGCTGCGGATCGTGAAGTCGGTGTTTTTGCTGACTGATCCGCTGACCCGATACACATAGTCGCCCGCGGCGAGGTTCTCAACGCTTATCTGCCGGCCGTTCGGATCCTCCGGCTGGGCTACAACGTTTCCGCTGCCGTCGAGCAGCTCGAAGACCAGGTCCTGGTTGCCCGGATGCCAGGTCAGCTTCGCATCCAGTGAAGAACAGCGGAAATCGAGCTCGAACTCGACAGGTTGGCCGCCGGTCAGCACCGCGCCGGAAAATCCTTCCCGGATGCCTTTCGTGCCGCACGCCTCTGGTGTCGGCGTCGGATCGCCACCGCCGCCGCCGTTGCCATCTGCTTCGACGCGGAAGTCGGAACCGTTGGCGTTGTCGGAGTTGAGCAGCAGACCGCCAGTCAGCGAGGTACCGATCAGAATCTGCGCCTGCGCCTGGGTGGCGGTCGAGGTCGTTCCGACGACGTCGAAGCCTACTGCGGCATTGATCTTGTCGACGCCCAGCCGCACAGTGATTCGATTGCCTTCCAGCACGCCCGAATCCGCCGGTCCCAGATTGGTCTGCCTATTGACGCCGGTGTCCGGGTCCGGCGCAATCGTGCCGTATTGAAACGCAGGCGCGGTGGTTTCCGTGATATTGGAGCTCACGAACACACGGATGCCGTCGAACACCGAGCTTTGCGTCCAGCGCATGTTCGGCGTAGTCGTGGACAGGTCCGTGATTTCGAGCTGATAGACGATCTGACCGCCTGCGTCGTCGAAACTGAAATCGCCGGTACGCAAATCCTGCGCCGTGGTGCCGATCTGGTCGTTCTCCGCGTCGATGATCTCCGGACCGTCCGGATCCGGGAACAGATTCGCCGGATGAGCGACGGCGGAGAAGCCGATGGCCGCGCGCACGGCATTGTGCGCATCGACGTAGCCCGCGCCGACGACGCGCTCTTCGAACGGCATCGGCGTGGCCGTGGCGCGCAGAATCGTTACCACGTCATCGGAGGTCAGTTCGGGATTGGCCTCGAGCATGAGTGCGACTACGCCGCTGACGTGCGGCGCCGAAAAGCTCGTGCCCTGCGAGGTGGTGTAGAACGGCAGGAAAGCCGGCGGGATGTTTAGATCCTGACCGAGCGCCGTGCCCAGTAGATTGGTGAGCCCGGGGCCCTTCGAGCGGGCGCTCTTGATGTCGACACCCGGGCCGATGAGATCGGGCCGGAAATTGGGCGGCGCATTCGGGTCGGCCGGCTGGCCGGGCGTATCGGTCCCCGTGCCGTTGTCCTCGCCGCGCGAAGAGAACCCGGCCGGCGTGCCCAGCCCCTGTTTCTCGCCCGCCGCGACGGAGATGACCCATGGGGCCACCGACAGCGAATTGATCGCGCCCGGTGCGTCGCCGGAGTTGCCGGCTGCGTAAACGACGGTGATGAAGCGGTCGTGCAGCTCCCGCGTGCCGACATTGATCGGATCGTTCGGGTCGTAGTTGGATGGATGTCCCAGATCGCTGCCGAAAGAGTTGTTGGCGACGCGGATGTTGTAGCGAAACTGATTGACGAGCGCGTAATCGTAGGCCTGCGTGATCGCAAACGTCGACAGCCCGAGATCGTTGCCGGCCACCAGGCCGATCAGCTTCGCGCCGGGCGCCACGCCGCCGTAGAAATTACCGGAGGCCGCGCCGCTGCCGGCCGTCGTGCCGGCGCCGAAGGTGCCGTGGCCGCCTTCCACGTCGCTGATCGGCTGATCTTCGAGGAAGACCGGCGGCACGAAGCCGGCCGGCGGGCTTTCCGGAACCTCCGCGAGCGGAAAGAATACGTTCTGTACCGTCGTATTGCCGAGCTCGAGGTCCGAATGCGTCGCATCGATGCCGGTATCGACGTAGGCGACGCCAATGCCGCTGCCCGAAACGGGCAGCCCGCCGTTTGCGGCGGTCAGCTCACGATCGCTCTGCAGCGCGTCGACGCCGATAAACGGGCGGCTTTCGTTGGTCAGCAGACCGTACAGTCGATTTCCGTATAGTGAGGCGATCCCGGGTTTGGAGCGCAACGCGTCGAGCTGGGCCTTGTTGATCGCGGTCTGCACCATAGGCAGTTCGTTCAATACGACGCCGCCGGTGATGCCGAGTGCGCTCAACTCCGTGAGATCGGCTGCGTCCGGCGACTCGTGGTAAGTGATGATAGCCGGCGTCAGCGCGAGCGGCGCCGAATTGATTGCCGAACTCAGATGCGGGTCGATGCTCGGAGCGGCGACCACGGGTTCGGCCAGTGCCATCGTCAGTACGGCCGTGATGAAGGGCAGCAGATTTCTGGTCATGATCATTCTCCGCACGTCCCCGGATGCCGAAGCGGATCGACTGGCATCAACGTGACACGCGGCCGTCCCGCCCGACATCGTGAAAAGCCCTCATGGTGCGCCGGGGATTTCCCTCAGCCGGAATCCGGGACAGCGACAGGCATCGGCGAAAAAAAGCCCGGCCTCTCAAGGGGAGATGAAAAGCCAGGCCCAATCAATCGATTTTGTTGATCGACGTTGCGTGTTGTCGTTACTCCGCCTGGCGGAACCGGTCGAGCCAGTTCATGGCTGGGAAGGCATAGCCGGCGCGTCTCGGCGTCGAGCGGATGGAAGCGGGCCTTGATCGGCGGCTCCAGATCGAATGTACCCTACTCGAGGCTGAACTCCGCGCGCATGATCTGCAGGTCGAGGGCGAGCTGCACGTGTCCGCGCAACGCATCCGGGCCCTCGGCATCGTCCTCGAGCGCCTGGTCCATCGACTAGGCCAGTTCGGCGCGCGGCGCGGTTCCGGCCGGTTCGTAGATGCCCGGCGCGTCAGGCTGCACGGTCGCCAACTGCACGTGATTGAGATCGCGCAACGGTCCGCCGCGCGCGGTCACGGCTTCGGCCGCCGCGAGTATGAGCCGCGAGGCGTCCGAGATGCTGTCGCTGCCGTCGGTCGGCCGGCACTGGATAGATAGATAGGAAATTCAATCGGCCTTTCCGGTGGTTGAGCGGTGGGTGATGGGGAGCGGGATGGACGGGGCGTCAGCACGGTGCATGGCACGGTGCATGCGGTGGGGACATGGGAGCGCGTTGCGGCGGCGGGAGTGGGCGGCGAGGCGGGCTGAGTCTCTGCGCCGGTTGCCGAGAAATGCGCCGGCGAGTGATTTCGCCATGGTTGGTGATGCCGGGGGCGGGAACGCCGCTGCGAGAGGCGACGGAGGCACCTGCGATCAGGCGGGTATCTGATCGAATGGGTAACCCGGATTGGGCAGCGGCTCGGTCCGATCCCAGGTCTGGGATTGGTCGAACTCGAACGCAAACCCTGCGTCGAGCTCGGGCGGGTCGCGAGCGCGCGGGGGCCTTCCGGATCGGTAAAGGGTTGCGTCCCCTTTACAGCAGCGGTACCAGCAGCAGCGCCACGATATTGATGATCTTGATCAGCGGATTGATCGCCGGTCCCGCCGTGTCCTTGTAAGGATCGCCGACAGTGTCGCCGGTCACGGCCGCCTTGTGCGCGTCCGAACCCTTGCCGCCGAAGTGGCCTTCCTCGATGTACTTCTTCGCGTTATCCCAGGCGCCGCCGCCCGTGCACATCGAGATCGCGACGAAGAGGCCGGTGACGATCGTGCCGATCAGCACGCCGCCGAGCGCGCGGATGCCGGCGCCGGGGCCGAGGAGGTAGTTCATGCCGAAGCCGACTACGACCGGAATGAGGATCGGCAGCAGCGACGGCACGATCATCTCGCGGATCGCGGCGCGCGTGAGCATGTCCACGGCGCGCGAATAATCGGGCTTCGCCGTGCCTTCCATGATGCCCTTGATCTCCGCAAACTGGCGCCGCACCTCGATGACGACCGAGCCCGCCGCGCGGCCGACCGCTTCCATCGCCATTGCGGCGAACAGGTAGGGCACCAGGCCGCCGATGAAGAGGCCGATGATGACGGCCGGGTCGGAGAGGCTGAAAACTTCCAGCTTGCCCGCGATTTCGAGGTTGTGCGTGTAATCGGCGAAGAGCACGAGCGCGGCGAGACCGGCCGAGCCGATCGCGTAGCCCTTGGTCACCGCCTTGGTCGTGTTGCCGACCGCATCGAGCGCATCGGTGATCTTGCGCACGTCCTTCGGCAGGCCGCTCATCTCGGCAATGCCGCCGCCGTTGTCGGTGATCGGGCCATAGGCGTCGAGCGCGACGATCAGGCCGGTCATCGACAGCATCGCGGTCGCCGCGATCGCGATGCCGTACAGGCCATACAGCGAGTATGCGCCCCAGATCGCGGCGCAGATCGCGAGCACCGGCAGGGCGGTCGACTTCATCGACACCGCGAGGCCCGCGATGACATTGGTGCCATGTCCGGTCCGCGAGGCCTCCGCCACGTACCGCACCGGCTTGAACTCGGTCGCCGTGTAGTATTCGGTGATCCAGATCATCGCGGCCGTCAGGCCGAGCCCGATCAGCGCACAGAAGTAGAGCGGCATCGCCGCCTCGCCGAGCATGTAACGCGTGATCGGGTAGTAGGCGATCGCCGCGATGACGCCGGAGACGATCACGCCGCGATACAGCGCGCCCATGATCTTGCCGCCTTCCGAGGTCTTGACGAAGAACGTGCCGACGATCGAGGCGCCGATCGACACGGCACCGAGGACCAGCGGGTAAAGCACCGCGGCCTCGCCGAGCTCCGTCATCATCAGGCCCGCGAGCAGCATGGTCGCAACCACGGTGACCGCATAGGTCTCGAACAGGTCGGCCGCCATGCCGGCGCAGTCGCCGACGTTGTCGCCGACGTTGTCGGCGATCACGGCGGGGTTGCGTGGGTCATCTTCCGGAATGCCAGCTTCGACCTTGCCGACGAGATCCGCGCCGACGTCGGCGCCCTTGGTGAAGATGCCGCCGCCGAGACGCGCGAAGATCGAGATCAGCGAACCGCCGAAGGCGAGGCCGACGAGCGCATGCAAGGCGTGGTCGCTGTCACCGGTCAGGCGCATCATCGCGCCGTAGTAGGTGGCGACTCCCAGCAGGCCGAGGCCGACGACCAGCATGCCCGTGATCGCGCCGCCGCGGAAGGCGACCTGCAGTGCCGGATTCAGGCCGATGCTCGCCGCATGCGCGGTGCGCACGTTCGCGCGCACCGAGACGTTCATTCCGATATACCCGGCCATGCCCGAGAGGATCGCGCCGAACGCGAAGCCGACGGCTGTGTGCCAGTCGAGCGCGAAACCGAGCACGACGAACAACACGACGCCGACGATCGCGATGGTCGAGTATTGCCGGTTCAGGTAGGCCTTCGCTCCGGCCTGGATCGCGGCGGCGATTTCCTGCATCCGCGCGTTGCCGGCCGGCTGCGCGAGGATCCAGCGCACCATGAACACGCCGTAGAGAATGGCGATGACTCCAGCCAGCACGGCGAGCCAGAGCGCGTCTTGCATTGACATCAGGAACTCCCTGGAAACGAGAAAATCATATCACGAAGGTCGTCGAGAGCCGGCGGCGCACGCGCGCGCACTTGAGCGTCGCGTAAGCGGGAATGCCGCTCTTGTAAGGCGGATAGTCCTCGCCGCCGATCAGCGGCTCGAGATAGCGGCGGCAGGCCGCGGTAATGCCGAAGCCGTCCTCGGTGATGAAATTCCGCGGCACCAACTTCTCGCGATTCGCGACTTCCTCGATTGCGACGGAGCCGATGTCCCAGCGATACGGCTTCGAGGACTTGCGGCGGATCACCGGCATCACGGCGTTCTTTCCCGCAATCGCGAGTTCGACGGCTGAGCGCCCGACGGCGTAGGCCTGAAGGACGTCGACGCGCGAGGCGATGTGGCGCGCCGAGCGCTGCAGGTAGTCGGCGAGCGCCCAGTGGTACTTGTAGCCGTGCGCCTGCTTGACCATCGCGGCGAGCGTCGGTGCGACGCCGCCGAGCTGCACATGGCCGAATGCGTCGCGCGTGCCCATGTCGGATAGGAACTTGCCATCCGCGTCGCGCGTGCCTTCCGATGCGACGATGACGCAGTAGCCCTTCTGCTCGACGGTCGCCTTCACGCGCGCCAGAAACCGCTCGCGGTCAAAGGCGATTTCCGGGAACAGGATCAGGTGTGGCGGGTCGCCGGCTTTGCGCGCGGCGAGGCCCCCCGCGGCCGCAATCCAGCCCGCATGGCGTCCCATCACTTCGAGAATGAACACGCGGGTCGAGGTGCGCGCCATCGATGCCACGTCGAGCGAGGCCTCGAGCGTCGACACGGCGACGTACTTCGCGACCGAGCCGAAGCCAGGGCAGCAATCCGTCACAGGCAGATCGTTGTCCACGGTCTTCGGAATGCCGATGCAGGCGATCGGGTATCCGGTCTGTGCACCGAGCTGCGACAGCTTCAGCGCCGTATCCATCGAGTCGTTGCCGCCGTTGTAGAAGAAATAGCCGATGTCGTGCGCGCGAAAGACCTCAATCAGGCGCTCGTACTTCGCGCGATCGCGCTCGAGGTCCTTGAGCTTGTAACGCGCCGAGCCGAAGGCGCCCGACGGCGTGTGCCTGAGCGCCCGGATCGTCGCCGCGCTTTCGCGGCTGATGTCGATCAGATCCTCGGTGAGGGCACCGACGATGCCGTCGCGCCCCGCGTAAAGCCGGCCGATGCGACTGCGATTCTTGCGGCACGCCTCGATTACGCCGCAGGCGGTCGCGTTGATGACGGCGGTGACGCCGCCCGATTGCGCGTAGAGCGCGTTCCGCGGCCCCGGTTTTCTCGTCTTGCGTGCTGACATCGCAAAATCCGTGTTGCGGGCGCCGACACCGCCCCGTGGGGGGCGAAGCATAGCCGATCCGTGCGGTTTGACGCGACCGGAAGCCGCGGGCACGATGGGCGCCCCTCGACGGGCGCCGGTCCCTTGGAGTTATGGTTTTCTATGAGGCTGGTTCTGCTGGGCGCGCCGGGATCTGGAAAGGGCACGCAGGCGCAACGCCTGCAGGCGCGTCACGGCGTGCCGCAGGTTTCGACCGGCGACTTACTGCGCGAAGCCGTTGCCGCGGGCACCGAACTCGGCGGCGCCGCGAAGATCGTGATGGACGCGGGCCAGCTCGTCGATGACCGCACAATGCTCGGCATCATTCGCGAGCGGCTCGCGCGGCCCGATGCGGCGCGCGGTTTCATTCTCGACGGATTTCCGCGCACGATTGGCCAGGCCGATGGTCTTGCGGCGCTCCTCGTGGAGCTCGGCCAGCCGATCGACGCCGTTGTATTGTTCGACATCGACCCGGAAGTGCTGCAAAAGCGGCTCGCGGGCCGGCGCAGTTGCCGCCGTTGCGGCCGCGTGTTCCACGTCGACAGCAATCCGCCGCGTCCCGGCGAGCGTTGCACCGACGGCCGGCCGCACGACTTGTTCCAGCGCCCGGACGACGACGAGACGACGGTGCGCGAGCGCCTCGCCGTTTATCGCGAACGCACGCAGCCGCTCATCGACTATTACGCCCGCGAGAGATTGCTTCGCCGCATCGATGCGGACGGGAGCCTCGACGAGGTGGACGCGCGGCTCGAGCGCGCGATCGCCAACTGACCTTTTACAACGCGGCGAGGAGCGGCTCGCCGACGATTTCCCGCCGCCAGCCGGACAGCACCGGCAGCTCGCGCGCGCCGCGGGCAATTGCCGCGAGCTCGCGCCGCGTCGCCAGGACTTCGGGCTGGATGCCGAGCTCGCTAGCAATCGCCGTGAGCCGTTTCTGAAGCAGTTTCTGCAGGCGAAGTTGTTCCGGTCCTGGGGCCCGCGCGGCGTCGTCCGCCTGGCGCGCAACGGCTTCGTCGGCGGCAGTTGCGATCGCCGCGAGAATTTCATCCGCGGCGCGGGCCGCCGTGCCGCGCGGTATGGTCGCAATTCGGGACAACCCGTCGCGCGTTTTCGGGCGGACCTGCGCGAGCTCGAAAATCGCGGCGTCCGGCATGACCCACCCGCGCGGGAGATCGCGTGCCATCGCACGGCGCTCGCGCCAGGCTGCAAGCGCTTTCGCAATGCCGAACGCCGTTGCATCGAGCCGTTCGAGGCCCTTCAGCCGTCGCCAGGCGTCGGCGGCCTCGACGCGGTAAAGGGAAATATCGCGCAGCGCATTGGATTCCTCTTCGAGCCAGGCGCGGCGGCCGGCCTGCTGCAATCGCTCTTCGAGCGCGGCCGCGAGCGCGGGCAGGTATCGAACATCGTCGGCGGCGTAGGCGATCTGCTCTGGCGACAGCGGACGGCGCGCCCAGTCGGTGCGCGCATGACCCTTCACGAGCTCGACGCGGAGCAGTTGCCGAACAAGTTCCGCGTAGCCGATCTGTGCCGGGAATCCCAGCAGGGCGGCGGCTTGTTGCGTGTCGAACACGGGCGCGAGCGGGGCACCGGTCATGGGCAGCAGCGCCTCGATATCCTGGCGGGCCGCGTGCAGGAGTTTCAGGCGCCGCGGGTCGACGAGCGCCGCGACGAGCGCGCCGCCGTCCGCAATGGCGAGTGCGTCGATCAGCGTGACTTCGCCGGGCATGGCTGCCTGGATCAGGCAGAGCTTTGGGTAGTACGTCCGCTCGCGAACGAACTCGGTATCGAGCGCAAGCGGACGATCCGCCGGCCACGACGCGACTTGGGCCTCGAGCGCCGCAGGGTCCTGGATTGGTGTTTCACCGGAAGTCATCGCCACCTTATTATGCGTATGCCGCCGCCGCGGCCAAAGGCAGCATGACCCGATTGCTGAGTTTGCTGGCCCAGATCGCCCTACTGCGCAAGGACCCGGGCATCCTGCCGGCGTCACTGCTGCTTTCGGTGGCGCTGGCACTCGGCTATGCGGGCGCGAACGCCGTGCTCGCATCGGTGGACGGCGAGCAACGGATTCTCGCGCGCACTGCCGTCGATCTGGGTCTCGCGCTGGCATTCTTCTGGTTGCTGCTTGCCATCACGCGCCGCAGTCATCGGTTCCCGCAGACGATTAACGCGGTGCTCGGTGCCTACGTGCTGCTGGCGCCGATCATCACGCTGTTGTTGCTGATGCGCGGTCCGGCGAAATCCCACTCTGCGGCATGGCTCCTGGTCAATGCCGGCTCCACCGTGGTCACAATCTGGTATCTCCTGATCGTTGGGCACATTCTGAAAAGCGCCCTCGACACCGGCTTGGTCACCGGCTTCGCGATCGCCGTGACCTGGGCGATCGCGACGGTGGCCGTGCTGCAAAAGCTGTTTCCGATGGCAACCTGATGCACCTGCACATCATCGGCATTTGCGGAACCTTCATGGGCGGCATCGCCGCGCTCGCGCGCGTCGGGGGCCATCGGGTTACCGGTTCGGACGCCAATGTCTATCCGCCGATGAGCACGCAGCTCGAGGCGCAGGGCATCGCCTTGATCGACGGCTACGATCCCTCCCAGCTCGACCTGAAGCCCGACATCGTGCTGGTCGGCAACGTCATGAGCCGCGGCAATCCGTTGATCGAGCGGCTGCTCGACAGCGGCCTGCCGTTCGCTTCCGGGCCGCAATGGCTCGCCGAGAACGTGCTGCGCGGCCGCGAGGTCGCGGCGGTCGCCGGCACGCACGGAAAGACCACGACGTCCTGCATGCTGGCCTGGATCCTGGAGGCGGCGGCCCGCGAGCCGGGATTCCTGATCGGCGGAATTCCGGCGAACTTCGGGACGTCTGCCCGCGCCGGCGCAGGCAGGACCTTCGTGATCGAGGCCGACGAGTACGACACCGCCTTTTTCGACAAGCGCGCGAAGTTCGTTCATTACCATCCGCGGCACCTGCTGCTCATGAACCTCGAATTCGACCACGCCGACATCTATCCCGACCTCGCATCGATCCAGCGGCAGTTTCATCATCTCGTGCGCACGGTGCCGGGCGCGGGCCGGATCACCTGGAACGCCGGCGATGCCGCGCTCGAGGCGACGCTCGCGATGGGCTCGTGGACGCCGCTCGTGACGTTCGCCCGCGAGGCTGCGGCGGAATGGCGGGCGCGCCTCATCGCGGCCGACGGCTCGGCGTTCGAGGTGTTGCACGGCGAGGCGCCGGCGGGCATCGTGCGCTGGCCGCTGATCGGCATGCACAACGTCGAAAATGGTCTCGCGGCGATCGCCTGTGCGGCGGGAATGGGCGTGGCATCCGCGCAGGCGGCCGCGGCGCTCGGCCGCTTCACGGGCGTCCGCCGGCGGCTCGAGCTGCGCGGCGAAGTGCAGGGGATTCGCGTGTACGACGATTTTGCGCATCACCCAACGGCCGTCGCGATGACCATCGACGGAGTCCGGCGGCAGGATGCAGAGGCGCGCATCGTCGCCGTTCTCGAGCCCCGGTCTAACACCATGCGGCTCGGCATCCATCGCGAGGAACTCGCCACGGCGCTCGCCACCGCAGACCGCGTTTTCCTGTATCAGGCTGCCGGTCTCGAATGGAATCTCGACGGCGTGGCCCGCGCGCTCGGCGCGAAGGCTACGGTGCTAGGGGAGATGCCGCGGCTCGTCGATGCGCTCGCTTCGGAGCTGCGATCCGGCGACCGCGTGCTGATCATGAGCAACGGAGGCTTCGGCGGACTGCACGAGCGCCTGCTTGCGGCCTTGCAGGCGCGGCCGGCGTGAACGCCGAAGTCCGCGAGCTGCCGCTTTTTCCGCTCAACGCCGTGTTGTTTCCCGGTGGTCCGCTGCCGCTTCGCATTTTCGAGCCGCGCTATCTGGACATGGTGAGCCGGTGCATGCGCGAGCAGTCCGGATTCGTCGTGGTGCTCCTGAATGACGGGGACGCGGCCGCCTCCGCAACGAGTTTCGCGGCGACCGGCACCGAGGCACGGATCGTGGATTTCGACCGGCTCGAAGGCGGACTGCTCGGCATCAGCTGCATCGGTCGCGAGCGCGTGCGCGTCGTCGAGGCCTGGCGCGAAGCGGACGGGCTCAATCGCGGGCGCGTGCTCGATATCGGGGCGGATCGCATCGTGCCGGTCCCGCTGGACCAGGCGTGGCTGACAGAGGTCGTGATGCAGGTGCTCCCGGAAGCCGGCGACACCTACCGCCACGTGGAGCGGCGCGACGACGCGGCCTGGATCGCGAACCGCCTCACAGAATTGCTGCCGTTGTCGCTTGCCGACAAACAGACGTTGCTCGAGTTGGCGGACCCGCTCGAACGGCTTGCGGTGCTCGAGCCTGCGGTTACCCGCAGCCGGAGCTAGCGCGCAGCAGCCGCCGTAGGTCGCAGCCAGCCGCAGATCCAGGCGACGGCGATCATGAGCGCGGCCCAAGCCGCGACCAGCCACCCCGTATAGCCGTCGAACGAGCCGACGAGAAACGACCAGCGCGCTTCGTCATCGACACGGGTGATCGCGGTTGATGACTTGATCACCCAGACCCAGCCCATGTGCAGGCCGATGCCCGCGGCGATCGCGCCGGTGCGCTGCCGGACGAACGCCAGCAGCAGGCCGACCAGGACCAGCGTGACGAACGAGTCGGCGATTGCGGCGGGTTCGGCGAAATGCGCGAGCGCCCCGCCGAGCAAGCGGAGGCCGCTGTCCCATTGAATCTGATCCTCGGGAATGCGCGCACGCGCCAGGAAATGGATTGCGGAGTACACGAGTGCCGTGCTCCAGGCTGCAGCGTTGAAGCCCGACTCGCGCGATACCGCGCGGAACATCAGCCCGCGGAAGAACGTTTCCTCGACGATCGCGACGGCAAGGCCGGTCATGGCGGCCGCGGCGATGACTTCGAGCAGCATGGGCGGTGCGAAATCCAGTCTCAGCTCGACGATGCCGAGCGCGCACATCGCGAGCGTCATCGGCAGCATGGTGGCGACGCCGATCGCGAGGCCAACCGCCAGGTGGCGGAGGAACAGGCGGCGCGGAAGTCCATAGCCCCAGTCCGCACGGCCACGAAGGCCGAGCTTGCGCAGAGCGAGCAGCAGCCCGATGAGCAGCAGGACTTGCCAGAAGCGGCTGACGATCCGGTGAAAAGCCCAGTCCGGCTCGAGCGAGTGCGCGAGGAGCCACACGGGCCACGCGACGAGCGCGGCGATCACGAGCGTGCCGAAGATGGCCGCGAGGAACCAAAGCACGGCGCGCATCAGCGTTCCCGTGCGATCGACGTGAAAACGCGCGCGGCGGCCTCAACCGTGGCCGCGATCTCCGCGTCGCCGTGCGCCGCCGAGACGAATCCCGCCTCGAAGGGCGAGGGCGCGAGATAAATTCCGGCGTCCAGCATGCCGTGGAAGAACCGGCGGAAGCGGGCGGCATCGCAGGCCATGACCTGGCGGTAATTCGATACGGCCTCGTCCGCCGTGAAGAAGAGCCCGAACATTCCGCAGACGTGATTGGTCGTGAATGCGACGCCCGCTGCCCTTGCGGCCGCGGCCAGGCCCTCGACCAGGCGGCCGGTCGTGGCGACGAGCCGCGCGTGGAATCCGGGGGCCGAAATCGCCTCGAGGGTCGCGAGACCCGCCGCCATCGCGACCGGATTGCCGGAAAGCGTACCCGCCTGGTAAACGGGGCCGAGCGGCGCGAGACGCTCCATGATGTCCCGCCGCCCGCCGAATGCGCCGACCGGCATGCCGCCGCCCACGATCTTGCCGAGGGTCGTGAGGTCCGGTTTCACGTCATAAAGCGCCTGCGCGCCGCCCAGTGCGACGCGAAAGCCCGTCATGACCTCGTCGAATATCAGCACGGCCGCGTGTTTCGCGCAGAGCTCGCGGAGCGTGCGCAGGAACCCCGGTGCCGGCGGCACGCAATTCATGTTGCCGGCGACAGGCTCGACGATCACGCAGGCGATCTCGGACCCAGCCGCCGAAAAGCATTCGTCCAGCGCGTCGATGTCGTTGTAAGCGAGCGTAATCGTATCCGCCGCAACGGGACCCGGCACTCCCGCCGAATCGGGCACGCCGAGCGTGAGCGCGCCGGACCCCGCCTTCACAAGCAGCGCGTCCGAATGCCCGTGATAACAGCCTTCGAACTTCACGATGCGGTCGCGCCCGGTGAAGCCGCGCGCGAGGCGGATCGCGCTCATGGTCGCCTCGGTGCCGGAACTCACCATGCGGAGGAGCTCGATCGAAGGAATCAGCTGGACGATCTTGCGCGCGAGCTCGGTCTCGATCACCGTCGGCGCGCCGAACGAAAGTCCGTCTGCCGCGCGCCGTGTGACCGCAGCGACGACCTCCGGATCCGCGTGTCCCAGGATCATCGGTCCCCAGGAGCCGACGTAGTCGATCAGCCGCCGGCCGTCCTCGGTTTCCACGCAGGCGCCGCGCGCGCGGCGAATGAACAGGGGCTCGCCGCCGACGCTGCGGAAGGCCCGGACCGGCGAATTGACGCCGCCGGCGATGTATCGGGATGCTTCCTCGAACAGCGACATCCGGGCGACGGTTGTCAGAGCTCTACGACCCGGAACCCGCGCTCCTCGAGAAGTGCGGGGAGTCCACGCTCGCCGACGAGATGCATCGCGCCGACGACCACGAGCACGTTGTCATCGCCCTCCAGCATCTCGCTCACCTGGTCAGCCCAGCGCTCGTTGCGATCGAAGATGAGCGGATCGGCGAGGTCCGGATAATCCGCGATGTCTTCGGCGAGCCGTCTTTCCATGTACTCTTCGTCGCCGTCGCGCCAGGCGGCGAGGAGCGGCCGGATCAGCTCGTCGACTTCGTCCGCTTCGTCGATCGCTTGCAGCAGCAGGTCCCGCTGCGACCGGGCGGACATGCCATCGAGCATGGCGAGCTGGGCGTCGAGCGTTTCGAGCGCACAGACCGGCTTGCCTTCTTCCTTCGCCGCGGCCTGGATGATCATCTCGACGCCGTGCTTGCCGTCGTAGCCGTGCTGCTGCAAGGCCAGGAGCGAAACCGTGAGGCCGGCGAACCAGGGTTCGAACGCGGCGAACTGCGCGATGTCGATGCCGGCGGCTTCGGCGCTGGCGCGTACACGATCGGCGTCCGGGCCGAGCAGGTCGAACAAGCTCCGGCCCTCCGGGTCGATCGCGCGAGCAAGCGTGAGCCGCATCGTATCTGCCTCATCGTGCTCATCCGGGTCCAGTTCCAGGCAGACCCGCTCGGCATCCTCGAGCGCTTCGGCGAGCGCGCCGCCGATGGCGAACCCGCCTTCGGGCAGGAGATGCACGGACCCGAAGACGTACACGGTGTTGCCGCGGCTGCTGACCGCCCAAAGCGCGGGGTCCGCCACGGCCTCGCCAGCAGCGAGCGTTGCGATCGCAACGAGCAAGGCGGCCGGCAGGCGTTTCTTCGAATGCTCACTCATCGGATTCAACCCATTCGATGCCGGTTTCAATCGAGCCGTCGTCGCCGAGCTCCAGCCACCGGTAGGCAGGCGGGCGCGAGTCCACCTCGAACTCGTCGGCATTCTGCGTGAACTGCATGCAGGTCGAAGGCGTCCCCATCAGGCGCACGCGCCCGCGCATGCCTTCGAATGACTGGTGCGTGTGACCCCAGGCAAGTCCGCGTACCTCCGGGTGTCGCGCGATGACGTCGAAGAACTCCGGCGCATTGTCGAGCATCAGCTCGTCGAGCCACCGGCTGCCATGCGGTACGGGCTGGTGATGCAGGCAGACGATCGCGTGCGCATCCGGATGCTCGGCGAGCACGCGGTCCAGGCGCTCGAGATCCTCAGCCTTCAGGTGGCCGTGATGCGAGCCGGCGACTGTGCTGTCCAGCATGACGACCAGCCAGGCGCCGTAGCGCACGGCGAAATCGTGCACGAATGGCGCGCTGTCGAGCGCGCGCTTCACGATTGCCGGATCGTCGTGGTTGCCGGGCAGGCAATGCACGGGCGCTTCGGAGTCGCCGAACTGCGCGCGCAGAGTCTCGTAGCCGGCCGCGTCGTCGTGCACGAGGTCGCCCGTCAGCAGCACGGCGCGGGGAGCGGGATGACGCCTGCGTGCATGCGTGACGCAACGCTCAAGCGTCGCTTCGGTCGCGACCCCCCGGACGAGCATCCCCGGCGATCCGGGAAGATGCGGGTCGGTGAACTGCAGCAGGCGCACCTTCAGTAGCGGTAATGATCGGGCTTGAAGGGCCCGGCAGCCGGGAGGTCGAGATAGCGCTCCTGCTCCGGCGTCATCGTCGTGAGCTTCGCGCCGATGCGCCCGAGATGCAGCCGCGCGACCTTTTCGTCGAGCGCTTTTGGCAGCACGTAGACGCGGTTCTCGTACCGGTCGCCGTGCGCGAAAAGCTCGATTTGAGCCAGCACCTGGTTCGTGAACGAGTTCGACATGACGAAGGAGGGGTGGCCCGTGCCGCAACCCAGGTTCACCAGGCGGCCCTCGGCGAGCACGATGATGCGCTTGCCGTCGGCGAAGATGACGTGGTCCACCTGCGGCTTGATGTTCTCCCAGCGGTACTGCCTGAGCGAGGCGATGTCGATCTCGCTGTCGAAGTGGCCGATGTTGCAGACGATCGCCTGGTGCTTCATCCGCCGCATGTGATCGTGCGCGATGACGTTCACGTTGCCGGTCGCTGTGACGAAGATGTCGGCCGATGCGCAGGCGTCGTCCATCGTAACGACCCGGTAGCCTTCCATCGCGGCCTGCAACGCGCAGATCGGGTCGATCTCCGTGATCCAGACGGTGGCGCCGAGGCCGCGGAGCGCCTGCGCGCAGCCCTTGCCGACGTCGCCGTAACCCGCGATGAGCGCGATCTTGCCGGCGATCATCACGTCCGTTGCCCGCTTGATGCCGTCGACGAGTGACTCACGGCAGCCGTAGAGATTGTCGAATTTCGATTTGGTGACCGAATCGTTGACGTTGATCGCCGGGAAGGGCAGCCGGCCCTCCGCGGCCAGGCGGTAGAGCCGCTTGACGCCCGTCGTCGTTTCCTCTGTGACACCCTTGATCTCGGCGAGTCGCGTCGAATACCAGCCCGGCTGAGCTTCGAGGCGGTGCTTGATCGAGGCGTAGAGCGAGCGCTCCTCGTCGTTCGCCGGTTTTGCGATCACGGAGGCGTCCCGCTCGGCCTGCGCGCCGAGCATCAGCAGATGCGTCGCATCGCCGCCGTCGTCGAGGATCATGTTGGCGTGCTTGCCGGCCGGCCAGTCGAAGATCCGGTGCGCGTAGTCCCAGTACTCGTCGAGCGATTCGCCCTTGTAGGCAAAGACCGCGGTGCCCGCCGCCGCGATCGCGGCCGCCGCATGGTCCTGGGTCGAGAAGATGTTGCAGGACGCCCAGCGCAGTTCGGCGCCGAGCGCGGCAAGCGTTTCGATCAGCACGGCGGTCTGGATCGTCATGTGGAGCGAGCCCGCGATGCGCGCGCCGGCGAGCGGTTGCGCGCGGCCGAACTCGGCGCGCACCGACATCAAGCCCGGCATCTCGGTCTCGGCGATCGCGATCTCGCGCCGGCCCCAGTCGGCCAGCGAGATGTCGGCGACGTGAAAGTCCTTCGGCTTCCTGTTGATCACGGCATTCATGGTGATACCTCTCCTTTGCGAGCGAGAGCGCCGTTGCCTCTCGCGATCTTCGAGCCTGGCAGGCCGCGGCCTGTTGCAACGCTCCTCGAAGATCGCGTCCCCGGTGGGGAGGTCAGATTCTTGCGGCCTTCCTCAAGGCCTCCGCGCGGTCGGTGCGTTCCCAGCTGAACCCCGTGAACGCCGTCCGGCGCCGGGCGCCGGAACCATTCGAATCTTCCTGCCAATCGTAGTGCATCTCGACCGGATCCCGTCCGAAATGTCCGTAGGACGCCGTCGCCCGATACATCGGGTGGATCAAATCGAGCATCTTGATGATGCCCCAGGGACGCAGGTCGAAGTGCGCGCCGACCAGTTTTTCGAGACGCGCGTCGCTCAATCGACCGGTCCCGAAGCTATTCACCGAAATCGAGGTTGGCTTCGCCACGCCGATCGCGTAGGACACCTGGATCTCGCAGCGGCGCGCGAGGCCCGCCGCGACCAGGTTCTTTGCGACATATCGCGCCGCGTAGGCGGCCGAGCGGTCCACTTTCGACGGATCCTTGCCGGAAAACGCGCCGCCGCCGTGCCGCGCCATGCCGCCGTAGGTGTCGACAATGATCTTGCGCCCGGTCAGGCCGCAATCCCCGACGGGCCCGCCGATCACGAACCGGCCCGTGGGATTGATGTGATATTTGGTGCGCTTGCCGAGCCACCGCGAAGGCAACACCGGCTTGATGATCTCCTCCATGACGCCTTCGTGGACGTCTTTCTGGCGGACATCCGGCGCATGCTGGGTCGAGAGCACGACCGCCTCGATGCCGACCGGCTTGTCATCGTCATAGGCGAAGGTGAGCTGGCTCTTCGCGTCGGGGCGGAGCCAGGGCAGCTTCGGGTCGCGGCCCTTGCGGACTTTCGCCTGCCGCTCGACGAGCTTGTGCGCGTAGTGAATCGGCGCCGGCATCATGGCCGCCGTTTCGTCGGTTGCGTAGCCGAACATCAGTCCCTGATCGCCCGCTCCCTGGTCCTCGGCGCTCCGGCGATCCACGCCCTGCGCGATGTCGGACGACTGCTTGCCGATGACATTGATGACGCCGCAGGTATGGCCGTCGAATCCCACCGTCGACGACGTATACCCGATGTCGCAGATGACGCCGCGCACCAGCGCCTCGAGATCGATCCAGGCGCCCGTCGTGATTTCGCCGGCGACCACGGCGACGCCGGTCTTGACGAGCGTCTCGCAGGCTACGCGCGAGCGCGGATCGCGCGCGAGCAGCGCGTCGAGCACGGCATCCGAAATCTGGTCCGCGACCTTGTCGGGGTGGCCTTCGGAGACCGATTCGGAAGTGAACAGGAAGTCACCGGACATCGAAAAATTATACGCCATCGGCGACAATATCGGTTTCCCGCCGGAGCCCATGAATGCCCAGCCGCCGCGAGCTCGCCAATGCCATCCGGGCCCTCAGCATGGACGCGGTGCAACTCGCCAATTCAGGGCACCCGGGCATGCCGATGGGAATGGCGGACATTGCCGAAGTGCTGTGGCGCGACTTCCTGAAGCACAATCCCGGCAATCCGCGCTGGGCCGATCGCGACCGGTTCGTGCTGTCGAACGGCCATGGCTCGATGTTGCTTTATTCAGTACTCCATCTCACGGGTTATCCGCTTGCACTCGACGAGTTGCGCAATTTCCGCCAGCTCGGCTCCCGCACCGCCGGCCATCCCGAGCACGAAATCGACATCGGCATCGAGACGACGACCGGCCCGCTGGGCCAGGGGCTCGCCAATGCCGTCGGCATGGCCCTCGCCGAGAAAAAACTCGCCGCCGCTTTCAATCGGCCGGGACACGAGATCGTGGATCATCACACCTGGGTGTTCCTGGGTGACGGCTGCCTGATGGAGGGCATTTCGCACGAAGCCTGCTCGCTCGCGGGCACGTGGGGGCTCGGAAAACTGATCTGCTTCTACGATGACAATGGCATCTCGATCGACGGCGAAGTCGCCGGCTGGTTCACCGACGACACGCCGAAGCGATTCGAGGCGTATGGCTGGCAGGTGATCCGCGCCGTCGACGGCCACAACGCGGAATCGGTCATACGCGCGATACGGCGTGCGAAGCGCGAGAAAGCGAAGCCGACGCTGATCTGCTGCAAGACCGTGATCGGTTACGGCGCGCCCAACAAGCAGGGCAAGGAAGAAAGCCACGGCGCCGCACTTGGCGCCGACGAGGTCGCGCGCGCGCGGGCAACGCTCGGGTGGCCGCATGACCCCTTCGTCGTGCCCGAGGAAATTCGCGCGGCCTGGGACACGCGCGCTGCAGGCAAGCGCGCCGAGAATCGCTGGCGGCGACGCTTCAAGGCCTACGAGCATGCGCATCCGGAGCTTGCGGCCGAATTCCTGCGGCGCGTCGATATGCGTCTGCCGGCGGATCTCGACGCGTGGATCGGGGAGGGCGCGGCCGCCGCACAGGCTTCGGCGCAGCCGAGCGCGACACGCCAGAGCTCGCAGGCCGTGCTCAACGGTCTCGCCGACCGCATCCCGGAGTTTCTCGGCGGTTCCGCCGACCTGACCGGATCGAACAACACCCGGATCAAGGGCGCGGTGCCGTATACCAGCGCGCAGCCGGACGGCGCCTACCTGCACTACGGCGTCCGCGAGTTTGGCATGGGCGCGATCATGAACGGGCTCGCACTGCACGGCGGCTTCATCCCGTTCGGCGGGACCTTCCTCGTGTTTTCGGACTACGCGCGAAGCAGTCTTCGCATGGCGTCGATCATCGAGGCTGGCAGCATATTCGTGTTGACCCACGACTCGATCGGTCTCGGCGAAGACGGGCCGACACACCAGCCGGTCGAGCACCTCGCTTCGCTCAGGATGATCCCGCGCATGGAGGTCTGGCGCCCCTGCGACACCGCCGAGACCTGGGTGGCCTGGGGCGCGGCGATCCGCCGCCGGCGCGCGCCGACGGTGCTCGCGCTGACCCGCCAGTCATTGCCGCAGCAGGCACGCGATGCCGCACAGTTGGAATCCATCAGCCGCGGCGGCTACGTGCTCGTCGACTGCGACGGCCGGCCCGAATGCCTCCTGATCGCGACCGGATCGGAAGTGTCGATCGCGGTTGAAGCCGCTCATGCGTTGGCGGAACGTGGCCGGCGCGTCCGCGTTGTTTCGATGCCCTGCACCAGCGTATTCGACGCCCAGGACGATTCCTGGCGCGCGGCAGTGCTGCCGTCCGAGGTCGAGCGTCGCGTCGCGATCGAGGCCGGCGTCCCGGACGGCTGGTGGCGCTACGTCGGGCCCCGGGGCCGCGTGATTGGCATGACGCGCTTCGGCGCCTCGGCCCCGGGCAAGGATGTTTTCCGTCACTTCGGTTTCACGTCCGCCGCCGTCGTCGAAGCGGCGGAGTCGCTGTTCATCACTGGAGAAAATTGACCATGGCGATCAAGGTAGGCATCAACGGGTATGGCCGCATCGGACGGAACGTCCTGCGCGCCCTGTACGAATCGAAGCGCACGGGCGAGCTCAGCATCGTCGCGATCAATGATCTCGGCGATGCGAACACGAACGCGCACCTGACGCGCCACGACACGGCCCACGGCCCGTTTCCCGGCAAGATCGCCGTCGACGGCAACCACATGGTCGTTAACGGCGATCGCATCCGCGTGCTCGCCGAGCGCGACCCGTCGAAGCTGCCCTGGGGCGAGCTGGGCGCGGAAATCGTGCTCGAGTGCACGGGCCTCTTCGCCAACAAGGAAAAGGCTTCGAAGCATCTCGCCGGCGGCGCCAAGAAAGTCATTATATCCGCCCCGGCCGACGGTGTCGACGCGACCATCGTTTACGGCGTGAATCACCAGACACTCCGTAACGCGATGACCGTGATTTCGAATGCCTCCTGCACCACGAACTGCCTCGCGCCACTGGTGAAGGCGCTGCACGACGGGCTTGGCGTGGTCGCCGGCATCATGACGACGATCCATGCCTACACGAATGACCAGGTGCTGACCGACGTCTATCACAGCGACCTGCGGCGGGCGCGCTCGGCGACAATGTCCATGATCCCGACCAAGACCGGTGCAGCGGCCGCGGTCGGCCTCGTGCTGCCTGAGCTCAAAGGCAAGCTGGACGGCTTCGCGGTCCGCGTGCCGACGATCAATGTGTCATTCGTCGACCTGACATTCGCCGCCAAGCGCGCGACCACGGCGCAGGAGGTCAACGCCATCCTGCGTGCAGCCTCGCAGGACACGCTGAAAGGCATTCTCGAGTACACCGACGAGCCCCTCGTTTCCGTCGATTTCAACCATACCCCGGCATCCGGGACGGTCGACTCGCAGCTGACGAAAGTGCTGGACGGAACACTCGTGAAAGTCTGCGCGTGGTACGACAACGAATGGGGATTTTCGAACCGGATGCTCGACACGACGCTTGCCTGGGCGCGCGCGAGCTGAGCGCGGCCGATGAAGGCGATCCGCATGACGGATCTCGATCTCGCCGGCAAGCGCGTGCTGATCCGCGAGGACTTCAACGTGCCGGTGGCGAACGGCGCGGTCACGAGCGATGCGCGGATTCGCGCGGCGCTGCCGACCCTGCGGCTCGCGCTCGATCGCGGTGCGCGCGTACTAGTGATGTCTCACCTCGGCCGGCCGAAGGAAGGTGAACGGGACCCGACGCTCTCGCTCGCCCCGGTTGCCCTATCGCTTTCCGCGCTGCTCCGCCGGCCGGTTCGGTTCGTGGAGGATTGGCTGGACGGCGTTACTGCCGAGCCTGCCGAAGTGGTTCTTCTCGAAAATGTCCGCTTTCTGAAGGGCGAGAAGAAAAACGACGACGGGCTCGCGAAACGCATGGCGGCGCTATGCGACGTGTTCGTCATGGACGCATTTGGCACGGCGCATCGCGCCGAGGCGAGCACGCACGGCGTTGCGCTCCATGCGCCCGTCGCCTGCGCCGGCCCGCTGCTCGCCGGCGAGCTCGACGCCCTCGAACGCGCCTTGCACGAGCCGGCGCGGCCGCTCGTCGCCGTCGTGGGCGGATCCAAGGTCTCGACCAAGCTCTCCGTGCTCGAGAACCTGATCGCCAAGGTCGATCAGCTCGTGATCGGCGGCGGCATTGCGAACACCTTCCTGGCGGCGACCGGCAATCCGGTGGGCAAGTCTCTCCACGAGCCCGACATGATCGATGTGGCGAAGCGGCTGCTCGCCGAGGCGAAGACGCGCGGCGTCGGCATTCCGATCCCAACGGATGTCGTGGTCGCGCGCGAGTTCGCGGCAACCGCGAAGGCACAGACGCGCGCGGCATCCGCGGTCGGCGCGGAGGAAATGATCCTCGACATCGGGCCGAAGTCGGCGAATGCGGTCGCCGACATCGTGATGAAGGCGGGCACCGTCATCTGGAACGGCCCGCTCGGCGTATTCGAGTACGATCAGTTCGGCGAAGGCACGCGCTCGCTCGCCCAGGCGATCGCTAAAAGCGCGGCGTTTTCGATTGCCGGCGGCGGCGACACGCTCGCGGCCATCGAAAAGTATCGCGTCGAGGACGATATCTCCTATATTTCGACCGGCGGCGGCGCCTTCCTCGAGTTCGTCGAGGGCAAGACCCTGCCGGCCGTCGCGGCGCTCGAGCGGCGCGCGGCGGATGCTCCGCGGCGGTGACAGAGGCTGACATGCCAAGACGCACCAAGATTGTGGCGACCCTCGGGCCGGCGACCGATTCCGAGGCGGCGCTCCGGGACCTGATCGGCGCGGGAACGGACCTGGTGCGCGTCAATTTCTCGCATGACAGCTTCGACCAGCATGCCGGGCGCATTGAGCGCGCGCGCGCGGCGGCGGCGCGCGCCGGCCGCGTCGTCGGCATCCTTGGCGACCTGCGCGGCCCCAAGGTCCGCATTGAACGCTTCGCCACAGGTCGCGCGGCGCTGGTGGAAGGCGAGACTTTCACGCTCGATCCGGCTTTCGATCCGGCGAACGGCACCGATCGGATCGTCGGTGTCGCCTACGAGTCGCTTCCGCGCGACGTGCAGCCGGGCGATACGCTCCTCGTCAATGACGGCCTGATCTCGCTCGAAGTCACCGGCGTCGAAGGCACGAAGGTCCATACCCGAGTACTAACCAGCGGCGAGCTGACCGACCTGAAGGGCCTCAACAAGCTCGGCGGCGGCCTGTCGGCCGGCGCGCTGACTTCCAAGGATCGCGACGACATCCGGATGGCGGCGGAATTGGGCGTCGACTACCTTGCCGTGTCCTTCGTGCGCAATCGCGAAGACATTGCGGAAGCCTGGGACCTGATGCGCGCCGCCGGCGGCGAGGGGAGAATCGTCGCGAAGATCGAGCGGCGCGAGGCAATCGACAACCTCGAAGCGATCATCGAGACGAGTGCGGCCGTGATGGTCGCGCGCGGCGATCTCGGCGTCGAGGTCGGCTATGCCGAGCTGACCGGGCTCCAGAAGCACATCATCGCGCTGGCGCGTGCCCGCAACCGCCTCGTCATTACGGCGACCCAGATGATGGAATCGATGATCCATGCGCCGGTGCCGACGCGCGCCGAGGTGTCCGACGTCGCGAACGCCGTGATGGACGACACCGACGCCGTGATGCTCTCGGCCGAGACCGCCGTGGGCCGCCATCCCGGCCGCGTCGTCCGCGCCATGTCGCAGGTGATCGAAGGCGCGGAGAAGTGGCAGATCTCCAACCGCCCCGACCTGCAGCGCACGGACGGTCATTTCAACCGTACCGACGAGGCGATCGCGGCGGCGGTGATGTACACTGCGAACCATCTCGACGTGCGCGCGATCGTCGCATTGACGGAATCCGGCTCGACGGCGCTCTGGATGTCGCGCATCCGGTCCGACATTCCAATTTATGCGTTCACGCGCCACCCCGCGACGCAGCGGCGCGTGACGCTCTATCGCGGCGTGTATCCGGTCGAATTCGACGTCACGCACCCGCGCCCGGAGCGGATGTACGCGGCGATATTCGAGCGCATGCTCGCCGACGGGCTCGCCGCCGAAGGCGACCTGATCATCGTCACGAAAGGCGAGTTCTCGGGCGTCTCGGGCGGCACCAACTCGATGAAGATCGTCAAGGTCCAGCGCCCGCAGGCATGACGCCGAACGCACGGCGGCTGGTTCGTTACGGCCTCGGAATTCCCGCTGCGCTGTTCCTGCTCGCATTCGTCGTGGGCATGCTCGCTTTGCGCGCGAGCCTCCCGAAGCTGGACGGGACGATCACCGTTCCGGGCCTCGAATCGCCCGTCGCGATCGAGCGCGACGCCGCCGGCGTGCCGGTGATCCGCGGCGCGTCACGCGCGGACGTCGCGCGTGCGACCGGCTATGTCCATGCACAGGACCGCTGGTTTCAGATGGACCTGTTGCGCCGCACCGGCGCCGGCGAGCTCGCCGCGCTACTCGGCCCCGGCTTGCTGGACGCCGATCGTCGCATACGCCTGCACCAGTTCAGGGCGCGCGCGGTTGAGACGCTCGGCTCGCTCGATGACTCCGAGCGCGCGCTGTTCCAGGCCTATGCGGAAGGCGCGAATGCGGCGCTCGTGGCCATGCGTGCCCGCCCATTCGAATACCTCTTGCTGTGGCAGCGGCCGCAACCCTGGCGGGCGGAGGACTCGCTGCTCGTCATCTACGCGATGTGGATCGATCTCCAGGGGCTCGAGGCGCGCCACGAGCAGCGCCGCGGGCGGATTGCGGCGGCGCTGCCCGAGCCAATGTATCGCTTCATCGTCGAGCCGGACCCGGAATGGGAAGCGCCACTCGACGACAGCCGGCTGCCGCGGATGCCGATGCCGGCTGCGGAGGACTATGACCTGAGAAAGCTCGATCGCGCCTTGTTCGAGCGGGTCGATGACCCGCAGCAAGAGGATCGGCGCGCCGGGCTCGAAATCGGCGCGCAGGACGCGATGGTCGGCAGCAACAACTGGGCTGTTGCCGGCGCGCGCGCCGATGGCGGCGCGCTGCTTGCGAACGACATGCATCTCGGCCTGAACGTGCCGAATATCTGGTACCGCGCGCGCTTCGTGGTCGAGCCAGGCGAGCTCGACGTCTCCGGCGTCAGCCTCCCGGGCCTGCCTGCGATCATTGCCGGGAGCAACGGCCAGGTTGCCTGGGGATTCACGAACAGCTACGGCGATTTCCAGGACCTGATCCGGCTCGAGCGGGGCCCGAACGGCGACGACAGTTATCTGACCCCCGGCGGTACGCGCAGCTTCGCAATGGACATCGAAACGCTCGAGGTCGCGGGCGGCGGATCCGAGTCACTGGCCGTCCGCAAGACGATCTGGGGCCCGGTGATCGGCGACGACGGCGATGGCCACGGGCTCGCGCTCGCCTGGACGGCCCATCGTCCCGGTGCCACGGACATGGCCCTGCTGGCGCTGGAGCGTGCGAGCGATCTCGACGAAGCAGCCGACATCATCGGCGGGGCCGGCATGCCGGCGCAGAACGTGATGATTGCGGATCGCAGCGGCCGCATCGGCTGGGTGCTGTCAGGAAAGCTTCCCCGCCGCGATGGAATCGACGCATCGCGGCCGTCGGCATGGCACGCGCAGGGTGCGGGCTGGAATGGCTGGTTGCCGGCATTGGAATCGCCACGCCTGCTCGATCCGCCGCAGGGCTTTGCCTGGAGCGCGAACGCGCGCGTGGCCGGCGGCGAAGCGTACGCGCGAATCGGCGATGGCGATTACGCGCCCGCGGCGCGCGCGCGGCAGATCCGTGACCGGCTCGCGGCGCTCGACGGCGCGACTCCACCCGACATGCTTGCGATCCAGCTCGACGACCGCGCCGACTATCTTGCGAATTGGCAGCCGATCCTGCAGCAGGCGCTCCTGCGCGCGGGTGAGGGCGAGGCTGCAACACTCGTCGCAGACTGGAGCGGCAGCGCTGCGGTCGATGACCCCGGGTTCCGACTGGTGCGGGATTTCGAGCGGACTGTGGTCAACCGGGCATTCGCGATGCTGGCGGCCGAGGCGATTGCGCGCTGGCCAGATTTTCCTTGGCGCGCGCCGCAAAGATTCACGGAGGTCGCATGGCGGCTGATCCACGAACGGCCGGAGCATCTGCTCGATCCGCGCTTTGCCGATTGGGATGCCTGGCTCGCGCACGTCGCGGTGGAAACGGTCCGCAAGCTGCCCGAGGGCTGTGCCTCACTCGACAGTTGCGCCTGGGGTAAGGTCAATGTCGCAGCGATCCGCCATCCCATCAGCGCAGGCTTGCCGATCCTTTCGCGCTTACTCGACATGCCGGCGAATGCGTTGCCCGGCGACTGGTCGACACCGCGCGTGCAATCGCCGATTTTCGGTGCTTCCGAGCGCTTCGTCATTTCGCCCGGGCGCGAAGGAGAGGGCTACCTGCACATGCCGGGCGGGCAGAGCGGTCACCCGTTGTCGCCGTACTACCGGGCCGGGCACGAGGCCTGGGTGCAAGGTGATCCGACACCGTTCCTGCCGGGACCAGCGAGACATTCGTTGACGCTTGTACCTTCGGGCGACGAGGTCAAGTAGCGGGCCAGAAAGGTTGACGATTTGGCTGCGGTCAATCAATGGCTTGCAACGGGCCCGATGATTAACAGGCCGAAATGACGTAAAACAAACTGTCATTGATGACGTTCAATTAAGCGTTAGAGCGCAGATCAGGACGACTTGCCGTAGCTACGATATGTAGCTACACTTTGCCATATTCGTCTGGGACGAGGCCAAACGGCGACTCAACTTTCGCAAACATGGCATCGATTTCGTGGATGCGGAGAAGATTTTCCGGGGCGTCACATTCACGGCCGAGGACGACCGTGAGGACTATGGCGAACAGAAGTTTCTCACGCTGGGGCTGCTGGAAGACCAAGTGGTCTCGGTAGCGCATAGCGAACAGGGTGGGGAGATTCGCATCATTTCTATCCGGAAAGCCACGAAACATGAAGCGCGCTTCTACTTCTCGCAAATCACGTACTGACCTCACCAGGGTGCGGGCCCTGCGCTATGGCGACATCGTTCGCGATGGCGATGCGCCTGAGTGGACACCCCAGATGTTCGCAAGGGCCATGGCCCGAAAAGGACTGAAGCCTGTCCCCAAGAAGTCCCTGTTGTCGTTGCGGGTGGATTCGGACGTCATTGACTGGTTCAAGTCCAAAGGGGCTGGTTATCAGTCCCGCATGAACGCCCTGCTTCGCGCCTACATGGAAGCGCACAAGTAATCTGCGCTCTAACTAGGCAGCGGTCGGCAGTTGTCGTCACGCCGCTTGCAGAGACCGCAAGCGGCACTCCAACCGCAACTTGGGCAAGCGGCGCGCCGACTGCGCGCCGCCGCTGATCTCGGACGTTTTGTGGCACCGGAGATGAATTGCATGAAACTTACTGCACTGGCGGTCGCCTTGGTTTTCGCCGCTTTCTCTACTGGCGTCGGCTACAGCGGCCCGCTTGAGTTAAAGCCCGAATACAAGCCGGCTCTGATGAAGAATCGTCCGAAGGTCATCGATCCCGACAAATCTGTTTACGGAGTACCTTTTGGCGCATCAGAAGCGCAACTTGTTGCTGCCTTCGGTGACCCAAACGGCCTAATCGTGGTGTCCGATTCGGCGAAGGCATTCTTATATGGCTCAACGCATCTATTTCTTTTTAAGAGCGGAAAGCTGCGCGAGCTAATAGTGGGACACAGCGTAATTGACTGGCAGCTATCGCAAAGAATGGATGGAAATCCATTCTTTGACGCAGGTGGCTGGACGATGGCGCCGGGAATTCAGAATGAAATGACATTCGAGCAGGTTCAGAAAGTTCTTCGCAAGCCGTCGGCCGTGCCCGATCATCAGTACAGCTACGAGACCGATAATGCCGTTGTAGAGCTAATGTTTAGCTCGATGTCTGGTCCGGGTACAGACAATACAAAATATCGATTATTCGGCTTCAACGTGAGGAATTACGGGAACTAGCGGTGAACCACATAAGTACGTGTTGGAGCGACCCGTGATATGTCCGTCGCTATGCGCTGCTGGCGCCTCTAGAAAGTTTGCACCCGCGGCGCCTGTTTCGGCTTTCCCACGGGCGCCGACTAGCGTCCTTGCGTAGTCAATCATCGGCGGCGGGTTGCGGGATCAGCGCGCTTACCGTGGTTCTTAATCGCATCGTTAGGGAGGATTCCATGCCTAGGCTCTATGAGAAACAGTCCGGTGCATTCCTTGGCACTGTCTCTGATGCCGACATCCAGTCGCTTGTGAACCAGCTAGAGGAGGAGCACCAAACTGACGAGGACTACTTTGTCGACTCCGCGACAATAGACCTTCTCGAAGAGGCTGGTGCCTCCGCCAGCTTGATCAATCTGCTGCGTAGTGCCGTGGGTAATTCCGAAGGAATCGATATCAGGTACGAGAAATGACAGCCGCCGGCGCGGGAGAAATCGTCGCGCCCGCAGCGCCTGGTCCGGGTTTCCCGCGGCCCGCTCAACACGGACGTTAACCGTCCCTGTTTCACCAAGAGAGTCGTGTATGCAACATCCCGTGGTAGTTTTCGCTTGCTTCGCACTTGCTGCTGCTGCCTACGGCGCAGAGACAAGCGTTACATTAAGCGTTGCCGACGCTAAGGGTACTGGAGTCTCTGTGGGTACCGTTCGCATCATCGAAACGCGCTATGGGTTGGTCTTCTATCCGGCGCTCAAGGATTTACCGCCAGGCCTTCATGGGTTCCACGTTCACGAGAATCCATCATGCGCACCCGGAGAGCGCGACGGTGTTTCTGTGGCTGCTCTCGGCGCCGGTGGTCATCTGGACCCACAGGCAACGAACCGACATGGCGAACCGTGGGGTGACGGGCATCTTGGAGACTTGCCTGCGCTGTACGTGGCAACTGACGGTAGCGCGAGCAACGCCGTGTTGGCGCCGCGATTGAAGCTTGCGGATGTAATCAATCGTTCGCTGATGGTTCACGCCGGTGGTGACAATTACTCAGATCACCCGGCGCCGCTCGGCGGCGGCGGCGCTCGGCTCGCGTGTGGAGTGATAGGCGGCCAACCCCTCGCCCAAGCGGCCAGTTCCGACGCTGCAACTGACGCGTGGCTTGGCCAATGGAACGGGCCCGAGGGAACATTCTTTCGGCTCGAAGGGGACAACGGCAGGTACGAAATCACCATACAGAATCTTGACGTCCCGCAAACGTATGAGGGAAGGGCCGTTGGCGCGCTGATTCAGTTCGATCGAAATGGCGTGCAGGAGTCCATCCGCGCGACAAATGGAGTGGAAACGGGGATGAAATGGCTCAGCGACAAATCGGACTGCCTGACGATCCGACCCGGCGAAGGGTATTGCAGCGACTGACAGCACATGAATACTGCGCCCGGGAGTCTTGGGAGCCACGCGCTCCGTGGCAAGTGCTTGTGCGAAGCGGTCCAATACACGGTAAAGGACGAGTTCAAGTACGCGCTGAATTGTCATTGCTCGAACTGCCGCCAGGCGACAGGATCCGCGTACAAGCCCTTTGCCGGGATCGAACGCAGCAAACTAACCATCGTTGCCAATGATGCTGACCTGCTGTTGTACGGAGGCGAGCTCGATCACGATGTCCGCTGCAAGAGGTGCGGCTCCTTGCTCTACTTGGTCGTCCGGGCGGGCGAATACGTCCACGTCACGCTCGGGACGCTCGTGGATACGCCGACAATCCGACCCACCGCACACATCTTCGTCGGATCCAAAGCGCCGTGGCACACGATTTCCGACCAGTTGCCCCAGCGCGAGGAATTGGCGTGACACCGCACATTTCTGCTGAATGCCAGGCACCCATAGCCCCGGAGTCCAAATGCGCAAGATTCATTCGCTGACAGCATCGCTCTGCATCCTGGCATGCAGATCGGTCCAGGCCGAAACCATCGTGATCGAGGCGGGACAGTTCCTCGATGTCGTGCAGGGCAAACTCGTGGCCCCGGCCGTGATCGTCGTCGAGAACGACAAGATCGCTGCCGTCAATCCCGCCAGCCGGCCGGCCGGCGCACGGACGATTAATCTCGCCGGGCACACGGTGCTGCCCGGCCTGATGGATGCGCACACGCATCTGAACTACGACATCGTCGAGGGCTGGGAGACGGAACCGGTGCGTCTGACCGCCGGCGAATTTGCGCTGCGGGGCGTGCCCAATGCCGAAAAGACGTTGCTCGCCGGCTTCACGACCGTCCGGGACTTGGGTACAGGCCTGGGGTTTTCGGACGTCGCATTGCAACGCGCGATCGACAACGGCTGGGTCGTCGGTCCGCGCGTGATTCCGGCCGGTCATGCGCTTTCCATCACGGGCGGGCACTGCGACATTACTGGCTTCGGCCCGGGCATCGAGCCGCAGGCTTATGTTTCCGGCGTCGCGGACGGCGTCGACGAGGTGCTGAAAGCGGCTCGCTACCAGATCAAGCACGGCGCGAAGGTCATCAAGATCTGCGCGACCGCGGGTGTTTTGAGCTTCGAGGGACCGGTCGGCGCGCTCCAGTATTCCCTGGAGGAGCTGCGCGCAGCCGCGGAGGAAGCGCATCGGCACGGACTGAAGATCGCCGCCCATGCGCACGGCACCGAAGGAATCATTGCCTCCAGCCAGGCGGGTATCGACAGCGTCGAGCACAATTCGATAGTGACCGAAGCGGCGGCGCGCCTGCTGGCGGCGAACGGCACGTTCGTCGTGCCGAACATGTACTTGATCAAGTCCATCGATCTCACCAAGGTCCCGCCGCCGATGGCGGCCAAGATGAACTACCTGAAGCCGCTTCAGATCGAGAGCTTCCGCCGTTCGCTCGAGTACAAGCTGAAGATCGCCTTCGGCACCGACGCCGGCGTATTTCCCCATGGCGAGAACGGCCGCGAGTTCGCGGCGCAAGTCGAGCAGGGGCAGACGCCATTGGGCGTCATCCGTTCCGCGACCATCGTGAACGCAGAACTCTTCGGCACGCCGGATCGCGGCCGGATCGAGGCGGGGCTGCTCGCCGACCTGATCGCGGTCGCCGGCAACCCGCTCGAGAATGTGCGGCTCCTCGAGGACGTCCGTTTCGTCATGAAGGGCGGAACGGTCTACAAACACGTGGACTAGCGAGAAGGGGACGGTCCGTTTTCCTTCGGTCCTTCGGGAAAACGGACCGTCCCCTTCTCGCTATTGCAACGTGCGCATGGCTCGGTCCAGCCCTGCAAGCGTCAATGGAAACATCCGGTCCTCGAACAACTCGCGCGTGAGCCGGATCGAGGGCGTGAACTCCCAGCGATCTTGCGGCTCGGGGTTCAGCCAGACATGGCGCGGATAGCTCGCGAGCAACCGCTTCATCCACAGGGCGCCCGGTTCCTCGTTCCAGTGCTCGATGCTGCCGCCGGGCTGCAGGATCTCGTAAGGGCTCATGGTCGCGTCGCCCACGACCACCAGCTTGTAGTCGTGGCCGTAGGTATGCATGACCCGGGCGAGCGGAGTGCGCTCGCCGTGGCGGCGGCGGTTGTCCTTCCACACCGACTCGTAGACGAAATTGTGGAAATAGAAATATTCGAGATGCTTGAACTCGCCGCGCGCGGCGGAAAAGAGCTCCTCGCAGATCCGGACGTGATCGTCCATCGAGCCACCGATGTCGAGGAAAAGGAGCACTTTCACCGCGTTGTGGCGCTCCGGCACCATCCGGATGTCGAGCATGCCGGCGCGCCGCGCGGTCGAGTCGATCGTGCCGTCGAGATCGAGCTCTTCCGCCGCACCCTGGCGCGCAAAGTGCCGCAGGCGCCGGAGCGCCAGCTTGACGTTTCGCGTTCCAAGCTCGACCGAGTCGTCGAGGTTGGCGAACTCACGCCGCTCCCAGATTTTGACCGCGCGACGATTGCCCGCGCTTTCGCGCCTGATGCGCGCGCCCTCGGGGTTGTAGCCATGGGCGCCGAATGGCGAGGTTCCCCGCGTGCCGATCCACTTGCTGCCGCCCTCGTGCCGCGCCTTCTGCTCTTCCAGCCGCTTGCGCAAGGTTTCCATCAGCACGTCCCAGCCGCCGAGAGCCTCGATGCGCGCTTTTTCCTCGTCGCTCAATTGCAGGTGGAGACTCTTACGCAGCCAGTCGGCCGGAATCTCGGACGCGAGCAGCGTCTCGAACGCCTGCTCGACGCCCCTGAAATGCGCCGCGAATACGCGGTCGAAACGGTCGTAATGGCGCTCGTCTTTCACGAGCACCGCGCGGGCCACCCAGTAGAAATCTTCGACGCCCGAAAAGGGTAGCGTCCCCTTTTCCGGGGAGATGAGGCGTGAGGCGAGTGCTTCGAGGAGTGCTAGGAACTCGGTGATCGAGACCGGCACGCCGGCCGCGCGGAGCATCAGGAAGAACCGGATCAACATGGGCGTTCTGCCCGGATCAGCCGGGCCTTCCCGCGCGCCGGTTCAGGAACACGAGCTGCTCGAACAGATGAACGTCCTGCTCGTTCTTGAGCAGCGCGCCGTACAGCGGCGGGATCGAAGTCTTCTGATCGTCGGCACGCAACGCCTCCGGCGGAATGTCCTCGGCGAGCAGCAGCTTGATCCAGTCGAGCAGCTCCGAGGTCGAAGGCTTCTTTTTGAGCCCCGGCACGTCTCGAATCCGGTAGAAGGCACCGAGCTCTCGCAGTACTCGCAAGCCGACCTGAACCGGATCGCCCTGCGCCGGAATCAGCGACCACGGAAAACGCTTGGCTATCAAACCCCGGCGTCTAAACTGTACGAGACCGTTGCGTCGACCGGTTGAACCCGCCGCGTCCCCTTTTCGCCGTTCAGCTGGTCTTGGCAGCCGGAGCCTTGGCGGCGAGCTGCTTGAGGTCCGCCAGCACGATCTCGGAATGGCCCTTCGGGTCCACTTTCAGGTAGTGCTTTGCGATCCGACCCTGCGGATCGATGATGAATGTGTCGCGCCGCGCAAGCTCCGCGACGCCGAGGTACTTCATCAAGGTGCCGTAAGCGGCGGCGGTCTTCTTTTCGGAATCTGCCAGGATCGGGAAGGGCAGGCTGTGTTCCTCGGAGAACGCCTTGTGCGACGCCACGTCGTCGACGCTGACGCCCAGGATCGCGGCGCTGAGCTCACGGTACGCGAAGATGTTGTCGCGAAACTCGCAGGCCTGCGTCGTGCAGCCGGGCGTGTTGTCTTTCGGATAGAAATACAGCACGACCCACTTTCCCTTGTAGTCGGAGAGAGCATGCCACTTCCCGGTCTGGTCCTGGAGCTTGAACGCGGGCGCAGCGGCACCGACCGCCGGCGGCTCCGCTGCGAACGCCGCGGCGCCGAGCAGCGTTGCAGCAAAGGCGAGGGCGGCGCCATGCAGGAAACGCGTCATGTCGAATCCTCCGGTTTGGTCGATCAGCGAAGCCGCCTCCGCGGACTTGCGGATAACATAGTAGCGCGGCCTGCCGTCAGATGACCACGATGGGGCATAGGGGTTCCCCGCATGAGCGAGCAAACGCCGAGTTTCCGTGCCGACCGGCCGCGGATCGCACTCGTCCTTCCGGGCGGCGGCGCGCGCTCCGCCTACCAGGTGGGTGTCTTGCGGGCGATCGCGGGCTGGTGCCCGGCGAACGGGCCGCTGCCGTTCGCGGTGCTCTGCGGCACCTCGGCCGGCGCGATCAACGCGGCGGTCCTCGGCGCGCATGCCGGTGACGTGCGGCAGGCGACTGAGGAACTGTTCCGGGTCTGGAGCGGGTTCCGCATCGAGCAAGTGTATCGCGTTGGCGCCGGCGAAATGCTTCGCACCGGCCTGCACCTGCTTCTCGCTCTGCTCACCAGCGGCTGGCTGCTGCCGATGCCGCGCGCACTGTTCGACAACTCGCCTCTCAGGGAACTTCTCTCGAAGAACGTGGATTTCGCCAGCCTCCGGCGCGCGCTCGAATTTGGCCTGCCCGATTCGATCGCGATCACCGCGACCAGCATGACGGGCGGCGAATCGGTGACGTTTGTCGAAACTTCGCGGCCATTCACGCCCTGGGACCGGGCGGCGCGCCGCGGTGTGGCGGAGCGTCTTGCAGTGGATCACCTGATGGCGAGTTCGGCGATTCCAATGCTGTTTCCGGCGGTCGCGATGGGCAAAGCGCATTTCAGCGACGGCGCCATCCGCCAGTCAACGCCGCTGGCGCCGGCAATACATCTCGGCGCCGACCGCATCCTCGTGATTGGCGTGCGGAAACCCGGTGGAGCGTGCGCAGCCGGTGGTCCGGCTCCGAACATGGCGGAGCAATTCGGCTTCATGCTCGATTCCCTGTTCATGGAAGGATTGCAGTCGGATCTCGAGCGCCTGCGCCGTGTCAATACGCTGCTGAGCCATGCCCGGCCGGGACCTCTGCCGCTCGGCATGCGCCAGGTCGAAGCGCTCTTGATGCTGCCGGAGCGCGATCCGAGCGAAATCGCAATGGCGCATCGCTTGGCGACGCCGGTGACCTTGCGGTCGCTACTCAGGATTCTCGGTGCGACGGGCGCGCGCGGCGGCCACTTGTTGTCGTATCTGCTGTTCGAATCGCCCTATACGCGGGAGCTGATTCGGGCCGGCGAGCAGGATGCCAATCGCCGGCGCGCCGAAATCAGCGCGTTTCTCGGGCTCGACCGGGAATTCGGCGCAACACTTGACTAGATAGCGGCGAACCGCGCGCCACGGTCGTTGAGCGCGGGAGCCGCGTCCGTCACGCCGGCAGTGCGTTGTGGCGGACGAGGAGTTGCGGGTATTTCCGGCGGAAGTGCGCCGCGAGCCGCTCGACGAGGTACACCGAGCGGTGCTGGCCGCCGGTGCAGCCGATCGCGACCGTCAGATAGCCGCGATTCGCGGCCTCATAGTCCGGCAGCCGGCTTTCGAGGAAGCGGATCAGGTCTGCGACCATGCGCTCGACCCGCGGGCTCGACTCGAGAAACGCGATCACGCGGCTGTCCAGCCCGGTCAGGTGCTGCAACGCCGGCTCCCAATACGGATTCGGGAGCGTCCGCGCGTCGAACACGAAATCGGCGTCGCCGGGCGTTCCGTGCTTGAAGCCGAAGGACTCGAACAGGATGGACAGGTTTCCCGGCGCCTGCGGCTCGACGCGCTTCGCGATCATGTCGCGAAGCTCGTGCACGCTCATGCGCGAGGTGTCGATGACGAGATCCGCGCTGTCGATCAGCGGATGCAACAGGCGCCGCTCTTCGGCGATCGCGTCCGCGAGGCTCCTGCCGACGCCCGCCAGGGGATGACGCCGGCGCGTTTCCGCATAGCGGCGCAGCAGGACCTCGTCTTCCGCATGCAGGTAGAGCACCTCGCAGCGCAGCCCCGCGCGGCGCAGGTCCGCGACCAGTGCCGGAATCGAGGCGAGATCGTCGGGGCGGTTACGCGCGTCGAGGCCGACCGCGAGCCGGCGGTAAATCGGCTCTTCGGTGCGGAGCGAATGGGAAACCAGCGCCTGCACGAGGCCCGCCGGAATGTTGTCAATGCAGTACCAGCCCAGATCCTCCAGCATGTTGAGCGCCACGCTCTTGCCGGAACCCGAAAGTCCGCTGACGACGACGAGCCGGGTCATGGAAAGCGGCGCGACTAGGCCAGCCGGCCTCGCGCCACCTCGGCCGCGTGATGATCGGACAGCTTTTCCTTGTACTTGCGGAGCCGTCTTTCGAGCTTGTCCGCGAGCGCGTCGATCGAGGCGTACATGTCGCCCTCCTTCGCGTCCGCGTGGATGACGGCGCCGCTGACGCCGAGGGTGGCTTCCGCCTTGTGTTCGAGTTTCTCCACGGTCAACACGCAGTGCACGTCGATCACCTGCTCGAAATGGCGCAGCACGCGGTCCAGTTTCTTCTCGACATAGCCGCGGAGCGACGGGGTAACTTCGATGTGGTGGCCGGTCAGCGTCAACTGCATGGTCAGATCCTCCGTTCGTTCCTGTTCTTCGGGCCGGTCATCGCGCGGCGGCCTGGCGCCGGGTGCTTGAGGGCGCGATACCGAGCGCCTCGCGGTACTTGGCCACGGTCCGGCGCGCGACCTGGACGCCGCCGGCCTCCAGCAACTCGACGATCTGCTGGTCGGAGAGCGGGTGTTCCGGCGATTCCTGCGCGATCAACTTGCGGATTTTGGCACGGATTGCCGTCGAGGAAACGCCGGCGCCGTCTTCGCCCGGCACGTTACTGGAGAAGAAAAACCGGAACTCGAACACGCCGCGTGGCGTGTGCAGGTACTTGCCGGTCGTCACGCGGGAAATCGTCGATTCGTGCATCTCCACGGCTTCGGCGACGTCCCGCAGGATCATCGGCTGCATGGATTCTTCTCCGCGGTCGAGGAATGCCTGCTGGCGCTCGACGATGGTTCGCGCGACGCGGAGCATCGTGTCGTTCCGGATCTCGAGGCTGCGCAAAAGCCAGCGGGCCTCCTGGAGCTGGGTTCGCAACACCGCGTGGTCCGGCGCGCGGGTGATCATCCCGGCGTAGCCCTCGTTCAGGCGGATGCGCGGCAGCGCCGCGGGATTCAGGTCAACCGCCCAGCCCTGCGGGGTGCGGCGCGCGAAGACATCCGGCACGACGTATTCGGTGCGGAGTGCCTGGAACGCCGCGCCTGGGCGTGGATGACAGCTGCGCACCAGCGCGAGCGCGACGTCCAGTTCCTCGGGACTGCAATGCATCTCCCGCTGGATTGCCGAGAACTGCTGCGCGCCGACCAGCTCGAGGTGCTGGCGGGCGAGGGTGCGCGCGGCGTCGAGTCCCGGCGTCGCGGGATCGAGCTGCGCGAGTTGCAGCTCGATGCATTCGGATACCGATCGCGCGCCGACGCCGGCCGGATCGAATTCCTGGATGATTGCGAGCACCCACTCCATCACGCTGGCGTCGGTGCGCACGTCGCCCGCAATGGCGTCGGCGATCGCGGTGGTGGTTTCCGTCAGGTAACCGTCGTCATTGATCGCGTCGATCAGCGCGCGACCGATGGCGACCGGGCCCGCCGGCAGGTGCGCCAGCTCGAGCTGCCACAAGAGGTGATCCTGCAGCGTGCGGCCCGATTCGTCGGGAAGGTCGAGCTCGCCCGTGCCCGCCCGCGACCAGGGTGTTTCCGACTCCGCGGCGTTCGGCTCCGGCCATTCGTCCCCGATTTCGACGACCGGCTCTTCATCGTCCGCGCCGGCGCCGGCGCCGGATTCCTTGTCCGTCCTGCTGTCGAGTGCCCAAGTCGCGTCAAAATCCTCGTCGGTCTCGAGCAGCACGTTGTCTTCGAGCGCCTGCTGCACCTGGGCCTGCAATTCGACCGTCGGCAATTGCAGCAGCCGGATGGCCTGCTGCAGTTGCGGCGTCATCGTGAGCTGTTGGCCGATCCTGAGCTGCAGGCTGGGTTTCATCATGTGGCGGCGGCCTCGGTGGCGGCCCCCCAGGCGGCGATCGCCGCTCCGTCAGAGCCGGAAGTCCTGCCCCAAGTAAACCTTGCGAACCTCGGGGTTTGCAAGGATCTCGTCGGCGGTCCCGGAAGCCAGCACCGTGCCCTGGTTGACGATATATGCCCGCCCGCAGATTCCCAGGGTTTCCCGGACGTTATGGTCAGTGATCAGGACGCCGATGCCGCGTTCGGCAAGATGCCTGGCAATGCGCTGGATATCGTGCACGGACAGGGGATCGACGCCGGCGAAGGGCTCGTCGAGCAGGATGAAGGCCGGGTTCGCAGCGAGCGCGCGCGCGATCTCGACGCGCCGCCGCTCGCCGCCCGAAAGGCTGATGCCGAGGTGATCCCTGAGATGCGCCACGTGCAACTCCTCGAGCAGGCGCTCGAGCGCTTCGTCGCGGCCCGCTTCGTCGAGGTCCCGGCGCGTCTCGAGTATGGCCATGACGTTGTCCACGACTGTCATGCGCCGGAAGACCGAGGGTTCCTGCGGCAGGTAGCCGAGCCCGCGTCGCGCGCGCGCATGCATCGGCAGTTCGGTAATGTCCTCGCCGTCGAGCTCGATGCGGCCGCCGTCGCAGGGCACGAGACCGACGATCATGTAGAAAGCAGTCGTTTTTCCGGCGCCGTTCGGTCCGAGCAGGCCCACAACCTCGCCGCTCTCGATCGAGAGCGACAACGACGACACCACTTTCCGCTTGCGATAGCTCTTTTCGAGCTCCTGCGCCGAAAGCAAGCTCATAACGGAGGCTTCGGGGTTGCCGGCGGCTTCTCCTCCGGCTGGATCGTGATGACGACCGGTTCCTGCGAGATGACGCGCTGGTTGGCCGTGCGGTAGACGAGCGTTGCGCCGGTGATCTCGGTCCGCCCGTCGAAAAGCCAGGCGTCGCCGGCGAGTTCCACGGCGCCACGACCGAGGTCGTAGTCGATGCGGTTCGCGCGTCCCTGGGCGTGTTCTTCCTCGCGCTGCTGCTCGAATGTCGCGGGCGCGCCTGTCACCGTCGCGCTCTGGATCTCGCCGTCGACGAAGCGCACGCGCGCCGTGTCGCTTGCGAGCGTGAACTCGGGCATCGTGATGCGCACGCTGCCGCTGAATTCCCAGCGGCTGTCCTCGAAGTCGAGGCCGCTCGCGACCGCGCGATCCGCGGTGATGCGGATTTCGCCCTGCGTGATCGTGATCGCATCGAACTTCAGCACGCCGTTCTGGTAATCGAAGTCGGACGACTTCGCTTCCACCTGGATCGGGAGTTGGGTGCGATCTTGCGCCGCCGCCGCGAAGGCGGCTGCAGAGAGGAGGGCAGCAATGAACGTGTTACGGAGTGAAGCGGCCATTGACGTCGGATTCCAGGCGCAGGTTGCCCGCCTTCAGGTCGGCGCGCATGCCCTGCGCCTTCATCCGGTGCGATCCGAAGGCGAGTTCCACTGCGCTCTTGGTTTGCGCGATCTCGCTCACCGTGTCGAGCAGCATCCGCGCGGTGTGCAATTCCACGATGAGCATGTCGTCGCCGGGTGCGCCGCGCAGCCGCACGTCGCCCTCGAACTCGACCACACTGCCGCCGGGCGGCACGCGCGCCTCGGCCGCGGTCAGGTGCCAGCGCCGTCCGGTCGGTGCGTGATAATCGACGGCCACCTCCGCGAGGCGGACGACGCCGCTCGACGGATCTTCGTTGGCGGAGATGGATTGAAGCCCGATGCGCAGTTGCCCATCCGCGCCGAACTCCTCGAGGTCGACGCCCGTGAGGAAATAGCCCGGCCTCTGCACTTCTTCGGGCTCGGCGCCGGGCTCGGGGTCGAGGACGCGCCATTGCACCAGTACCGCGACGAACGCCACGAGCGCGACAAGCAACAGAAGTCTCATCATCACCGCTTGCCGCCCTTTGCGGCCAGCAGCCAGTCGCAGAATTCGCGGACGGCACCGCGACCGCCCCGGGCGCGCGTGACGTGATTGGCTGCGGCCAGGACGTCCGGATGGGCGTCGGCGACGGCGGCCGGGAGCCCGACGGCGGCCATCAGGCCCAGGTCCGGCGTATCGTCGACGAGGCAGGCGACGCGGCGCGCGTCGATGGCGTTGCGCTTCAAGAGCTCGCCGAGCGCGCGTGCCTTGTCAGCCACGCCCTGCGCGACGTCGCTGACGCCGAGCTCGCGCATGCGCGCCGTGACCGCGGCGGAGCGGCGACCGGAGATGACGGCGACGCCGATGCCGCCGGCGATCAGCATCTTGATGCCGTGGCCGTCGCGCACGTCGAACGCCTTCCAGCTTTCGCCGTCCGGTCCGTACCAGAGGCGCCCGTCGGTCAGCACGCCGTCGACGTCCAGCACGACGAGCGACACGTCCGCCGCCGGCGTCACATCACCCCCGCGCGCAGCAGGTCGTGCACGTTCAACGCGCCGATCAGCACGCCATTCGCGTCGAGGACGAGCAGGCCGTTGATGGCATGCTTCTCCATCATGAGCACGGCTTCCGCCGCGAGCTCCTGCGGACCGATCGATCGGCATCCGCGGGTCATCACGTCGGCCATCGTGCTCTTGTGAATGTCCACGTGGCGGTCGAGCGCGCGGCGAAGATCGCCGTCGGTGAAGATACCGAGAACCCGGCGATCCGCGTCCACGACCGCGGTGAGACCGAGCCGCTTGCGCGACATTTCGAGCAGGCCTTCCGGCAGCGGCATATCGGGCCGCACAGTCGGCAAGTCGTCGCCGCGGCGCATGATGTCCGAGACGCGCAGCAGCAGCCGGCGGCCGAGCGCGCCGCCCGGATGCGAGCGCGCGAAGTCCGCTTCGGTGAATCCGCGATGCTTCAGGAGCGCGACGGCGAGCGCGTCGCCCATCGCGAGGGTCGCGGTCGTGCTCGCGGTCGGCGCAAGATTCAGCGGACAGGCCTCGGCGGGCACGCTGATGTCGAGATGGACCTCCGCCTCGCGCGCGAGCGTCGAGAGCGGGTTGCCGGTCATGGCGATGAGCGGCGCGTCCATGCGCTTAAAGAGGGGGAGGATGGTCAGGAGTTCCGCGGTCTCGCCCGAATACGAAATCGCGAGCACGACATCGCCCTTGGCCACCATCCCGAGATCCCCGTGACTCGCTTCCGCCGGGTGAAGAAAGAATGCGGGCGTGCCGGTGCTCGCGAGGGTCGCCGCGATTTTCCCGCCGACATGGCCGGACTTGCCCATGCCGGAGACGACCACGCGGCCTGAACACGCGAGCAGCATGCGGCAGGCCCGTTCGAAGTCGGCGCCCAGGCGATCGACGAGCGCGGCGACCGCGCGGGCCTCGATTCGAAGCGCTTCGCGGCCCATTTCGATGAGGCTCTTGGTCTCGGCGGCGTCATTCATGTGCGTGGCGCGGATGTCGAAGGCTGTCGGGCATCATACACCGGCGACCAAACGGTGCCGGGTCGCAGATTCGTAGATTTGGGGACTGCCGCGTTACTTCAAATCTACGAATCTGCGACCCGGCACCATCGAATGCCGCGGCACCATAGAATGCCGGCATGACGCCCGCCGAGATCAGCCAGCAGATCGAAACGGCCTTGCCCGGGGCGACGGTGCGCGTGCAGTCGGCTGACAACGTGCACTTTGCGGCGATCGTGATCGCCTCGCAATTTGCGGGACTGCGGACGCTGCAAAGGCATCAGCTTGTCTATCGCGCGCTCGGCGACGCCGTGGGCGGCGAGATCCACGCCCTGTCGCTCGATACCCCAACGCCCGACGAGTGGGCGCGCCGCAGCGCGGGTTGAGGGAGAACGGTCCTGGACAAGCTTCAGATCACGGGCGGCAAGCGTCTCGACGGCGAAGTGCGCGCCTCCGGCGCCAAGAATGCCGCGCTGCCGATTCTCGCCGCGGGACTCCTGGCCGACGCGCCGGTGACAATCCGCAACCTGCCCCAGCTCCACGACGTGACGACGATGATCCGGCTGCTCGGGCGCATGGGCATCGTCGTGACGGTCGATGACGGGACGCGCATCGAGGTGGATGCGCGGGCCTTAAGCGATCCGGTCGCGCCTTATGAGTTCGTCAAGACCATGCGCGCCTCGGTCCTCGTGCTGGGACCGCTCCTCGCCCGCCACGGCGAAGCGCGCGTGTCGCTGCCCGGCGGCTGCGCGATCGGCGCGCGGCCGGTCAACCTGCACGTCGCCGGACTCGAGGCCATGGGCGCCGAGATCTCGATCGAAGCCGGCTACATCCATGCCAAGGCCGGCAGGCTCCACGGCGCGCGCATCGTGCTCGACACGGTGACGGTGACGGGCACGGAAAACCTGATGATGGCCGCGACGCTCGCCCGCGGCCGCACCGTGATCGAGAATGCTGCGCGCGAACCGGAAGTGGTCGATCTGGCGGGCTTCCTCACCGCGATGGGCGCCGACATCGCGGGAGCAGGGACCGACACGATCGTCATCCAGGGCCGCGACCGTCTCGGCGCCTGCGAGTACGGCGTGCTGCCGGATCGCATCGAGACCGGCACCTTCCTCGTAGCGGGCGCGATCACGGCCGGGCGCGTGCGGGTTCGCGATGCGCGCGCGGATCACCTCGACGCCGTGCTGGCGAAGCTGCGCGAGGCGGGCGCGACCGTCACGGTCGGAGCCGACTGGGTCGAAGTCGACATGCAGGGACGGCGGCCCAGGGCCGTGGATATCCGCACCGCCCCGTATCCCGGGTTCCCGACCGACATGCAGGCGCAGTTCGCGGCGCTCGATGCCGTCGCCGATGGCGTCGGCACGATCGTCGAAACGATTTTCGAGAATCGCTACATGCACATGCTGGAATTGCGGCGCCTCGGCGCGGATGTGCGCATCGAGGGGCCCACCGCGGTGATTCACGGCGTGCCGCGGCTCTCCGGTGCGCCGGTCATGGCGACCGATCTTCGCGCCTCGGCAAGCCTCGTGCTCGCGGGACTGGTGGCGGCGGGCACGACCGACGTGCAGCGCATCTACCACATCGATCGCGGCTACGAGTGCATCGAGGAAAAATTGCGGCGGCTCGGCGCCGACATCCGCCGCCTGCCCGGGCCCAGCACCTGAAATCTCAGGACGATTGCTCGGCGCCCGCCTGCTGCGGCCGTTCCACGACTTCGATCCGCACGCTGTGCTCGCGGCCGTCGCTCTCCGCGGGCGAGCGGCGCCAGAGCCTGAGCCGCACGCCCTGGCCGGGTTTCAGCATGGCAACGCGGGCGAGCAGGTCCTGCGCACCGCGCAGCGGCCTGCCGTTCACCTGCGTGATGACGTCGCCGCTCGCGACGCCTTGCGCGCCGGCGGGGCTCTTTGGGTACACGTAGCGCACGAACACCGATCCATCGGGCACGCCGGATTGCTCGACTTCGGCCGTGCTCAGATTGCGCGGCACGACGCCGATCCAGCCGCGCATCACCTTGCCGTCGCGCAGAATCGCATCCACGACCCCGCGCACGAGATCGACCGGAATCGCGAAGCCGATGCCCTCGATGCCCGCCTGGCGCGCGATCGCGCTGTTCAGGCCGACGAGCTTTCCCGTGGCGTCGATGAGCGCGCCGCCGGAATTGCCGAAGTTGATCGCGGCATCGGTCTGGATGAAGTTCTCGAATGTCGTGACGCCGAGTTGGCCGCGGCCCGTGGCGCTTACGATGCCCTGGGTGACGGTATGACCGAGTCCGAGCGGATTGCCGATCGCGAGCACGGGCTCGCCGACGCGCAGCCGGTCCGAGCGGCCGAGCGGCATGATCGGTAGCGTGCCGAGGCCGATCTTCAGCACTGCGAGGTCGGTGTCGGGGTCCACGCCGACGAGCGTGGCGGGCGCCTCGCGCCCGTCCCTGAGCTGGACCCTGACCTGTGTCGCCCGCGCAATGACATGGAAGTTTGTGACGACGTGGCCGCGGACGTCGTAGATGATGCCCGAGCCGAGGCTGCGCTCAACGCGTTCGCGATAATCGGGCCACACTTCGCCGAAGAGCTGGCCGAATTGCGGCGGCAGCCGCGCGACGTTCGGGACGACGACACGCCGCTCCGTATAAATGTTGACGACCGCCGGTGCCGCGGCGTCGACTGCGTCCGCGTAGCTCACGAACTGCGGTTGCGGCGCGGCGGCTGCTTCCACCGGGCTCGCGCTGTCGGCCGGATCCGCGGGCGCGGCGGTGGGCGCGGGCGGCGCTGTTGCCGGCGCCGCTTCGTCGGGCTCGGGCCGCAATAGGACGATCGCAAGCGCGGCCGCGAGACCGAGTGCGACCCAGGGAGAGATCCAGCGCAACCATCCCGGAATGCCCGACATCAGCGCGGCAGCCTCCGATCGTCCTTGTATCGCCGTGTATAATGCGACAATCCCTGCAACGAACGAAAATCGACCGATGAGCGAAGCAATCGACAGGGGAAGACGCCAGCTCCTGACCGCCGCCACGACCCTTACCGGAGCTGTCGGCGTCGCCTTTGCCGCCGTGCCGTTCCTGGCGTCCTGGAAACCCAGCGCCCGCGCCAAGGCGGTCGGCGCACCGGTCGAGATCGACATCAGCAAGCTTGAGCCGGGCGCGATGCTCAAGATCGAATGGCGCGGCAAGCCCGTCATGGTCGTCCGCCGCACGCCCGAGATGATCGAGAAACTCGGCGCCAGCGAGGACCGGCTAGCGGATCCCGACTCGGATCGGTCGCAACAGCCCGACTACGCGAAGAACCGCGCGCGGGCGATCAATCCGGAATACCTCGTGGTGCTCGGCGTCTGCACGCACCTCGGCTGCCTGCCGCAGAACCGCTTCCATCCGGGCGCCAGCGCCGACGGCGTGCTCAGCGCGGACTGGCCGGGCGGATTCTTCTGCCCCTGCCACTTTTCCATGTTCGACCTGTCGGGCCGCGTGTTCCGCGGCGTTCCGGCACCGACCAACCTGGAAATTCCGCCGTACAGCTTCGCCGACAGCGGCCATATCGTGATCGGTCTCGACCAGGCAAAGGAGGCCTGATGGCCGGCCAGGCAGCTCCGGCCGGAACCGGCAGGCTCGCGGCGCTCGGCGCGTGGATCGACGAGCGTTTCCCGATGACGAAGCTCTGGAAAGAGCACGTATCGGAGTACTACGCGCCGAAGAACTTCAATTTCTGGTACTACTTCGGCTCGATCGCGCTCTTCGTGCTGGTGCTGCAGATCGTTACGGGCATATTCCTGACGATGAGCTACAAGCCATCAGCTACGGAGGCTTTCGGTTCTGTTGAATACATCATGCGCGACGTCGAGTGGGGCTGGCTGATTCGCTACCTGCATTCGACCGGGGCTTCCGCGTTTTTCATCGCCGTGTACCTGCACATGTTCAGGGCGCTGCTCTACGGCTCGCACCGCAAGCCGCGCGAACTGCTCTGGATCTTCGGCGTCCTGATCTATCTCGCACTGATAGCAGAGGCCTTCTTCGGCTACCTGCTGCCCTGGGGCAACATGTCCTACTGGGGCGCGCAAGTGATCGTCTCGCTTTTCGGCACGTTTCCGCTGATTGGGGACGCGTTGATCGAGTGGATCCGGGGCGACTATTTCATCTCGGACATCACGCTAAACCGCTTCTTTGCGCTGCACGTGGTCGCGCTGCCGCTGGTCCTGATCTTTCTGGTCGTTGCACACATCCTCGCCCTGCACGAGGTTGGCTCGAACAACCCGGATGGGATCGAGATCAAGAAATCGAAGGGAAGGGACGGCCATCCGCTCGACGGGATACCATTTCATCCCTACTACACGGTCAAGGACCTCTTCGGCCTCAGCGTCTTCCTGGTGCTGTTTGCAGCCATCGTGTTCTTTGCGCCCGAATTCGGCGGCCTGTTTCTCGAAGCGCCGAATTTCGAGCCGGCGAACCCGCTGCTGACGCCGGGACACATTGCACCCGTCTGGTACTTCACGCCTTATTACGCAATCCTCCGAGCGGTACCGGCCTTTGCCGGCACGCAGGTGTGGGGCGTGCTCGTGCTGTTCGCGGCGGTCTTCATCCTGTTCTTCGTGCCCTGGCTCGACAAGGCGCCCGTCAAGTCGATCCGCTATCGCGGGCCGATCTACAAGGTGGCGCTGATGGTATTCGCCGCGAATTTCATCATGCTGGGCTATTGCGGATTGAAGCCGGCCGTGCAGCCGTTCAAGACCCTGTCGGTTATCGGCACGATTATCTACTTCGGGTTCTTCCTGGCGATGCCTTGGTACTCGCGCATCGACCGCTTCAAGCCCGAGCCGGCGCGGGTGACATCTTGAGATCGATCCGGGCGCTCCTGGTCCTGCTGGCCGCCGTTCCGGCGACGGCCCTGGCCGCGACCAAGGGGTTCCCGCTCCAGGAGGCGAATACGGACGTCTCGAGCCTCGCCTCGCTGCAGCGCGGCGCGCGCAACTTCGTCAATTACTGCCTCGGCTGTCATTCCGCGAAGTACATGCGTTACAGCCAGGTGGCCGAGGACCTTGCGCTCACCGAGGAGGAGCTGCGCGAGAATCTGATGTTCACCGGAACCCGAATCTACGACGCGATGGAATCGGCGATGCCGGCGGACAAGGCACGGGAGTGGTTCGGCAATGCGCCGTCGGATCTCTCGCTGATCGCCCGCAGCCGCGGCGTGGATTACGTATATACGTTTCTGAGGTCCTTCTATGAGGACCCGTCGCGTCCTTCCGGCGCGGACAACGCGGTGCTACCGCAGACGGCGATGCCGAATGTGCTCGCATCGCTTCAGGGCACGCAGCGGGCGCGCTTCGAGAAGACAGTGGACGAGGAAGGCAAGGAGACGGAACACCTGGTCGCGCTCGATCCCGGCACGCCCGGCGAAATGCCCGCCCCGGCATTCGACAGCTTCGTGCGCGACACGGTCGCTTTCCTCGAGTACGTGGCAGAGCCCGCGAAGGCGCAGCGCAAGGCGCTCGGCATCTGGGTGATCCTTTTCCTCCTGATGTTCACGGCCTTCTCCTATTTCCTTTACAAGGAATACTGGAAGGACGTGAAGTGACCCTCCGGCGACGGCGGTGAGGAACTGATCCGATGGCCGCAGTGCAGACCTCGCGACGGCCTTACCTGGTTCGCGCGATGCACGAGTGGATGACAGCCAACAACCAGACCCCGCACCTGGTCGTCGACGCGAGCGCCGCGACCGCCGAAGTGCCCAAGGCCTACGTGCGCGACGGGCGCATCACGCTAAACGTCAGCTGGCAGGCGACGCAAGGCCTCAAGCTCGGCAACGAGTGGATCGAATTCTCCGCGCGTTTCGGTGGAGTCTCGCAACAAGTACGTGTCCCCATCGCAGCGGTGCTCGGCATTTACGCTCGCGAAACGGGGCAGGGCATGCTGTTCCAGGACGAAGGCGAAGCGCCGCCGCCGGCCGCAGGGCCGAACGACACCGGCACGCGGCCGAAGCTCCGCGTCATTAAGTAGCGCCCTGATGGCCGGCGTTCCTGCACGCATGCTGGCCCTTCTGGTGGCCGCCACGGCGGGATGCCAGTTCGGAACTGACATCCCTACACGGACGGAACTCGCCGACAGGAACGAATCGGTACACGAGCAGGTCATGGCGAATGCGGACTTGTTCGCGCAAGGCGAAGCGGCCGACCATCTTCCGAAGCTCGATGCCACTCTCAACGCCATCTCGGCGAGGTATGGCGAGAAATCGGTCGAATTGTCACAGGCGGCTACCGATACCGGACTGCTGCTGCTTGCCAAGGGAGAACGATACGATCTTGCCGAGCCGTACTTCGAGCGCGCGTTGGAGTTGAGCCGCGAAGTATTCGGAACCGATCATCGCGAGTCGGGCTACGCGCTGCACGACTTCGCAATCGTTCGCAACGAAGCAAGTCCCGAGCCTTTTTCGAAACGAGCCGAGCCCCTGATCAAGGAAGCGATCGCAGTGCGCAAGCGTGTTCTTGGGCCCGATCACAAGGAGACGGCCGCTTCCGAGCGTACGCTGGCCAGTTTCCTGCTGGCGAGCTGGCGTCGGCAGGCGAATCCGGATCCCGCCAGCAGGCTGCTGATCGAGGCCGAGCGAAACGTGTCGCGTGCGCTGCCGGTGCTTGACCACACATTGGGAAGGTCGCAGTTCGAGGTCACCGAGCTTCGCTACCTGCAAGTCGAGATTGCGCTGGCGATGCAGGACTATCAGCGTGCCGGAGTCCTGGCAAGGGAGCTCATCAGCAGACATCATCAGCCCTGCAACGGCTTCAGCAAAACGCCGAGTGCAAGGCAACTCCAGGCTGCCGCTCTGCGTGGAGAGGGACGGGATGCGGAGGCGGATGCGGTCGAGAACGCCGGATCCGAAGACGAGTGCGATTTCTCGCTGCTTCTGCCGAAGCTGATCAACAACTCCGACTCGAGCGCGGCGCCCTAGAGACTGAATGCGCCTTTGATCAGTCGGCAGTCGAGTGCGTTGCTTGACCCGGTGACTTCGACCACATCGAATCGCGCCGGAAACCGGGCGAGTGCGGGTTGTGTCGCAAGGAGGGCGCGGGCGGCGCGGACGATGCGGCTGCGTTTGCCGGCGGTGATGCTTGCTGCTGCACCGCCGAAGCGATCGCTTGCGCGATAGCGGACTTCGACGATGGCAAGAGCGGTACCGTCCATCGCGACGAGATCGAGCTCGCCGCCTTTCGCGCGGAAATTGGAGGTGAGGATTCGATAGCCACTGCGCTCGAGCAGAAGGGCCGCGGCCGCCTCGGCCGCCCGGCCGAGCGCGAGATGCGGCGCTCCGTTCACGGCGCGGGCGCGGGCGCCAGCGCCTGCGGCCAGGGCACCGGCCGGCCGCCGGTAATCTGTGCCCAGTCGAGCTCACGCCGCACGCGTCCCTGGCCATCGACGGAGAGCCGGCCCGTGACGCCCGGCAGCGGCGTCGAGCTTCCCGCGCGCAGCCGCCTCAACTCGCCGATGATGCGGAACGCGTCGTACCCGAATGCGTACAGGCGTGCGAGCTGGCCGCTGCGGCCCGGCCAGACGCGCTCCGCGGTCTCGCGCGCGGTTGCGGACGGGCCCAGGGGATCCAGCACCCACGGCATGTCGGGAAAAATCACGCCGTCGAGGTCCGCGTTGCCGGAGCCCGCCGGATCGTAAACGTCCGACGTCGCGTACATCGGCAGCGCGCTCGCGTAATTGAACCTGAGCTGGGTGCGGATCAGGCGCCCGTGCACGGGCTGAGCCGCGACGAAAATGAACTGCGCGTCGGGGCGCGGCAGGCTGCCGCGCTGGCCCGTCGTGCGGAGCAGGCGGCGCAGCGTGTCGTTGAAATCGGCCGTGGACGGCAGGTAGTCGGCCTGGTCGACGACTTGGCCGCCGGCCATCGTCAGTTCCTCGGCGAACGCCGCGTGGACTCGCCGGCCCCAGTCGGACTGCGGCACGAGCGAAACGCCGCTCATGCGGCCGTCCGCGACGACTCGCCTGGCCGCGAGGCGCGCCTCGTCTTCGGGCGACAGCGCGTACTGGAAGAACCGGTCCGGCACCTCAATGCCGTCCGGCAGGAAGTTGAGCGCGAGCGTCGTCGCGCGCCCGTCCGCCAGCGTCGCGAGCGCAGAAACCTCCTCGCGCGTGAGGGGGCCGACGACGAAGTCGCTGCCGTCCGCGATGGCCTGGAGGTAACTCGACGGCGCGTCGCGCGCGGCGACGTCGTAGACCCTGAGTCGAGGGCGCGAGGCGCTGCCGTCGTCGTAGTAGGCGCCGAGGAATCCGTCGCGCACCGCGATGCCGGCGGACGCGGCGCGACCCGACAAGGGCAGGAGCAGCGCGACTTGCCGGGGCTGATCGCTCGGGGCGGACGGCCGTTCCACCAGCCCTTTCCACAAGGATTCGTTCGCCGGATGCGCCGGATAACGATCGCGCCAGACCTGGAGGCGGCGCTGGGAACCGAGGGCGCCTGCCTGCGCGTCGGAGATGATGCGACCGAGCTCGAGCCATCCGGCGAGCACCGGGTCGGCGCCGGGCGGCGTTCGCGCGTCGACGCCGCGAAGCAGCGCCGCGCCGATGCCCTCGACGATCATCCGTTGGTTCGCCTGCCGGTCCGCGGCGCTCGTGAGCAACCGATCCCGCGCGATCAGGCTCGAAACCGCGTCCGCGACGCGCAGGCTTCCGAACTGCACGCGCGCGCGCGTCGCGAGCGTCGCGGCGTTTTCGCCCGAAATGCCACGCACCAGCTCTGCGGCGCGTGCCGTATCCCCGCGGGTCAGCGCGATTTCGGCTTCGAGCCGCAGCCGTTCGCGCGTGTCGGCCGCGGAAAGCGGCGGCGTCAGCTTCGCGATGGCAGCTTCGGCCGCGCCGATGTTCGCGCCCTGCAGCCATTCGCCGGCGGCAGCGAGCAAGAATGGATTGCGATCGCCTTCGGTTGCGCTTCGCGCGGCCGCCTCGAAACTTCGCGCCGCCGCAAGGTGATCGCCCTGGCGCGACTGGCGCGCAGCGCGCTCGGCCGCGGCATCCGGACCGCCGAGTGGCGGCAGGCCCGCCACCTGGCAGGCCGCCACCAGCGCCGCGAGCAGGGCGGCGGCGAGATTCCTGGCGATCCGGACATTCGCTTGCATCGGCAGCGGCCCTTGGCGAGGATCATCCGGCCGCGCGGTGCGGTCGGGGAGGAGCATCTTATAGTGGCTCAGGCGGGCGTGCTCTACGTGGTCGCGACGCCGATCGGCAACATGGGCGATGTTTCTGCGCGCGCGCGTGAGATTCTCGCTGACGTCGGCGCGGTTGCCGCGGAGGACACGCGGCACAGCGGCTTGCTGCTGCGCGAGCTCGGGCTCGAGCGGCCGCTCGTTTCCCTGCACGAGCACAATGAACGGGCGCGTGCCGTGGAGCTGGTCGGACGCCTGCGCGCCGGCGAGAGCATTGCGCTCGTCTGCGACGCGGGCACGCCGCTCGTCAGCGATCCCGGCTACCAGCTCGTTCGCGCGGCGCTCGATGCCGGCATCGTCGTCACGCCGGTGCCCGGACCCTGCGCGGCGATTGCCGCTCTTTCCGCGGCCGGGTTGCCGAGCGATCGCTTCTGCTTCGAGGGATTCCTGCCGGCGCGCGCAGCGGCGCGCCGGCGCCGTCTTGCGGAGCTCGCGGTGGAAACGCGGACGCTCGTGCTGTACGAGGCGCCGCATCGCCTCGCGGCCTGCCTCGAGGACCTGGCCGCGGCCTGCGGCGGCTCGCGCAATGCTTGTGTGGCGCGCGAGCTGACCAAGCGCTTCGAGACTTTCTATCGCGGCAATCTCGGCGAGCTCGCGTTGCGCGCGAAAAGCGACCAGGACATGCGCCGCGGAGAATCCGTGGTGCTCGTCGATGGCGCCGCGGAGGAGAAGCCCACCGCCGCACGCCTCGACGAAACGCTCGCCGTGCTGCTCAAGTACCTGCCGCCGTCCGCGGCGGCCGCGGCCGCCGCCGGCTTGACCAGCGTCCGCCGGAACGACGCGTATTCGCGCGCTCTCGAGCTCGGGAAGAAGCCGCCCTCCGATACTCCTTGAGACCCGAGCCACGACGCACTATGTTGTGCGCGGGAGTCGGCCAGGCAATCGCCGTATTCGCAAGAATGCGGAGGAAAGTCCGGGCTCCGCATGGCACGGCGCCAGGTAACGCCTGGGGGGCGCGAGCCCACGGAAAGTGCAACAGAAAGCAAACCGCCCAAGCGCGCGCAAGCGCGACGGCAAGGTTGAAATGGTGCGGTAAGAGCGCACCGCGTCGACGGCAACGGCGACGGCACGGCAAACCCCGCCGGGAGCAAGGCCAAATAGGGAAGCATGCGGCGAAAGCCGCAGCGCGCGGCCCGCGCGCGCTTCCGGGTAGGCCGCTCGAGGTGCACGGTGACGTGCATCCCAGAGGAATGATTGTCCTCGACAGAACCCGGCTTATCGGCCGACTCTTTTTTTAGCTTCAAAATAAGGAAAAGACCGGGATTCAAACAAGAAAAAGACCGGTAGAAACGGTCGCGCGTGATTAGTCGCTGTAAGAGCGGCTCGTAAGTCGCTGATTTCCGTACTACTAACCCGTTTTAGAATGGGCTTTCGTCGTCGGCGCTAAGTGACTGACGCGTCACAGAATTTCTCGCGCATATCCGTTGACCCCCCGGCCTGGCCTGCCTATAGTGGCAGCGAGTGGGAGAAAGTGGGGGGGAATGGGACAAGGTCCCGTTTTAACTCGTGTTCCGCGGCGCAACCAAAGTCACCCTCGATGCGAAGGGCCGGATGGTCATGCCCACCCGGTATCGCGAGCGCCTGGCCGAACGCGGCGACGCCCAGCTCGTGGTCACGATCGACCGCGACCAGTGCCTGCTGATCTACCCGCTGCCTGACTGGGAAGAAATCGAGCGAAAGCTCATGCGACTGCCGACCTTGAACGAGCACGCGCGGCGCCTGCAACGGCTGATGGTCGGTCATGCGACCGACGTCGAGCTCGACGGGCACGGGCGGCTGCTGCTGCCGCCGAAGCTGCGCGAGTTCGCTCATTTGGATCGCGCGGCGATGCTGATCGGCCAGGGCAATCGCTTCGAACTGTGGGACGAACAGCGTTGGGACGAGCGTCGCGAGCAGTGGTTGAACGGCGAGGAATCGTCGATGTCGCTGCCGGCGGAGCTGGGCTCGCTTTCGTTGTGATCGGCGCGCCGAACGGCGTGCCGAATGAGGAGCCGCGCGGCGGGGTACACGCGCCGGTGCTCCGGAACGCTGCGCTCGATGCGCTCGCGATCCGGGCCGACGGTAGCTACGTGGACGCGACGTTCGGTCGCGGTGGTCATGCCGGGGAAATCCTCGGCCGGCTCGGCGAAGAGGGGAAGCTGCTTGCAATCGATCGCGATCCCGAGGCCTGCGCGGCCGCGTCCATTCTCTTTTCCGGCGATCCCCGCGCCACGGTCGTGCGGGCACGATTCTCCAGCCTCGACCAGCATGTTCCCGCGGGAAGCGCAGACGGAATCCTCTTCGATCTTGGAGTCTCATCGCCGCAGCTGGACGAAGCGCGGCGCGGATTCAGCTTTCTACGCGACGGCCCGCTCGACATGCGCATGGATCCGGAGGAGGGCGAATCCGCGGCTTCATTCCTTGCGCGCGCCGACGAGCGGGAGATCGCCATGGTGATCGCGCGGCTCGGAGAAGAGCGGCATGCGCGGCGCATCGCGCGCGCGATCGTGGCGGCGCGAAAGACGGAACCGGTCGCGACGACGGGGCGTCTCGCGGGAATCGTCGCGGCCGCCGTGCCCGGCCGCGAGCCGGGCCGCCATCCTGCGACGCGCACGTTCCAGGCGCTGCGCATCCACGTCAACGACGAGCTCGGCGAGATCGAGCGCGCGCTGCCGCGGGCGGTGGCGGCTCTCGCGCCGCGGGGACGGCTCGTGGTGATCAGTTTTCACTCGCTGGAGGACCGCATCGTCAAGCGCTTCATGCGCGCCGCCTCGCGCGAGGACCCCGTGTGGGCCGGCCTGCCGGGCGTGCCGGCGGCGGCGCGGCCGCGGCTGCGCCTCGTCGGCCGCGCGTCGTTCGCCGACGAGGCGGAAGTGGCGCGCAATCCGCGCGCCCGCAGCGCCGTGATGCGTGCCGCCGAGAGGCTCGCGGCATGAGCCGCCGCTGGACGCTCATCGGGCTGCCGCTGCTGTGGATTGCGGTGCTCGCATCCGCTGTCGCGGTGGTGCGCGCCAGGCACGAGTCGAGGACGCTCTTCGTCGAGCTCGAGCAGCTCTCCGCCGAGCGCGACCGCCTCAACATCGAGTGGTGGCAGCGGCAGCTCGAGCAAAGCGCGTGGTCGAACCACGGCTTCGTCGAGCGTGTCGCCGCCGAACGGCTTCACATGAAGATCCCGAAGCCGGACGAAGTGCGGATCGTCGCGCAATGAGGCGCAAGGACGGCGAAGTCGAGTTCGACGCGCCCCAGTTCCGCCTGCGCGCGCGGATGCTGAACGGCCTGCTCCTGCTCGCGGCGCTCGTGCTGTTGGGGCGCGCGATCCAGCTCCAGGTGCTCGACCGGCAGTTCCTCGCGCGGCAAGCCGACATGCGGCACGCGCGCGACGCGAAGATGCTCGCGCACCGCGGCGCGATCCTCGACCGCTTCGGCGAGCCGCTCGCAGTGAGCTCGCCGGTCGACACCGTGTGGGTCAATCCGCCGGAGTTCGCGCAGGCGGGCGAGGGCATCGCGCGGCTCGCGCGCGGGCTCGGGCGCAACCGCCAGTGGCTCGAGCAGCGCGTCACCAGCAATCTCGACCGCGAATTTCTTTACGTCGCGCGCCACGTGGATCCGGAGGTCGCCGCCAGGATCAGGAAACTCGCGATTCCGGGCGTGTACCTGGTCCGCGAATACCGGCGCTACTACCCGAACGGCGAGATCACCGGGCACGTGCTCGGCTTCACGAATCTCGATGAGGCGGGCCAGGAGGGACTCGAACTCGCCTACGACCAGTCGCTCGCGGGCATCGACGGCGAGAAGCGCGTAATACAGGACGGTCACGGACGCATCGTCCAGAACGTCGAGATCAACCGCACCCCGGTGCCCGGCGAGGACCTCCAGACCAGCCTCGACCTGCGAATCCAGTACCTGGCATATCGCGAGCTGAAGGCCGCGATACGCACGCACAAGGCGCGCGCGGGCACCGTGATCGTGATCGACATCCCGACGGGCGAAGTGCTCGCGATGGTCAATCAGCCGTCGTTCAATCCGAACGACCGCACGCAGTACGAAGTCGCTCGCTACCGCAATCGCGCCGCGACCGACATCTTCGAGCCGGGCTCGAGCATCAAGCCGTTCGTCGTCGCGGCCGCGCTGTCTTCGGGCCGCTACCGCTCCGATTCGATGATCGACGCGACCCCTTTCAAGGTCGGGATCAAGACGATCCGCGACAAGCACGATCTCGGGCGCATCGATCTCGGCGACGTGCTCGCGCGCTCGAGCAACGTCGGCATGGCGAAGATTGCCCTGTCGCTCGAGCCCGAGCAGATGCACGGTACGCTCCGCGGGCTCGGGTACGGCGAAGTCACGGCGAGCGGTTTTCCCGGCGAATCGGCGGGCCTCCTTTCCAGCGCCGGAAGTTGGCGGCCGATCGGCATTGCGACGATGGCCTACGGCTACGGCCTGTCGGTGACGCCGCTGCAGCTCGCGCAGGCGTACGCGACGATCGGCGCGTTTGGTCTGCATCGCCCGATCACTTTCCTCCGCACCGAAGAGCGGGTCGCAGGCAAGCGCGCCCTGTCGCAGAAAGTCGCGCGCGATCTGATCGGACTTCTCGAGGAAGCGGTGACTCCGGCCGGCACCGGCGTGAAAGCGACCGTGCCCGGCTATCGCGTCGCGGGCAAGACCGGCACGGCGTGGAAGGCGACCGCCGGAGGCTATTCGACTGACCGGTATCTCTCGGTGTTCGCGGGCGTCGTGCCCGCGACCCAGCCGCGGCTTGCCGTCGTCGTGATGGTCGACGAGCCGCGCGGCACGCTTTATTACGGAGGCGACGTGGCGGCGCCCGTGTTCTCGGCGGTGACGTCCGGCGCGCTTCGCCTGATGTCCGTCGCCCCGGACGATCTCGCGCGCGTCGCGCCCCTGACGCTCGCGGAGATCGAGCCATGAGCGCGCCGGCGCGTCTCGACGAGCTGCTCGCAGGCATCGCCCCGGCGCCGCCCGTGGCTGTCGCGGGCCTGACGCTGGATTCGCGCGCGCTGGGAGCCGGTGACGCATTCGTCGCGCTCAAGGGCGGCAGCCGGCACGGGCTCGATCACGCCGGCGAGGCCGTGGCGCGGGGCGCCCGCGCAATCCTCTGGGATCCTGCGGAGGGAAGGTCGCCGGAAGTGACGACCGGGGAAGTCGCTTACGTCGCCGTGCGCGAGCTTCGCGACCGGCTGGGAAGCATCGCGGATCGATTCTATGGCGCGCCGTCGTCGCAGCTCACGGTCGCGGGCGTGACGGGCACGAATGGCAAGACGACTTGCGCGTGGCTGCTCGCCGCCGCAGTCGAGCGGCTGGCGCGACGCGGCGCCTACCTCGGCACGCTCGGCGCGGGCTTTCCGCCGCGCGTCGAGGCAGGCGCGCTGACGACGCCCGATGTCATCACGCTGCACCGGCAGCTCCGGGCGCTGGCCGACGCCGGAGCCACGCACGTCGCGATGGAGGTGTCTTCGCATGCCCTCGACCAGCGGCGCGTCGATGCGGTGCGTGTGCAGGTCGCGGCGTTCTGCAACTTGAGCCGTGACCATCTCGATTACCACGGCACGATGGAGCGCTACGCCGAGGCCAAGCAACGGCTGTTCCGGCTGCCGGGTCTCGAGCAGGCGGTGATCAACGTCGGCGACGCGACCGGCGCGCGATTTGCCGCGGCGCTCGCGCCGCAGGTCGCGCTCACCGCGGTCGCCGTCGGTGGCCAGGTGCCCATGGCTGCGCGCTTCATCCATGTCGGGCGCGTACACGCCGCCGACAGCGGGCTCGAACTCGAGTTGAGCGGCCACTTCGGCAGCCGGCGCCTGCGCTCGCGACTGATCGGCGGGTTCAACGCCGAAAATCTCGCGATCACGCTCGGCGTGCTGCTCGCCTGGCAGTTCGACCTGGACGATGCGCTCGCGGCGCTCGGCGCCTGCGCCGCGCCGCCGGGCCGCATGGAAGCACATCGCCTTCCGAATGGCGCGCTCGCGGTCGTCGACTACGCGCACACGCCGGACGCGCTCGCCAAGGCGCTCGGCGCGCTGCGCCGGCACGCGCGCGGCCGCGTGCTCGTCGTGTTCGGCTGCGGGGGAGAGCGCGATCCCGGCAAGCGCGCGCTGATGGGCGAGGCCGCCGAGCGGCTCGCCGACCGCGTCATCGTCACCGACGACAATCCGCGCGGTGAGGATGCCGATCGCATCGTTGCGATGATTCTCTCGGGATTGCGCGCGCCCGCGCGCGCGCTGGTGCAGCGCGACCGCGCGCTCGCGATCAGCGCCGCGATCGAAGAGGCCCGCCCCGGCGACGCCGTGCTGATCGCCGGCAAAGGACACGAGGAATACCAGCTGGTGGGCAACGAGCGGCGGCCGTTCAGCGACCGCGAATGCCTGTGCGCGCACCTGGGAGGCGCGCAGTGAAGGGGCGCCTGTCGGAGGTCGCTGCAGCGACCGGTGGCCGCTTGGCCGGCAACGACGCGGATTTCTCCGGCGTATCGATCGATTCGCGCACGCTGGAACGGGGCCAGCTCTTCGTCGCCCTGCGCGGCGAGCGCTTCGACGGGCACGCGTTCGTCGCCGGCGCGCGTGAGAAGGGCGCGGCCGCCGCCGTGGTCGAACACGAACTCAGTGGCGCGTTTCCCCAGGTCGTCGTGCGCGACTCGCAGGCTGCGCTGACCGCGCTCGCGGGCGCCTGGCGCAGCAAGTGCCGCGCGCTCGTCCTCGGCGTCGGCGGCAGCAACGGCAAGACCACGACCAAGGAGTTGCTCGCCGGCATCCTCGAGAGTGCCGGGCCAACGTTGGCAACGCGTGGCAATCTGAACAACCACATCGGCGTGCCGCTGACGCTGCTCCGTCTCGAACCCGCGCACCGCTACGCCGTCATCGAAATGGGCGCCAATCATCCGGGCGAGATCGCCGCTCTCGCTGGCCTCGCGGCGCCGTCAATCGCCCTCGTGACCAATGCCGGCGACGAGCACCTGGAGGGATTTGGCGACCTCGCCGGCGTCGCCCATGCGGAAGGCGAGATGTACGCGGCGCTGCCGAGCGACGGCACCGCGGTCATCAATGCCGACGATCCGTTCAACGAGCTCTGGCGCACGATGTCGCGCGGCAAGCGCCTGGTCAGCTTCGGCATCGATGCGCCGGCCGAGGTGCGGGCCAGCGCGAGCCAGGGCCGCATCGAGGCAGGCGCCTTCGTCACGCATTTCATCCTGCACCTGGCGGGCGAGCAGGCGCGCGTGCGCCTCGGCCTCGCGGGCCGCCACAACGTCGCGAACGCGCTCGGCGCCGCTGCCGCGGCCCACGCGGCGGGCGTCGCGCTGCCCGCGATCGCGGCCGGCCTCGAACGCGTGCGGGCGGTCGCGGGACGACTGCAGCTCAAGCCGGGGCCGCGCGGCTCCTGGCTGATCGACGATTCCTACAACGCGAATCCGAGCTCGGTGCGCGCGGGGATCGACGTGCTCTGCGCGCTTCCGGGCGAGCACTGGCTCGTGCTCGGCGAAATGGCGGAGCTCGGCGACGCGACCGTCGCGAGTCACGCGGCCGTCGGCGACTACGCGCGGCGCGCCGGCATCACGCGCCTGTTCGCGATGGGCGAGGCGGCGCGCCACGCGGTGGAGGCATTCGGCGCGCGCGGGCACTGGTACGAGGACGCCGCGCGCCTCGCCGATGCGCTCGCGGCGAGCCTGGATTCCGGCGTGACGGCGCTGATCAAGGGCTCGCGTGTCAACCGGCTCGAGCGCGTCGTCGAGCGGCTCCGCGAGCCGCTCGCGGCGGCCGGCAACGGGAACTGAGGGAGCGACATGCTGCTTGACCTGTTCGACTGGCTGGCGGGTTTCTACGGCGGGTTCCGCGTCTTCGGCTACTTGACGCTGCGCGCGATATTCGCGGCGCTCACCGCGCTCTCGATCGCGCTGCTCGTCGGGCCGTCCATGATCCGCCTGCTGGCGGCGCGCCAGATCGGCCAGGTCGTGCGCGACGACGGACCGGGCTCCCACCTCGGAAAAATGGGCACGCCGACGATGGGCGGCGCGCTGATCCTGATTGCGGTCACGGCGGGCACGCTCTTGTGGGCCGACCTCTCGAACCGCTTCGTCTGGGTCGCCCTTTGCGTGACGCTCGCGTTCGGGCTCATCGGCTTCTACGACGATTACCTGAAGCTCGTCGTGCGCGATCCACGAGGACTTGCGGCGCGCTGGAAGTATCTCTGGCAGTCGCTTGCCGGCCTCGCCACCGCGATCGCCCTGTGGCACACGGCCGAGGGTCCCGCCGAGACCTCGCTCTACGTCCCCTTCTTCAAGAACGTCGTGCTGCCAATGAGCGCAGCGGCGTTCGTCCTGTTCACCTACTTCGTGATCGTGGGCTCGAGCAACGCGGTCAACCTGACGGACGGCCTCGACGGCCTCGCGATCATGCCCTGCGTGATGGTGGCCGGGGCGCTCGGCGTCTTCGCCTACGTGACGGGCCACGTCAACTTCTCGGCTTACCTCCAGATTCCCTACGTGCCGGGCGCCGGCGAGATGCTGATCTTCCTCGCCACGATCGTCGGCGCGGGTCTCGGCTTCCTGTGGTTCAACACCTACCCGGCGCAGGTCTTCATGGGCGACATCGGCGCGCTCGCGCTCGGGGCGGCGCTCGGCGTCGTGGCCGTGATCGTGCGCCAGGAAATCGTGCTCGCGATCATGGGCGGGATATTCGTGCTCGAGACGCTGTCGGTGATCCTGCAGGTCGCGTCGTTCCGGCTGCGCGGCAAGCGCATTTTTCGCATGGCGCCGATCCACCATCACTATGAGCTGAAGGGATGGGCGGAGCCGAAGGTCATCGTCCGCTTCTGGATCATTTCTTTCATGCTGGTCCTCATCGGGCTCGCGACGTTGAAGCTCCGCTGATGCAGCAGGCTGCTACCCGTCCGCGGAGCGTCATCGTGGGTCTCGGCCGCACCGGGGTTTCCTGCGCGCGCCACCTGGCCGCGCGCGGCCATCGCCTCGTGGTGACCGATACGCGGGAAGCGCCGCCGGGTCTTGCGGAGCTCCGCCGGCTCGTGCCGGAAGCGACGACCGCGCTCGGCGGCTTCGACCCGGCGGTGCTCGAGGGCGCCGACCAGATCGTCGTGTCTCCCGGCGTGTCGCTCGCGGAACCGTTCCTGCGCAAGGCCGCGACGCTCGGCCTCGACCTCATCGGCGACATCGAGCTGTTCGCGCGGGAAGCCGGCGGCCGCGTGATCGGCATCACCGGCACGAACGGCAAGAGCACGGTCACGACGCTCGTCGGTGAATTCGCGAAAGCCGCCGGAATCGAAGCGCGCGTCGGTGGCAATCTCGGCGAGCCTGCGCTGGATCTCCTGTCCGGACCGCCCGCCGCGATGTACGTGCTCGAGCTTTCCTCGTACCAGCTCGAGACCACGTATTCGCTGCAACTCGAGGCCGGCACCGTGCTGAACGTCACGCCCGACCACCTCGATCGCTATCGCGACTTCGCGGAGTACGCGGCCGCGAAGGCGCGGATCTTCGAGCGCTGCGCGACTGCGGTCGTGAACCTTGACGACGAGATCGTGGTGCGCATGCCGAGGCCGGGCCAGCGACAAGTCGGTTTCAGCATCCGCCGCCGCGACGCGGATTTCCGCCTGCTCACGCGGGACGGCGACGAGTGGTTCACGGCCGGCAACGAGCCGCTGCTGCCGCTTGGCGCGCTCCGCCTGCCGGGACGCCACAACGCCGCGAACGCGCTCGCCGCGCTCGCGGTCGGGAGCGTCTGCGGCTTCCCGCGCGACGCGATGACCGCGGTGCTCAGCCGCTTCGAGGGCCTGGCGCACCGGACGGAACGCGTGCGCGACTGGCGCGGCGTCGCCTGGATCGACGATTCGAAGGGCACGAATGTCGGCGCGACGGCCGCCGCGATCGCGGGTCTGCCGGGACCGCTGGTCCTGATCGCGGGGGGCGACGGCAAAGGCCAGGACTTCACACCGCTCGGCGCGGCTTGCAAGGGCAAGGTCAAGCACACCGTGCTGATCGGCCGCGACGCGCCCCTGATCGCCGCCGCACTCCGCAAGAGCTGCGTCGTGTCGATCGCGGACTCGATGGAGTCCGCGGTCGCGGTCGCCGCGTCGATCGCGCGACCGGAGGACACCGTGCTGCTGTCGCCGGCCTGCGCGAGTTTCGACATGTTCCGGGACTACGCGCACCGCGGCGAAGCCTTCGCGTCCGCCGTGCGGGCATTGCCGGCATGAGTGCGAACGCCGCCTTGCAGTATTCGCGCTCCGCTGGGCGCCAGCAGCGGCTGGCCGTCGATCCGGTGATCGTCGCCACGGTCTTCGGGCTGCTGCTCGTCGGTCTCGTGATGGTGACGTCGGCCTCGCTGAACGTCGCCGAGCGCCTGACCGGCGATCCGTTCTTCCATTTCGAGCGCCAGCTCCTGTCGGTCCTGCTCGGCTGCACGATCGGCGCGGCGATGCTCTTCGTGCCGATGACCTTGTGGAAGCGCTTCGCGCCGTCGCTCCTGATCGTGAGCTTCGCGCTGCTGCTCCTCGTGCTGGTTCCGGGGATCGGTCACGAGGTCAACGGCAGCCGGCGCTGGATCCGTATTGGCCTGCTGAACTTCCAGCCGTCCGAAGTGGCGCGCTGGCTGCTCGTGACCTACGTCGCGATCTTCGCGGTGCGCCATCAGACCGAGCTTCGCAGTTCCGCCCAGGGTTTTTTCAAGCCGCTTGCGGTGCTGCTGGCCGCCGCCGTGCTGCTGCTGTTCGAGCCGGATTTCGGCGCGGCCGTGGTCCTTTGCGTGACGGGCACCGCGGTCCTCTTCGTCGCGGGCGCGCGGTTCCGCGACTTCCTCCTGATCTGCGCCATCGGCGCCGCGGGCGCCGCCGTCCTCGCGATGTCGAGCAGCTATCGACTGCAGCGACTGACGGGATTTCTCGATCCTTGGGCCGAGCCCTGGGGCAGCGGTTTCCAGCTCACGCAATCGCTGATCGCGATCGGCCGCGGGGAATGGTTCGGCGTCGGCCTCGGCTCCAGCATCCAGAAACTTTTCTATCTGCCCGAGGCTCACACCGACTTCGTGTTCGCCGTGCTGGCCGAAGAGTTCGGCCTGTTCGGCGTCGTGATCGTCGTGCTCGCGTTCCTGACGCTGGTGCTCCGGAGCCTGCGCCTCGCGCGCGTTGCCGCCGATGCCGGCATGCCGCTTCATGCCTGCATCGCCGCGGGCTTCGGCGTGTGGGTCGGGCTCCAGGCCTTCATCAATATCGGCGTCAGCATGGGCTTGCTGCCCACGAAAGGACTGACGCTGCCGCTCCTTTCCTACGGGCGATCGAGCATGCTCGTGACGCTCGCGTGGGTCGGCATGCTGCTGCGCGTCCACCACGAGGTCGTCGCGTCCGGCAAGAGCGCGCTCCCTTCCGAGGGGCGGTCCGCATGAGCCCGACGGTCATGATCATGGCGGGTGGCACGGGCGGGCACGTGTTTCCCGCGCTCGCGGTCGCGGGCCAGCTGCGCAGGCACCGCGAAATCGTCTGGCTCGGCACCGCGCGCGGCATCGAGGCGCGCCTCGTGCCGGCCGCGGGCTATGCGGTCGAGTGGATCGAGGTCGAGGGACTGCGCGGCAAGGGCGCAGCGGCCTGGCTCGCTGCGCCGCTCCGTCTTGCGCGCGCCATCGGCCAGGCGCGAAAAGTCCTGCGTCGCCGCCGTCCGGGGGTCGTGCTCGGCTGCGGCGGATTCGCCTCGGGTCCCGGCGGCATCGCCGCCTGGCTCGCGGGCTTGCCGCTGGTGATTCACGAGCAGAACGCAGTCGCTGGCCTCACGAACCGCTGGCTCGCGCGCATCGCCTCGCGAATCGCCGAGGGTTTTCCCGGAAGTTTTCCGGCTGCGCGCCGCGCGCTCTACGTCGGCAATCCCGTGCGCCCCGAGATCGCCGCGCTGCCGCCTCCGCGGCAACGCTTCGAAGCGCGGATCGGCCCGATGCGCCTCTTCGTGTTCGGCGGCAGCCAGGGAGCCTCGGCGCTCAACCGGCTGTTGCCCACGGCGATCGCGCTCCTGCCGGAATCGCGGCGGCCCACTGTCCTGCACCAGAGCGGCGCGCGCGATCGCGACGCCACCGAGGCGGCTTATCGCAGCGCCGGCGTCCAGGCGGACGTGCGGGCTTTCATCGACGACATGGCGGCCGCCTACGCCAGCGCGGACCTCGTGGTTGCCCGCGCGGGCGCGCTCACCGTCGCGGAGCTCGCGGCCGCCGGCGTCGGATCGATCCTGGTGCCGTTTCCGGCCGCGGTGGACGATCACCAGACCAAGAACGCGGCCTGGCTCGGGCGCGTGAGCGCGGCGCAGGTCGTGCCTGAAACCGGATTGACCGCCGCCGAGCTCGCCAACCGCCTGGCGACTCTCTGCGGCAATGGCAACGGTCGCGCCCGGCTTCTCGCGATGGCCGAAGCGGCGCGCGCACTCGCCGTAACAAACGCCGCCGAGCGCGTTGCCGAGCTCTGCCTCGAGGCGGAAAGGGCGCGCGCATGAGCGACCGCATGCGCCGCGTCGGATTGATTCACCTGATCGGCATCGGCGGCGCCGGCATGGGCGGCATCGCCGAGGTGCTCGTCAATCTCGGCTACCCGGTGCAGGGATCCGATCTTCGCGCGAACGCCGTGACGGCGCGCCTGCAGAAAATGGGCGTCCGCCTCTTCATCGGCCATGCGGCAGACCAGGTCGCGGGCGCGAGCGTCGTCGTCGTTTCGTCGGCGGTGTCCGATTCAAACCCCGAGTTGGTGGCGGCGCAGGAAGCGCGCATCCCCGTAGTGCGCCGCGCCGAGATGCTCGGGGAGCTCATGCGTTTCCGGCAGGGCATCGCGGTCGCCGGCACGCACGGCAAGACCACGACCACGAGCCTCGTCGCCTCCATCCTCGCGGACGGCGGCCTCGACCCGACCTTCGTCATCGGCGGCCAGCTAAAGAGCGCGGGCGCGAACGCGAAGCTCGGCACCGGCCGGTATCTCGTCGCGGAAGCGGACGAGAGCGACGCGTCGTTCATGCACCTGCAGCCGGTCATCGCGATCGTCACCAACATCGACAACGATCATCTCGTCACGCACGGCGGCGACTTCGAGAAGCTGAAGCAGAGCTTCGTCGAGTTCCTGCACAACCTGCCGTTCTATGGGCTCGCCGTTCTTTGCAGCGACGACGCGGTTGTCAGCGAGCTCCTGCCGCTGGTCGGCCGGCCGACGGTCCGCTACGGGCTCGGCGAGGACGCGGATCTGCGCGCGGTTGCGCTCGAGCGTGACGGTGGCCAGACGCGCTTCCAGGCGCTCCGTGCCGGCAAGCCGCCGCTTCCCGTGACGCTCAATCTCCCGGGCCTGCACAACGTCCGGAACGCGCTCGCGGCGATCGCGGTCGCGACCGAGCTCGAAATCGAGGACGCCGCCATCCAGCGCGCGCTCGCCAGCTTCGAGGGCATCGGCCGGCGACTCGAAGTCGTGGGCGAAGTCGCGACCAAGGCCGGCCGGATCACGCTCGTCGACGACTACGGCCATCACCCGACCGAGATCGAGGCGACGCTCGATGCGGTGCGCCAGGCCTGGCCCGGGCGTCGCCTCGTGCTCGCGTTCCAGCCGCACCGCTACACGCGCACGCACGACCTCATCGACGACTTCGGGCGCGCGCTGTCCGCCGCGGACGCGCTGCTCGTGACCGAGGTGTATGCGGCGGGCGAGGAACCGATCGCGAACGCCGACGGTCGCGCGATTTGCCGTGCCGTCCGGGGCCGCGGGCGCCTCGAGCCCGTGTTCGTCGAGGACGTGCGCGAATTGCCCGCGGCGATCGCGAGCGTCATCGCCGACTGCGACGTCGTGTTGACGATGGGCGCGGGCAGCATCGGCGCGGTGGCGCACGAGCTGCCCTCCAGGCTCGGCGTGACCAGCGCGAGGGCGGGGCGATGAGCGCGGCCGCGGTCGGCGCCGAGTTCGAGGGTCGCGTGCTGCGTAACGAGCCGATGTCGCGGCACACGTCCTGGCGCGTCGGCGGGCCGGCGGATGTCTGGTTCACGCCGCGGGACGTCGAGGACCTGTCGTCGTTCCTGCGCTCGCTGCCGACGGAAGTCCCGGTGACCTGGGTCGGGCTCGGCAGCAACCTGCTCGTGCGCGACGGCGGCATCCGCGGCGTCGTCCTATCCGTGCATGGCATCCTGAATGCGCTCGAGCGCGTCGGCCCGGATCGGGTGCGTGCGGAGGCTGGTGTCCCTTGTGCGCGGCTCGGCCGCCAGTGCGCGAAATGGCAACTCGGCCCGGCGGATTTCTTCGCGGGCATCCCGGGTACCGTCGGCGGCGCGCTCGCGATGAACGCGGGCGCCTGGGGTGCGGAGACTTGGCCCCATGTTGTGGAAACGGAAACGATCGATCGCGTCGGATTGCGCCATCGTCGCCAAGCTTCCGAGTACCGCTACGGATATCGCAGTGTGACGCCGCCGGTCGCGGGCGAGTGGTTCCTGGCCGCGACCTTCCGTTTCGAGGCACGGCCGGACGCGAGCACGGATTCGATCCGCAAGCTCCTCGAGAAGCGCCATGCGAGCCAGCCGATCGGCGCCTGGAGCTGCGGCTCCGTGTTCACCAATCCGCCGGGCGGCCACGCCGCGGAACTGATTGAGCGGGCCGGCCTCAAGGGCCATCGCATTGGCGGCGCGGCCGTGTCCGACAAGCACGCGAACTTCATCGTCAATGAAGGCGAGGCGACGGCGGCCGATCTCGAGGCGCTCGTGCGCCACGTGCAGGCGACGGTCGAGCGCGTGCACGGCGTGCGCCTCGTTCCCGAAGTGCGCGTCGTCGGGGAGGCCGCATGAGCCGGCTCCGCCCGAGCGGCAGCGAATTCCGCCGCATCGCCGACGCAGCCGATTTCGGCCAGGTCGCCGTGCTGTTGGGCGGCGCATCGGCCGAGCGGGAGATTTCGCTGCTGACGGGCAACGCTGTCCTCGAAGCGCTGGTCGCGCGCGGCGTCAAAGCTGCCGGCTTCGATCCGGCCGAGCGCGCGTTGACCGACCTGGTCGAGGCGGGCTGCGACCGCGTGTGGATCGCGCTGCATGGACCGGGCGGCGAGGACGGCTCGTTGCAGGGCGCGCTCGAGTGGCTGGGGCTTCCGTACACGGGAAGCGGTGTCCTCGGTTCCGCCATCGGCATGGACAAGCTCCTCACGAAGCGACTCGCGCAGGCCGCGGGTCTCGCGACGCCGCCGTGGATCGAGCTGCGCGGTGCCGCCGATTTCGAGCGCGCCGTTCTCGAGCTCGGCCTGCCGCTCGCGGTCAAGCCGGCGACCCAGGGTTCGAGTGTCGGAATGAGTCGCGTCGAGACCGCGGCCGAGCTGCCGACGGCCTGGCGCGCGGCGTCCGCGCTCGATCCGGTCGTGATCGCCGAGCGCTGGATCACCGGCGGCGAATACACGGTCGGCATCCTGCAGGGCGAGGCGCTGCCGGCGATCCGCATCGAGACGCCGCGGGCGTTCTACGACTACCAGGCGAAATACTTCGCCCAGGACACGCGCTATCTCATCCCCTGCGGCCTGCCGGCTGCGGCGGAATCCGGGATAAGGCAGGCGGCACTCGCGACTTTTGCCGCCACCCGCGCCGCGGGCTGGGGCCGCGTCGATTTCATGATGGGCAAGGACGGCGCGCCGCTCATGCTCGAGATCAACACCGTGCCCGGCATGACGAGTCACAGCCTGGTGCCGATGGCCGCCGCCGCCGCGGGCATCGACTTCCCGGAACTCGTTTGGCGGATCCTCGAAACCAGCTTCGCGCGTGAGAGGGCCTGAGCCGTGGGACTCATGCGCAAGCGCAATCGCCGGAAGACCACGGGCCGCCGCATCGAGCTGCCGAAGCTCGAATGGCCGCGCGCGGGGCGCGTGGTGGGCGCGCTCGCGGCACTGGGCTCGCTCGCGCTCCTGCTCACGTTCGGCCTCGACCAGCCGGTGCGCAGCATCGTCATCGACGGTCCGTTCCAGCGAGTCGCGGCAGTCGAAGTCCAGCAGGCGGCGCTCGGCTCGCTCCAGGGCGGATTCGTCAGCGCGGATCTAGACCAGCTCCGCAAGTCCGTCGAGGCCCTCGCCTGGGTCGACCGCGCGCGCGTTCAGCGGCTCTGGCCCGACAGCGTGCGCGTGGAAATCGTCGAGCAGCAGCCCGCGGCGCGCTGGGGCGAAGACGGGTTGCTCAACACGCGCGGCGAGCTGTTTGCGAGCGGCGTGCGCCACGTCCCGCCGGAGCTGCCGCGCCTCGATGGGCCGCCCGGCACGGAATGGCAGGTCGCGCAACGGTATCTCGCGATCCAGGGGCGGCTCGTGGAGCAGGGATTGCGCATCGCGGCGCTCCGGCTCGACGCGCGCGGCGCCTGGGAGCTCGATCTTTCGAACGGCGTGACCGTGCGGCTCGGCCGCCGTCAGGTGGACGAGCGCATGGACCGCTTCGTCGAGATCGGCGCCCAGGTCATCGCCGGCCGCGCGGCCGACATCCATTACGTGGACATGCGCTACTCGAACGGCTTTTCCATCGGCTGGCGGAAGGACCGCAAGCCGGAGCGCGTGGCACCCACCGCCATGGCCAACCGCATGAAGGGAGATCCGGTGACCGATGGCTAAACGCTCCGACCGCAACCTGATCGTGGGACTCGACATCGGCACGTCGAAGGTCGTCTCGCTCGTCGGCGAAATGCACACCGACGGCAGCCTCGAAGTCATCGGCCTCGGCTCGCATCCGTCGCGTGGCCTGAAGAAGGGCGTCGTGGTCAACATCGATTCGACCGTCCAGTCGATCCAGCGCGCGGTCGAGGAAGCCGAGCTGATGGCGGGGGTCGAGATCCGCTCGGTGTTCACCGGCATCGCCGGCAGCCACGTGCGGAGCCTCAACTCGCACGGCATCGTCGCGATCAAGGACAAGGAGGTCGTCGTCGGCGATGTCACGCGCGTCATGGACGCCGCGCAGGCAGTGCCGATCCCGGCCGACCAGAAGATCCTGCACGTGCTGCCGCAGGAATTCATCATCGACGGGCAGGAAGGCATCCGCGAGCCGATCGGGATGTCCGGCGTGCGCCTCGAGGCGCGCGTCCACATCGTCACCGGCGCCGAGAGCGCGGCGCAGAACATCGTCAAGTGCGTGCAGCGCTGCGGGCTCGAGGTCGAGGACATCGTCCTCGAGCAGCTCGCCTCGTCCTTTTCCGTGCTGACCGACGACGAGAAGGAGCTCGGCGTCTGCCTGGTGGACGTGGGCGGCGGCACCACCGACATCGCGGTGTTCTCGGGCGGTGCGATCCGCCACACCGCGGTGATACCGGTCGCGGGCGATCAGGTCACGAACGACATCGCGGTCTCCATGCGCACGCCGACGCCGTATGCGGAAGAAATCAAGATTCGCTATGCCTGCGCGCTGTCGCAGCTCGCGAATCCCGACGAGACCATCGAAGTGCCCTCAGTCGGCGACCGGCCTTCGCGCCGGCTCGCGCGCCAGACGCTGGCCGAGATCGTCGAGCCGCGCTACGAGGAGCTCTTCATGCTGATCCGCGACGAGCTGCGCCGCTCCGGCTACGAGGAGTCGGTCGCGGCCGGCGTCGTGCTCACGGGCGGCAGCGCCAAGATGGAAGGCGCGGTCGAGCTCGCCGAGGAAATTTTCCACATGCCCGTCCGCCTCGGGAGCCCCTCGGGCGTGACCGGACTCGGCGACGTGGTGCGCAACCCGATCCATGCGACCGGCGTGGGTCTCCTGCTTTACGGCCGGCTCAATGCCGGCCAACCGGCGCCGAAGCTCATCGGCGACGGAATGAAGACGGTGACGGAAAGGATGAAATCGTGGTTCCAGGGATATTTTTAGCGGAGGAGAGGACATGTTCGAACTGATGGATACATACAGCCAGACGGCTGTGATCAAGGTGGTCGGCGTGGGCGGCGGCGGCGGCAATGCCGTGTCTCACATGGCCAAATGCGGCATCGAGGGTGTCGAGTTCATCTGCGTGAACACCGACGCGCAGGCGCTCAAGCACTCGCAGGTGAAATCCTCGCTGCAGATCGGCTGCAACATCACGAAAGGCCTCGGCGCGGGCGCCAATCCGGAAGTCGGCCGGCAGGCGGCAATGGAGGATCGCGATCGCGTCATCGAGCTGATTGAGGGCTGCGACATGCTGTTCCTCACCGCCGGCATGGGCGGCGGTACCGGCACGGGCGCGGCGCCGGTCGTTGCGCAGGTCGCGCGCGAACTCGGAATACTCACCGTCGCGGTCGTCACGCGGCCTTTCATCATGGAGGGGAACAAGCGCCACGCGATCGCGGAAGCCGGCATCACCGAGTTGTCGCGGCACGTGGATTCCCTGATCACGATCCCGAACCAGAAGCTGTTGCAGGTGCTGGGCGGCCAGACCACGCTCCTCGAGGCATTCAAGCGGGCGAACGAGGTGCTGCAGGGCGCGGTGCAGGGCATCGCCGAGCTGATCACGCGCCCGGGCCTCATCAACGTGGACTTCGCCGACGTCCGCACGGTGATGTCGGAAACCGGTCTCGCGATGATGGGCTCCGGCATCGGCACCGGCGAGCATCGCGCGCGCGTCGCCGCCGAGATGGCAGTCTCGTCGCCGCTGCTCGAGGACATCAACCTGGCCGGCGCGCACGGCATCCTGGTGAACGTCACGGCGGGCCTCGACCTGTCGATCGGCGAGTTCGAGGAAGTCGGCAATACCGTCAAGCAGTTCGCGGCCGAGGACGCGACCGTCGTGGTCGGCACGGTCATCGAGCCGGAAATGCAGGGCGAGCTGCGCGTCACGGTCGTGGCGACCGGCCTCAATCGCAGCAAGGCGAAGGCGGCGGCCCCGGCCGTGGCCCAGCCTGCACCGGCGGTGCGGCGTGGCGCCGACGTCAAGCTGGTGGCGCAGAGGAACCGGGCGCCGGCTCCGGACTACAGCCACCTGGATCGCCCGGCAATCCACCGCCACCCGCAGCGCGCGGTCGGCGACGGGCTGCGCGCCGACTTCGGCTCGGAGGACGTGCTCGACATCCCGGCATTCCTCCGGCGCCAGGCCGACTGAGGCGGCGATGGTTCGCAATCGCGCCGAGCGCGACGGACTGCGGATCGTGCGGCTGCGCCTGCGCGCGCGCCGCCGTGCAGCGGGCCGCCGCGCCGAGCGCGCGCGCGAGCGCGACCCGCCTCGGTCACCGCCATGAGAACGGGACGACGGCCGCCTGCCATCCTCCGCTGGCCGGCGGCCGGCGATCCGTTCGATGTGTTAACTTGTTGGTTGCTAAAGGCAATGCCATGGCCCAGCAACGCACGTTGAGGGACGCGATCCGGGCGACCGGAATCGGCCTGCACACCGGCCGCAAGGTCCTCATGGTGTTGCGGCCCGCGCCGCCCAATACCGGCATCGTGTTCCGGCGCGTCGATCTCGACCCGCCCGTCGACATTCCCGCGCAAGCGACCAACGTCACCGAGACCACGCTCGGCACGACACTCTCGCTGGGGGAAACGGGCGTCTCGACGGTCGAGCACCTGCTGTCGGCTATGGCCGGCCTCGGCATCGACAACGCCTTCATCGAGTTGACCGCGGGCGAAGTGCCGATCATGGACGGCAGCGCCGGGCCGTTCGTATTCCTGATCCAGTCGGCCGGAATTGAGGTGCAAGCGAGTCCGAAGAAGTTCGTGCGCGTGCGCCGCCGTGTCGAAGTGCAGGATGGGGACAAGTGGGCGCGCTTCGATCCGCACGAGGGCTTCCGGGTCAACTTCGAAATCGAGTTCGACCACCCGGTGTTTCACCGTCACTCGCAGCGCGCGACGATGGACTTTTCGACCACGACTTTCCTGCGCGAAGTGAGCCGCGCGCGCACCTTCGGCTTCATGCGCGATATGGAATCCCTGCGCGGGCGCAATCTCGCCCTTGGCGGCACGCTCGACAATGCGATCGTGCTCGACGATTACCGCATCCTGAACGAAGACGGGCTGCGCTACGAGGACGAGTTCGTGCGTCACAAGATCCTCGACGCGATCGGCGACCTGTATCTCCTCGGCCACTCGCTGATCGGCGAATTCACCGGCTTCAAGTCCGGTCACGGCCTCAACAATCGCCTGCTGCGCGCGATGCTCGCAGATGCGGAGGCCTGGGAGGAGGTCACGTTCCGCGACGAGAGCGCGGCGCCGATTTCCTATACGACCGCGAGCGCGACCGCCTAGCAGGCTGTTGAAAATCGCTGCGCTTCATGCACAGTACGAGCAGTTTTTT
>JBBDLI010000002.1:85738-207518 GCA_040878925.1 Steroidobacteraceae bacterium | reverse complement strand
CAACACTCCTCAAGGCTGAATGCCTATCGTGTTGCATTGACCGCGTGAATGTACCTCGTCCCCTTTTTCTAGCGCCGGCGAGTCGGCTCGCGCCGCGACCGCTTCATCGGCCGGTTGCCGGTCTCGTCGATGTCGTAATCGTCGAAATCCGACAGCAGCCCGGCCGTGCGCTTCTCCTCGCGCATGCGCTCGAGCTTGCGCCACGCGGGCTCGCCGGCGACCCGCGCGCCGCGGCGCTTGCGGGTGTCGAAATCCCGCATGAGCTGATCGACGTCGAGGTCCTCGGCGGCTACCTCGAGTTCGTCAGGCTCTTCGTCCTCGAATTCTTCCTTGGGCTTCTCGCTCATGCGACCAGTCCAGGGTCACTGCGGGCCGACTTATAAGGCGCGGCGGGCGCGGCCGCAAGGGGTCTCAGCGCACCAACTGGTTAAGTTCGAAGATCGGCAGCAGAAGCGCGATGACGATCACGAAAACGAAGCCGCCCATCAAGAGAATCATCATCGGCCCCAGGATGCCCACCGCCGTATTGACCACGCCATCGAGCTCGCGTTCCTGGTTATCGGCAGCGCGCTCGAGCATGGCCTCGAGCTCGCCGCTGGTCTCGCCGCTGGCGACGAGGTGTACGAGCATGGGTGGAAAGAGCTTGCTGGCACCGATCGAGCGCGCGATCGGCGCGCCCTCGCGCACCCGGACCGCGGCATCCTGCACGGCGCGGCGCATCGTCGTATTGATGACGACTTCCGCGGCGATGCGCAGCGCCTCCAGGACCGGGACCGAACTCGCGGTCAGGATCGAAAAAGTGCGCGCGAATCGCGCCGCGTTGTTGCCCCGGGTGATACGGCCGACGAGCGGCAGGCGCAGCTTGAAGGCGTCGTAGCGGTATCGGGCGGCCGGGTCGCGCAGCCAGCGGCGGAAACCCCAGACGATGGCGATGATGACGGCCAGCAGGAGCCACCACCAGGCTCTCAGGAAATCGGAGGCCGAGATCAGCATGCGTGTCAGGATCGGCAACTCGCGCTCACCGGCCTCGAAAACGCGCACGACCTCGGGCACCACGTAGCCCAGCAGCAGGCCGACGATGGCGAGGCAGATCACGGTGAGAAGCACGGGGTAGATCATCGCGTTACGGATCTTCTGCTGCAGGATCTGGCGGTTCTCGGTGTAGTCGGCCATGCGCTCGAGCACCAGGTCGAGATTCCCCGACTGCTCGCCGGCGGTGACCATCGCGCGATAGATTTCGGGAAAAACCGTGGGGAAAGCGCCGAGGCCTTCGGCGAGCGTGCGGCCTTCCATGACGCGCGTGCGCACCCCGGCGATGACGCTCCGCACCCTTGCCTTCTCGCTCTGTTGGGAGACGGCGAGCAGCGCTTCTTCCAGCGGAATGCCGGAGCGCACCAGGGTCGCGAGCTGGCGGGTCAGCAGCGCAAGGTCCGCGGTACGGATCCGATTGCCGAATGACAACTGGAGCGCCCGCTTAGGCACCGCATCGCTGATTTCGGTCACGCTGACGGGCAGGAGCGTCTGGTCGCGCAGCAGCTGCCGCACCTGCCGTGCGCTGTCTCCTTCGAGCACGCCGCGCAGCTCCCGTCCGGCGGCGTCGAGCGCGGTGTATTCGTAGGCCGCCATCACTCCTCGCGGGTGACGCGGAGCAGTTCCTCGAGCGAAGTCACGCCGGCCAGCACCTTCGCGCGGCCGTCGTCGCGGATGCCCGGCGTCGTCGCGCGCGCATGGCGCTCGAGCTCATGCTCGCCGGCGTCGTCATGGATCATCACGCGCATGCGGTCGTTGACGATCACGAGCTCGTAGATGCCGGTGCGGCCCCGATACCCGCTGCCCGAATCCGCGCCCGGACGGTAAAGAGTCGCGCGGCCGGCGTCGCCCGGCGCGAGGCCGACGAGGCGCGCTTCGTAGTCGCCGGCCGGGTAGCCGATCCGCGTGTCCGGGTTCAGCACGCGCACAAGACGCTGGGCGACGACGCCGATCAGCGTCGAGGCCAGCAGGAAGGGTTCGACGCCCATGTCGCGCAGCCGCGTCACGGCGCCCACCGCGCTGTTCGTATGCAGCGTCGACAGCACGAGGTGGCCGGTCAGCGAGGCCTGCACGGCGATCTGCGCGGTCTCGGTGTCACGGATCTCGCCGACCATCACGACGTCCGGGTCCTGGCGCAGGATCGCGCGCAAGCCCCGCGCGAAGGTCATCTCGACCTTGGTGTTCACCTGGGTCTGGCCGATGCCGTCGATGTAGTACTCGATCGGGTCCTCGACCGTCATGATGTTGCGCGTGCGGTCGTTGATGCGTTCGAGCGCCGCGTAGAGCGTCGTCGTCTTGCCGGAGCCCGTCGGCCCGGTGACGAGAATGATGCCGTGCGGCTTGTGGATCAGGTTGTCGATCATGCCCTGCACGCGCGGCTCCATGCCGAGCGAGGCGAGGTCGAGCCGGCCCGCCTGCTTGTCGAGCAGCCGGAGCACGACACGCTCGCCGTGCCCGGAGGGCAGGGTCGACACGCGCACGTCCACCGCGCGGCCCGCGATGCGCAGGCTAATGCGGCCGTCCTGCGGCAGCCGCTTCTCGGCGATGTCGAGCCGCGACATCACCTTGACCCGCGAAATCAGGAGCGGGGCGACAGCGCGTTTCGTCTGGAGCACTTCACGGAGCACGCCGTCGACTCGGAACCGGACGACGAGGCGGTTCTCGTACGGCTCGATGTGGATGTCGGAGGCGTTTTCCTTGATGGCCTGCGTCAGCACCGCGTTGATGAGCCGGATGACGGGCGCGTCGTCCTCGCTCTCCATGAGGTCCGACGGCTCGGGCAGGCCTTCCGCCAGTCCCGCCAGATCCGTCTCGCCCTCTATTCCTTCGACGATCTGCCCGGCCTCACCGCTGCCGCCCTCGTAGGCCTTGCGGAGCAGCTCGTCGAACGCCGATTCCGCGACGCGCTCGATGACGAGCGGGATACCGAGGAAGCGCCGCAACTCGGCGACGGCCGAGGGCTGCGCACCCTCGCGATACACGATTTGGGCCTTCCCGTCGGAGACGCCGCGCACCAGCACGCCATGGCGCTTGGCGAAGGCGAAGGGCAGCCGGCCGACGGGCGCGATCGGTTTCGGCGGCGTGCCGGCAATCATCGGCCGCTCCAGGTCACGGCGGCGGGCTGGCGGACGGCTCTTCGGTCTCCGGTGGCGGCCCGGGCTCGGCCAGCTCGGCCTCGCCCGGTGCGGGCGCGGCCGGCTCGGCCACCGGCGGCGCGACCGGCGCGGCCTGGGGCGCCGTCGGACCGACGAGAGGCGGTAGCCTCGGCCGCTGGGCTCCGGGCATGAGCTTCACCTTGCCCTCGTTGTCCAGCTGGAGATTCCGCAGGTAGTTATATTTCGCGTTGGTTTCGATCGCGGCCTGCTCGGCGGTCCGGAGCACGCGCGGGCGGATGAAAACCATCAGGTTGGTCTTGGTCTTCTGGGTGTTCCGCGTGCGGAACAGGGCGCCGATCACCGGGATCCGCCCGAGCAGCGGCACACGGCTCTCGCTCTCGGTCAGCCGGTCTTCGATCAGGCCGCCCAGCACGATCATGCCGCCGTCGTCGACCAGCACGCGGGTCGAGATGGTGCGCTTGTTGGTCACGAGATCCGTCGAAGACACCTGAGCGGCCGCGGCCGCGATGCCGGATGCCTCCTGCTCGATCTTCAGGAGAATCGTGTCCTCGTCGGTGATCTGCGGCGTGATCTTGAGGATATTGCCGACTTCCTTGCGCTCGATCGTCTGAAATGGGTTGACCGCGCCGCCGGTGCCGCCCGTGTTCGTGAACGTTCCCGTGAGGAAAGGCACCTCCTGCGCGACCTTGATCTGGGCTTCCTCGTTGTCGAGCGTGATCACCGAGGGCATGGAGACGACGTTGGTGTCGCCGTCGCTCGCGAGCGCGCGCAGGATCGCGGCGAAGTTGGTGCCGGTCGCCTCGTCCCGACCACCGCCGATGGTGAGCCCGCCGGGCGCAGACGTGACCGAGGACGGATCGTCGAAGCCGGCCGCAATCTCCGCGATGCCGACACCGGCGATCGGCTGCTGGAAGAGGCCGACCAGGAAATTGTCGCCGGAGCCGTCGATGATCCAGTTGACGCCGAGATCGCGCGAGGCGTCCGTCGACACCTCGACCAGCATCGCCTCGATGATGACCTGCGCGCGGCGCACGTCGAGGCGGTCCACGACCCCCATCAGCGAGCGCATGGTTTTCGGCGGCGCGGTCATCACGAGCGCGTTCGTCTCGGGATCCGCCCAGATTGTCACGGACTTGTCCACTCCGCCTGCCGCCGCGGCCTGCGCAGCCGCTTGTCCGCCCGCTGCGGCGACGGTCGCGCCCGACTGTTCTTTCAGCTTGGCCGCGAGCTTCTCGGCGTCCGCATAGCGCAGGAATCGCACTTGCGTGTCGCCGCCGGCCTCAAGCGGCGTGTCGAGATGCGTGATCACGGTGCGAAAGCGCAACCGCTGGGAAGTCTCGCCGCTGACGAGTACGCTGTTCGTGCGCTCGTCGGCGACGACGCGGGCGCCGCCCGCGGCCTCGGCGCCCTGCGCTGCCGAGAGCGAATTGATCACGCGCACGATCTCGTTCGCGGACGCGTGCTCGAGACGGATCACCTCGAAGTCGCCGTCGCCGCTCCGGTCGATCCGCTGGATGATGCGCATCATGCGGTTCACGTTCGAGGCCCGGTCCGAGATGATCAGCATGTTGGCGCTCGGATAGGCCGCGAGATGCGCGGACTGCGGCATCATCGGCCGCAGGATCGGCACGAGCTGTGCCGCCGAGACGTTTCTCACCTGCACCACCTGCGTCACGATCTCGTCGGATGTCGAACTGATCCGGTCCGGCAGGTCGTTGGCCGGCATCTGGCGCGAAGTGGCATCGGGCAGGATCTTGATGACCGAGCCCGAAGGGACCGCGACGAATCCATGTACCTGCAGGATCGCGAGGAACGCTTCGTAGAAGGCCGCCGGACTCATCGGCGCGGTCGAGAGCATCGTGACCTGCGCCCGCACGCGCGGGTCGACGATGAAATTCTTGCCGGTCACCTGGCTCACGGCCTCGATGACCTGGCCCAGATCGGCGTCCTTGTAGTTCGGCGTGATCTGCGCCCCCTGCTGGGCCGCCGCCGCGAGCGGCAGGGCGAAGGCGAGGAGCGCGGCAAAGCGGGTGAATCGCGTCATGAAATCGTTCCTCTGGAGGCCGGCTCTCATTCGGTCGCCTCGGGCGGCGACTCGGCTTCAGCTTCGGCTTCGGCGGGCTGCAGTTCCTGCGAGACCGCCGCGGCGTCGACGGTGATCTGCTGCTGCTGGCCGCCGCGATCGACCGTCAAGGTGACCGCCGTGCCCTGGCCGATGCCGCGCAGGATCTCGAGGCCGCGATTGGGATCGTCGAGCGGCGCGCCGTTCACCGCCATGACGAGGTCGCCCGGCTGCAGGCCCAGCCTGACGAACTGCGCGCGATTGCGTCCCGGATACACGCGATACCCCTTGAGCGACCCGCCCGCGAACACCGGTTGCGGGCGCAGCAAATCGTTGCCCGCCGACGGGTTCTGTACCAGGAGTTGGCGCACGCTATCCGCAAGCGATGCAGCCGGCGCCGCAGCGCCCGGAAGGTTGGCGGCCGGCAGCGGGCCTCCACCGGCGCTGCTCATGCGCGGCAGCATCAGCGATTCGCGCGTGCCGCCGCGATCGAGGATCACGCGGTCCGGATAGACGGCAAAGAGCTTCGCGCCGCCCGGGACTTGCGCGCCCGTCGCATAGACGCGTGCAGCCTGCCCGCTGGCGCCGATGATCGCCCAGCCCTGTTCGGGCTGAAGTCCTGCAAGCGTTCCCGCGAGGGTCAGGTTGGCGGCAGTTGCCGGCGCCATCGAGGGGTCGCCTGACGACGCTGCGACCCCGAACAGGTGCGCATTGACGATCGCCGCCATGTCGACCGCCGGCTCGGCGGCGCTTGCGGCGACCGGTGCTGACGCCGAGTCAGTGTCAGACGAACCAAGCGCCCGCCACAGGAGGGCGGCAAGCTGCGCCGCCAGCACGACGATGAGCACGAAGCTGACGAGCGAGGGCGCCGCGCCGGCAAGCCCCGCCGGCGCACCGCCCGCCGGGCGGCGCCAAGGCGCGACGATTCGGTCAACTAACTGCATCCGCTGGTGTCTGGTCCGCGAGCCCCGGGGAAACCGCAACATGATACGGGTTGCCGGCGCAGGGCCACAAGGCGATTGGCTCCCGGAAATCGAAGTAACGGCGGGCACTTGTGCCACACTTCTCAAACCGGGCTTGCAGTGGTGTCGCACTTTGGCGAATGCCGGACCGGTCACTTGTGCAGCCGGCTCCTGAACCCTATAAATGATCCGACGGCTGGCGGACGCAGACGGCAGGCAAAGAAGGTGGCTGACGACAAGGAACGGGATATCGGGCAGGGCGGACTCGACCTGGTGGTCGAGGAGGCGCAACCGCGGCTCAAGAAGCCGCCGCTGTACCAGGTGGTGTTGCTGAATGACGACTACACGCCGATGGAATTCGTGGTCGACGTGCTCGAGCGGATCTTCAGCCTCGATCGCACGCGGGCGACTCGCGTGATGCTCGAGGTCCACACCCGCGGCAAGGGCGTCTGCGGCGTGTTCACGTTCGAGATCGCGGAAACGAAGGTGGCGCAAGTGATGACGTACGCAAGGCAGCACCAGCACCCGCTGCTCTGCACGATGGAGGAGACCTGAGTGCTCTCGAGTGAGCTCGAATACTGCCTGAACGAGGCGTACCAGAAGGCCCGCGACGCGCGCCACGAGTACATGACCGTGGAGCACCTGCTGCTGTCGATCCTCGACGCGCCGCGCGTACGCGAGATCCTGAAAGCCTGCGGCGCCGATCTCGCGCGCCTCCAGGCCGAGCTCCAGAAGTTCATCGACGAGACGACTCCCGCGCTCGCCGCCGAGGACGACCGCGAGGTGCAGCCCACGCTCGGATTCCAGCGCGTGCTCCAGCGCGCGGTCTTCAACGTTCAGTCAAGCGGCAGGAAGGAAGTTACTGTCGCGAACGTGCTGGTCGCGATCTTCAGCGAGAAGCAGTCGCACGCGGCGTATCTGCTTTCGCTCCAGGACGTCACGCGCCTCGACATCGTCAATTACATTTCGCACGGGCTGCCGTCCTCCGGCGAAGGCCGCGAGACCGCGCGCGAGGAGGGCGCCGCGGGCGAGCGCGAGACCTCGGACGACAACGGTGCCGCGGCGCTCGAGAAATACACGATCAACCTCAATGCCCAGGCGGCGGCCGGACGCGTCGATCCGCTGATCGGGCGCCAGCTCGAGGTCCAACGGACGGTCGAGATCCTCTGCCGCAGGCGCAAGAACAATCCGCTCTACGTCGGCGAGGCCGGCGTGGGGAAGACGGCGATCGCCGAGGGCCTCGCAAGGCTCGTCGTCGAGCGCAAGGTGCCGGACGTGCTCGCCGACTGCACGATCTACGCCCTCGACATGGGCGCCCTGATCGCGGGCACCAAATACCGCGGCGACTTCGAGAAGCGCCTGAAGGGCGTCGTCAGCGAGCTCAAGAAGCGCCCGGGCGCCATCCTGTTCATCGACGAGATCCACACCGTCATCGGCGCAGGCGCGGCGTCCGGCGGTGTGATGGATGCGTCGAACCTGATCAAGCCGGTGCTGGCGAGCGGCGAGCTCCGGTGCATCGGCTCCACGACCTACCAGGAATACCGCGGCATCTTCGAGAAGGACCACGCGCTCGCGCGGCGATTCCAGAAGATCGACGTGGTCGAACCGACGGTCGCGGAGACGATCGAGATCCTGCGCGGGCTCAAGACCCGCTTCGAGGAGCATCACGGCATCACCTATGCCGACGAGGCCCTGGTCGCCGCCGCCGAGCTGGCCGAGCGCCACATCAACGACCGGCACCTGCCGGACAAGGCCATTGACGTCGTCGACGAGGCGGGCGCCTCCCTGCGGCTGAAGCCGGCCGCGGAGCGCGAAGCCGTCGTGACCGTCGCCCACATCGAGGCGGTCGTCGCGCGGATCGCGCGCATTCCGGCGAAGAACATCTCGACCTCCGATCGCGAAGTGCTCGCCAACCTGCAACGCAACCTGAAACTCGTCATCTACGGGCAGGATGCCGCCATCGACGCCCTCGCGGCCGCGATCAAGATGTCACGGGCCGGGCTCGGCGACGAGCGCCACCCGGTCGGCAGTTTCCTGTTCGCCGGACCGACCGGCGTCGGCAAGACCGAAGTGACCCGTCAGCTCGCGATCGTGCTCGGCGTCGAGTTCCTGCGCTTCGACATGTCGGAGTACATGGAGCGTCACACCGTGTCGCGCCTGATCGGCGCGCCGCCCGGCTATGTGGGCTTCGACCAGGGCGGGCTGCTGACCGAGGCGATCGCCAAGCAGCCGCACTGCGTGCTGCTCCTCGACGAAATCGAGAAGGCGCATCCGGACGTTTTCAACCTGCTGTTGCAGGTCATGGACCACGGCACCCTCACCGACAACAACGGCCGCAAGGCCGATTTCCGTCACGTGATCATCGTCATGACGACCAACGCCGGCGCGTCGGAGATGAGCCGGGCGAGCATCGGCTTCACGCCGCAAGATCATGCGCCGGACGGCATGGAAGCCGTGCGCCGCATCTTTGCGCCGGAGTTCCGCAATCGCATCGACGCGATCATTCAGTTCGCGCCGCTCGATGCGCCGACGATCGAGCGCGTCGTCGACAAGCTCGTGATCGAGATCGAGGCGCAGCTCGAGCAGAAGGCGGTCACGCTCTCCGTCGACGACGCCGCCCGCCGCTGGATCGCCGCGCGCGGCTACGACCCGAAGATGGGCGCGCGCCCGATGGCGCGGGTGCTCCAGGAGCACGTCAAGCGGCCGCTTGCGGAGGAATTGCTCTTTGGCCGGCTGGCGGGCGGCGGCAGCGTCCTGGTTTCGCTCGCCGAGGGCGGCGAGGGGCTCGCGCTCGACATCCGTCCGGCCAAGTCACCGGAGCTGCTTGGCCAGGACTGAGCGCGTTTCCGCGTCCCCGATCGTTCAGCGCGCCCGATAGATGATGCGGCCCTTCGAAAGGTCGTAGGGCGTCAGTTCCACGGTGACCGTGTCGCCCGTCAGGATCCTGATGTAGTGCTTCCGCATCTTGCCGGAGATGTGGGCGGTCACGACGTGATCGTTCTGGAGGCGGACGCGAAAGGTCGTGTTCGGCAGGGTCTCGACGACCTCGCCTTCCATCTGGATTGCCTCTTCCTTCGCCATCGCGCCCCGGTGCTGTAGCGGAAACCGCGCGGATTGTGCCGCAGGCGCCGCGCACACGCAATTGCGTGTGTCATTCGCGCCACAGCGGCACGCGTGAGTTGATGAACCCGGCGAGGCGCGACTCGAACTCCACGCGCGGAAGGTTGCGGCTGCCGAGACTCGCCAGGTGAGGGCTGGGCATCTGGCAGTCGATCAGCGGCACGTTGCGGGCCGTGCACTCGGTCACCAGCCGGGCGAGCGCGACCTTGGAGGCGTCGGTCGCGCGCGTGAACATCGATTCGCCGAAGAACACGCGCCCGAGCGCGACGCCATACAGCCCGCCGACGAGTCGGCCCTCGTGCCAGGTTTCGAAGGAATGCGCGAGCCCGCGGCGGTGGAGCAGCAGGTAGGCGTCATGCATTTCGCGGGTGATCCAGGTGCCGGCCATGCCGCGCCGCGGTCCGGCACAGGCTTCGATCACCGCGGCGAACGCCGTGTTGATCCGCGTTTCGTAGCCGCGCTTGGCGATCGAACGCGCAAGGCTCCGCGAGGTGTGGAACTCGGCAGGCAACAGGACGGCGCGCGGATCGGGCGCCCACCAGAGTATCGGCTGATCGGCGGAATACCACGGGAACACGCCGTGGCGATAGGCATGGATCAGCCATTCCGGCGTCAACGCGCCGCCGACGGCCAGCAGGCCGTTCGGCTCGATGAGCGCACGCGCGGTCGGCGGCAGCGCCGACGGCGGATCAGTCTTCTGCAGCCAGGCAATTCCGGACATCGTCTTCGAGCCTAGCGGGGATGTCGGCGCGCCGGAAGGGCAGGTGGCTCACGGCTTCGCGCAGCCATCTGCGCCGCTCCTGGCGCTCCCGGCCGAGCCAGGTGGCGATCGCCTCGCCGAAGCGCGCATCGACGATTTCGTGGGCGGACCAGACCGGGGTCGGCGCGAAACCGCGGAGCAGCTTGTGCTCGCCTTGCGTGCCAGGCTCGAAGCGCGCGAGTCGCTCGCGAATGCAGTACTCGATGCCGCGGTAGTAGCAGAGCTCGAAATGCAGGCTGTGATATTCGCCGCTCGCGCCCCAGTAGCGCCCATAGAGCGTGTCGCGACCGCGGAGCGAAACCGCGCAGGCGATCGGCTCCTCGTGACGCACGGCGAGCTCGACCACGAGCGCTTCCGGCAGCGCGGCGGCGAGACGGGCGAAAAACTCGCGATTGAGATAGGGGGCGTGGCCATAGCGCGCGAAAGTCATGGCATGAAGGCGATACACCGTGTCGATCATCGCGTCGTCCAATTCCCCGCCCTGGAGCGTCCGGCATTCGATGCCAGCCTCGGCGACACGGCGCCGCTCCCGCCTGAGCTTCTTGCGCTTCTCGGCCGTGAATCCCGCGAGAAAATCCTCGAACCCCGCGTAATTCTCGTTGTGCCAGTGGAACTGGCAGTCGAGGCGCGGCAGGAGCCCGGCCTCGACCAGGAACTCGCGGTCCCGGTCGGCTGGAAACAGCACGTGCAGGGACGACGCGCCGAGGCTCCGCATTTCATCGCGCGCGGCGTCGAGCAGCATCTTTCGAGCTGTGTCGCTCACGGCGAGAAGTCGGGGTGCGGTCGCCGGCGTGAATGGAACGGCACTCACGAGTCGCGGGTAGTAACTGAGTCCGGCGCGCTGATACGCATCGGCCCAGGCAAAGTCGAAGACGAATTCGCCCCAGGAATGCGGTTTCAGGTAAAGCGGCATGGCGGCGCGGAGCCGGCCGTCCGGACCGTGGTGGAGCACGTGATGCGCATCCCAGCCGGTTGCGGGCGTCGCGCAACCCGACTGTTCGAGCGCCAGCAGGAATTCATGACGCAGGAATGGCGGCTCGGCGCCGGGCAGCGCATTCCACTCTGCCGCATCGACGTCGGCGATCGACCGGGCGATGCGGGTCGTCACGGCCGCCTCAGACGGCAGCGGGCCGCTCGAGAAAGCGATCGGCGTCGAGCGCCGCCATGCAACCTGTGCCTGCGGAGGTCACCGCCTGTCGGTAGACATGATCCGCGACGTCACCCGCCGCGAATACGCCGGGCACGCTCGTGGCCGTGGCGTCGCCCGACAGGCCGGAATTAACCACGATGTAACCGTTTTTCATCTCGAGCTGGCCCTGGAAGAGCTCGGTATTCGGCGTGTGACCGATTGCAATGAACAATCCCGTGACGTCGAGATCCCGGGTCGCGCTTTTTTTCGTCGCGCGAACCCGGACGCCGGTGACTCCCTGTTCGCTGCCGAGAACTTCCGCCACTTCATGGTCCCAGACGAAGGAAATCTTGCCGTGGTCGGCGAGCTTCCGCAGCCGGTCCTGGAGAATCGCCTCGGCGCGGAGCTTGTCGCGCCGGTGAATCAAGGTAACGTGCGAGGCGATGTTCGTCAGGTAGATCGCTTCCTCGACGGCGGTGTTGCCGCCGCCCACCACTGCCACATTCTGGCCGCGGTAAAAGAACCCGTCGCAGGTGGCGCAGGCGGACACGCCACGTCCGCGGAATTTCGTCTCCGATTCGAGCCCGAGATAACGGGCCGAAGCGCCGGTCGCGATGACGAGCGAATCGCAACGATATTCGGCATCCTCGCCGGTGATCTGAAATGGCCGCCTGGAAAGATCCACCCGCGTGACGTGGTCAGACAGGATTTCGACGCCGAAGCGCTCGGCGTGCCGGCGCATGCGATCCATCAGGTCGGGACCGAGCAGCCCTTCCACATCGCCCGGCCAATTGTCGACTTCCGTCGTCGTCATCAACTGACCGCCCGGCTGCAATCCGGTGAGCAGGAGCGGCTTGCGATTGGCGCGTGCGGCGTAGACCGCGGCCGCGTAACCCGCGGGTCCTGAACCGAGAATGATGAGCCGCGAGTGGCGTGGGGTCGTCATGTATAGTGTTCTCTGATCCAAGGCGCGCCATGCGCTCGCAGGCACACCGAGCATGGGTGCTTGCTGCACGATTTGCAACGCCCTTATAATCAACCGCTTATGACTCTTTCCTTATCAGGATTCTGAATCGTGGCAAGGACCGCTGCCGACGCCGTTGGCGCTGATACGAAACTCGATCCGGTCTTTGCGCGCGCGCTGCGCGAGGCCGCGTTCTGGCTGCTCGCCGCGCTCGCGCTGGTACTCCTGATCGCGCTCTCGAGCCACGACGCTTCCGACCGCAGCTTCAGTTACACCGGTGAGCCGGGGCGGGTCGGCAATCTGATCGGCCCGCTCGGCGCGTGGATCGCCGACGTCCTGTACACGCTCTTCGGCTGGCCGGCGTTCCTGTTTCCCGTCGCGATCGCATTCAGCGCGTGGATGGGCCTGAAGCGCGCCCCGGATGAAGCGGGGCAAGGACGTACGACGATCGCGCTGCGGGTAATCGGCATCGTCATCGCGCTCGCAACCAGTTGCGGTCTTGCGACACTCCACTTCTCCGCGGGCACATTGCCTGCGGGCGCCGGCGGCATTCTCGGCGACCTCGTCGGCGAAAACTTGGCGCAGGTCGCGTTGCTTCTCGGCGCGACGCTCGTCCTGCTCGCGCTCTGGTTCGCGGGCGTGCAGCTCTACACAGGCGTGTCCTGGCTCCGCGTGATGGACTTTCTCGGCCATTGGGTGCTCGCGGGCGCTGCCTGGGTGCGCGCGCGCATGGCGATCTCGCGCGACCAGGCCGTCGGACGCGAATCGCGCGAGGCGCGCGAGACTGTGGTCCGCGAAGTGCAGAAGAGGGCGGCGATGCGCACGCCGCCACGCATCGAGCCGCCGGCGCCGCCGGTGCCCGAGCCGAGCCTGCGCGTCCAAAAGGAAAGACAGGCCCAGCTCTTCGCGAAGCCGCCGTCGCGCGACCTGCCGGAACTCAAGCTGCTCGACGATCCGCCGGCGCGCGAGAAGTCGTATTCCCCGGAGGCGCTCGACGCGATCTCCCGGCTGGTCGAGATCAAGCTGAAGGATTTCGGAATCGACGTCGAAGTCGTGGCCGTGCTGCCGGGGCCGGTTGTCACCCGCTTCGAGCTGAAGCCGGCGCCCGGGGTCAAGGTCAGCCAGATCAGCGCGCTCGCGAAAGACCTGGCGCGCGCGCTCTCCGCGATCAGCGTGCGCGTGGTCGAGGTGATTCCGGGTAAATCGGTGGTGGGCCTCGAGATTCCGAACGAATCGCGCGAGCTCGTGACGCTCGGGGAGATCCTGCGCTCGCGCGCCTATGACGAGCTGGCGTCCCCGCTCGCACTCGCGCTCGGCAAAGACATTGGCGGCGCGCCGGTCGTGGCCGATCTCGGCAGAATGCCGCATCTGCTGATTGCCGGCACGACGGGCTCCGGCAAGTCGGTCGCGATCAACGCCATGGTGCTGTCGCTCCTCTACAAGAGTTCGGCGGAGCACGTGCGCCTGATCCTGATCGACCCGAAGATGCTGGAGCTCTCGGTGTACGAGGGCATTCCGCATTTGCTCGCGCCGGTCGTGACCGACATGAAGCACGCGGCGAATGCGCTCCGCTGGTGCGTCGTGGAAATGGAGCGGCGCTACCACCTGATGAAGGCGCTCGGCGTCAGAAACCTCGCTGGCCTCAACCGCAAGGTCCGCGATGCACTGGACGCCGGCACGCCGATACCCGACCCGCTGGTCGCGCGGCTGCTGGCAATCGGCAAGCACGAGGGCGTGGTGCCGGCACTGCAGCCTGTGCCCTACATCGTGGTCGTGATCGACGAGCTGGCCGACCTGATGCTGATCGTCGGCAAGAAGGTCGAGGAACTCGTCGCGCGCCTCACCCAGAAAGCGCGCGCCTCGGGGATCCATCTCGTGCTCGCGACGCAGCGTCCCTCGGTCGACGTGATCACCGGCCTGATCAAGGCAAACATCCCGGCGCGCATCGCTTTCCAGGTCTCGGCGAAGGTGGATTCCCGCACGATCCTGGACCAGAACGGCGCGGAGTCGCTCCTGAGCCACGGCGACATGCTCTACCTACCGCCGGGCACATCGACACCCGATCGCGTTCACGGTGCCTTCGTGTCGGATCGCGAAGTGCATGCCGTCGTCGAGTCGTTGAAGGGCGGCGCCGCGCCAGCCTACGTGGAGGAAGTCATGACGGGCCCGCAGGAAGGATTGTCGGGCTTCGGCGACGAGCAGTCGGCCAATGGGGGCGACGCGGAAGCCGACGGCGAACAGGATCCTTTGTACGACGAAGCCGTGCGCATCGTGGTGGAGTCGCGGCGAGCATCGGTGTCGGGTGTGCAGCGCCGGCTGAAGATCGGGTACAACCGCGCCGCACGCCTGGTCGAATCGATGGAAGCCGCGGGTCTCGTCGGGCCGCTGCAGTCGAACGGCGGCCGCGAAGTGCTGGCGCCGCCGCCGCCCGAGTCCTGATGCGGCGTTCTTTTGCGCTGCTCCTGCTTTGCACCATTGCTTTCGCCGCGGGCGCTGACGCGCCGGCCGAGAAGGCCGCGGCACGGCGGCTCGAGGCCGCGCTCGGCGGACTGACGAGCCTGCGCGCGGAATTCCGGCAGTCCGTCACCGACGCGCGCGGTCGCGTCACCGAGACCGCTGAAGGGACCGTCGCGCTGGCACGCCCCGGCCGGTTTCGCTGGGACTACCGCGTGCCGGAGCAGCTCATCGTCTCCGACGGCGTGACCGTCTGGTTCCACGACATCGGTCTCGAGCAGGTCACCATCCGTTCCGCGGCCGACACGATCGCCGGAACGCCGGCGATGCTGTTGTCGGGCGCAGGCGATCTCGAGGCGGAATACGAGATCGCTGACGGCGGCGAAGAAGAGGGGCTCCAGTGGAGCGTCCTGAAGCCGCGAAGCGAGGAGGGCGATTTTCGGGAGCTTCGCGTCGGCCTCGCACAGGGCGAACTGCGGCGCATGACCTTGCGCGACCGGCTCGGCCAGACGACCCGGCTGGAGTTCGAACGGATCGAGCGCAACCCGCGCCTCGATGCGGACGCCTTCCGATTCACGCCGCCGCCGGGCGTCGACGTCGTCGGCCGCTCCCCGGCCGGCCAGTCTTGACCGAATCCCGTTTCCGGCATCTCTGGATTGCGGCGATCGTGGTGGTCGTCGCCGTCATCGCTGTCGCGAGCCTGGCGCCGCTTCCCGCACTCGCGATCGAAACTGGCAGCGACAAGTTCGGGCATTACATCGCGTACCTGGTGCTGGCGCTCCTCGCATCCGGAATCGTCGCGCCGGAACGGCTGTGGCAGGCTATGCTCCGTTGCTTTCTGCTCGGCTTGGGTCTCGAAGCTGCCCAGGCCTTCTTGACGGATCACCGTGTTGCCGAATGGGCCGATCTGCTCGCCAACGTGGCCGGCATCCTCACCGCGTGGCTCATCGCCGGCAGTGGCCGCGCCGGCTGGGGACCGCGCGCCGCCGCCTGGCTGATCCGTGGCCGCGAACCATGAGGATGGCCGCGAGCGGCTAGAATCGGTGCATCGTGCGCAAGCAATCGGAACTGCCGATCGATGCACCGCAGTCCGCCAGCTACCGGCCGCTGGCGGACCGCATGCGCCCGCGCACGCTCGCGGAGTTTGCCGGCCAGCAGCACCTGCTCGCACCGGGACGGCCGCTACACCGCCTGCTGACCGACGGCATTGCGCACTCCATGGTGCTGTGGGGACCGCCGGGCAGCGGCAAGACGACACTCGCGCGGCTCGCAGCCCAGGCCTGCAAGGCGAACTTCATCGGACTTTCCGCGGTCGTCGCCGGCGTCAAGGACATCCGCGAAGCGGTGGACGATGCACACGCCTCACGTCGCGCGGGCGGGCCGCCGACGGTGCTGTTCCTCGACGAAGTCCATCGCTTCAACAAGGCGCAGCAGGACACGTTCCTGCCGTTCGTCGAGGACGGGACGCTCGTCTTCATCGGCGCGACGACGGAGAACCCGTCCTTCGAGCTGAACTCGGCGCTCTTGTCCCGCGCCCGCGTTTACCTGCTGAAGCCGCTTGCGATGGCGGAGCTCGCCGGCCTCATCGAGCGGGCGCTCGCCGATTCGGAGCGCGGCCTCGGCCGCAGCAAGCTGCGGGCCGAGCCGGAGGCACTCGCGCTGCTTGCCGACGCGGCGGACGGCGACGCGCGCCGCGCGCTCAACCTGCTCGAGGTCGCGGCGGACCTGGCGGCCGACGCGGGGGATGCACGGGTCATCACGACCGACGTCGTGCGCCAGGCCACCGCGGGCGGTCACCGCCGCTTCGACAAGCGCGGCGAGCTTTTCTACGACCAGATCTCCGCGCTGCACAAGTCGGTCCGCGACAGCGATCCGGACGCATCGCTCTACTGGCTTTGCCGGATGCTGGACGGCGGCTGCGATCCCGGCTTCATTGCGCGGAGACTCGTCCGGATGGCGAGCGAGGACATCGGCAACGCGGACCCGCGGGCGCTCACGCTGACGCTCGCCGCGTGGGACAGCTACGATCGTCTCGGCAGCCCCGAGGGAGAGCTCGCGCTCGGGCAGGCTTGCGTGTTCCTGGCGCTCGCACCGAAGAGCAATGCCGTGTACACGGCCTTCGGCGCCGCGATGGAGGACGCCAAGACCCAGGGTACGCTCGAAGTGCCCCTGCATCTTCGCAACGCGCCGACCCGGCTGATGAAGGATCTCGGTTACGGCAAGGGTTACCGTTACGCCCACGATGAGCAGGACGCGCTTGCGCCGGGCCAGACCCATTTCCCCGATACGATGGAACCGCGGAACTATTACGAGCCGGTACCACGCGGCCTGGAACTCAAGCTGCGCGAGACGCTCGAGCGCATTCGGCAGGGCGGCAAGGCGCGGCCACGGGAAACCACGGAGCGGGACGACGGCAATGCTTGACATCCGGCAATTGCGAAGCGACCCGCAAGGCGTCGCGGCAAACCTCGCGCGCCGCGGCTTTAACCTGGATCTTGCGCAGTTGACCGCGCTGGAAACCCGCCGCAAGGAAGCGCAGGTCACGGTCGATGCGCTCCGCAACGAGCGCAACACGCGCTCGAAGGCAATCGGACATGCGAAGGCGCAGGGTCAGGACGTGACGCCACTGCTGGCGGAAGTGGAAACGCTGGGCGAGCGGCTCACGAAAGGCGAACGGACGCTCGCAGCGCTGCAGGCCGAACTCGACCGCATGCTGCTCGAGCTGCCGAACCTCCTGCACGAGAGTGTGCCGGCCGGCCGCGATCCAACGGCGAATGTCGAGATCCGGCGCCACGGCGAGCCGCCGCGATTCGCATTCGAGGCCGCCGATCACGTCGCCCTGGGTGAAGGACTCGCCGGGCTCGATCCGGTGGCGGCGAGCCGGCTGTCGGGATCCCGGTTTGCGGTGCTCACCGGCCCGGTCGCCACCCTGCATCGCGCGCTGGCCCAGTTCATGGTCGACCTGCACCAGCGCGAGCACGGCTATCGCGAGGCCTGGGTGCCGTATCTGGTGACTCGCAGGACGCTGACCGGCACGGGCCAGTTGCCGAAGTTCGAACAGGATCTGTTCAAGCTGGCCCGCGACCCGTCGGAAAGCGAGTTGTTCCTGATCCCGACCTCGGAAGTGCCGTTGACCAATCTGGCGGGCGACCGGATCTTCGATGGAGACGAGCTGCCCCTCAAGCTCGTCGCGCACACGCCGTGCTTCCGTTCCGAAGCGGGGTCGTATGGCAAGGACACGCGGGGGCTGATCCGCCAGCATCAATTCGACAAGGTCGAACTCGTGCAAATTGTCCGGCCGGATGAATCGTATCGCGCGCTCGAGGAGCTCACAGGCCACGCCGCGCGCGTGCTCGAGCTTCTGGAGCTGCCCTATCGTGTCGTTGCACTGTGTGCCGGCGACATCGGTTTCGCGAGCGCGAAAACCTATGACCTGGAAGTGTGGCTGCCGGGACAGGGCGCCTATCGCGAGATTTCCTCGTGCAGCAACTGCGAAGCATTCCAGGCGCGGCGGATGCAGGCGCGCTGGCGGAACCCGGAGACCGGCAAGCCGGAACCGGTGCATACGCTGAACGGGTCCGGCGTCGCCGTCGGGCGGGCGCTCGTCGCGGTGCTCGAGAACAACCAGGAAGAGGACGGCAGCGTCAAGCTGCCGCCGGTGCTGCGGCCCTACCTCGGCGGCGTGGAGCGGCTCAAGCCCGCCTGATCAGTCGTCGCTCGCGAATCCGAGCAGGTGCATGAGGCTCGTGAACAGGTTGAAGATGCTGACGTAGAGCGTCAGCGTCGCGAGGATGTAGTTCGTCTCGCCGCCATGCACGATCTCGCCCGTCTGATAGAGGATGAGGCCGGTCATCAGCAAGACGAACATTCCCGACACCGCAAGCGACAGCATCGGCATCGAGAAAATGATCGCGACGAGGCCGAGCAGGAAGGCCGTCAGGATACCCACGAAGAGGAAGCCGCCCATGAATGAGAAGCGGCGTCCGCTCTTGATCGCATAGGCGGACAGGCCGACAAAGGCGGCTGCCGTGATGCCGAACGCATTCATCACGACGGCATGGCCGTTCGGGATCGCCTGGAGGTAATAGCCGATGATCGGCCCGAGCGTGTACCCCATGAAGCCGGTCAGGGCGAATACCGAGACGAGTCCCCAGGCGCTGTTCGCGGTCTTGTGAACGGCGTACAGGAGGCCGAAGTAGCCGACGAGCGTGATCAGGAGCCCCGGATGCGGCAGGCCGAGGGCGAGCGCGATGCCGGCCATGACGGCGCTGAAGGCGAGTGTCGCCGACAGCAGCAGGTAGGTGTTTCGCAGGACCTTGTTAGTCGCAAGCGCGGATTCGCGGACTGCGGCGCGGTGCGTCATGACGACCGGGTTACGTTCCATGTCAGTGCTCTCCGATGGTGGCTTCCACTGCGTCCGCACATTATACCGGATCGAGTCCCGGGCCGAATTCAGCCTGACGGCGGCCTGTTAGAATTGCGACCGCCGGGGCGGGTTCCTTACACCGGAGAGGTGGCAGAGCGGTTGAATGCACCGGTCTTGAAAACCGGCAGCCCTTCACGGGGCTCGTGAGTTCGAATCTCACCCTCTCCGCCAATGCTCAAGAGTTGAAATTGAACCACTCGTGGGGTGCAGGTTTCTGGGCGCCCAATTTGTGTCCATTGCGCGAGATTCAGGCACGGCGATCAGTTTGTGGTGGCGTCACGGGGAGACGCACAAATGACGATAAAGGCACCCGACCAAAAATAAATCAAACCGTCAGAATTGGTGGAAATTGGCCTTTGTCATACAACTCAAAACTATGTGGCGCCTTTCCATGATTCGCCCGGCAAGAGCTCAATGAGCTTCGATTGCACGACTGCGGCTTCGATTTTCGGTACCCACTCGTGCCCTGCTGCGAGTAGAGGGCTAATGTCAGCCATGAACTCTGCATCCTTAAGTTTTAGAGTAAAGTTTTCCTCGAATTGCGCGCGGGATATCTTTTGACCCTCATGTTTCATGTACCTCGAGAACGCTTCGACGATCCGGTTCGGATCTACGCCCGGGCATTTCAATGCGGTGGCTAGATCAAAGAGATCTCGGCCCTGCTTGCGTTGGTAAAGCGCCCGGAGTTTTGTAGCGAGCAGCTCGTCAAGCGTATAACTTTGAATGTTGCAGTCACCGGCGAACCAACGCGAATCGACCGCGAATGGCAACTCCTTCAGACCATGAACCGCAAAATGTTCGCGCGTGTTGGTCTCAATCTTGAGCTTTAGCGGGATTGGCGGAATTGCTTCAGAAAAAATCGATAAACGAACGTGACGCGTGATCCGGACTGCTTCCATTTAGCTTTTCCAAGCCAAGGGTCCAAAGCGTCCCTTAAAGCGTCCATCGTAGGTCCGGCAGGCTCTGCCTTCGTCTGCACCAGATCAATATCTTCGGAGTAGCGTGCCGCCGGCTTGAGATGGAGCTTATACAGTGCGGTTCCACCACGAAACGCGAGCGCCGCATTCAGATCCGGACGGGTGAAGATCTCGACAAGCGCACGGCTGATTACGAGATCCTGCTCAACTTGGAAATCCTGCACCCACGGCGCATGTGCGCGCCACTCCGTGATGTAGTCGAGCGGAATCACACGTCCACGTCTACTTCGACATTGACAATCAGTTTCCAGTCCCGGTTACGCACCGCATTGTTGCGTGGCGCCTTTGGCAGCAGTAGCGTGAACTCGGTGGCGCGCGCGCGTACAAACGCCTTAAGTGGCTCGCTCTTGTCAGAGGTGCCGACACGCTCGAGCAGGTAGCCCAGGCGTTGCGCCCAGGGGATTGGCGCCGTGGCAGCGGCGGAGGCGAGTTTGTCGGAATCGATTTGCTCCGCCAGCTCGGCTAAAACGGTTGCGACCTGATTGAGTCCGCCAGCGTGATTCTGGTAGCCGATGAGATCCAGCGCGGTTGCTTCGGGGCTGGATACAACGAGAGTTCCGCGTGGAGTATTTATTTTCTGAACTGGAACCTCACGCAGGCGTTTTCGGACCATGAATGCAACGCGCACCTTTCCGCAGACAATTGGAAGGCGCTTTCTTTCTAGGAAGACTTGGAATTTCTGTGGGCGCTGGTGCGCTGCACTGTGATACTGCGCTGCAGTGAGCAGTCCCGCATAGTACGGTTGACCGAGAGTTTTCATCAGCTCTGGGATGAACTGATCGGCAGGCAGCGATCCGAGAGACCGGTACTCAGGTGGGACGATTACGTAGAAGCCTCGTGACGGGGACGCGATTAGGCCTTGTTTGGCTAGTCGGCTCAGGGCGAATTTCGCTGCGCTTGAACCCAAAGCCGACTGGGCTTCAGGCGCGGTGAAGTGGTATCGCCCGCGTGCAGCCAGGTTTTCGACATATTGCCGAGCCTTGTGGCGGCCAGGATCCGGTTTCATGGTCGCAAAGTAGCAGTTTTCGCTACTTTAGACGAATGAAATCTAGAAACATCAAGTTAAGTACGCCCACTCGGCTCGATCAGAGATGAGCAACCAAGCACGCGAGGGGAAAACAGCGCTTCGCATGTCCGTGGAAGACATGCGGCGCCTCGCTGACGCAGCAACCGAATGCCTGATCGCACGGCTCGGGGGGCTGCGAAACGAAGCGCCCTGGCGCGGCGCCACGCGCGCAGAGCTCGAGCCGCTCTTGCGTGAGCCGCCGCCCGAGCAGGGACGCGATCCGGTGGCGGTGCTCGAGCGCGCGGCGCGGGACGTCTTGCCGATTGCCGGGCGGGTCGACCATCCCCGCTTCTTCGCGTTCGTGCCTTCGGCGCCGACCTGGCCCGGCGTGATCGCCGATTACCTGGCGGCGGGCTACAACATCTTCCAGGGCACCTGGCTCGGCTCCGCCGGCCCGAGCCAGCTCGAGCTCGTCGTGATCGACTGGTTCCGCCGATGGGTCGGCTACCCGGAAACGGCGGGCGGCCTGTTCACGTCCGGCGGTTCGGCCGCGATCCTCGATGCGCTCGTCGCAGCTCGCGAGCAGGCAGGCGCGCCGGAGCGCCCGGCGATCTTCCTGAGCGACCAGACGCATTCGGCGGTCGAGCGCGCGGCGCGAATCATCGGCGTGCGTCCGGAGGGCATCGTTCGCGTGCCTTCCGACGATCAGTATCGATTGCCGGTGGCAGCACTCGTAAAGGCAGTGGCGAGCGCCCAGGGCGCCGGCTTTACGCCGATCGCCGTCTGCACGAACGCCGGCACGACCAATAGCGGAGCCGTCGATCCATTGCGGGAGATCGCCGCGTATTGCGCCGATCAAGAAATCTGGCTGCACGTCGACGCGGCTTACGGCGGTTTCGCCGTGCTTTGCGATCGCGGCAGCCGTCTGCTCGACGGGATGGAGCTTGCCGACTCGATCAGTCTCGATGCGCACAAGTGGTTGTTTCAGCCGTTCGAAGCCGGTTGCGTGCTCGTGCGCGACGTCGCGACGCTCGTCCGCGCCTTCAGCGTGAACCCGGAATACCTGCAGGACACGCAGCTCGGTCTCGAGCAGGTCAATTTCGCCGATCGCGGCTATCAGCTCACGCGCTCATTCCGGGCGCTCAAGGTCTGGATGTCGATCCAGACCTTCGGGCTCGCGCATTTTCGCGACGCGATCGCGCGCGTAATCGAATTTGCGGATCAAGCGGGGCGCCTGGTGCTGGCGACCGAGGGCCTCGAATTGTTGAGCCCGCCGTCGCTCGGAGTGCTCTGTTTCCGCTACCGCCCGCAGGGGGCGCGCTGGACTGCCGAGCGCATCGAACGGCTGAACGAAGCGCTGCAAGCGCGCGTCATCGAGTCGGGTGCCGCGATGATCTCGTCCACGCGGCTGCGCGGAACCTATTCGCTGCGGCTTTGCATCATGTCCCACCAGACGACCTGGGACGACGTTCGCGTGACGATCGAACAGATTGCGGAATTTGGCCGCGGCCTCGCGGACGCTTGAGGCGCGCGAGGTCGGACGGGCGGTCGAGGTCCACCGCGGCGGCGGGCATTTCGATGTCAACCACATCCCGGGCCGGATCGCGCAGCAGCGCCCTTGCGCCCTGGTCGCCACGCACACGCTTCAATTCACGAAACACCTGCCGGGGAAAGATCGCTGGCGGCGTGCGGATCCCGCCCGCGCGAGCTGTAACGACGGAGCGAGGCGCCTGCTGCCAGCCGGCGATCAGGAGCTCGAGGTCCGCTGGTCCGATCGCCACCTGATCCGCGAGCTGCAAGAGCGCCGCGGGGGCCGCGCGCGGCAGTGCCGCGAGTCCCGCCCGCAGCGAACCGGCAAGACCTGCCTGCCAGTGCCGATTGACAACGATGCGAAGCGGGAAACCCCACAGTTCCCGGCGCAGCAAAGCTGACCTCGCGCCGAGCACGACGACGCATCCCGCGGGCCTGCAGCCGAGCGCAATCCGGGCCGCCCGCCGGAGAACGCTTTCGCCGTGAAGGCGAACGAGCAACTTGGGGCCTCCGAAACGGCGCGCGGCGCCTGCCGCCAGCAGGATGACCCAGGGGCGCGGTATCATCTTCCGCATGCGCAGAGAATACGCGAACCTGCGGCGCCGGCCGTTGCTGGCTCCGGTCTGGATCGCCGCACTCGCTGGAGTCCTCTTCATTGCGCTCGCGTTCTGGATCCTCAGTGTGGCCTCGACGACGACTGTATTCGTCATGCGCCACGCGGAAAAGGCGACAGTGCCGCCCGAGGATCCGCCACTTTCCCAGGCAGGCGAAGCGCGGGCTCTCGAGCTCGCCCAGCAGTACGGCCGGGCGCCAAAGGGGCTCCGGCTCGATGCCATCATCGTGAGTGAATTCCGGCGCACGCAGGATACGGTCCGGCCGCTCGCGAACCGGCTTGGCATTCCCGTGATCGTCGTTCCCGCAAGCGACCCCGCGCGCGCCGCGGAACGCGCGCTCGACGAGAATCGCGGAGGACGTGTCCTGATCGTCGGCCACTCGGATACGGTGCCCGACATCGTGCAGGAATTGAGCGGCGAAGAGGTGGGCCCGATGCGTGAAACCGAATACGGAATCGTCTACCTGGTGGCCGTCCCGCGCTTCAGCCGCGCCGCGGTGACGCGCCTGGATCTTCCCTAGCCGCGATCGCGCGCTCCACGAACTCCTGGTGCCGGCCGACGCGCAGATCGGCGAGCACCGAGTCGACGATCTTCCGGTTGCCGTCGATCAGGAATGTCGCGCGGCGCACGCCGATCCCCAGCGGGCCGTCGACATCGAATGCCTTGATCGCGGCCTTGTCCTCGTCGGAAAGCAGCGTGAAGGGCAGGGCATGCTGGTCCCTGAAGCGGCGGTGGCTGTCAGGCGATTGGGGACTGACACCGACCACGCGCAGGCCGGAGGCGAGAATCTGCGTGTGCAGGTCGCGCAGATCGCAGGCTTCCTTCGTGCAGCCCGGCGTGAAGTCTGCGGGATAGAAATAGAGGATCAGCGGCTTGCCGCCGACGAGCTCGGAAAGCCGCCGCTTGCGGCCGTCCTGATCCGGCAGCTCGAAGTCGGGGGCGAGCGTGCCATTTTTCAGCATGCGGACGGACCCTCGTGCGACTCCGGTCCACGGTACACCGTTTCCATGACGCCATAGTTCGACCGGTGCATCCCGAGACGGCCATAGACCGCCAGCGCCCGCCCGTTGCTGCGATCGACGTAGAGGCGGATGCCGCAGATTCGTGGGTCCACCCGGGCCAGGTCCGACAGGTGGCCGAACAGGGCCCGGAACATGCCACCGCCCCGATGCGCCGGCAATACGTAGACCGACTGGATCCAGAGAAACTGCCCGTTTCGCCAATCGCTCCATTCATAGGTCGTCATAAGCTGGCCCACGACCTGGCCGTCGGCCTCGGCCAGGTAATAGCGGCCAAGCGTGGGGTCGTCCAGCACCGCCTGGATGCCGGACCGCAGCAGCGCCGGGTCGAGGCTCAGCCCTTCGGATTCGGCGGCAAGCGCCGAGTTGGCGGCCGCAATGAACTCCAGGTCGTTGCCCGTGGCGTCTCGGATCCTCATCGGGGCGAAACGGTACACGAATGGCAGGGTGGTTGTCGCCGCCGCCCCGCGGCGCTTGCTTGCTGCCCCGGCGGGGGCTCATTACAATCCCGCCCCTCTTTCGTGGGGCGGTAGCTCAGCTGGGAGAGCGCTGCGTTCGCAATGCAGAGGTCGAGGGTTCGATCCCCTTCCGCTCCACCATTTCTCTTCGTTTCATCGATTGACACTGCCGCGAGGCGGGCCTAGCGTGAGAGCCGAGCGTCGCCACGCGCGACGTCCCGTCGGCGTCAGAATTTTCTGGAGAAGTCACATGGCAGCGAGAAAGAAGTCAAGTAAGACCGCGCGACGCCGCTCGGCGCAAAGCAAGCGTCGTTCGGCCCGCAGGAAAGTCAGAGTCGTCCGCAGGAAGGTCGCGCATAAGCGGGCAACTGCGCGCGGGACCGCGCGCCGCAACGCGCGCAGCGTCGTCGGCAAGGCGCGGAGAACGGCTCGCAAGGCGACTCGCGTCACGCGCAAGACAGCGAAGGTCGCGAAACGCCAGGCCAAATCGGCGATCCGGCAATCGGCAAGGTCAGTCCGCGCCGCAACACGCTCGGTCGAGAAGGCCGCCAACGAGTTGGTCAACACCGCAGTCGCCAAGGTCGAACAGGCGACCGTGGCGGTCGAGCATTCGCTCGCCGAGCCAAGACCGGCGCCGATCGCGCCGGCGCAGGCCGCCTGAGCGAAATTCAGGGTTCTTACGCATACCCGCGGCCGGCCCCGTTGGGGCCGGTCCTCGGGTAACATTTCGCTGCGCTCGCCCCGGTAGCTCAGTGGATAGAGCGGCCGCCTCCTAAGCGGCAGGTCGTCGGTTCAACTCCGGCCCGGGGCGCCAGCCAAGCCCTGACTCGCTCGGCCAGGAGGCACGCGACAGGATGGTCAAGGACAGCCGGAAAATCGCTGCCATCCTGGCAGCCGACGTCGTCGAATACAGCCGCTTGATGGGTTTGGACGAGGCGGCTGCGCTCGCCGCGTTGAAAGTCCGCCGCGACATTTTCGATTCGCTGGTCGCGGAATTCGGCGGCCGCGAGTTCGGCAGCGTCGGCGACAGCCTGATGGCGGAATTCCCGAGCGCGGTAAACGCGGTGCTGTGCGCGCTCGAGATCCAGCGTCGCATCGGGGCGGAGAACGAACGGCTGGCCGCGGATCGACACATGCGTCTGCGCATCGGCGTGAATCTCGGCGACGTCATCGAAGACCAGGGTTCCAATTTCGGCGACACGGTCAATGTCGCCGGTCGGCTGCAATCGCTCGCGCGAGCAGGCGGCGTCCTCATCTCCGGCACGATGTACGACCAGGTGCGCCTCAAGATTCCGGCCGCCAGGTTCGTCCCGGCCGGAGTGCGGAAAGTCCGGAACATCCCGGAACCCGTCAGGACGTTTGAAGTACTGCCTGCCAAGCGCCCCGGTATGGCGGGCTGGCTGGCGGGGATTTTGCGCCCTGTCGCCTCGCGCCGTTCGCGTCGAGTGCTCGCTATCGTCGCGGCGTTTGCGATCGTGGTCGCGGCGGGCTTTTTCTGGCGCGAGCTGCCGCTGTCGCAAGCAGAGGTGCGCCTCCGCGCCGCATTCGGGCTGCGACAGGCCGAACAGATGCAACATTCGATCGCGGTCCTGCCATTCATCAACCTGAGCGGCGATCCGCGGAACGACTATCTCGGCGACGGTCTTTCCGAGGAACTTGCGAACCGCTTGACGCGGATTCCGGAGCTACGCGTCGCGGCCAGGAGCTCCGCTTTCGCATTCAAGGGCAAAAACCTGGGTGTCGTCGAGATCGCGGACCGGCTTGGCGTCAGCTACATCCTGGAGGGCAGCGTCAGGCGGCAATCGGATCGAGTGCGGGTCGCGGCCGCCTTGGTCGAGGGTGCGAGCGCCTCCAATCGTTGGTCGAATACCTACGAATTGCCGGCGGCGGAAGTGGATCTACTCGCCATCGAGGGCGACATCGCCGCGCAAGTGATCAAGGCCCTGGAGCTCGTGCTCGGAAAAGGCGGCGAGGCGACCGGTGCCGCGGCGGGAGGCAGCAGCCGCGCGGCTTACGATTACTATCTTCGGGGGCTCGCCTATCTTCGGCAGCCGAATAGCAGCAAATCGCTCGAAGCCGCGGAACGGCTGTTTACGCGCGCGCTGGCCGAGCAGCCGGATTTCGCCCGCGCGCAGGCCGGCTTGTGCGAAACGCGCGTTGAACGTTATACGCTCGAAAAAGTGCCTGCGCACGTCGCTTCGGCCGAGGAAGTTTGCGCCAACGCCGAGGCACTCGACAGCACGGCGCTGGAGGTGCACCTGGCGGTGGGGCGGCTACGCCTTGCGACCGGCGATGCCGCGCAGGCAGAGGCGTCCTATCGGCGCGCGTTGGCGCTGGTGCCGCATTCGCCGGACGCCCTGATCGGGCTCGCCGATGCGCAGGACGGGACGGGCAACACCGACGAAGCCGAGCGCACGTATCAGCGCGCGATCGCCGCGCAGTCGAGCTACGCCTCCGCACATCTCGACTACGGATACTTTCTGTTTTCGCATGGGCGCGCCGCCGAGGCCGCCGCGGCCTATGAGCGCGCGATCCAGCTCATACCCGACAACCCCAGCGCCTTGAGCAACCTGGGAGGCGCCTATCTCATGATGGGTGACTTCCAAAAGGCGGCCGATGCCTTCTCGCACTCATTGGCGCTCGAACCGCGCCGGGCAAGCTACTCGAACACCGGCACCGTCAGTTATTACCTCGGCCGCTATGACGAAGCGGCGGACATGCATCGAAAGGCGATCGAGTTCGCCCCTGCGGATCATCGGCTATGGGGCAACCTGGCCGACGCGCAGCGCTTCGGTTCGCGGCCCGAAGAAGCCGTGGAGTCCTACCGGCAGGCGCTGGCGCTCGCAGACGGCGAACTGGCGGTGAATCCAAAGCATGCGGTCAACCAGGCGCAGACGGCGTATTATGCGACACAGCTCGGCGAACCCGATCGCGCCCGCCGCTCAATCGCGATTGCGCTCGCCGAGGGAGAGGGCGACGTCTACGTGCAGTACTACGTCGCGCTCGCCGAGCTCGGACTCGGCGATGCTGCCAGCGCCCTGAAGCACGCGAGGCGCGCGAAGGAACTGGGATTCGCGGAAAACCTGATGCGGGCGGCGCCGGAGCTGGGAGAACTTCGTGAAAGACTCTGACGAATCGAAAAAGACGGACTCGTCGGCTCAGTTCAACCTCAGGATCTTCACCGAGAACCGCAAGACGCATACGCGGATTCCAGTGAAACGGAAGGATACGCTCGTCTTCCACAATGATTCGAAGGAGACCCTGCGGATCACCGTCGACAAGGACGATGCGTTGCTCGACTGCGGGAAGGGCGTCGACTTGATTAAGGTGGAGCCGGGCCAGTCCCGGAGCCTGGTGGTCAACCCGAAATATCCGGTCGGCAGCGTGTTCAAGTATACGGCGACGATTGCGGGCTCCGAGACGGAAGACCCGATTATCATCATCGAGGAGTAGCCTCCCGCGCCGCATCGCGGAGCGCAGCTTCATCGCGGACCGTAACGGCGCCGCGGCCCAGCATCACCCAGCCGCGGGCCTTCCAGCCCTGGAGATACTGGTTGACGACCTGGCGCGACACGCCGAGAAATGTCGCGAGATCCTCCTGGGAGATGCGCAGCGTCAAGCCGGTCTTGCTGCGCTGACCGTGAAGCTGCCCGAGACTGAGGAGGCGCTTCGCGAGTCGCGCCGATGCATTGAGGAGCGCCGCGTCCTCCACGAGGCCGCTGGTCCAGCGCAGTCGCTCGCCGCAGAGCCGCAGCAGTTCGAGCGCGACGCGCGGCTCGCGCTCGACCATTCCGATGAAATGATCGCGCCGGATGGAGACCAGCTCGGAAGCCACGGTCGCGGTCGCCGAGGCGGTGCGCGTGCCGCCATCCAGCAAGGCGATCTCGCCGAATGTGTCGCCTGGTTCCATGATGTTCAGGGAAATCTCGCGCCCGTCCGCTGCGCCGGCGCTGATACGTATCTTTCCGGTGACGACGGCATACAGAGCGTCTCCGGGATCGCCCTGGCTGAAGATGATCTCTCCGTTGCGGTAGCTGCGTTGCACGGCGAGCCCCGCGATGCGCTCCAGAACCGGTTGCGGCAGCCCGCGAAAGAGCGGGCTCCCTTGCAGCATCATCTTTCCTGCGAGCGTCGTCATTCAGGGCTCTCGGTGGTGCGCTAGCGGCGAAAGGGCGATGATACGCCTCATGCGTCGTTTCCTGATCGCGGCCGCGATCCTGCTGCTTTCCCAGGCGGCGCACGTCGCCGAATCGGAATACCGCTTCGACGGCGTCGCCCGTGTCGTCACATTCGCAGACGTACACGGCGCTTATCCGGCATTGATCTCGGTGCTCCGCGAGGCTCGAGTCATCGACGAGACGCTCCGCTGGAGCGGCGGCAACACGCACCTCGTGAGCCTCGGCGACCTGCTCGATCGCGGACCGGAATCGCGCAAAGCGATGGACCTGTTGATGCGGTTGGAGGCCGAGGCCCGGGAGGCAGGCGGAGCTGTTCACGTGCTGCTCGGCAATCACGAGGTCATGAACATCGTCGGGGACTTGCGCTACGTCAGCGTGGCGGAATATGCGGCGTTCGTGGGTCCCGACGATGCCGCGCTTCGCGAAGATACCTGGAAGCGCATTCAACTTCAGGATGCCGCCGCGTCGCGCGCGGTGTTCGACTCGGCGTTTCCCGCCGGCTACTTTGCCCATCGCCAGGCGTTTTCGTCCACCGGCCGTTACGGCCAGTGGCTACTCGCGAAGCCATTCCTGATCACGATCAACGAGACGGCCTTCGTTCATGCCGGCCTGTCGGGCATGGTTTCGCGACTCGGTCTCGAGGGCACGAACCGGACTCTGCATGCGCAACTCGCGAACTACTTACAGACCTGGCAGGCGATGCAGACCGAGCTGAACTTCGTGCGACCGGTCGGATTCCTGGAACGCCCGGAGGTCGTCGGCGCGGCCGGCGCCTTGGAGCATTCAAAGACGCTAGCCGCCATGCGGGATGGGGAATTGTTTTCACCGACAGGTCCGACCTGGTACCGCGGGCAGGCGCTGTGCTACCGCTACGCCGAGGCCGATAACCTGGACGCAGCGCTCACCACACTCGACGTCGAGCGCGTGGTCGAAGGGCATACCGTCTCGCCGACCGGACGAGCCCTCAGCCGGTTCGACGGGCGCGTGATCCTGCTCGATGCCGGCATGCTCGAGGAGGTCTACAAAGGCTCAGCAGCTGCGCTGATCTTCGAGAATGGGAATTGGAGCGTTGCCTATGCCAACAGCCTGGGTGAGCGCTTTCAACCAGAAGTGCTGCCACGCGCGGTCGGGGCGCGTCCCAAAGGACTCGACGACGATGCGCTCGAGCGGTGGCTCGAGACTGCCGAGATCGTTTCGGTCGAGGAACTCGATGCGGGGATCACTGATCCGCAGCGCGTCACCTTGCGCAAGGACGGCGTAGAGCTGCGCGCCGTCTTCAAGCAGCTGTCGGCCGCGTTAGACGGCAGTAGCCGTGCGCGCGCCTCGTTCGAGTCAGACCGGTTCGAGTACGAGCTGGCGGCCTACAAGCTCGATCGCCTGATCGGACTCGACATGGTGCCGGTGACGGTACCGCGGAAGATCGGCATGCGCCGCGGCATCCTCCAGTTCTGGATCGACGACTCGATCAACTTGCGCCACATGCTCGAGCAGAAACTGCAGCCGGCGGGCTGGTGCGACGCCGAGGCGCAATACAACTTGATGAATGTCTTCGACGTCCTGATCCACAACACGGATCGCACCCAGGAGAACGCGCTTTTCACGAAAGACTGGATGCTCGTGCTGATCGACCACTCGCGCGCATTCCCTACGCACTCACGTGATCCGGTCCTGCTGTACAAGGGTGGAACCCAGGTGCCGGCAGAGCTCGGAGAACGCCTGCGGAAGCTGGATCGTGAAACGCTCAACGCGGAGTTGGGCCCCTATTTGCATCGACGACAGATCGATGCGCTCCTGAAGCGCCGCGATCGACTACTGAGCCAGGGCAGCGCTCCCGCCGCCGATCGGCAAGCCGCCATTTCCTGAGGATTCGCCGCCCCCGCCATAGCGACGCGCGTACTCCCGGCCGATGAGCCAGGCAACCAGAATCATGGTGGCGCTCAAGAGCACGATCAGCCACACGAACTGGAGCCGCGCGTCGTCGACGATCCGCAGGCCGATGAACACGGCCAATGTCGAGAGCAGGTCGCCCAGTCGATAGAAGAGCGTGTCGATCGCGGTCTTCGCCTGGTACTTCTCGTCGCGGCTGGCAGGAAGCAGCAGCGCGCTCCGCGCCGTGTTCAGCAACGAGTAGTCGAGACTCTTCTGGACGATCAGCGCCGACTGGAGCAGTGCGAATACGGGCAAAATGCCGATCACGAAATAGCCGGCGAGAAATGCGACCGGGGTGATCATCAAGGCGCGCGCAAGCCCCGCCGCGTTGATGATGCGAGAAACGAGCAGCAGCTGGATCAGGAAGCCGACCAGGGTGATCGTGGAGCAATACTTGCCCATGAACTTGCCGATGTACGCCGCCTCGTCCTGAGGCGCCTGTTCGTGCGCGACTTCGACCAGCCAGCTCGACAGCACGAAGTCGCCCGTTGACGTGATCCAGTTGAGCAGCACGACGAGTGCGGCAATCCCGATGAGGTAGCGGCTGCGGCCGACCACCGCGATCCCGCCGAGCCATCGTCCGACAAGTCCGTTCACTGACCCCGAATCGGGCTGCGCGCTGTGCGAGGTGGCAGGAACGGACCGGCGTGCCCAAACGCTCAGGTAGATGGAAATGCACAGTACGCCGGCGGATGCCAGCATGAGTCCGTACGGGCCGAGCGCCTCGAAACCCGCGGCAGCCAGGCTGGCGCCGATCCACGCACCGCCGGACACGCCGACCGCGATGACACCGAAGAGCCGGGTGCCGCAGCTGACGTGGAACAAATCCGTGGCAAATGCCCAAAACTGCGCAACCGCCATCACGGCGAAAATGCTGGCCCAGACGAAGAACACGAAGCTGAATTGCGCGCCTGCCTGCCCGAGCAGGAAGAAAACGACGAGGTTGGCAGCGAAGAAACCGATCACCCACTGGAACACGCGATTCGACGCCACGCGCCGGACAAGGAGGGCATACCCGGGAATGATCAGTATCAGGAGCAGGGCCTGCACGCCGACGGCGTAACTCCTGAGTTCCGCGGTGCCTTCCGTCAGAATCAGCGCCTCGCGGACCGGACGGATCAGGTAATACGCGACCATCAGCGTGAAAGCCTGGAGGCTCAGGATCCCGATGCAGCGGCCCTCACCGGCCTCGACGCGGGTGAAGAGCGTCAGGAATCGCTCGTAGTTGTTGAGTTGCGTCGGTGTGCTCATCGGGGCTCCCCAGGATCGCGCCTTAAAAAAGGGCGCCCGGCCAGAATCGACCGGGCGCCGTCTCGACGCAGGTCAGACTCTGCGAACGAGCGTGTTGCGGCGAATTGCGGCGGTGACCGCGCTGACGGGCGGAGATGCGCTCTCGCTCTGGTACAGCAACCGCGTGTCGAAGGAACCGACCAGCGTTGACATCAGCAGGGCCGTGGTTGCAACCGCCGCCAAGCCGGACACGATGTGCCTGATGCGGGGAGACATTCCGTTACTCATGACCGTCCTCCTCAAGTTAGTTAGTGTTCCGATGCGGGAGTGATGGTGGGCGCAGCCGCGCCTTTGTTCTGTCAACGACCCGACACAAGGGCGCAGATGACATCCGGCCTACCGGTCGGGCATGCGTCTTCCGATTTCGAGGTCCGGTATAATTCGAGCGGCCATGAGCCGATCCCTGCGCGAACTCTATGAGTCGAGCCCGTTTTCGAGCGCGCAGGCGCCGTATCTTGAAGAGCAGTACGACCGATTTTTGACCGACCCGGCGAGCGTCACGCCGGAATGGCGCGAATTCTTCGGACAGTTCGGCCCCGCCACGCGACCCGCTCCACGACCGCCGGGTGCACGACCCGCGATGTCAGCAGTCGCCACAGCCCCAGTCAGGCCTGCAGCGGCCGCTTCGAGCGTCGACGGTGAAAAACAGTCCGCCGTCTCACGCCTCATCCAGTTCTACGCGAACCGCGGTCACCTGATCGCGGACATCGACCCTCTCGGCCTGATGCAGAGGCCGATGCCGAAAGTTCTCGAACCGGCTTACGTCGGGCTCACCGAAGCCGACATGGATCTCGAGTTTCACACCGGCAGCCGCACGGGCGGCGTCGAAAAGCAGATGCGCCTTTCGGAGATCCTGAAGCAACTTCGGCACATCTACACCGGACGCATCGGGGCGGAGTTCGCGCACGTCTCGACCAGCGACGAGCGGCTCTGGCTGCAGGATCGGTTCCAGGACGGCAGGCTGCATCATCGCTTCACCAGCGAAGAACGGTTGAATCTTCTCTGGCAGCTCTCCGCCGCCGATGGGCTCGAGCGTTATCTGCACACCAAGTACGTCGGCCAGAAGCGCTTCTCGCTCGAGGGCGCCGATGCGCTGATTCCCTTGCTCGACGACGTGGTGCAACGCTGCGGCGCCGCCGGCGTCGAGGAGGTCGTCTGCGGAATGGCCCACCGGGGCCGGCTCAACGTCCTCGTCAACGTGCTCGGCAAGTCGCCGTTGATGCTGTTCTCGGAGTTCGAGGGCAAGCTCGAGCCTGAGGCCTCGAAGGGTTCCGGCGACGTCAAGTATCACAAGGGCTTCTCCGCCGACCTTCGCACGGCCGGCGGCAACGTCCACGTCGTGCTCGCCTTCAATCCCTCCCACCTCGAGGTCGTCGACGCCGTGGTCGAGGGCTCGGTTCGGGCGCGGCAGGAATGCCGCGGCGACGCCGCCCGCGCCACGGTCGTGCCGCTCCTGATTCACGGCGACGCGGCTTTTGCCGGTCAGGGTGTCGTGACGGAGACCCTGCAATTGTCGCAGGCGCGCGGTTTTGCGACCGGCGGGACGCTGCACATCGTGATCAACAATCAGATCGGTTTCACGACCAGCGAGCCGCAGGATGCGCGCTCGACGCTCTATTGCAGCGACGTCGCCAAGATGATCGAGGCACCGATCTTCCACGTGAATGCCGACGACCCGGAAGCGGTCGTGTTCGCCGCGCGCCTCGCGCTCGAATATCGAATGAAGTTCCGCAAGGACGTGGTCATCGATCTCGTCTGCTACCGGCGCCACGGCCACAACGAGGCCGATGAGCCCGCTGCGACGCAGCCGTTGATGTACCAGGCGATTCGCAAGCAGCCGACGGCGCGGCAAATCTATGGCGAGCGCCTGGAGAAGGACGGCCTGCTGGCGGAAGGGCAGGCGGCGAAGATGATCGAGGACTACCGCCGCGGCCTTGACGAGAATCGCCCGCAGGCGCGCGCCTTCGCCGGCACGACCGGCAATCGCTATACCGTCGACTGGAGCCGCCATCTCGGCGCAGACTGGTCCGAGAAGGTCGAGACGGCCGTCGATCGCAAGCGGCTCGACTCGCTGGCAAAAACACTCACGCAGGCGCCCGCGGGCTTCACGCTGCATCCGCGCGTCGCGCGCATCATTGACGACCGCAAGCGCATGTATGCCGACAAGTTGCCGCTCGACTGGGGCGCGGCCGAAACGATGGCCTATGCCACGCTCCTGACCGAGGGATACGACGTCCGCCTGGTCGGACAGGATACGGCCCGCGGGACGTTTTTCCATCGGCACTCAGTACTGCACGACCAGGCGACCGGACGCACCGACATTCCACTCGCGCGCATCGCGGCGGAGCAAGCACGATTCAACGTGATCGACTCGACGCTCTCGGAAGAAGCCGTGCTCGGATTCGAGTATGGCTACTCGACCACTGACCCGATGACGCTCGTGATCTGGGAAGCGCAGTTCGGCGACTTCGTCAATGGCGCGCAGGTGATCGTCGACCAGTTCATCACCTCCGGCGAAGCGAAGTGGGGCCGGGTTTCTGGCATCACGCTCTTTCTCCCGCACGGGTACGAGGGGCAGGGGCCCGAGCACAGCTCGGCGCGCCTCGAGCGCTTCCTCCAGCTTTCGGCCGAAATGAATCACCAGGTCTGTGTGCCGTCGACGCCGGCCCAGATGTTTCACCTGCTGCGCCGGCAGATGCTGCGCGCGCTCCGGAAGCCCCTCATCATCATGACGCCGAAGAGCCTGCTGCGGCACAAGCTGTCGACGTCGACGATGGCGGATCTCACCGACGGCCGATTCCAGTCGATCATCGACGAGACGGACCGCGTCGACGCGAAGGTGATCAAGCGCCTCGTCCTGTGCAGCGGCAAGGTGTATTACGACCTGCTCGAGCGGCGGCGCGCGGAAGAGAAAGCGGACGTCGCGCTGATTCGCGTCGAGGAGCTCTACCCGTTTCCCACCGAGGAATATGAGACCATCCTTGGACGCTATGAGAATGCCCGTGAAATCGTCTGGTGCCAGGAAGAGCCGCAGAACCAGGGCGCGTGGTATCAGATCCGTCATCGCCTGCAGGCGCCGCTGGCGGCTGACCAGGCTCTTCAGTACGCCGGGCGCGAGAGCGCCGCGGCGCCCGCGACCGGCATCTATGCCATCCATCAGCGCCAGCAGGAAGCGCTGGTCGCGGCGGCCCTGACGAGGGCGGCGGCATGACGACCGAAGTCCGCGTCCCGCAGCTGCCGGAGTCCGTCGCTGACGCGACGCTCGTCGCCTGGCACAAGCAGGTCGGCGACACGGTGGCGCGGGACGAGAATCTCGCCGATCTCGAGACCGACAAGGTGGTGCTTGAAGTGCCGGCGCCGGTCGCGGGTGTGATCAAGACGCTCGACAAGGCCGCCGGCTCGACCGTGACGAGCGGCGAATTGCTGGCCGTCATCGACGAGCAGGCTTCGGCTGCCGCGCCGGCCAAGGCGCCGCCGAAGACCGAAGCGAAAAAACCTGCCGGGGAAAAGAAGCCTGCCGAACCGAAGAAGCCGGAGTCAGCGCCGGCGACGACGCCACCGCCCCGCAAGGACGAGGCCGGGGGCAAGCTCTCGCCGGCCGCGCGGCGCATGGTCGAGGAAAACCAGTTGTCGGCCGATCAGATCGCGGGCAGCGGGCGCGATGGTCGCATCACGAAGAGCGACGTCACCCAGCATCTGGAGGGCGGACCAACAGAGCCGGCAATTGCCACTCGATCGGGAGCTGCGGTTCGACCGGCAGCGGCCGGCGCACGCGTGGACCAGCGCGTGCCGATGTCGCGGCTCCGCGCGCGGATTGCGCAGCGCCTGGTCGAGGCGCAGGCAACACAGGCGCTCCTGACCACCTTCAATGAAATCGAGATGCAGGCGCTCATGGCGCTCCGAGCCCGCTACAAGGAGCCGTTCGAAAAACGGCACGACGTACGGCTCGGATTCATGTCGTTTTTCGCGAAAGCCTGCGTCGAAGCCCTGCGGCGATTCCCGGTCGTGAACGCGTCGGTCGAAGGCGGCGACATCGTCTATCACGAGTACTACGACATCGGCGTCGCCGTCTCCACGGAACGCGGGTTGATCGTGCCCGTACTGCGTGACGCCGACCGCATGGATTTCGCGGCAATCGAAAAGGCTGTCACGGGATTCGCCGAGCGCGCCCGCAATGGCTCGATCACCCTCGAGGAGCTGACCGGGGGCACGTTTTCGATCACGAACGGCGGCGTGTTCGGATCGCTGATGTCGACGCCGATCGTCAATGCCCCGCAGAGCGCCATCCTCGGAATGCACAAGATCCAGGAGCGCCCGGTCGCGATCGAGGGCCAGGTGGCGATCCGGCCGATGATGTACGTTGCGCTCACCTATGACCACCGCATCATCGACGGCCGCGAGGCGGTGCAATTCCTGGTCGCAGTGAAAGAAGCGCTGGAGGATCCGGCGCGGCTCCTGCTCCAGGTCTGACAGGAATCAAGCACATGTCCGACAGCTTCGATGTCATCGTCATCGGCGGCGGGCCCGCGGGGTATCCCGCGGCGATCCGCGCCGGCCAGAACAAGCTCACGGTCGCCTGCATCGACGAATGGAAAAATCGCGACGGCAGCTCGGCCTTCGGCGGCACCTGCCTCAATGCCGGGTGCATTCCGTCCAAGGCTCTACTGGAATCCACGGAGCTGTATCACCGGGCACTTCACGAATTCGCGGCACATGGCGTGAAGTTCGAGGGCGTCGGATTCGAAGTCGGCGCGATGCAGAAGCGCAAAGCCGCGATCGTCAAGCAGATGACGCAGGGAATCCTGACGCTTCTGAAGGCCGCCGGGGTCACACCGCTCGCGGGTCACGGCCGCCTCTTGTCCGGACGCAAGGTGGAGTACACGGGACACCACGGCGCCAAGCGCACGCTGCAGGCGAAGCACGTGGTGCTCGCCTCAGGCTCGGAGCCGATGCCGCTTCGCGGCGTCGAGTTCGACGGCGACCGCATCGTGGATTCCTGGGGCGCGCTCGAGTTCGCCGAGGTCCCGAAGCGTCTTTGCGTCATCGGAGCGGGCGTGATCGGGCTCGAGCTCGGCAGTGTCTGGCGGCGGATCGGCGCCGAGACCGTCGTGCTCGAAGCCCTCGACCAGTTCCTGCCGATGGCCGATGGGCAGCTCGCTAAGGAAGCGCTGCATCATTTCAAGAAGCTCGGACTGGATATTCGCCTCGGCGCCAAGGTCGTCGGAGCGAAGCTGCAAAAGGACGGCGTACACGTCAGCTACGACGACGCCAAGGGCAGCCAATCGCTCGTCGTGGATCGTCTGATCGTCTCCATCGGCCGGCGGCCGTTCACGAAAAACCTGTTGGGCGAGGGCACGGGTGTCGTGCTCGACCAGCGCGGGTTCATCCAGGTGGACGAGCATTGCCGGACGGGCGCCGCCGACGTCTGGGCGGTGGGAGATTGCGTGCGCGGCCCGATGCTCGCGCACAAGGGCAAGGAGGAGGGTGTCGCGGTCGCGGACCGGATCGCCGGTCACTACAGCGAGGTCAATTACAAGGCCATCCCATCCGTCATTTATACGGCGCCCGAGATCGCCTGGGTCGGCCAGACCGAGGAGCAGGCGAAGGCAGCAGGCCGCAATTGCAAGACCGGCAGCTTTCCGTTCGCGGCGAGCGGTCGTGCGAAGGCGATGGAGGCCGGCGCCGGCTTCTGCAAGGTCGTCGCGGATGCCGGCAGCGACGAGATCCTCGGCATCCACATCATCGGGCCGATGGCGGGCGAGCTGATCGCGGAAGCGGTGCTCGCGATGGAATACTCCGCGAGCAGCGAAGACATTCAGCGCACGATCCACGCCCACCCGACGCTCTCGGAAGCCGTGCACGAGGCGGCGCTCGCCGCCGACCGGCGTGCGATCGACATCCCGAACCGTTAGGCGCGGCGGCGCGCGCTGATGATGCCGGGCAGCGCCGAGAGGCGCGCCAGCAATCTCGACAGCTCTTCCAGTCCGCCGACCGCGACACGAAGCGCCAGGTCCGCACTGCCCTGGGCGTGATCGCCTTGCGACCTGAGCCTTTCGATGTCGATCTTTTCCTCCGCGACGAGGGTCGTGATGTCGCGTAGCAGTCCGCGCCGGTCCATCGCGTGCACGACGATCTCGACCGGATACCGCCGCGCGCCGCGCTTGCCCCACTCGACCTGCAACAGCCGCTGCGGCGACCGCGCTGCGAGCCTGCCGAGGTTACGGCAGTTCGACCGGTGCAGCGTGATGCCGCGCCCGACCGTCACATAGCCGGTGATGGATTCGGGCGGCACCGGATTGCAGCATCGTGCATGCGTCGACAGCAGGTCGCCGACGCCTTCCACCTCGACCGCCGCGGTCGATTCCCGTCGCGGCGGTGCGAGGGACGGCAAGTCGGAGCCGGGTGCAGCGGCGAGCCGTCCGCGCAGGCGACGCTCGATCGCACCCGCGACCTGGGCGATGCTCAAGTCGCCGGAGCCCAGGGCAAGATGCAGCGCGTCGGCGCTCGGCAGGCCGAATTCGCCGATCAGCTCCGAAGTGAGCGCATGCTCCGCGCCAAGACGCGCGAGCTCGCGCTCGAACATCTCGCGTCCCTCGCGCCGGTTCTCGCCCATGTCGCGCTTCTTGAACCAGGCGCGCACCTTGGCGCGGCTTCGCGGCGAGGCGAGAATCCCGGCGCGCTCGATCAGCCAGTCGCGGCTCGGCTGGGGCCGCTTGCCGCCGATGATCTCGACGACTTCGCCATTCGAAAGATGGTGATTGAGCGGCACCATGCGGCCGTTGACGCGGGCTCCACGGCAGCGATGTCCGAGCTCGGTGTGCACGTGATACGCGAAGTCGATCGGCGTCGAGCCTGCCGGAAGATCCACGACCTCTCCCTTGGGCGTCAGCGCATACACCCGATCGTCGAACAGGTCCGCGCGCACCCGGCTCAGGAAGTCGCTGTCGCTCTCGCCCTCGGCGGCCGGCGCGAGCAGTTCCCGCAGCCACTCGATCTTGCGGTCGTAGGCGGCATCCCGCGCCGCGCCTTCCTTGTAGCGCCAATGCGCGGCGACGCCGAGCTCCGCGTGGTCGTGCATTTCGCGCGTGCGGATCTGGATTTCGAGCGGCACGGCGGCCGGGCCGAGCACCGCGGTATGCAGCGACCGGTACAGATTGTCCTTCGGGGTCGCGATGTAGTCGTCGAACTCACCCGCGAGGTAATGCCAGCGCCCGTGCACGATGCCGAGCGCCGCGTAGCAGTCGACGATCGATGCCACGATCACGCGCACGGCGCGCACGTCCAGCACCTGCTCGAAGGCGAGATTCTTCCGGTGCATCTTCCGCCAGATGCTGTAGATGTGCTTCGGCCGGCCGGCGACCTCGGCGGCGATGCCGGCCTGGGCGAGCTCAGCCGTGATCTCGCCGATCACGGTCTCGATGTACTTCTCGCGATCGAGACGCGATTCGTTGAGCCACCCGGCGATGCGCCGGTACTCGGCCGGCTCGAGATACCGGAACGCGAGGTCTTCCAGCTCCCACTTCAGCTGCCAGATGCCGAGCCGGTTGGCGAGCGGGGCGTAGATCTCGTGCGTTTCCCAGGCGAGGTGCAGGCGGGCCGCTTCGTCGAGATCCTTCGCATGACGCATACGCCGCAATTGCTCGGCGAGCCGCACCAGCACGAGGCGCGGATCCGTGACGACGGCGAGCAGCATGCGGCGCAGCACGTCCGCCTGTCCCGCGGACAGGCCGCGCCCCGGCGTCCATTGCGCGCCGGCGCGAAACTCGCCAAGACGCTCGAGCTCGGCGGCGAATGCGGTGGCGGATTCGCCGAAAAGTTCCACCGCGTCCGGGCGCGGGAGCAGCCCGCGCGCGAGCAGCGGCTGCAGTATGGCGCCCGCAATAATCTCGCGTTCGGCGTCGAGCGAGGCGATGATCGCAGCCGTTTCGTCGCCCTGCCGCAGAGCGCCCTGGCATGCATCCGCGTCCGACGCCCGGGTCGCGAGCGCAGCGCGTAATTCCTCCAGCACGGCGGCGCCGGCGGCCGCTCCAGTGGTCGTCGTCTTCATGGCGAATGGCTATCATAACTCCCATGGTGCGCATCCTCGGCCTCGATCCCGGATCGCGAATCACGGGTTACGGCGTCGTGGACGCCGGCCGGTCGGGCGTCCGCTACGTCGCGAGTGGCTGCATCCGCGTCGGCAACGGAGCCATGCCCGCGCGGCTACTCGAGATCCAGCGGCATGTCGCTGAACTCGTCGACGCCTACACGCCGGGAGAAATCGCGATCGAGCGGGTATTCATGCACCGCAATCCCGACAGCGCCCTGAAGCTCGGACAGGCGCGCGGCGCGGCGCTCTGCGGCGCCTGCCACGCCGGGGCGCCCGTCTTCGAGTACGCGCCCCGCGCGGTCAAGCAGACCATCACCGGCACCGGCGCTGCGGAGAAAGGCCAGATCCAACACATGATCAAGGCGCTGCTGGCCCTCCAGGGGCGCCTGAGCGGTGATGCCGCCGATGCGTTGGCGATCGCCATTTGCCACGCGCAGCATCGGGGCGGGCCCGTCGGCATGCGCACGCGGAACGGCCGTTGATCGGCCACCTGCGGGGGCGGCTCGTCCGCAAGGCGCCGCCCGCGCTCATCGTGGACGTGAATGGCGTCGGCTACGAGCTCGAAGCACCGATGTCCACTTTCTACCGTTTGCCGGAGACCGGCAGCGAAGTCGAATTGCACACGCACCTGGTCGTGCGCGAGGACGCCCACCTGCTGTACGGCTTTGCGACGGAAGACGAGCGCCGGCTGTTCCGGGATCTGCTGCGCGTCACCGGCATCGGTCCCAAGATCGGGCTCGCCCTGCTTTCCGGCATCGACGTCGACACCTTCATGCGCTGCGTGGAATCCCAGGATGTCGAGGCGCTGACGCGCATCCCGGGCGTTGGCCGCAAGACCGCGGAGCGCCTGCTGGTCGAAATGCGCGACCGGATCCGCGCGCTCGGGCAATTGCCCTCGGCTGCGCAACCCCTGGACCAGGCGGCCGGCGCCCGGGCCGAGGCCTACGCGGCCCTCGTCACGCTCGGCTACCGTCCGGTCGAGGTGACACGACTCCTGAAGAGCGTCGATCACGAAGGTGCCGGCACCGAGGAACTGATTCGCCGCGCATTGCAGGCCGCGGCCCGGTAGGATTCGGAACGTGATCGAACAGGACCGGGTCACGACCGCCATCGCCACGCGTGAGGACGAGGATCTCGCGCGGAGCGTCCGGCCGCGGCGCCTGGACGAGTACATCGGCCAGGCGGCCGTCAAGCAACAGATGAGCATCTTCATCGAGGCAGCGCGCAGGCGCAGCGAAGCGCTCGACCACGTGCTGATCTTCGGACCGCCGGGGCTCGGCAAGACGACGCTCGCCCATATCGTCGCGCACGAGCTGGGGGTCGGACTGCGGCAGACTTCCGGGCCGGTGCTGGAGCGGCCGGGCGACCTCGCTGCGATCCTGACCAACCTCCAGCCGCGCGACGTCCTGTTCGTGGACGAAATCCACCGGCTGAGCCCCGTGGTCGAGGAAATCCTCTACCCCGCGCTCGAGGATTTTCAGCTCGACATCATGATCGGCGAAGGACCGGCCGCGCGCTCGATCAAGCTCGACCTGCCGCCATTCACGCTGGTCGGCGCGACAACGCGCGCGGGCCTCCTGACTTCGCCACTCCGCGACCGCTTCGGCATCGTGCAGCGGCTCGATTTCTACACGAAGGAAGAGCTGCGCCAGATCGTGCTGCGTGCCGCCGGGATCCTGGGCCTCAGGATCGACGACGCGGGCGCGAAGAGGCTTGCCGAGCGCTCGCGCGGTACGCCGCGCATCGCCAATCGCCTCTTGCGCCGCGCGCGCGATTTCGCCGAAGTGCGCGCCGCCGGGTACATCGATGCAGCGGTTGCGACGGAAGCGCTCGACCTGCTGGAAGTCGATCGAGAGGGTTTCGATCTGTTGGACCGCCGTCTGCTCATGACCGTCATCGAAAGATTCGCCGGCGGTCCGGTCGGCATCGACAGCCTCGCCGCGACGCTCGGCGAGGAACGCGACACGCTCGAAGACGTCGTGGAACCTTTTCTCATCCAGCAAGGTTTCCTGGTGCGCTCCGCGCGCGGCCGCGTTGCGACCCAGGCTGCGTGGCGCCATTTCGGCCGCGAGCCGCCGCAGCCCGAGGCCTCCGGCGGCAGCCTGCCGTTGTTTCGCCGCTAGGAAGCGCGGCCATGGATCCATTCACATTCCCGGTGCGGGTTTACTGGGAAGACACGGACGCCGGCGGCGTCGTGTACTACGCGAGCTACCTTCGGTTTCTCGAGCGCGCGCGCAGCGAGTGGCTGCGCGCGCTCGGCATCGACCAGGCGGCGCTCCTGCGCGACGAACGCCTGCAATTTGTCGTGGTCGAAGCGAACATCCGTTACCATCGTCCGGCGCGCTTCGACGACGAGCTCGTCGTGTCCGTGCGGCTGGAAGAACGGCGCGGCGCATCGGTCGTGTTCCATCAGGAGATTCGGCGCGGTGCCGAGAATGGCGAACTGTTGATCAGCGCGTCGATTCGCGCCGCCTGCCTCGCTTCCGACGGCCTGCGCCCCCGGCCATTGCCTCGGGCATTGACGGCGCAACTGTGAAGGAATCGCCTTGAACGAATCGCACTCGATACTCCAGCTCATTCTCCAGGCGGGGGCAGTGGTGCAAGTCATCATCGCGCTCCTGCTTTGGGCGTCGCTGGCTTCCTGGACGATCATCTTCCGCAAGCGCCGTTTGCTGCGCCAGGCGGAGACCGAGGCCAACCGCTTTGAGAGCACGTTCTGGTCGGGCGGCGATCTCGGCAAGTTGTATAGCGCAATCGAGACCCGCGGCAGGGCGGCGGTCGGCATGGAGAGCATCTTCGAGGCCGGCTTCGGCGAATTCTCGCGCCTGCGCACGCAGGCCGGCGTGCCGGGCACGGAACTCCTGGAAGGCGTGCGGCGCGCGATGCGCGTGACCCAGCTTCGCGAGATCGACCGGCTCGAGGCCAGCCTCGCGACGCTTGCAACGGTGGGCTCCACGAGTCCCTACGTAGGTCTCTTTGGCACGGTCTGGGGGATCATGGGAGCGTTCCAGGGACTCGGCAATGTGCAACAGGCGACGCTCGCAATGGTTGCGCCAGGCATTGCAGAGGCGCTCATCGCAACCGCCGCGGGTCTCTTCGCGGCGATTCCGGCCGTGGTTGCGTACAACCGTTACGCGGACAAGGTGAGCCGTCTGGAGTTGCGTTACGACGCCTTCATGGACGAATTCTCGACCTTGTTGCAGCGTCACGCGGGCTCGCGGGTCTGACATGGCGATGAACCAGCGCCGCAGGCGATTGATAGGTGAGATCAACGTCGTGCCCTACATCGACGTCATGCTCGTGCTCCTGATCATCTTCATGATCACGGCGCCGCTCCTGACCCAGGGCGTGCAGGTCGAGTTGCCGGACGCCGACGCGCAGCCAATCGATCCCGATTTGCTGAAGGATCGCGAGCCGTTGGTGCTGTCGGTGGATCGCGACGGCCGCTATTACCTCAATGTGGGCGAAGACGAGGATGCTCCCGTCGCCGAGGCGGAAGCCGCGCGCCGGGCGGCGGCCGTGCTCGAACGCGACCCCGGGACGCCCGTGCTCGTCAAGGCGGATGAGCGTGTGCCATACGGCAGCGTGGTCCGAGGCATGGTGCTGTTGCAGCAGGCCGGCGCGACGAAGATTGGCTTTCTGACGGATCCCAAGGCTGCGCGAGCGCTCGAGGAACTCGAGCGCCGCCGCTGAGGCCGGCCATGCGAGCTCCCATCGCACCCATCGGCTGGTCGATCGCGTTGCATGCGGTGCTCGTCGGACTGCTGATTCTCGGATTGACGCTGCCGGAGCGCGAACCGCAGCAGGCGGTGCTGCCGATCGACGCGGTCGTCGTGGACGACGCAGTATTGGAAGCGGCAGGGCAGAAGCGCCGCAACGACGAGCGCGTGGCTGACGAGAAAAGGAAACGCGATGAGGCTGAAGCGGAGCGGCTCGAACAGGAACGCCTGGAGCAGCAGGAAGAAGAGAAGCGCCAGGAGGAGCAGCAGCGCCTCGAGTCGGAACAGGCGGCAGAACAGAAGGCCCGTGCCGAGGCGGAAGCAAAGCTGAAGGGGGAAACGGAGGCCAAGCAAAAGGCCGAGCAGGAAGCGCAGGCGAAGGCCGCGGCAGAAAAGAAGCGCGCGGCCCAGGTAGCGAAGCTCCGGCAGGAACGCGAAGCGGACCTGCGCGCGCGCCTGGCCGAAGAGGAAACGCGAACGAGCGCCGGATTTCAGAGTCTCAAGTCGAGCTATGTCAGCGCGATACAGGCGCACGTCGAGCAGCGTTGGTATGAGCCGCCGGGCACCACTCAGGGACTGGTTTGCAGGGTCTATGTGATGCAGATTCCGGGCGGCGAAGTGGTCAGCATGCGATTCGGCTCCTGCAATGGCGGCGCCGCGGTGCGCCAGTCCATCGAGACAGCCGTCCACAATTCATCGCCATTGCCGGCGCCGCCGGAACCGGCATTATTCGAGCGCGAAGTCGAACTCGTTTTCACGCCCAAGGAGCCGCGACGTTGATGATTCGCAGACTATTGCTGATGCTTCTCGTGCTGGCCTGGCCCATGGGCCAGGCCGCTGCGCAACTGACCGTCCAGATCGAGCGCGGCATGGCCGAATCGGTGCCGATCGCCATTGTGCCGCTTGCTTGGGAGGCCCCGGGCGAGATGCCCTATGACGTGGCAGCCACGGTGCAGGCCGACCTGGAGCGGAGCGGCCGCTTCCGCCCCATGCCCCGAACCCAGATTGTCGAACTGCCGCATGCGGCGAGCGAAGTGGATGCTGCGGACTGGCGCATGCTCAAGATCGACTACGTGCTCGTCGGGCGATTGTCGCCGCTCGCCGACGGACGCTACGAAGTCCGCTACGAGCTGGTGTCGGTTGCAAGCGGCCAGCGCCTGGCAGGCGCCGCCATGCCGGCGGACCGCAAAGCACTCAAGCTCGCGAGCCACCGGATCTCCGACGCGATCTACGAAAAAATCCTCGGCGTGCGCGGTGCCTTCGCGACGCGGATCGCCTATGTCGCGGTGGACGGCCCCGCGACCCAGCGCAGCTACCGCCTGATCGTCACCGACGCCGACGGCGCCAACGAACGGGTGGTATTCGGCTCGCCGGAACCGATCATGTCGCCGGCGTGGTCGCCCGACGGGCGCTCGCTCGCCTATGTTTCGTTTCACAGCGGCCTCGCGGCGATCTACGTGCAAAGACTGAGCACCGGGGAGCAGGTGCGCGTCTCGGCAAGGTCCGGCATCAATGGCGCCCCGAGCTATTCGCCCGACGGCACGCAGCTTGCGCTGGCGCTGTCGCGCAAGGACGGCAACGTGGATGTCTATGTGCTCACGCTCGCGACGCAGGAGCTGCGGCGCCTCACGGAAGATGCCGCCATCGACACGGAACCGGCCTGGGCGCCGGATGGCCGCTCGATTTACTTCACGTCGGATCGCGCGGGTGCCCCGCAGATTTACAGCCTCGGGCTCGCCCCAGGCGACAGGGCGCGACGCGTCACGTTCGAAGGCGGCTACAACGCGAGGCCGCGGGTCTCGCCGGACGGCCGCCAACTCGCGGTCGTCACGCTGGACCGCGGCGCGTACCGGATCGCGGCGGTGGATGCCGAACGCGGCGGTCTCAGAGTGCTGAGCGGCGGCCAGCTCGACGAGTCGCCTTCCATGGCGCCGAATGGAGCCGACATCATCTACACCGCTCGCGAGCGCGGGCGCGACAAGCTGGCCATCGTCTCGAGCGATGGCCGCATCCAGCAGCGCATCGCGGCGAGCGCGGGCGAAGTCCGCGAGCCGGCCTGGTCGCCGTTTCTCAACTGAACGCGCGTGGCGTGCCGCCGCGCCCTATGATAGAAGGACGCAGCTCGCCACCTGAGCCAAGTTGAACCAAGGAGTCCGAGCGATGCGATCGTTGCCTGTCCTGTTGATGGTCATCTGCACGCTACTGCTCGCGGGCTGCCCGAAGAAGCCGACCACGGTCGCCGAAGGCGAGGATTCGACGGCGCAGGAAGGCGCCGGCGAGGGCGAGGGCCAGGTCGGAGCGGGCCGCGATCTTCCGGGCGCGTCGGGTAGCCCCACGGGGGGCCCCGCGGGGGTCGCCAACATCATCTATTTCGACTTCGATCGCAGCGACATCCGGGCGGAGTACGCGTCGCTCATCAGCGCGCATGCCAAACTTCTCGCCTCGGCGGGCGGCGTGAAAATCCGCGTCGAGGGCCATACGGACGAGCGCGGTTCGCGCGAGTACAACATCGCGCTCGCCGAACGGCGGGCGCAGGCCGTGCGCCGCGCCCTGATGCTGCAAGGCGCCGGCGACGGCCAGCTCACGACCGTCAGTTACGGCGAGGAACGGCCCGCGGTTCCCGGCAGCGACGAGTCCGCCTATGACAAGAACCGCCGCGTCGAGCTGGTATACGGACGCTAGAGCCTTGCCGATGCCGGCAATGAGATCGGTCGCAGCGGCAACCGTAGCGGGCTTGCTCGCGACACCGGCGTTCTCGCAATCCAAGAACGACCGGCTCGACATGCTCGAAGAGCGCATGGGCGCGATCGAGCGGCAATTCCAGAACCAGGGGCTGCTGGAACTGTCGCGTCAGATCGAGGCGCTGACGCAGGAACTGCGCCGGCTGCGCGGCGAATTCGAGCAAGTGCAGCACGAGCTCGAGCGCTCGCGCGCGCAGCAGCGCGACCAGTACGTCGATCTGGACACGCGGCTTCGCGCCGCCGAGTCCGCGCTTACGTCCGCCCAGGCATCCGTGTCTCCGGGCAGTGCCGAAGCGGAGTACCAGGCGGCGTTCAACCTGCTGAAGGAAGGGAAATACGACGAGGCCGCGGCGGCGCTTCGCGATTTCCTCAGCCGCCACCCCCAGCACGAGCTCGCAGCGAACGCCATGTACTGGCTCGGGGAGGCGCATTACGTGCGCCGCGACTATCCGGCGGCGCTCGCGGCCTTCGAAGGCATGCTGAAGGACTATCCCGCAGCCCGGAAAGCGCCGGATGCGCTCCTGAAGGCCGGTTACTGCCAGTACGAACTGCAGCGCTACGGCCCTGCGCGAGCGACGCTCACGCGACTCGTGCAGGAGCACCCGGAGACTGCTGCGGCCGCCGAAGCAAAATCGCGTCTCGAGCGCCTGGGCGCCGAAGGCCGCTGAGGAGGGGGGATGTCCGCCGAAATCGCTGCCATCCCCGCGGCGGCGAGACTGCGCATCACCGAGACTTTCCTTTCGCTCCAGGGCGAAGCGAGCGCCGTCGGCTGGCCGACATTCTTCATCCGCCTCACCGGCTGCCCGCTGCGCTGCCATTATTGCGATACGGCCTATGCGTTCCATGGCGGTGAATGGCGGACGATCGCGCGGCTCCTGGATGAAGCGCGCCAGGCCGGCGCGAAGCACGTCTGTGTCACGGGCGGCGAACCGCTCGCGCAAAGACAGTGCCTGACGCTGCTGGCGGTCCTGTGCGAGGCGGGCTTCGAGGTCTCGCTCGAAACGAGTGGCGCGATCGACGCCAGCACCGTGGATGAGCGCGTCGTTCGCGTGATCGACGTCAAGACGCCGGGCTCCGGCGAGTCGCAGCGCAACCTCGATCTCGTGCTCCAGAAGCTTCGCAAGCACGACCAGCTGAAGTTCGTGATCTGCGACCGCGCCGATTACGAATGGAGCCGCGAGCGTGTGAGGGCGGAGCGTCTCGACCAGCGCTGCCAGGTCCTGTTCTCGCCGAGCTACCACCAGGTGCCCGCCGCCCAGCTCGCGAACTGGATACTCGCGGACCGCCTGCCGGTGCGCTTCCAGGTGCAGCTCCACAAGATTCTCTGGGGCGATGTCCCTGGCCGCTGACGCGCCGGTTTTCGCGGGAACGCGAGCCGTAGTCCTCGTCTCCGGCGGACTCGATTCCGCGACGGTGCTGGCGATCGCGCGCGAGCGTGGTCACCGTTGCCATGCCCTGTCGTTTGACTACGGCCAGCGCCACCGCGCCGAGCTCGAAGCGGCGCGGCGGATTGTGACCGCCCTCGGAGCCGAAGCGCATCGCGTGCTCGCGATGCCCATCGGAGAGTTCGGCCACTCCGCCCTGACCGATACGGCAATTTCGGTGCCGGAACAACCTTCCAGCGGAATTCCGGTGACCTATGTGCCGGCACGCAACACGGTGTTCCTGGCTTGCGCGCTCGGCCTTGCGGAGGTGATCGGCGCGCAGCACATCTACATCGGCGTGAACGCCGTCGATTACTCGGGCTATCCGGACTGCCGCCCGGAGTTCATCGCCGCGTTCGAGCGGATGGCGAATCTCGCGACCCGGGCGGCGGTCGAGGGAAGAGTCCTTCGCATTCACGCGCCGCTCGTGGAGCTCTCGAAGGCGGACATCATCCGCCGGGGGATCGCCCTCGGCGTCGATTTTTCGATGACCGTTTCCTGTTATCAACCGGATGAGGCCGGACTTGCCTGTGGGCGCTGCGAAAGTTGCCGTCTGCGGCGTGCGGGCTTCGAGCAGGCAGGTGTCCCGGACCCGACACGCTACGCATGATTGCCCGCGTCGGCTCAGGTATCATTCGCGCCGCCTGAATCGGGCCGTTAGCTCAGTGGTAGAGCATCTGGCTTTTAACCAGTTGGTCGGTGGTTCGATCCCACCACGGCCCACCACTCCAAGGACGGAGACGTCGCCATGGCTGAGAATCGCACCGTCATCGCGCAGTTCTGCGACGACTTTCGACAGGAGATCGGGAACAAGTTCTCGTTGATGGGATGCTATGGCACGGACCTGTATGTGCCGCAGTTTCCGATCTCGCTGCCGAAGCTATGCGTGTTCGTAAACGTCCGGACCCCGAAGGAAGCCCCGTTCGAGCCGCTGACCATCCGGGTGGTGCGCGCCGGGCAGGAGCTCGCCAAGCTCATCGCTGATCCGGATCGGCTCATTTCAGGCGAGGAGACGCCAAGCTGGGCGCGCTGGTTGACCATGACCGGCATCCTCGTGATGGCGCCATTTCACGCCGTTGAGCCGAGCGATCTGCGCGTGCAAGCCGAGACGGAATCCGGGGTCATCGAAGGCGGGCGGTTCCTGATCAAGAAAATGCCCTGACGGCCTTCGTCAACAGCAGCGATTCACCTGCGACCAGCGGCGGTCGAGCTCTGCGAGGTGAAATTCTGCGCGTTCCAGCGGCAGCCGATCCGGATGCCGGCGGCGATGATGATCGAGGTAACGCTCGTACGCGTCATCGCCGAAGATCGTTCGCAGACCGCGCCAGATCCGGCGGCAGCTCCCGGTGATCGCTTTCATGCGAGTTGCGTCGCCACGTACGGCGCCTCCCGGCTCGCGGCCACGCGCCGCCCCGACAGGTGCAGCCAGCAGCCACGCGCCATGTCGATCACGATGGTCCAGACCACCAGCAGGAAGAACACCGTCAGCCAGCCGTCGAGCTGCTGGTTGAAGATGAGTTCGGGCGCAACGGCCGCGCGCTCCGGCGGCAGGACACCCGCCGCCAGCTTGTCCGCCAGATCCCGCGCCGCGGCGAAGAAACCGATCTTCACGTCGTCGCTGAAGATCTTCTGCCAGGCCGCGGCCGTCGTGACGGTCACCAGCCAGGCGAGCGGGAGCCCGGGTACCCAGGCATGCCGCAGGCGTCCCGACTTCACGAAGATGGCGGTCACGACCGCGAGCGCGATCGCCGCGAGCATCTGGTTGGCCATCCCGAAGAGCGGCCACAGGATATTGATGCCGCCGTACGGATCGATCACACCGATGTAGAGGAAATAGCCCCAACCGGCGCAAATGAGGATGCTCGCGAGCCACGCCGATGGATACCAGGAAGTTCGCCCCAAGGGCGCCCACACGGCCCCGAGCGCGTCCTGCATGATGAAGCGCCCGACCCGCGTGCCGGCATCGAGCACCGTCAGGATGAAGACGGCCTCGAACATGATCGCGAAGTGATACCAGATGGCGAACAAGCCTTCGCCGAAGGCGCTGCCGAAGATGTGCGCCATGCCGACCGCAAGCGACGGCGCACCGCCGGTGCGGCCGTAAAGCGTTTGTTCCCCCATGTTCTGCGCCAGTTCCTGCATCTGCGCCGGGTTCACGGCAAATCCCCAGCTCGTGATCGTCGCAGTCGCAGTCACGGGGTCGGCACCCACGACGCCAGCCGCCGTGTTGATCGCGAAGTAGACGCCGGGATCCAGCACGCAGGCCGCGATGAGCGCCATGACCGCGACAAACGATTCGAGCGCCATCGAGCCATAGCCGACCATCCGCACGTCGGTTTCCCGCGAGATCAGTTTCGGCGTGGTCCCTGACGAGACCAGCGCGTGAAATCCGGAAATGGCCCCGCAGGCGAGCGTGATGAAGAGAAACGGAAACAGCTCGCCGCTGAAGATCGGTCCCGTCCCGTCGATGAAGCGGGTCAATGCCGGCATCCGGATGTCCGGCTGCAGGACGCAGATCGCGATCGCGAGCAGAAAGACGACGCCGAGCTTGATGAACGTGGAAAGGTAATCGCGCGGGGCAAGCAGGAGCCACACGGGCAGGATCGCCGCCACGAAGCCATAGCCGATCACGAACCACACGAGCGTGCGCTCGTCGAGGTCGAACCAGGCGCGCAGCACCGGGTTCTGATCCACCCATCCGCCGGCCGCGACCGCGAAAAGCAGCAGGGCGACGCCGATGGCCGTGGCCTCAAGCACCTTTCCCGGCCGGAACACGCGGAGGTACACGCCGACGATCAAGGCGATCGGAATCGTCGCGAACACGGTGGACGTGGACCAGGCACTGTGCGCCATCGCCTTGACGACGACGAGCGCGAGCACCGCCATCAGGATGATCATGATGAAGAGCGTGCCGATCATCGCTGCCGAGGCGCCGAAGCGTCCCAGTTCGTCGCGCGCGAGGTGGGCGAGGCTCCGCCCATTGCGTCGCGTGGAGCAGAACAACACCAGCATGTCCTGCACGCAGCCCGCGAGCACCGCGCCGACGAGCAGCCACAGCGTTCCCGGCAGATAACCGAACTGCGCCGCCAGCGTCGGTCCGACGAGCGGCCCGGCACCGGCAATGGCGGCGAAGTGGTGACCGAAGACAATCGAGCGGTGCGTCGGCATGAAGTCCCGGCCATTTTCGAGGCGCTCGGCGGGCGTCGCGCGGGTGGCATCGAGCGCGAGCACGCGGGAGGCGATCCAGCCGCTGTAGAAGCGGTAGCCGATCAGGTAGACGCAGACGGCCGCGACCACGAACCACATGGCGTTGATGGTCTCGCCCCGATGCAGCGCGATGCCGCCGAGCGCAGCCGCGCCGGCGACGGCGACCGCGCTCCAGGTTCCGATTTCCACCAGCCTTTTCGTCGCCATGGACAACCGCCTCAGGGGTCCGGGCGCGCCACGATAAGCGGACGCGCAAGCCCTGGACAAGACCGCCCGGTCAGAACTGGGGCCGGTGATCGGGATCCTGGAGCGCGCGAGCCAGGAAGCGCCGTATCGCCGGTTCCGCGTCATCGGCCGTCATGAGCTTCTGCTGCTCCATCAGGCGGGCCATGTCGCGGATCGTGCGCTCGCCGTCGATCATGGCGAGCAGGAACGCGTAGACGCGCATCGACAGAGCCTGGGCCCGGAACTGCGGCAGCACCGGAACCGGCAACTCGTTGCCGTCGAGCCAGTCCGGCACTTCGCGGCCACGCGCCGGCTCTGCGGCGTCACGCTCCTTGCGCGCGCAGAAAGTGATGACGGATTCCTGCCGGCCGTGCCGGCTTGCCGGCGAACAGAGATAGGGCATTCGCGATTCCTGCGCCGTGGCGCGGGCGAATCCCTGCTTTGGTAGCAACTCGAGCAACTCCTCCAGGCTCAGGGCGTCGACGGGCTCTGTCTCCGCGAACGCGAGCGACCCATGATTGACCCACAGTCCGCCCGGCGCGAGCAGCGCATTGATGCGCGCCATCAGCCGGGCCGGCGGCTCGCCGGCGACGTCGATGAACCACGGGCTCAGCACCAGATCGAAGTTGCCCGGCCGGAAGGGCGGCGCGCTGGCGTCGGCGAGCACGAGCTCGAATCCGGGTGCCGCCGGGGCCGGCGCCGCATGGCGCCGCAGCACTGCCTGATCGGCCAGTGTGCGTGGTGCAATCGGAAACTCGTAAAGCTCGAGCATCTGGCCGCTCACGATCCGGGCCGCCGCCAGCAGGAAGAAAGGATTGAAGTCGAGTGCCACCGTGAGCCGCGGCTTGATCGCGTGGTGGACGTCATAGGCCAGGCGGCCCGCACCGGCGCCGAGCACCAGGACCCGCGCCGGCGCCGATCCGGCAGGTAGACTGCCTACGACCGCATCGACGCTCGCGCGATTCTCCGCTTCGCCCCAGCACCAATCCCGATGCAGGTTGGGGTAATACGTCGAAAGGCCCTGGTTGATCGGCAGCTCCGTGCCAAGCGCTACGTGAACTGCGTGGGCTTCATTGCGCTTCTCGATGCCGAGCGGCTGCATCAATGTGCGAACACGCCCGGCTTGGTCATCGAGCGCCGCTGCGACCCGTTCGAGACGCGTCCGCGTCAGGCCGCCCGGATCGAGGCCGCCGCTGCCGGCGCGCTGCCGCGCGGCGGCGGCCGCATAGTGCGTCAGCAGGTGGTGCAGGCGGCCGCGCCATTCGATCAACGCGAGCCACGGTTCCGGCATCAACCAGGGAATGCCGCCGATCGAAGGATAGTCGACGCGACAGGACAGGCAGGCCGCGCCCGTCAATCGCGTACCACAGGCCGGGCAGGCAAGCAATTCACCCAACGATTCGCGCGAATCCATGCGCGCATCATGCCGCATCGCCGCGGCTGTGGTGACGGCGGTCGCCGCCGACTATAGTTTGCGGATGGCCGGAGCAACGGAAACAAATCATTATCGCGTCATCGAGCGCGGCGGACCCGGAGGCCGTCTGGTCTTGCGCGCCGTTGACGGCGACCGAACGAACTATCTGGTCGTGGCCGGGTTTCGCGGCGGCGACTGGCCCGAGGCGATTTCGAACCTGCAAGTCGTCGCGCGGGAGTCTGCGGCAGCGGGTTCCTGGCGCCTGTCGAGCGATCAGGGCCGCTTCGATTTCGCGGCGCAGGCCGTCGATCGCGTGGAAACCCGGCCCGCACTGTTCGAGCAGCTGCATCGGCCGTTTGCATTGACCGCGACGGATCGCATCGCGGTGCGGCTGTTGCTCGCGCTCCTGCGACTGCCGGGCGGGGCGAGACTGCTCCGGTCCTGGCACTCGAGGCGCGGCGGATGAGCACCGACACGCTCATCGTGCAGGTCGTCGTCGGCATCATGCTGCTCGGGCTCATTGCGGCCGGTTGCATCGCGGGCTTGAGGCGCTGGCGCGTTTATCGCGCGCGGCGGCAGCTTCTCAAGGCTTTCCAGGCGGCATCGGCAGGCCTGCTGCGGGACGTGTTGATCCCGGACGGCAGCGGCGGCCAGCTGCACATCGATTTCCTGCTGCTGACCGGCCGCGGGTTGCTGGTCGTGGATTACCGAGACGTCGAAGGCGTGGTGTTCGGCGGCGAGCACATGCACGAATGGGCGGTCATGAACGGCAATGCGCGCTCGTCCTTCCTGAATCCGCTGGATGCGCTTTACGACCGCGTCGCCGCCGTGCGCCAGCTCGCGGGCGAGGTGCCGGTGGATGGCCGGATCGTATTCACGAGCCGCGCGAAGTTTCCGAAAGGCCGGCCGCCGCGCGTGATGCGGCTCGACCTGCTCGAGCAGGAATACCCGCCGCCGGCGCCGGGGTCAGCGCATCCGGGCGAGCGCTACCGGGCCGCCTGGGACCAGTTGAAGGAGCAGGTGGAGCCGAGTCCCCTCGCGCGCCCCTAGCCGGCGCGCCGGGCCCGATGGTCCGCGACGACCTTCGCGACGCAGACCGTCAGCTTCTGCGCGTATTCGAGGTGCAGGAATTCATTGGGGCCGTGCGCATTGGCCTGCGGTCCGAGCACGCCCGTGACCAGGAATTGCGTTTCCGGGAATCGCTCGCCCAGCATGCCGATGAAGGGAATGCTGCCGCCGGTACCGAGATACATCGCATCCTTGCCGAATGTCGCGAGTGACGCGTCGCGCATCGAGGCCTCGAGCCAGGGCGCGACCGGCGGTGCGTCCCACCCCGGCAGCGAAGAGCCGACCTCGAAGTGGACGCGCACGCCGTAAGGTGGATCGGCTTCGAGGCGTGTTTTCACCGCTTCGGCGGCAACGGCTGCGTCCGCCGTCGGCGGCAGCCGGAACGAGAGCTTGAACGCGATCCGCGGCAACAGCACGTTGCCGGCGTTTTCCATGGCGGGGAGTCCCGCCGCGCCGGTCACCGCAAGCGTCGGGCGCCAGGTATTGTTGAGCACGAGCTCGACCGGCGAATCCGAGAGCGCCCGCGCGCCGGAGACGAAGGGCAGCTTGCCGGCGATCTGGCCATCCAGCACCGCCGCCGCGGCGCGTGCCTGGTCGATGCGCGCCGACGGGATGGGCACAGTCAGTTCATCCAGCAGCAAGTCGCCGGTGACATCGCTTTCCACGCGCGCAAGGAGCGTGCGCGCGATGCGAAACACCGACGGCGCAATGCCGGTGCCCGCGCCGGAATGCACGCCCTCCGTCAGGCCTTCGATCGTCAGGTCGCCAACCAGGTTGCCGCGGAGCGACGTCGTGCACCATAGCTGGTCGTAGTTACCGCACTCGGCGTCGAGACAGACGACCAGGCTCGGGGTGCCGATGCGGTCCGCGAGCTGTTCCACGTAATGCGGCAGGTCGTAGCTGCCGCTTTCCTCGCAGGCTTCGATCAGCACGACGCAGCGCGCATGCGCGATCTTCTGCTCCTGCAGCAGCCGGATCGCGGTCAGCGACGAGAAAACGGCATAGCCGTCGTCTGCGCCGCCGCGGCCGTAGAGCTTGCCGTCGCGCAGCACCGGCTCCCAGGGCGACAGTCCCTGGGCCCATCCCGTGAACTCCGGTTGCTTGTCCATGTGGCCGTAAAGCAGCACGGTGTCTTTTCCGGTTCCCGGGATCTCGCAGAACAGGACGGGCGTGCGGCCGGGCGCGCGCACGATCTCGACTTTGAGACCTGCGATCGGTTGTTCACGGCACCAAGCCGCCATCAACTCGGCCGCGCGATCCATGTAGCCGTGCGATTGCCACTCGGAATCGAAGAGCGGCGACTTGTTCGGAATGCGGATGTATTCGGACAGGCGTGGAACGATCGAGTCATTGAAGATCTGTCCGGTTGACTTCAATGCAAGCTTATAGTCCATCACTATCAGTGCCTTAGAGCTATATGTTAAGCTAGATTATAGGCGACGCCATCGGGCGGCCCGCCGCTCTCCCGCAGTGTAAGTCCAAAGAACCTGCAGGCGTTGGCGGTTGTCAGCGCCGCGAGCGCGGCGGGAGTCTGTCCGCGGCATCGCGCGGTTTCCTCGAGGATCGCCGGAAGGAATACGGGCTCATTGCGCCGGTGCGCGGGCTTCGGCTGGATCGTCCGCGGCAGGAGGTAAGGAGCATCGGTCTCGAGCATCAGCCGATCGGCGGGAATCCGGGGCGCGGCGTCGCGAAGCGCCTGTCCGCGCCGTTCATCGCAGATCCATCCGGTCACGCCGATTGACAGGCCGAGCGCGAGGCAATCGTCGAGCTCGGCCGGCTCGCCGGTAAAACAATGCAGCACGGCGTGCGCGGCCGGCCGTGGATGCTCCTTCAGCATCGCCAGGAAATCCGCGTGCGCGTCGCGCTGATGGAGAAACAGCGGCCGGTCATGGCGGTCGGCCAGGCCGAGCTGCAACTCGAAGGCGCGGCGTTGCTCGGCCGGCGGTGAGAAGTTCCGGAAGTAGTCGAGCCCGCATTCGCCCGCGGCGACGACCATCGGGTCGGCCAGGAGCTCCGCAAGCCGCGGGGCATCGGCGGTCTGCAATGTCGTGGCATGGTGCGGATGGACGCCCGCGGTCGCGCGCAGCAGGCCGGGGAAGCGCCGGCACAGGGCGATCGCCCGTTGGCTGTCGTCGAGCGTGCTGCCGGTCACGATGATGGCGACGATGCCGGCCCCCCGCGCGCGCTCGATCACGGCCTCGCGGTCCGCATCGAAGCTGTCGTGCGCGAGATTGGCGCCGATGTCGATCAGGGCGGGCCGCGACACTGGATCCCGGCGGTGCCTCAGGCCGCGCGCAACGCAGTGGTCACGGGCTGTCGCGCGGCCCGGAGCGCGGGCAGGAAGCCGCCCACCATGCCGATCGCAACCGCGATGATCAGGCCGTTGAGTACCAGTTCGGGCGTGACCGCGAATCGGAATATGACCTGCGTAAAATTCGCGCCGAGCGTGGACACGGCCAAGTTGTTGAACAGCACGAACGCGAGCAGGGCGCCGATCAGGCCGCCCACGAGTGCCAGCACGAGGGATTCGAGCATCACGGCGACGACGACCGGCGCGCCGCCAAAGCCGAGGGCGCGGAGCGTCGCGATCTCGCGGGCCCGCGTGGCGACCGCTGCGTACATCGTATTGAGCGCCGCGAAAGTGGCGCCAAGGGCCATGATGAGCGTGACGACGCCCGCGAGAATTCCAATGGTTTCGCGGAACTGCCGGGTCTGGCCGCTGTAATACTGCTGCTCGGTCTCGACATCGACATTGAGCCGCGGGTCGGCCGACAAAGCGTCCTTGACCTGCTGCATGGCCGGCGCATCGTTGAGCTGCAGGCGGATGGCGCTGAAGCCCAGGCGGTTGAACGTGGTCTGGGCGACCTCCACGTCGGCCCACAGCTCGCTTTCGTTCGCATCGCCCGACTCGAAAATTCCGACCACTGCCCAATCCGACCCGCGCATGCGCAGCGTCTCGCCGATCCCAACGCCCTGAAACTGCCGCGCGACGGCGCGGCCGACGATGAGTTCGCGCAGGCCCGGCTGAAAACTGCGGCCTTCGACGACGCGAAGCTGGGGACGCAGCGCAAATGCTGCGGGCTCGACGCCCCGCACCGTGATATTCGAGCCGAGCTTCTCGCCGGTCTTCATCAGTTCCGCGATCACGATCAGCTCGGCGGAGGCCAACGGCCGGCCGTTATCATCCTGGCGCACGCCGGGCGCCTGCTTGACCAGCGTGCCCTGGTTCCGCGACAGGCCGGAGTTCAGCTCCGCGCTCGAACCGCCTCGAAGCACCAGCGCCACATCCTGCCGTCCGGTGGACTCCAGCGTGGATGCGAATCCCTCGGCCATCGCAAGCAGCGCCGTAAAGACCGCGACGACGCCGGCGAGTCCTACGAGGATCACGAGCGTGGGGCCGATTCGTTCCGGGATACTTCGGAAGCCCAGGGTGGTGATGGCGATGACCTGCCGCATCATGTGCCGGTCCTCCGCTCAGCGACCGGCCAGCGCGTCGACGATCGTGACGCGGCTCGCGCGCAATGCGGGCAGCAGGCCGACCGCCAGGCTCAAGCCGGCAATCGCGAGCAATCCGATCAGCCAGACCTGCTGGTCGACGGCGATCGGGAAATTGCCGCCGCCGATCGCGATGCCAGTCACCGTCGCGATCCCGAGACCTAGCAGGCCGCCGATCACGCAGAAAAACGCCGCCTCGGCCAGCACGAACCCCAGCACGCTGCCGTTGCTGAAACCGAGCGTCTTCAGGATTGCGAGTTCCGGAATGCGCTCGCGCACGCTCTGGGCAATCGTATTGCCGACGACGAGCAGCAGCGTGAAGAACACGGCGAACAGGATCCAACGGACGATCAGCCCGATGTCGCCGATCTGCTTGAAGAACCCGAGATTGAAGTCCTTCTCGGTCTGGGTCTTGGTCTCGTCCGGCGAGTTTTCGAATAGGGTGTCAATGGTCTGCGCGACTTGCGCGGCTTGATCCGGATCGGAGAGCCGCAGCGTAAAGGTGCCGGCCCGACCGGAGCCGAACTGGTTCTCCTCGTCGTAATAGGCGAAATTAATCCAGCCAACATTGGTGTTGCGCTGCCATTCCGCGTCGATGCCGTCATAGATGCCGACCAGGTCGAAGGACCAGGCCTTGCTGCCGTCCTGCTTCGGGAAAATGTTGGAGGCGATCGGCAGCTTGTCGCCGATCTTCCAGCCGTACTGGTCGGCGAGCGCGCGGCCAACGATCATCCCGGTGCGCGTCTGCTCGAAGGCTTTCCATTGCTCGTCCGGCATGACGTACTCGGGATACACCGCGTGCAGACGGGCGGGATCGGCCGCGAAGAAGATGAGCTGCGTGTTCTCCTGCCAGACGGCGCCGAACCACTGCTGCCACATGACACCCGTGACGCCCGGCACCGATTCGATCTCCGGTAGGAGCCGCATCGGCAGCGCCTGAGTGAACGAGACGCGCGCCTGCGTCACGAGCCGCGTGGCGCCGACGAAGTCGGCTCCCGCCGAAAACATCACATTGACGGCCTGGAGCAGCCCGAACAGCAGGAAGGCGGTCACGATCGACAGCAAGGTCAGCACCGTGCGCGTCTTCTTGCGCAGCAGGTTCGCCAGTATGAAGCCGGTCCGGGTCATGGGTGGCCTATGCGGCGGCCATCGCCTGTTCGAGCAACTGGCCCTTCTCGAGATGCAGTATGCGGCTTGCAAATTCGGCCGCTTTCGGATCGTGGGTCACCATGACGATGGTCTTGCCATGCTCGCGGTTCAGCACCTGGAGCAGGCCCAGGATCTCGTCCGCGGTCTTGCGGTCGAGATCGCCGGTCGGCTCGTCGCAGATCAACAGGGCAGGATCCGATACGAGGGCGCGCGCGATCGCAACGCGCTGCTCCTGGCCGCCTGACAGTTCTTTCGGCTTGTGGCGCGCGCGATCCGAGAGACTGACCACCTCCAGGGCCACGGCAACGGATTTTCGACGCTGCGCGGCCGAAAGGCCCGTCAGCAGGAGCGGCAACTCGACATTGCGCTCGGCCGTCAGCACCGGCATCAGGTTGTAGAACTGGAAGACGAAACCGACGTTGCGGGCGCGCCATTTCGCGAGTTGCCCGCTGGACAGCCGGTCGATGCGCTCGCCGCCTACCAGGATCTCGCCGGACGTCGGGCCGTCGAGGCCGCCAATGAGATTCAAGAGGGTAGTCTTGCCGGAACCTGAGGGCCCCATCAAGGCGACGAAATCGCCCTTCGGAACGTCGAGTGTCAGGCCGTGCAGCACTTCCACCGTCTGCCTGCCGCGGACATAGGACTTGTGCACGTTCCGGACCCGTACCATCGGTTCAGTCATCGCTCGCCTCCTGAGCGACGACTGCGTCGCCGTCCTTGAGATTCGCCGGCGCTTCCACGATCACCACATCGCCCGCCGAGACGCCGGCCTGGACCTGCCGGCTGTCGCCTATTGTCCCTCCGAGTGTCACCGCGCGCCGCTCCGCGCGCCCCTCGCGCATCAGGAATACCACATCCTTGCCTGCATCCTGCCGGACGGCCTCCCGCGGGACCAGCACGCCGCGCGGCGGAGGCGGCGCATCCGCATCGGCGTTCGGCGCCTCCAGGAACGCCACGCGCACGCCCATTTCCGGGACGATGCGCGCGTCCTTGGTTCCGAGCGCAATGCGCACCTTGACGGTTGCCTTCGAGCGGTCCGCTGTTGGCACAATCGCAATCACCTCTGCAGGAATCCGCCAGTCCGGATAGGCGTTCAGCACGGCTTCGACCTTCTGGCCGGGCTGCACGCGATTGATATAGGCCTCGCTCACGTCGACCTGGATCTCGAGGGAATCCATGTCGACCACCGTTCCGATGCCGGTACGGATCGAGCCGCCGCCGGCGGAAATCGGAGAAATCATCTCGCCAGGCTGGGCAGCCTTGACGGTCACTACGCCGGCGAAAGGGGCCCGCACGATCGTGTTGTCGAGTTGCACCAGCGCGGCCCGCAACGTTTCCTGCGCGACGTTGACCGCGCTTTTCTGGCTCGAGGCGCGCGCACGGCGCTCTTCGGCCTGGGTTCGCGCCGCGTCGAGCGCGGAGACGCTCGTCAATTTCCGCGCTGCGAGCTCCTGCTGGCGGGCGTATTCGCGCTCCGCATTGGCGCTCGATGCCTCTGCCTCGGTCTGCTGCGCCCGCGCCGATGCCACCTGCGCGCGGCGCAATTGCACTTCGACCTGCGCCTCCGAGTCGTCGAGTGTCGCGAGGATCTCGCCTGCCGCGACGCGCTGACCCTCCTCGATACGCACCTCGCGCACCTTGCCGGTGATCTTCGCCGAGACGGTGGCCTGGCGTCGTGCCGTCACGTAGCCGGTGGCGTCGAGCACGGACGTGCCCGCGCTGGTTGCAGGCATCGCGCGCGCCGGCGCAATCGTCACCTCGATCCCCGGATCGCGGCCCAGGTACCACGCGAGCGCCACGCCGACCAGCACGATGGCCGCGGCGACCACGATCCAGAGCCAGCGGCGAGACGACAAGTCGCCGTCGGGCGCATCGCGGTCGATGCGCAATTCCTTGAGCAGATCCGATTTATTCAAGCTGCTGATTGGTCAAAGTCCCGGGTGCGAGAGTCTGCCACAGACTCCGGGTCCGGCGCCGCCTTGACCGTTCAATCGGCGCGCCAGCGGAATCCCGTCGCCGCGATGCCCAGAAAGAGCACGGTCATCAGTGCAAGCCAGCCAATCTGCGGCAGCACCGCCTGCAATCCCGCTCCGTCCAGCATCACGGCCCGCGCCGCATCGAGCATCTGCGTGAGCGGCAACACCTTGGCGGATTGCTGAAGCCACGCCGGCGCCCCTTCAAGCGAGAACCAGACGCCGGACAGCAGCATCATCGGCCACGACGCGAGATTGATGACACCGTTCGCCAGCTCTTCGCTTGCGAAACGCGCGGCCAGCATGAATCCAAATGCGATCATCGACATCGCGCCGGCCAGGGCGATCAGCAGCAGCAGGAGCACGTTGCCTTCGTTGCGGAACGGAACGAACAGGGCAAGCGCCGCGTAGATCAGCGAGGTCACGCTGATGGTCAGCATCAGCCGCGACAGGATTTGCGCCGCGCCGAATTCTGCGGCTGTCACGGGCGTCGCCGACAGGCGCCGCAGGAATCCCGTCTTGCGATAACGCACGACCACGTAGCCGACGCCGAACAGGCAGCTGAACATCATGTTCATGCCGAGCACGCCGGGAAGCAGCCAGTCGACATAGCCGACCTCTGCCCCGGTGACGGGCTGGCGCGCGGCCTGATCGCCGGCCGCCTCGAGCAGCAGTTTTTCCGCCAGGTAGCCTTTCGGAGAATCCTCATTGATCCAGTAGCGCGGGGAGGAGCGCAGGTCGAGCAGCAGGTCGGCCTGGTGCCGTTCGACCTTGCGGATGGCCTCGTCGATGCCTGCCGCATCGACGTCATAAAAGTCGACGTGGCGCGTCGCAAGAAACGGGTGCAGCCGCGCATCGAGACTCGTGCCGGGCGGCGCCACGACGCCGATCTTGAACAGGCTTTGCGCGTCGCCGCCGAATATCACCGCGAATGCGACCACGAGCGCGAGCGGGAACAGGAAATTGAACACGAGCGTCGAGCGGTCGCGCAGGAACTCGAGATTCCGCGCGTGCCAGACGGCGAGCAGGCGCCGGAGGTTCACGTGCGCAACTGCCGCCCGGTCAGCTCCAGGAACAGGTCCTCGAGATTCCGCGGCCTGATCCGCAGGTGCCTGAGCGGCATGCCGCGGTCGAGGAGGGCGCGCAATGCTCGCTCCACGTCCGGCGTCGAGATTTCGACCCGATCGTTGGTGGCGAGCACCGGGAGCGGAAAATCCGCCGGGTCTCCGCGGAAATCCTCGCGCGGCAATTCGAGCACGACGTCCTCGAAATGCTCCTTCAGCAGCCGGGACGGCGGGCCTTCCGCGATGATGCGGCCCTGATCCATGATCGCGACGACGTCGCAGAGAAAGTAGGCCTCGTCCATGTAGTGGGTCGTGAGAAGCACGGTGCGCCGCTCCGCCTTGATCGAGCGGATCAGGTCCCAGAAGTTGTGGCGCGCCTGCGGATCGAGTCCGGTCGTGGGCTCGTCCAGGAACAGCACCTGCGGGTCGTTCGCGAGCGCGATGGCGAGCAGCAGCCGCTGCAACTGGCCGCCGGACAGCTTGCGGTTGTCACGGTTTGCGACCTGCTCGAGCGCGCAGACTCGGATCAGTTCGTCGACGTCCCGCCCGCGCGGATAAAGCCTGCGGAAGAGCTGCAATGTCTCGCGGACAGTCAGGAATTCCTGCAGGGCGGTCTTCTGGAACTGGATGCCCGCCTCGGCGCGAAAGCGCGGCCCGAGCGGCTCGCCGCAATAGAGGACATCGCCGGAGGTCGGCTCGGTGACGCCTTCCATCATCTCGACGGTGGTCGTCTTGCCGGCGCCGTTCGGCCCGAGCAATCCGAAACAGACGCCCGGCGCGATCGTGAACGACACGCCGTCGACGGCGCGCACGCCGGGATACTGCTTGACGAGTTCGCGCACTTCGAGCACCGGTTTCATCACGAAGGTGATGCTATATGATTGCGCGCGTGACGCCGAACCCGTTCCCGCACCTGCTGGCGCCGCTCGACCTCGGGTTCACGACACTGCCGAACCGGGTGCTCATGGGATCGATGCATACCGGCCTCGAGGACCGCGCGGAGGATTTTCCGAAACTCGCGGCTTACTTCGCCGAGCGCGCGCGCGGCGGCGTCGGGCTGATCGTCACGGGCGGCATCGCGCCGAATGCCGCCGGCTGGACCAAGCCGTTCGCAGGCACGCTGAGCGGACGCCGGCACCTCGCGCGTCACCGGCTGGTCACGGACGCAGTGCACCGCGCCGGGGGCCGGATCTGCATGCAGATCCTCCACACGGGCCGCTACGCCTACCATCCGCTCGCCGTCGCGCCCTCGCGGCTCAAGGCGCCCATTTCGAGCTTTACGCCGCGCGAGCTTTCGGATCGCGGTGTCCTGCGCCAGATCGCGGCATTCGTGCGCTGCGCTTCGCTCGCGCAGGAAGCCGGCTACGACGGCGTCGAGATCATGGGGTCGGAGGGGTACTTCATTAATCAATTTCTGGTCGCGCGCACCAACCGGCGCAGCGACCGCTGGGGCGGCAGCTGGCCGAACCGCATGCGCCTGCCGCTGGAAATCCTGACGCGGACCCGCGCGGCCGTCGGCCGCGGCTTCATCGTCATCTACCGGTTGTCGATGCTCGATCTCGTCGAAGGGGGCCAGAGCTGGGACGAAATTGTCGAGCTTGCCCGGGCCGTGGAGCAGGCGGGCGCCACGATCATCAACACCGGCATCGGCTGGCACGAGGCGCGCATTCCCACGATCGCGACGATGGTGCCGCGTGCGGGCTTCACCTGGGTGACACGGCGGTTGCGCGGCTTGGTGAATGTTCCTCTCGTCACCAGCAATCGCATCAACGATCCCGCGGTCGCAGAACGGGTATTGGCGTCAGGAGACGCGGATCTCGTGTCGATGGCGCGGCCCTTGCTCGCCGATCCGGAATTCGTCGCCAAGGCCGCGAGCGGCCGTGTCGACGAAATCAATACCTGCATCGCCTGCAACCAGGCCTGCCTCGACCTGGTGTTCGAGAACGAGATTGCAACCTGTCTCGTGAATCCGCGCGCGGGGCGCGAAACGGAGCTCGTTTACCGGCCGACGGACCTGCCGAAACGGGTTGCAGTCGTCGGCGCGGGACCCGCGGGTCTCGCCTGCGCGACGGTCGCGGCGGGCCGCGGCCATCGCGTGACCCTGTTCGAGGCCGCGGACCGGATTGGCGGCCAGTTCAACATGGCCAAGGTCGTACCCGGCAAGGAAGAGTTCCACGAGACGCTTCGCTACTACCGCCGGCAACTCGAGCTTCGCGGCGTCCGCGTCCTGCTCGGCCGGCAGGCCGATGTCGCGGCGCTCACCAGCGGGGAATTCGACGAGATCGTGCTCGCCTCGGGCGTGGTGCCGCGGATTCCGGCGATCGATGGGCTCAACCATCCGAAGGTCCTGAGTTACGTCGACGTGCTCCTGCACGGCCGCAAGGTCGGCGCATCGGTCGCCATCGTCGGGGCAGGGGGCATCGGATTCGACGTCGCCGAATTTCTGAGCCACGATGCGACGCATGCGCCCACGAGTCTCGACGTCCCCGCGTTCATGAACGATTGGGGCATCGACATGCAACTCCGCTCGCGCGGCGGCCTCGCGCCGCAACCGGATCTCGCCCGCTCGATGCCGCGCCAGATTTGGCTGTTGCAACGCAAGCCCACGCGGCCGGGGCGCGACCTGGGGAAGACCACCGGCTGGGTGCATCGGCTGGCCTTGAAGCGCCGCGGCGTGCGCATGCTAGCGGGCGTCGCCTACGACCGCATCGATGATCGTGGTCTCGCCATCACGCAGGCAGACAAGGCGCAGCTGCTCGAGGTCGAGAATGTCGTCATCTGTGCGGGCCAGGAATCGCGGCGCGAGCTCGTCGCAGGCGTGAAAGCGGCCGGCTACCGCCCGCACCTGATCGGCGGCTCGAAGTTCGCGGTCGAGCTCGACGCGCATCGCGCCATCGACGAGGGATCGCGCCTGGCGGCAACCCTATGAACGCGAGCAGCCGCCCGCTCGAGCAATTGTCGCTTCTCGATGAGCACCTGGCCCCCCGGGACGCATGGCGCGTGCGACCGAGCCCGCGCGCGCGGCGCCTCGCGGTGCGGGTGCTGCCGGGCGGCCTGGTCGAGATCGTCGTGCCGCATGGGACGCGGCCACGGACAATCGAACAATTCGTCAGCCGCCACCGGCACTGGATCGAGCGGAAGCTTGCCCTGTACCAGCCGCTGGAGACGGCGCCTGCCGACGGACTGCCGTCGCGAATCCACTTCGCGGCAAGCGGTCAGGAATACGAGGTGGAGTTCGTCGAGACCAGGGAGGGGCCGCGGCTCGACGTGGGTGGCGGATTCATCAGGCTTCGAGGAGACCGCACGCGACCGGCTCTCCTGCGCCATGTCCTGCAGCGTTTCACGATGCGCGAAGCACACACGACGCTGTCGCCCTGGCTTGCGGGCCTCGCGGCGGCGAACGAATTTCGTTACGAGCGCCTCCAGATCCGGCGCCAGCGCACGCGCTGGGGCAGTTGTTCGCGCAGCGGAACGATCAGCCTGAATGCCTGCCTGCTGTTCCAGCCGCCGCCGGTCGTGAACTATCTCCTGATCCACGAGCTCGCGCACACCCGCCACATGAATCATTCGCGACGTTTCTGGAGACTGGTCGAGCGCCTGGAACCGCGCTGGCGCGAGTTGGACCGCGCGCTTTCCAGCGGGTGGCGCGCAGTGCCTTCCTGGGCGCTGGACTGAGGCGTTTCCTGAGAGGCAAGGCCTGGGTGCCTGGCGGGATCGCGCCGTTCCTGGTGCTGGGCGTCGCGCTGATCGCCGTTTCCCACGGCGCCATCTTCGCGCGACTCGCCGATGCATCGCCGCTCGCGATCGCCGCCTGGCGCGTCGGGCTCGCGGTGCTCGTCGTGCTCCCACTCGCGATCACGGCGCCGCGCCGCGATGACAGGCGCCTCGCCCCGCTCGCGTTCGCCGCCGGCGCGGGCGCGCTGCTTGCCTTGCACTTCGCGACGTGGATCGCGTCGCTCGAGCACACGACCATCGCGCGGAGCGTTCTCCTCGTCAGCACCTCGCCGATCTGGGTTGCCGTGATCCAGTTCCTCGCGGGACGCGGCCTGCCCTCGCGCTCGACCGTGGGGGCGCTCGCCCTTGCGATCGCGGGCGCCGTGATCGTGAGTGGCGGGAGGAACGCGGGAGAGTCGGCGCTTGCCGGCGACCTGCTCGCGGTCGCGGGCGGGATCGCGATGGCGGGCTACCTGCTGCTATCGCGCGAGGCGCAGGCGTCGCTGCCGTTCCGGACTTATCTCGGCATCGCTTACGGTGCCGCGGCCGCGATCCTGTGGCTCGCGGTCCTGCTCACGAAGACCCCCGCCACGGGCTTCGATGCGACGACCTGGTGGGCGCTCGCGGGCATGGCCGTCGTGTCGCAGCTCATCGGCCACAGCGGCTACAACTGGTCGCTGCGACACCTGAGCCCGCTCTTCGTCTCGGTCGTGTCGGTCGGCGAGCCGGTGCTCGCGTCAATGCTCGGCTGGTGGCTGCTTGGCGAGGCACTGGACTGGCGCACCGGCGCCGGCGGCCTGCTGATCCTGGCGGGAATCGCGCTCGGCACCCTGGCCGCGCGTCCGCGCAACTGACTGCGTCTCGCTGGCCGCGGCCGCGCGGCGGCTCGCGCGGCGCCAGAGACGCCATCCCAGCAGAACCGCGGCAATCGCCGCGTATACGAGCGGCTCGCGAATGTCCGCTTTCACCTGCCACCAGAAGTGCACGCAGCCGAGGATCGCGGCGGCATAGACCAGGCGATGCAGTTTCTGCCAACGGCGGCCGAGGCGGCGCATCGCGCGTTTCGTGGACGTCACGGCCAGCGGCACGAGCAGGATGAATGCCGTGAAGCCGGCCGTGATGTACGGCCGCTTGGCGACGTCGGCAAGAAGCTGCTGCCAATCGAGCGCCTGGTCCACGAACAGGTACCACAGGAAGTGCAGGGCGATGTAAAAGAAGGCGAACAGGCCCAGCATGCGCCGGAACAGGAACGCGTGCGGCCAGCCCCCGATCACGCGAAGCGGCGTCACGGCGAGCGTCACGAGCAGGAGGCGGAGCCCCCAGATACCGAGTGTGTCCTGGACTGTCTCGACCGGATTCGCGCCGAGGGACTCAGGCTGCCAACCGGCAATGCCCCCGATCTGCAAGGCGACGATACGAGTGACGAGCCAGGCGGCCGGCATCAGGCAGAGCAGGAACACGAGCGGCTTTGCGACTCGCCGCGTCAGGAAATCCGCGTTCATGGCCCGCTAGAAGTGCCGCGCGAGGTCCATGCCGCGATAGAGGCCGGCCACCTCGCTCGCATAACCGTTGAATTTCATCGTCGGCTGGCGCCGGAAGAAATCCGAAGTGCCGATCCGGCGCTCGCTCTTTTGGCTCCAGCGCGGATGGTCGACTTCCGGATTGACGTTGGCATAGAAACCGTATTCGCGCGGCGCCGAAAGCGCCCAGGACGTCGCCGGCATTTTCTCCGAGAAGCGGATGCGGACGATCGACTTGATACTCTTGAACCCGTACTTCCAGGGCACGACGAGGCGAAGCGGCGCCCCATTCTGGTTCGGCAGCGGCTTGCCGTAGAGACCGACGCCCAGGATCGCGAGCGGATGCATGGCTTCGTCCATGCGCAATCCTTCGACATACGGCCAGTCGAGCACGCCGAATCGCTGGCCCGGCATCTGCTTCGGGTCGTGGAGCGTCGTGAACTCGACGTATTTCGCGCGCGAGGTCGGCTGGAATCGCTTGATCAGGCCGCCGAGCGGGAACCCGACCCACGGAATCACCATCGACCAGGCCTCGACGCAGCGCAGGCGATAGATGCGCTCCTCGAGTGCATGTGGACGCAGCAAGTCTTCGAGCGCAAGCCGGCCCGGCTTCTCGCATTCGCCGTCGACCACGACGGACCAGGGCCGCGGGCGCAGGCGATGCGCGTTTTCCGCGGGATTCTCCTTGCCGGTTCCGAATTCGTAGAAGTTGTTGTAACCGGTGATCTCGGCCAAGGAGTTCGCCTTCTCCGTCGTCGAATACCGCGGGTTTTTCTTGAACTCCAGCCGCTCGACGAGCGTCACGTTCATGACCTGCTGCGCGAGCGAGGCGGGGACCGCCGCGGCGGCGCCGAGACCCGCCATGCGCGCTAGAAACTCGCGCCGCGACCGGTAGACAGCCTCCGGCGTGATCTCTGAAGTCGGAATGCGCGATCCGTCACTCATGCCGATTGGACCGGCGTGGCGGCCGATTTGTTACGCCATTCCTCCGCCCGGATGCCACGTTCATTCGCTGCACGGCGGAGACGGGGCCCGGCGTTCACGAGCACCGGCTCGTCCACGGCGGCGAGGTGCGCGAAATCCGAGCCGGAGTTGGCATAGGCCGTGATACGGGCATTGGCGAAACGGCCCCGCAAGGCTTCGACGCAGCGGCGTTTTTCTCCGGCGCGCCGGTTCAGCGTCGTGAGCAGTCCTTCCAGCCGGCCGTCGCGCCAGGAAATCCCGGTGCAGATCGTCTCCTCGAAGCCGAAGCGGCGCCCGATGTCGGGCACGTACAGATCCACGCTCGCGGACAGCAGGACGAGGCGGTCTCCGGCCTTGCGATGGCGCGCGATCGCGGCCAATGCGCCGGCACAAAGCTCGCCGTCGCCGAGCCCCGCGACGAAATCCGCGGTCCAGCGCCTGACTTCTTCGCGCATCGCGCCAGCCATGCCGGCACGAATGAGATCCGATTTCAGGCAGCCCCGATCGCGGCCGGTCACGAGGTAGCGAAGGAGCGCGATGAGCGCGCGTCCACCCGAGCCGGGCCGGGGATGGCGCCGCAGCCAACCGCGGAGGTAGGGGACGAATGTGTCGTGCCGCGTGATCGTGCCGTCGAGATCGAAGACCGCGACCCGCACCGCGGCAGCTCAGGCCGCGAGCTGTCGCAGGACGAAGTGCAGGATGCCGCCGTTCTCCATGTACTCCCATTCCTTCGGCGTGTCGACGCGGACATTGACGGTGAAGCGCGTGACCTTGCCCGTGGGGCTCGTCGCCTGCACGGTCGCCTCGCGGCTCCCTGCCGTCAGTCCCTCGAAGTCGTAGATCTCGCTGCCGTCGAGATCGAGCGAGCCCGCCGTCTGTGCCGCTCGAAACGTGAGCGGGAATACGCCCATGCCGACGAGGTTTGCGCGATGGATCCGCTCGAAGCTCTCGGCGATCACGGCCTTGACCCCGAGCAGGCTCGTGCCTTTCGCGGCCCAGTCCCGCGACGATCCGGTGCCATACTCCTTGCCGGCGATGACGATGAGCGGCACGCCCGCAGCGATGTATTTCATCGCCGCGTCGTAGATCGGCATCTGTACGCCGTCCGGCTGGTAGCAGGTCACGCCGCCCTCGACGCCGGGCACCATCACGTTCTTGATGCGGATATTCGCGAAGGTGCCGCGCATCATGACCTCATGGTTGCCGCGGCGCGAGCCGTAGCTGTTGAAGTCGGCGGGCACGACGCCATGCTCCTGGAGATACCGGCCCGCCGGGGCATCCTTGCGGATCGCGCCCGCCGGCGAGATGTGATCGGTCGTGATCGAATCGCCGAACAAGGCGAGACAGCGCGCGCCGCGGACGCTCGGCAGGCCCGGCCGCTTGCGGCCCATGCCTTCGAAATACGGCGGATTCTGGATGTAGGTGCTGCGATCGTCCCAGATATAGGTCTTCGACGCCGGCACCTGGATGCCGCGCCAGCGCTCGTCGCCGTGAAACACGTCGGCGTAGGTCTTCGCGAACATGTCGGCCGAAACGGCGCGCCCGATGAGCTGCTGGATTTCGTTTGCGCTCGGCCAGATGTCGCGCAGGTACACGGGCTTGCCGTCGCGGTCCCGCCCGATGGGCTCGCGGGTGAGGTCGAGATCCACGGTTCCCGCGAGCGCATAGGCGACGACGAGCGGCGGCGAGGCCAGGAAATTCATCCGGACTTCCTGGTGCACGCGCCCCTCGAAATTGCGATTGCCGGAAAGCACCGAGGCGACCGAAAGCTTGTGGTCGTTGATCGCTTTCGAAATGGGCGGATTGAGCGGGCCGGAGTTGCCGATGCAGGTCGTGCAGCCGTAGCCGACGGTGTGAAACCCGAGCGCCTCGAGATCATCCGTCAGCTCGGAGCGCTTCAGGTAGTCGGTGACGACCTTCGAACCCGGCGCGAGCGAGGTCTTGACCCAGGGCTGCACGCCGAGCCCGCGCCGCCGCGCGTTTCGCGCCACGAGGCCCGCGCCGATCATCACGGCGGGATTCGAGGTGTTGGTGCAGGAAGTGATGGCCGCGATGACGACCGCGCCATCCTTCAGCTCGAACTCGGCTGCGCCGTCGGTCACGCTTGCCGGGCCGCGCGATTTCCATTTGTCCTGATCGCGGGCGAATGCGTCGCGATAGGCATTCTGCATGTCGCCGAGCGACACCCGGTCCTGCGGCCGTTTCGGCCCGGCGAGCGAGGGCTGCACGGTCGACAGGTCGAGATGGAGCACGTCCGTGTAGACGGCGTCCGGCGCGCCGTCGTGACGCCACAGGCCCTGGATTAGCGCGTACTCGCGCACGAGCGCGATCTGTCCCTCGTCGCGGCCGGTGAGACGCAGGTACTCGAGCGTGACCTCGTCGATGGGGAAGATGCCGCAGGTCGCGCCGTACTCGGGCGACATGTTCGCGATCGTCGCGCGATCGGCGAGCGGGAGCTGGGCGAGTCCGTCGCCGAAGAATTCGACGAACTTCTCGACTACGCCGCGCTTGCGCAGTATTTCGGTCACGGTCAGCACGAGATCTGTCGCGGTCGCGCCTTCCCTGAGCTTGCCGGACAGTTTCATGCCGATGACCTCGGGAATCAGCATCGTGGACGGCTGCCCCAGCATCGCGGCCTCGGCCTCGATGCCGCCGACGCCCCAGCCGAGCACGCCGACGCCGTTGATCATCGTCGTGTGCGAATCCGTGCCGACGACGGTGTCGGGATAGGCGAGGCCCTTGTCGTCGGCAAACACGACGCGCGCAAGATATTCGAGGTTCACCTGGTGGACGATGCCGGTGTCGGGAGGCACGACCGAGAAATTGTCGAACGCCGCCTGTCCCCAGCGCAGGAAGGTGTAGCGCTCGCGATTGCGCTGGAACTCCAGCAGCGCATTCAGGTTGAGCGCATCCGACGAGCCGTAATGATCCACCATTACGGAGTGATCGATCACGAGCTCGGCCGGGATCAGCGGATTGATCCGGCCGGGATCGCCGCCGAGCTTCGCCATCGCGTCGCGCATCGCGGCGAGATCGACGACCGCCGGCACGCCCGTGAAGTCCTGCATGATCACGCGCGCCGGCGTGAAGGCGATCTCGCGCTGGGGGAGCTTGCGCGGGTCGGCGCCGGCAAGCGCCACGATGTCGTCGCGGGTCACGCTGCGGCCGTCCTCGTGCCGCAACAGGTTCTCGAGCAGGATCTTCAGCGAATAGGGGAGGCGCCCGGCTCCGTGCTGCGCAAGCGCGTCGAGGGCGAAGTACTCGTAGCTCTTGCCGCCGACGGCGAGCTTGCGGCGGGCTTTAAAGCTGTCCTGCATGAATCCTCCAGCGGCTGCAGCGACATTATAGCGGCGCCGCCCAGGCACTCCTCGCGATCGTAGAATACGATGTACTGTCCCAGCGCCGCGCCTCGGAGCGGTTCCTCGAACCGCACTTCCGTGCCGTCCGGCACGAGCCAGACGCGACAGGCCACGTCGGGCTGGCGATAGCGGACTTTAGCCGTGCAGGCGAACGCTTCCGCGGGCGGACCGCCTGCGATCCAGTGCGGCGTCGACGTCCCGAGCCCCGCGCAGTAAAGCGCCGGATGAGTGCTTCCCTGCACCACGACGAGCGCGTTCCGCGCAAGGTCCTTCGCCGCGACGAACCAGGGCGCATCGCCGCCCCCGCGCAGGCCGCCGACGCCGAGCCCGCTGCGTTGACCGAGCGTGTAACGTTCGAGGCCGCCGTGCCGGCCGATCACCGCGCCGTCCATCGTCTCGATCGGTCCGGGGCGGGCCGGCAGCCACGCGCCGATGAATGCGCCGAATGGGCGCTCGCCGATGAAGCAGATGCCGGTCGAGTCGCGCTTGTCCGCGACCGGCAGGCCGCGATCCCGGGCGAGGGCACGCACTTCGGCCTTTCGCAGGCCGCCGACCGGAAATTCGCAGAGCGCGAGCTGCCGGGCGTCGAGCGAATGCAGGAAATAACTCTGGTCTTTTTCGCGATCCGCGCCGCGAAGCAGCCGCCCGCCGGGTCCGATCCGCGCGTAGTGCCCGGTGGCGAAGCGCTCGGCGCCGAGGCGCCTGGCATACGCGAGCCCGACGCCGAACTTGACCTCGCGATTGCAGAGCACGTCCGGATTCGGCGTGCGTCCCGCCTCGAGCTCGGAAAGGAAATGCGCGAACACGCGCTCGCGGTATTCGGCCGCAAAGCTCGCCTTGTGGAGGGGGATTCCGAGCTCGTCGCAGACGCGTCGCGCGTCCTGGAAATCCGCGGCGGCCGTGCAGTAACCGTCCTCATCCTCTTCCCAGTTCGACATGAAGAGGGCCTCGACCTCGTACCCGGCATCGAGCAGGAGCGACGCCGCGACTGCCGAGTCCACTCCGCCGGAGAGCGCGATGATCGTGCGCGTCATCGCAGGATCTCGAGCGGATAGCGGACGCCGCGCAGATAGTCCTCGATGCAATGCAGGACAAATGGGCTGCGCAATTCACCATTGCGGGAACGGAGCTGTTCGCGGTCCAGCCACACCGTGCGGATGATGGCCCGGTCGAGTGCGGCGCCCGCGTCGCGTTCGCCGATGCTGCCTGCAAATGCGACCCGAAGCACGGTGCGGCCTGCCGGTCCCGTCCAGAGGTAGAGGCCCGTGACGAATTCCGGCGTGAATTCGCGGCCGGTCTCCTCGCGCGTTTCGCGCACCACCGCCTCGATCAGCGACTCCCCGCTCTCGAGATGCCCGGCCGGCTGGTTCAGCACGACCCGGCGCGCGGCGCGCTCCTGCACGCAGAGGAAGCGGCCGGCGCGCTCCGCGATGGCCGCGACCGTGAGATCGAACTTCAGGGACATCGGCAGATTATAGCGGCGGCGCCGCCCGGCCCATTACAGATGCTGCTGGCGGGACTCCGCTTCGGGCTCGCTGGCGATCCAGATCTCGTCGAAATAATTCAGGTAGCGCCGCGCCACGAGCGGATCGTTCATCTCGACGATTCCTTCCCAGCGCGAGGCCTGGAGGCGATAGACGAGCGCGCGATCGTCGGCGATGAGGAACGCGGACTGGTTGTCGCGGCTCTCGGATTTCACGCGCCGGATCTCGATGTGGCTCGTGATGCGGCGGGCGAGATGGACGAACTTGCTGCCCTCGTACACGACGCGCGACGGGTCGGCCAGGAGCACACGCACCTTGGCGTAGCTCTTCGCCAGCACCAGCTTCTTGACCGTTTCGAGGAACTGCGGCTGGTCGTAAACGGCCGGCTCGAGGTCCTGCGTGTACATGGTGAGCAGCCGCCGCGCGGCGAATGCGACCTGCTGCGTGGCCGATCGCGCCTCGTCGAGTGTCCCGATGATAGAGCGCGTTCCGGTCACGCTCTGCCGCTGGGTCTGCACCGATCTCACTCCAGGACGCGCGACATTCTCACGTGCAGAATGCCAGCCTCGTCGAACACATCGCCCTCGCACTCGAACCCGAGGCTCTCGTAGAAGGGCACGGCCTGCAGTTGTGCATGCAGGTATGGTTCGCGGATGCCGTGGTCACGCGCCGCTTCGAGCAGGCGGCGTAGAATCAGTGCGCCGATACCCCGTCCGCGCAGCCCGGCAATTACCGCAATGCGGCCGATCTTACCCGTGGAGTTGAGGCGCCCGGTGCCAACTGGTTCACGGTTCAGGCGCGCGAGGACGTGAACGCTGACGGCATCGTCATCGTCCCATTCGTCCGATTCCGGGACTTTCTGCTCCTGGATGAACACTTCGCGCCGAATCCGCTCCAGGATGGCGCGATCCGCGTCCCAGTTAGCGAGCACACATTCTAATTGGGCTTCCGCCATGACCGGCGGCTTCACAGGTGCCGGGCGAGCGCCTCGGCCAGGCCCGTGTACGAGGACGGGGTCAGGCTCTCGAGCCTGCGGCGCGCATCCTCCGGAAGTCCGAGGCTCGCGACGAAAGCACGAAGCTCCGCCGCGCCGAGGCCGCGGCCGCGCGTGAATTCCTTGAGCTTCTCGTAGGCGCCCGGCGTGCCGTGAGCGCGCATGACGGTCTGGATCGCTTCTCCCAGCACCTCCCAATGCGCGTCGAGATCGCCCGCGAGGCGCGCGGTGTCCGGTTCGATGCGCACGAGACCCGCGAGCGCCGAGCGCCACGCGATGGCACTGTGAGCGAATGCGACCCCGAGGTTGCGCATCACGGTCGAGTCGGTCAGATCGCGCTGGTATCGCGAGACGGGCAGCTTGTCGGAAAAATGCCGCAGCATCGCGTTGGCGAGGCCGGCGTTGCCTTCCGCATTCTCGAATGCGATCGGGTTCACCTTGTGCGGCATCGTCGAGGATCCGACTTCGCCGGCGATGGCGCGCTGCGCAAAGTAGCCGAGCGAGATGTAGGCCCAGAAATTGCGGCACAGGTCGATCAGGATTGTGTTGGCGCGCGCGAGCGCATCGCAATATTCCGCGATCCAGTCGTGGGGCTCGATCTGAGTCGTGTGCTCGTTGGGCGTCAGGCCGAGGCTCTCGATCAGCCGCCGCGACTCGGCGCGCCAATCCACGGACGGGCTGGCTGCCACGTGTGCATTGAAATTGCCGACCGCTCCGTTGAACTTGCCCAGGATTTCGACGCGGAGCAGGGAATTCACGGCGCGCCGCAGCCGCGCGGCGATATTGGCCGCTTCCTTGCCGAGCGTCGTCGGTGATGCCGGCTGGCCGTGCGTGCGGGCGAGCATCGGCGTCGCCGCGTGGCGGGCGGCGAGCCCCGCGAGGTGGTCGGCGACCTGACCGATCGCCGGCAGCAGCACGCGCTCGCGGGCCGCGTCGAGCATCAGCGCATAGCTCAGGTTGTTGATGTCCTCGGAGGTGCAGGCGAAGTGGACGAATTCGAGCTGATCCGCCGGCGCACCGGCTGCCGCGAGCTGTTCGCGCACGTAGTATTCGACCGCCTTGACGTCGTGATTGGTCTGCCGCTCGAGTTCCTTCACGTGGCGAAGATCCGCTTCGTCGATGCCCTTCGAAAGCGCGGTGACGCGACCGTCGACGGCGGAAGCGAGGCGGGCGATCGCCGGAAACTTGCCGGAGTTCGCGAGCTGGCGAAACCAGGCTGCTTCCACGCGCACGCGATGGCCGATGAGCGCCGCCTCACTGAAAAGCGCGGCGAGATCCGCGCATTGTTCGGCATAGCGTCCGTCGAGTGGCGACAGCGCGGTCAGGCGAGAGTCGGTCATGGGGCGGGAGCGCGAATGATAGAATGTCTATGTTACCCGTGAGCGACCAGGACCGCATCGAAAAGGACAGCCTCGGCGAGGTCCGCATCGCCGCGACCGCGCTTTGGGGTGCGCAAACGCAGCGTGCGCTCGAGAATATCCGCATCGGGCGGGCGGCGATGCCGCCCGAGCTGATCCGCTCGATCGGCCTGATCAAGTGGGCCGCCGCGGAATCGAATGGCGAGCTGGGCGAGTTGCCGGCGCCATTCGCCGCGGCAATCGCCGAGTCGGCGCACGAAGTCGCATCCGGTCTCCACGCCGACCAATTCCCGCTCGGCGTCATGCAGACCGGCTCCGGCACCAGCACCAATATGAACGTGAACGAGGTCGTCGCCCGGCTCGCCGGGAAGCGCCTCGGCAAGGCCGTTCACCCGAACGACCACGTCAACCGCTGCCAGAGCAGCAACGACGTGATTCCGACCGCGATTCACCTGGCCGCCGCGCTCGCAGTGCGGGACTCGCTGCTGCCGGCGCTCGCGAGGCTCGCAGAGGCGATCGGCACCAAGATTCGCGAGGTCGGCGGGCACGTCAAGACGGGCCGCACGCACCTGATGGACGCGCTGCCGATCACCGTGGGCCAGGAGATGCGTGCCTGGCAAACACAGGTGGAGGACGCCGCGGCGCGTATCGCAGCGGTCAGGCCGCGCCTGCATCGGCTCGCGCTCGGTGCGACCGCAGTCGGCACCGGTGTCAATGCGCATCCGGAATTCGCTTCGCGTGCCATCGCGCGGCTGTCATCGACCACGGGACTCGACCTGGCCGCGGCGCCGGACCGGTTTGCGAGTCTCGCGTCGCAGGATACGGCCGTCGAGCTTTCGGGCCAGCTCCGCGGCGCGGCCGTCGCACTGCTCAAGATCTCGAATGACCTGCGCTGGATGAATTCAGGTCCGCTGGCGGGGCTCGCGGAAATTTCCCTGCCGGCTCTCCAGGCCGGCTCCAGCATCATGCCGGCCAAGGTGAACCCGGTGATCCCCGAAGCCGTTGCCATGGCCGCCACCCAGGTGATGGCGCAGGACACCGCGGTCGCGATGGCCGGCGCTTCCGGCAACTTTCAGTTGAACGTGATGCTCCCGCTCATCGCACACGCCTTGCTCGAGAGCATCGAGCTCGTCGCCGGATCCGCGCGGGCGCTCGCCGCACGCGTGATTCCCGGGCTGACGGTCCACACGGCGCGCATCTCCGAGACACTCGCGCGAAACCCCATGCTGCTGACGGCGCTCGCCCCGCGCATCGGGTATGACGGCGCGGCGGTCATCGCCCGGCGCGCGGCATCCGAGGCCCGCCCGATCCTCGAAATCGCGATCGATGAGACCGGCCTGCCTCGCGAGGAGCTCGCGCGCCTGCTCGATCCCGCGCGGCTCGCGCGCGGCGAAGGTGGCGGCTCGTGAACGCCGCGGCTCCGCTCGAGCTGCATCGTTTGTCGACGGCATTGCTTCGCGACGAGCTCCGGAATCGCCTGGCGGGCGGAGTTCCCGAGGCGTCCGCGCCGCGGGTGGGTCATTACGCGGGACTCGCAGCATCCCGGCTCGCGGAATTGTTTCCGGACGCGCCGACACGCGCGGCGGTCCTCATTCCAGTGATCGACCGGGGCGACGACCTGACGGTGCTGCTGACGCTTCGCGCCGACGACCTCAAGCATCACGCGGGACAGATCTCGTTTCCCGGCGGCCGGCTGGAATCCGGGGACGCAGACGCGATCGACGCGGCGCTCCGCGAGACGGAGGAAGAGATCGGCCTGCGCCGGCAGTACGTCGAGATCCTTGGTCTTCTTCCGGATCACGTGGTAATCACCGGTTACCGGGTCACGCCGGTCGTCGGACTCATCCAGCCGGGCTTCGAGCTCGTCCTGGACCCGACGGAAGTCGCCGGTACTTTCGAGGCGCCGCTCCGGCATCTGCTCGATCCTGCGACGCACGAGCGTCGGCGCCGCCGCATCGGCAACGAAGAGGTCGAAACTTACGACCTGCCCTGGGGCAGCTTCAACATCTGGGGCGCGACGGCCGGCATGCTGCTCACGCTCAGGGAAGTGCTTGGCGGCTCCCGCCTTCATGCCGATTGACCGCCTGCTCGAAATCATGGCGCGGCTCCGCGATCCCGCGCGCGGCTGTCCCTGGGACCTGCGGCAGGATTTCAGGTCGATCGCGTCGCACACGCTCGAGGAAGCCTACGAGGTGGCCGACGCCATCGAGCGCTCCGATCTTCCCGCGCTCCGCGATGAGCTCGGGGACCTTCTGTTCCAGGTGGCTTTCCATTCGGAGCTCGCGCGCGAGCAGGGCGCATTTGCATTCGACGACGTCGTCGACGCCATCTGCGAGAAATTGACGCGGCGCCACCCGCACGTCTTCCGCGATGCCGTCGTCGCCGACGCCGAAGAGCAATCGCGCGCCTGGGAACGGATCAAGCGCGAGGAAAGGGCCGCCGGCAGCGCCGAGTCTGGCGCGCTCGCCGGCGTGCCAAAATCGCTGCCGGCGCTCGCCCGCGCGCGCAAGCTCGGCGCCCGCGCCGCGGATGCGGGTTTCGACTGGCCGGATGCGACGGGACCGCGCGCGAAGATCGACGAGGAGCTCGCGGAACTCGATCGCGCGGCAGCGAACAAGGATCCCGGCCGGCGCGAAGCGGAGTTGGGCGATCTCCTGTTCTCGGTCGTCAATCTCGCGCGCCACCTCGACGTAGACCCGGAGAGCGCCCTGCGGCGAGCCAATGACCGCTTTGCGCGACGGTATCGCCACCTGGAGCAGGCCCTGACGCGGCTCGGCCAGCCCACGGAGAGCGCCGCCCCGGAACTGCTGGACCGGCTCTGGGCCGACGCAAAGGCCGAGAATCCCTGACATATCGCTGCCGGCCGCCGCCTCCGGCGCGTTCAGGACGCATTCATTTGGGCCCTCGTAGATTGGCATCGTGCCAACAGAGGAGGCGCACCATGTCACGCAATATTCGGGTGCTCGCAGCGGCCATCGGCCTCGCCCTCGCGTCGGGTGCAGTTTTGGCCGATGACCACAGCGGCGCCTACGACGGTCGCTATGACCGTTACGACCGGAATGGCGACTATGACTACGCGCAAGTAGTCCATGTGCAGCCACTCCGCCGCCAGGTTCGCGTCAGCGAGCCAGTCCGTGAATGCTGGGAAGAGACGAGCTACGCGTCGGACGGGCCATTTTCTTCCAACCACATCGGCGGCACGCTGGTGGGCGGACTGCTCGGCATCGCGGCGGGCAACCAGATCGGGCACGGCCGCGGCAAGGACGTCGCGCGCGCAGCCGGCGCGATCATCGGCGGCGCAATCGGCCACAACGTGTCGCGAGACCGGCAGCGCCAGCGTTACGGCGACCAGAGACAAGTCTACGAGCGCTGCGACGTCCGTTACCGCGATAGCTGGGAAGAGCGCGTCGACGGCTACGAAGTGACCTACGAATACGCCGGGCGCGAATACGTGACGCGGATGCCCTACGATCCGGGCGAGCGGATCCGCATCCGCGTGGACGTGACCCCGACCGCCGGCTGAATCCCGCGCCCGGTCCGCGCGCGCGGCCCGGGCCGGCGGTTCCACTAGAATGACGGGATGGAGATGAACCGGACGATTCCGCTCGCGATCCTTTGCCTGGTGCTGGCGTCCGCCGCATTCCCCGCGGCGGATGCGTTCGCAGCCGATCGGCAGCGCGGGCCTGGCCGCGGCGGCGAGAGGGCATTCGCGGATCGCGCCATCTCGCTCGACGAGGCCGTTGCGCGGGCCGAGCGCCGCTACAAGGCGCGCGCCGTGCGCGCCGAGGAGAAGCGCCACGGCGACCGCATCGAGTACCGCATCCGGTTGCTGGGCGACGACGGCCGGGTCTTCGAGGTGCGTGTCGACGCGGCATCCGGCCGCGAGGATTGAGCGCGCTGTGCGCCTGCTGGTACTCGAGGACGAGCCGGCGCTGCGCGAGACCCTGGCGCAGCAGTTTCGCGCCGCCGGCTTCGCGATCGACGAAGCCGCGGACGGCGTCGAGGGCGAGTTCGCCGGGCTCGAGTATCCGATCGACGTCGCGGTCGTGGACCTGGGGCTGCCCAGCCGCTCCGGCCTCGATGCGATTCGCGCCTGGCGCAAGGCGGGGAAGTCCTTTCCGGTGCTGATCCTGACGGCGCGTGACAGCTGGCAGGAGAAAGTGTCCGGGCTCGATGCAGGCGCCGACGACTACGTGACGAAGCCCTTCCGCTTCGAGGAAGTCCTGGCGCGCGTGCAGGCGCTGCTCCGCCGTTCCGGCGGCTGGTCGCAGCCGCTGTTGAAGTGCGGCCCCGTCGAGCTCGACACGCGCGGCCAGGAAGTGCGGGTCGGCGGCGCGCCGGTCGAGCTGACGGCATTCGAGTACCGTCTGCTCGAATACCTGATGCTGCGCGCGGGACAGGTCGTGTCCAAGGCCGAGCTCACCGAAAAACTCTACGAGCAGGACTTCGAGCGCGACAGCAATACGATCGAAGTCTTCATCGGCCGTCTCCGCCGCAAGCTCGACCCGGAAGGCAGGCATCAGCCCATCGAAACGCTGAGGGGCCGCGGCTACCGGATCGCCCGCGGCTGATCGTGGCGCCATCGCCCCCATCGCTGCAGACCCGGCTGCTCGTCACGCTGGCGGTCCTCCTGCTCGCGGCCGCGGCAGTCGCGGCCTGGTCGCTCGATTCGCTCTATCGAAACCTCGGGCTGCGCGCGCTCGAGGACGTGCTCGATGCCCAGGTGATCGCGCTCATCTCGACGGCCGACATCGACTCTGAAGGTCGGCTGGTCCCGCAGAATCTCGCCGAGCCGCGCCTCGCGACGCCGGGTTCGGGCCTCTACGCCGAGATTCTGGGCTCGCGCGGCAGCTGGCGCTCGCCTTCCGCGCTCGGCAGCGGTCTCAACCTCGCGGTGCAACCCGCGCCTGGCGAGCGGCGATTCGAGCACGCCCGCCTTGCGGACGGCACGCGCGTCCTCGGCCTGTCGCTCGGAATTCGCTGGGAGCCGGCGGAAGGCGAGACGCGGGATTTCGTGATTCGCGCCGCCCAGAGCCTCGAACCGTGGTACCGGCAGGTCCTGCGCGTGCGCGCGGGCCTGATCACCGGTTCGCTCCTGATCGGCCTGCTCCTGCTCGGCGGGCTCGCGATCGCGCTTCGCATTGCGCTCGGACCGCTCAGGCGGCTGGAAACCGAGATCGTCGACATCGAAGTGGGCCGCCGCGACGCGCTGGGTGCCGGCTGGCCGCGCGAGTTGACGGGCGTCACCGGCAATCTCAACGCGCTCCTGGTCGGCGAACGCAAGCGGCTCGAGCGTTACCGCGCCACGCTCGGCAATCTGGCGCACAGCCTCAAGACGCCGCTCGCGGCGATGCGCGGGCTGATCGACCAGGGACAAGCCGACGCGCAGGCGCTCGGTCCGCAGCTCGACCGGATGCAAGCCATCGTCCAGCACCAGCTGAAGCGCGCGGTGTTCGGCGGCAGCGGCGCGACGCTGACCGATCTGTCCGTCAAGGAGCCCCTGGAGCAGCTCCGGGCGGCGCTCGCGAAGGTGTACGCGGACAAGAACCTGCGGGTCACGCTCGCCGTCGCGCCCGGTACCGCCTATCCCATCGACGCCGGAGACTTTCTCGAGCTCGCCGGCAACCTGATGGACAACGCCTGCAAGTATTGCAGGAGCGCGATCGCGGTTCGCGCGACGCCCTGGACCGCGGCAGAATGGCGCCGGCCGGGCCTCGTCCTCGACATCGAGGACGACGGGAGCGGCATATCTTCTGCCGACAGGGCGCGAGTTCTCGAGCGCGGCGCGCGAGCCGACGAAAGCGTCGCGGGGCAGGGGATTGGGCTCTCGGTCGCGAGGGAGATTGCCGCCGCCTATTCGGGGACCCTCGAGATTGGCGAAAGCCGCTTTGGCGGCGCGCGCATCAGCCTGCGGTTGCCGGGCCGTTGAACCTCGGTTCCGCCGGGCTGATCAGTCGGGTCCGCCGAACTTCTTGACGAGTGGCGCCAGCAGATCCATTGGCATCGGGAATACGATCGTATTGCTCCTCTCATTGCCGAGTTCTGTCAGCGTCTGCATGTAGCGCAGTTGAATCGCGCGCGGATCCGCGCCCAGGAGCTTTGCGGCCTCGACCAGCATCGCCGCGGCCTGCTTTTCGCCCTCGGCGTGAATCACCTTGGCTCGTCTCGTGCGCTCGGCCTCGGCTTGCTTGGCAATCGCGCGGATCATGCTTTCGTCGAGGTCGATGTGCTTGATCTCGACGTGCGAAACCTTGATGCCCCAGACGTCGGTGGAGGAGTCGAGGATCTGTTGCACGTGGGTATTGAGCTTCTCGCGCTGCGCCAGCATGTCGTCAAGCTCATGCTGGCCCAGCACCGAGCGCAATGTCGTCTGCGCCAGTTGGCTCGTCGCCTCGAACACATTGGCGACCTGGATGATTGCCTTACCTGGATCGACGATGCGGAAGTAGACGACCGCGTTGACCTTGACCGACACGTTGTCCCGCGAGATGACGTCCTGTTTCGGCACGTCCAGCACGATCGTGCGCAGGTCGACCCGGACCATCTGCTGGATTATCGGAACCACGATGATCAGGCCGGGTCCCTTGGCGCCAGAAAATCGGCCAAGCGTGAAGATGACGCCGCGTTCGTACTCACGCAGGATGTTGATTGCGCTGAATAGCAGTACCAGGGTCAATGCGCCGACCACGCCCCAGAAAATCATGTTTTGTCTCCTGTCATTCGGTGGGAGAAACGTGGAGCGTCAGTCCGTCCACGCGGTCCACACGCAGGCGCTGCCCGCGCGTCACCGGTACTCGGCTGATCGCGTTCCACTGCTCGCCGTAAATCCGGACCTGGCCTTCGCCACTGAAATCGCTCATGGCCTCGGCCAGGTCACCGACCAGTTGTTCTGCACCGGTCACAACCGGCCGACGCCGTGCGCGCATCGCCATCCACATCGTGGCGAGTATCGCGACACCAGCGAAGGTCGCAATTCCGCCGATCAGCCCGCGACTCGCCTCAAAGCCCGGCGTGTCCGTGTCCATCAGTATGACGGAGCCGATCACGAACCCGACCAGCCCGCCGAGACCGAGCACCCCGTGGCTCGGCACGAAGAACTCCGCAATCATCATGCCGACCCCCAGCACGACGAGCGCGAGGCCTGCGAAGTTAACGGACAGCACCTGCAACGCGTATAGGCCGAGCAGCAGGCAGATTGCACCGATCACGCCGGGCAGGATCGCGCCCGGGTTGTAGCCCTCGAACATGAGGCCGTACAGGCCGATAATCAGCAGGCCATAAGCGACCAGCGGATTCGTCAGCACCGCGAGCAGCGAAGTGCGCCAGGTCATCTCAATGCGTTCAACAACGGCGCCGGACGTCTTCAGTGCGCGTGTCTCGCGCCCCAGCTTGATCTCGCGTCCGTCGAGCAACCCCAGCAGCTCCGGCACGTCGTTCGCGATCAGGTCGATGACGCCGCGCTCGAGCGCCTTCTGCGCCGGCAGGCTCGCCGCCTCGCGGACCGCCGCCTCGGCAAACTCCGGGTCCCGGCCGCGAAGGTCCGCCAGGCTGCGGATGTAGGCAATGGCGTCATTGACCGCCTTGCGGTCGGAAGCACTGCCAGCGGGCGCGGCGTCAGGCTTCTGCTTTCCGCCACCTTTCGCGGCATCGCCATTCCCGTCGGCAGGCGGCGGACGACCGATCGACACCGGAGTGGCCGCGCCGAGATTGGTGCCGGGCGCCATCGCAGCAATGTGGCTCGCATAAAGGATGAATGTGCCGGCACTCGCCGCGCGCGCGCCGGAAGGCGCGACGAAGGTCACGACCGGAATCCTGGAGGCCAGGATGCCCTGAATCATGTCGCGCATCGCGGCGTCGAGCCCGCCCGGCGTATCCAGCATGAGCACGAGCAGCTCGGCGCCGGTTTCCTCGGCGTGCGCCAGCGCGGTCAGAAAATGCTCTTTTGTCGCCGGCCCGATCGCGTCCTTGATTTCGACCAGCACGACCGTGCCGCCGCCGGTCTCCGCGGGTGCCGCGGCCGGCAACCACGCGACCCAGACCAAGATTGCCAGCAGCCCAAGGCAGCGGCGCAGTGGCGACATCCGGATGTCCCCCGTATCAGGCGATTATCATAGCAGGCCGGTTCGCACTCGAACGACGGGAGGTTGCATGTCGAAAAACATTGCTGTTGCGCTGCTCGCCGTGGTCGTGGATATCGCCGCTGCCCAGGATGCGCCACCGCCGGAGATTGAAACGCAACAAGTCGCGCCCGGAATCCATGTCCTGTACGGCGCAGGCGGCAATATTGGCGTCTCGACCGGCGCGGACGGGATGTTCCTGATCGACGACCAGTACGCGCTCGTCACTGACAAGGTGATGGAGGCACTTGCAAGATTGCATCCGGCATCGCCGCGCTTCGTGCTGAACACTCACTGGCACGGCGATCACACCGGCGGCAACGAGAACCTCGCGGAGAAGGGCGCCGTCATCGTTGCGCACGATCAGGTCCGCGTTCGCATGAGCACGGAGCAGTTCTCGGAGTTCTCGAAGCGAAAGACGCCGCCGTCGCCCGCGAAAGCGCTCCCGGTCGTCACCTTCAATGACAGCTTGTCGCTGCATGTCAACGGCGACGAGCTGCGCGGAATCTACGTGCCGCATGCGCATACCGACGGCGACGTGTTGATCCATTTCAAGAAGGCGAACGTCATCCACACCGGCGACTTGATGTTTGCGGGAATGTATCCCTTCATCGACATCGATACCGGCGGGTCGGTAATCGGGCTGATCGCCGCGGTGGACAAAATGATCGAGCTTGCCGATGACAGTACGCGGGTCATTCCGGGTCATGGCAAAGTGACGGATCGCGCGGGATTCGTGGCTTACCACGAAATGTTGGCGGTCACCAGCCGGCGGATGCAGGACCTCGTGCGGGCGGGCAAGACGGTCGATGAAGCGCTGGCGATGAAGCCCAACGCGGACTATGACGCGAAGCTCTCATGGGATTTCATCACCGCGGAGCGTTACGTCCGGATCCTGCACCGCGACGCGACACGCGCGCTCAGATGACGTCGAACTTGATCCCCTGGGCGAGCGGCAGGTCGCTCGAGTAGTTGATCGTGTTGGTCTGACGGCGCATGTAGGCCTTCCAGGAATCCGAGCCGGCCTCACGCCCGCCGCCGGTGTCTTTCTCGCCGCCAAACGCGCCGCCGATCTCCGCGCCGGACGTGCCGATGTTTACGTTCGCGATCCCGCAGTCGCTGCCGGACACCGACAGGAAGCGCTCCGCGTGCTGCATCCGGTCGGTGAAAATCGCCGATGACAGGCCGTATTCCGTGTCGTTGTGCACGGCGATCGCCTCATCCAGCGTCGCGAATGGGATGAGGTACAGGATCGGCGCGAAGGTCTCGTGCCGCACCACGGGCATGTCGTTCCGCGCCCGGACGATCGTCGGCTCGACGAAAAATCCCGGCGCGGGCAGCACGCGGCCGCCGCAGAGGATCTCGCCGCCCTGGCTCTCTGCATCCGCGAGCGCGGACTCGTACTGGCGGACTGCCGTGGCGCCGACCAGCGGGCCCATCAGGACCTGCGGATCGAGCGGGTTGCCGATCCGAACCTGCCTGTAGCTCGCGACGAGCCGGCGCTCGACCTCGGCGATCCGCGATTCGTGCACGAGTAGCCGGCGGGTCGTCGTGCACCGCTGCCCCGCGGTCCCGACGGATCCGAAGAGGACGGCGGGAATCACGAGATCGAGGTTCGCAAATTCGTCGACGATGATCGCGTTGTTGCCCCCGAGCTCGAGCAGGCTTCGGCCCAGGCGCGAGGCCACCCGTTCCCCGACCCGGCGCCCAACATTCGTCGAGCCGGTGAAGCTCATGAGCGCGACGCGCCGGTCGTCCACGAACCGGTTGGCGAGCGCGTTGTCGGCCGGGATGAAGAGGTGGAAGATCGGGGGCAGCCCGGCGGCCGCAATGACCTCATTGCAGATGCGCTGCACTGCGATCGCGCAGAGCGGCGTGTGGTGCGACGGCTTCCAGACGCAGACGTCGCCGCAGACCGCGGCGATGAAAGCATTCCAGGACCAGACCGCGACCGGGAAATTGAATGCCGAAATGATGCCGACGACGCCGAGCGGATGCCATTGCTCGTACATCCGGTGCTGCGGACGCTCCGAATGCATCGAGAGGCCGTACAGCATGCGCGACTGGCCGACCGCGAAATCCGCGATGTCGATCATCTCCTGGACTTCGCCGTCGCCCTCGGTCTTGATTTTGCCCATCTCGAGGCTCACGAGGCTGCCGAGCAGGTCCTTCTTCGCGCGCAGCGCATCACTGACGAGACGCACGGCTTCGCCGCGCCTAGGCGCCGGCACCTCGCGCCAGGCGTTGAATGCCGACGCCGCGCTCGCGACTACGCGCTCATAGTCCGCCGCGCCCGCCGCGCGCACGCGTGCGATGACTTCGCCCGTCGCCGGATTGATCGAATCGACGAGCGGCGCGTCCGCCGCGGCATGCCATTCCTTGCCCGACCAGGCCCCCGGATTGACGGCGGCGAGCCCGAGCCCTGCCAGGATCCTTCCGGCTTCGATCGTCGCGCTCTCGCGCATCGGCTTTCTTTCGGTGCTCATCGTCCTGCTCCTGCGCGGCTCCGTTGCCGGCCCGCCTTGCCCTCGGCGACGATCCGCGCGGAAACCGACTTGTCCGTGCCATGGCTGTACCACGCCCCGAAGCGGTTGGCGAGCACCTCGGGCAGCCCGAATTGTTCCTGCCTCACGAAACCGCGATACGCCTCCGGGTGGGCGAGCACCAGGTCGACAACGGCCGTGATTCCCGCGGCAGTCGTCACCTGGATGGCCGACCAGAGGCGGCCCAGGATCTCCTGGGGGTAAATCTTGTTGACGTAATTCTCTTCACGTAGTTCACCGTCCTGGCGGCCGGTCACGGCGACATAGACGATCACGACGTCCTGCAACGTCTGGGGCACGGCATTCTCGAGGATACGCTTGAGCGTCGCGCGGTCGTGATTGAGCTTGAGGTCGTTCATCAGGAGCCGCATCTGCTCGCAGTGGCCCGGGTAGCGCATGGTCTTGTAGTTCATCTGCTCGCAGCGCTCGCCAAAGGTCTCGCCGAGCGAGCCGAGGCCGCCGGAAGTATTGAAGGCTTCGTACAGCGTGCCGTCGATCTCGATTTCCTCGAGGCCCTCGAGCGGGGCCGCCTCGACGAGGCGCCGATCGGAGATCGCGAAGCAGGGATTCCCGTATTCGTTGATCAGTCCCTCGGTGGACCACGTCAGCGAGTACTTCAGCACGTTGTTCGGATGCTGCGGCAGCGCGCCGACCCGCATCTTGATGCTCCGCAGCTCGTCGAAGTGGCTGATGAGCTCGTTCGCGGCGATCGAGATGAATCCCGGCGCCAGGCCGCACTGCGGCACGAAGGCACGATCCGCGCCTTCTGCCACGGATCGCACCAGCCGCGTCACTTCGACGTCCTCGGTCAGGTCGAAGTAATGCAGGCCCTGGTCGCGCGCCACGCGCGCAACTTCCGGGTTGCAATAGAACGGAAGCGACGAAATCACCGCCTCGCAGGGATGCAGGTCGATGTGCCGGGCGAGCGCCGCGGCATCGGTTGCGTCCACGCCATGCGCCGCGAGGTTCCGCTTCGCGTGGGCGCGCACGACCGCGCGAGCGGTGTCGATGCTGACATCCGCGAGTTGAACCTGATAATCGCCCGAGTCCGCCAGGACGCCTGCGATGAGCGCGCCAATCTTGCCGGCGCCCAGAACCAGTACGCGATGTATGCAACTACCGCCTGAAATTGGGTGGCGCATTCTGCCCATTCCGCATTGCATAAACCACCCCTTGGCGCGCATATTTTTGCAGTGCAATGAATCCGTGTACGATGACTCGACCGATGAATCTCGCCGTCGAAACCACCGGCTGGAGCCCGGATAGCTGGCAGCGGCTGCCGGCGCTGCAGCAGCCTCATTACACCGATGCGCCACGCCTGGCGCGCGTGCTCGGCGAGCTCGCGCGCCTGCCGCCGATCGTCGTCTCCTGGGAGATCGATCAACTGAAGGACGAGCTCGCCGCGGCGCAGCGCGGCGAGCGATTCCTGCTGCAGGGCGGCGATTGCGCGGAGGGCTTTGCGGACTGCGACTCGGACACGATCGCGCGGAAGCTGAAAATCCTGCTGCAGATGAGTGTCGTGCTGCTGCACGGGCTCAAGAAACCGGTCATTCGCGTCGGTCGGATCGCCGGCCAGTTCGCCAAGCCGCGTTCGGCAGATACGGAGACACGCGACGGCGTGACGCTCCCCAGTTACCGCGGCGACCTCGTCAACCGGGCGGCTTTCACCGCGGCCGATCGCGAGCCGGATCCGGAACTTCTGCTCCGCGGCTACGAGCGCGCGGCCCTGACGCTGAACTTCGTGCGCGCGCTGGTCGACGGCGGGTTCGCGGACATGCACCATCCCGAGTACTGGGATCTTGGCTTTCTGCAGCACGCGAAGCTCAAGGACGCCTACCGGAAGATCATCGACGCGATCTCGGATTCACTGGATTTCTATGCCGCGATTTCAGGCTCGCCGGTGCATGAAGCGTCGCAAGTCCGGTTCTACGCGAGTCACGAGGGGCTGCACCTCCTCTATGAGCAGGCGCAAACCCGGTATCTCAAGCGCCGCCAACGCTGGTACAACCTGTCGACGCACATGCCGTGGATCGGCATGCGCACCGCGCGGCCGGGCGGCGCGCATGTCGAATATTTCCGCGGCATCGCCAATCCGATTGGCGTCAAGGTCGGGGAGGGGATGGACGCGACAATTCTCACCGAACTCGTGCGCATCCTGAATCCGGAGAACGAGCCTGGCCGCCTCACGCTGATCCACCGCTTCGGCGCGCAACGAATCGACAGCGCCTTGCCGCCGCTGATCCGGGCGGTTCGCGACAGCGGCCGGCAGGTGCTCTGGGTCTGCGACCCGATGCATGGCAACACGGAAACGACGCCGCAAGGCGTGAAGACGCGGCGCTTCGAGAACATCCTCGCCGAAGTGGAATCGGCGTTCCGCATTCACCAGGACGCCGGCTCCATACTCGGCGGCGTGCATTTCGAGCTGACGGGAGACGACGTTACGGAATGCATGGGCGGGGCCCGAGGCTTGACCGAGGGCGATCTGGCGCGCGCTTATCACACCACCGTGGATCCGCGCCTCAATTACGAGCAGGCGCTCGAACTCGCGATGCTGATCGGCGGGCAGCGCGTGAAGCGCTAATCGTGAGATATCAGGTAGTTATCATTGCAAGTTGATAGTTTACATCGCGAGGGAGCCGGCCGGTCGGCGGAGGGCGCGCCACCCGAGTGGCGCGAGGTCCTGACGCCCGAGGCCATTGCCTTCGTCAACGATCTGGCGGAGCGTTTTTCCGAAGAGCGAAATGCCTTGCTCGCGCGCCGCGCGGCGCTTCAGCGCCAGTTCGATGCGGGCGCCTTGCCGGATTTTCCTTCCGAGACCCGCACAGTACGCGAATCCGACTGGCATGTCGGCAGGATTCCCGCCGACCTCTTGGACCGGCGCGTCGAGATCACCGGACCGACCGATCGCAAGATGGTCATCAATGCGCTCAACTCGGGTGCCAACGTCTTCATGGCCGATTTCGAGGATTCGCTCAGTCCGACGTGGAACAACCTGATCGAGGGGCAGTTCAATCTGATGCACGCGGTGCGCCGCACCATCAGCCACACGAGTCCCGAGGGAAAGCAATACCGGCTGAACGAGAAAACGGCCGTGCTGATCGTGCGGCCGCGCGGCTGGCACCTGCCCGAGAAGCATTGGGTGAACGCCGAGGAGGCGATCGCCGGCGCGTTCGTCGACTTCGGGCTGTATCTGCATCACAACGCCGTGGAACTCCTGCGGCGCGGGAGCGGGCCGTATTTCTACCTGCCGAAACTCGAAAACCGGTTCGAGGCGCGGCTCTGGGCCCGCGTCATCGAGCACAGCGAAAAGACGCTCGGCCTCGCGCGCGGCACCGTCAAGGTGACGGTGCTGATCGAGACGATCACCGCGGCCTTCGAGATCGACGAGATCCTGCATGAGCTCCGCGACTGGATCGTCGGCCTGAACTGCGGCCGCTGGGACTACATCTTCAGTTTCATCAAGAAGTTCGGACATCGGCCGGAATTCGTGCTGCCGGATCGCGGCTCGGTGACGATGACCGCGCATTTTCTCCGCTCGTATTCGCAGCTCGTGATCCAGCGCTGCCACCGTCGCGGCGCATTCGCCATGGGCGGTATGGCGGCGCAGATACCGATCAAGAACGATCCCGAAGCCAATGCGCGCGCGCTCGCGCGCGTGCGCGCGGACAAGGAGCGGGAGGCGGGTGACGGCCACGACGGCACCTGGGTCGCGCATCCGGGACTCGTCGGCATCGCCCGCGAGATATTCGATCGCCTGATGCCGGGGCCGAACCATCTCGACCGCTTGCGCGACGACGTGAAGGTGACGGGCGCCGATCTGCTCCGGGTTCCGGAGGGCAGGGTGACCCGCGCGGGTCTTCGGAACAACATCGACGTCGGTATCCGCTATCTCGCGGCCTGGCTGGGAGGCAACGGCTGCGTGCCGATCCATCACCTGATGGAGGATGCCGCAACCGCCGAGATCTCCCGCGCACAGCTCTGGCAGTGGGTGCGCCATTCGACGCCGCTCGAGGATGGGAACGCCGTCACGCTCGAACGGGTGCGTGAAGAGGCAAAGTCCGTGCTGGCAGAAATCCGCGCAGAAACCGGCGATGCGGCATTCGATGCCGGCCACTATGCGCGGGCCGCGGAGCACGTCGACCGCCTGACCGCGAATCCGGAGTTCGAGCCGTTCCTGACACGCAACGCCTACGAAGAACTCGATTGACCAGGGAGCATTCATGACATTGCAGTCGGCCGCCCAGATCGAGAAGAACTGGAAGGAAGATCCGCGCTGGAAAGGCGTCACGCGCGCCTACCAGGCGGCGGACGTCGTGCGCCTGCGTGGCAGCGTGTATGTCGAGCATTCGCTCGCGCGCCTGGGCGCCGAAAAGCTCTGGCGATACCTGCACACGCTGCCGTACGTGAATGCGCTCGGGGCCCTCACGGGCAACCAGGCGATGCAGCAGGTGCGGGCAGGTCTGAAGGCGATTTACCTGTCGGGCTGGCAGGTCGCGGGCGACGCGAACCGGGCGGCGGAGATGTATCCCGACCAGTCGCTGTATCCGGCCGATTCCGTGCCCTCCGTGGTGCGCCGTATCAACAACACGCTGCTGCGGGCCGACCAGATCTGCCATGCCGAGGGCGACAGCAAGATCGACTGGCTGCAGCCGATCATCGCGGACGCTGAAGCGGGCTTCGGCGGCGTGCTGAATGCCTTCGAGCTGATGAAGGCGATGATCGCCGCGGGCGCGGCCGGCGTGCATTTCGAAGACCAGCTCTCGAGCGCGAAGAAATGCGGCCACATGGGCGGCAAGGTGCTGGTGCCCACGCAGGAAGCGATCAACAAGCTCGCGGCCGCGCGCCTCGCCGCCGATATCTCGGGCGTGCCGACCGTGCTGGTTGCGAGGACCGATGCGGAATCGGCGACGCTGCTCACCTCGGACTGCGATGAAAGGGACGCTGCATTCATCGCCTCGCGCGAGCGCACTAGCGAGGGATTCTTTCCGGTGCGCGCGGGCGTCCCGCAGGCGGTCGCGCGCGGGCTCGCCTATGCGCCCTATGCCGACCTCGTCTGGTGCGAGACGGGCACGCCGGACCTCCACGAAGCGAAGGAGTTTGCCGAAGGAATCCACCGTCAATACCCCGACAAGCTCCTTGCCTACAACTGCTCGCCGTCGTTCAACTGGCGCAAGAAGCTCGACGACGCGACAATCGCGAAGTTCCAGCGCGAGCTCGGCGCCATGGGCTACAAGTTCCAGTTCATCACGCTTGCCGGATTCCACGCGCTCAATTTCTCGATGTACGAGCTCGCCCGCGCCTATCGCGACACGCAGATGAGCGCTTATGTCGCGCTCCAGCAGGCGGAGTTCGCGGCTGAGCCCCAGGGGTACACCGCGACCAAGCACCAGCGCGAAGTGGGTGCCGGGTATTTCGATGACGTCGCGCAGACGGTGACCGCCGGAACCTCGTCGATCACCGCCATGCGCGGGTCCACGGAGGAAGCGCAGTTCAAGGTGCGCTGAGCGCAGCATGACGCGCGTGAAGGGCGCGCCTTTCGAACCCGATTGCCGGATGTGCCCGCGTCTCGCGCGATTCCTCGGCGAGGTGAAGGCTCGCCATCCCGAGTATCACTGCCGGCCGGTGGCCCCGTTCGGCAGCGCGCGGCACCGCCTGCTCATCGTCGGTTTGGCCCCCGGCCTGCACGGCGCGAACCGCACGGGTCGGCCCTTCACCGGGGACCATGCCGGCATCCTCTTGTATCGCACGCTGCACGCCCACGGATTCGCCACGCGCGCGGAATCCGTTTCGGCCGATGATGGCCTGCGTCTCGTCGACTGCCGCATCAGCAACGCGGTGAAGTGCCTCCCACCCGGCAACAAGCCGCTGCCCGCGGAGGTCCGCCGCTGCAACCGTTACCTGGAGCGCGAGCTCGCCGTGCTGCCGCGGGGCGCCGTCGTGGTCGCCTTGGGCACCATCGCGCACGCGGCCGTGCTGCTGGGCTATGGGCTAAAGCCGGCGGCACTCGCCTTCGCGCACGGCGCCGAGCATCCCCTGCCGCGCGAGCGGGTGCTGCTCGACTCGTATCATTGCAGCCGGCAGAACACGAATACGCGGCGGCTGACGCCCGCGATGTTCGACCGCGTCTTTGCCAGGGCCCGCCACTTGCTTCAGGTCTGACGGACGCGACACCATGGCCCCGTGAGCGACTTCGACGCGAGGGCCTTCGTCAAGCGGCTACCCGACCGGCCGGGCGTCTACCGCATGCTCGATGCGGACGGAAAAATCGTCTACGTCGGCAAGGCCAGGAGCCTCAAGTCGCGCGTCGGCAGCTATTTCCGCGCCGACCAGCTCCAGCCCAAGGTGCAGGCGTTGGTGCGCGTCGTCGCCGGCATCGAAGTCACGGTGACCAATTCGGACACCGAGGCGCTTCTCCTCGAGCACAACCTCATCAAGCGCCATCGCCCGCGCTTCAACGTCATTCTGCGCGACGACAAGAGCTTCCCCTACGTGCACCTGTCGGCGCACGAGTTTCCGCGGCTTTCCTTTTATCGCGGCTCGCGCCGCCTGCCGGGGCGGCTGTTTGGGCCGTATCCCTCGGCCAGCGCCGTGCACGAGACCCTGAACCAGCTCCACAAGCTGTTCAAGCTGCGAAGCTGCAAGGACACGTTCTTCGCCAACCGCTCGCGGCCCTGCCTCGAGTACCAGATCGGTCGCTGCTCGGCGCCCTGCACGGCTTACATCGATGCGGCGACCTACGAGCGCGACGTCCAGTCCGCGATCATGGTGCTCGAGGGCAGGGCGAAGGACGTGACCGCGCGTCTGGGCGAGGAGATGGACCTGGCGGCCGAGCGTCTCGATTTCGAGCGGGCAGCGTCGCTTCGGGACCAGCTCGCGGCATTGACCGACATCCAATCGCGGCAGATCGTCACGAGCGCGCGCGGCAGGACCGACACGGACGTCATCGCGGTGGCCGAATCCGCGGGCGAATTCTGTGTCGCCCTGATGTTCATCCGGGGCGGGCAGCTCCTCGGGACCTCGACCTTCCATCCCCGCGCGCTGATCAGCGACGCGCCCGAAGTGCTGGCGGCATTCCTGGCACAGCACTACCTCGAGCGCGATCCGCCCGCGCGAATCTATCTTTCGCATTCGATCGAGGACGCGGAAACGCTCGCGGCCTCGCTCACGGAGCGCTCCGACCGCAAGGTCCGCATCGGCCCGGCGCGCCGGGGATTCCCCCAGCGTTGGGTAGCGCTCGCGATGCAGAACGCGACGAACGCGTTGCGCATGCGGGACGCCACGCAGGCGAGCCTGGCCGAGCAGTTTCTGGACCTCCAGCGGTTTCTCGGGCTCGAAAAGCCCATCGAGCGCATCGAGTGCTTCGACGTCAGCCACACGCAGGGGGAGGCGACGAGCGCCTCCTGCGTCGTATTCGGCCCCTCAGGACCGGTCAAGGCGGAGTACCGCCGCTACAACATCGAGGGCGTCGAGCGAGGTGACGACTATGGCGCGCTCCGGCAGGCGCTCGCGCGGCGCTACCGGCGGCGCAAGCAGGAAGTGGCGCCGCTTCCGGATCTGCTCCTGATCGACGGAGGCGCGGGGCAGCTCGCGGAGGCGGCGAGCGTGCTCGCGGAGCTCGAACTTGCGATTCCGGCGGTCGCCGCGGTTGCGAAAGGCGCGGACCGGCGCGCGGGACAGGAGCGCATTTTCTTGTTGGGCCGCAATCCGGCCTCTATACTCCCGCCCGACTCGAAGGCATTGCATCTCATCCAGCGCGCGCGCGACGAGGCGCACCGGTTTGCGATCAGCGGCCATCGCCGGAGCCGCGCGCGGTCGCGCCAGACCTCGATGCTGGAGGCAGTGGCCGGACTCGGACCCGCGCGTCGCCGCGCATTGCTCAGGCAGTTCGGCGGGCTGCAAGGCGTGCTTCGAGCGGGAGTCGAGGACCTGGCCCGGGCTCCCGGCATCGGGCCGGCGCTGGCACAGGCGATCTTCGAGCATCTGCATCCTGGAGCCGGATGAACGGTCCGTACACGATCCCGAACCTTCTGACCGCGATTCGCATCGCCCTGATACCGGCGATCGTCGTGCTCTTCTACCTGCCTTACCATTGGGCCGACATGGCCTGCGGCGTGGCATTCGCACTGGTCGGCATCACCGATGCCTTTGACGGCTATCTCGCGCGCAAACTCGGCCAGGTCTCTCGTCTCGGCGCCTTTCTCGACCCGGTAGCCGACAAGCTGATCGTCGCGACCGCGCTCGTGCTGATCGTCAGCAAGGACCCGACCTGGTACGTGACGCTGACGGCGGCGGTCATCATCGGACGCGAGATCGCCATCTCGGCGCTGCGCGAATGGATGGCGGAGATCGGCGCGCGCCACAAGATGAAAGTGTCGGGCGTCGCCAAGTTCAAGACCATCGTGCAGATCGTCGGGCTCTCGATGATGTTGTTCCGGCAGGACCTGTTCGGCCTTCCGATCTACCAGTTCGGACTCGGGCTCACAGTGCTGGCCGCGGTGCTCACGCTGTGGTCGATGGTGGCCTATCTGCACGCGGCGGGACCGGATTTACGGGGTTCCGGCCAAACTTGACACCCCGGGGTGCGCTCCTAAAATGTCGCCTCCTGATTGGCGCCGGCCGTGCGGGAATAGCTCAGTTGGTAGAGCGCAACCTTGCCAAGGTTGAGGTCGCGAGTTCGAGCCTCGTTTCCCGCTCCAGAATCTCCTGAAACCCCGGAACGGAAATCCGGGGTTTCGTGTTTAATGCCCCCGAAAGGCTAGGTGGCAGAGTGGTCATGCAGCGGCCTGCAAAGCCGTGTACGCCGGTTCGATTCCGACCCTAGCCTCCATCACCCTGTTCTCTGTTGTTCACCGCCGTCTGCCTCCGAGCGGAAACCCCTGTGTTTCTCGGCAAATTCGATCATTAATGAACAGGGGTGAACATTGACGAACAATGACGAGTAGGGGTAGAAAAGTGGGGTAACAGCACTTTCCGGAAATCAGTTACCCCACTTTGAACCCACTGACCAAAACCCGGATCAAGGCCGCTGCGCCACGCCAGAAGCCTTACAAGCTGTATCGCGGCAAGGGGCTGTTCATCCTCGTCATGCCGGACGATCGCCGCTGGTGGCGCTTCAGATACCGGTTTCAGGGCCGGGAAAAGACGCTGTCGCTTGGCGAGTTCCCGGATGTGGGGATCGAGGAAGCCGAGGACAAACGCGACGACTTCCGCAGGGAGTTGCGCGCCGGAATCGACCCGAGCGTCAAGCGTCGCGCAGAACGCAGCGCGAACGGCGATACGTTTCACGCCGTTGCCGACGAGTGGCTGGCAAATCAGCGCGACCTGTCGCCTGACACGATCGAGCAGTTCCGCACCCGCTTGACGACCTACCTTTACCCCAAGATCGGCAATCACCGGATCGACACCATCGAGCCGACCGACTTGCTGACTGCGCTGCGCACGGTCGAGGCCAAGGGGCGGTATGACACCGCGCACCGCTGCCGGTCGCTGGCTGGCCGCGTGATCCGCTACGCCATTGCCACCGGCAGGGCGAAACGCGACCCGAGTGCCGATCTGCGCGATGCGCTGATTTCCGTCCGCACGACCCACCACGCGGCGATCACGAATCCAAGGGATGTCGGAAAGTTGCTTAACGCGATCGACGGCTATGCGGGTTTCAGCTCGGTAATGGCCGCGCTACGCCTCGCGCCGCTCGTGTTCCTGCGCCCGGGCGAACTGCGCGGCGCCGAATGGGCCGAGATCGACCTGGAAGCAGGGGAGTGGCGCATCCCCGCCGCCCGCATGAAGGCGAAGCAGGACCACATCGTGCCGTTGTCCCGTCAGGCGCTCGCCATCCTGCGCGAGCAATTCGTAATTTCCGGCAACGGGAGGTTCGTCTTTCCGTCACTGCGGAGCGATGCGCGGTGCATCTCCGACAACACGATCAATGCGGCTCTGCGGGGGCTCGGCTATGGAAAGCACGAGATGACCGGCCATGGATTCCGGACAACGGCTTCGACGTTGCTGCATGAATTGGGTTTCAATACCGACGTGATCGAGCGGCAACTCGCACACGGCGAACAGAACAAGGTCAAAGCTTCATACAACAGGGCAGCGCATCTGCCCGAGCGGCGGCGGATGATGCAGGCGTGGGCTGACTACTTGGACAAGCTCGGAAAGACTGCGCGATAAGCGTTCAGCTGGCCGCGCAAATTCAGGGCTGGCGCGGTTACAGCAGTGCGTCCAGTCGTACCCAATTTCAGGTTTCGGCGTAACCAATTATCTGTATCGGTTTCAGCCGTTAGGTCTATTAGGTCGATTTCTTGAGAATGCTCCAAGCGCCTAGGCCAATGCGATTCATTGCATTGCACTACGCACACGTCTTAGTGCGCAAGTATCAACACTTTGGCGCTATTTGACAGTCTCTAAGCGTATCGACAATAATAAACAATAGTGTTCACAATAATAGTGGAACGGGACATGCCAAAAGCAACTATTAAGTCAAAAACAGGAGCCGTTATTACCGTCGAGGGCTCTGAAAGTGAAGTCGCAAGCATTCTTTCCGTGTTCGAGAGAACGGCGGTCGTGAGCCATGCGAAGGAGACCGCGACTAAAAATCAAGTTCGCAAAAAGGATGCGAGAAAGCGACTCGGAGCCTCTGATCTGGTAATCAGCTTGAGGGAAGAAGGGTACTTTGACAAACCTAAAAGTCTCAGCGATATCTCGACGGCCTTGGAGGAGCGGGGCTATCTTTATCCCGTAACTTCGCTTTCGGGCATCGTTCTTGGCCTTGTGCAGAAGAAAATTCTCGGCAGAAAGAAAGCCGAAGGGAAGTGGGTATATGGCAAATAGGAAATCGCGAATTGCTAAGACGGCAACACAAGCTCTAACTATTCTCTGGGAAGAGGGATTTCTGCGCGCTTGGAAGAAGAGCGGCGCAATCGAGGCGCACCTAGCCAAACGCCGCAACAATTTTTCGGGGCCAGAACTTGGTATGGCGTTGAAGCGTGCCAAACACCTCACGCGAAAAGGCAAGCACGGTGGCTACGAATACATTCAAAAACATCCATTTGATGCGGAGGATGCGGCCCAGGCGATCAAGAAGACAAAAAGGGAGTAGCGATGAAAGTTCACATTTCGGTTGTCAATGACCAAGGAGCCAAGTTTGAAGGCAGTGCTGAGCTAGTGCGGATCCTAAAATCCGCGAGGGCATCAAAGCCCGTGGCCAAGGCGCACACTGCGTCACACTCTGCGACCAAGATATCGTTTTCATTAAATTCGCGGGCATTCATGAACAAATACGCCAAGACCATGAGCGGTTCGCGGAAGTTCACTCTCCTACTAGCACACCTGGCGCAAGGCAAAATCGGTAAATTGGTTGCCGGCGAACAAATTACCTCAACATGGAATCGAATGAAGAGCGTTTTGGGCGGTGCCTACAACGCAGCTCATGCAACTCGTGCCAAAGCCGAGGGTTGGATCGATTCCCCCAAATGGGCTCACTACGCTCTTGCTGAGTCATGGAAAGAAGTCATCGGTAACGAGTGAGCTTATGCCCGACGCAAGCGATTTATTGATTCCCGCGTTTCCTGTAAAGCATATCAAAGCAGCGCTGACACACTTTACGAATGCGGTAAACGATTATGGCCATGGTCATTGGGAAGACAGCATCGCGAAAACCGGAAAGTTTGTGGAGGCCATCTTAAAGGCTGTCGCGACGCATTGTGGAATTCCATTTGAGAGCGGCCGAAAATTTAAGGCAGACAAGGTTATGAATGCTCTCGCGCAACTTGCAGATGGCTCATACGACGATTCTTTACGCTTGCTGATTCCGCGCGCTTGTCGGGCAATTTATGACATCGCGAGCAATAGAGGTGCGAGGCATGACCCTGATGAGATTGATCCAAACATCATGGACGCAAATGTTGTAATGCCTGTCACCGCTTGGATTCTCGCAGAGGCGATTCGATATGCCCAGAAAGGTGCCGTCGATCCATCACGCGCAAGAGAGTTGGTTGAATCACTTGTAGAAAGGAAATACCCAGTCGTGGAAGATGTTGAGGGACGCGTATACTTTCACGCGCGGAAGAAATCAGCTGTCGATGTAGGATTGGTCCTCTTAGCGCGCCGATATCCGAAAAGGGTGAGCAGAGAGAACCTGGTCGAGGCGATCAGGCGTAACGGCTTCACCTTGAAGAACTCAAGGGTCGCGGCTGGGCGCATTGAGAAAGTTGTTGACGACGATGGAAATGGGCAATTGCGTTTGCTTGCGCCCGGACTCAAGCGTGCCGAAGCGATCATTTTTGACGCATTAAAGGCCTCGAGTTAGTCAGGGCAAAGTGGCTTTCCTTGCGTTTGCGGCACTTGTTACCCCCATAGGTAGAGTTGTAGGTACAAACTAAATGGCGTGGTTATGGTCGTCATGGGAAGAATTTGTCGATCATGTTCAACCTTGTTCGGTGAGCAGCGCAGGACGGCTGCGGCGTGCCCAACTCGATTCTCATTTCGAAACACAGGTGCGGATGTTTGAGGCAATGGCTGCAATTGAGCGTGCACTTAGCGAACTGGATACGCTTGGATTTCGGGGCGACGACAGGAGCACTTTCAACAATCATTCAAGCGTCGCTTATGAGCACCTTACGGACATGCTCTTTGCGGGAGAGGAGCTCTTATTGCTTCACAAGCGGTTAGCTCTCAGCGACGCGGCATACGGCTTCCTTCATTCCAACCAACTTCCCGAGAATTGGGACCGCTACAAAGACACAACGAGGGCCGCGCGAAAGATCGATCAGGCGGTAGCTGACACCCGTGAGCTAGTTCTCGGTTATTACGCTATGTTGAAGGAGGATAGCGATCTACTTACGCGAAACCTTGAGCTGCCTCCTGAATTGGCTGCGGACTTTTATCTAGCGAGGAATCTTTTCTCCGTGGGCTTCGACCAAGTTGGAGTGCTGATTGCAGGTCGAGGATTGGAGCGAGTACTCAGGCGCATTGCCGCGCGCCATAAAATCATGATCGACAGTTCACGGGGAGCTGAGCCGGCCGCGGAATCCGATCTCCACGATCTAATTGAATCCATGTACCGAATCCGGTGGAAGGTTCGCGATACAAGAGTCATTTCTGCTCAAACACGAGGCCTGCTTCATTTTCTCCGGACCGTTCGAAACTCTTACGCTCACGAGTCCACCAACGAATCGTTACCGGGAAGCAGCACTCGTGAAACTGCAACTATCTTGGCGCGCACCGCAAATGCTTTGTGGACCGTTGTCACTGGTACCAAGGCTAGGCTAGCTTCGACTAGGATCACGAAAAACTGGTGAAGTGAATCGATTGCCGGCCTGCACGCTGAGGTTTAGCGGACTCTTGTCCCGTCAGGGACTACGCACTGGCGTCAGGTCAATTCGACTTCAACGATTGGTCGCGGGAAATTCCATGGGCGAAGCCAGGAACGTCACAGTGCTTTGCCGGAAGTACTAAGCAGTACCAACTCGAGACATGCTAGGACCATTAGCTGTACCGCAATCCGATTGCAATGGACTAGATATTCTGCGTACGTCATCTTTTTCAGAGCACCAGTACCGCCGCTGCGGTAGGAAATTTCCGATCGACCTTCGTCGAGCTTGAACCAGCGATGATGTGAGGCGTTTCGGATTGCACTGTCGTAGTCATTTACGAGCCATGTAAGCGCCGTATGTGATGCAAAGCACTGCGTCCTACCGGCCTTGTTGATGCCTCTATACCTCTTCATGTCCATCGCCTCCATCTGATCGAAGGCACGCCCCGACACAATATTGTTTATGGCTGCAACAACATCCAGGTGTGAGCCGAGCACCTCAAATGCATTGCCGTAGAACATGCGTGTTCGATCGAAATCGGATGAGGTTGCCACGGCATTTGGCGGAAGTGAACGTTCGAGTCTTACATACACCAGCGTCTGGCTGAAATCGCCATAGGCTCGAAAGTACTCCGCGAAAATGTCTGAGTAGCTCTTGAATCTCTCTGACTTCAGATCTTTTTCATAGTGAGCGACGAGTCTTGTGTACTCCAGTGGATTTGCTTCATGCGCCTGCGTTAGTGTTTCCGCAACGGAAGCGAGCCATGCGGCGCCGTTCGGCGCCAGAAAGCTAAGTAAAAAGTTGTAGAGAGCCTCGTCGATCGTGCGATCTTTCGTTCGGTCGTCCCCCCAATAAGACTCGAGTTGAGCAATTAGATGCGGCCGTTGGCGGGTTCGATGAAACTTAAGAGCTCGCTGCAATATGTTCCATTGATCCGAGGAATTTGGCAGTGTCCCCAATGCAATTGCCCTGTCGAGAAACACGGGCCCCCGCAAGTCCTTCGGGACGTCAAAGTCAGCGCTGGTTGGACGGGGTGCATCAAATGATGGAAAATATTTGTCCGCGTGTAGTTTGTCTTTCCGTATCGTAAAGCCGGCGCCCAAATTTATGATCGTACCTTCTCCAGTCCCGGCTTCCGCATTTTCATCCCACCGCACCTTGACAATTGGGGGCTCATCCAGAATCAGCGCTAATCGAATCTCCGTACCACAGTGAGGGCACTGGAAGACCATTGGCTGCTCACGTTCGTGGCCAACCTGTATTCGAGCGGTGATTGGATTCAGGCAGGACAGGCATTTGATCCAAGTTCGGCTGATCATCGGAGAAGCATTTGCAATTTGCGGTGACGCGAGCGACCTAACGCTCGCGATCAACCGCGGCGCACAGTAGGCACGGCTCGTGCGCCGTCTTCGAGCGGCGTGAAGCCAAGCGCCGAACGCTGCATCGCATTGTTGAAGGTCACGATCCACGCGCCTTTGCCGTGCAACCGGATCACGCGCCATGTGCATCGCCGCAATGATCGAGATGTCATCCGGACCCCGAGTGACTTACACCGCATGCGGAAAGAGTTGCCGAAGCGCACGTCGTTCCTCGTCCCGCACGCGTTGAAATCGAAGCGGCTCATTTTCGATATCGCAGAGACTGCGTGACAACTCGGCCAGGAAGGGCCGGCCAAGGCCAATTTGCTGGGACTCGCATCAGGCATAGGCTTCGCAAATGTCCGCCTCAGCTTCGGGTCAGTCGATCAGCCGCATGTCAGGTCTGCTTTAGGATCCGCGCCCTTACATCAGGCCAAGACGAGCCAGCCGTCGGATTCTCGCGAAAGGCCTAGCGACTGCGGTCTCGCTCTGCGTCCTGAGCTAGGGTTAGGTGCGAAGCTACCGGACGCTCCGCGAAGTTGTCCCAAATGGATTCCACGAAATCAAAGACGGTCGGCAACCGGCAGAGCCAGTGGATCGGCAAGGCTGACGGCATTCCGGCGTCAAATCTACCACCGTCATCAGTGCCTGCCAAACCGCGACCTGTCGTAATTGCAGTCCCGAACTCGGGCGCTTGGGTCGAACTGCCGCCATAGCGGCGGAGCCGAAACAGAGCGAGCCGCGCACAATCGTGGCGCCCGCCGGGAGTGACGGGGCGAGGCCGCAAGGCCCCAGCGTTGACCGCACGCAAACGGAGTTTGCATAAGTGCGCCCTTGTCTGTTTCGGCATCCAAGGACGATGGACACCACATCGTGGTCGGCGGCCTTCTACGAGCACAGCACATCCGGGGGGTCCGAAATCGACCCCGGCCGCGTCGCTGCTATCGGCCCTTGGCGGACTTTCGTCGTTCTTGTAAGGCGACAAATTTTTCGCGCTTGAGTTCGAGCCGCGCCAGGACTCTCGGCCACTGTTGTTCGTGGAAGCGTGGATAGGCAATGCGCTCCACGGGGATCGCTGCGAGGACGTCAATTTCGTAAGTGAAAGCGACTTGGGAAATCCGAGTATCCAGAGCGAGCTTCTCAACACGCTTCACGGCCTGACGAACCGTTCGTGGATCGCCGCCAGAATCCATGTGGTTTTCGATGAACGCCCGCACCACGCTCACGGCGAGGCGGGCCTGTGCGACGCCGACGGCGTTGCGCTTGGAGGGGAGGGCATCGAGATTGCGTAGCCGGCTTTCGAGCACGTCGAGCGGGTGCAGCAGCTGGACCGTGACGCCGTCCGCGAGGGTGATTATCGAGGCGCGTTTGCGCACGCCCTTGGTGTCGAGACCCACGATCCCGGAGAGGAAATCGACCTGCTTGACGCCTTCATCGGCTACGGTTGCATAGACCTTTGCCACCTGTTCGCCGGCGTCGTCGAATGTGGCCTTGCGCAGTTTCCAGGGCGGACCGAGCGACCGCTGCAGGGTCTGCGCGGTATCGCTCGTGCCGATGAAGTCGGCGTCCATGGTCACCGATCGGGACAGTTCGCCGATTGGCTTGATGCCATAGTGCACGGTCCAGGCGGCGAGGGCTTGCCCGCCCACGAGCAGGGCGCGTGGTCCGCACACTCGCAGGATCCGTTCGACCTCATCGGTAGTGAGCTCGGCCTCCCGCAGTGCGCGAGCCGGGTCGATCACACGAGGCTAGCCTTCGGCCAGCGAACTCTGGCGCCGCGCAGTCGCTCCGGGCGAAGCAGCAGCATCTGGCCCTTCGACACGTCGATCGAGCGGGCGATGCGGCGATCGCGCTTCTGCGACTGGCGCTTCAGTACCTGCAACTCGGCCATTGACAGCGCGCGCTCCGCGCTGCGGATATCGAACGGGATGCCCTGATGCGTCACCACCTGCTGCAGGAACAGCCGGATGGCATCACTCGGCTCGAGGCCGCACGAGGCCAGCACCCGGAGGGCGTTGGCCTTGAGCTCGGAATCGATGCGAGCACGAATGACCGCGTTTTTCATGCGCTACATTGTAGCTACATTTGTACGGTTTTGAAAGGATCTTTTGGGAGCCCGCGAAACGGCCTGCCTTTGTGCGACAGGCCTTGAAAGCCCACGCTGCGGTCAATCCAGCGAAGTGGATATAAAAGTAGCCATTAACTAGCAAATGGCGCTAGTATTATCCAACATGAGCCAAACCCGAGACAGCCGCAGCGCGCTTGCCACGTTCCGCCGCCACGGAGGCGTACTGCGGACAGGGCAGGCGCTCGCGCGTGGCATTCACCCGGCAACGCTTTATCAGCTGCACGAGGAGGGGAAGCTCACCCGTCTGACGCGTGGGCTCTACCGACTGGCGCAGTCGCCGGAATTCAGCAACCCCGACCTGGCCGTAATCGCGACTAAGGCACCCCAGGCCGTAGTCTGTCTGATCTCCGCTCTGGCATTTCACGGAATCACCACGCAGGTGCCGCGCGTCGTCCATCTGGCGGTGCCACGCGGCGGCTATTCGCGCCTGACAATTGGTTCGCCGCCAGTGAGGGTTTACCGTTTCGATGCCGCAACCTTCAACAAGGGCATCGAGGTTCACGAGGTAGATGGACGATCCATCCGCGTCTACGGCGTCGCACGCACCGTGGTCGACTGCTTCAAGTATCGCAACAAGATAGGTCTTGACGTCGCACTGGAAGCACTGCGATTCGCCCGTGAGCGTAAGCGGATCAGTAACCGGGAGCTCCTGGAGATCGCACGCACGCTACGCCTTGACCGTGTCATGGCTCCGTACCTGCAAGTAGTTCCGTGACCGAACACAAGAAGAACGTCGTGGCATCGGTGCTTGCGCGCCTGCGTAATGTGGCCGATCAAGGCGGCTACAGCTTCAATGATGTCCTGCAGTTGTATGTGATCGAGCGCTTCCTGGCGCGGCTCGCCCAGTCACCCGAAGCAGATACCGTTTTGCTCAAAGGAGCATTGATGCTGCGGGTTTGGGGTGTACCGCGCGCGAGGCCGACGATGGATATCGATGTCCTGCGCCGCGGTGCCGCCGACCGAAACACCTTGGCTGGAATTGTGCGGCAGTGTGCCTCGGTGATCGACGAGACCGACGGCGTCACGTTTGATGCAGGCAATTTGACAGTCGAGATGATTCACGAAGCTGGCGGATATGTCGGGACTCGCATTCGCATGCCGGCCAGACTCGACAACGTACGCCAGGTTGTCCAAATTGACTTCGGCGTAGGCGACGCGGTTTACCCGTCGCCCTTGATCATTGAGTATCCCGTCCTGCTCGGCGGGGCGCCCTTGAAGCTGCGTGCCTATCCGGTCGAGGCGACGATCGCCGAAAAATTTCAGGCGATGGTGCAGCTGGATCTCGGCAACAGCCGCATGAAGGATTTCTACGATATCTACATTCTGTCGCGTACCCTGGAATTTGACGGGCAGGTGCTCAGCGTCGCGATTGAATCGACTTTCAAGCGGCGCGAGACGCAGATTCCAACGGCCCCACCCGTTGCGCTGACCGAGCGCTTTTTCGACGACACCGGTCACATGCGCCAGTGGGATGCTTTTGTGACACGAATTGACGAACCGTCCCTGCGAGGCGCGCTGCCTACGGTAATCAGGGCCGTCGCTGAGTTCCTCATGCCGCCGGCGATCTCAGCAGGAGAACGGAATCCGTTTCGGCCGCGCTGGACGCCAAGGAACGGTTGGTCAGGCCTGTGAAGCGGCGATGATCGGCAAGCAGTTCGCCAAACAATGCCGGCCGCACACTGGGGGTCCTGGGGGTAAGGCGGAAACGCCGGCCCCCAGGCGCACTGAGTCGCGCAGCGACTCGTAAGTGCGCCCTTGTGCTTTCGCGGGTCAGTGGCCGTGATGAAGTCGAGCGGGGTCCGAGCCCATACCCGCCAATGCAATTTGCTGCTCGGGCATTCAACTCGGCTGCGCACGAAGGCATTATCGGGGCAGGCTAGAATGGCTGGCGAGGTTCGGGCGGTTGTATTTTGAGTATTTGCAGCGACGCGCTGGCTTGGTAGCCGGAGCAAGCTGCAGCAGGGTGGGGTACGTAGTGGGGTAACTGGAAAACCAGTCGCGCGAAGTTGCGCAAAATCAGTTACTTCGAGCAGCCTTCGATTCCGACCCTAGCCTACATTAGACTGTTCACGCGGTTCACAACTGTCTGATTCCATGCAGCGCCGTACGCTGAATGGCACCGTTAAGTCGAGCCCGGATCTTGCTCACGAGCCTTCAACTTGGTTCGCCGCAGCAATTGTTCGGCCCGCATTACGTACAAGATGTAAACACAGCCCGATTCTTCCCGATAGAAAACCCGGCACGGTGGCTCAACAATCTGGCGGAACCGCCACCCCCGGAGTTCCGATGGCTTGGATCCACTCTTAGGATGGTCGGCAAGCTGGTCCACATGGCGAAAGATGCGCCTCACGAGTTCGCGGGCGGCATCCGGATTTTCCAGGGCGATATAGTCCGCAATGGCGTCAAGGTCGCTGAGGGCTGGCTCAGTCCAGACTACTTCAGCCATCGAGACATGCGCCGCTTGGCCTCGGCATGCGAGACCGTGCGACCTTCTTCAATGGCTCTTTCGCCACGAGCAATACCTTCAAGCAAGCCCATGCGTCGCTGCAACGACTCGTATGTTGCGACATCAACCAGATATGCACTTGGAACGCCGTGTTGCGTGATCAAGATGGGTTGACGGTCACGCTCCAGTTCGGACAGCAACTCCGTTGCCTGGCGCTTCAACGTGGTAACCAGTTCGGTACGCATGCAAGTGATACTAAAGTATCACTTTGAAGTATGCAAGCGGAGGATGGGACCTGATATGGGCACCAGAAATGTTGCGACAAAACGCGTCAAGACCGGACAAACAACGCAGCGCCGATCGATGACTCGTCGACGGCCTCGGTCCTGACTGTCGTATAGACGTGGTTACTGGCGGATGCTCGGGTCGTCACGTCCGTCATGTTCGGAGTCAACTGTTGGAGCTGCACGGCGCCTGCAACCGAAGGGCTCTGCGGGATGCGCGTCATGCGCGATCGATTCGCAGAAACTCGACGAGTGCCTGCTGCGAACCGGTTAATCGGCTTGTCCTGTCGGGCGCCGGTGGCGTCCGGACACGGGCCCCGATCTCGCCGGCCTGAACGCGAAGCCGCCACGCGAGATAGAGCGGACGATAGTCACCGGCCATCAACTCGTTGCGGATCGGCACGAGCGCGCTGAGCAGGCCCGGCGCTGCGTCTTCCCAGTCTTCACCGGACTCGTCCTCCGACCACAAATCGATCACGAGATGCGCACCGACTGTCGTCACGGCCGCCACGCTCGACCTGCCGCGCTGCTTACCGGCGCGCGTAGCGCAGTACTGGCGCACGAGCTTCGGATCGAGCCGCGTGCTCGAGACGCGCAACATGAGCCGACGCGTGCCCCAATTCGCGTAGTAGAGAAACGCATCAAAGTACTTTGCGACCAGGTCGCGCGGGTCTGCCTTGAAGTCGCCCCATTCGTACGTATTGACGAGCCGTGTCGGCGTAATCGTCGCCCGGCTCGTGATCGCGCGGAGCCGCTTCTGCACGGTGGCGCTCAGCGGGCGATCGATCGCGACGAACTCGTAGTATTGGAATTCGCTCATCGTACGCAGGGAGCGCGCACTGTGGTTGGCCTCTACGCCTCTACTCCACGCGCCCACAGGCGGTATGCCTCAATCCACTCCGCGCCGCCTGGCCGAGGATCCGGAAGCGGGAGGTCGAGGAGGGGAATGGCCTGCCGTGTGCGGCCGCGCTGGCAGATTGCGACGATCTGGTCATCGTCCTTCATCTCGATCCGCGCTACGGTGGCTGTAACGCCCAGGATTTGTGTCTCGAATAGAGTATCGAGATGCTCGTCGAGCATCGTGTAGAAGCCCGTGCGCTGCTCCGATTCGTTGTAGGCATCGAGGATCGCTTCCTCGATCAGCACTTTGAGTCTGGCGTTTCCTGGCGGCCATCGCCTCCACTTCGTGTTCGTCTTTCGCGCCATCACAAATCTTCCTCGAGGTGGCGAAGCGCTTCCTCATCGTACTCGATGGTCAGCTCATCCGGCGGTTCGGCAAATCCAAGGGGCGTCTCGCCGCGTGCATTGCCGATGGCGCGGTAGGTGGTGAGCCGCTTCTCAAACATCCGTAGCAGCTATGACGACGACATGCCCGCACCGCGCACCTGATTTGACATTACACGTACTAAACATTAGTGTTTATTACGTGTAATATGTATGGAGCCGGCCCGTGTGGAACGACCGCCAGGCCATTGAGGTTTTTCACCTGCTCTTTCTGCGGGCGCTTGCCGCGCGCGTCGATCCGGCTTTTTTCGTTCTCAAGGGCGGCTGCAATCTTCGTTTTTTCTGCAAGAGTATCCGCTACTCGGAAGACATCGACCTGGATCTCCGGACGGTCGCTGTCAACACCCTGAAAAAGAATGTCGAAGCATTACTCGCTTCGGCGACCTTCTTGAATATGCTTCGGGCCCAGCGTCTTACGGTGGAGGCCGTCACCTCTGCAAAGCAGACCGGGACCACACAGCGCTGGAAGCTGCAGATCCGCGTCGATGTTTCTCCGCAGGCCATCCCGACCAAGATCGAGTTTTCACGACGGCAATTCAATCCAGACCTCGTGCTGGAGGCCGTTGATGCCGAGCTCATCAACCGTTACCGACTGTATGCGGTATTCACCCAGCACTACACACCGACGGTGGCGCTTCTTCACAAGGTGGAAGCACTTGCGCTGCGCAACCAGACCCAGGCGCGCGATCTCTTCGATCTCAAGCTGCTCCTTGACATGAATGCGCGCCCGCCGGCAGGCGATGAGTTGAGCAGGATTTTGCCGGCGGCCGTCGAGAATGCCATCGGCATCGGCTATGACGACTTCGCGGGTCAGGTACTGGCTTACCTGGAGCCGGAATATCAGGACCGGTATCGATCGCGCAAAATCTGGGAGACGCTACAGGCTGAAGTGATCGAGGCACTTGGGGCGCTCCGGCATTGAATCAGATCGAAGCCATGAAGCGGCTGAATGCGCTGGGCATGCCCGCTTTCGGCACCCGCGAAGCGGCCGCTTTGCTGAGCGTAACGCCCGCCAACGCCACCATGATTCTGGGCCGTCTCGAGCGCTCTGGATTTCTCACACACCTTGCACGCGGTCGCTGGGGCATCGCGGGCGCCGTGAGCCGTTTTGCCTTACCGGAGCTGCTGTCCGCACCCGATCCGGCCTACGTGTCGCTTCAGTCAGCTCTGTTCCACCATGGGCTGATAGAGCAGGTTCCTGCTGTCATCTACGCCATCACTCTCGGCCGCACGCGGCGTGCCAGGAATCCGATCGGCACTGTGTCCTTCCACCATTTGCCACCGGAGCTCTTTACCGGCTTCGATATCAGTCCGAGAGACGGTGCAAAGATCGCGACCGCTGAAAAGGCGTTGTTCGACACTGTCTATCTCGCTCCGGCTCGATCGCGCCTATTCGCACGACTTCCGGAACTCGATTTGCCGCGAAGATTCCGTTGGCCGGACCTGAGAAAGTTCGTCGCACAAGTGAAATCCGTAAGCCGTCGCAGCTTTCTCGCCGATCGCATCGAAGCGCTCCGGAAGGGCCGATAGGTCGGAACACGCCTGCGTTCGTGATTCTCCACCTGGAAGACCGTTCTCCCCGTGCCTGCGGTTACGCGGTAACCTGTTAGTGAGATCTGCCCATGACAGGGTGGGCAGGTGGTGGGCTAACCCGAAAAAACGGCCGCGCAAAGTTGCGCAGAATCAGACGCTTCGAGTGGCTTTCGATTCCGACTCTAACCGAGATTCGCCCTGACGAACAACGTCGGATGGCTTCGAACCGCGCTTTGCACCATGGCCGAGTTCGACCCCGAACGGACATTCGCAAGCGACACTACTTGCCACCGGGTACGAGTGCGGAGTCAATGGGCTGATAAGTTACATGCGGCACGATGTGCTTCAATGCCTAAACTCGGCTGACTAGCTCGGCGGATCGCTCGCGCCACAGCACGGATTGCGGCCCTGTTTCGACGGACATCGCACCGAGCCATACGAGCAGAACACGCAGCGATCGCCCGATTTTGGATGCAGCAATGCGCCGCATCCTTTGCAATCGTAAAAGAATTGACATGCATCGATTGGCATGATTTCCAACGCTTGATGCTCGCAATGCGGACATGTCAGCGTGCTTTCCAGCGCGAAATCCACGGACATTTGGAAGACTTTCTGTCACTCAGTCGGTTGAGGTATGGCAAGACTCATCCCGAGCAAGTCGATCGAGTATTGGGCAGCTGTCACCAACCCCCGGGCACAGGTTGAGCAGCAACGTAAGCTCGCGCTGCATGTTCTCGATCTCATGCATCTGGAGCAACAGTGAATCGCGCTTTTCCTGCGCAAGCGACCTGACACCCGAGTTTTGTCCCCGACGGGAGTAGAGTCTGATTCAGAAAGCTACTCGCGATCCCGCTTGCGTTTTTCGATGTCCGTGACGATCCGGCACGCCAACGCGATCGAGCCGCGCACGCGCTCGGTATCCCCGACATAAGCGGTCACTGCCGCTTCGGCCCGGCGTCGCAGCGACGCCGAATCGATCAGCCGGCGCCTGGCCAGTGTTGCAACATCCTCGCGATCCTGGCTCGAGAGGCGCCCGAGTTTGCTGACGGCGAGATCGAGGGGGGAGAGCAGCCGCACTTCCAGAACTTTCGGATCGATGCCATTGAGCGTCAGTCGCTTGGAATCCTTCAATGCATCCTCGTGCATCAGCGTGAGCGTCTCATTGAACTGTCTGTCGAAGTACAACAGGCGGGCCGCGCCGTCGGCGTCTTCGTAGGCGATCTGCAGGTCTTCGGGCAGCGCGACGCGTCGGGAAAACACGGCGTCGATGTCGCGCGATACGCGGGCGCCCGTGTAGAGGTGCAGCGCGGCTCCGCCCGCAACGTACATTCGGATCGGCAGCAGGCGTTTTGGAAGTCCGGCCAGCGAGCGTTCGATGCGGGACACGAGTTCGCGAAACGCGGCGATATACTCGCGCCGGGCGTTGCGATCAGGACGCACGCGGTGCCTCGGCATCGAGCAGCGAAAAGAAACGTGTCGGACTGACGGGCGTGCGCGCCAGCCAGGCGTGGAAGACCTCGGTCTCACTGGCGCCGGGATGCAGACGTTCCGCGAGCGCCAGCAGAGCACGGCGGTCGAATCCCGGGGCGCTCGCCAGCATCGTCGCGAGCCCGGCCATGAAGAAGCGTGGCCCGTTCGCCGCCCATGTGGTGGAATCCAGATTGCGCGAAGCACAGAGCCGTGCGAGACGTTCCTCGTAGTCGCGATCGAGTTTCGCGGGGAAATGCCCGTCCTCGGAACTGTCCGGCGGCCGCCCCGGCAGCGCGCCGATTTCTGAGCCCACCACCTCGGCCAGGGCCGTCAGCGTGCGGAAATCGCAACTCTGCCTGCGGCGCAGCCGCGAGAGCGTTTCCTTCCGGAGCCCGGCACGCGCCGCCCAGGCGGAGTCCGTGAGTTCCCGGTCGCGGGCCGAGACCGACAGGGTGGCGAGTATCGTTGTCAGTGTTGTTGACTTATTCATCAACAGCATCATGAGGGATGTTGCCTTAAACGTCAACGATCGGCACGAGGGGCCCGCGCGCGATGCCGGCTACGCGGTAGCTCACGCAGTGAGCAGACTGCGCGGTATCAGGCGGCTATCGAACCGGATTGTATGGGGCGACAAACCGCGGCTGCGGCAGGGAACGAGCATTGGCGAATCCGTTCAACAAGCTGATTACGCAGGCGTCTCTGGCCGGTCTCGCGGGGGAGAGATCCTTTGCACGTGGCGTGGGTTATTTCAAGAGCGGCGCCGTCGTGGATCTGGTGCAGACGCGGAACGCAATCTGGGCGCGGGTGCTCGGCAGCGAGGAGTATCGGGTCGTGCTCCGGCTGGACGGTGCCGCCCTGGCATGGTCCTGCACCTGTCCGCTCGGGGAAGAAGGGGAATTCTGCAAGCATGCCGTGGCCACGGGGCTCGACTGGCTCGAACGGCCCGAACAAGATGCCGACGACCTCGCCGGGGTACAGGCCCATCTGCAATCCGAGAGCAGGGAATCGCTCGTCGAGATCCTGGTCGAACAGGCCGCGAACGATCCTGAGTTGCGCGCCCGACTGGAGGCCGCCGCACTGCGCCGCGGCCTGCCGCACAACCCGAAGGCGATGAAAGATGCGGTAAATAGGGCATTTGCAGTGCGCGGCTTTGTCGACTACCGCAATATGCGTGCCTTCGTCATGCGCGCCGAAAGCGTCGTGCACCTGCTGCGCGAACTGGTCAGAGGCGGGCGCGCCATGGAGGCGGCAGAACTCGCCGGCTACGCCATGCGCCGCGGCATCGCCGCCTACGGAAAAACCGACGATTCCGATGGCGGTTTCGGCGAGATGCTGCGCCAGCTTACGGACTTGCACCTTGAGATCTGCCGCGCTGCCAAACCGGAGCCGGAGGCGTTCGCCAGGGAATTTTTTGACCTGCAGTTGCGGGACGAGTGGAGCTTCTTCAAGCTCGCGGACTACGCCCCATTGCTTGCAACGAAAGGGCTCGCCCGCTACCGCGCGCTCGCCGAGGCCGCCTGGAAGAAAGTCCCAACGCGCGCGCCGGGCGCCAGGCGTGACGCCGGCATCGAGCATTACCACATCACCGCCATCATGGAAGCGCTGGCGCGGCACACGGGCGACGTGGATGCGCTGGTGGCCGTGCAAAGTCGCAATCTCTCGTATCCGTATCACTTCTTCAGGATCGCCGAGACCTTCGCCGGTGCCGCCCGTCAGGGTGAGGCCCTCGCCTGGGCGGAGCGCGGGCGCGAAGCGTTTCCGAACGATTTCGATCCGCGTTTGGTCGATTTTCTCATTGACGCCTACGCAAAAGCGCAGCGGCATGACGATGCCCTCGAACTTGCGTGGCAGCATTTCAATCATGACCCCAGTCTTAACACGTACAGGCGCCTTGAGAAGAGCGCGGGTCGGGCGAAAGCGTGGAAGAGATGGCGCGAAAAGGCACTGACCCATGTTCGCGCCAGGCTCATGCGCGCGGACCGCACCAGCGGTGCGCGCTCGGCCGGCGCCGGCCACACGTTGCTGGTCGAGATATTCCTGCACGAAGGCGACAGCGACGCCGCGCTTGCCGAGGCGAAGGCGGGCGGCTGCGCGCGCGAAGCCTGGATGCGTCTCGCACGGGCGCGCGAGCATGATCATCCACTAGATGCCGCGGACATCTACCGCAATGCCATCGACAGCATTGTCGAACTCAAGCACAACCGGGCATACGATGAAGCCGCCGCGCTCGCGGGAAAGATCAAGACGCTGATGGAGCGTGCGGGACAGGGAGAGGCGTTCGCCGTGTGGCGGGAGGCGTTGCGCGTGAAGCACAAGGCGAAGCGAAATTTCATGCAGCGAATCGAAGGAATGTAGGACGATTCCGCGCCCCATCTCATTGGCCGCTATCGACCCGTGGCAAACTTTCGCCGCGCTTCCAGGGCGACCAATTTCTCGCGCTTGAGTTTGAGCCGCGCCAGGACTCTCGGCCACTGTTGCTCGTAGAAGCGTGGATAGGCAATACGCCCCACCGGGATCGCGGCGAGTATGTCGATGTCGTAGGTGAACGCGACCCGGAACAGCCGGGGATCCAGGGCGAGCTTCTCAACGCGCTTCACGGCCTGACGAACCGTTCGCGGATTGCCGCCCGTGTCCATGTGGTTTTCGATGAACGCCCGCACCACGCTCACGGCGAGGTCGGCCTGCGCGACGCCGTCCGCCGGTCAGCGAACCTTGGCGCCGCGGAGTCGCTCCGGGCGAAGCAGCAACATCTGGCCCTTCGACACGTCGACCGAGTTGGCGATCCGGTGATCGCGCTCCTGCGACCGGCGCTTCAGCGCCTGCAACTCGGCCATCGACGGCGCGCGCTCCACGCTGCGGATATTGAATGGGATGCCGTGGTGCGCCACCACCTGCTGCAGGAACAGCCGGATCGCATCGCTCGGCTCGAGGCCGCACGCGGCGAGCACCCGGACGGCGTTTGCCTTGAGCTTGGAATCGATGCGGGCACGAATGACAGCGTTTTTCATGTGCCACAATGTAGCTACATTTGTGAAGTATGGCTGGCGGCGGTAAGGCGATTCGGGGTCTTTATCACATCATAATATGATGTGATTACACTTGATAATCACCTCACACGTGGAATAGACTCCTTTTCATCTCACCTAGTAATGCGATTATGACCGACACCGCCTGGATCTGGACCTCGCCCGCATGGCCACGCCTCACCTACGACCACGAGCGACTCGCGGGGTCGCTGAGCCGTGCTCGGGCGGAGGGTGGCCGGCTATTCGGCAAGGCCGAGGCGATTGGTGCCCATGAGTTGGCCCTGGTGCAACGCGACGTTTGGTCCGGTGAAGCGGTCGCGACCGCCGCTATTGAGGGCGAGGCACTCGATCTCGCGAGTGTCCGCTCTTCTGTTGCTCGCCGTCTCGGGATTACCCCCGAATTTGTCGCCGCTGTTCCTCGAAACGTCGAGGGGCTGCTCGACGTCATGGAAAGTGCGGCCGCGGACTGGGACAGCGATCTGACCGAGGAGCGCTTGTACCGGTGGCAGGCGTCACTCTTCCCCGGCGGCGGCTCCGCGCTGCGTTCCATCGAAACGGGCCGCTATCGCAGCCACGATGATCCCATGCAAATTGTGAGCGGCCCGATCGGCCGCAAGGTGGTGCATTACGAGGCACCGCCTTCCGCCGCCGTGCGCGCCGAGATGCGCAACTTCATCGACTGGTTCAACCGCACCCGCGGCACGTCCCTCGACGGCATCTTGCGCGCAGGCCTCGCGCACGTCTGGTTCGAAAGCATTCATCCGTTCGTGGACGGTAACGGCCGGATCGGCCGGGCCATCGTCGACATGGCACTCGCCCAGGACGCGCGGCTAGCCACGCGGCTGCACGGCGTATCGGCCGAACTGCGCCGTCGCCAGGTGCCGTACTACGAGGCGCTCAACCAGGCGCAGCGCAGTGCCGGCGATGTGACGGCGTGGCTCGAGTGGTTCACGAATGTGTTCGCAGATTCGTGTCAGGCGGGCACTGCTCTAATCGACGAGGCCTTGGTGCGCGCGCAGTTCTGGGGTGAGCACAAGCATGTCGCGCTCAATGTGCGCCAACGCAAGGTGATCAACAAGATGCTCGAGGCGGGCGCGGGCCGATTTGAAGGGGGCCTGACACAACGCAAGTACGTGGGCATGACCGGCGCCTCCCCGGCGACCGCTTCGCGTGACATCACCGACCTCATCAGCAAGGGGATACTCGTGCTGGGGGACGCCGCCGGCCGCTCCACCTACTACAATCTCGCAATCCCCGGGTGGGGCTGGCCGTCACCTACCCGTGAGAGGGTGGGTCAGGTGGTGGGGTAACTGAAAAAATGGCCGCGCGAAGTTGCGCAAAATCAGGCGTTTCGAGTGGCTTTCGATTCCGACCCGAAGCCTCCACTCCGGTTCGTTCGGGTTCGCGTTCGATCAGACCCTGAACTGATCCGCCGACGTCCAGCCCGACCACCCACCGCTGCTCGACGTGCACAACTTCAGCCTTGATCACAACGCGGCGCTCCCCGGTCCCGCTTGCGCCGCGTTGACGACGCCGGGTGCGGGACGGACGATGGGGCGCAGCCACGCGGAGATCCGATGCACCGGGAATCAATTGGCATCCGCAACGGCCTGGTCGAATCGATCGGGAACACGCCACTCATCCGACTCAAGCGATTGTCGGAAATGACGGGCTGCGACATTCTCGGCAAAGCGGAGTTCATGAACCCTGGCGGCTCGGTCAAGGATCGCGCCGCGCTCGCGATCGTGCTTGACGCGGAGCGCAGGCAGCTGCTGCGCCCGGGCGGAACCATCATCGAAGGGACTGCTGGAAATACCGGCATCGGACTTGCCGTCGTCGGGAACGCGCGCGGTTATCGCACCGTGATCGTGATTCCCGATTCTCAGTCGCAGGAGAAGAAGGATACGCTGCGGTCCCTCGGCGCGACGCTGTACGAGGTACCGGCGGTTCCCTACAAGAACCCCAATCAGTACGTGCACGTGGCGGAGCGGCTCGCCACGCAGTTGGCGCGGACCGAGCCGAATGGTGCCATCTGGGCCCGGCAGTTTGACAACGTCGCGAATCGTGGCGGCCACTACGAAACGACGGGTCCAGAGATCTGGCGGCAGACCTCCGGCAAGGTGGCCGGATTCGTTTCCGCCATCGGCACGGGTGGCACGCTCGCCGGCGTGGCGATGTCGCTGCGCGAGCGCAATCCCGCCGTCAAGACTGCGCTCGCCGATCCGCCGGGTGCCGCCATCTACAACTACTACACCCGCGGCGAACTAAAGGCGGAAGGCTCGTCGATCACCGAGGGCATTGGCCAAGGTCGGATCACGGGCAATCTCGAGGGACTCGCCGTCGATTTCGCTTACCACGTTCCGGACGACGAGACGGTGCGGGCGGTCTTCGACGCGCTGCAGTACGAGGGCCTGTGCGTCGGCGCCTCGACAGGCGTCAACCTGGTCGGGGCCCTGCGGCTCGCACGAGAACTCGGACCGGGCCACACGATCGTGACCATATTGTGCGACTCCGGGCTCCGCTATCAGTCGACGCTCTTCAATCCCGGGTTCCTGAGCTCGAAAGGCCTGCCAATACCGTCGTGGCTGGAGAGATCGCCTGACCCCTTGCCCACCGGGGTTATGGCCGGTTGAGTACATTGCGCCCGTCGACGTAGACATGCCCGCCAATCTCACGCCCGAATACAAGGCCGCGGAAGCGGCGTTCCGCAAAGCGCGTGATCTTCAAGCGCGCCTGGAATGGCTGCGCGAGATGCTGCGGGTCATTCCGAAGCACAAAGGAACGGATCATCTGCAGGCGGACATCAAGCGCCGGATCAAGAATCTCGCGGAAGAGCTGGAACGTCCGAAAAAAGGCGGAGCACGCGGTGGTCCCGTCCTGATCGTGCGTCCTGAAGGTGCGGCGCAGGTGGCGCTGATTGGCGCGCCGAATGTAGGTAAGTCGTCGTTGCACGCACGCCTGACCGGATCGAATGCACGGGCTGCCCCGTACCCCTTTACGACCCAGTATCCCGAGCCCGGCATGATGCAGCACGAGGATGTGCGCTTTCAGGTTCTCGACCTGCCTCCCGTGTCGCCCGCGCACCCCTTGCCCTGGTTCGCAAACACACTGCAGACGGCGGATGCATGTCTGCTGGTCGCAGATCTAGGCGATTCGGACTGCATCGCGCAGGTGGAGGCCGTGCATACCGTCCTGCGTGAGCAGAACCTGCTGTTGCTCGATCGCTGGGAACCGCGCGACGGATCACCCGAGGAGAGCAGCGACGATGGAGATCCCTTCGCGCTGCGAATACGCACCTTGCTGCTTGCCAACAAGACGGATCGCCTGGCCGATGCGCCAGCCGAGCTGCGCGCGTTCCTTGAGCTCAGCGGACTTCGCTATCCCGCACTCACGGTGTCGGCGCTCACTGGTCACGGACTGGGAGAAATCGGTGCGTGGTTGTTCGACCATCTCGACATCGTGCGCGTTTACACGAAAACGCCGGGCAAACCGCCTGACCGTGGTCGACCTTTCACGCTGCGCCGTGGCGAAACGATTGCCGACGTCGCGCGGCTCGTGCATCGGGACCTCGCGGGTACGCTCAAGCACGCGCGCGTGTGGGGCCGATCGGGTTATGACGGGCAGCACGTGGGCCCCGAGCATCCCTTGGCCGACGGCGATATTGTCGAGTTGCACACCTGAACGAGCGGGCGGCCCCTCTACCAAAGTGGCTTACTGAGATGCTCGGTGAACGCAGAAAACATGACATTGAAGCTGACGCTGATTCTTTCGTTCTCGCTCGTGTTCGTGTCGACCGAATGTTGCAGCCAGGCTGGGAAAACGATCAGCGTGCCGCTTTTCACGTTTACGACGACCTGGTCTGTATTCTCGGCTGTGAGCTCCGCGACCGGTGGGCGGATGATCCCGGTCTGATTGCGCGGATCATGGAAGTTGATGGTGTCCGTACCCGGATGAGTCAACACGTAGTAGACACCACTCAGGAAGTTGTTAGGGTGGTTGTGAATCCTGTGTGATGCGCCTGCCGCCAGAATGGTTGCCCAGCAGGCGCTGATCTCGACGGCGTTATAGCTGATCTTGAGGAATCGCAGAATTCCTCGCGCTGCGTCGTGCACGCAGCGGACGAGGTCTCTGAAGTCATCGCGCTCATGGAGCGTTTGAACCGACTGCCAGCCATTGCCGGCCGCGAGCGGTGGCAACTCGCGTCTAAGATCCGAGAGGGCAGCGAGAATTTTCGCGTCGATAGCTTTGTGCAGCCGCTGTTCGAGCTGGAACTTCCATACGAGTGTGGGAAACATCGGAATCACATCCGATGCCTCGATCCAGCGAGTGCGGCCACTGTCCGACTTACCCATCCGCAGCCTCAATCCCGGCAAATGCCGGACCGCGAACCGACCTGACGTTGCGTGAATCCGCTCACGTGTCGGCCGAAGCAGGCCGGTCCTGACTGTTCGGGACGGCGGCTTGTGCCGCCGCGAAGCCTGTCCGCGAATGCGTGCCATCGCAAAATGGCTTGGTCGATGAACCGCCGCAGCGGCAGAGCGCGAAGGGCCGTCTCGGAATGGGATACAACACACCATTCCAGTCCACCACTGTCACGTCGTCACCGTCGACCAGATAGGGCCCGTTTTGCCGGACTTTGATGCTCGCCATGATCCAACCTCCTGCCTGACTGGCACGCGCATCGCTCGGCCGGGGCGTCTCCAGCATAACCCTCTACGAGAGTCGTCTCCCGCCGCCCGGGCGTATAGTTACAGAACAATCAGGACAGCCGCACCGGAGGGCCAGTCATGACGATTGCAGCATCCGTGCAGAAGCATCTCGTTCGCGAGGGCGTGAGCTACGAGCTGATCGAACATACACGCACCCTGGACAGCACGCATTCCGCGCAGGCGGCGCATGTCCCAGGCGCCCAGCTCGCGAAGGGAACAGTCCTGAAGGATGACCAGGGCTTCGTCATCGCGGTGGTGCCAGCCACGCGAAGGGTCGACCTCGGCGCCATGCACAGACGCTTCGGACGCCCGCTCGGGCTTGCGACCGAGGATGAGCTGCAAAGTCTGTTCGGCGATTGCGAGCCGGGTGCGGTGCCTCCAGTGGGCGCGGCCTACGGCATCGACAGCGTTCTCGATGACAGCCTCATGGAGGAATCGGACGTCTATTTCGAGGCCGGCGATCACCGCGGCCTCGTGCACGTCAGCGGGACCGATTTTCGGAAGCTGATGGCGGGTGCGCCGCACGGCGACATCAGCCGTCAGGTGACATCATCACGCTGACGGGTCAATGCGGCATCCTGGTCATTGACCCACCGAACCAGGTGTAGACAGCCGACATCATCTATATCCCGATGGCGCGGCTTCCCGTATCTAGCGGCTGTCCTCGACTGCTACAGCCGCAAGATCCTGGCCTGGAGGGATGGCAATAAGTGGCATTGTTCCTAAAGCCTGATGCGCAGACTGAGATTCGCCGAGAACCCGTCGCGCGTACCGTCGATTGCATTCTGATAGCGAAGATCGAAATGAATCTGCACACCTTCGTGCAGCGTTCCGGTCAATCCCGCGCCGAGGTTCAAAGTGTTACGGGGAATGCTCTCGCTAAACTCGGTGCTGCCGACCGTGGTGGCGCGGTCGTCATGGAAATCGCGCTGAAAATTCGCCAGCACGTAGGGTGTCGTCTGGCTAAGCCCCAGCCACTGGCCGGAGTCCGCGAAGATGCGCACGCCGAGCCTGCCGCGCAAGGCGTCATCTTCAACTGCTGAAACGTTCGAGACCTCATCGGCGAAGCGCCCCAGCTCGAGCCGCTGATACGTGAGCTGTAGCTGACGCTCGATCTTCCAGTTCGTGCTTCCGAGTGAGAAAGCCGAGCCGATCTCCGCGGACAGCGCGCTGCCCCAGCCGCTTTGCTCTCCCGACGTGGCGAACTGGTCGCGATACCGGTTCTCGAAGTGAACCGCTTGCGCGGCCAGATCAAAGTAGCCGCCGTTCGCGCCGTATCGTGTGAAGTAGCCGCCGACGCCTCTGGACGTTGCGTCCAGAGTGCCGGTGCGAGTCTCGAGGCCGGCCAACGCGCGCGCGGGATCGAAAAACGTCGCGTTGTCTTCACCGACGCTTGCCATGATACCCGCGTGGATCCGCCGCCCGCTGAACTCACGGCGCAGCAAGTCCGTACCGAACTGCAAAGACCACAGATAGCCATCGCCCATCTGAAACCGCGAACTTTCGATGGAGAGCTCTTGAACGCGCACGCGCATCCAGCCGTCGATGCCGTGCTCACCATCACCCTCGTGGACGCTGCCCTGATTTCCGACTCGAGTGCGCAGACTTCCAAGCGCGGCGAATCCAGACTCCAGGTTCACGAGATTACCGAGAGCGTATCCGGGCACAGCAGGTCGGAACGCGGGCGTCGCCGAAGCGAATTCGGTGCGCAGGAACCAATCATTGGAATCCGCCGTTCCGCCCTGGTGCAACCGGTATTCGTAGGCGCCGGCCTGCACCGGCTGAGCGAGCCGGAAGCTGTCCGCCGGGCTCAGGCCGTCGACTTGAATCAGCTCAATGCCATCACCGCTCGTTCCTTGACCATTTCCACCCACCGGGTTGATCACCACCAGGGAACTCGCCCCAGTTGAATCACCGGTAATCACGAGCCTGCTGGTTTGCGAAGATTCGTCACCCAGGAAGGTATTGATGCGAACGGTTCCGCTACCGGAGTAGTTTCCAGCGATGGTCAGAGTTCCAAACGGGGAGCTGGAGTTGCCCGGCACAACCCACGCGCCTGTCGAAGTGATCAGGCTGCCGACGGTACCGACGCCTGATAGCGTGGTGCCGGAATCGAGCATGACATTTGAGCTCGACAGCGATCCGTTGACCTCAAGTATGCCGCCGACGACTGAGGTGTTGCCCGAGAACGGGCTATTCCCGCTCAGAATGAGCGTGCCTGCATTGAGCTTGATGAGTGCCCCGCTGCCCGAAAGAATTCCCGCATACGTGCCATCGGTGGCCTGATCGAACACCACGGTCGCATGGTTGACGATATTCCCGCCCAGACTGCTTGTATCGCCGATCAAAGTGCCGCCTGAAACCGTCCAGTTCTGAGCGCCTGCTCCGGTGAGGCGCCAGGAACCGTCGCCTTCCTTGGCGAACTGCTCGAAGTTCAGATAAGTCAATCCGATCTGCCCCACGTCAAAAGAATCGCTGCCCGTGCCATCGAGAACGAACTGATCGTCGCCGTCGTCCGCGTCGATACTGCCCGACAGGCTGATGGTCGCGCCGGTAACGACGCGTAGAGTGTCATCGCCACCCAGCAGGCTGACTGTGCCGGCGCCGCTGAGCGTGCCGGCGACCGTCAACAGGTCATTGCCTGCCGTGCCGCCGTATCCACCGTCAACCTGGAGAGTCGAGCCCGCGGCCACCGTGGTGGTTTGTGCCGAGACGCTGCCGGCCGATGCCACTTGCATCACGCCGTCCTGTACATCCACGGCAAGGAAACCGGATGGGCCATTGATTTGCAGAGCGCCCGGTCCCGATTTCGCCAGAGATTCGAAGCCGATCGAACTGCCGAGCGCAGCCGTGTTACCCGCGCCGACATTGACATTCAGGAAGTCATCACCCGTGCCCGCATCCAATGTGCCGATGACATTCGTCGTGTCATGCACCACGAAGACATCGTCGCCCGCGCCGAGCATGAACGTGCCGGCGCCGGTGTCCAAAGTCCCGGCCAGGTCGAACACGTCGGCTCCATCACCCAGATCGCCAGTAGCGACCAGCGTCGCTCCGACGCTCACGGCCAAGCTGTTGACACCATTGCTGCCGGTGATCGTCGTCGGACCAGCGCCGGCGGCCAGCAGCGCGCCATCCACGTTCAGCGTTGTCGCATCGGCCAGCATCACTGTCGGCGTTTCCAGCGTCCCGGTTACATCCAGCGTGCCGCCGGCGATGTTGACTCCACCGACGAAAGCGAAGTTGTCGGTCAGCGTCGCAGTGCCCGTGTTCTGCTTGGTGAGGATTTCGAAATTGCTGATGCGGCTCGCATCCAAGCTGAGCGGATTGGCATTGTTCAGCACGACCGTGTCGCCGGCCACGTGACCCCCGCCGCTGATGGTGTTGTACAGCAGGGCACCGTCATTCAGAGTCAGCAGATCGTCGCCATCCGCCAGATCCATCGTGCCGGAACCTTCCACCGTTCCGGCAACGATCAGCATGTCATTGCCCGCCCCCAGGTTGAACGTGCCGCCGCCCGTATTCAGCGTGCCCGCCACGTTCAGCGTGTCGCCGCCAGCGCCGAGATCATCAGCGCCGGTATTGGCGTAGAGCATGCCGCCCGCGTTCACCGTCACTGTGTTTGGCGCCGTGCCCGTCCCGGTGATCACCGTCGGCGAGGTGCCGCCCGCGCCCACGGTTCCGCCAACCGTCAGACCCGCGCTGGTGGCTCCGCCCATCGTGATCGTCGGCGTGGTCAGCGTACCGCTCACATCCAGCACGCCGCGGGCGATCGTGGTCGCGCCGGCCGTATTGGCGTTCGTCAACACCGTCGTGCCGCTACCGATCTGCGCCAGCGTGCCGGCACCGGTGATGAAGTTGGCAACGGAGATCGTGTCGGAGCGATTGAACGCCAGGCTGGCACCTGCCGCAGAAGTCACCGCACCCACGCCTAGCGTGCCAGTGGTGCCGCCATTGCCGATTCGCAAGGTGCCGCCGGTGATCGTCGTGGTGCCGGTGTAACTGTTGGTGCCGGTCAAGCTGGTGGTGCCGGTGCCGGCCTGGGTGAGGGTGCCGCTGCCGCTGATGGCCTGCGCCAGGGTGAGGGCATTGCTGCGGTTGATGACCAGGCTGCCGTTGTTCACCACAGCGCCGGTCCCTAAGCGGCCGGTGGTACCGCCATTGCCGACTTGCAAGCTGCCGTCGGTGATCGTCGTGGTGCCGGTGTAGGTGTTGTTGGCGGTCAACAGCGTGGTGCCGGTGCCGGCCTGGGTGAACGTGCCGCTGCCGCTGATGACTTGCGCCAAGGTGAGCGCATCGCTGCGGTTGACCACCAGCGCGCTGTTGTTCGTGACGGCACCCGTGCCGAGGTTGCCGATGGTGCCGCCATCGCCGATCTGCAAGGTGCCGGCCGAGATGGTGGTGGTGCCGGTGCGGGTGTTCGCGCCCGTCAAGATGGTGGTGCCGGTGCCGGCTTGAACCAGACGACCGGTGCCGGCAATGACCTGTCCCAAGGTGAGCGTATCGCTGCGGTTGATCTGCAAGCTGCTGGCGCCGCCCGTCACCGTCACGTCGCCCGTGCCCAAGGTGCCGGTGGTGCCGCCAT
>JBBDLI010000002.1:0-85638 GCA_040878925.1 Steroidobacteraceae bacterium | reverse complement strand
GCGCCGCCCGTCACCGTCACGTCGCCCGTGCCCAAGGTGCCGGTGGTGCCGCCATCGCCGATCTGCAAGATGCCGCCGGTGATCGTCGTCGTGCCGGCGTAGGTATTGTCGCCGGTCAAGGTGGCCGTGCCAGCGCCAAGCTTGGTCAGGTTGCCGCTGCCGCTGATGACCTGTCCCAAGGTGAGCGCACCAGTACGGTTGATCTGCAGAGTGCCGTTGTTCACCACATTGCTGCTGGCACCCAGGTCGCCGGTCGCGCCGCCGGCCCCCACCGACAAAGTGCCGCCGGTGATCGTCGTGGTGCCGGTGTAACTGTTGGTGCCGGTCAAGCTGGTGGTGCCGGTGCCGGCCTGGGTGAGGGTGCCGCTGCCGCTGATGGCCTGCGCCAGGGTGAGGGCATTGCTGCGGTTGATGACCAGGCTGCCGTTGTTCACCACAGCGCCGGTCCCTAAGCGGCCGGTGGTACCGCCATTGCCGACTTGCAAGCTGCCGTCGGTGATCGTCGTGGTGCCGGTGTAGGTGTTGTTGGCGGTCAACAGCGTGGTGCCGGTGCCGGCCTGGGTGAACGTGCCGCTGCCGCTGATGACTTGCGCCAAGGTGAGCGCATCGCTGCGGTTGACCACCAGCGCGCTGTTGTTCGTGACGGCACCCGTGCCGAGGTTGCCGATGGTGCCGCCATCGCCGATCTGCAAGGTGCCGGCCGAGATGGTGGTGGTGCCGGTGCGGGTGTTCGCGCCCGTCAAGATGGTGGTGCCGGTGCCGGCTTGAACCAGACGACCGGTGCCGGCAATGACCTGTCCCAAGGTGAGCGTATCGCTGCGGTTGATCTGCAAGCTGCTGGCGCCGCCCGTCACCGTCACGTCGCCCGTGCCCAAGGTGCCGGTGGTGCCGCCATTGCCGATTTGCAAGGTGCCGCCGGTGATCGTGGTGGTGCCGGAATAGCTGTTGGCGCCGGAAAGGATCTGCGTGCTGGCACCACTCTTGGTAAGCCCGCCAGTCCCGCTGATCACGCCAGCGAAATCGCTGCTGCCGGATGCTTTGTTGATCGTCAAAGTGCCGGCGCCCAGCGTCACCGTGCCGCCAGTCGTGCCGCCACCAGAGAGAGACGCGATACTCTGAGCAAAGCCGTTGAGATTCAGCGTCGCGCCAGTCGCGTTTGCAATGACGACATCGGTGGAGGCCGGCATGCGATTGGCGGCGGAAATCCGCAACGTGCCGCTGTTGATCGTTGTTCCGCCGGTGTACGTATTGGCTGCGTTGGAGAGGGTGACCGTGCCAGTCCCGTTGAGGGTCAGGCCGCCCGAGAAACTGTTGACGCCGCTCAGGGTGAGGAGGCCGGGCCCGGTCGTCGTCAATCCAGCCGTGCCAGTAATTGCCGAGGCGATGGTAACGGTGCTGCCCGCTGTCGCGTCAATCGTCGGCGTCACGCCTCCCAAGGTCAGGGTACTGCCCGTGATCGTGTAGGCAACCGCAGCGATGAAGGAGAGGTCGTGGATCGTGATGGGCGACGCCAGGGTCACGGTGCCGCTGGCACCGCCGAAAACGGCGTCGTCGATAGCGGCATTGTTCCACGCCTGATAGCTGGCGCCGTTCCACCACAGAAGACTGGTGGTGTTCCAAGGGCCCGTGCCGCCATCGACGGGGGCGACGCCATCGGCATCCCACAGTAAGTCCGTCGCGGCTGCCGCGCCCGGGACACCGGACACGATAGCGGCGACCACAAGATGGAATAGCCGCCGGCGCAGAATCGGCATGGGCGCCTCGCGCGCTCCGATCAGGGTCCTGCTACGGCTCCTAGACTTTTCTTTGCGTCTCGCCCGGGTGAATTCGAAGACCGCCACCCATGTGCGGCGGGCCTCGCTCCAGATCACGCGAAAAATTCTGTTCATCGCGCTCTGCATTCACTCGGCAAACCACTGCGCATCGCTAACTGACCGTCGAGAGGGGCCCCTTCGGTTGAGACAACAGGACAAGTGGCGACTTCGCCTGGCGAGAGCGAGGATTCGCTCCGGAAGCTGCACGCCGAGATTGTGCAACTGTCAGCTGTGGTGATGCTGACCTCGAAGGTGTCCGTGGCTGCCTGCGCCGACGCCGATCGGGAGGCGCCAGTCTCGAGCGCCACCAGCATCGCGCTGATTGCGAATCGCGAATCTGATCTCATGACGGTTGCACCAGTTCAAGACTCCCAGCCGGCGAGGATCGTCTGAAGCTGACATATTATTGGCAGAGCCAGGCAACACTGAACCGGAGCACGCAAGATTTGCGACGGCCGTCATGGACCCGTTTTCACGATCCTGCGGCAAAGGGACACGGTTCACAGAAGTGTTTCCTACAGAAACTCCACGACGCCGTTCCCGGCGAGTACTCGGCGCCGGTCACCATCAGGCCGTGACCCGCGATGAGGCCTTCGAAGATCGCCGAGCCGTGGCGTAGTTACCGCACTGACGCATCGATGTTCGCCCGCACGGCATGCCGCACGAGATGCGGCTCGTTGTCCCCGGGTCGGCTGGGGAACAGTCCCGCAATACCGGGCCGGATGCGATCGACGATTGATTTCAGGTCTGGCGGTTGGTTCGCCGCTCGAAGACGTTCTCAACCGGCACGCGCGAGTCCGAGCAACCCGGTACGATTGCGAAGGACCGCTGTACCGTCATCACGACGAGCGGGGTCACAGCCACTATCGACCGCCGTAATTGGGGAGCCCAGACATCAGGCACGGCGGCGCCCCGAAGTATGTTTGGCGGACATCAGAATGGCTGCCCAGTCCGGTCGACCGTTTTCCCGGTGCGTGCAGTAACGCGGTAACCTGTTATCGAGACCTGCCGGTGGCTGGGTGGGTCGGGTGGTGGGGTAACTGGAAAAATGGTCGGGCCAAGTCGCGCAAAATGCGCCGTTTCGAGCCGATTTCCATTACGACCCTCGCCTCCATGAGATCCGGGACCACGCCCCGGTGGCGGAATGGGTAGACGCTACGGACTTAAAATCCGTTGGCCGCAAGGCCATGCAGGTTCGATCCCTGCCCGGGGCACCATATCTTGATATTACGAGTATTATCGTAATACTATGCGCGGCATGAAGACCGCGCGCGTGATCGATGCCTTGGGGGCGCTCGCCCATGAATACCGCCTGGCGATCTACCGATTACTGGTCGAGCGGGGTCCCGAGGGGTTGCCTGCCGGCGCCATCGGTGAACACGTTGGACTCGCCCCGTCGTCACTCACGTTTCACCTCCAGAACCTACAGCGCGCCGGACTTATCACGCCGATCCGAGTCAGCCGTCAGCTCATCTATAGCGCCGATTTCGGCGTAATGGACGAATTGGTCGGCTACCTCACCGAGAATTGTTGTGCAGCGAGCACGGAGTCGTGCGCACCTGACTGCAAGCCCGCGCGGCCCGCGAAGGCCGTCAAACGGCGAAAAGCAGCTTGAAGCCTGCATCATGAACTCGTCGGTCGCAGACATCGCCCAGAGACCCTCGCGCACGGCGATCATCGCGCTGCTCGAGGGAGCGAATCTACCGACCGTGGACCTTACGGACGGACACCTGGAACACTTCTTTTTCCTTGGCGCGCGCACCGCGCCATTCGGACTGGTTGGCCTCGAGATTCACGGAAGGGATGCACTGTTGCGATCGCTGGTGGTTGCGTCCGACTTTCGCGCGGCCGGTGCCGGCTCCGCCCTGGTCGAGCATGCCGAGGGCTATGCTCGCACGCGCAGTGTGGACGCGATCTATCTCCTGACGACCACGGCGGAGCCGTTCTTCGCGCATCGCGGCTATGGCCGGATCGAGCATGGCGAGGCGCCGGCATCCATTCGCTCGACCCGGGAATATTCGGACATCTGCCCGACCAGCTCCGCACTCATGGTGAAACACTTATGAAACGCCTTCACGTTCATGTCAGCGTCGGCGATCTTGCGGATTCCATTCGCTTTTACTCGACGCTCTTCGCCGCGGAGCCGACGGTTCTCAAGGACGACTACGCGAAGTGGATGCTGGACGATCCGCGCGTGAATTTTGCAATTTCCAGGCGGGGAGGGGCGAACGGCATTCGTCACCTCGGCTTCCAGGTGGAGGACGCGGAGGAGCTCGAAGAAATCTACGCGCGCCTAAAACAAGCTGACGCACCAGTGCTCGAAGAAGGCGCCACGACCTGCTGTTACGCGAAGAGTGAAAAGAGCTGGATCGAGGATCCGCAAGGCGTCAAATGGGAGACATTTCTGACGACGGGCTCGAGCACGGTATACGGGTCAGACATCGCGCAAGCCGTGAACTCGCCGTGCTGCGAACCAAAAGCCGCCTAGGTGCACCATGAACGAACCTGCATTCAACGTGTTGTTTCTATGTACCGGCAACTCCGCGCGCAGCATTCTCGCCGAGAGCCTCCTCAATCAGTGGGGTCGCGGCCGGTTTGTCGGATTCAGTGCGGGCAGTCATCCTAAGGGCGCGGTCCATCCCTTGACGCTCGAAATGCTGAAGCACATGAAAGTGCCGACGGCTGGACTTCGCAGCAAGAGTTGGGACGAATTCGCTGCACCAGGCGCGCCGCCGCTCGATTTCGTCTTCACCGTTTGCGATAACGCGGCCGGCGAAGTCTGCCCGGTCTGGCCCGGCCAGCCGATGACCGCACATTGGGGTATTGCGGATCCGGCGGCGGTGCGGGGCTCAGAGAAGGACCAATGGAAGGCTTTCCGCACTGCTTTCAGTGAGCTCGACAGCCGGATCAAGATCTTTACGAGCCTTCCGATTCGCTCGCTCGATCGCATCAAGCTGCAAGAACGCCTGAACGCTATCGGCAAGACAACCCCCGCCGACGAAGTCGCCTAGGCGCTTGGGCCGCTCATTGCTTGCGGAAGGACTGGGCTCGCTGCTGCTGGCCGCTGCAGTCGTTGGCTCGGGGATCATGGGCGAGCGATTGGCAGGCGGCAATCTCGCCATTGTATTGCTCGCCAACACCGCAGCGACGGTCTTGGCGCTTGCCACGTTGATCGCGTTCCTCGGCCCCATCAGCGGCGCCCACTTCAACCCGATGATCTCGTTGGCGGAGGCAATACGCGGAAGACTTCCTCTAAGGCGAACGATTGCGTATGTCGCCGTGCAGTCCATCGGATGTTGCGGAGGCGCCATGCTGGCGAACGCCATGTTCGACCTGCCGCTCGTGCAAGCTTCGACCCATGTGCGGACCGGCGGAGCGCAATGGCTGTCGGAAGGAGTCGCGACAGCCGGGCTCGTGATGGTCGCGCTCGGTTCCCCGTCGGTGCGCGCGGCCGCCTGGCGCGTGCCGGCGTGGATCGGCGCCGCCTATTGGTTTACGGCATCCACGTCATTTGCGAACCCCGCGATCACGCTCGGGCGCTCGCTCTCGGACACCTTCGCCGGTATCCGCCCAATCGATGCGCCCTGGTTCATGGGAGCTCAGCTCGCGGGTGGACTCGTTGGCATGCTGCTCGCGCGCATGCTCCTCGGCACGAGTCTAGAGCGGATAAATTCCGAGCGGCTGGACTAGCTCCCAGCCCTTGCCCTGATTCAAGTACTCCGCGCGCGCTTCGAATTTCTGGGGCTCGCCCGCCTTGGTCGGACCCTGCCAGCTCCACTGAACGTCATCGCTGAATGTCACGAGGCCTTCGAACTCGACGACGGCGCTCATCAGCGAGTCGCCGAGCGCCTGGGTCGAAATGGATTTCTGACGGAACTCGACGAGCGTCGCCTTGCCTTCGATCGCGGGATTCGCGTTGATCTTCTCGAGCACGATCTGGCCCATCGCGCCCGTGTCGGGCGCAGCGCCACCGCCCGCACTCGGTTGTGTCGCTTCGGCGCGGGGACCAGGCGCATCCGGCGTTGCCGTGTTCGCCGGCGAACTCGGGCCGCCGTCGCAGGCCACCACCGTCAGAGCGCCCGCGACGACCACCGCCGTAAGCGACGCGCGAATCAATTGCAGCGTTCCGGCATTCATGCGGCGAGTATACGGGGAGGGCATTGTGACGCCCCCGGGGGCCATGATTGCCTTATTTTGATATAGTCCGCGCGACCTGAGAGGCCGGACGACATTTCAATTGCAAGCGTTTAATTTTTCACGACTTTCCGCGCGCGATATCCACGTCTGGCGCGGCGATCGCAAGGTGCTCGGCGGGGTGTCCGTCGAGGCCGCCGCCGGCGATTGCGTGCACGTCGCCGGACCGAACGGATCGGGCAAGACGACCCTCTTGCGCGTGCTCGCGGGATTCCTGCCTCCGGAGCAGGGGAGCGTCACCTGGGAAGGCCGGCCGATCGGCGCGGACCGTGACGCGTACTGCGCAAGCTGCAGCTACCTCGCACACAGTGACGGCCTGAAACCCGAGTTGACCGCCCGTGAGAATCTCGCGTTCGAGGTCGGGTTGCGCCGGCGCCTCGAGGCTGCCGAGATCGAAGACGCGCTTTCACGCGTGGGGCTCTCCGCGTCACGGGACCAGGCTGCCGCGGTCCTGTCCGCGGGGCAGCGACGGCGTCTCGCGATGGCGCGGGTGATGCTGGCGGCGGCTCCGCTGTGGATTCTCGACGAGCCGTTCACGAATCTCGACGGCACAGGCGTAACGCTGGTTACAGCGATCATCACCGGTCACCTCGACCGGGGAGGCGCGGCCGTCATGGCCGCTCATCAACCGCCGTCGATTCCGAATCACTCCCCACGTCGCGTCGATCTCGCCTCATGAACAACACGTCCGTGATGGGCGCGGCGATGCTGATGTACCGGCGAGACTTGTTGCTGGCGGTGCGCCATTGGGGCCAGGTCGCGCAGCCGCTGATGTTCTTCGCGATGGTTACGACGCTTTTTCCGCTCGCACTCGGACCGGACCTGACGGAACTCCGGCAAATTGCGGGTGGAATTCTTTGGGTTGCCGCGCTGCTCGCGTCACTGCTCGGACTCGAACTCCTGTTTCGCGCCGATCACGCCGATGGCACGCTCGAGCAGATGCTCGTTTCCGGACAGCCGCTCGCGCTTCTCGCGCTCGCGAAAGGCGCAGCCCATTGGACGGTTTGCGGCCTGCCGCTGGTCCTGGTATCACCACTGGTCGCCGCCGGTCTCGCCTTGCCGGGCAGCGCTATCTGCACACTGATGCTCTCGCTGGGCCTCGGCACCGGTATCCTGAGTGCGCTGGGAGCGATCGGTTCGGCGCTGACACTGGGGCTGCGGCGCGGGAGCCTGTTGCTGTCGCTCCTGGTGCTGCCGCTCGCGATGCCGGCCCTGATCTTTGGCGCGCGCGCGATCGACATGGCGGTTCACGGTGAGAGCGCGCGCGGACCCTTGTTGCTCCTGACCGCGATGCTGGTGCTGGCCGTGACCCTCGCGCCGCCTGCGGTGGCGGCAGCCCTTCGGATCAGCGCGGAGTGATGGAATGAACTGGACCTGGTTCCACCGGCTCGCTTCGCCGCCGCATGCCTATCGCATCGCGGGCCGCCTGGCGCCGTGGCTGGGCTGGCCGGCATTGCTCCTCATCGTCATCGGCCTCTACGGCGGACTCGTTCTCGCGCCGCCCGATTACCAGCAAGGCGATGCGTTTCGGATCGTCTACGTGCATGCGCCGAGCGCGTGGCTCTCGATGTTCGTGTACGCCGCGATGGCGGTCGCTGCGGCGATCGGCCTCATCTGGCGCATCAAGCTCGCGCACGCCGTCGCGGCTGCCTCCGCTCCGATTGGCGCTTCGTTCACGTTTCTCGCCCTGGCGACCGGCGCGATCTGGGGCAAGCCGATGTGGGGAACCTGGTGGGTCTGGGACGCGCGCCTGACCTCGGAGTTGCTGCTGCTTTTCCTGTATGCGGGCGTCATGGCGCTCCGCGCCTCGATCGACGATCGCGATCGCGCCGACCGCGCCTCCGCCGTGCTCGCCATTGTCGGCGTCGTGAACCTTCCGATCATCCATTACTCCGTGTACTGGTGGAACACGCTGCACCAGCCGTCCACCCTGACGAAGATCGGCAAACCCTCGATGGCCGGCGACATGCTCTGGCCATTGCTCGCCATGCTCCTGGGCTTCACGCTTTACTATGGCGCGATCCTGATGACGCGCCTGCGCGCGGAAATCCTCCGGCGCGAACGCGATGCGGCATGGCTGCGGACGGAACTCGGCCAATGAGTGAATTTCTCGCAATGGGCGGCTATGGGGCCTTCGTCTGGCCCTGTTTCCTGCTGACGGGAGTCGTGCTCGTCTGGAACGTGGTCGCCGCACGGCGGCTGCACGCGGCTGCGCGCAGCAGGGCGCTACGCAGGAACGATACCGGGCGGAACGCGTCGTGACACCTCGCCGCAAACGCCTCATCGCCGTCATCGCAATCCTCGCCGGTGTCGGTGCCGCGACCGCGCTCGCGATGCTCGCGTTCCAGGACAACCTGCTCTACTTCTACAACCCGTCGCAGGTCACGGCCGGGGAAGCGCCAAAGGGCCGCACCTTCCGGATCGGCGGAATGGTCACGCAGGGCAGCCTCGAGCGCACCGCAGGCACCCTGAAGGTCCGATTTGTGGTGACCGACTACAAGCATTCGATTCCCGTGGACTATGAAGGCCTGCTGCCGGACCTGTTTCGCGAAGGGCAGGGGGTCATCGCGCATGGGCAACTGACGGAAGCGGGCGAATTCGTCGCGGACGAGGTTCTCGCCAAGCACGATGAGAATTACATGCCGCCGGAAGTCGCGGAGTCGCTCAACATGCCGACGCCGGCGAGGCCCGTCGAATGATTCCGGAGCTTGGCCACTTCGCACTGATCCTGGCGCTCCTGCTTTCGATCGCGCAGTGTTTTTTCAGTCTCAATGGCGCCGCGCGTGGCAACGCGGCGTGGATGGCGGCGGGCCGTTCGGCGGTGGTCGGCCAATTCGTGTTCGTCGCACTGGCATTCGGCGCCCTGACCTGGGCGTTCGTCGACCGCGATTTCTCCGTGCTCTACGTCGCCACGAACTCCAATTCTCAGTTGCCGCTTTTCTATCGCGTGGCCGCGGTTTGGGGCGCTCACGAGGGCTCGCTGCTGCTCTGGTCGCTCTGTCTCGCCGGCTGGACGCTCGCCGTTGCGGCATTCAGCAAGAGTCTCGAGGCGCCGTTTCAGAGCCGCGTGCTCGGCATCCTCGGCCTGATCAGCATCGGCTTTCAGCTGTTCATGCTGATGACCTCGAATCCCTTCGAGCGTCTCGTGCCGCGGGCCTCCGAGGGCCTCGACCTCAACCCCTTGCTGCAGGATTTCGCGCTCGCCGTGCATCCGCCGATCCTGTATCTCGGGTATGTCGGTTTTGCCGTCGCGTTTGCATTTGCCTGCGCCACCCTGCTCGAAGGCCGTCTCGATGCCGCCTGGGCGCGCTGGACGCGGCCGTGGACGCTGGCGGCGTGGCTCTTCCTGACCATCGGCATCGCGCTCGGGAGCTGGTGGGCCTACTACGAACTCGGCTGGGGCGGCTGGTGGTTCTGGGATCCGGTCGAGAACGCGTCGTTCATGCCGTGGCTTGCCGGCACGGCCCTGATTCACTCGCTGGCCGTGACCGAAAAGCGTGGCCTGTTCAAGAGCTGGACGCTGCTGCTCGCGGTCTCGGCGTTCTCGCTATCACTCCTCGGGACATTCCTGGTCCGTTCGGGCGTGCTGATCTCGGTGCACGCCTTTGCGACGGATCCGGCGCGCGGCGTGTTCATCCTCGCCTTCCTGACGGCGGTCATCGGCGGGGCGCTCCTACTCTTCGCCTGGCGCGCGCCGCGGCTCAAGTCCGCCGCCGGCTTCGAGCCGACGTCGCGCGAAAGCTTCCTGCTCTTCAATAACGCGTTTCTCGTCGCCGCCCTCGGACTGATCCTCCTGGGTACCTTGTATCCGCTCTTCATGGATGCGCTCGAGCTCGGCAAGATCTCGGTCGGCCCGCCGTATTTCGAACTCGTATTCCTCGTGCCGATGCTGCCGCTGCTCGCGCTCCTGGGCGTCGGCATGCACGCAGCGTGGAAGCGCGGCCTCCTGGGCTCCGTACGCAACCGCCTTTATCTGGCTGGCGCCCTCGCGGTGATCGGATCGCTCCTGGTCGGTGGCGCCGCCTACGGCCAAGTTCGGCCGATGACCACGCTGGGATTTGCGCTCGCGCTGTGGGTGATGGTCTCGTCGCTGTCGATTCCGCTCGCGCGCCTGCGCGCGCGCCAACCCATTCCAGGTGCCGTTCTCGGAATGGTGATCGCGCATTTCGGCGTCGGGCTCACGACACTCGGCATCACCGGCGTGCAGTCGTTCAAGATCGAGAAGGATGTCGCGCTGGCGGTCGGCGACGGAGCCGACGTCGCGGGTTATGACTTTCGCCTGGCGGCGCTCCGGGATCTGCGCGGCCCGAACTTCATCGCCGTTGAAGCCGATGTCGTCGTGTCCCGCGATGGCCGTCGGGTCACGACCCTGCATCCGCAGAAACGCCTGTACAACTCGGGCGGCAATCCGATGACGGAGGCCGGCATCGAGGTCGGCGCGGCACGGGACCTGTTCGCGGCGCTGGGCGACGATCTCGGACAGGGCCGCTGGAGCCTGCGCCTGCAATATAAGCCCTTGATCCGCTACGTCTGGCTCGGCGCACTTCTGATCGCGCTCGGCGGCGGAATCGCGGCGTTCGACCGGCGCTACCGCGAGCGCGCCACGGTGCGTGCCGGCGCGTCGAGCGCAACGGTCGCGCCGGGCTCGCGATGAAGCTCCCCTGGAAGTTCCTGTTGCCGGCGTTCGCCTTCGCGATCCTGGTCGGGTTCTTCATCGTGGGCCTGCGGCAGGATCCCGGCGCGATACCATCGCCGCTGCTTGGCAAACCGGCGCCCGAGTTTTCGCTCGAATCCCTGGGCGACCCTTCCTGGAAAGTCGGATCGGCCGACTTTGCAGGCCGCCCGTGGCTCCTCAATGTCTGGGCGACCTGGTGCGTCGGCTGTCGCGAGGAACACGAGGCGCTCCTGGCGATCGCGCGCGAGAATCGCCTGCCGATCATGGGCCTCAACTGGCGCGACGATCGGGCGCTCGCGCTCCGCTGGCTGGCGCAACTCGGCAATCCCTATGTCTCCGTCGCCTACGACCCGGAAGGCCGCACGGCGATCGACTGGGGAGTCTATGGCGCACCGGAAACTTTCCTGATCGGCGCCGACGGCGCAGTCCTCAGAAAGCACATCGGTCCCCTGACGGCGGAGATCTGGGAGCGTGATTTCCTGCCGCTCCTGCCGCCGGCGGCGGAGGAGGGGTGATGCGGCTCATCGCCATCACCGTCCTGCTGATGCTCGGCGCGTCCGCGGTCGCAATCGACACGGGCCAGCGCTTCGAGGATCCGGCGCAACAGGCGCGTTACGAGCGCCTGATCCGCGACCTGCGTTGTCTCGTCTGCCAGAACGAAAGCGTCGCCGACTCCAATGCCATGCTGGCGAACGATCTGCGGCGCGAAGTGCGCGAACTCATCGTCGCGGGCCGGAGCGACGCGGAGATTCGCGTTTTCATGACCGAGCGCTACGGCGACTTCGTGCTCTACCGCCCGCCGGTCAAGCCGCGAACCTGGCTGCTCTGGTCCGCGCCGGTCCTGTTCCTGCTCGGAGGGCTGGGCGTCGTCGCGGTGGTTGTCCTGCGCCGCGCCCGCGCGGCCCGCGCGAATCCCGCGACGCTCGACGAAGAGCCGGACCGCCAGTGACGCTCTTCGTCGCGATCTCGGCGCTGCTTGCGGCGGTGGCCATCCTGCTGCTCGTCTGGCCGCTGCTCCAAAAGTCCGGCGGTGACTCGCAGCTTGCGCCGCGCGCGGGCATCTCGGCCACGGTCGTCGCCGCGCTGTTGCCGGTTGCGGCATTCATGATCTATTTCTGGGCGAGCAACTGGACCTGGGACACCGCAGAACAGGAAGAATCGGTTTCCGCGCGGGACCTGAAGCGCGTGGTCGCGCAACTCCAGGAACGACTGGCGAAGCAGCCGGACGATATCGAGGGCTGGAAGCTGCTCGGCCGCACGGCGACGGTTGTCGGCGAGTATGTCATCGCCCGCGAAGCCTTCGGCGAGGCGTTCACGCGCACCCGGGGCCAGGACGCCGAGGCAGTCGTGGGGTACGCCGAAGCGCTCGTCCTCAATGACGAGCGCGAGATCGACGGCCACGCGGCGCAGTTGTTCGAACAGGGGCTCGAGATGGCGCCGGACAATCCGCGCGCGCTCTGGTACGGCGGCATCATCGCCTACCGCCGCGGGGACCTCGCCCTCGCGCAGCAACGCTGGGTCGAGCTGCAGAATCACGAGCTGGCGCCGGACCTGAAGCAAATTCTGGCGGAACGCCTTGCAGAGCTCGAGAGATCCCAAGGCAAGCCATTGGATTCCGGCGCGCTGCTAGCCGCGCCGGGCGCAATCGAGATCTCAATTGGCATCAAGCCCGAGCTGGCCTCGAAGGCCCGCCCGAAATCGATGCTGTTCGTGATTGCGCGCCGCGGGAGCGGCGGCCCGCCGCTTGCCGTCGTGCGGCGCACCGTTGGCGCCTGGCCGGTCACCGTGCGCTTGAGCGATGCGGACGCCATGCTGCCCGGCATGTCGCTCGCAAGCGGGGGCCCGCTCACACTCGTCGCAAGGATTTCGCAGAACGGCGATCCGATCGCCGCGAGCGGCGACCTCTTCGGCGAGGTCGGTTATGATTTCGCTTCGGCCCATCCGGCCAGCATCACCATCGACCGGATCGTTCCGTAATCCAGCGGCCGGAGGAGTGCGATGGGTCCGGCCGTCGTCAGTTACCGCTTCAGGCGCCTGCCATCGGTATTCCGCTACTTTCCGAGGGCGGTCTTCGGCCGGCGCGCCGCGCTCGTGCCAGACGGACAGGCCGTTCCGCGTCTCGAAGGCAGCGTCGAATCCGTCCCGGTGCGCCGGAGCCATCTCGCGCGGTATCGGCAAGTGTGCGGCTTCGCCGACGACGGATTCCTCCCGGTCACTTATCCCCACGTGCTGGCGATGCCATTGCACGTGGCGCTATTGACGCATCCACGGTTCGTCGTGCGTCTCATGGGCTTGATCCACGTCGCCAATGAAATCCACCTGGTGAGAGCCCTGCCGGCCGGCAGTGAATACCGGCTGCGGAGCTGGATCGAAGGACACCGCGAAGCGGATCGCGGCCACGAATTCGACCTTTTCACCGTTGCTGAGGACCGCGCAGGTACCGCCTGGCAGGAAAAATCCACGCTGCTGGCGCGACGCGCATCGAGCGGCAAGCAAGCGGCGCGGAGCGCGCGCCAGACACTCCGATACGAAAAGCCCTCGGAGACGGATACGCCGGCCGGCATCGACTTCGACGTGCCGCGCGCCATGGGGCGGCGCTACGGCTGGCTGGCGGGTGATCTCAACCCCATTCACCTGGGCGACCGCGGCGCGAAGCTCTTCGGTTTCGAGCGTGCGGTGGCACATGGCATGTGGTCCATGGCCCGCACGCTCGCCGCGCTCGGCAGCGAAGCCGTTGCGGCCCCCGTGCGGGTGCACGTGGAGTTCAAGTTCCCGCTTTTCATGCCCAGCATTGCGCGACTCGAGCATTGGCCACGCGACGGCCGCCGGGTCTTCGTGCTCAAAGACGCAGAAAGTGAGCGGCCGCACCTGGCGGGCTCGACGCGGCCGGGCTGACTCCTTGTACGACGGCCTGATGCGAAACGTGTTGAACGCCCGCCCGGGCGAAGAGCGGGCGGTCGGTCTCGCATTCGCCTATTTCTTCATGCTGATGTGCGCCTACTACCTGCTGCGGCCCCTGCGGGACGCGATGGCGATCGGCGCCGGCCTCGAGAACCTGCCCTGGCTCTATACGGGGACTTTCGTCGCGATGCTGACGCTGACGCCGTTCTTCGGGGCGCTGGTGTCCCGCGTCCGCAAGCAGTTGCTGCTGCCGATCACCTACGCCTTCTTCGCATCGAACCTGCTCGTTTTCTACCTGCTATTCAAGATGAATCCGGACGCGCGCTGGATTGCGATGTCATTCTTCATCTGGCTGTCCGTCTTCAACATGTTCGTTGTCTCCGTCTTCTGGAGTTTCATGGCGGACGTGTTCCGCGACGAGGAGGCCAAACGGCTGTTCGGGCCGATCGCGGCGGGCGGCGGCACCGGGGCCATCCTCGGCCCGTTGCTGATGCAGTTCCTGGTTCCCCGGATCGGCGTGGACGCCGTGGTGGGGCTCGCGATGCTGCTGCTGCTGGGCACCTTGCCCTGCATCCGTGGTCTGTCGCGCTGGGCCGATGCGCGTCACGGCCATTTCGTGTTGCCGCCAGAAGATCCAGAAGCGCGCATCGGCGGCGGCGTGCTGTCCGGTTTTCTGCTCGTCGCAAGATCCTCTTATCTGCTCGGGATCTTCGCGATCATCGCCATCGGCTCCATCGCCGGCGCTTTCATGTACAACGAGCTGCTGCATCTCGTGGAGCAGAACTATCCGGACCTCGCGAGCCGTGCGCAGTTCTTCGGGCGGCTCGACACGGCGGTCAACGTGGTGGCCTGGCTGTTCCAGGGATTCGTGGTCGCCTGGCTGATCCGGCGATTCGATCTGTCGGGCGCGCTCGTCACGATACCGATCGTGGCCCTCCTGTCCTTCGCCGCCCTGGCGGCCATGCCGACCCTGATGGTTCTCGCCGGCGGCCAGATCGTGCGCCGGGCAGGGGAGTTCGGCATCGCCAAGCCGAGCCGTGAAGTGCTGTTCACCGTGGTCGATGCCGAGACGAAGTACAAGGCCAAGAACTTCATCGACACGGTCATGCAGCGGGGCAGCGACATGGTCGGCATCTGGCTGCACTACCTCGTGCAAGCCGGCGGGGTGGTGCTCGCCGGTTTTTCGATGATCTGCGCGGCTGGAATGGTTGCGGCCATCGCAATCTCCCTCGGGCTTGGCCGCGCTTTCTCCCAGCGCCAGGCGGCGGGCACTTCGTGAGAGTTTTTCGGTCCAAGCGGAACCCAGCCGTTGGAGTCCCTCTATGGAACCGTCAGGTGAACGGAAGAATCGCATCAGCCGGCGCGATGCCCTGTGTCTCTTTGCCGCTCTCGCAGCACCGCGCATGACGCTTGCCGCCGCCAATCCAATCCAGCGGGCGATCCCGCGCACGGGGGAGAAGCTGCCCGCACTCGGGCTCGGAACCTGGCAGGTGCTCGATGTGCCTCCGAGCGGCTCCGAATACGACATGGCGGTTGCGGCGGTGCGCAGTTTTCTCGATTCCGGCGGCAGGGTGATCGATAGCTCACCGATGTATGGCCGCTCGGAAGAGCGCGTCGGCGACATCCTGTCCGCAATCCGGCCAGCGATGCGCCCATTCCTTGCGACCAAGATCTGGACGACGGGGCGCGATGCCGGCAAGTCGCAGCTCGCTGATTCGCATCGCCTGTTGCGCGCTCGGATCCTCGACCTGGTCGAGGTGCACAACCTCCAGGACCTGGCCACGCAGCTCGCGACATTGCGCGCGGCGCAGGAAGCAGGAACGGTGCGCTATGTCGGCGTCACGCATTACGTCGCGAGTGCGCACGCGGAACTCGAACGCGTGATCCAGCGCGAGCGACCGGATTTCATGCAGGTCAATTATTCCCTCGCGGAGCCGGACGCCGGCGCGCGCCTGCTGCCGCTCGCACGCGAGCTGGGTGTCGCCGTGCTGGTCAATCGGCCGTTCACGAAAGGCTCGATGATCGACCGGGCCGCGGGCCATTCCTTGCCGCCGGTCGCGGCTGAGCTCGGTTGCCGCAGCGCCGCTCAGCTCTTCGTCAAGTGGGTTCTCGGCGATCCCGCCGTGACCGTCGTGCTGACCGGCACACGCAATCCGCGCCATGCGGCGGAGAACCTGGAGGCAGCCTCTGGTACGACGCCCGATCCCGCGCAGAGAAAGGGGCGATCTCGAGCTGGTTCGCAGCGCTCTGAACCTAGGGTGCTCTCCCTAGCGGCGATCCGGATACTTGCGGCACCACGAAACCGCATTCCCGCAAGGAGTCCGCAATGATCGAAGACGTCAACCAGTTTCTGGGCGCGGTCGCCCGGACGGATCTCGGCAAGGCCGCGCGCCGGTCCGCCCGCACGGTCTGGAACGCTCACCGCACTGCATTCGAGACCACCCGCCAGGAAGCGGGCAAAGTGCTCGGCATCGCGATTGACGAGGGGCAGAAGCTCGACGCGCGTCGCCGCAAGTCGATGAACGGCGTCGTCGAAAACCTGGCCGGGGCCGCCGACCAGCGCCTGTCGACGCTCGAGCAGGCATTCCAGAAAAAGTTGACTCGCGTGATCCGGCGTATCGGCCTGCCGGCCGCCGGCGAAGTCGAGGCGCTTTCACGTCGCGTCGACGCGCTGTCCGCCCGGGTCAAGGTCCGCAGCACGAAGAAGAGCCCGCGCCGCAGCACGCGCCGCGCCGCCTGAGCCAGCAAATGCCGCTGGTGTACGATGGCTTCTGCCGTCGTACACCAGCCGCATGCCTACCAGTCCCAAGTCCCAGCCCGGCCGGCGCACGCGCCAGCGAATCCTCGACGTCACGCTCGCGCTCTACAACGCGCGGGGCGAACCACGGGTTTCGACATCGCTGATTGCGACCGAGCTCGGCATCAGCGCCGGCAATCTCCACTATCACTTTCGCCGCAAGGACGAACTCAGTGCCGCCTTGCTCCAGCAATTCGTGTCCGAACTCGATGCGCTGCTGCCGCCCGCCGGCTGGCGCGCGGACAGCGTCGAGGACGCGTGGCTGCTGCTCCACCTCATCCTCGAATCGCTGTGGCGCTACCGGTTCCTGTTCCGCGACCTGAGCGGAATCATGGCGCGCGACCGGCACGCCGGGCAGCGGCTCGCGATGGTCTTCGCACGCGCGGTGCAGGCTTCGCGCGGCATCTGCCTCGGGCTGGTCGAGCGCAACCTGATGACGGCGACCGGAGCCGAGATCGATGCGCTCAGCAACAATATCGCCGTCGTGTCTCTCTACTGGCTCTCATTCGAGTCGGCGCGGCATTCGCGCCTGGACCCTTCGGAGGCGGGGTTGGCCCGGGGGGCCTATCAGGTCCTGATGCTCGTGGCGCCTTTTCTCCAGCCTGAGAGCCGGTTCCATCTCGAACGTCTGGCGCAGGATTATCTTGCGAGGGAGGAGGGGGGCTGACATGAAAATTGCGCGGGCTACGTGGATTGCAGCGAGCGTCGTTTGTCTGTCCGCGAGCGCCCAGGAGGCGATGCCGCCGCCGGCAAGCGCGTTTGCATCGCTGCCGGAAATGTCGCTCGTGCGCCTTTCTCCGAATGGACAGCGCGTCGCCTGGGCGAACGACCCCGGCGGCATGCCGCTCGTGGTCGTCTTCGATCTCGCGACCGGCAAGGACCTCAAGCGGCTGCGGCCGAGCAATTCGCGAGTCCGCGCCCTCAATTGGGCCGACGACAAGACACTCGTGATGAGCGTCAGCCGTTCATTGACTCGGGATGCCCGCACGGTTGCCGAAAAGCGCTATGAGTTTCAGCGATTTCTGGCCGTGAACGTGGAGGCAGCAGGCGGAGAAGCGCGATCGCTGTTGATGGAGCATCCCGATCGCGAATTCGTGACGAGCGCCTATCTGGAGCGGCTGCACCCCGAGAAACTGGGGACGATCATCATGTCCACCTACACCTATTCCGAAGTGGCACGGCGGGCGGAGATCGGCTCGCGGATCTCGGGAGGACGCAGGGATGCGGGGTGGGAATTGTCGCTCTTCGAAGTCGATTTCAGGAACGGCAAAGGCCGCATGATCGAGTCCGGCTCGCCTTATACCGACGAATGGATCCTGGATTCGGCGGGTCGCGCTGTGGCGCGCAGCGAATGGAATCCGGAAACGCGCAAATATTCCGTGCTCGTGAAAGCGAACAATAGCTGGACGACGGCCTATTCGGCCGAGATCGATTACGAGTTCGATCTTGCGGGGATCTCCGCAGACGGAAGGTCGCTGCTCGCCAGGAGCCCGCGCGGCTCCGAGCGGTTTAAGATCTGGAGCATCCCGATCACAGGTGGCGAACCCAGCCTCCTGTTCGAGCATCCCGAGTACGACGTCACGTCGATCGCATTCGACCGCTTCACCAGCGCGCCTGCGGGCTACTGGATCGGCGGGCCCGAACCCAAGATCCAATGGACCGATCCGAAACTCGACGCGATCCAGAAGGCCGTTTCGAAGGCGTTTCCTGGAAAGGACACGCTGGTGTTCGACCGCTCCGCGGATTACAAGCGGATCGTCGCACGAGTCGAAAGCTCATCCAGTCCGCCGGTTTACTACCTGATCGACTTCGCGAAGGGTTCGGCCGACATCATCGGTGAAACTTATCCAGCGCTCGCCGACGCCACGCTCGGTACGCTCGATGTGACGAGCTACAAGGCAGCCGATGGGTATGAGATTCCGGCCTACCTGACGATGCCGCCGGGCCGCGAGCCAAAAGCCCTTCCGCTCGTCGTGTTTCCGCATGGCGGACCCTACGCGCGCGACGACATCGGTTTCGACTGGTGGGCCCAGTTCCTGGCCACGCGGGGATACGTGGTGCTCCAACCGCAGTTCCGGGGTTCCTGGGGATTTGGCGCCGACCTGTTCCGCGCGGGCCACAAGCAATGGGGCCGCGGCATGCAGGAGGACATTTCCTCGGGCGTCGGCCAGTTGGTGGAGAAAGGCATCGTCGATCCGAAACGCGTCTGCATCGTCGGCGCGAGCTATGGGGGCTACGCGGCGCTGGCGGGCGTCGCCTTCACGCCGGACCTTTACGCTTGCGCCGTGAGCGTAAACGGGATCGCCGATATTCCGCACATGGCTGGATTCATCCGCGAAAAATCCGGCGATGATTCCGATTCGTTTCGCGCCTGGAAGGACCTGATCGGCGACCCCAGCGAGAAAGACGTCATCAATTTCTCGCCGGCCCGTTCGATCGACACGATTCGCGTTCCGATTCTGCTGATCCACGGCTTGAGCGACACCGTCGTGCCCCCGAGCCAGTCCGAGAACTTCGCGCGCCTGCTCAAGCAGCACGGCAAGGATTATCAGTTGATCGAGCTGGAAGGGGAGGATCACTGGCTTTCAACCAGCGACTCTCGCTTGACCATCCTGAACACCATGGAAGAGTTCCTGGCCACACATCTTCGGTGACCGGGCGAGGGGCAGGGCGCTGCAACGCCGACGTGAGCAAGGATTTCCCAGCATATCGCGCGTTACAGATATCTCTTATTTAACATAATATACATTATGCGAACTGAAGTGATTACTGTGGATTCAGCCGCCAATAGCCGCTTGGCAGGCGTACTACTGCACTACAACAGTCCGGCCTGGTTTCAGGTCAATGGCAGCGCCGCGAACCACGCGGCAAATGCCTGCCAGACTCGCGCACCGGTGAGTCCGAAAAAGACCGGCACCTGCGACAGCACGAACACGCCGAGCATCGTCGGAAAAACCCAGCGGCCCGTCCTCGCGTCGCGATCGAACCAGATCAACGCCATGAACACCAGATCCGTGAAACCGAACGTGACCCAGTTGTAGTTGAGACCAGGCGCCGGATCCCACCAGAACATCAGGCGGATCGTGATCGGATCGATCAGGGTCATCGCCGTGCAGATCATGAACCGCGCGTGCACGGGCATGCTGCGGCGATTCAGGATTGCGAGCAGGTAGGACAGGCTGAACAGCACCGCGAGCGATATCTGGAGATAGAGGATGTACGTCTGGATCGCGTACGCCTCACCTTCCAGGCCCTTGATCCGGTTGTGCGCCAGCAGCACGATGCTCGTCACCACGAGCGGCGCAATGAAGTAGGAAGCCTGGCCGGTCGTGCGGTGCAGAGCCATGCGACGCTTGCGTATCGCCAGCGGCTGGGCCATCAGGAGCAGGATCCAGATCGTGGCCGTGATCGCATGTGCATGGGTATATGCCGCGTAGGCCGGGACCTTCGATAGATAGCTCGGCCAGAAGGCAACGAGCGCCACCAACAGCATGAACATGAACCACGGCGTGCTGCGCGACAGGTCGAGCAGACGAATCGGTTTATTCATGACATCCCCCCTGCGCCTTCGATCTTATCCCGATCGCTCGTGCAATAGCGCGATCAGAGCGGCCATCTTGGGCGCCGATTCGAATTGCCGCCCGCTGCCTAGCACATCGTCCCAAGCCGCCCTGGAGCCCAAAAACAATTGCGCGCCGATCTCAAGCGTGCCATCGCCTTCCAAAAGCCCGCTTGGCACCCAGATGTAGCCCGTGTCCCGCAACGGATTTGGCACGGGCGATCCGCAGCGCGAACAGAAGTGAGAGCGAAAGCCGGTGGCCTTGGCCCAGGTCGAGATCAGTGGTTCACCCGCGAGCCAGCGGAACTTGTCCGCAGCGACGATCAACCCGGTATTCGAGACCGAGCCGCCCTGCTTGCGGCACAGCGAGCAATGGCACTGGTAGAGCCATGGAATGGGTCCATTGACTTCGAATTCGACGAGTCCACAAAGGCATTTTCCAAGCACGGTCAGAACTCCAGCCAATCAACTATGCGTGCCACAGCCACAGGACGGCGCCGCCCACGGCCATCGCGGCGCCGAACGCCAGTGCGACGTACTTCGGCAGTGTGCGCCCGCCGATCACCGCGACCATGATTCCCTTGAAGACCAGATTCGAAAGTGACGCGACCAGGATGACTCGCCAGGCCGTCGTCGGATCCAGCCGGCCCTGATTGACCAACTGGGACGTCGAGAGCGTGATCGCATCCATGTCGGTCAGTCCCGACAGCACCGCCACCGCATAGAGAGCCTGTACGCCGAACTCCGTCTTCGTTGCCGCCACGGCGAACGAAACGACCGCATACATGCCGGCGAACATCATCGCGACTTTCAAATCCGCCGGGTTGCCGTGCTGCGCCATAGCGGCGTGCCGATCGCGCGTCAGGAAGTACAGGACGGCCGCAATCCCTGCGCTCGCCACGAACATGGCGGCCAGTGGCGGAATGATCTGGCGAACGTGACCGGGCGCCACGACAGCGACTTCCGCGATCACGCGGGCATATACGATGCCGGAAGCGATCATGATCACGAGCGCGGCGAGGCCTGCGCTCTTCGGCGATGCCGCGGCGCGCCGCGCGAAGCTGGCGGTCGTCGCCGTACTCGATACCAGTCCGCCGATCACGCCACCCAGCACGGCGCCCTCCTTCGCCCCGACCAGCTTGTACGCGACGTAGCCGATCAGGCTGATGCCGACGATCAGTACGACCATCAGCCAGATCTGAAACGGATTCAGGACGTCGTAAGGGCCATACGTCCGGTCCGGCAGAACCGGCAGAACGACGAGCGAGATCAATGCGAACTGCATGATCGCGGTGACATCGCGCTCCCCGATCTTCGCAGCGAACGCATGAAGCGGATCCTTGTAATGCAGCAGGACTGCGATGACGCCGCCCAGCGCCACCACGACCGCCAGGTCCCCGACCACCACATAGGCGCCGATGCCGTACAGCAGGAGAGCTGCGACTTCCGAGGTCTGGCCGGCGTCGTGATTGCCGGCACGTGTCAACACGAAATTGCTCATCACGAGGAGCGCCGCGAGCGCGATCAGCCCCGCCGCGACGATCCAGCCGCCGTGCTCGAGCGCGAGCCATCCACACAGCGTTCCCAGCGCCGCAATGAGTGGAAATGTCCGAATTCCGCCGATGGCGGAATCAGCCCGTTCCCGCTGGAGTCCGACCAGGAGACCGAGCAGCAGCGAGATCGCAAGCTGGCCGAAAAGATTTGACTCCATAATGCGCACAGCCTAGCGCAAAGGAACCAGCATGCGACCGCACTCCGCCGTCGCCATCACGCTACTCGTGCTTTTCATGTTGGCGGCGGAATTGCTGTCATGGGGACCGCTGCTCGAATATCGCCGGCCTCTGTTGACCTCGGAGCCGTGGCGGCTGATCACCGGGCATTTCGTGCATCTCTCGCTGGTCCACGCAATGCTCAACTGCGTTGCCTTGTTGCTGCTCGGCCGGCTGTTCGCGGACCGCCTGCGCGTAGGCGAATCCTGGCTGGTCCTCGGCGCTGCGCCGCTCCTGATCTCGCTGGTGTTCTGGGTCGCGCTTCCGGAGCTGACGTGGTATCGCGGTCTTTCGGGCACGCTGCACGCGCTCTATTTCACGGGTTGTGTCGTCTGGATCGCGTCGACGACTGGCAGGGATCGATGGCTGCCCGTGGCAGCACTGATGGTCGGGGTCATCAAGGTGCTGCTGGAGCAACCTTGGGACGCGAGCTTTCCGTTCCGGCAATGGCTGGGCGCGGCGGTCGTGCCACAGGCACATCTGATTGGCACGTTCGTAGGACTCGGCGCGGGCCTGGGTTTCGCCGTCGCACGGTGCAAGCGCGGATCCGCCATGCATTTGGGAAACAAGTCCGGCGCAGATCGGCGCAATGACGTATAACGGACTGCATGAGAGACCGTTCGTGAGCACGGGAACCCCGATTTCAGCAAACCTTGCTGCTGCGCTCCGCGCCTATCAGACGGCATTTGGGCATCAGGTTCCGACCGAGATCGTCGACAAGTACGCCGACCGCTGCGGACCATTGATGCTTGAGATCCGTCAGGCGGTTGCGCTCAGGCAACCGGTTCAAGCCTGGCTCGCGCGCTCGAAAGTAATCGCAAACCCGCCCTGACGAATCGCTTGCGGCCGCGCCCGCAAGGAACCGGGTGTCACTGCATGCCTTCGACGAGCATTAGGCTTGCGACCGAGGCGCTTTTGCGCACGGCCTTGGCCATTCGATAGCCCTCCGATTCGTACCAGGCCTTCGCTTTCTCATAGGTGTCGAATTCGAGTACGACGATGCGGTTCACCGCCACATCGCCCTCCAGCTTCTCCGCCCGCCCTCCCCGCACGATGAATCGTCCGCCAAACGGCGCGACCGTGCCCGGCGTCAACTTGATGTACTCCGCGTATCGAGCCGGGTCCCTGACGTCGACATTTGCAATCACGTAGGCCGCCATCTCGAACTCCCGGTCCGCAGCGTTGCCAGGTCCATGACTACCCCCTAGGCTTTCTCGTAGCACAGCCATTCGCGAGCCGCAGCCGGCAGTTGACCATGGCGGTTACCGAAATTCTCGCCGGCGACGACTATCGACTGGGCGCCCGCATTTTCGAAGCGGGCGGCGCGAATCGCGGCGCCGCACTGATCGTTCCGGCCATGGGTGTCAGCCAGGATTTCTACGCTGCGTTCGCTTCGTGGTTCGCCGGTCGCGGCTGGCACACGGTGACATTCGACTTCCGCGGCATCGGCGAATCGGCGCCGCCGACGCTTCGCGGCTTCGAGGCCAACATATTGACCTGGGCGCGTTTCGATTGTGTCCCTGCCCTCGCCCATGTGCGCGGACTTGCCTATGGCCGGCCCCTCCTCTGGATCGGCCACAGTCTCGGGGGCCAGATACTCGCGATGACGCCGGGCAACGATTCGATTTCGGCTGCCGTCACGGTCGCGAGCGGCGTCGGCTACTGGCGCGAAAACGCGTATCCACTCCGCCGCTATTCCTGGTGGCTGTGGCATGTGATCGCTCCGCTTGCCACGGCGATCTTTGGCTACTTTCCCGGGAAACGCCTGCGCATGGTCGGCGACCTGCCGAAAGGCGTGATCGAGCAATGGTCACGCTGGTGCCGTCATCCGGAGTATGCCGTCGGCGTCGAGGGGGAAGCGATGCGCGAGCAGTACCCCAGATTGACGCTTCCGATGCTCTCCCTCTCATTCACCGACGACGAGTGCATGTCGGAACGCAACATTGCGGTGCTGCACGGGTTCTACGCGCGCGCGCACCGCGACATGCGGCGAATCGCGCCGGAGCAAGCGGGCGTTGCGCGTATCGGCCACGTCGGCTTCTTCCGGCGCGAGGTCGGCGAACGGCTGTGGCCGATGATGCTGGACTGGGTGATTCGATCCGTCAGCGGGGTCCGGACGAGCGGCTGATTTCGACCGTCCCGCAGCACATCGTGAAATGCCCGATGCGCAGCCTCATAGTCCCGCGCCGCGATACCTGCGCGCGGGACGTGCCAGAAGACGTACGCGAGCAAGTTACATCAGGCCTTTCATTCGCTTCTTTTCGCGCTTCAACGCGCGCTTTTCTTCTTTCGTGTGCTGCGGCTTTTTCTTGTCTTCCCGTTTCCGGTCCATTGCTTTGCTCATCGGAAGATCCTCCTGCGCCCTGGCGCGTACTGGCCTATTTTAGCCTCACTCCTCGGGGAGTCGGAGCGATTGCCAGGCGTGCAGCTGCCAGACACCGTCGACATGGACGTAAACCGCCAGGTACCGGACCTGAAATTCGAGTGGTGTCGCGCCGGCGGCCACCCGCAATCGGGCGGGCCCCTGCACGATGGCTGCCGCACTCCCGAGGGACGTCACGTGGCGCTCGCCCGGTTCGATCGCGATAAACTGCTTGCGGCCGCTGACGATCGAGTTGATCAGCTGGTCCCGATTCTCGACTTCTCCGGTCGAGTGCACGTACTCGAGATCGGCCGCGAGCCAGCGATGCATGTCCGCGGGATTGGCCGCGATCATCGCGGCGAAGCGGGCGTCTTCTGCCGCGAGCACTTCCTGGGTTGCGGCGGACGAGCCGCGCGCGCGCGCGAAGTTGAGCGTGAAGCCCTTGGCCGCACCGTCGCTGACCCTGACCGTGAGCGTGTCATGCTCGCCCCTCTGGTACTCGAGGCGGCGCGGAAAATCATGCTTCGGATTCACGAACGCGAAGCGGCCGCCCTCGCATTCACTCAAGCGGAACGCGACCGGCAGCTCGTTGTGAGTGACCTTCGAGACATAGAACACGCCCCCAGCCATCTCGACGAGCCGCAGCGCTTCGCCGCTTTGGACGCTTCCATCGGTCTTCGAACGCTCGACACCCGCACCTTCGAATGTTCGCGGACCGAGTTCCAACCAGGACTCGTGGAAGCTCGACTTGTTGCCGTCGGCCACCCAGGCGCCGAGCAGCCAGCGGAGCGCGTCGAGCGAACCGCAATCGCCGGCTGACGCGATCCCTGGACCGCAGGCAGCGACCATCAGCATGGCCCACGACGCACCTTTCATTTGCGCGACTCCCGGCGCAGCCGCGCCATCAGCCCGAACAGCCGGACGAGATCCGGCGGCGAGCGGTCGCCGCGATAATCGCGATACAAGGTGTCGACATTGACCGCAATCCTTTCCGCGTCCAGCCAATGACGGAATTCACCCAGCCCGATGTCGCGTGCCGCATCCTCAGCGGACCTGCCGGCGTCGAAGCGCTGGCGCGCCTCCGTATCGAGATAGCGCAGGTACTGCTGCACCCGCCGCACGCCCGCAGCATCGGTCATCGGCCCATGACCGGGAACGATATGGGCCGCGCCCGCCGCGAGAATCCAGTCGTAGGCCGCAATCCAGTTGCCGACAGGCCCGGCCCACATGATCGGCGTCCCGTCGATGAAGAGAAGATCGCCCGTGAACACGGTCCGCTCCTCCGGCAGCCACACGAGCGCGTCGCCCAGCGTGTGCGCCGGGCCGAGCATGTGCAATTCGACGCGCTTCCCGCCGACCTGGAGATCGAGCCGGTGGTCGAAGGTGCGGGTCGGCGCGCGCCCGCGCGCCTTCGCGAAATCGAATGGCGCGAAGATCTCGGCAAAGTATCGCCCGGCGGCGCCGCCCCTCTTGAGTTCGGCCATGACAGACGGCGGCAACTCCGTCATCTCGCGCGCCGCGGCCGCCGACGCGATCACCTCGGCATTTGCAACGAGCGCGTTGCCATGGGTGTGGTCGCCGTTGGCATGCGTGTTGACGAGGTACTGGATGCGCTCGGCGGCGATGCCGGTCGCGTCATCGATCGCCTCGAGCATGACGGCCGTCAGCGGCTCGTCGAACAGCGTGTCGACGAGCATCGAAGCATCGCCGTCGCGGATGAAACCCGCATTGGACCAGCCCCAGCCGCCGTCGGGCTGCATCCAGGCATAAAGGCCGTTGCCCAGGTCCTCGAGACCGCGGCGGTAGGTGCGCCCGCTCATGCAGGCTTCGCGGCAGAGCGGCAGAGGACGCGATTGGTGAGCCGGCCGATTGGCGGAATCTCCAGCTCCACCTCGTCGCCGTCCTCGAGGAAGCGCAGGTGCTCGAGACCGCAGCCGTCGCCCACGGTCCCGCTGCCGAGGATCTCCCCCGGCCGCAGCGTTTCGCCCTGGCTCACGTAGGCGATCACGTCCTCGAATTTCCAGTGCATGTCGCGCGTGTTGCCGCGCGAGCGCTCCTCGCCGTTGACGCGAACGATCATCGGGAGCGAATAAGGATCCGGAATTTCGTCGGCCGTGACGACGCAGGGCCCGAACGCATTGGCGCCGTCGAAATCCTTCCCCTTGGCTGGCCCGAGTCCGCCGGGCATTTCCGCGCCCTGGGCATCGCGCGCGCTGAAGTCATTGAAGATCGTAAAGCCGAAGACGTGCGCCAGCGCGCGGTCGCGCGGGATGTCCACGCCTTCGCGGCCCACGATGCAGGCGAGCTCGCACTCGTAGTCCATGATGCGGCTGTAGGCGGGCCAGGCGATCGTGTCGCCCGGTCCGCTGATCGAAAAGCGATTGGCCTTGTAGTAAAGCGGGCGCTCGTACCACACCGGCGGCGGCCGGAATGCCTCGGCCTGGGCGATCAATGCGTCCCGTTCCTCCGCCGTGGCGGCGCGCGTCGCGCGCATCCTGAATGCGGCGCCGAATGCCTGGATCACGTGTTTCTCGAAACACATGAAGTCGCGGATCTGCGGCGGACAAGGCATCGGCGCGAGCAGCGTATAGGTCCCCGCGTCATAGACCGCTTCAGTCCCAGGATTCTGGATCAGCACCTTCGCCCTCCCCCACGCCGCCGGCCCGGCCTCGATCAGGGACAGCATCGATGAGAACTCCGGCGCTCCGCCGTCGGCCTGTTGCAAGTCGAGCACGTCATCGTCCGGCAGCATGGCGCCGAGCCGCGGCTGCCCGTCGGCGGCCTTGAATGTCACGAGGCGAATCAGCGGCCCCGATAAGCGAATGTCAGAATCGCAGCGTCCCTTGCAGCGCCCAGGAGCTTCCGGGCTCGACGAATCGCCAGGCGCTGAACGCGCCGAAAGTGCGCCCGGCGAGCGGCGTGTCGTTGCCGTAGGGCAGAATTTGCTCGTTGAACACGTTCTTACCGATCACCGAGATGTCCCAGGAGCCATCCTGGTCGCCGACGCCGATTCGGCCGTTGACCTTGTAGTAGGCTTCCTGGACCTGCCGCTCATCGATCGTCGGCGCGACGAAGTACTGGTCGGTGTAGTAGGCGTCGACGCCGACGCGGAAGGCGAGGCTCGCGCCGATCGGCCGGATGTAGTTCCCGCCCATTGTGATGACCCAGGGCGCGACGAACTCGTTGGTCTTGCCCTTGTAGTTGCAGTTCAACCCGTCGCCTGCATCGGGCGGCTGCCCGAACGCGCACTGGCCGATGTAATCGAGAAACTCGAAGTCCGTGTACGCCATGCTGCTGAAGAGCTGAAGGTTCTCGGTCGCCTGCCAGCGCAGGTCGACTTCGAGCCCCTTGATCTCGGATTCGCCGGCGTTTCGCACGTTGAATCCGAGCACGCCGTCGAAGGTGCTGACCTGCAGATCTTCGAAGTCGGTCATGTACAGGGCCGCGTTCAACTCGACGGCATTGCCGAAGCGCAGTTTGGTGCCGATCTCGAAGTTGGTCGCGCGCTCTTCCTCGAACTCGAACGTGCCGATGCCGTTTAGCGGCAGGCAGCCGACCGGCGTATTGGGTGCCGTGCAGGTCGTGCCCGGAGGCACCGTCGGATTGTTCGAGCGGGCGTCGAAACCGCCCGACTTGGCGCCCTTGCTCCAGCTCACGTACATCATCGTGTTGTCGTCAGGCGCCCATTCGAAGGTCAGCGACGGCAGCAGCTGGTCTTCCTCGCGGCTGCCTGACAGGTCGTGCAGGTCCGTGCGCCGCACGTTGAAAACCGCTGCATACACCGCCGGCGCGGCCGCGGCCTGCAGTCCGACCAGCGGGTCGCCGTCGATCTCGGTGATCGTCAATGTCCGCGAGGCATCCTTCTCCTCCTTCGAGAAGCGCAGGCCAATCGTCGAGCGGAACTCCTCCGACATGTTCCAGCCCAGCTGCGCAAACACCGAGTAGCTCTTGGCATCCTGGGTAAAGTGGCGCGGCGTCCCCGTGTCCGCAACCGCCGTGCCGGCAATGCCCTGCAGCGGGGTTCCGTTGAAGGCCGGATTTGCATTCAGCAGCGGCACGAGGACGCTGTTGCCGGGCAGCAGGATCGTGTCCTGGAAGGCGAGGTCGGACGTCTCGTAGTAGGCGCCGAGAATGTAATCGCCTTTGCCCCCGGTCGGCGAGGTCAGGCGGAGCTCCTGGCTCGTCTGGTCGAACTGTTCCCCCATCGTCACGTTGAAGACGTTGCCGCCGGTGAAGTCGCAGTCGCAGAGTTCCGTGAAGTCGTACTCGGAATACGCGGTGATGGAAGTCAGCGTGTTCTCGCCCAGTTTCCAGTCCACCTGGAGCACGAACTCCTCGGTGTCATTGCTGCTGAAGTCTCCATTCGAAGAGCGAATGAAATCTGGGGTGTTGTTCAGCACGCTCGGATCCTGCCCAAAGATCGCGAGGATCTGCGAATAGGTCAGGCCGGTGAATGGTCCGGCCACGGCGGGCAATTCCTGCGCGATCTCGATCTGCCGGCCGGTCACGTTGAACTCGCCCACCTCGGCCTTCAGCGCGGCGGTGACATTGTCGGTCACGTCAAGCTCCAACCACCCGCGGAGGGTCGTTTCCTCGCGGCTCGGGTCGTCAGTTCCGAGCGTCGCGTTTTCGACGTGACCGTCGATCTCGCGATAGCGCGCCGCGAGCCGTCCGCGGAAGCGCTCCGTGAACGGGCCCGAAACAAAGGCCGAAAACTCCTGCTCGTCGTAGCGCGGCTCGTAGAGCGCCGCGACCATCGCATCGAATTCCCCGGTCGGGCGTGCAGTCGTGATGTTGAGCGCGCCGCCCACGCTGTTCTTGCCGAACAGGATGGACTGCGGACCGCGCAGCACCTCGACCCGCTGCAGGTCGAGGAATGGCGCGCGCGTTTGCTGCGGGCGGCCGCGGTAGACGCCGTCGACATAGGTGCCGACCGACTGCTCGAATCCGGGATTCACGCCGGAGAAAATGCCGCGGATGGAGATGTTGTTGCCGATCGCGGTTTCGGTCATGAACAGCGTCGGCACGTAGTTCTTCAGGTCCTCGATCTTCGTGATGCCGGCGTCGGCAATCTTGTCGCCGCCGACCGCGCTCACCGCGATCGGCACGTCCTGCAACGACTCGGTGCGCTTCTGCGCCGTGACAATGATTTCGTCGAGCGCGGTGGAGTCCTGCGCGGATGCGGCTGCGTTCCCGAGTCCAAGGATCACGCCGGACACGATTGCGGTGCGGCTCATTCGTTGATTGTTCATTTGGCTCCCCTCCGGTTCGGCGCAAGGGTATCACCTGCCATGTATCATATCGAGATGACGGCGGATTCCCCCGGACGACGATTGCGCGACGCGGTCGAAGCCGAGCGACCGCTTCAGGTCGCCGGCACGATCAATGCCTACAGCGCGCTCCTCGCCGGCCGTTGCGGATTCCGCGCGATCTACTTGTCGGGCGCCGGCGTCGCGAACGCGTCGTTCGGCCTGCCGGATCTCGGCATCACCAGCCTCAATGACGTCTGCGAAGACGTGCGGCGCATCTGCGGCGCGATGCCGTTGCCCTTGCTGGTCGATGCCGACACCGGCTGGGGCGCCGCGTTTTCCATTGCGCGCACGACGCGCGATTTGATCCGCGCGGGCGCTGCAGGCATGCACCTGGAAGATCAGGTGCAGGCCAAGCGCTGTGGACACCGGCCCGGCAAGGAACTCGTGCCGGCGGATGAAATGTCTGACCGGATCCGCGCCGCCGTCGATGCACGAAGCGACCCCGGCTTCGTCGTGATGGCGCGTACCGACGCGCACGCGGTCGAAGGCCAGCAGGCGGCCATCGAGCGTGCCGCCGCCTACGTGGAAGCGGGCGCCGACATGATTTTCGCCGAGGCCCTGACGACACTCGGCGAATACCGCGAGTTCACGGACGCCCTGTCCGTGCCGGTTCTCGCCAACATCACGGAGTTCGGCCTTACCCCGCTTTTCACCGCGGCCGAGCTGGGCAAGGCCGGCGTGCGGCTGGTTCTCTATCCCCTGTCGGCGTTCCGCGCGATGAGTCACGCCGCGCTCGCGGTTTACACCGCGATCCGCAGGGACGGCAGCCAGAAAGCCGTCATCGACCAAATGCAGGCCCGCGACGAGCTGTACGAAGTGCTCGGCTATCACGATTACGAGCGCAAGCTCGACGAACTGTTCGGCCGCAATCGGGAGCGATGAGGATGAGCCGATCCGGCGCAGGCGCCACGACCTTCAAGCCGAAGAAATCGGTCGCATTGTCCGGCGTCGTGGCCGGCAACACCGCGATCTGCACGGTGGGCCACAGCGGCAACGACTTGCACTATCGGGGCTACGACATTCTCGATATCGCGGAGTCTTGCGAATTCGAGGAGATCGCCCATCTGCTCATCCACGGCAAGCTGCCGAGCCCGGCGGAACTCGCCGCCTACAAGCGGCGGTTGCGCGGGATGCGCGGTTTGAGCGCGCGCCTCCGCGCGGTGCTCGAGCTGCTGCCGGCCAGCACGCATCCGATGGACGTGCTGCGCACCGGTGTCTCGGAACTCGGCTGTGAGACACCTGAAGATCCGGCGCATGGCGAGCCGGGGGCCCAGGATATATCGGACCGGCTCGTCGCCTCGGTCGGCTCGATGCTCTGCTACTGGTATCACTACGCGAGATCGGCACGGCGCATCGATGTCGAAACCGACGACGATTCCGCCGGCGGGCATTTCCTGCACATGCTGCATGGCAAGGCGGCACCCGCGTCCTGGGTGCGCGCGATGCACACGTCGCTGATCCTCTATGCCGAGCACGAGTTCAATGCGTCGACCTTCACCGCGCGCGTGATCGCGGGCACCGGATCGGACATCTATTCGTGCATCGCGGGCGCGATCGGCGCGCTGCGCGGACCCAAGCACGGCGGAGCCAACGAAGTCGCCCTCGAAATCCAGCAACGCTACCGGGATCGCGACGCGGCAGAAGCGGACATCCGCCGTCGGGTTGCGGGCAAGGAAGTCATCATCGGTTTCGGGCACCCGGTATACACCGTCGCCGATCCGCGCAATGCCGTCATCAAGCGCGTGGCCGCGGCCCTGTCCGCCGAAACCGGCGACGAGCGCTTGTTCCGCATCGCGGAGCGTATCGAATCGGTCATGTGGGACATCAAGAAGATGTTTGCCAACCTGGACTGGTTCAGCGCCGTCGCCTATCACCAGATGGGTGTGCCGACCGCCATGTTCACGCCGCTATTCGTGATGTCGCGCACGACCGGCTGGGCCGCGCACGTGATCGAACAGCGCCAGGACGGGAAGATCATCCGCCCGAGTGCGAATTACACCGGCCCGGAACCACGCAAGGTCCCGCCGGCCGACCAGAGGTAAGGCGCCGATGAGTCAGCACGACATCCGCTCGGCCGAGCGGCCCGACCCCGATCGCGTGCTCGCCGATATCGCGCGCTATGCGCGCGAGGCGTGCATCACGAGCGACGTCGCGTACGAAACCGCGCGCTATTGCCTGATGGATACCCTCGCCTGCGGATTCCAGGCGCTTGCCTTCCCGGCCTGCACGCGGCTCCTCGGCCCGGTCGTGCCGGGCGCCACGATGGCCGGAGGCGCGCGCGTGCCGGGCACGAGTTATGAACTCGACCCGGTCCAGGCGGCTTTCAACATCGGCGCGATGATCCGCTGGCTCGATTTCAACGACACCTGGCTCGCCGCCGAATGGGGACACCCGTCGGATAATCTCGGCGGGCTCCTGGCGGTCGCAGACTGGCAGTCGCGCAAGGCCGTCGCCGAGGGCCGTTCCCCGCCGACCGTCCGCGACCTGCTGACGGCCATGATCAAGGCGCACGAGATCCAGGGCGTCACCGCGCTAGAGAACGCCTACAACCGCGTCGGCCTCGATCACGTGATCCTGGTGCGCGTCGCGACCACGGCAGTCGTCACCGCGATGCTCGGAGGCACGCAGGAACAGGTCGTCAATGCCGTTTCGAACGCGTGGATCGATGGGGGCGCGCTGCGCACGTATCGGCACGCCCCCAACACGGGCTCGCGCAAGAGCTGGGCCGCGGGCGACGCGACCAGCCGCGGCGTCCGTCACGCGCTCATCGCAATGACCGGTGAAATGGGCTACCCGTCGGCGCTGTCGGCGCGCACCTGGGGATTCTACGACGTCCTATTTCGCGGCAAGCCTTTCGTCTACAAGCAAGAGTTCGGCAGCTACGTGATGGAAAACGTCCTGTTCAAGATCAGCTACCCCGCGGAGTTCCATGCGCAGACCGCGGTCGAATGCGCGATGCGGCTGCATCCGGACGTGCGCGATCGCCTGGATTCCATCGAGCGCATCGTCATCGAGACGCAGGAGCCGGGCGTGCGGATCATCGACAAGACCGGACCGCTCGCGAATCCGGCGGATCGGGACCATTGCATCCAGTACATGGTCGCGGTGCCGCTGATTCAGGGCCGGTTGACCGCCGCGGACTACGAAGACGCGATCGTGGCCGATCCACGGATCGATGCGCTGCGCGCGCGCATGGAGGTGCGCGAGAACCCGCAGTTCACGGTGGACTATTACGCGCCGGACAAGCGCTTCATCGGCAACGCGATCCAGGTTTTCTTTCGCGACGGCACGCGAACGGAGCGCGTGCAGGTGGATTGCCCGATCGGGCACCGGCGCCGGCGCGCGGAAGGCTATCCGCTGCTCGTGCAGAAGTTCCAGGCCTCGCTGCCCGCCGTGTTTCCGGAAAAGCAATGCCGGCGGATCGAGGCCCTGTTCGCCGACCCTGCGCGGCTCGACTCGTTATCCGTCGACGCGCTCGTCGCGCACCTGGTGCGCAACTGAGGGGCCGTCAGGCCCTTCAGTCGCCGAAGATCGTCAGCTGGCTGGAATCGCCCGAGCGCGGCCGTCGCGCGCGGCGGGAACCATCGGCCTTCCGCACACGGGCAGGCCGCGCCGGGCCCGCCAGCCCGGCGATGTAATGGGCGAGCTCCCTGAGGGCGGGCCGCTGGAGCGAATAGATGATGAACCGCCCGGCCGGGCGCGCCTCCAGGACCCCGGTCCGGCTCAGCTCCTTCAGGTGAAACGAGAGGGTCGAAGGGGGGCAACGGATCGACCGGGCGATCTCGCCGGCAGCCACCCCCTGCGAGCCGGCCTCCGCGACCCGATCGAGTATCTGAAGGCGGGTCGACTGGGCCAGGGCCGCCAGGACGGGTACGTGTCGCTGGGATATGGGTTCCAAAGGGAGCCTTTATCGAACAATAGTCCTGGAACTATAGAACCCAATTTCTTGACTTAGCGCAAGAAAGCGGGCCGGTGCCCTTCCCTCGCGTAGAAATCGCGCTATATTCGCGCTGTATCGACTTGATGTGACGGGGAACTTTAAGGTCGGTACGCGGTATTCAGGTTCTGAACCTGGCTACCTTTCCATCAGACTGGAAATTAAAGCGATCCTTGAGGGAGCTTCAGACACCGTGAGTGCTGCCGCCTGGGAGAGTCTACATAAGGCCACGCGTGAGCTGGCCCGATCGTCCGCATTGAAGCAACGCCTGACCGACGCGTTCACGCGTCACCTGCTCGACCTGTCGCCCAACGAACTGCCCGGCGAACTGCGCCAGGATTTCGAGGCGCTGCGCCAGTCAATGACGCGCATCCGGCCGGCGCGCGGCGAATGCGCCGTCGCGGCCACGGTCCGCAAGATGTCGATCGGCGAAGCCGACGCCTGCGCGGCGCGGATCGTCGAGCTGCTCGATTCGCTGCATCGGAGCGCCGCCAATCCGCCGGCCAAGGCCCATGGCCAGGGCCGCGGCACCGGCGACACGGGCACGTCGCGAATCCCGACGCTGATCAGCGTCAATCGAGCTTGAATTCGATCACGTCCCAGCGCGTCGTATCTTCGTGACGCGCCTGGCGGCGGATCGCATCGGCCAACTCGCGGCCATTCCACGGCACGACTTCGTCCGCCATCTCGCGGAGCTTCGCCGGCACCGGTTCCGTCGTGCCGAACGGCTCCAGGACGACCAGCGGCGTGTCGCAGGACTGGGCGTAGAGACACTGGTACTCGATCGTCACGGAGTCGCGAAGATAAAGGGATGAAAGCACGATCACCACTTCGGCACCGCTCATCTGGCGCCGAAGATCCTCGCGAATCGCTTCCTTTTCCTTGCTTCGGGGCGGCTTTTCGGGCGACGCCAGGTTGGTGTAATAAAAGTTCGGCTGGCTTTCCAGATACTCGAAGACGCGAAAGTAGGACTCATCGGGTTCATACAGATGAGTGACGAAAAGCCGGATCGGGTTCGCTTCCGTCAAGTCTGCCGACCCCGCAGCTGCCTATTGCCTAGAATACGTCTTTTGACAGGGCCCGGATACCGCCGCCGCTGATGCGATTGCTCGTCTACAACATCCGTTACGCGACGGGAACCGGGCCGTCGTTTCACCTGCCGGTGCCGGGCGCGGGCTATCTGCGCAGCAGCCGCCAGATCCTGGAACGAATCACGGATTTCATCGCGGGGCGCGACCCGGACGTGGTCGGATTGATCGAGGTCGATACGGGTTCGATCCGCAGCGGCATGATCAACCAGGCCGAATTCATCGCGAACCACCTGTCGCACTTCTCGACGTACCAGTGCAAGTACGGCGAGGACTCCCTCAACCAGTTCATGCCGATCGTGCGCAAGCAGGCGAACGCCTTCCTGGCGGCGCCGCGCGTCCACGGCGAGCGCTTTCACTACTTCGAGACCGGCATCAAGAAGCTGATCATCGAGCTCGAGCTCGAAAACGTCGCCGTGTTCCTCGTGCACCTCTCGCTGAAGTTTCGTCACCGTCATTACCAGCTTCGGCATCTGCACCAGCTCGTGCGCCGGCAGACGAAGCCAGTGATCGTCGCGGGCGACTTCAACACGTTCTGGGGCGAACACGAGATCTACCTTTTCATGCAGGCGGCCGGATTGAGGAGCGCCAATATCGCGGGCCTCCCCTCCTATCCCAGTCGCTGGCCGCGGAAGGAACTGGATTTCATTCTTTACGGCGAGGGCATCGTGCCGAAGGGCTTCGACATTCCGCCGGTGCCGCTCTCCGACCATCTGCCCCTCGTTTTCGATTTCGAAGTCGATCCGGATTTTATGCGCGCGCAGGATGCCGCCGCGGCGGCAAAGGCGTGAATCGGCCGCGGGGCGCATAATCCGGCACTGCGGTCCGGTAGGTGTCGCGAACCATGTCGAGCACTCCGCAGCACTGGCGTTTCGAGACCGATCCGGAACGGATCGCCTGGCTGACATTCGATCTCCAGGGAAGCAGCACCAATACGCTCGGCAGCGCCGCGATGCGGCAGCTGAACGAGCGACTCGCCGAGATCGAGGCCTCGAGCCCGCGCGGCGTGGTGATTCGCTCCGCCAAGGACAGCGGATTCGTTGCCGGCGCCGACATCTCCGAATTCACCGGCCTCACGGATCTCGAGCAGGCTTACCGGCTCGTCCGCACCGGCCAGCAAGTCTTCGACCGCATCGAAGCGCTCCCGGTGCCGACCGTTGCCGCCATCCACGGATTCGCGCTCGGGGGCGGTCTCGAACTCGCGCTCGCCTGCGACTACCGTGTCGCGGCTGACGACGGCAAGCTGAACCTGGGGCTGCCCGAGGTCCTGCTCGGCATCCACCCGGGCTTCGGCGGCACGGTGCGTGCGCCCCGACTCATCGGCGCGCCGGCCGCACTCGACCTGATGCTCACCGGGCGATCGCTGCGAAGCCAGGAAGCGCTGAAGCTGGGGCTCGTCGACCGCCTCGTGCCGCGTGACCAGCTCGATGCCGCGGCACGCGAGATGGTGCTTTCCGCGCCGGCCCCGCGGCGCGCGCCGCTTGGCAAGCGGATTCTCGGCTGGCCGCTCCTGCGGTCATTCGTCGCGGCGCAGGCACGAAAACAGGTCGACCGCCGCGCGCGGCCCGATCATTATCCCGCGCCCTACGCGATCCTCGACTTGTTCGCGCGCCATGGAGCTTCCGGCGCACAGGCCTATGAATCAGAGGCCCGCTCGATCGCGAAGCTCTTCCTGAGCGAGTCGTCGCGAAACCTGGTGCGTGTCTTCTACCTCCAGAACCGGCTCAAGGCGTTGGGCGGCAAGTCCGCGCGGAAGTTCGGCCACGTGCACGTGGTCGGCGCGGGCGTGATGGGCGGCGACATCGCCGCCTGGTGCGCATCGCGCGGGCTCGCGGTCACACTGCAGGATCGCGAGATGAAGTACGTGGAGCCCGCACTCGCGCGCGCGCGCCAGTTCTTCGGCAAGCGCGCCCGCGATCCGGCCAAGGCGGACGAGATGGCTGCGCGCCTCACCGCCGATGTCGCAGGCGACGGGGTTCAGCGCGCCGACATCGTCATCGAGGCGATATTCGAGAACGCCGATGCGAAGCGCGCCCTGTATGCGTCGCTCGAGCCGCGCATGAAGACGGGGGCGCTCCTCGCAACCAATACTTCCAGCATCGTGCTCGAGGACCTCGCGCGCGGGCTTGCGGACGCCGGCCGGCTGGTCGGCCTGCATTTCTTCAATCCGGTCGCGAAGATGATGCTCGTCGAGATCATCCGCTCCGAGCACACGCGCGCGGAGGTCGTGGAGGACGCCCTCGCCTTCACGCGCCGGCTCGACAAGCTGCCCCTGCCCTGCCGCAGCTCGCCCGGCTTTGCCGTCAACCGCGTGCTGATGCCTTACATGACCGAGGCCATGCTCGCCGCCGATGAGGGCGTGCCGCTCGCATTGATCGATCGCGCGGCAGTCGATTTCGGCATGCCGATGGGTCCGATCGAGCTGGCCGATACGGTCGGTCTCGACATCGCTTCGCATGTCGGCAAGATCCTTGCGAGTGCATTCGGCCTGCAGGTGCCGCGGCGCACGGGAGAACTCATCGCCGCCGGCCATCTCGGGCGCAAGTCGGGGCGCGGTTACTACGAGTGGCGGGATGGCAAGCCCGTCAAGCCGCAGGCCGAGGGGCGCGCGCCCGAAGACCTCACCGACCGCCTCGTGCTGCAATACCTGAATGAGGCCGTCGCGTGCCTGCGCGAGCGCGTCGTCGACGACGCCGATCTCCTCGACGCCGGCATGATCTTCGGCACAGGCTTCGCGCCGTTCCGCGGCGGTCCATTGGACTATGCCAGTGCCCGCGGCGTGCCGGCGATCGTCGCGCGCCTCGAAGAGCTCGCGGCAAAACATGGCGCGCGCTTCCGCCCCGATGCGGGCTGGTCGGCGCTTGGGGCGGCTCGATGAAGCTATGATAGGATTCGCGCCCGCACGGGGCGGCCGGAGCCGCCACGCCAGGCGCAAGACGAGATGCAGCAAGAAAAGCCCGTAGAACTCGACGTACTGCGGAGTTTCAGTCCTCTCGACGGACTGAAGCGCGAGAACCTGCACGCGTTAGCGCGCAAGACGCGCCTGCAGGAGCTCGACTCGGGCCGCGTGCTGTTCAAGGAAGGCGAATCCGACAAGCGCACGATCTATCTCGTGGGCGGCGAGCTCGAATTGCGTGTCGGCGATCGCACGGTTTCGATGCTGCGCGCTGGCACGCCGGAAGCGAGGATCGCCATCGCACCCGGCCAGCCGCGGCGATTCACGGCGCGGGCGCTCTCCGACGTCACCTTCGTCGCGATCGATTCCGACCTGCTCGACGTCATGATCACCTGGGACCAGACCGGTTCCTACGAAGTCAGCGAGATCGCGGGCGGCGGCGGCGCCGACGGCGACGACTGGATGACGGTGCTGCTGCAGACGAAGGCCTTTCACCGCATCCCGCCCGCCAACCTGCAGGCGCTCTTCATGCGCATGCAGCACGTGGCCTGCCGCGCCGGCGAAGTCGTCATCAAGCAGGGCGGCGACGGCGACTATTTCTACGTGATCACGAAAGGCACTGCGGTCGTGACACGCGAGACGCCCATGAATCGCGACGGCCTGAAGCTCGCCGAGCTCGGCGTCGGCGAGTCCTTCGGCGAGGAAGCGCTGATCTCGGACGCGAAGCGCAACGCCACGATCACGATGCAGACCGACGGCGCGCTCGTTCGGCTGGGCAAGGACGATTTCCGCGAGCTCCTCAACGAGCCGCTGCTGCACTGGGTGGATCTCGCTCATGGCCGGGAACTCGTCGAGCGCGGCGCCAAGTGGCTCGATGTGCGCCTCCCGAGCGAGTTCGAGACATTCCATCTCGACGACGCCATCAACGTGCCGCTTTATTTCATCCGGCTGAAGGTCAAGACGCTCGACACGAAGACGCCCTATGTCGCGGTGTGCGACACGGGCCGGCGGAGCTCCGCCGCGGCGTTCCTGCTGAGCGAGCGGGGATTCGACGCCTATTGCCTCCAGGGAGGCATGTCGGGCAACCAGCTCGGACCCGAGTAAGGGAGCGGCGGCTCCCCGCTACATCGTGTGCGTGGCCTTGTCTCCGCCAAGCGCGCCGGCGAGATAGGACTCGATCTTCTTCTGCGTGGTGCCGCGATCCTGCTCGCTGAACTGGACCCCGATGCCCGCGGTGCGCTTGCCTTGCGCGCCCTTCGGGGTCAGCCAGATCACGCGGCCAGCGACCGGCAGCTTCTCCTCCTCGCCCATCAGGTTGAGGAGCATGAACACCTCGTCGCCGAGCCGGTAGCTGCTGTTGGTCGGAATGAACAGGCCGCCATTCTTCACGAAGGGCATGTACGCGAGGTAAAGCGCGCTCTTGTCCTTGATCGTCAGGGTCAGGAGGCCTGGCTTCGTCGATGGCGCCCGCATCTTCAATCCGTTCACTCCCCCGCCTTGCCCCGCGGTTGGCCAACCAGGGCGGTGACCGACACCAGCAGCCCCTCGAACAGGAGCTGCGTGTTCAGCGGACCGCCCACCTGCCGCCGCGCTTCCCGCAGCTGGTCCAGCAAGCGATAACCGGCCCGTATTTTCGTTTCGATGCCGGGCGGCCGCAACCATGGTAATCGATTATTGTTAACCAGATCACTAGCCAAGGCGGCTTCCTTCAAGCTGCGTGTTAGCCAGGATTCGAGCCAGATCAGCCGGGCGGCAGGCGCTTGTTTGGCGCAAGCTTCGGCGCAGCGGACGAGATCGAGCCGCCCCTCCTGGGCGCATGCGATCATCTCCCGCATCTCCTCATCGAGGCCGTCGAGGCCCTCCCGAGCATAATCCTCCGCCAGAAAGGGGGCGCCACTTGCAAGCTCCAGAAGCTCCGGCCAGTCGTTCCGGGACTCGACCCCGCTGAGCCAGGCCAGCGCTTCAGCGCTGGTCGGCAGCGGCACACGAAGCCGCATACACCGACTCGCAATCGTGCGCGGGATGCGATCGATGCGGCTCGTCGGGAGGACCAGATAGGTGTCGCTCGAAGGCTCCTCAAGTGTCTTGAGTAATGCATTGAAGGAATGGATGTTCATGGCCTCCGCGGGCGCGATGACGGCGATCTTCGGTCCGCCGCGGTAACTCCGGAGCGACGCTGCCGCGGTGAGCGCGCGCATCTGGTCAATGCCGATGTCTTTCTTGTCGGGCTCGACCCCGATCCAGAAAAAATCGGGGTGACTGCCGGCCAGCAATGGACGGCAATCGGCGCATCGGCCGCAGGCGTCCGCGCCTTGTTCCCTGCAGAGCAGTCGCGCCGCGATCCACGCGCCCAGTTCCGTCTGGCCGGCGCCCGGCGGGCCCGATAGTAAGAGACCGTGCGCCAGCCGGCCCTGGCCCTGCATCGCCGCAATTCGTTCGCGGAGCGGCGCAAGCCACGGCGCGCCAGCCCGGTGCAGCATCGCGCGGGTGTCCGGCGTCAGGACCACGGCTTCGTCGCGTTCGGGCATTGCCATGGCCTCAGCCTACGGCGTTCGACAGTTTTGCGTCGAGAGCCTGCGCCACGGCAGCGGCCACGTCGCCCTCGGGCCGTGTCGCATCGATGACGCGAACCCGCTCCGGTTCGCGCGCCGCGATCGCAAGATAGGCCTGGCGCGCGCGCTCGAAGAACGCTGCGTCTTCCGCCTCGATGCGGTCTTGCCCGGCGCCGCGGAATCCCACGCGCGCGTGCGCGACGGCATGCGGCGCATCGAATACAAATGTCAGGTCCGGCGTCAGACGCGGATGGGCGATTCTTGCCAGCTGCCGGATCCACACCGGATTCACGCCGCGCCCGCCCCCCTGATACGCCTCGGTGGCATCCGTGAAGCGGTCGCAGAGCACCCAGCGTCCCCGCCTGAGCGCTGGCCGGATGACTTCCGCGACATGACTCGCGCGTGCCGCAAACATGATGAGTAGTTCGGGCGTGGCACCGAGCGGGGCGTGTTCCGGCTCGAGCACGAGCGCCCTCAATTTCTCCGCGAGTGGCGTGCCGCCCGGCTCGCGTGTCACGAGGGGCTCAATGCCGCGGCTTCGCAGGTGCGCCGCGGCGAACGCCACTTGCGTCGATTTGCCTACGCCCTCTATTCCTTCGAACGTGATGAATCGGCCGCGCACGAATGCTGCTTAGCGTACCCGAACGCCGCTGCCGCCGCGCAGGTTGGCCAGATGGCGGGAAACATTCGCGTTGTGCGCGACGAGCGACTCGGCGAAAAAATGCCGGCCGTCGCCGAGACCCGTCGCGACGAAGTACAGCGCATCCGTTTCGGCAGGCCTCACCGCAGCTTCAAGCGCCGCGCGTCCCGGGAGTGCGACAGGCGTGGGAGGCAGGCCGGCCCGGGTATACGTGTTATACGGCGTGTCATTCAGGAGATCGCGGCGCCGGAGATCTCCGTCGAACTTGTCTCCGAGGCCGTAAATGACCGAAGGATCGGTCTGCAGCCGCATGCCCTTCCGCAGGCGATTGACGAAGACTCCGGCGACCAGCGGCCGCTCGTCGGCTGCGCCCGTTTCCTTTTCGACGAGCGAGGCGAAGATGAGCGCCTCGTAGGGCGATTCGAGCGGAAGATCCGGCGCGCGCCGCTTCCAGGCCTCCTGCAGTTCGCGCTGCATGCGCGCATGAGCCTGTAGCAGCAAGGCGCGGTCGCTGGTGCCGCGCGGAAACCGGTAGGTATCCGGAAAGAACTGTCCCTCCGGATGCCGATCGGGAAACCCGAGCCGCGCCATGAGTTCCTCGCCGGATACGCCGCGGAGTTCGATCTTCACTTGGGGATGCGACTGGATCGCGGCGAGCCCCTGGCGGACGGTCCAGCCTTCGGGAAGCGTCAGCGCATGCAGCACGACGTCGCCGGCGACGAACTGGCCGAGCAGCACCGCGGGCGACGTCCCGGGCGTCAAGCAGTATTCGCCCGCCTGGATTCGCGTCGCGCCGCCCGTGCGCCTGGCATGGCGCACCCAGATTGCCGGGTGCTCGAGCAAGCCCATCTGTTCGAGGCTCTGCGCCACCTTACGGAGCGATGCCCCTTGCGGCACTTCGAACGTCACGGGCTCCTGGAGTGCCGCGATGGGCTCAGTCAGCCATTGCCGCTCGAACTGGCGCCAGCCGAGCCAGATCGCAATGCAGAGGACCGCAATCAGGACGAGCCACTGGTCCCACCGCGTCATTGCCGCGCAAGCCAGGCGTTGAACCGCTCGACGCTGGGGTCGAGCGGAAGTTCGCGGCCCGCGAACTCGCGGACCGGCCAGGCGCCGATCAGGGCATTGGTCAACACGAGACCGGTCGCAGCTGCAAGATCGGATGCCGGTAGCGCGCGCTCGATCACCGGATCGTCTAGGACGCCGGACCAGCTCCGAAACGCCCGCCGCATGACGCCGGATACGCCGCACTGGTCGAGCGCCGGCGTGACCCACCGGCCCGCGATCCGCACGAAGAGATTGGCCTGGGTCGCGGAAATCACCTGGTCCTGCTCGTCCCGCATCAATCCTTCGTCCATCCGCTCATCATCCCATTCCGCCCTGGCGAGCACCTGTTCGAGCCGGTTCAGGTGCTTGATGCCGGCGAGTGCCGGGTTTCGGCCAAGGCGGGTCCGGCACCAGCCGAGCCGGACGCCCTCAGTCCAGGCCCTCGGCCTGCGAACCGGCCAGGGCCACGCCGAGACAATTCGGCTCGTCGCGGCGTCCGCTCGTGGCCGATAGCCGCGCCCGCCCGTGCCGCGCGTGAGAATCAACTTCACGACGCCCTGGGGCTCCGGGCAGACGGAGCCAATCTCCGCGCGAAGCAGCGCGATTTCCGGCAATCGCAAGCCGAGGCGCCGGGCGCCTTCGGCTAGCCGCTCCAGATGCCATTCGAGAAACCGCGGGCGACCGCCCTGCACGGCGATGGTTTCGAACAGGCCATCGCCGTATTGCAGGCCGCGATCCGCGGGGTCAAGCGCTCCGCCTTCGCGGCCGTTGACCAGGACGCGCATCAATTGCCGTCGCCGAGGGCGCGCAGCAGCCCGCGGGCCTTGGCGCGCGTTTCGTCCAGTTCGCGCAGCGGATCGGAGTCCGCGACGATGCCGGCGCCGGCCCGCAGTTCGATTTCGCCCCGGCGAACCGTCATCGTCCGGATCAGGATGTTGAGGTCGAGTCCTCCGTCGAGTGCGAGATAGCCCATCGCTCCCGTATACGCGCCGCGTCCTTTGCCTTCCAGTTCGCCGATGAGCTGCATGCAGCGCACCTTGGGACAACCGGTGATCGTCCCGCCCGGGAACAGAGCGCGGATGACGCCGCCCGGTTCGACGTCGGCGCGCAGCCGTCCGCTCACGTTCGACACGATATGGTGCACGTGCGCATAGCTTTCGACGACCATGAATTCGTCCACCTGCACTGAGCCGGCCTCGCAGAGCCGGCCGAGGTCATTGCGCTCGAGGTCGATCAGCATGACGTGTTCGGCCCGCTCCTTGGGGCTGCCGGTCAGCTCGGCGATCGCCGCCTCGTCGCCTGAGGCGAGGCGCGGGCGGGTCCCCGCGATCGGGCGCGTATCGATGCGCCGGCCCTGCACGCGCACCAGCCGTTCCGGCGAACTCGACAGGATCGTGAGGTCCTCGAGTGCAGCGATGCCGGCAAATGCGCCGGGGTTCGCCGCGCGAAGCCGCGCATAGAGCGCGGCTGCGGTCGCGCCGCCGGGCAGCGGTGTCCGCCACGCGCGCGCCAGGTTCGCCTGGTAGATGTCGCCGGCCGCGATATGGCCGAGTGCGCGCCGGCAGGCTGCGAGGTAAATCGCGGGCTCATCCTCGATCACCGAGTCCTGCACAGACCAGACGTCAGGCACTGCCGCGAGCGGCGCGCTGACGTAATCCGCCTGAACGCGCTCGACCACTTCTTCTTCGCCGGTCTCAGCGATGACCACGCTCTGGCCGGTCCAATGATCGTGCAGGAGCACCGCGCGCATGCGCCAGGCGCAGGCGACGACTTCGAAGGGCGATGCCGGCAAATCAAGCGTCGGCTCCACTTCCGCCGCCAGTTCATACCCGAGGTAGATAAACCAGCCGCCGCCGAACGGCCAGGTTGCGGTGGGCACGGCGCTCGGTTCACTGCGCCACCAGTCATTGAGCCGCTCGCAGAAGCGCGTGCCCGCGCCGGGCCCGTCGACCTGCCCGTCGCGATGAAGGCGCAGGCGTTCGCCCGGCGCCGTCAGCAGCAGGCTGAAGCGACCGAGCGGACCGCCGGTCGCCGCGCTGTCGAGCAACACGGGATAGCGGTCGCGATCGCGAGCATGCAATGCCAGCATGCGAGCGAGCGGATCCGCCGCCGCCGGCAACTCGCGAATCAGATAGGGCAGCGGCCGCATGCCGGAACCGGGATCCGCATCAGCGCAACGCGCGGACGATGAGGGTCCCGTTGGTGCCGCCGAAGCCGAACGAATTGCTCACGGCCGTCTCGATCTTCATCTGCCGCGCCGAGTTCGGCACGTAGTCGAGGTCACAACCCTCGCCCGGATGCTCGAGATTGATTGTCGGCGGTGCGACCTGGTCGCGGATCGCGAGCACGCTGAAGATCGCCTCGACGACACCGGCGGCGCCCAGCAGGTGGCCGGTCATGGACTTCGTCGAGCTGACGGCGAGTTTTTTTGCGTGCGCGCCGAACGCATTCTTGATCGCAATCGTTTCCGCGACGTCGCCGAGGAGCGTCGAGGTCGCGTGCGCATTGATGTACTGGACCTCGTCGCCATTGATGCCGGCATCGCGCAGGCAGTTCTCCATCGACAGCCGCGCGCCCGCCCCATCGTCCGGCGGCGCGGTGATGTGATAGGCGTCACCGCTCATGCCGAAGCCGATGAGCTCCGCGTAAATCCTCGCGCCGCGGGTCCTGGCATGCCCGTATTCCTCGAGCACGACGGCGCCAGCCCCGTCGCCCATCACGAAGCCGTCCCGGTCGCGATCCCAGGGCCTGCTCGCGCGCTCGGGCTCGCCGTTTCGGGTCGAAAGCGCGCGGGCCTGGCAGAAGCCGCCGACCGCAGTTGGTGTCTGGGCCATTTCCGCGCCGCCCGCGACGACGGCGTCCGCGTCGCCGTACTGGATCGTGCGCATGCCGATGCCGACCGCGTGCGTCGAGGTCGTGCAGGCGGTGATCACGGCGAGATTGGGTCCCGTGATCCCGTACATGATCGACAGGTGCCCGGAGATCATGTTCACGATGCTGGCCGGGATGTAGAAGGGCGAGATCTTTTTCGGCGTCTTCGTTTCGAGGTATTTCGCGTAGTTGTCCTCGATCGTCGCGAGGCCGCCGATGCCGGCGCCGAACACCAGCCCGATGCGCGCGCGATTAGCTTCCGTGACCGCGAGCCCCGAGTCGGCAATCGACTGGACGCCCGCTGCGACACCGTATTGCATGAAGAGATCCATGCGCCGGGCTTCCTTCGCCGGCATGTACTTCGCGACGTCGAAATCGCGAATGCTGCCGGCGATCATGCACGGAAAGCCGGTCGTGTCGAAACGGGCGATCGGGCCGATGCCGCTCTTGCCGGCGAGCGCGCTGGCCCAGCTGTCGGCGAATGTGTTGCCGAGCGGTGTAAGCATGCCGAGGCCGGTGACGACGACGCGTCGCTTGCTCACGCCATTACCTCTGGCTGTCCGGACCGGCATGACGCAGCGAGCCCAGGCCCAACGACCGGAGCTCGTGCCAGATTGACTTCAGGTCTTGGACTGGTGCTGGACGATGTAGTCGATCGCCTGCTGCACCGTGGTGATTTTCTCGGCATCCTCGTCAGGAATTTCAGTCTCGAATTCTTCCTCGAGCGCCATCACGAGCTCGACCGTGTCCAGTGAGTCGGCACCCAGATCGTCCACGAATGACGCGTCGCTGGTAACTTCTTCGTCTTTCACCCCGAGCTGCTCGGCCACGATCTTCTTTACTCGTTCTTCGACTGTGCTCATCGGTTTGATGTCCCTCACCTTGTGATGCCCATGGGCACTCGCCGGCCCCCGGGGGTCGCCATTCTATGCCACGGACCCCCCACTGGCTACCAGAAACCCCTCTTACACGCTGTTTCGCATGGCATTTTCTCATGGCTTTTTCAGGCCATGTACATGCCGCCATTGACGTTCAGCGTCTCGCCAGTGATCCAGGCCGCGGCGGGACCCGCCAGAAAACAGACGGCCGCGGCGATATCCCGCGGCTGTCCCAGCCTTCCGAGCGGAATTTGCGCCGCCAGGCCATCGCGCTGCGCCTCCGACAGCGCCTTCGTCATGTCGGTGTCGATGAAGCCCGGTGCGACGACATTGACCGTGATGCCGCGCGAGGCGACTTCGCGGGCGAGCGCGCGCGTGAATCCCCCGATGCCGGCCTTGGCGGCGCAATAATTGGCCTGGCCGGGATTGCCCACGAGCCCGACGACCGAAGCGATGTTGATGATGCGGCCCCGGCGCGCTTTCATCATGCCCCGGAGCACGGCTTTGCTCAGGCGAAACACCGAGCCGAGATTCGTGTCGATCACCGCGTCCCAGTCATCGGGTTTCATCCGGAGCAGCAGGTTGTCGCGCGTGATGCCCGCGTTGTTGACGAGAATCGTCACCGGTCCTTCACGCGCTTCGATGTCCGCGACCGCCGTGTCACCGGCGGCGCCGTCCGCGACGTCGAGCACGATGCCGCGCCCCGCGATGCCTGCGGATTTCAAGGCCGCGTCGATGGCGGCGACGCCGGGTGCGCCGGTCGCCGTTCCGACGACAGTCGCGCCCTCCGCGCCGAGTGCGAGCGCGATCGCGCGCCCGATGCCGCGCGAAGCGCCGGTCACGAGCGCGATTTCACCGGACAATGGCCGCGTCGTCATGATTGCTGGCTCCCACCTGCCGCGCGCAGCGCGGCATCGAGTGTCTCGGGCGAATCGATGGCCTGCATTTCGAGTTCCCGCCCGCCGGGCGCGCGGCGCGCGAGCCCCAGGAGGACCTTGCCGGGCCCGCATTCGAACAGGTGCGTCGCCCCCGCTCCGATCATGGCGGCCACGATAGCGGACCAACGCACCGGATTGAACAATTGCCGGAACAGGCCGTCGCGTATCGAATCGGCGCCATCGTAGGTCCCGCCGTCGAAGGAATGCACGCGGATCGCAAGCGCGCGAATCGGCAGCGCGCGCAGGCGCTCGCGAAGCTCCTCCGCCGCGGGCTTCATCAAGGCGCTGTGCGACGGCGCGGAAACCGGCAGAGTCACCGCGCGCTTCGCGCCGCGCGCCTTGCACGCGGCGACTGCGCGCGCCACCGCACTCGCGTGTCCGGCGATGACGAGCTGCCCGGGCGAGTTGTAATTGACCGGTTGCACGACTTCCCCCTGCCCGACCTCCGCGCAAACCGCTTCGATGATGGCGTCGTCGAGACCGAGAATCGCCGCCATGGCGCCGGTGCCTGCCGGAACCGCACGCTGCATGGCCTGGCCGCGAAAGCGCACGAGGTCGACGGCGGCAGCGAACTCGATCGCGCCGCCGGCGACGAGCGCGCTGTATTCGCCGAGGCTGTGGCCCGCGAGCATCTCGGGCGCCGGGCCATCGCGCCGTCGCCAGGCGCGCCAGGCCGCAACCCCCGCGGCGAGCATCGCAGGCTGCGTCCGCTCGGTTTCCGCGAGCCGCTCCTCCGGACCTTCCTGGGTCAGCGCCCAGAGATCGTAGCCGAGCCCGGCCGAGGCCTCCGCGAATGTCTCCGTCACGACCGATTCCGCCGCGGCGAGCGTAGCCAGCATGCCGACGGACTGCGAGCCCTGGCCCGGAAACATCATCGCCAGCTTCAAGGACGCCTCCCCTGCCCTGCGGCAGCGGGGATTATAGGTTGAGCGCGTCGTCACAACGCGACCGCGCCCGCCGGGGGCGGCGGAACCGCTCTGTTATCATCGGGTCAGAGGGAAGAGTCCCATGCTGCCGATGCCACGTCGCGATTCCGGATTCACGCTGATCGAGATCATGGTCGTGCTCGTGATCATCGCGATCCTGTCCGCGCTGATCGCGCCGCAGATTCTCGGCCGGGTCGACGAGGCGCGCGTGACCGCCGCCAAGCAGGACATCCAGACGGTCGGCACCGCGCTCGACTTCTACCGGATGGACAATTTCCGCTACCCAACCACCGAACAGGGACTTAGGGCGCTGGTCGAGAAACCCGACGATCCGACCGTCCGCAACTGGCGCCCGGACGGTTACCTGAAGGCCAGGTCCGTGCCGAAAGATCCCTGGGGCAACGAGTATCGCTACCTCCAGCCCGGCAGCCACGGCGGCGGCTACGACCTGTATTCGCTGGGCGCCGACGGTGAAACCGGCGGCGAAGAGACCGATGCGGACATCGGCAGCTGGAATCTCGAGTGACCGCCTGAAGGCCGCAGGCGATGGCCGTCGCCCGTTCGCGCCGCCGCCAGTGCGGCATGACCCTGATCGAGATCCTGGTCGTCGTCCTGATCATCGGCATCCTCGCGACCATTGCGACACTGTCAGTTGGCCTACTCGGTGAGGACCGCGAAATCGAGCGCGAGTCCGAACGCCTGACCGATGCCATCGCGCTCCTGCAGGAACAGGCGCAGCTCGAGGGCCGCGATTACGGAATTCTGCTCGAGACCGCGCGCTACGAGTTCATTCGGTTCGACGGATTCGAGCAGCGCTGGCAGGAAGTCGAGGACGATCCGGCGCTGCTCCCGCGGCAACTGCCGCCGGATCTCGCCTTCGAACTCGTCATCGAAGGACGGCCGATTCTCCTCCGGCGCGAATCGCGCCCGGAAGCGCGCTTGCCGCAACTCGTCGCCTGGGGCAGCGGCGACATGACGCCCTATCGGCTCTCGCTCGTCCGCCAGGGAGGCGGCCGCGTCACATTGATCGGGAATGCGGATGGCACCATCGAAATCGAGCGTGACGATGCGCGCTAGATACAACCACGGGTTCACTCTGGTCGAGGTCGTCGTGGCGCTCGCGATCGTCGCGATCGGAATGCTCGCGGTCTTCAAGACGATCGGCGACACGGTGAACAACGTGAGCTACCTGCGCGACCGGAGCTTTGCCGCCTGGATCGCCGACAACCGCATCACCGAGATCCGCCTCTCCGGCGAGATGCCTTCGGTCGACGAGACCGCCGGTGAGCTCGACTATGCCGGCCGCCACTGGCACTGGGTCACCCGGGTTTCGCAGACGCCGGTCGAGGGGCTCCGCCGCATCGACGTGAGCGTCCAGCGCGAAGGCGATCCGGAAGACTCCGCGCTGGTGAGCCTTGCGGGATTCGTGGGTGCGACGGCGATGGCTGCTCCGCCTTCAGGAAGGTCCTGGAACCGCGATGATGCCAACGGCGGCGAGAACGGCGGCGAGGACGAAGACGAAGAAGAGTCTGGAGACGAGGAATGACGAAGCGGTCACGTCAACGCGGTTTCACGCTGCTCGAGGTCCTGGTAGCAACCGTGATCCTCGCCGTCATGGGACTGATGGCTTATCGCGCAGTCAGCGAGACCCAGGTGGCGGTCGCGGCGGCCGACGGCCACATGGACCGCCTGCGAAAGGTGCAGCGCGCCATGCACTTTCTCGTGAGCGACTTCCGGACCCTCACGCGGCGACCCGTGCGGGAGAGCATCGGCGACGGTTACCGCGCTACCATCCTTCGCGATCCGAACGCGATCTCGATCGTCGAGCTGTCACACGCGGGCTGGCCGAACGGCGCCGGCACACCCCGTGGCACCGGGCAGCGCGTCACGTACCGTCTGGAGGAAGGCAAGCTGATCCGCGAGCACTGGAACGTCATGGACCCGACGCTCGCGACGCCGCTCGTCACGCGCGAACTGCTGGACAGGGTCGAGCGCATCGAGATCCGTTACATGAACTCCAGCCGCGAGTGGCTCGAGCAGTGGCCGCCATTCGGCAACACCGCGGACCTCGGCTTCTATCAAAGGCCGCTTGCGGTCGAGATCACGCTCGTGCTAGCCGATTACGGCGAGCTCCGCCGGCTGGTCGAGGTGTCGGGATGAAGGAACGCGGTGTTGCGTTGATCACGGCGATCGTGCTCGTCGCGATCGCGACGGTGCTCGCCGTGCACGTCGGGACGCGCGCGGCGCTCGATCTTCGTCGCACCGCCGGACTCGTCGCGCTCGACCAGGGCTGGCACGTGGCACTCGGCGCGGAGGCCTGGGCAGCGGAGGTGCTGCGCGACGATCTGGAAGACTCGGACAAGGATCATCAGGCGGAGGCCTGGGCACAACCACTGCCGGCGCTGCCAGTCGACGGCGGTGAAGTGCGTGCTGCGCTCGAGGACATGCAGGGACGCTTCAACCTGAATAATCTGATCAATGGCGACGGCAATGTCGATGCCGATTCGGTCGCGAGATTCCAACGCCTGCTCGCGCATGTCGGTGCCGATCCGCGCTGGGCGGCGATCATGGCCGACTGGCTCGACAGCAACACGATCCCGGACCCGGAAGGCGCCGAAGACGGGACTTACCTGTCGCAGAATCCGCCCTATCGTGCGGCCAATGGCGTCGTCGCGACCACGACCGAGCTGATGGCGCTGCCCGGCATGACACGGGACGAATTCGAACGGATCCGCCCTTATGTCGCAGCACTTCCAGTCGGGACGGCGATCAACATCTGCACGGCAAAGGCGCCGGTGCTCGACACGCTGATCGAGGGCGGCACGAATTTCGGGGAGGCGGAGTTTCTCGCCACGAACCGCAAGGACGACTGTTTCCCCACGGTGGAAGACCTGCGCGGCACGATAGGCAACGAGCAGGTCGATGCCCTGCTTGCGTCCAGGACAATTGCCGAAACTACCGACTGGTTCCGCTCCGTGACGGCTGTCCGTATTGGCACCTTTGAACTCACGCTGTACAGTCTGATCGAGCGGAACGGGGCCACCGGGATCCGGACCGTGCTGCGTTCGACAGGGACCGAGTAGCGCGAATGAATCAATTCCTCGTCCTGCGGCTCGCCGACCCGATCAGCTGGGTCATCACCGGCGCGGATGGCGGACGTCTCGGGCCTGTTTCAACGGGCAACCTGCGCGACGCCGCGCCGGTTGCGGCGGAGCGGCAGGTCGTCGTGATCGCGCCGGGATCCAGCATCACGCTCGCGCGCCAGGAGCTCCCGGTCAAGAGCGGCGCGCGCATTGCGCAGGTCGTTCCTTATGCGATGGAAGAATCGCTCGCGGGCGAGGTCGAACAGTTTCATTTTGCGATCGGGCCGACGGACGATTCAGGCGCAACGCTCGTGGCGGCGCTGCGGCGCGAGGAGTTCCGCGGCTGGCTCGACGCGCTGGCCAACGCGGGCATCGAGCCGCAGTCCGTCGTTCCCGACACGCTCTGCGTTCCTGACAATCCAGCCAAGATTGTCGCGGTCATCGATGCCGGCCAGTTGCTCGTGCGCGCGCCCGGCGCGCTGCCGGTCGCGCTCGACGCGGAGCCGCTGACCGAGACGTTCACGCTCGCCGGCCTCGAGGGAGACGATCGCCACGTCCAGCTCTACGTGTCGCAGCAAGAGTGGCAGCATTCGCGCGAAATGATCGAGGCGCTCCGGGAAGTGACCGGCAGCCTCGATCTCCAGATCCTGCCCGATGGCGCCCTGCCCCTGTTGGCGTCTGCCGCGGTCAAGGCGGGAATCCCTTCCCTGATGCAGGGCGAGTTTGCGCGGCGCACGGGCTGGCGCGCCGAATGGCTGCGCTGGCGCGTCGCAGCACTCCTCGCGATTGCGGCTCTCGTGCTCCATTTCGGCGTTCGCGGATACGACCTGGTTCGCCTGAACAGCGAACAGCGGCGACTGGATGCGGCGATCGAACAGGCAGCGCGCATCGCGCTGCCGGATGTCGAGCGCATCGAGGACGCGCGCGCGCAGGTCGAGCAGCGGCTGGCCGGCGGCGGCGCCGGCGATCCCGACGGGCTCCTCGCCCAGCTCGCCGCGATCGGCGGAGCGCTCGCCGGCGCGCCGGGTCCCAGGCTCGAGTCGCTCGGCTGGCGCGATCGCTCGCTCGAGCTGCAGATGCTTGCGCCGAACACGGATTCCATCGCACGGTTCGCCCAGGGGATCACTGCACGCGGCCTGACGGCGGATGTCGCTTCGACGACCAATAGCGAGAAAGGCGTGCAGGCCCAGGTGCGGATCGCCGCAGGACCGCCGTCATGACCTTGCGCGACTGGTACACGAAGCTCGATGAACGCGAAAAGCGGCTGGTGCTTTGGGGTGGCAGTGGCGCGGCCGTGCTGTTGCTCGCCGCGCTCATCTGGCAGCTGGGCGCATCGGTCGCTGTCGCCGAGGAGCGCGTCGAGCGGCGCCGCCAGGATCTCGCCTGGATCGAATCGGTCACTCCGCGGCTCCAGGCCGCGCCCGCGGCGCGCCCCGGCGAGCCGCTCACGATCGCCGTTGATCGCATGGCGCGCGAAGGCGGCATGGCAGAGTCGCTCGCGGCCGTGGAGCCTGCGTCGTCGGGCGCGCTGCGCGCGCGTTTCACCGGCGCTTCCTTCGACTCGCTGACGCTGCTGCTCGCGCGGCTCCAGAAGGAGCGTGGCGTCGTCACCGAGACCGCGAGCGTGTCCGCGACCGGTGAGCCGGGCCTCGTCGACGCCACCCTGGTTTTGCGCGGACCCTGACGCCGATGTTGCGGCGGAGCCTCTTCGTCGCGGCGGGCATCGCCGCGTTCCTCGTATTCCTCGTGGCCATGGTGCCCGCCAAGCAGCTCGCGAGCCGTTTGCCGGCCGGGATCGTCATGACGGGCGTTGGCGGCACTATCTGGTCAGGCCACGCGACTGGGCTCGCCATCAATGGCTGGGCGGCCGGCGGCGTCGAATGGTTCTGCCGACCCTGGCGAGTCTTGCTACTCGAATGGTCGTGCCATGTCAGCGTGAATCCGCAGGGCGGTGAGGTCGCGGGAAACGTTTCGGGTGGCTTCGGCGGCAATGTGATCATGGCACGCGCAATCACCGGCCGATTGCCGATCACCGCATTCGAGGGAATCGTCACGCCGCGCGGCTGGACCGGCGTTCTCGAAGTCGACGTGGACGAATTGCGCATCGTGGAGCGGCGGCCGACGGACGCTGCCGGCACGCTCTTTGTGCGCGCGCTTCAGGCGCCGGGACCGCGAGGCCAGTTACTCGGCGACTTCGAGCTGGCAGTCGGAGAAGGCGCCGTCGGCACGGGAACGCTGACCGGCCGCCTGAGCGACCTCGGCGGGCCGCTACGCGTGCGGGGCGCTATCGAACTGCAACAGGACGGTCGCTACCTGATGAGCGGCGAGGCCGCGCCCGGCCCCGGCGCCGGACCGACGATCTTCGACACACTTGCGTTCCTCGGACCGCCCGACAATCTCGGCCGCCGGCCCTTCACCATCGAAGGCAGCTTATGAGGTGCCGGGTCGTAGATTCGTAGATTTGCGGAAGGCTATCCAAATCTACGAATCTACGACCCGGCACCGTCATACCGTCATAATTCGCGCCAGGCATCGAGCAAGGGGAAGTAGAGCCCGACTTTAAGCGGGCGATCCGGATCAACAAGCCGCATGACGCGCGCATAGCGCTCGAGCTGCCCGCGATAGCGGGCCAGTTCGTTGTCGAGAAACGCCTCGCGATCGCCGCCCTCGTGCGTGCTGGTTTTCCAGTCGACCACCCAGCGCACGCCGTCGGCGTCGACGAAAGTGCGATCGATCCGCAGGCTTTGCAAGACGCCGTCGATGACCGCGGTCAGTGCGAGTTCGCTCACGCCTTCCAATGCCTCCGGATCGAGCAGGCGCTGAGCGCGATCGCTGCCGGCAATCGCCGACATCGCGCTTCCAATCCGCTCGAGCGCCGCGGGCCGGTGCGCGTCGTCGATGCCGAGTTCGCGCAGTCGGCGCTGCCAGCGCGCCACGGTCGCAGCGTCGTTTTTCGGCATGATGCCGCCGTCGGCGATGCGCTGAAGCTCGAGATGCACGATGAGGCCGACAGCCTGCGCGATGGCGCCCGCCCAGTCGAATTCCGGGCGGATCGAGCCTTCCGGTTCGCCCGATATCCGCAGCACGGCCGCGCGAGGTGGTGACGGCGGCGTCGGCGATACGAAACCGGCGACGAGACGCCGCGGGGGCAGTGCCGTGAGTCGCCGCCTGCCGTCCCTCGGCCGGTCCGTAGCCACAGGCAGGGCCGCCCGCGCCGCGAGTGCCTGCTCGAATTGGCCCGACAGCGCAGGCCAGAAGAATGCGAGCAGGCTGGCGGGCCGCGGACGGCGCAGCACCGGTCCGTCGCTGGTCTGGCGGATGCGCGCAGTGCCGATCAGGTGCAGGCGCCGGCGCGCGCGCGTGGCCGCGACATAGGCGATGCGGCCGAGTTCCAGTGCCTCGCGTTCGGCACCGAGCCTGCGCATCCAGCGCTCGAGCGCGTCGGCGCCGCCGTCCGCGTCTGCCGCGTCCGCGCGGCTTGCGAGCACGATGCCGCGCTCGCCCGGACCGGTCGCGACCGGCGTCCAGTACAGTAAGGGGCGCTCGCTCCCGCGTGGGCCGCGCTGCAGATCCGGCAGGATGACGACGTCGAACTCGAGCCCCTTGGCGCGATGGATCGTCATGACCTGCACACGCGCGCTCTCGCTGCCGACCGGCGAGGCCATCACCCCTGCCACTGCGGCGTCGATTGCCGAAGCTTCCGGGCTGCAGCCCGCTTCGAGTTCGAGGCGATCGAGCACGCCGAACAGCAGTTCCGCATTCGAAATGTCCGATGCGTCCGCGATCGTGGCCGGTCCGTCGAGTGCGAGCCACGCCGCCTTGATCCAGCCGCCGAGCGATCGCTCTCCGCGCCCGGTCTTCGCCTCCTCGAGCACCGCACGCAGGCGCCGGACGCGGGCGGCCGAATCGGCCGGCAGCAAGCCCAGCAGGCTCGCATCGCCGATGTGCTCGCGCACGGAAACGCGGGCGTCGCCGCCCGCGAGCAGCAATAAATCGGAAAGTGTGAGTCCACCGTAGGGCGCGCGCAGCACGGCGAGCCATGCCGTGCGATCGCCGTCGTGCAGCAGGGCCCGCGCGAGCGCGACCAGGTCGCGGATGGCCGGGCGGTCGAGCAGCGACTCCAGTTCCACGCCGCGGTACTCGATGCCGGCTTCACGCAATGCCGCGAGGATTGGCGGCAGCGAGGGCCGCCCGCGCACCAGGATGGCGATCGAGGGCGGCTTGCCGTCCGCGGCAAGCGCGCCGCGCACGACGTCCGTGACCTCCGCAGCCATCGCGCGCTCATCGGCGTCGAGGAGCGCATGCACGCGCACGCCGTCCCCGGCCGCGCCCGGCTTCGCCGCGGCCGCGGGCGAGTAGCGCACGGCGCCCCGCTCGAAATCGTCGGCCCGCGGCATCAACGCCGAGAACGTCGTGTTGACCCAGTCGACGATGGCCGCGCTCGATCGGAAATTGCGGCCCAGCCGTTCGGCGGCCAGCGGCACGGCGCCAATTCCACGGCGCTGCGCCTGCAGGAACAGGGTGACGTCGGCTTCGCGGAAAGCGTAGATCGATTGCATCGGATCGCCGACGCAGAAAAGACTGCGTCCGTCACCCGGCTGCCAGCCGGCGACCAGCAGACTGAGCAGTCGTTCCTGCGAAGGCGACGTGTCCTGGTATTCATCGACCAGCAGATGGCGGATCCGGTAATCGAGCGAAAGTGCGAGCTCGGTCGGCGCCGATTCGTCGCCGAGGGCGTCGCGCGCCGCCGCGGCAACTGCCGGATGATCGAGGCAATCGCGCTCGGCGAATAGCGCCAGCAACTGCGCGACCGCATGGGGCAAGACCGCCGACAGGGCATCGATGCGCTCCCACTGCCCGTCGGTCAGCGCCGTGGGCGGCAGCTGCCGCAGCGAGGCAATCGCCCCGGCCAGCCCCTCGTGTTCCGCCAATTCGGCAAGGAAGTCTTTCATCTGCAGCTTGAGCGCCTTCCAGCCGGCGCCCTCGCTCGCGGGTAGAAACCCCTGCCTTGCGTCGACCGATTTGCGCAATTCGCGCGCCGGAGCTGCCCTCAGCAACAGCTCGGCGAGCGCGCACCATTGGGGTACGGCGTCCGCAGCCGGCGGCGGCAGGTCCCGCAATTGCGCGAGCGCCAGGACTGGACCCGCGGTTGCGCCCGCCGCGGTCGCGGCGCGGCAGATTGCAAAGAAAGGCTGCCAGTCCACGGCGGATAGCGCGGCCGTCACCGCCGGGAGCTCCGCTACCAGCGCCGAGTGCAACAACCGGTCGATCTCCGCCCGCAATGCCGTCCGGTCGGAAGAATCCAGGAGCTTTGGCAGCCAGAGCTCGCGCGCGCCGAGCATTCCTTCGATCAATTGCGCGAGCAGCCGCGGGTCGTGGTTGAGCGCGCGCGCGAGGCGCTCGAGCTGCGCGGCGACCGGTCCATCGTCGTCCAGCATCGCGACCGTGCGCCGTGCCGCCTCCGCATACAGCGGCCGCGCATCGTCGAGGAGCGCCGCCGACGTGCCGATGCGCGCCGCAAGCGGCAGTCGCCGCGCGAGCCAATGGTTCAGACCGTCGATGGTCTGTACGTGCAACCGCGCCGGATTGTGCTCGAGGCCCCAGCCGCGCTCGCGGCTCCGCGCGAGCGCCACACGCGCGTGGCGATGCAGCGCTTCGACATGCGTCTCGGCGCCAGCGGCGAGCGGCAGTGCCGCCATCTCGAGCGCTGCGAGGATCCGGTGGCGCATTTCCGCGGCCGCCTTGCGCGTGAACGTGATCGCGACGATCTGCTCCGGGCATTCAACGTCCTCGAGCAGGCGCAGGAAGCGCAAGCTCAGCAGGCTCGTCTTTCCGGAACCCGCCGGGGCCTGCACGATGTACGAGTCTGACGGCTCGATGGCGCGTTCACGGGCTGCGCGATCGAGAGCCGCCGGGTCATTCGTCATGGGCATCTTCATCGCCGGCGTCCTCGGGCGACGCCGGTTCGACGCGGCAGAGCGCGCCCAGGTGGCAATGACGGCAAGTTTCGGCCGCAAGTTTCGGGTTCACTTCGACGCGGCCGGCGGCGAAGTCCTCCGCCAGCCGCGCGAGCCAGGCATGCCAGTGCGCGATCACTTCATGCCATTCAAAACCGGTCTCCTTGTCCTCGGTCAACGAAAACTTCGAGGCGGGCTGCAAGCCGGCAAACGCTTCGCCGTCGCGGCTCACGCCGACGTATTTCGCGCGCGCGGCTCCGATACCGGCGAATGCGATGCCGGTCGGCCGGCCCGGATGGAGAACGGCATACAACGGCAGTTGCGGCGCCTCCATGCGCGCGCCCCGCCAGGCCGCGTTCTCCACCTTGCCGGTCTTGTAATCGATGACGATGAGCTCGTCGCCGACGCGATCCACCCGGTCGACGCGCAAGCGGAGTTCGAGTCCGCCGATCGGGAGCGTGAGCGGGCGTTCGGTCTCGACGACCGTGAACGGCGGGCGCGCGCGATCGAGTTCGATCAGGTTGCCGATGGCGCGCCGCTGCCAATCGGCTTCGAGTGCGATCGTGCGCGCGCCAGTCCCGGCCGGCACAGCGGCTGCGATGGCTTCCTCGATCGCCGCCGCAATGCGGCTCTTCCGCGTGTCGTCGTCGAGTCCCACAAGCGCCTGTTGCGAGCCCAGTGCGGACCACACCGTTTGCAGGGCGTGATGCAGGACGACACCGCGCAGGCGCCGGTCGAACCCAGCCTGCGGTTCCTCGAGCGGCGATGCGCCGAGGCGCAGCTCTGCGAATGCGCGGAAAGCGCATTGCGATTGCAATTCGAGCACGCGCGCGCCACCCGGCGAGAGAGGCCCGGCCAGCGGCTCTGCCGCGGCATCCGGCACGGGCTCGAGCCGGGCCGCGTCGAAGGCGAGCCGTTCGCGCGACGGCAACGATGGCGGCGCCTCCAGTTGCGGCGCGTCCGCCGGCACGAGCGGTGAACCGTCGACATCCGTATCGTTCTCGCAGAGCGGCCACGACAGGACGAGGGCAGCAGACTGCGACCGCCAGCAGCCGATGATTGCGCGCGCTTCCGCGACGCAGTCCTCGGGCGTGACGCGCGGCATGCCGAGCTGCCGCTGAATCTCGATCGGAAGCAGAGGATCCACCGCGACGGGACGGGGCCAGGCAGTGGCGGAGAGTCCGGCGACCCACAGGCTGGCGAAATGCACGCCCGGATCTTCGTAGGCATCCAGCACGAATACCGCCGGCTCGCCGCTCTCCGGTTGAAACGGCGCTGCAGCGAGGCGGCGCAACTCGCCGAGTGCCTGGACCGCATCGAGATCCGGCGCGACCGCGTCAAGCGATGCAAGCTCCAGCAGGAGTTCACGGAACCGTCGCGCCGCCTGAAACTCCCGGCTTCCGAGCGGCATTTCACCGGGCCAGCCCCAGGCTGCCAGACAGGCGCCGAAGGCCTCGGCCCAGGCGCCCGCGCCACGGAGCGTTGCCCCGGTCAGGTTTGCCGTCGCAGAACGCAGTGCCGCCGCAAAAACGGTCGCGCCTTCCTGGGAGGCGCGCCGTGCGAGCAGGCTGCCGGTCACCCTCGCCTGCCCTTGCTGCTTGCGCAGGGACAGGTCCGTGGCGATGCGCGCGGCGCGTTCCGACTGCGCCGCCGCGAGATGCTCGCTCCGCAGCAGCCGGCTGGCGACGGTCCAGTCGACCGGACCCGATGCGCAATCGAGCGACGCGAGCGCCGCATCGACGATCGGCTGGGATGCGAGTGCGTGGCCTCCGGCGAGGTCAAATACGCGCTCGTCGCGGCTGCTCTTCGGCAGTTCCAGCTCCGGCTGCAATGCCGAAGCGAGCGCGCGCTCCAGCGCGCCGCGATTTTCATCGAGGTCCGGCACGATCACGGCGTGAATCCCGCCCGGCGCTTGTTCCACGCGTTCGCGCAGCCATGCGAGCATGGCCTCGCGCTCGGAGTCCGGATCGCGCGCGGCATGGCGCCAGCAATCGCCGCTGCCGGACTGTGGCTCGATCCGCGCGATGGAACGTCGTCCCTTGGCCGACATCGCGGCCAACAGGACATCCGCCGCAGGCGTCAGACGGCGGAAGCCCGCGATCATCACCGGTGGCCCCACCGACGGCAGGGCTTCGGTTTCTACGAGGACCCGCGCGAGGTCGCCACCGTCACAGTAGTGGCGCGAGCTGAGCTCTGCCTGCACCGCGCGTGCCCAGCCGAGAAAGGCCTGCTGATCGCGTGTCAGCGGCCATCGCGTGAGCTTATCCAGGTCCCCGCCATGCGCCCGGAGCCTGAGCCAGCTCGCGCGGGCCCGCGCACCGAGATCGGCCGGATCCAGGAGTCCGGGCGCATCCCGCGCCGCCTGCCGCCACCAGAGCCAGCGCAAGGCGACAGCCGGCAGAATTCCGGGCAATGCCGGCCGCTCCGCGGAGGTTTGCTGCCATTGCAGCGCGAGCCAGGCATCGAGCGGCTGCACCTGTGCCGAAGGCCAGACCGCGCGCCCGGCGGCGACCTGGGCGCGATCGTGCAAGCCGCGCAGGATGCGGGCCTGGCGCAGGTTCTGCGTCAGCAGCAGGCCGCCGGCCTCGAGATGGGCGATGCAACGGGTATTCGGACTCAAAGAATGGCGCCCCTGTTTCCGGCGCCAGCATAGGCCGGCGCCAAGCTCAACGGATGAGCCTGCGGGGGATCAGACGGATGCAAGCGGCGGCAGGCCGCCAGGCCACTCGCCTGCCCGATGACAGGCGACGAGCCGCGACTCGCCGGCCGGCTGCAAGGCCGGGCGTTCGACGCGGCAGCGCGGCAACACGTGCGGACAGCGTGCCGCGTAGGCGCAGGCGGCCGCGGGCGTCGAATCGTCCACGGCCGGCCGCGCCCGTGCCACTCTTCGCAGGAGCCGCCCGCGTGCGCCGGCGTCGATGCCGGGCACGGCATCGAGCAATTCGCGCGTGTACGGATGCAATGGCGCTTCCACGATCGCGCGGCGTTCCGCGGCTTCGACGATTCGGCCGCGGTACATGACCATCACGCGCCGGCACAGGCGGGCGACCACTGCCATGTTGTGGCTGATGAAGAGGCTCGCAAGTCCGCGTTCGTCGCGGATGCGTTCGAGCAGGCCGACGATCTGGCCCTGCACCGACACGTCGAGTGCGCTCACAGGTTCGTCGCAGACGACGAACCGCGGATCGACGACGAGCGCGCGGGCGATGACGGCGCGCTGGAGTTGACCGCCGCTCAACTGATGCGGATAGCGCGCGGCCAGGTCGGCGGCGATGCCGACTTCGTCGAGCCGCTCCTGCGCGCGCCGCGCGCGATCCAGGGCGTCTGTATCGGGATCGAGCGCGCGGAGCGGCTCAGCGACGCTCTCGAGGAGCGTCATGCGCGGATCGAGGCAGGCATGCGGGTCCTGGAAAACGTATTGCAGTTCCCGACGCAGCGGGCGAAACGCACGCTGACCGAGCCGGTCGATACGCTCTCCCCGCCACCGCACTTCGCCCGCGGCAAGCGGGACGAGCCGCAGGATCGCGCGGCCGAGCGTCGTTTTGCCGCAGCCTGATTCGCCGACCAGACCCAGCATTTCATGTGCGCCAATCGCGAAGTCCACGCTGTTGACTGCGACGAGCTCCCGAGCGCTCGCGCCGTATTGCCGAAACCGGACCGTGACGCCTCGCAGCTCAAGAAGGTTCATGGCAGACCTGCCAGGGTCGGTACCGCCGCGAGCAGGCCTGCGCTATAGGGATGCCGCGGACCGGCGAGAAAGTCTGCCGCCGCGGCCGTCTCGACGAAGCGCCCCCCCTGCATGACTGCGATGCGGTCCGCGAGCGCGGCGACGACGCCCAGATCGTGCGTGACCAGGAGGAGCGCCATGCCGAACTCGCGGCAGAGTTCGGCGACGAGCGCAAGAATTTCCGCCTGCAGCGTGACGTCGAGCGCGGTCGTCGGCTCGTCCGCGAACAGGAGCCGCGGCCGCGCCACCAGCGCGAGCGCGATCGCGACGCGCTGGCGCATGCCGCCGGACAGTTCGTACGGGTATTGCATGAGCCTCCGTTCCGCGTCCGGCAGGTGCACACACTCGAGCATGCGCCGCGATTCGGCCCGCGCCGCTTCCTGCGTCATCCCATGCGCGGCCATCCCGACTTCCGCGAGCTGCAGGCCGATGCGCAAGTGCGGCGTCAGGCTGCCGGAGGCGTCCTGGAACACGAAACCGATGCCGCGGCCGCGAACCGCGGCCGCATGGCCCGCGCCGAGCAGTTCCTCGCCCCCGAAACGCACCGAGCCCCGTGCGCGGCCATTGGCGGCGAGCAGGCCGATGCAGGCGTGCAGGAGCTGGCTCTTGCCGGATCCGGATTCGCCGACGATCGCGACGCTCTCGCGCGCATCGACCGTCAGGTCGACACCGTCCACGGCGCGCACCGCAGGCGTGCCGGAGAATTCGACAGTGAGCGCACGTATTTCAAGGAGTGGCATCAGCGGTCCCGCGGATCGAGGGCGTCGCGCAGACCGTCGCCCAGGAAATTGAACGAGAACACGAGGAGCACCAGGCATCCTGCCGGCACGGCGAGCATCCACGGTGCGGTTTCCATCTCGGCGGCGCCGTCCGCGATCAGGTTGCCGAGGCTCGCGAGCGGCTCCTGGAGGCCGATCCCAAGGAAGCTCAGGAAGCTTTCCACGAGGATCACCTGCGGCACCGTCAGGGTCGCGTAAACGATCACGGGACCGAGGAGGTTCGGCACGATGTGCCGTCCAACGATGCGGAGCGTGCCCGCGCCACCGACGATCGCGGCTTCGACGAACTCACGCTCGCGGAGTGCCAGCGCCTGGCCGCGAACGATGCGGGCCATCGTCAGCCAGCCGAAGGCCCCGATCGCAACCAGAAGCGTCAGCGGCCCGCGGCCGAAGACGACAGTCAGTATGATCACGAAGAACACCTGCGGCAGCGCATAGAGCACGTCGACGAAACGCATCATCAGCGCATCCGCGCGGCCCCGCAGGTAACCCGCGAGCGCGCCCCAGGCGACGCCGATCACGAGGCTGACGAGCGTCGCCGCGAGTGCGATCGCGAGCGAGACGCGAAGGCCATGAAGCGTTCGCACCAACAGGTCGCGACCGAGACGATCGGTTCCCAGCCAATGACCGTCCGCGACGAATGGCGGCGAGGCCATGTTTGCCCAGTCGATCTCGTCCTCGCGGAAGCCGACGAACGCAGGACCCGCGATTGCGGCGATCAGTAGCGTCCCCAATACGACAAGGCTCGCCATCGCCGCGCGATCGCCGCGCAATTGCCCGAGCGCGTCATGCCACAAGCCACTCTTCACAATCGCCGTTCCGCCCGGATGCGCGGGTCGAGCCAGGCATAGACGAGGTCCGCGACCAGGTTCAGCACGATCATCAGGGCGGCGTAGACGATGACCATGCCCATGACGAGCGTGTAATCGCGGTTGAGCGCGCCCTGCACGAGATGCCGGCCCATCCCCGGCAAGCCGAATAGCGTCTCGACGACGAGCGAGCCGGCGAGCACCGCGGCGGCGGCGGGCCCGAGGTAACTGACCACCGGCAATAGCGACGCGGGCAGCGCGTGCCGCACGATCACGGCGCGCTCGGGCAGGCCGCGCGCGCGCGCCGCGCGGATCCAGGGCGCCCGCAGGATTTCGAGCAGGCTGCCGCGTGTCAGGCGCGCCAGATAGGCGATGACCGGAAGCGCGAGTGTCACGACCGGCAGCACGAGATCCGACGGGCGGCCGGGCATCCATCCCGCAACCGGCAGCCACCGGAGCCAGACCCCGAACAGGAGCGCGAGCAAGGGGGCGATCACGAACACCGGCACCGAGATCCCCGCGACCGCGAATGTCATGACCAGCCGGTCCGCCGCGCGGCCGCGCGAGAGCGCGGCCCAGACGCCGGCGGGAATGCCCAGCGCGAGCGCGAGCCCGAGGGCGGCGGCACCGAGCGTGAGGCTGACCGGCAGGCCGCTCGCGATCAGCTCGCTGACCGTAAAATCGCGAAACTTGAACGAGGGACCGAAATCGCCGCGCGCGAGGCCCGCAACGTAGCGGCCGAATTGCACGTGCACGGGCTGGTCAAGGCCATAGGCCGCTTCCAGGTTGGCGCGGATTTCCGGCGGCAGCGATTGCTCCTCGTCGAACGGGCCGCCGGGCGCGAGGCGCGTCAGGAGGAATGAAAGCGCGACGATGAGCGCGAGGGTCGGAATCGCACCCAGGAGCCGCCGTACTACGAAAACGACGCCGCTCAATTCGCGCCGCCTGGAATCGCTGGTGGTGAACTCACTCGAAATAAACAGCTTAAGTTATTGAAACACAATCCTATGTTAGCTCAACTCGCATGAGTCCGATACGATGCGGCGCGAACGGTGGAGACAACTGAATGCGCAGGATACTGGTCGGCATCAAGCGGGTCATCGATTACAACGTGCGCGTGCGCGTGCGGCCGGACGGTACCGGCGTCGTCACCGACGGCGTCAAGATGAGCATCAACCCCTTCGACGAGATTGCGCTCGAGGAGGCGCTCCGCATCCGCGAGCGCGGCGAGGCCGATGAAGTCGTCGTGATCAGCGTCGGCACGGACGACACGCAACAGCAATTGCGCAATGCGCTCGCAATGGGTGCCGACCGGGCGATTCTCGTGAAGGCTGACGCGTCCGTGGAAGCGCCCGCGGTTGCGCGGGCCCTGCTCAAGCTCGTGGAGCGGGAGATTCCGCGGCTCGTGATCCTCGGCAAGCAGGCGATCGACGACGACTGCAACCAGACCGGCCAGATGCTGGCTGCGCTCTGGAATCGCCCGCAGGCGACGTTCGCGTCGAAGATCGAGCTCAAGGGCGACGCGGCCCGTGTCACGCGCGAAGTGGATGCCGGTCTCGAAACGATCGAAGTGGACCTGCCGGCCGTCTGCACGACCGATCTCCGGCTGAACGAACCGCGCTACATCAAGTTGCCGGACATCATGAAGGCCAAGAAGAAGCCGCTCGACGTGACCGACATGGCGGCGCTCGGCGTCGATCCGGCGCCGCTGCTCAAGGTGCTGAAGTACGAGCCGCCGCCGCAGCGGCAGAAAGGCGTGATGGTCAAGGACGCCGCGGAACTCGTCACGGCGCTGAAACAGAAAGGACTCGTTTGATGAACCGCGTCCTCATCGTCGCCGAGCACACGGATGGAAAGCTGAATGCGGCGGTTGCCAAGTGCGTTACCTGCGCCGCGGCAATTCCCGAAGCCGAGATCAGCGTCGCCGTGCTCGCGAAAGACGGGAAGGCCGTGGCCGATGCCGCGGCCGCGATCCGCGGTGTGGCGCGCGTCCTGCTCGTGCGGAATCCCGCGAACGAACCCGCGCTCGCCGCGGTGCTCGCGCCGCAGGTTGTAAAACTCGCGGATGGCTACGGCTATGTGTTCGGCCCCTCGACGACATTCGGCAAGGACCTGATGCCGCGGGTCGCGGCGCTGCTCGGCGCGCCCCAGCTCAGCGATGTCATGGCGGTCGAATCGCCGACCCGATTCCTGCGCCCGGTCTATGCCGGCAATGCCATCGCCACCATCGAGGCGCCGGCCGGCCGGCAGATTGTGGCGACTGTCCGGGTCGCGTCCTTCCAGGCGGCGCCCGGCGGCGGCAGCGCGCCGGTCGAGACGCCGTCGCTCGACGTCGAACTGCCCGCACATACGCGCTTCGTTTCCGTGTCCGCGGCGCGGAGCGACCGCCCTGACCTGCAGACCGCCGCGCGCGTCGTCTCGGGCGGCCGGGCGCTCGGCAGCGCGGAAAACTTCGCCGTGATCCAGCGTCTCGCGGACCGGCTCGGCGCCGCGATCGGCGCTTCGCGCGCGGCGGTCGACGCAGGCTACGCGCCGAACGAGCTCCAGGTGGGGCAGACGGGCAAAATCATTGCGCCCGAGCTTTACGTCGCCATCGGCATCAGCGGCGCGATCCAGCACCTGACCGGCATCAAGGACGCGCGCACCATCGTCGCCATCAACAAGGATGCCGAGGCGCCGATCTTCGAGGTCGCGGACTACGGCCTGGTCGGCGACCTCTTCACGCTGGTGCCGGAGATCGAGAAGCTGCTGTAGTCGCGTACAGCAGCCAAAGCGAGAGTCCGAGAATGACGAGCCACGTGCCTGCCGTCCCATAAAAACGGCCGAAGGATCGGCCCGTGCTCTGCGCCAGGCCCCAGGCGTGCAGCACGCGGCTCACCAGCAAGATGAGGCCGGCGCAGTGAACCGCGGGTGCGGGCAGACCCGTGATCTCCGCGAATACGAGCAGCAGCACGGCAAATGGCACGTACTCGGTGAAGTTTGCCTGCATGCGCACGGCCTGCTGCATCGCGTCTTCCGTTCCGACGCCAAGGCGCACGTCATACCGCCACCGCAAGCGCACGACCTGGGCTGACAGGACGATCAGCAGCAGGCCGAGCAGGCCCGCATACACGAACGAGATCGGCCCGGCGATCAATTGAGCCCGGCCAGCACGTGCTCGGCGCTGGAGACCTTGAACTCGCCCGGCGCTTCGACGTGCACCTGCTTGACGACTTCGTCCTCGATCACGAGCGCAAAGCGCTTGCCGCGCATGCCCATGCCGTGACCGCGGGCATCGAGCTCGAGCCCGAGCGCGCGCGTAAAATCGCCGTTGCCGTCGGCCGCCATGACGATCGCATCGCCGGCGCCCGCCGACTTGCCCCAGGCGTTCATCACGAATACGTCGTTCACGGCGAGGCAGACGATCTTCTGCACGCCCTTGCCGCGAAGCGCCGCGGCCTTCTCGATGAAACCCGGCAAGTGCTTTGCACTGCAGGTCGGCGTGAACGCGCCTGGCACCGAAAACAGCACGACGCGGCCCTTGCCGAGGAGTTCCCCGGCGCTCACGTTCATCGGCCCGTCCTTGCCCATCAGCTTGAACGTGCCTTCGGGAATCCTTTCACCAGCCTTGATCGTCATCGTGGCATTTCCTTCGATTGAGGGTTTTCAGGTCGCAATTCGTTTTGCCGGCTGCGCGGCGCCGGGAAAGCTGCCCGCCTTGACGAGCATCCCGGGCACCGCATGTCCAATGTGCTGTTCGATCCAGCGCGCCGTCGCAATCGCGCGCTCGAGATCCACGCCGGTCTCTATCCCCATGCGCGAAAGCATGTAGATCAGGTCTTCGGTCGGAATGTTTCCAGTCGCCGCGGGCGCGAACGGGCAGCCCCCGAGCCCGCCGAGACTGGCATCGAGAACCTCGGCGCCTGCCATCACCGCGGCGTAGGCATTGGCGAGGCCGGTGTTGCGCGTGTTGTGAAAATGACCGCGCAGGCTCATGCCCGGCAGAGCCTCGGCGACCCGCCCGAATATCTCGGTGACCTGGCCCGGCACGCCGACGCCGATCGTGTCGGCAATCGCGATCTCGAAGGGCGCGCCGCCGGCCAGCTCGCGCGCGATCTCCACGACCCGCTGCACGGGAACCTCGCCTTCGAAGGGGCAGCCGAATGCGGCGGAAATCGTCACCTGCGCGCGAATGCCGGCAGCCTGCGCAGCCGACGAGATTTCGCGCCAGGTCCGGATCGACTCGGCGCTGCCGACGCCCTGATTGCGGCGATTGAACTCGTCGGTCGTGAACACGACCATGCCGATTTCCTCGCAGCCCGCCGCGGCCGCGCGATCGAAGCCCGCGCGATTGAGCACGAGGCCGATGTAACGCACGCCTTCCCTGCGCGGCAGCGTCTTCATCACCGCCTCGGCGTCGGCCATCTGCGGCACGCGCTGCGGATTGACGAAACTCGCGGCCTCGATGCGCCGGAGCCCGGCATCGACGGCGCGGCGGATGAAGTCCACCTTCACCGCGGTCGATACCGCGGCCGATTCGTTCTGGAGACCGTCGCGCGGGCCGACCTCGACGATTCCGATCTGCTTTGCCGTTTTCATTTCGCCGGATTGTATACGCAAAAAGGCCGCGGCGATTCCGCGCCGCGGCCCCTGCGTCCGTCCGGATTCCGCTGGCGATCAGCCGGTCATGCTGGACCAGAGATCCGCGACGCCGCGGATCTTGCTGTTCGCGGCCGCGGCGGCCTTGAACGCGGTCTTCGCTTCCGACGACTTCTTGCTGTTGGCGAGCGAAATGCCCAGGAGCATGTTGAGATCGTCGGGCCGGCGCAGCTTGCCCTTGTCGATGCCGCGCTTCGCCGCTTCGCTCGCCTTCGCATAATTCTTCAGTGTGAAGTAGGCGGTCGCCAGTTTCGCTGAGGGTTCTCCGGTCGCGATCGCCTTGGCTTCCGCCTCCTGCTGGCCGAGCGTCGCCTTGACGCGATCGACCTGGGATTTCGCGTCGGCGAGCAGGCGATTGTTGCGGTCGTCTTTCTTGATCGTGCCGGCCGCCATGCCTTTCTCGAGCATGGCAACCGCTTCACCCGGGCTCGAGAGGTCGAGCGCCGTCTCCGCGTACTTCTCATAGTGGTCGCCCGACAGGAGGCCGCGCGCGGCGCCGAGGCGATAGACGTTGATCATTACCACCGGATCCTTCGCCGACTGCACTTCGTATGCGCTCGCAAGCTGCTTGAAGACGCTCGCCTTCGGAGCGGCCGTCATGAGCCGATGCAGCGTCTGCATGCGCTTGGCTTCGTTGTTCGTCTCGAAGTACGCGGAATTCAGCATCTCGAGCAGCGGCGCCAGCTTTCCCGTCCGTCCGGCCTTGGCGTTCGCCGCGATTGCGCGCTCGAGCGTCGTCGTCGCCTTCTGGTAGTCGCGCAACTGCATCTGGCAGGTCGCGAGCAAGGTCAGGTCGTCGGCGTTCAGCGGACCCTGCGCCGCGAGCTTGTCGAAGGTCGCCGCGGCATTGCGGTAGTCGCGAAGCGCGTAGTGCGTCGTCGCCTTCAGGCGCAGCTTTCGCGCGAGATCGGCGCCGGTCACGCGACCGGTCGCAAGCCGCTCGTCCACGGTCTGCAGCACGAGCTTGTGGTCCTTGGCGCCGCTCGCCGCCCAGATCAGGAGCTCATTGACGCCCTGTTCTTCCTGCGGCGACAGCGGCGCCTTCGCCTTGGCTTCCTTCAGGAGCCGGATCGCCTCGCCGTAATTGCCCTTCTGCCCCGCCGTCTGGGCCGCCTGGACCTTGTCGGCGACCTCTTTGCGCCAGCCCCCGGCCCGCTCCTGCGCGACCGCATCGGTCGCGAGCGTGAGCGCCGTGAGTCCGGCGATAGGCAGCGCCATCAGTATCGCCAGCACGCTGGCACGGAATTTCGACGTCTTTGACATCACAGTCTCCTGCGTCAGCCAGCCGCCGGGGCCGGTTCGGTGGGCGTTACGGACCGCGTGACGCGGGTCACCCAAAGGCCTGCGATACGCTTCATCGGGCTGCCTTCAGCCGCCGCGGCCGCTGCCGCTTCGAAGGCCGCGCGCGCTTCGTCGCGACGGCCGAGCTCGAGCAACGAAGCTCCCAACAAGAGATTGGCGTCATCGAGGCGCGCGACTCCGCCCTTGGCGATGCCGCGGCGGGTCGCCTCGACGGCCTTTTCGAATTCGCCGGTACTGTAGAACCCGAGGCCGACCTTGACGTCCACTTCGCCCTTCGCGTTCTTCGCCGCTGCCGCCAACTCGGCGGGCAGGGACTTCTTGTCCTGCGCGACGGCGTTCCTGGCTTCCGCCAGTGTCTGCTGATTGGTGCCCGCGCTCGGGACGATGCCGTCCTTCATGCCGCGCTCGAGGGCGCGCGCGGCTTCGCCGGGACTGCCGGCAACGAGCGCCGTGTCGGCGTAGCTCAGGTACCCGCCGACGGTCGCCAGGCCGCCCTGCGGATCGCTGACGGCGAGACGGTAAGCATTCAACATAACGATACGATCGTCCTGCGATTGCGCCTGGTAGATGGCCACGATGCGGCTGTAGTACTCCTTATCGGGATAGTAACCGACAAGCGACTCGAGATTCGCCACGCGCCCCGCGTCATCCTTCATCTCGATGAAGCTGCGGTCGCGGAGCTGGAACCACATCTCCTTGGGCTTCTCGTTCTTGCTCGCGCTGGTCTCGATCGCCTTGCCGAGATACTGGGCCGCTTCCTGGAAGTGATTGGCCTGGAGATGCAGGCGCCCGAGCGTCTCGTACTCGTCGGGCTGCGCGTCCGGCGTCGCATCGACGAATTGCTGGAAATGCAGCAGGGTCTTTTCCTTGTCCTGCTTGGCACTGTAATGCGCCGCGAGCTGCCGGTGCATCGCGCCTACGTTCTCGGGATCGGCAAAGCCTTCGGCCAGGAACGATTCGATCGCGGCCGCGAATGCGTCCTGGTCGCCGGCGCCCTGGGTTGCCTGGAGGCGCCAGGTCGCGATCGCCTTTTGCTCGTCGCGCGTCTGTGATGGCAGGGCTTCCAGTTCCGGCAGCGCGGCAAGCACGTCGGCCCATTTCTTGTCGTTGACGGCGGTCTGGACCTTGGCGGCCAGCTTGCGAAACTCCTTGCTGTACTCCGACTTCGGCTCCTCGCCTTCCTTGCCCTTCGCCTCGCCGGCTTGCTGGCGCGACGGTGCCGGTTGCTGGTACTGGGCGACGGCGATCGCGGGCAATGCGAATGCCAGGGCAAGCGCGATGCCCAGCGTGACCAAGCGATTCGGTCCTGAGATGCGTTCAGTCATTTCCCCTACCTCGGCGAGCTAACAGCCGGTCTGGTCGCGTGGGGCGGGTTTATACCGCAAAACCCGCCTGGCTGTCTGCCCGGTGCCTACTGTGATGGACTGCAGGACCCTGCCTGCGGTTCCGGCCCGGAAAACATACCCGCGAATTCAGCCCCCGTTCAGCAGTCGTCCGGCCAATAAAAAGGCCCGCCAATGGCGGGCCCAGCCGACGATTTTTCCGGTCCGTCTCTCGCTAGCCGCCGCGGTACTGGCCGGCGGGCGGAGGTTCGGCGATGAATCCAACCTTCCGCATGCCTCCTCGCTGCAGCACGGCGAGCGTATCGGAGACGTGCTCGTAACGGGCGCGCTTGTCGGCCCGGATATGGACCTCCGGCTGCGGATCCTTGACCGCTTCCTGCAACACGTAATTGAGGAGCGACGCGCGGTCGACGCTGTTCTCGTTCCAGTAGATCGATCCGTCGAAATCGATCGAGAGATTGATGTTTTCCGGCTTGGTTTCCGTCGGGCGATTCACTTCCTTGGGCAAGTCGATCTTGACCGCCTGCGTCATCACCGGGACCGTGATGATCATGATGATCAGCAGGACCAGCATGATGTCCACGAGCGGAATGACGTTGGGCTCGACCATCGGGTCGTCTTCGTCCTTGCCGACCGAAATGGCCATCGCTTACTTCCCGGGTACGCGCGAACCGGCCAGCAGGGCTGCCTGGACGTCGTGGGCGAAGTAGTTGGCGCGCTCCATCAGGGCCTTGTTGCCGCGCTGCAGTCCGTTGAAACCGAGCACTGCCGGCACCGCGACCGCGAGGCCCATGGCCGTCATGATCAATGCCTCGCCGATCGGACCGGCCACCTTGTCGAGGGACGCCTGGCCCGCGATCGAGATGCTGATCAACGCGTTGTAGATGCCCCAGACCGTGCCGAACAGGCCGACGAAGGGCGACGTCGCTCCGACCGAGGCCAGCACGACCATGCCGCTCTGCAGGCTCGACTGCAGCATGTTGGTGCGCCGCTCGATGTGCGACGCCACCCAGTCGGACAGCTCGATGCCGCTCGTGACGTCGCGCGCGGTGCTCTTGCGGTGATGCTCCACTGCCTGGAGGCCGTCCTGGGCGATGTCGCGGAAGGGATTCACCTTGCCCTTCAGCTTGGCGATGCCCTCATGCATCGATGCCGCCGACCAGAATTGCTTTTCTGCTTCTTTCGCCACCTTGCGGAGCATGCGCTGATCGAGCCACTTGTTGATCATGACGAGCCATGACCAGAGCGACATCACGATCAGGATGACGAACACGCTCTTGCCGACATAGTCGCTCGTGGTCCAGAGCGCCTCGATGCCGTACGGGTTTTCGGTCATAACGGTTTCATCGGCCATTCTGCAATTCCTCTAACGGAAAATATTCTCCGGAAAGTCGGTTCTGCCCGTTGCGGCGGTACGACCTTCCGGTCCCTGACAATTCGTGCTGCGTCACTCCAGCTTGAAAACGATCGGCAATGTGGCCTGTGCGTCGACCGGCTGGCCATCGCGCTTGCCCGGATCGAACGGCAGGCGGCGCACCACGCATTCCGCCGCTCCGTCAAGCCGCGGGAATCCGCTGCTCTGCGAGACGCTCATGGCGCCGACCTTGCCGGCGGCGTCAATCGTGATCGTGAGCATGACCCGGCCTTCTTCGCTCAGGCGGCGCGACGCAGACGGGTAGCAGGCGGCGATCGCGGCCATGATGCGATCGCCACGCGCCTTGATGCGGGGCGGAGTGATCTGCACCTGGCGAGCAGGAGTCTGCGGCTGCGGGCGAGGCGTCTCCTGGACCTTGGCGGTGATCGCCGTCGTCGGCCCTTCGAATGCCGGCAGGTCGATCAGCGGCGGCGGCACGACCGGCGGCGGCACATCCACCGGCGGCGGCGGCGGCGGCTCGTCAAGGTCTTCCGGCGGCGGCGGCGGCGGCGGAAGATCCATGATCGAAAAATCCTGGACGATCTGGATGCCGGAGCGAACCAGCCCCGCCCTCAGCGCCAAGAAAAAGATGACATGGAGAATGACGATCCCGAAGAAAACCGCCGTTGTGCGTGACGTTCCAGCGGAATAGGTATTCGCCATACCGGACCTGTCTCACCCCTCGTCCGTTCTAGCCGGTCGCATGCCCCGTCTTCCGGGCCGCGGCCCCCGCCAAATTCTTGTCGGCGCGCCTGCCGGCGCACCCCAAATTCCGGCTACGGCCACCTTAGCGGTTGGCCGTTTCGACTGCAAGCACCGGCCCGCGACGGTTGACGTCCGCCGCCGTTCCGGCACCGCCAACGCCGTTTCACCGGCAGCCGCGTCAATTCAATTGGAATACGATCGGCAGCAACGCGTCGGCTTCCACGGCACGTCCATCCTGCCTGCCCGCGACGAAGATGATCTGCTCGATGACACAACCCATCGCCTCGTCGAGGCGCGAAAAACCCGAGGTCTCGGCAACGCGCCAGGCCCGGGCTTTACCATCGGCGCCGATCGTGATGCGCGCGACCGCGCGTCCCTCCTCGCCCAAGCGCCGCGAAGCCGCCGGGTAACACGAGTCGATCAAGGCAGCCAGGCGCCTATCGCGCGTGCGCAATGCAGGCGGCAGGTATTCTGCGCCCGCTGACTTCTCCGCGCCGCTGCCGACAGCAGGCAGCTCAGGATCAGCGCGCGCGGTCGGAGCGGCGTCCGGTTCCGGGAACACCGGGATGTTCGAGACCGGTTCGACCACGTGCACGAAGTAATCACCGGCCGGTTCGTTCCGATCAGGCGCCACGACCACGGTCGGCTCCTCTTTCTCAAATGTCACCTGGATCGGCGGCGGCTCCCGCTCCAGGGCAATCATGATCCTGGGTCCGAGGCCGCTCGAGACCAGCACGAAGAGACCGAAGTGCAGTCCGAGAATCGCCGTCAGCACGACGGACTGACGTGCGCCGCGCGCTGCATAGGTCGCTGTCATTGGCCACCTCCAGGAGGCTCCAACGCCTTCAACGCTCACCGACCCGGATTCGGGTCACACAACGTGAGATGCCGCCGATCGGAATCAAGGTAGTCCCGCCCTCGCCCGCCCGCAAGCGGCCCCCGATCGACGGCGATCAGGTGGCGGTCACGGCCGCCTTGCGCTCGCGCATCACGATCACGGTGACGCCCGATAGCGTCAGCAGGCCTCCGAAGATCATCCGCCAGTCGAGGACGTCACCGAGCAGCAGAACCGAGAACATCACGCCGAGGAGCGGCGTGAGCACCGTGACCGGCGCGACGCTCGTGACCGGGTAACGGCGGATCAGGGCGAAGTAAGCGGTGTGGGCGAAGAGGCTTGCGAGCAGCGCGGAATAAAGCAGGCCGCCCCAGCCGAGCATGCCGGCTTGTCCCAGGCTCGCGAGCTGGCCGTCCTCGAGGAGCAGCGACAGCGGCAACAGCAGCGGCAAGCTGCCCCAGGCGAGCCAGGCCTGAAGCTCGAGCGGTTCGAGCTCGCGCACGCGCTTGATCGCGACCAGACCCACCGCGCCGACGAATCCGGCGGTCACGATCAGAATCAACCCAGGCCAGGAGGCGAACACCTCCGGATTGAAGCCCAGCACGACGACGCCGGCGAACGCCATCGCGATCCCAAACCAGCGCCGCCAGTGAATCCTTTCTCCGAGCAGGAAGACGGACAGCAGGGTCGCGAACGGGACGCCGAGCTGCCCGGCGATCGCGACCGACGACATGTTGCCGGACAGCGCGACGCCCGAATACATGAGCGCGAACTGCAGCCCTCCGCTGCAGGTCGCCGCGATCAGCAGCCAGCGCATCTCGCCACGCCGGATCTGCAACCACGGCCAGACCGCGAGGCCCACGATCAGGAATCGCAGGAAGCTCAGGAACACCGGCGGAAAACGGTCTGCGCTCAGCTTGATGGCGACGATATTGAAGCCCCAGACCGAATTGATCAGCACCAGCTGCCACAGGTGCGTGCGATGGAGCTCGGTCACGCAGGAACCAGCAATTCCGGCGCGGGCGGCCGCAGGTTGTAATGGGACGCCATGGCGTGCCCGTACGCACCGGCATCCGCGATCAAGAGGACATCGCCCTCTTCGCAGGGCGGCAGTTCCCGATTCGCGCCGAGCACGTCTCCGCTCTCGCAGATCGGGCCGACGACGGTGCAGGTCTGGCTTGCGGGCTCGTCGAGCCGCGAGAGATTGACGATTTCGTGCCAGGCGTCGTACAGGGCCGGGCGGATCAGCGAATTCATGCCGGTCGCGACCCCGACATACCGCTTGCGGCCCTTGCCCTTGGTCTGCGTCACGCGCGCGAGCAGCACGCCCGCGCTCGCAACCAGGAAGCGGCCGGGCTCGAGCCACAGTTCGAATCCGGGCTGCGCGCGGCGGAATTCACCGAGCGCCCGATCGAACGCGCCGAGATCGACCGGTGGCTGGCCGGCCCGATCGGGAACGCCGAGGCCACCGCCGAGGTTCAGGATTCGAGCCACGGGATACTGGCCGGAATTTTCGGCCAGGATCCGCGCCGGCTCGAGCCAGCCCTCGAGGTCGAAATTCCCGCTGCCGCCGTGAGCGTGCAGGCCGATGACGCGCGCGCCCGCGGCGGCGACGGCCGGCGGCAGTTCGGCGAATTCCTCCGGCGGAACGCCGAACTTCGAATGCAGGCCGACAGTGCGGACTTTCTCGTGATGGCCGTGACCGCGTCCTGTGTCGAGGCGCAACAGGATCTCGCGGCCGGAGAACAGTTCCGCCCAGAAGCGCAGGACATAGAGATTGTCGACGGTGACCAGCAGTCCGAAGTCCAGCGCCCAGCGATACTCGGCGCGCGGGGCGAAGTTGGGCGTGAACAGCAAGCGATCGCGGGCGATGCCAGGGACCGATTCCAGGACCCGCTCGACCTCGGCACGCGACACGCATTCGAATCCGATGCCGGTCGCGGCGATGGCGCGAAGCACCCCGGGATGGGGATTGGCCTTGATCGCATAGAGCACGCGGGAGACGGAGCGCATGGCGAGCAATGCGCGCGCCTGCGATTCGACGGTCGCGAGGTCGTAGACGTAAGCGCAGTCCCGCTCGCCGAGCGTCGTGAGCAGTGTGTCCCGCTTCACCTGCCACCACGGCAGCGTGCTCGATACCTTCATGTCCGAATTCCCGGCCGTGACCCCGCAAAAACGAAAGGCCGCAGTCCTGATGGAATGCGGCCTTTCATCGGCACCGCCGTCCGCGGTGCGACAGGCTCAAGCTTCGTCGACGTCGTTGAACTCCTCGAGTTCGCGCTGGAGCCGCTTTTCGGCCAGCACGTCTTCCACCTTGCTCCAGGCGGATTGCTGCACCGGGCGGCGCGGACCCTTGGGCCGGCGCTCGACGACGATCAGCCGGTCGAGGTCGCCATCCTGCTCCGCGGACTCACCGAGAAACTCGTCCTCGAGGTCGAAAGGTTCATCATTGCGCTCTTTCATTCCGTAGAATTCCTAGAGAATTCAATGATTTCGGCAACAAACCCGACAAGCGTCGGGCTGCGCAATATATACGAAAAGCGGCGTTTTTCAACCCGCCGGCCGGACGGCCGGATCGGCCCCAGTTCGGGGGTTCAGCGCGCTTCGCAGGCCTGGAGGCACTCGCTGTACTTGTCGTCGCAGACCTGCATCTTGCCGGAATCCCCATCTGCGGCCTGCATGCACTGGTCCGACTGGGTGTCGCATTGCTCGATGCACTTTTCGTCTGCCATCGGCCGCGCATCCGAAAGCGGGCGAATGTCGTCGGCGAGCGCCGGCGCACCGACGAACAGGAGCGTCAGTGTCACGGCGGGCCAACGGCACTTCGGCATAATCATCGCCCCGTTTCCTCAGGCAGCCAGCATCTATACGGCACGGCGCGCTGCTCTGCAAATCAACGCCGGAAGCTTGTGTCGCCCGCGCTGAATGCCGGCTGAACGGGCGGAGCAATGCCCGGGTTCAGGCCGCGATTTCGGCCGCCGCCTCGGCGATCAGGACGCGCCCGAGCGGACCCAAGGCACCGAAGCGCGGGTCGCGGGTTTCGCCGTGAAAATAACGGTAGTAGATCTGTTGCACGATCACGGCGAGCCGAAACAGGCCGAACACGCGATAGAAACGAAAATCGGGCAACGACCGGCCGCTCATGCTGGCATAGGACTCGAGGACTTCCGAACGGTTGAGTGAGCCGGGCAGATGGGTCGGCAGCATGCGGGTCGCCAGCAGTTCGGCGCTGTCATCCGCCTGGACCCAGTAGGCGAGCGAACAGCCGAGATCCATCAGCGGATCCCCGACCGTCGCCATTTCCCAGTCGAGCACGCCGATGAGCCGCGCGGGATCGGCCGCGTCGAACACGACGTTGTCGAGCTTGTAATCGTTGTGGATCACCGCGGGATACCGGGATTCCACTGGCTGGCTTGCCGCGAGCCAGGCCGTTACGGCGTCCGCGGACGCGGCATCCGGCGTCCGCGCGCGCCCATAGCGTTCGGTCCAGCCTGCGACTTGGCGCGCGACATAACCTTCCGGCCGGCCGAGCTCGGCGAGTGCGGGGGCCCGGCAGTCAAGTCCGTGCAGTCTTGCAAGCGTGGCGACGAGCGCGTGCTGTTGCGCGCGCACCATCACGGGCGTCGCCGCCAATCCTGCGGGATAGTCGCGCCGCAGGATGATCCCGCGTATGCGCTCCACGAGGTAGAAAGGCGCGCCGATGACTGATTCGTCGGCGCAGTGATGAACCGGGCGCGGGCATTCGGGAAAGTCGGGCGCGAGCGCCGACAGCACCCGAAATTCGCGGCCCATGTCGTGGCCGGATCGCGGCCGCGTGCCGATCGGCGGGCGGCGCAACACCCATTCGCGGCCGTCCGCGGTCAGCAAATAGCTGAAGGTTCGAGAATCCGGCCGCGAATTGCCTGATGGCCAACGGTCCTGAGAAGCCGGGCAAGGTGTTCCGCCAGGTAAGCGCCGAGGCGCGCGGCATCGATCTCCTCGCTGGTGCGGACTTCAACGGCTTCGTCGATCGAGCTCATCCCTCGCGGGAACGGAGAAGCTGCTTTGCCACCGAGATCTTGTGCACTTCGTCCGGCCCATCGTAAATGCGGGCCGCGCGCTCCTCGCGGTAGAACCACGCCAGCAAGGTGTAGTCGGTGACGCCGAGGCCGCCGTGCACCTGCAAGGCGCGATCCACGACTTTCTGCAACACCGCCGCGACATGAAACTTGATCAGCGCGATGTCGCCGCGCGCGGCCTTTACGCCGGTCACCCCGATGCACCACGCGGTGTGCAGCACGAGCAGGCGCGCGGCGCGGATCTCGGCGGCGCACTCGGCGATCCAGGCACGCACGATGTCGCTTTCGCCGAGGCGCCGGTCACCCGGCCCAATGACGCGCGACGCGGCGCGGGCGACCATCAGTTCGAGCGCGCGCTCGCAGATGCCGAGCCAACGCATGCAGTGGTGGATGCGGCCGGGCCCGAGGCGGGCCTGGGCGAGGCGGAAACCCTGGCCGCGCGTGCCGAGCAGATGCCCCGCCTCCACGCGGCAGTTTTCGAGCTCGATCTCGCCGTGCGAAAAAAGATCCGCGCCGGCGTGACCCATCACAGGCGTATTGCGCACCAGCCGGTAGCCCGGGGTGTCCGCGGGAACGATGAAGAGGCTCGCGCGGTCGCGCGGTGCGGCGCCCGGATCGGTGATCGCCATGACGATGCAGAAAGCCGCGCCGTCGGCGCCGGTGGTGAACCACTTGCGGCCATTGAGGGTCCAGCCATCGCCTTCCCGTTCCGCGCGGGTCGCGAGCATCAGGGGATTGGCGCCGCTCGAGTCCGGCTCGGTCATCGCGAAGCAGCTCCGGACTTCCCCGCTCGCGAGCGGCTCGAGCCACCGCTTCTTCTGCTCCCGCGAGCCCGCTTCATGCAGCAACTCGACGTTTCCTGCATCGGGCGCATTGCATCCGCAGACGTAGTGCGCCAGTGGACAGCGGCCGAGCACCTCCGAAATCAGCCCGTGCGTCACGAGGTCGAGCCCGAGGCCGCCATACTCGCGCGGATAGACCGGTCCCCAGAGGCCGAGCTTTTTCGCCTCGGTCCGCTTGCGGCGCAACACCGGCAGCAGTGCCGCGAATCCGGATTCGAGGAAAGCCGACTCGAGCGGAACCAGCTCGCGGTCCACGTACTCGCGATAGCGACTGACGATGAGCTCCTTGGCGGGCTCGAGATTGAAGTCCATTCAGGCGAGCCACCCGCCGTCGGCCGTCAGGCAGCTCCCAGTGGTGTAGGAGGCGGCGTCGGAAACGAGGTAGAGGACCGCGCCGGCCATTTCTTCCGGCTGCGCGATGCGGCCCATCGGGACGAGCCGTTCCATCGCGGCGCGCAGCTTTTCATTTTCGTGCATGGCGGCGGCGAAGCGGGTCTCGACGAACCCCGGGACCAGCGCATTCACGCGAATGCCGTTCCGCGCCCATTCCTTGGCGAGACCCTGCGTCATGTTGACGATCGCCGCCTTCGTCATCGAATAGCAGGCCTGTCCATCCAACGGCCGGAAGGCGTTGACCGAGGCGACGTTGACGATCGCGCCCTTGCCCTGCGCCAGCATGCGCCGCGCCGCCTCGATCGAGGTCCAGAAGTAGCCGCGGATATTGACGTCGACGGTCTTCTGGTAAGCCGCGAGATCCATGTCGACCGCGGGACCGTAATAGGGATTGGTCGCGGCATTGTTGACGAGGATGTCGATCCGGCCGTGTTGGGCATCGATTGCGCGCAGGACCGCGGAGATTTGGCCGGGCTCGCCGATGTGACAGGCCTGCGCCGAGGCCTGGCCGCCCGCCGCGCGGATCTCCGCGGCGACGGCTTCGCATCCGTCGAGTTTGCGGCTCGCGACCACGACGTGGGCGCCGTGACGCGCGAGCAGGAGCGCGATGGCGCGGCCGATGCCGCGGCTCGCGCCCGTCACGAGTGCGACGCGGCCATTCAGATCGAAGCTGTCGCCCGTCAAGCTGCGCTCCCTTCACCGGCCCCGGCGCCGCCCGAAAGCATCCTAGCATTCCGGCCCGGCACGATCGGCCGCTACAATTCCCGGTGCGCGAGCCTGCGCCGCTTGTGGACTCCGACATGCTGATTCCGCGTCGCGACCTCGATTTCCACCTCTACGAGGTGCTCGACGCCGCTGCGTTGTGCCGCCTGCCGCGTTATGCCGAGCACGATCACGCCGTGTTCGACGGCGTCATCGATTCCGCATACCGCGTCGCGGCCGAACGCTTTGCCCCTTTCGCCGCGGCTTGCGATGCGACCGAGCCTCGCGTCGTCGACGGACGCGCGTGGACGATTCCGGAAACCCGCGCCGCGCTCGCCGCATACAACGAGTCCGCGTTCACCGCGGCGACCTTCGACGCCGCGGACGGCGGCCTGCAACTGCCGCTGCTGGTCGCAAAGGCCTGCACTGCCGTATTTTCGAGCGCCAATGTCGCCTTTCACTCCTACGCAGCACTGACGGCGGGCGCCGCCGATCTCCTGGTCGCGTTCGGCACCGAGGATCAACGCCGCCGATTCGTGCGGCCGATGCTGGCCGGGCGCTTCACCGGAACGATGTGCCTCTCGGAACCGCACGCCGGCTCGTCGCTCGGCGACCTCCGCTGCCAGGCCGTACGACAGGACGACGGCAGTTACCTGCTGAGCGGCACCAAGATGTGGATCTCCGGCGGCGATCACGACCTCGCCGAGACGATCGTGCACCTGGTGCTGGCCAGGACGCCAGGCGCTCCGGCCGGCTTGCGCGGAATTTCGCTCTTTGCCGTGCCGCGCGATCGCGTCGCCGCGGACGCGACCGTCGGCGCATCGAATGACGTGCGACTCGCGGGTCTCAATCACAAGATGGGCTGGCGCGGAACGACGAATGCCGTGCTCTCGTTCGGCGAGCAGGGCAACTGCCGGGCGGAACGGGTCGGTGAGGAGAATCGCGGCCTCGAGTACATGTTCCAGATGATGAATGCCGCGCGCATCGGCGTCGGCATGAATGCCGTCGCTCTCGGTTACGCCGCTTACCTGGAGGCACTGGCTTACGCGCGAGATCGGCCGCAGGGCCGGCCGCTATCCGCGAAGAATCCCGCTGCCCCACCGGTGCCGATCCTTCGCCACGGTGACGTGCGGCGAATGCTCCTCGCCCAGAAATGCTGGGTCGAAGGCGGGCTTGCGCTCGTGCTTTACTGTGCCCGTCTCGCGGACGAGGAACACTGCGCGGCGACCGGCACCGAGCGCAGCAGGCTGAACGGGTTGCTCGAGCTGTTGACCCCGATCGCCAAGTCCTGGCCGTCGGAATACTGCCTCGAGGCGAACAAGCTGGCGATCCAGGTCCATGGCGGTTACGGCTATACGCGCGACTACCCGGTCGAGCGGCTCTATCGCGACAATCGCCTCAACCTGATCCACGAGGGCACGCACGGCATCCACGGACTGGACCTGCTCGGCCGCAAAGTGCCGATGCAGGGCGGCGCCGCGCTCGCGGAATTGTTTGCGCGCATGCAGGCGACGATCGGCGCGGCGCAGGGCTCGCCTGCGCTCGCGCCGCATGCGGCGGCGCTTGCCGCTGCCATCGACGACGTCCGCGAAACCACCGCGCGTCTCGTCGAGGCGATGCCCGGGAATCCTGAACTCGCGCTCGCGAACGCGACCCTCTATCTCGATAGTTTGGGACACGTGGTCGTCGCCTGGCGATGGCTCGAGCAGGCACTCGTCGCGGAGTCGAAGCTGCCGGACACGCGCGGTTCCGAGCAGGATTTCTACGCCGGCAAGCTTGCGGCCTGCCGCTTTTTCTTTCGCTACGAGCTACCGCGCATCGAGCCCGTGCTACGCCTGCTGCGCTCGCTCGACGACACGGCACTCGCCATCCCGGACGGCGCGTTCTAAGAAAAGGAGGACGAGAAAGGGGACGTTCCCTTTTTCTTTCACTCGTCTCAGGACGCGAGCGGACGGTATTCCATTCCGAGATCTCGAGCAACGGCCTCATGCGTGATGCCGCCTTCATGGACGTTCAAGCCTGCTGCGAACCCGGCATCGCGCGCGAGGGCATTTCGCCAGCCCCGATCCGCGAGCGAGCGAACGTATGGCAACGTGGCGTTCGTCAGCGCGAAGGTCGAGGTGCGCGGCACGGCGCCCGGCATGTTGGTCACGCAGTAGTGAACGACGCCGTCGACGACATAGGTCGGATCCGCGTGCGTCGTCGGCTTGCTGGTTTCGAAGCAGCCGCCCTGGTCGATCGAGATGTCGACCAGCACGGCGCCCTTCTCCATGCGGCGCACCATGTCGCGCGTCACGAGCTTGGGAGCCGCGGCTCCCGTCACGAGCACCGCGCCGATCACGAGGTCGGCCTGGATCACGAGGCGCTCGACGGCTTCGATCGTCGAATAGGCCGTTTCGATCTGGCTGCCGAACTGCACGTCGAGCTCCCGCAGGCGCCGCAGTGAGCGATCGACGACTGTCACTTGTGCGCCGAGGCCGACCGCCATTTGCGTCGCATTGGTGCCGGCCACGCCGCCGCCCAGGATCACGACCCGGGCCGGCGCGACGCCCGGCACGCCGCCGAGCAGCACGCCGAAGCCGCCGTTCGCCTTCTGCAAGGCGGTCGCGCCGACCTGGATCGACATGCGGCCCGCCACTTCGCTCATCGGAGTGAGCAGCGGCAGCGACCGGTCCGGCGCGGTCACAGTCTCGTAGGCGATCGCAGTGACGCCGGATTTCACCAGCGCCATTGCCTGCTCGGCATCCGCAGCGAGATGGAGGTAAGTGAACAGGCTCTGGCCGCGCCGGAGCTGCGCGCATTCCGTAAGCTGCGGCTCCTTGACCTTGACGATCAGCTCGGCCGACGCGAAGACCGACTTCGCGTCCGGCAGCACGGCAGCGCCGGCCGCGCGATAAGCATCGTCGCTGATGCCGATGCCGGCACCCGCGCCGGTTTCGACCATGACCTGATGACCGGCTGCCGCCAGTTCACGCACGCCTGCCGGCACGAGGCCGACGCGGTATTCGTGCACCTTGATTTCCTTCGGACAACCGATCTTCACCTTTCCTCCCAGAGCCACGCGTGTGGCAATTCGCCCGTGCCGCGGACGCGGCGGCAGGCCGCGCGATTATCCGCTTAAAATACCCTCGATGGCCACGGCACACGACCCGGCCCGGCTGGCGACCCATCCCGCGCAGTTGACGCAGGTACTGGTACTGCAACGCCGTTCGTTCGAAGCCGACCCGTATCCGCCACTCGCAATCCGCCGCGACCGCCTCGACCGGCTTCGTCGCATGCTGCGCGAACATGCGGGCAGCATCCGCGATGCGATCGCCGCCGACTTCGGCATGCGCGCGAGCCAGGAAACGGAATTGCTCGAGCAATTCACGAGCCTCGAAGGCATCGCCCATGCACGCCGGCGCCTGCGCCGCTGGATGCGCGCCGAGCGGCGCCCCGTGGCGTGGTGGAGTTTGCCGGCCCGCGCGCGCCTCATGCGCCAGCCGCTCGGTGTGGTCGGCATCATCGTGCCCTGGAACTATCCGCAATACCTCGCGGTGTCGCCATTGACCGCGGCGCTCGCGGCCGGCAACCGCGCGATGCTCAAGATGTCGGAGCACACGCCGCGATTCGGTGCACTGTTCGAAACACTCATCGCGCAGAGTTTTTCCGCCGACGAAATCGTCGCGGTTAATGGCGATGCGACCGTCGCGAAGGCCTTCGCAGCCTTGCCGTTCGACCACCTGCTGTTCACGGGATCCACGCAGGTCGGCCGCGAGGTCATGAAGGCGGCGAGCGCCAACCTGACCCCGGTGACGCTCGAGCTCGGTGGCAAGTCGCCGGCAATCGTCGCGGCTGGATTCGATCTCGACGAGGCCGCGCGACGGATCATGTACGGCAAGCTGCTGAACGCGGGACAGACCTGCGTCGCGCCGGACTACGCCCTGGTCCCGCAGGCATCGATCGATCGCTTCGTGGAATCCTGCCGGGTCGCGACCATGGCTTTCTATCCCAAGCTCGCGACCAATCCGCAGTACACGTCGATCATCAACGACCGGCAGTACCGGCGGCTTGCCGCCGGAATCGAGGATGCGCGCGCGGGCGGCGCCACTCTTCACGCGCTGCACGAGGAGCCGGCGGATCCCGAGCGGCGCCGCCTGTCCCCGGTCGCCGTCACGAACGTCACGCCTGCAATGCGGCTGATGCAGGAGGAGATCTTCGGGCCGGTGTTGCCGGTCGTCGGCTACGAGTCGATCGACGAGGCCATTGCCTTCGTCAACGCGCGGCCGCGGCCGCTCGCGCTCTATTATTTCGGCGCCGAAGACGCCGGCCTCGAGGCCGTGCTCCTGCGCACCGTGGCCGGCGGCGTCACGGTCAACAACACCGCGCTCCACGTGGTCCAGGAAGAGCTGCCATTCGGCGGCGTGGGCCCGAGTGGCATGGGCCATTACCACGGCCGCGCGGGCTTCGACACCTTTTCCAAGTTAAAGCCGGTCTTGCTCGATGGCCGGCTGAGCGCCTCGCGTCTCCTGATGCCGCCTTACGGCCGCGTCTTTCGCGCGGTCCTCAAGCTGTTGCACCGGTGACGGCTGCCTGGGATCTGCCGTCGCCCTTTGTCCATCGGGTGTCGGCGCTCCCGGCCGATATCGACGCCTATGGCCACGTCAACAACTCGGTCTACCTGCGCTGGCTCGACGAGACGGCCTGGGCGCATTCCACGGCGCTCGGCGTGTCGCCGGAACATTGCGTGAGGAGCCGCCGCGGCATGGTGGTCTGGCGCAGCCAGCTTCATTACCTGGCGCCCGCATTCGCGGGTGACTCGCTCGAGACCGGCACCTGGCTCGTTTTCGAGGACGCGCGCCTGCGGGTGGACAGGCGCTTCCAGATCCGCCGCCCCGACGACGATCGCACGCTGCTCCGCGGCCTCATCCATTACGTTTGCGCCGATCTCGACAGCGGCCGGCCGAAACAGATGCCCGCCGAGTTCGTGGATCGCTACCGGCCGCTATCCGAGGTTGCCGCGGCCCTTGCGGAGGAAAGTCATCGCCGCTTCGCGCCCGGCGTGGAGCCGCGCGAGATCTGACGCGGCTCAGGCAAGCAACGCCCGCGCGTGATGGCGCAGGTGGTCCTCCATGAAGGTCGAGATAAAGTAATAGCCGTGGTCGTAGCCGGGCTGGCGTCGCAGCGTCAGCGGATAGCCCGCGTCCTTGCAGGCCAGTTCAAGCCGCTCCGGCATCAGTTGTTGCTCCAGAAATTGATCCGCCATTCCCTGGTCCACCAGTAGCGGCGGCCGGCCGGTTGCCGTTGGCAGCGCGCGAATCAGTTCGCAGGCGTCGTAGGCGCGCCAGCGCTCGCGATCGGGGCCAAGATAGCCGGTGAATGCTTTCCGGCCCCAGGGGCAATGCATCGGCGCCGAGATCGGCGCAAACGCCGAGATCGAGCGATAGCGGTCCGGGTTCTTCAGGCCGATGGTCAGTGCGCCGTGGCCGCCCATCGAATGGCCGAAGATGCCCTGACGCTTCGGATCGACAGCAAAATGCTCTTCCACGAGCGCCGTCAGTTCCCGCGTGACGTAGGAATACATGCGGTAGTGCCGCGACCACGGCGGCGCCAAAGCATCCAGGTAGAAGCCGGCCCCAACCCCGAAATCCCAGTCGTCGTTGTCACCCGGCAGCGCCACGCCGCGCGGGCTCGTGTCCGGCGCGACGAGCGCAATCCCGAGCTCGGCCGCCACGCGCTGGGCGCCGGCCTTGATCATGAAAGTCTCTTCCGTGCAGGTCAGTCCCGCCAGGTACCAGAGCACTGGCACCCGCCGCCGCTCGGCCTGCGGCGGCAGGTACACGGCGAAACACATCGCGCAGGCCGTTTCAGCCGCGGCGTGGCGGTGAAAGCCCACCGTTCCGCCGAACGCGCTATGGCGCGAGAGGGTCTCCGGCGCAGCCGTCATCGCGTCAACGTATCCGCCGCCGCGCCGGCGACCTCATTTCTTCTTCTTAGGCCTCCGGCTCGCCTTGCTGCGGGTCTTCGGCTTTGCCTTCGCTTTGGCCTTGGGCACCGCCTTGAACTTCGCCGCCTCCTCGGACCCGCGCGTCGCATTGCCGGCGCTGTAGGAATGCTTGCCCGCGCCGGCGAGCTGGCCGCGATCGACGATCAGGTACTCGGTGCGGATCGGCCGTTTCTCGAACCAGCATTCCAGGATCTCGCGTACGCCCGCGGCGTAACGCGCCTGGGCCGACAACGAGGATCCTGAAATGTGCGGCGTCATGCCTTCGTGCGGCATCGTCCGCCACGGATGGTTGCGCGGCGGCGGCTGCGGGAACCAGACATCGCCGGCGTAGCCGGCGAGTTGTCCGCTCTTCAGTGCGCGGACGATCGCGTCCCGGTCGCAGATCTTGCCGCGCGCGGTGTTCACGATATAGGCGCCGCGTTTCATCTTCGCGATCAATGCGTCGTTGAACATGCCTTCCGTTTCCGGGTGCAGCGGACAGTTGATCGTCACGACGTCGCAGACCCGGACCAGCGATTCGACATTCGGGTGGAATGTCACCCCGAGCTCCTGCTCGACGGACTCCGGCAGGCGGTGCCGGTCGGTATAGTGCAGCTTCACGTCAAATGGCTTCATCCGGCGCAACACCGCCGAGCCGATGCGGCCCGCCGCGACGGTACCGACATTCATGCCCTCGACGTCGTAGGAACGCGCCACGCAATCCGCGATATTCCAGCCGCCGTCCACCACCCATTGGTGCGAGGGCAGGTAATTGCGCACGAGCGAGAGAATCATCATCACGACGTGTTCCGACACGCTGATGCTGTTGCAGTAAGTCACCTCGGCGACCGTGATGCCCCGGTTCATGGCCGCCTGGAGGTCGACATGATCGGACCCGATGCCGGCCGTGATCGCAAGCTTCAGCTTCGGCGCCTTCGCGATGAGATTGGCTGTCAGGTACGCCGGCCAGAATGGCTGCGAGATGACGACTTCCGCATCGACGATCTCCTTCGCAAGGCGGCTGTTCGGGCCGTCCTTGTCGGCGGTGACCACGAGCTTGTGGCCGCGCGACTCCAGGAACTTGCGCAGGCCCAGCTCGCCCGACACGGAGCCCAGCAATTTGCCGGGCCTGAAGTCGATCGCCTGCGGTGTCGGCATGGTCTGCCCGCCCGGGTAGTGGGTGAGCCTCGGCAGGTCGTCACGCGCATAGGACTTCGGGTAACCCGTCACCGGGTCGTCATACAGCACACAGACAATCTTGCTCATTTCCAGGCCCCTTGGATCAAGCTGCCAAAACGCCTTTCGCCTTCGCCGTATGCGTGGCGATTGCGTCCATCAATGCGGGATTCAGGCAATCATAAGGTTCCAGCTTCAGCTCCTTGAGCCGCGCCCGCACCGCGCCCATCTGGTCCGGCTTCGTGCCCGTTTCGATGATCGACGAAACGAATGCCGCAAACCCGGGCGGTTCCCAGCCCTGGTCCTTCGACAACTCGACGTGGATGAAATCGAAGCCGTTGAAAGGATGGTTCTTGTTCTCAATGCGCCCGTACAGGTGCACGCCGCAGCCGGTGCAGGCGTAACGCTGGATCGGGGCTTTCTCGTCGACGATCTTCAGCTTGCCGGCATTCGACGCGACGCTCAGGTTGTCGCGGCCGACGGCGCCGACCAGCGAGAACGTGGCGCCCTGCGGCTTCCAGCACTTGGTGCAGCCGCAAACGTGATTGAAAGCGACATTGCCCTTGATGTTCACCGTGACCGGCGCGCTCGAGCATTGGCACGTAAGCGTGCCGCCGGCGAAGTTCGCCGAGCCGGGCTTGAGCCCGTTATCGACGGACGGATGGATCGATACTTTGGCCATGGCTGTCCCCTGGTGAGTTTCAGAATGTCACGACACTGCGGATTGATGTTCCGCTGTGCATCAGGTCAAAGG
>JBBDLI010000001.1:0-54848 GCA_040878925.1 Steroidobacteraceae bacterium | reverse complement strand
GACCTCGTCGACCATGAACACCTTCATTTGTCGGCGCTTTTCAACAGCCTGCTAGTCGGTCTCGAGCGCGTTCCAGCGCTCGCGGAATGCGCGAATCGCCTCGTCGCGGATCGCGGAATGCCGGCGTGACAGCAGGAGCGACGAGGGCGGGCAGACGCGCGGCCGGATCACGCCGAGATCGGCCGCGGCATCGAAGAGGCTGGGATACCAGCGCTCCCATTCGGGCAGGATCGCCTCGACGTACTCACGCAGGCTCATCGGTTGCCGCATCCGGCGCCGGCGCCGCGGGCGGCGGCGCATCCGCGTTCCATATTTCGCGATGGAGCAGCCATTGGCCGCCCACCTTCTTCCACAACTCGATGAATTTGCCCGTCGCGGGCAGGCCGCCGCCGGTGCCGCCGAGCCGATAGCTGCCCTGTCGATACGCATGGTCGCCGAACATCAGCGTCTCGACCGTCGCGATTTCGATCGGCGCACCGCCCTCTGGATTGGTGCGCGCGATGAACTCCTGGATCGCGGCGCGTCCGTTCACGATCACCGCGTCGGGCGGCATAAGCTGCGCGTCTTCCGTGTAGAGCGCGGCGACACCCGCCGCGTCGTTCGCCCGGTAGCGCTCGAGCCACGCGTCCGCTCGATCCTGCGGAAACGCTTCCGGCACCAGGCTTTCGCGTGCGCATCCGATCAGCGCCAACAAGGCGAGGCCGGCAGCCCACGAGGCGAGATCATTCCGATTCATGCGTCGCAATTCTCCTCGGTCCATTCCGATCATACTCGCGCAGGCGCGTGACGGATCAAGCCCCCTCGCGGCGCCGCGCCAGCGTCAGGCCGTCGGCGAGCGGCAGCAGCGACAGGTCGATGCGCGGGTCCGCCAACAGCCGGTCGTTGAATTCCCGGAGCGCGGCCGTGTCCGGGTCGCGATTCGCGGGATCGGCGACGTCGCCACCCCAGAGCGTGTTGTCGACCGCGATCAGGCCGCCCGGCCGGATCAATTTCATCAGTCGCTCGTAGTAGCCGAGATAGCCCTGCTTGTCGGCGTCGATGAAGGCGAAGTCATAGCGGCCCGCCTCACCGGCCGCGAGCCGCGCATCGAGGGTTTGCTGCGCCGGCGCGAGCACGAGCTCGATCTTGCCGGCGACACCCGCGTCCTGCCAGTGCCGGCGCGCGATCGCGGTGTACTCCTCGCTGACGTCGCAGGCGAGCAGGCGGCCATCCGGTGGCAGCGTGAGCGCGACCGCGAGGCTCGAGTAACCGGTGAATACCCCGACCTCGATCGTGCGGCGCGCCCCGATCAGGCGCACGAGCAGCTGCATGAACTGCCCCTGCTCGGGCGCGATCTGCATATTGACCTTCGGATGCGAGGCGGTCTCGGCACGAAGCTTCGCGAGCGCGGGCGGCTCGCGCAGCGAATGCCTGAGGAGGTACTCGTAGAGGCGATCGTCGAGCGGGAGCGTGCGATTCGACATCAGTAGCCTCGCTTCACGTCCACTTCGGAGAGCAGCTTGCCGCCCGCCGCGTAGCGCCGCAGGTTCTCGCGCGCGATCAGCCAGCGCGGCTCTTCGCCGAGATCGGTCGCCGCCGCGACGTGCGGCGTGATCAGCACGTTCGGCGCGCGCCAGAGCGGATGATCGGCCGGCAGCGGCTCCGGGTCCGTCACATCGAGGCCGGCGCCGCCGAGCCGGCCATCCTCGAGCGCGGCAACCAGGTCCGCCGTGACGACGGTGCCGCCGCGGCCCACATTGATGAAGAGCGCGCCGCGTTTCGCGGCGTCGAAGATCTTCCGGTCGAAGACGCCCTTCGTCTCCGGTGTCAGCGGCAGGGTATTGACTATGACGTCGGCGCGCGAAACGAAGCTCGGCAGGTCCGCACTGAGGCCCTGCTCGCTCACGAACGGCGGTTTTTCGCGCAGCGTATTCCGCGTCGCGATCACATTCATGCCGAGCGCATGTGCGCGGCGCGCGACTTCGGTCCCGATGCCGCCGAGACCGACGACCAGGAGTGTCTTACCTTCGAACGACCACATGCGCCCTTCCGGCACGGCATCCGGCGACCATTCACCCCGCGCCTGGAGCGGCACGTAAGTCGCGAGCCCGCGCGCGAGGCCGAACATCAACGCGAGCACGTGCTCGGACATCACGGGCCCCGCGATCTTCTGCATATTGGAGAGTGCGATGCCGCGATCGGCGAAGCCGGGACTGCCGACGCAGCGCTCGACGCCGGCATAGAGATGCTGAATCCAGCGGAGTTTCCGGCCGGCCTGCACCACCTCGGGCGTGCACGTGCCGATCACCGCGTCGGCATCGGCGACCTCGCGTACGGCCTCCGCCCGGTTGCTGGCGGCGACGACTTTCATGCCGGGCGCGGCAGACTGCATCCAGGCGAGGCGTACCGGGTCCGCGCCCACCACGACGACCTTGCGCGGGGCCTGCCAGCCGGGCCGGTCGGCGAGCGCGGTCGCGGATTCCTGAAGCCCGAGCTCTGCGATCAGGCGGGTGGTTTCGGCGGTATCGTCGAGGGCAAAGGCCGGAAGGGCCGTCGTAAACAGACAGATGCTAGCGGCAAACGCTGCCACCGGGCGTGTCATGGCGTTCATGGGCGAACCATACCGCAGCCGGCAGGTGCCGCGCATGAAATCGCCAGTCGCGAACATTGGATTTAGTAGCAATCCGGTCTACGGATAGAGCAGGCGCTCTACGATCGGGACGCCTGGTGCGTTGTAGAACGCGTTTTACGCGAGGCTGCGCTTGGATACTTGTAACGGCTCGAGACTGACCAGTCCCCGGCTGAGCATCAAGAAATAGGCGGCCGGTATTACGAGCATCGAAAGCAGTGGCGCAGCGATCATGCCGCCGATCATCGGTGAGGCGATCCGGCGCATGACCTCCGAGCCTGTTCCTTCACCCCACATGATCGGTAGCAGGCCCCCGATGATCACGGCAACCGTCATCGCGATCGGTCGCACACGCAATGCCGCGCCTTCAACGACGGCCTCGACACGATCGTCCGCTGCCCCGAGTCGCCCCTGCCCGGCGCGCGTCGTTACGGCCTGGTTCAGGTACACCAGCATGACCACGCCGATCTCCGTCGCGACCCCGGCAAGCGCAATGAAACCCACCGCCGCAGCGACCGACATGTTGTAGCCGAGCAGGTACATGAGCCAGAAGCCGCCCACGAGCGAGAACGGCAGGGTCGCCATGATCAGGAACGCATCGCCCAGGCGCCGGAAAGTGAGAAAAAGCAGGACGAATATGATCACGAGCGTCGCCGGCACGACGATCTTGAGGCGCGCCGTTGCGCGCTCCAGAAACTCGAACTGCCCGGACCAGGAGATGGAGTAGCCAGGCGGGAGCTCGATCTGCTCCGACACGGCCTGCTGCATCTCACGAACCGCAGAACTCAAATCGCGCCCATGCAGATCGATGTAAACCCAGCCGGACAGGCGCGCGTTTTCGCTCTTCAGCATCGGCGGGCCATCGCTGATGCGGATCGCGGCGACGTCGCCGAGGCGGATCTGCGCGCCCCGCTCCGTCAACACCGGCAGATCGCGCAGCTTCTGCACCGAATCACGCAGTTCGCGCGGATAGCGCACGTTGATCGGAAAGCGTTGCAACCCTTCGATGGTTTCGCCGATGTTGTCTCCCCCGATCGCGGCGGAGACAAAGTCTTGAACGTCCGCGATGTTGAGCCCGTAGCGTGACGCCGCCTCGCGGTCGATGTTCACATCGATGTAGCGCCCGCCCGCGAGACGCTCCGCAAAGGCCGAGGTCACGCCGGATACCGGCTTCACGACACGCTCGACTTCCGACGCCAGCCGATCGACCTCCTGGAGATCCATGCCAGCGACCTTCACGCCGACCGGGCTCTTGATGCCGGTGGCGAGCATGTCGATGCGGTTGCGGATCGGCGGTACCCAGATGTTGGAAAGCCCAGGCACCTTGACGATGGAATCCAGCTCCTGGACCAGCTTGTCGGGCGTCATGCCGGCGCGCCACTGATCGCGCGGCTTGAACTGGATCGTGGTTTCGAACATTTCGAGCGGCGCAGGGTCGGTCGCAGTTTCGGCACGCCCGGCCTTGCCGAAAACGCTCGCGACTTCGGGCACGGTTTTGATGAGCCGGTCCGTTTGCTGGAGAAGTTCCGCTGCCTTGCCGGCCGAGATACCGGGGAGTGCCGAAGGCATGTAAAGGAGGTCGCCTTCATCGAGCGGCGGCATGAATTCCCCGCCGATGCGCATGACGGGATACGCCGTCGCAATCAGGACCAGCAATGCAATTCCCAACACGGATTTCGGGAACTCCAGCACGCGACGCAGGAGCGGTTGATAAACCGCAATCAGCCCGCGATTGATCGGATTGGCCTGTTCGGCCGGAATCCGCCCGCGGATGAGATAGCCCATCAGCACCGGAACCAGCGTGACCGCGAGACCCGCGGCGGCTGCCATCGCATAGGTCTTGGTATATGCGAGCGGCGAAAAGAGCCGCCCCTCCTGGGCTTCCAGCGTGAATACCGGCACAAACGACAGGGTGATGATCAGGAGCGAGAAGAACAACGGCGCTCCGACCTGGGCCGCCGCATCACCGATCACCCGCCACCGTTCGGCAACCTCAAGCTCCGAATCCGGGTGCGCGTGATGCCAGGCCTCGATGTGCTTGTGGGCGTTCTCGATCATGACGACGGCAGCATCCACCATCGCACCGATCGCAATGGCGATGCCGCCAAGCGACATGATGTTGGCGTTGACCCCCTGGTAATGCATCACGATGAATGCCACCAGCACGCCGAGCGGAAGGGAAACGATCGCCACGAAGGCAGAACGCAGATGGAAGAGGAACACGACGCAGACCAACGCCACGACGATGAACTCCTCGATCAGCTTGCGTTGCAGGTTGTCGACGGCGCGTTTGATGAGATTCGACCGGTCGTACGTCGGTACGATCTCGACACCGCGCGGCAGGCTGGCCTTCAGCTCGCCGAGCTTCGCCTTGACCGCGTCGATTGTCTCGAGCGCATTCTTACCTGTGCGCATGACGATCACGCCGCCCGCGACCTCTCCCTCGCCGTTGAGCTCGGCGATTCCGCGGCGCATCTCCGGACCGATCTGGATGCGAGCAAGATCGCCCAACCTGACCACGACCCCCGAGTCGGAGGTCATCAGTGGGATTTTCCGAAAGTCATCCAGCGACTGCAGATAGCCCGAGGCACGTACCATGTACTCGGCCTCACCCAGCTCAAGGACCGAGCCGCCGGTCTCCTGATTGGCATTCCGCACCGCCTGGATGACCGTCTGGTGCGTCAAGTTGAACGCGCGCAGCCGATCCGGATCGAGCACGATCTGATACTGTTTCACCATGCCGCCGACGGAGGCGACTTCGGACACATTCGGCACGGTCTTCAACTCGTATTTCAGGAACCAGTCCTGCAGGGCGCGAAGCTGCGACAGGTCCATCGTGCCGCTCTTGTCGATGAGCGCATATTCGTAGACCCAGCCAACTCCAGTCGCGTCCGGTCCAAGCGACGTCTTCGCCTGGGATGGCAGGCGCGATTGCACCTGGTTCAGGTACTCGAGCACGCGCGAGCGCGCCCAGTACGGATCGGTACCGTCCTCAAACAGGATGTAAACGAAGGAATCGCCGAACATCGAATAGCCGCGTACAGTCTTCGCGCCCGGCACCGACATCATGGTTGTGGCGAGCGGATACGTGATCTGGTTCTCGACGATCTGCGGCGCCTGGCCCGGGTAGGTCGTGCGGATGATGACCTGCACATCCGAGAGATCGGGAATCGCGTCGAGCGGCGTGCGAAGCATCGCCCACAGGCCCCAGCCCGCCACCATCAGCGTCGCAAGCAGCACGAGCAGGCGATTTTGGATCGACCAGCGGATGAGGCTCACGATCACGGCTGCGGCTCCGGCGTTTCCGATCGATCGGGCGTGGCCGCATCGAGCCGACTGACGGTGGACTTCAGGCTTGCCTCGGAATCGATCAGGAACTGTCCTGACACGACAACCGATTGACCTTCGCTCAGGCCCGAGAGAATCACCGTTCGACCGTCCTGCTCGGCGCCAACCGTGACATTCGCGACGTCAAACCCACCACCCTCGCGGGCGACGATCACGACGCTGCGCTCCCCGGTGGCGATCACCGCCTCGCTCGCCACGACCAGCTGCGGTTCGCCGGGCGGCCCCGTGAAATCGAGCGTCACGTACATCCCCGGAGCGAGCTTCCGGCCGGGATTCTCGATCGCCACGCGCGCGGTCAGCGTGCGCGTTTGCCGATCCAGGTCGGGCAGCAAGGCGATCACCTGACCCTTGAATGTCGGGCCGGGCCACGCCGTCGCGCGCACTTCCGCGGTCGATCCCGCCGGAATGGTGGAGACGTGCGCTTCCGGGATCTGCGCATTCACCCACACCGTCGAGAGGCCGTTGATGCGGAACAGTGTGGCCCCGGGCATGAATGCCGCGCCCTCGCGTACCCCGAGCTCCGTAACCGCCCCATCGATCGGTGCGTAGATCGTTGTGCTGGCGTCCGTCGCCCGCTTCGTTTCAATGGCACGAATGGCGGCCTCGGGAACGCCAAGTACCACGAGACGTCGCCGGGCCGCCTCGCGAATCGACTGCGCACTCGGCGAGCGCGCATCCAGTAGAACAAGGTACTCCTGCTGAGCCGCCAGCCACTGCGGTGCGACTATCGCAGCCAAGGGTTGGCCTCGCCGGACCAGCACCAGCGGCGCCTTGACATGGAGCCGGGTGACATAGCCATCGACGCGGGCCTGTACAAGTTCGAGCAGACCCTCATCGAAAGCGACGCTGCCAACGGCCTGCAGCCGCGCAGACAGGGTTGCTTTCTCGACCTTGCCGAACCGGATACCGAGGTTCTGCACGACATTCGCGCTAACCTGAACGTCGGCGTCCCCGTCCGCCTCATCCGCGTAGACCGGCACGAGCTCCATGTCCATGAATGGGGACTTGCCCGGCTTGTCGAATTTGACGTCCGGTTTCATCGGGTCGTGCCAGTAGAGAACTTCGCGCTCACCGGAAACCGGCTGATCCTGCGGCGGCGCACGATGCGCCCACCAATAGCCGCCGCCGGCACCGAGTGCGAACACGACGAGCGCAGCTGCAAGCCATTTGATTTCTTTCACTGGTCGCAGCTTCATGGCGAAACTCCCGAACTATGCAGGAAGTGCAGAAAGGCCCAGGCGCGCGCAACCCCGCCCTCGAGCTCCACGAATTCGAGATGGGCATCGATCTCCTCGCTCAGCGCATCGATGACATTCCGCAAATCGGCCCCTGCACCGTATGACGCCACGGCCGCGCGCGTTCGATCGCGCGCAAGCGGCAGGAGCTCCGTCGCGTAGTGATTGAGGCGCTCGCGACTACCGTGCCATTCGGCGAGCGCTGCCCGCACTTCCGCCGTGTGCATGCGGATTTCGCCATCGCGCTCGGCTTCCTGTGCGCGCACCATGGCCAGTTTCTCCGCAATGACGGGATTCTGCCGGTGGGTCGCGAAAAACGGCAGGCCCATCCGGAACCCGAATGAAACCATGTCGGAAAAATCGGAACCGCGTTCCTGATAACTGAACTCAGCACTCCAGTCAGGGCGCTTGTCGGCGCGCGCGAGTGCCACATCGGTCTTCGCCGCGTCGAGCTGGGCGACGAGCGGAGCGAGCGGCGCGTGCTGCGGAACCGTCGCCAGCAGTGATTCGGGTGTATCGTCCAGGGCGAGATCGGTCGGAATCGGCGCCAGCGGCTGATCGGCCGCATCACCGACCCAGCGTGCGAGTTCCGCTCGACGCGTCTCGACTTCCTGATCGAGAGCGCGAATGCGCTCGTCCAGCCTGGCGACGAGGGACTGTGCGGTGAGCGCCTCCGCTGCCGACGCCTGGCCGTTCGCAAGCGCGGCCAGCGTGGCCGCAGCCTGCAATTCCGTCTCCGGCTTCAGCTCGCGCAGCCGCACACGCGATCCTTCAGCGATGGCCTGGACGATCCAGGCCTCCGACACCGCGAGCGCCGTGTCGAATCGCCTCGCGCGCAGCTCCGCCTGGGCGACGGCGATATTCTGTTCTGCACGTTCACCCTGCAGGCGCCGTTTCCGGCGATTGGGAAAGCTCTGCATGAGTCCGACGCGCCGCATTGTCATGAAGTCGCGCGTCAATGAAAAACGGTCGGACGTGTTAACCGGCAGGTTGTCCACTGCCGAAACGAGCTCGGGATCGGGCAGGCGGCCGGCACTTGGCCGGACAGCCTGGGCCGCTTCGAGTGTGGCCACGGAAGCGGCAATTTGCGGCGCTTCGTCGAGGGCGCGCCAGACTGCGTCTTCGAGTGAGAGCGGCCCGGAATCCGCCCGCGCCTGCGAGCTCCATGCAAGTGTGGCAAGTGCCGCGACAGCCAGCACGGCTGATGCAAACCAGTGAATCGTCGGGGCCTTCAGACCGGCCGGAGGGTCGAATGACGTGAGCATGCCTTCTCCTGAGTGAACGCCGGGAACGGGCGAACCTGGCAGGAGCGGCTAAATCTGGTAGCTGCAGTAACGCTGTTGGATGGAGACGCGCGAGACGAGCAAATCGCGGGCACGAGTGTCCCGCAAGGGTCCACGGTCAGCGACGAATCTATCGAAGCTTGGAAATGCCGGCGGCGGGCCAGCTGGTGGCTTCGGCTCGGTGTCGCGGTGCTCGAGTAGTGCCAGTCCTTCCGACAGGCAGTCGGAGGCCGCGACCATCGCGCAACCATTGTCGAGGTCGGAAGGTACGGTCAGGCAATGGCCGCAATCGTCTGCCGGCATCGACCCGGGTAATGGCGAAGCCTGGCAGGGTGCGAGCGCGAATCCGAGCCAGCCGATTGCAAGTACTGCTGCGACCAGGCGCGAGGCCCGGTATTGCCAATGACGGATGGCGGCCAGCGATCTCATGATGGATCCGGCAGCGTGCCCATGTGCCGGACACTACTCCGCAGGGCCCCAGGGGGTCAATGACGCGTCGGTCGGAACGACACATGCATCACGATCCGTCACGAAGAGTTGGCGAGTGTCAGCATCGCCGTCGCGAACGCCTGCGCGGTATCGCTGTCGTGGCGGTGATTGCGAACGACCCACCGACCGGAGACCATGACATCGCGCCACGGACGGCTCGGACTTGAGAAGACCAGCGTATCGAGCAGGTGTTCATCCGGTATGCCGAGCAACGATGCATCTTCGGTGTCGACCACAAGGAGATCGGCACGCGCGCCTGGCTGCAGTCCCCAGTTGGCGAAGCCCGCGGCCGTGGCGCCGCCAGCGAGGCTGCAATTGAACAGCCGCTCTGCACTCGCGGGTGATCCCGATTCGGGCGCAGCGGCGATGTTGCGCTGTCGAAGCAGCAGTCGCTGGCCGTACTCGAGTAGCCGCAGTTCTTCGCGCCAGTCGCGCGTGACATGGCTGTCGGAACCAATCGACATCACTGCACCGGCTGCGAGCCAGCGAGGCAGGTCGCATAACCCGTCACCCAGGTTGGCCTCCGTGCTGGGGCAAAGCACGATGCCAGCGCCGCTTTGCGCAGCCGCGGCGATTTCGTGGGGCACTGCGTGCGTGGCGTGAACGAGCTGCCAGCGCGCATCCAGCGCGACATGCTGCGTCAGCCATTCGATTGGACGCGCACCGGTCGACGCGATGCAGTCGTCTACCTCGCCGGTCTGCTCGGCAATGTGTATGTGGATCGGGCCCTCGTCGCCACTGCAGCTTTCGATCAGCTCGAAGATCGTGTCGGGCGACGCAGCACGCAGCGAATGGATGGCCACGCCCGCGCGGACCAATGGCGCCTTCATCGCGCGTACAGAGTCGCGGAGATGAAGCACATCATCGGGCGTTGACGCAAAGCGCCGCTGGTCGTCACGCAGCGTCGTTTGCTGAAATCCAGCGCGGCCATACAGCACCGGCAGCATCGTCAGGCCGATGCCCGCGGTAGCAGCCGCCCTCATCAATGCATATGTCATCGCCAGCGGGTCGTCATAGCGCGAGCCGTCGCCCACGTGCTGCAGGTAATGGAACTCGCACATATGCGTGTAGCCGCCCTGAAGCAGTTCAATGTAGAGCTGGGTGGCCACCGCTTCGAGCTGTTCCGGCGTAATGCGCCATGCCACGCGGTACATTCGATCACGCCAGCTCCAGAAATCGTCGCTACCCGAGGCGCGCCGTTCCGTAAGCCCCGCGAACGCACGCTGAAAAGCATGGCCGTGGGCGTTCACCAGGCCGGGCAAGGCCGGACCGGGCAGGATAGTTGCGCCTTCGGGTTGCGGTGACTCCGGTTGTACCCTGGACCAGTAGCCATCTGCAGTCGACTCCAATAGGACCGATTCGCGCCAGCAGCCCGCTACCCAGGCGCGACGTGCCCACAGACGCTGCGGAGAACCTGGGTCAGCCACGTGGCCTCCAGTCCAGCATCGTTTCGATCAACAGCCGCAGAATGGGCTGAACCCGACTGGCGAGCCTGGGATCGTAGACGTACGGGGGCGTCTCCTGCATGTAGCAACTCCAGCACATTTCGAGCTGGATCGCGTGCACCCCATCATCCGGATTGCCGTAGAAGCGTGTGATGTGGCCGCCCTTGAAGCGGCCATCTACTACCTGCGAGAAGCGACTCTGGCGACCTAAAACCCGGGTTAATGCAGCACGCAGCGCCGGCGCGCAGCTTGTGCCTCCCACCGTGCCGAGATTCAGGTCGGGCAGCTTGCCTTTGAACAACCATGGCAATTCAGACTTGATGCTGTGGCCTTCGAAGAGACATACGTGACCATGGATCCCTCGAAGGCGGTCGAGCTCGGCGCGCAGCACGTCGTGATAAGGCTGCCAATACTGCTCGGTGCGCCGCGCGATTTCTCCCGCATCCGGCGCAGAGTCCTCGCGGTACAACGGATCACCGCTAAAGAATCGCGTCGGGCAGAGTTCCGTATTGTTCATGCCTGGGTACATCGGCGCGTTTTCGCTCGGACGATTCAGATCGATCAGATAGCGGCTGAAGCGCGGCACGATCAACGAGGCGCCGAGCTCGCGCGCGAAGTCGTAGAGTTTTTCAAGATGCCAGTCGGTGTCCTCGAAACCGAACGCGCGCTCGACATAGCCCCAGCACTGTTCGTCGGGCAGCTCGGTGCCCACGTGCGGCAGGCTCACGAGCAGCGGCAGAACGCCGCGGTGGAGCGTATAGATCGTCATGTCCGCAGCCGCAGCGCGTTGCCAACCACCGAGACCGATGAAAGGCTCATCGCCAGCGCCGCGATCATCGGGCTCAGCAACAGCCCGGACCACGGATAAAGCAGTCCCGCTGCGATCGGAACGCCAAGCATGTTGTAGAGAAACGCAAAGCCGAGATTCTGGCGCATGTTCCTTACCGCCGCGGCGGAGATGTCCCGCGCACGGGCGATGCCGCGCAAATCGCCCTTGACCAGCGTCACCTGCGCGCTTGAGATCGCGACGTCGGTGCCGGTGCCCATCGCAATACCGACGTCGGCAGCGGCGAGCGCCGGCGCATCGTTGATGCCGTCGCCGGCCATTGCGACGCGCCGGCCTTCTCCGCGCAGTCGCGCAATCAGCGCCGCCTTGTCTGCAGGCCGCATCTCGCCGTGCACTTCCTCGATGCCGGTGGCGGATGCGACCGCTTTCGCGGTCGCCGCCGCGTCGCCAGTGGCCATGACCAACCTGAGGCCCGCATCACGCAGCTGCGCGAGCGCCTCGGGAGTTGTCGTCTTGACCGGATCCGCGACCGCAATCGAGCCGGCCAACTCACCGTCCACCGCGAGGAAAACGACGCTCGCGCCGCTCTCGCGCAGCTTGGCCGCCGCGTCCGCCAGCGGCGTCGTGTCGATGCCGAGATCCCGCATCAGCGCCGCGCTGCCGAGTGCAAGGACCCGACCTTCCACGCGACCGCGAACACCCAGTCCCGTGCCCGATTCGAAATCCTCCGCTTTGGCGAGCGCCAGCCCGCGGCGGCGCGCCTCGTTAACGATTGCCTCCGCGAGTGGATGCTCACTCCCCTGGTCCAGGCTGGCGGCCAGTCGAAGCAGCTGCGCTTCGTCGAATCCGCCTGCCGGAAGCGCGGCGCGAAACGCTGGGCGACCTTCGGTCAAGGTGCCGGTCTTGTCCACGATCAGCGTGTCGACGGCGCGCAGCGATTCGATCGCCTGCGCGTCGCGGAACAATATGCCAGAGCGCGCGGCTCGCCCCATCGCGACCATCACGGACATGGGCGTCGCGAGGCCGAGCGCGCAGGGACAGGCGATGATCAGCACCGCCACCGCGTTCAGCACGGCGTAGGTCCAGGACGGCTCCGGCCCGAACCAGCCCCACACGAGGAAGGTCAACACAGCGATTGCGAGCACCGCCAGCACGAACCAATACGAGACACGGTCCGCGAGCCGCTGCATCGGCGCGCGCGAGCGCTGCGCCTCGGCCACGAGTTGCACGATCTGCGCAAGCATGGTTTCGGCGCCGACTCGATCGGCGCGCATCACAAGGCTGCCGTTCGCGTTCTGCGTGCCGCCGATCAGCCGGCTGCCCGGCTGTTTTTCCACCGGAAGGGATTCGCCGGTCAACAGCGATTCGTCCACGCTGGAACGGCCTTCGAGCACTTCGCCGTCGACCGGCACTTTATCGCCAGGCCGCACGCGCAGCCGGTCGCCGCTGTGGACCGCATCGAGCGGCACCTCCTCGTCGCTGCCATCGTCACGAATGCGTCTCGCGGTCGGCGGCGCCAGGCGAAGCAGCGCCTTGATCGCAGCCGACGTCGAAGAACGCGCACGCAGCTCCAGCAATTGGCCGAACAGCGTCAGCGAGACGATGACGGCGGCTGCCTCGAAATAGACGCCGACGCGGCCGTGTTGATGGAACGAGGCCGGAAACAGATCGGGCGCGACTGTTGCTGCCAGGCTGTAGAGAAACGCGGCCCCGACGCCGGTGCCGATCAGCGTCCACATGTTCGGGTTGCGAGTCGCGATCGATTGCGCCCAACGCACGAAGAACGGCCAGCCGGCCCACAAGATCACGGGCGCCGACAGCACTAGCTCGAGCCAGCTGCGAAGTTCAGCCGGTGGAAAGTCCAGGCGGTGGCCGAGCATCGCAAGTCCCAGCACCGCGAGCGTCAGCGGCAACGTCCACCAGAAGCGCCGCCGGAAGTCGGCCAGTTCGGGAAGTTCCTCATCGTCCGCCGTCGGCAGCATCGGCTCGAGCGCCATGCCGCAGATCGGGCAGTGGCTCGGCGTGTCGCGGACAATCTCCGGATGCATCGGGCAGGTGTACTTCGTGCCGGCGGGTGCCGTCTCGACCGCCGCGGCTTCCGGCTTCAGGTAGCGGACGGGGTCCGCCACAAATTTCGCGCGGCAGCCGGCCGAGCAAAATCGGTGGTTGTGCCCGGCATGTGTCGCCTGGTGCGGCGAATCGGCAGCCACCTTCATGCCGCACACTGGATCGACAGGGTCAGCCATCACATGTGGGCACCCGGGCCGTGACCGCCGCCGAACAACATGACACCAAGCATCAGCGTCAGCAGGGCGACGATAACGCCAAATACTTTCACCCAGAGTGGAGTGCTTGCCGCGAATCCGAGGTTGGATCCTACGTCCGAGTTGCCCTGTTCGCGAAGCTTCCGCACCCCATATCGAGTCATGCCTTTCGGTTTGTATACCGCCAGCGTAACGACCGCGAGTAATACCAATAGCCCACCTACGGCGTGGACCAAAATGGAGGTTCGCAGGTCAACGAGATCAGCGCCCGAAAATGACGTCTCCGTCACCGCGTCGGCCAGGTAGCGGATCGGCCTCAACTTGAGCAACAACACGCCGGTGGCTACGGCGGTCAACAGAAGTTTGAAGAGGACCCAATAGTGCCGAAACAATCCCCACGCAGTACCCAACGCCTGCACAATTCCGGTCAGCAGCGAGGTGAGACTCAGCGGCAGGATCACGAACCAAGCGGTCAAGCCCATCGCGATGGAAACGGCACGAACCATCTGCTCGTCCTGGCTAAACAGGCTGGCGAGGGCATGAGCCAGAAAAACCGCCAGCGCGCCAAGCCAACCAACCGAGGCTGTGACATGCGTGGTGAGCGTGAACTTGCGAAGAGCGGGTGTCATGGTCATGGCCGACTCTCCTGACTTGGTGATTGTGACGACGCCCGGGTTCAGCGGTGGCGAGCCTAATGGGGGTATAATGCATCGGTTCACGAAGATGCAGGAGTAAGTCATGAAGGTCCTCATTGGCTTGGCGTTGTTGGCGGTAACGGGCGTAGCCCTTGCTGCTGCAGCAGGCGTCGATTTCTGCGCAATCTGCCCCCTTTGCTAAGTGAACCATTAGCAATCACAGCGCCCCGCTCTGCGGGGCGTTGTCGTTTTGGGCGTCTGATTCCAATCCTCTAGTTCGGTGCTGCGTAACCTTCGGGCTTGAACGCACAGTAAAGGGCCATGGTTCCGTAGATCGTACTGAACGTCTGGCATTCGGAAACGTCGATGAATCTGGCCTGCTCAAACAGCGTGACCAGCCGGCCGGCGGCATTGTCCCGCGTGGTCTCGAAACCGTCGAGACTCCGGATCGCCAGGAACAGACCGCGCATAACGATGTTCGTGGGGTGCCCCCAGTCAGCAACGTGCAGTTGCCCGCCCGGCTTCAAGACGCGGAACAGCTCTCCTGCGGTGCGTAGCTTCTCCTGCCACGTCAGGTGGTGGAAAAACAGGCTTGATACAACCCGGTCAAAATGTGCGGCCGGGTACGGCAGTTCGTATGAGTGCGCGCGGTCGAAGCGAATGTCGAGTTTGGCAGTCTTTGCTTTGCGGGATGCGATGGCTAGGATGGCCGGGTCGACGTCAACGCCCGTGATGTCGAGCAGTGGCTGGTGCCGCTTGATCCAGATTGCGAGCGTCCCCGTTCCCGAGGCCAGATCGAGCACCCGCTGACCTGGCCCGAGGTTTGCCTGCCGGATGAGGGCCTCCTTGAAGCTGCGTTCCCGGGTCGTAACTCCCACCACGGCGTCGTAGAGCGGAGTGAGGAAGTGGAAACCGAGAGCGGGTACGTAATTTTGCTTAGGCGATTTGGGCATCGGCGCCCGCCTGTCCAGACGGCGAAACATTCCAGCGGAATACGCGGAGCAACAGCAGCACGCCGGTCAGACCGATCCAGAGTGAAGCGGACCCGACGAGAATCACCAGTGGATTGTTGAAGTCATCTCTGCCCGCATAGTCCATCGTATGGAGCATCCAGAAGAAATCGAACACACGCCAGGTATCGCTGCGAGCCGCGACCATCGTTCCGTCATCCGCCGAGAAATAGAGACCCGTCCCGGCCGGATCGTCGAATGTCGCCTGCCACGTGGCACCAGCCTGGCGAGTTTCGAGTGTCGGTTCCGCAAGATACTGGACGCCGACCAGCCGGCCCTCGCCGCGATAGTGACCGAGGGCAAGGCGACGCGCGAGCGCGGCGTCGATGACGACCGGTGCGCCATCCGCGGCCTGGCGCAGGTCGACGCCGTTCTCGTGGGCAATGCGATATACCCAGCGACTGTCGAGTGGACGCAGGCTGACCTCGTGGACGTTGCGATCTGAATAAGTTTCCATCCATGCCGTCGGATCCGTCAGCGTAACTCCGGCGGCGAGTGTCGGTATCGGCGGCGTCGCTGCCAGGTGTTCGCCCGAGACCGCCTCATGATCCAGCAATGCGAACATGAGCCCGCTCACGGACCATAACAGCACTTGAACGCCGACGAATAACGCCACCCATTTGTGGAGTTTTCGCAGCGTCAGGAGCGTCATCGCGAAGCTCGCTTGCGTCGACGGCGCTTGAAAAAGTCGAAACTGAAGTACGTCAGCCAAAGGCCGGTTATCACCGTTGTTGTGCCCAGCACGCTTGCGAAGCGCAGCAACCAGTTGTTGACGTCAGTTCGCTCGCGGTAGTCCATGATGTGCAGCGACCACAGAAAATCGAACCAGCGCCAGAAGCGGTGGCGACGTGTCGCCAGTTGGCCCGTGTCGGGGTGCAGATAAAGACTGGTCTCCAGCCAGTCGTCGAAATCCACGCGCCATAATGGCAGCCGCTGACTTTGTATTTCGCCCGGCTTGTCCGCCTCGCTCGCAATCAGCGCTGCATGCATCGCGTTGCCGTTGCCTGCGTAATAGGCGCGCGCCAGTTCGATGACGCGCCGTTCCGGCAACGGGGGCATCTTGTGCCCGGTCCGCGCGTCGATGAGCTCAATTCCGGCCGCGGTGACAATTTCGTACACGGCGGATCCGTCATCGGGCAAGGCGCGGAGCCGGATCGCGTTGATGTCGAAACGGTTTCGACGCAGGGAGTCAAAGGATGCGAATTGCCCGGAGACGTCAAGCTCGGGTTTCAGATTGCGGACCAGTTGGTCGCCATGAATGAAATCCAGGTCGACCACCACCATGTAGAAACCGCTCGCCGCCCACAACAAAAGCTGTATGCCGACGGCGAGCGCCAGCCATTTGTGTGCAAAGCGTAAGAACCGGTCCGTATTCATTGTGGCACCAATCGGGGGCCGGCATTTCAAGCCGGCCTCCGGATTCCACGATCACTCAAAACCTGTACGACGCCTTCACGAAGAACCTTCTGCCCAGGAGATCGTAGGTGAACGGGTCCGTATTCTGGTCGATCGGGTCCGTGTAATAAGGCGGATCCTTGTCAAACAGATTGTTGACGCCGCCCAGCAGGACCAACTTGTCCGTGAGTCGGAAGCTGCCTTCCAGACTGTGATACATCACGCTGCCGACACCTGGCGCGGTTGCGCCAAGCCGCTGGAACTGGCTGTCGGCATCACCGATGTAGCTGATGCGATACGATGCGCCCCATCTCTCCCTGTCGACATCCAGCGAGAGATTGGACCGCCATTTCGTATAGCTTCCATGCCCGCCTTCACCATTCGAAATGGTGCCGGCCCATTCGATTGTGCTTCGCGCACCTGCAAACTCGATATCGAACTGGTCGAGATAGGAAGTATCCCAGTTGACGGCAAGGTCGCTATTGAAAGCCTGGAAGCCATAGCGCGCACCGAAATCCACGCCACGCATTTTTTCCTTGGCGGCATTGACCAGCGGCACGGCCAGGAAGATCACATCGCCCGAAAAAATGTTGCGGACAATATCGTCGCAAGTCGGGTGTGACTTGTTGGCCGAAAAATAGCATTGCTCGAGAGCAGCCGACGGCGGGACGTTGCGGATGGAGTCATCGATGTCAATCTGGTAGTAGTCCAGAGTCAACACCAGGCCGTCCACGATCCCGGGCTCGAATACCGCGCCAAATGTGAACGTGTCGGCTGTCTCGGGGTTCAGGTCCTGGTTTCCGGGATAATCGACTTCGACAAAGAGCTCACTCTGCGTAAAGCCGGGGCCCACATCGGCCGCACAGTTCGCCGTCAGGTTCGGGTCGCTGCTGGACTCCCACTGGTCGCAGGGATCCACGAAAGTCGTAAAATTGATTTCCTCCGTCGTGTACAGCTCACGGATATTCGGCGTCCTCACCGAGGTTGAATACGTCGACCGCAGTCGAAAGCTGTCCGTTACGCGCCAATCTCCGCCGATCTTGTAGGTGAATTCGGAGTCGAAGTCGCTGTAGTCCGAGTACCGGGCCGCCAGATTCAAGTCGAGACTGGCCGCAAGAGGAAGAGTAGCTTCCGCGTAAAACTCGGTTGAGGACAGGTCCGCGTCAATTGGCTCGGTGCTGCCGCCGCCGCCGGACAAGGTCGGCCGCGTGAAGATTCTTCTGTACTTACCTTCGTCCCTGCTGTATTCGATACCAGCCGCAAAACCTGCCGGACGGCCGGACATCACGAACATGTCGCCGGAAATATTCGCGGCCAGGCTGGTCTGAACGTTCTCGCCCACGGTCGGAACCGTCGCGTTGATGAAAGCCAGAGCCTCGGGAGACGGATCGTTCACGCCGAACCAGTCGACGCATTGCGTAGCGCTTGGTGCAACACAGTTCGCTTCATCGATCGTTGCCTCCAGGTTCAGGACGTCGATGGCATTCGTGAATATTTCGTCGGATTCGCTCTTGCCGTAATTGGCAGAAACATCCCAGTTCCAACCGTTGTCTATTGCTCCCTCTAGCCCGAGGACCGTGCGAAAGAGCGAAACTTCCTGCTCCCAAATGCGGGCGCCGAAACCCTCTTCCACCATGCGGCGTCGGAGAGTCAGATCTTCGCCGGTCGGGTTGTGTGGATAGGTGGCGGAGAAGAACAGGTTGGCGAACGAAGCCGGGCTCGCTTCAGTGTTGGAATTGCGCATGGAGTAGGTGTTTTCAGTGAATAAACGAATGTTGTCGGTCAGGTCAATGAACCCATTGGCGCTGATATTGGTGCGATCGTAGGGCGCCGTCAGATTGAAGAATTCCTGAAAATCGAAGGCGTGGAGTGCAAAACTGTACGGCACGAAGGAGTCGCCGTCGCCGTTCGGGTCCTGATTGAACTGGACGTTGCCCAGCGTCTCCGCGGTGCCTCTTCCGCCGGCAGTGCTCGAACTGCCGGAGCAGAATTTCTCACCGGCCTCTTCTTCGAAGAAGCACTCGGAAAACCGCCGGTCCTTGGAACGGGCTTCCGCCCGGTCCGTGTAGTTGGCACTGATGACAAATCCCCTGTCATCGGATTCCCGGCCAAACATCAGACTGAAGTCACTGTATTCCGCGTCGTTTTCCTCCGTTACGCCATAGGATGCGTCAAACTGCAAACCGTCAAATGAGCGCCTGGTGATGATGTTGACCACGCCGGCCACGGCATCAGCGCCATAGATGGCGGACGAGCCGTCGAGCAGCGTTTCCACGCGGTCGATCATGTTCACCGGAATGGCATTGAGATCGACCACGGAGTTGGCCCCGGAGCCGTCGGCGACAAACCGTCGGCCATTGACGAGCACGAGTGTTCTGTTCTGGCCCAGACCACGGAGATTCACGCTCGCCGTGCCGTATCCTTCTTTCGCTGAAAGATAATTCGATTCCGTGCCTGCCTGAGCACCCGCCGTAAACGGCGAATATTTCAGTACCTGGTCAATCGAAACTGCGCCAACTTTGGCGAAATCGTCGGCGGTGAGGATGCTCACTTTGCCCACGCCGTCGATGTCCATGCGCTTGATCCGGCTGCCCGTCACCAGAATCTCATCGATCATTGCTCTTTCGTCTGCCGCCTCCTGGGCTGCCACGAAGGCTGTTGGAGTCAAGGTGCCGAGGTTCGCCGCAATGCAGATCGTCAATAATTTGCTGTTCATGTATGCCATTCCCCTTGTCTATGCGCCGGCCTGCTCGGGTTTCCTGACCCGAGATGACCAGTGAATGTGAACGATTTTCCAGCCGGCATCCGTGGACCGCAGTACCATCGTTTCTGTGCTCAGGCTGACCGCGGGTTTGCCGTCCTTCTGCACATGCAACTCGCTCTCGCTTGCAATCCACGCCAGGTCCCCGCTGACCCTGGCCGTGCGGCGCCCAGGTTTGTGGTGCGCGGTCTTCAGGAACTCGGCGTCGTGTTTGGCATGCCCTGCGAGATATTCGGCAGCCGAATATTCCGCGCCGCCGCTTTCCAGGATGATGACCTGCGGATCCAACTCCGCTCCAGCGCCCTTCAGATTGCCGGCGGTTAGCGCCGCGAAGAAGCGGTCCACGGTCGCAGCGGCGGCGCGGGCTTCTTCCGGCACATCGATCTTCGGCTCAACGGCCGCCGCCGGGTTCGCAAGCAACATCCATGCGGCCGATATCAACGTAATGAAGCGAATCATGTCGGACTCCTTTTTCAATTCTTGTGTTCGTGTTGCGAGCCGTCATCGTGCACATGGGTCTTCGTCTCCTCCTCGTGCGCGTCCGCCGGCTCCTTGCCATCGTCATTCGGCTCGTCTTCTCGCCCTCCGTGCGAATGACCACCGCTTGCAGCGACTAATTCGCGATAGCGTTCCGGCGAGATTGCGGGCAGTTGCCGCAAGAATGCGACCATGCCCCAGATGTGCTCGTCTTCCATGCTCTTTCCCCACGCCGGCATGCCGCTCATCTTGATGCCGTGCTTGATGACCCAGAACGCCCGCGCTGCATCGTCGGTCCGGCGCCGGGTCAGATTCGGCGGGGCCGGATAGAGCCCCGCGCTCGCTTCGCTCCGCTCCACGCCGGGTTGCAGATGACAGGCGGCGCACATGGCGTCGTAGTTGCCGGCGCCGGCGCGGATCATTGACTCATCGTCGAGAGTGGGGACGACGATGCCGGAGGCCTGCGCCGCGATCGAACGATTGCGCACGGTTTCCATGAGCCGCGCCGTCAGCGGCCAATGCGGATCGTCCGCCGCGATGTTGTAGACGCCAGACCAGATGAAGACGCCCGCACCGGCAACGATCAGCACCAGCACCAGCAATCCGGCCAGCCAGTAGATCGGTTTCATCGAACGCTCCTCAGGTTCCATGGTTCATCTTGGAATGATCGACTGGCGCGGTCTTCGCGGGTGGAGTGAATTCCATCGCCGGTCCGCGCCGCACGGGCGAACCGAAGTTCGCGTCGTCGCTTACGCGATGCGCAAGCGTTCCGCGCGGATTCGCGTACCAGCCCGGATCGTTGTAATCCCCATGCCGAAGCTGATCACGAACCTTCACCACCGTGAACATACCGCCCATTTCAAGATTGCCGAACGGCCCCTTGCCCAACATCATCGGCAACGTGTTCTCTGGGCCCGGCATGTGTCCCATATTCACGTGGTCTTGGTGTTCCGCCATGCCGGCTTCGCCCATCGCCATGTAATCCGGCAGCATCCGCCGGATCGCCGCTTCGAGATCGCGCTGCTTCACGCCGAGCGGGTTCGGCAGCTCATGGCCCATCGCATTCATCGTGTGGTGCGACATGTGGCAGTGCAGCGCCCAGTCGCCAGGCACCGCGACGAATTCGAGATCGCGGGTCTGGCCGACGCCGACGATCTCCGCACTCTCAGGCCGCCACAGCGCGCGCGGCCAGCGCCCGCCATCGGAGCCAGTGACCAGGAACTGCACCCCGTGAAGATGGATCGGATGGTTCCACATCGACAGGTTGCCGATGCGGATCCGGACGCGTTCGCCCGTCCGCGCGACCAGCGGCTCGATGGCGGGGAAGACCTTGCTGTTGAAGGTCCACAGGTCGAATTCCTGCATGATCGCCGGATCCGGCCGGTAGGTGCCCGGGTGCAGCGCCCAGTTGTGCAGCAGGAAGCAGTAGTCGCGATCGATGCGAACCGGCTCGCCCGCACGCGGATGGATAATGAACATGCCCATCATCCCGACCGCCAGCTGAACCATTTCGTCGGCATGCGGATGGTACATGTGCGTGCCGTGCTGACGCAGCGTAAATTCGTAGGCGTAGGTTTCGCCGGGTTGGATGTGTGGTTGCGACAGGCCGCCGACACCGTCCAAGCCGGAAGGCAGCAGGATGCCGTGCCAGTGGATGGTCGTGTGCTCCGGCAGGCGGTTGGTCACCAGGATGCGCACACGGTCGCCTTCCACCGCCTCGATGGTCGGTCCGGGTGTCGTGCCGTTGTAGCCCCAGCATTTCGCTCGGCTGCCCGGCGCAAATTCGTGTTCGATCTCCTCGGCCACCAGGTGGAACTCCTTGACGCCGCCGACCATGCGATGAGGAAGCGTCCAGCCGTTCAGGGTTCGTACCAGCGTGTGGCCGCTGCCACCTGCCGTCGGTGTCGCGCCACGCGGGGGTTCGACGGGCAGCGTATGCTCCTTGTGATCCTGGGCCGTGCCCCGATTGGCCAGGAACGCAAGCGGCAGCAAACTGCCGGCGGCCAGCCAGCGAAACCAGTGGCGTCGGGTGATATTCATGGCTGCTCTCCATGGTGCTCGTGCGGCTTCTCGTCCTGTTCGGTGGATTCCGCGGCCGGCGCGACGATTTCGTCCGCGCCGATGGTCATCGGTAGCGATTCCTCGTCACCCGGCAGCAGACCGCCAGTGGCGGCACGCAACGCGGTCCGCGAAATCCAATAATCGCGCACCGATTCAAAGTAGCCCTGCCAGGCGTCGTACTGCTCACGCTTCGTCCGGATCAGCTCGAATACGCTCACCAGCATGAAATTGACCCGCTCCTGCTGGCGCGCAACGGCCGACGCGGTGCTGGGCAGCAGTTCATCGAGAAAGCGCGCGCTGACGTCACGAGCCAGTGCGAGTCGCTCATTGGCGGTCGTCACCTCATTTTCGACGGCGAGCGAGAGCGACCCCTCACGAGCGCGGGCATCCAGCAGCCGCGCCTCGGCGCGCGCGACCGCGCCCTGACCCTGATTGAAGAGCGGCAACTCGAGATTCAGCGTGGGTCCGCGAAGCTTCGAGCCGTCGACCTCGCGTTCGCGCTTGTGTCCGGCTTCCACGGAACCGAGCAGGCGCCATCGTTCGGTAACGCCCAGCGCGTCTTCGAGCAGCGCGACTTCGTCGCGCAGGGCGGCGAGGTCGAGCCGCTGCGAAAGCGCTTGCTTCGTCAATTCGTCGCGGGGCAGTGGTGTAGCGGGCGGTGTTGACAGCCGGTCGACGGTGCGCCATTCCGCTTTCGCGGGCAGGCCGAGCACATTAGCGAGACGCGCCCTGCTCATTGCCGCATCCGAACGTGTTCGCAGCGCCTCGATGCCTGCCCGCGCAGCCGCCGCCTGCTGCAGGTCGAGTTGCAGGCGGCTGATGTTGCCGGCCTTGTGAAAGCGTTGCGCCAACGCCGCCTCGCTCTGCGCCGCCTGTGCGACGGCCTCCCGCATCGCCGCGACCTGGAGGGCGCCAACATGCGAGTACCAGGCGGTCCCGACCTCATGCGCCAGCGTGACCAGCTCCGACCCGACTTCGAGTTCCATTCGCCGGAATTCCGCCGCTGACAGGCGCCGGCGCGCCGGGAGCAGCAGGAGATCCGCGAAACTGGCCGAGATTCCCTGGGTCGTCTGATCGCGTCCGCCGGTACTCGGGCTCAGCCAGGCGAGTGACAGCGTCGGGTTCGAGATGCGCGCGGCATCCGTGAGATCCGCATGCGCGATGCCGAGCCTCGCATACTGCCGGCGGATTTCCGGGTTGCGCGTGAAGGCAATTGCCAGTGCGGCGGGCAATGTCAGCGATTCCCGTATCTCAGGCGCGGCCTCCGTTTTGTCCGCGTCCGGTGGCCATTCGGGATTGACGGACACCCTCTCGCCGACCCGGTCGGCGGCGCTTTCCGCTGCCTGGTCGAGCGACACGACGGCACAACCGGCGCCGCTGCCGAGCACGGCCGCCAATGCGGTCATTCGAATCACAGAATTCATCTTCCGTCCCTCGATGCGGGGCTCATATCGAGCCCGAAGCCACGCGATTGCGGCGCGGGTACTTACCCGCGCCGGAAATCAGACGCTACGTGGGCGGCCGTCAGGCCGGAGGTCGGAAGGGGGTCGTGATCGGATTGGAAGGGTGGCGCGAAACTACGGCGACGGCCGGCTCTGGCGCGCCGTCGCCTGCCCGGATCGCCTCGACCAAGTGCGACGCACCCGGCTGAGAAACGATGCATCCGCACTGGCAGTCCATCGACCCGTCATCACAGCAATCGGTTGGGGGCTGGCCGGCCGGTTCGCCATCCAGTTCCACGTCCGTCATGCCGTGTCCGTGGTGCTGCGACTGGGTGGCATCGATCGGAGTCCCGTTCGCAACCGGCATTGCAGGCGCCCCGCCGTTCAGCAACAGGGCCGTTGCGAACAGCGCGCGAATCACGCGGCCGGGCGTAACCTGCATATGGCGGTGCACGACAATAGAGTGCGCCCCCTGTCCTCGTGCTGCAAGTTTCAGACGCCGGTCGGAGCGACGGGATGGATGAGCCGCCCGCCGCGGATCGTGCACCGGACCTTCGCGAAATTCGCCGCATCCGCGGCCGGATCCGCCTCGAGCACCACGAGATCCGCGTCCATGCCTTTGTCGACTCGTCCGCGCTGCGTCTCCTCTTTCCAGCGCGCGGCGGGCGCGGTCGTCAGGGATGCCAGGATCTGCATCGGGGAAAGGGCGCGCGACAACAGCCGGTACTCTTCGGTCGGGTCGTACTCGCTCATGTAGCCGACGTCGGTCCCGAAGAGAATCTGGCCGCCGGCTGCGGCGAATGCACGGACCTGTTCGACGGTGTCGCCGGTCGCGAGCTCGACGATGCGCGGCTCGAGACCTGCGCGTTTCAACTCGTAAGGCCAGAGCTGCAGTGTCGGCACCACGGCCATGTTCTGCGATACCAGCTGGGAAACGAGCGCCGGCTCCCAGACCGTTTTGCCATTGCCGATCGTCGTGTGCACGAGCACGTCGACGCCCGCCTCGATTGCCAGGTTGATGCCCTCGATGTCGGTCGGATGCGCTAGCACCGGCAGGCCGCGCCGGTGCGTTTCGTCCGCGGCCGCGAGCGCGATGTCCGGCTGCATGAACGCGGCGCGGCCGCCGCCCTGCGGCGTCATGACGAAGAGCTTGGTTGCATCCGCGCCGCGATCCAGGTTCGACTGCACGAACGCGAGCGCTTCCTCGACGTTCGCCGGTTGCGGCAACTTCGCGAGGAAATTCGGCGGCAGATCGCGCAGGTAAATGGGGATGCCGTCCTTCGGGTAAAGCGGTATGCCTGCGGTCAGGATGCGCGGCCCGGCGATTTCGCCGCTCTCGATGCGCGCCCGGAGCGCGACCGTGTTGTCCACGTACGACCCAGTGTCGAGCACCGTCGTGAAACCGAAGCGCGTGAGCATCGCGTCGAGACTCGCCGCGAGTTCGGCGGCAGGTTGTTTTGCTGCCTCTTCCCACCTGGGCTCTGTGAAATGCACGTGGCTGTTTTGAAAGCCCGCCACCACGGTCCCGGAATCGCATTGCTCGAGAGTGGCCGCGCCCCGCGTCGCGACCTCGTCGTGCGGGCCGGCCGCAGCGATCCGGCCTTCCACGATCAGGACGGCGGCATCGCCGATCGCCGGCCGGTCCGGCGCCACGTAAAGTCGCGCCGCGCGGAGGACGGTCGCTCCTTCAGGCGCGCGCTCACCGCAGGCCGCAAGTATCACGGTGGTGACGATCAGCATGGCTTTGGCGCTGATACGCATGGCCTCTCCTAATTTCCTCACCGCGTGGTCCCGAGCCATGACGCTTATCGTGTGTCGCGCCTTGTCGCAATGCAACTACCGGGAGACAATCGGCGGATGCCTTCCGAGCGCGATTTCGTGCTGCATAGCTGGTGCGTGCCGGGCGACTGGAATGCGCCCACGGTCGTCGGCGGCCGCGGCGCGCGGCTCCTGCTCGAAGGCGGCAAGGAGCTCCTCGACATGTCGAGCCTCGTCGAGTGCAGCAACCTCGGCCACCAGCATCCGCGGCTCGTCGCCGCGATCGGGACCCAGGCGAAAAAACTCTGCTTCGTGACAAGCGCCTGGGGCGCGGAGCCCCGGCGCGCGCTCGCCGAGCGGCTGCTCGAGCTGTCGGGGTTCGAGGGCGGGCTCGTCTTTTTCACGCTGGGCGGCGCGGATGCCAATGAAAATGCCGTTCGCATCGCGCGCCAGGTTACGCGGAAGCCGCGCGGGCTCGTCGTCACGCGCGACCGCTCGTATCACGGCGCGAGCTACATGGACATGGCGCTCTCGGGCGACAGCCGCACGGCGCACCAGGTCGATGCCGAAGCCTGGGGCGTACGCCACGTGCCACCGCCTTATTCCTATCGCTGCCCGTTCGGCAGCGAGAGCGCGCATGAGTGCGGCGTGCGAGCCGCAAAGGCCGTCGCAGACTGTATCGACGCGGAAGGCGCGGCACGCGTCGCCGCCGTGCTGATGGAGACGGATGCGGGTAGCAACGGCATTGTCCCGCCGGACAGCTACTGGCCGGCGCTCTCTGAACTCACGCGCGAGCGCGAGGTGCTCCTGATCGCCGACGAGGTGATGAGCGCCTTTGGCCGCTGCGGCGAATGGTTCGCCTGGCAGCGTCACGGCGAGGCCGGCCGGCCCGATCTCATGACGCTCGCGAAAGGATTGACGGGTGCCGCGATCCCGCTCGGCGCGGTCGTCATGAGCGCCGCGGTCGCGCGGCGTCTCGAGCGTGAGATGTTCTACGGCGGCCTGACCTACTGCGGCCATCCGCTGTCCTGCGCGGCGGGCCTCGCCGCAATCGACACGTACCGCGACGAGAAGCTGATCGAGCGCTCGCGCATGCTCGGCGCCGCGATGTTCGAGGAACTCCAGAAGCTCGCCGCCCGCCACCCGGTGATCGGCGAGGTGCGGGGCGGGCGTGGCCTGTTCGCCGTCGTCGAGCTCGTCGCCGACCGCGCGACGCGGGCGCCGCTCGCGCCCTGGCCGGGTCAGACCGATGCGATGCGGGCGATGCTTGCCGCGGCCCGCGACGAGGGCGTGTCCTTCGGCTCGCGCGGGAACCTGCTCATCCTCGCGCCGCCGCTCGTGATCGGGGAATCCGACCTTGCCACGGCACTTGCCCTGCTCGACCGCCTGCTCGCCCGCTTCTTTCCCGCGGCCATGGAGCGCGCCTCATGAGTTTCCGGCTGACCTACGCGACGATGTTCAATCCGCCGGAGGAGATGCACGAGCGGTTCGAGCGTGCTCTCGCGACGGTGCGCGGTCGCCTGGGGACGACGCACGCATTGTTCATCGACGGCAAGGACGTGCCGGCCGCCGCGACCGAGGAGCGCGCGAGCCCCATCGACCGCAAGCTCCCGCTCGGCCGATTCCCGCTTGCGAACGCGGCGGAAGTGGATGCCGCCCTCGCAGCCGCCCATCGCGCGTTCCCGGCCTGGCGCGCGACGTCCATGGCGGAGCGCGTGCGGCTGATGCGGAAGGTCGCGGACGTCATGGAGGAGCGCGTCTATGAGATCGCGGCCGCGCTCACACTCGAAGTCGGCAAGAACCGCATGGAGGCGCTCGGCGAAGCACAGGAAACCGTCGATTTCTTCCGCGTGTACGCCGACGACTTCGAATCGCACAACGGCTACGAGTTCGAGCTGCCGAACGACCCGCTCGCGGGTTTCACGTCGCGGAACAAGAGTGTCATGCGCCCTTACGGCGTCTGGGGCGTGATCGCGCCCTTCAATTTCCCCATCGCGCTCGCGGGCGGCCCGACCGCCGCCGCGCTCGTCACGGGCAACACGGTCGTCGTCAAGTGCGCTTCCGACACGCCCTGGGCGGGGCGACTCCTCGCCGATTGCATCCGCGACGCGGTACTGCCGGCGGGCGTCTTCAATTTCGTGGCAGGCAGCGGCGCCGCTGTCGGCGAACAACTCGTCCGCGATCCGCGGACGGCCGGGATGACCTTCACCGGCTCCGTCGCGGTCGGCCGCGCGATCATGGCGGCGATGGCGGGCGGCCCCTATCCACGGCCCTGCATCACGGAAATGGGCGGCAAGAATCCCTGCATCGTCACCGAGAATGCGGACCTCGATCGCGCGGCCGCCGGAATTGCGCGCTCCTCGTATGGCATGGGCGGACAGAAGTGCTCGGCGCTCTCGCGGCTCTACGTGCACGAGAAAGTGGCTGACGATCTCCTGGCGCGGGTCGAGAAGCAGATTGACGCGATCCGCATCGGGGACCCGACCGACCGCAAGATGCTCCTCGGGCCGGTCGTCAACAAGCGCGCGCACGACAGCTATGCGCGCTATGTCTCGCAGCTGAAGGGTGGCGGCGCGAAGATTCGCCGCGGCGGGAATCAGCCGGCCGATGGCGGGCTCGCACGCGGCTTCTATGTCGAGCCCGTGCTGGCGGAAGCGCCGCCTTCCGACCCGCTGTGGAAGCACGAGATGTTCCTGCCGATCCTCATGGTCCAGCGCTACCGCGATCGCGAGGAGGCCATGCGCCTCGCCAACGATACCGACATGGGGCTCACCGCCGGCTTCTACGGATCGCCGGACGAAGTGCGCTGGTTCCAGGATCGCATCGAGGCGGGTGTCACCTATGCGAATCGCGCGCAGGGCGCGACGACCGGCGCCTGGCCGGGCTACCAGCCGTTCGGCGGCTGGAAAGGATCGGGCTCCTCCGGCAAGGCGATCGCCTCGGCTTACTACCTGCCGCTCTATCTTCGCGAGCAGTCGCGGACCGTGGTGGAGTGAATGACGCAAATCCTGCCGCTCGCGGAAGCGATCGCGACGCACGTCGCGGATGGCGCCTGCGTCGCGCTCGAGGGCTTCACGCATCTCATTCCGTTTGCGGCCGGCCATGAGCTGATCCGGCAGGGGCGGCGGGAACTCCACCTCGTCCGCATGACGCCCGACCTGATCTACGACCAACTGATCGGCGCGGGCGCGGCGCGGAAGCTCACCTTCTCCTGGGGCGGCAATCCGGGCGTCGGCTCGCTGCATCGCCTGCGCGATTCTGTCGAGAATCAATGGCCGCGCGCGATCGAAATCGACGAACACAGCCATGCGGCGATGGCGGCCGCCTATCGCGCGGGCGCCGCGCGGCTGCCATTCGGAATGCTCCGCGGTTACATCGGCACCGACCTGCCAAGGCACAACCGGTCGATCAAGAGCGTGCGTTGCCCGTATAGCGGCGAGGCAATCGCGACCGTTCCCGCGGTCAATCCCGACGTCACGATCCTGCACGCGCAGCGCGCCGACCGGCGCGGCAACGTCGCGATCGACGGCATCGTCGGCGCCGCGCGCGAAGCGGGACTCGCCGCGGCAAAGCTCCTCGTCACGGTCGAGCAGATCGTGGACGAGCTGCCGCCCGCGATGAACAACGTCGTCCTGCCGCATTTCACGGTCACGGCCGTCTCCCACTGCCCCGGCGGCGCCTGGCCTTCCTACGCGCACGGCCACTACGCGCGCGACAACGATTTCTATCTGCGCTGGGACGCGATCGCCCGCGATCGCGCGCGGTTCACGGCCTGGATCGACCGCCACGTGCGCGGCACGAAGGATCACAGCGCCTTCCTTGCCAGCCTCCGGCAGGCTGCATGAGCGAGTACAGCCGCGACGAGATGATGACGGTCGCCGCCGCGCGGCTCCTGAAGGACGGACAGGTCTGCTTCGTCGGCATCGGACTCCCGAGCGCCGCCTGCAACCTAGCGCGGCTCACGCACGCGCCGGAGCTCGTGCTGATCTACGAGTCCGGCACGATCGGCACGCGGCCGAAGGTCCTGCCGCTCTCGATCGGCGACGGCGAGCTCGCTGAGACGGCGACCTGCGTCATTCCGCTGCCCGATATCTTCAGCGACTACCTGCAGGCCGGGCGCATCGACGTCGGTTTTCTCGGCGCGGCCCAGATCGACCGTTTCGGCAATCTCAACAGCACCGTGATCGGCCCCTACGACAAGCCGCGGACGCGCCTGCCGGGAGCGGGTGGCGCGACCGAGATCGCGGCGCACGCGAAGCAGGTCTTCATCGTGATGAAGGCGACGCCGCGGAGTTTCGTGGAGAAACTCGATTTCCAGACTAGCGGCGGGCATTTCGCCGGCCGCGCCCGAAGCGGCGCGCGCGGCCAGGGCCCGGCCGTGATCGTCACCGACGTCGGAATCCTCGAACCGCTGCCGGGGAGCGGAGAGTTCGCGCTTTCCGTAAGCTATCCCGGCATCCCGGCGGAGGAGGCCCGCGCAGGCATAGGCTGGGCGCTCGCTTCGCTGCCTGTGATCAAAACACTTGCGGCGCCGACGGCGTCGGAACTCCGTGCGCTCCGCGCGCTCGAGTCCCGCACGGCCGCCGCGCATCGAGAACCTGTGAGGCTGCCCCTATGAATGCATCGCCACGCGCCGCAGGCGCCGTCAAGAATCCGCACATCAAGACCGAGCTGCCGGGGCCAAAGTCCCGCGCGATGATCGAGCGCGACGCGAAGGTCGCCTCGCCCTCCTATCCGCGCGACTACCCGTTCGTGATCTCGCACGGCCGCGGCACCGAGGCCTGGGACGTGGACGGCAACCGCTTTCTCGATTTCGCGGCGGGCATCGCGGTCTGCGCGACGGGTCACGCCCATCCGCGCGTTGTGAAAGCGGTCCAGGAGGCGGCGGCGAAATTCCTGCACATCTCGAGCGACTACTGGCACGAGGAGATGACCGCGCTCGCGGAGCGCCTCGCAGCAGTAGTACCGCTCGGCGAGCCGGGCATGTGCTTCTTTTGCCAGTCGGGAACCGAATCCGTTGAAGGCGCCTTGAAGCTCGCGCGCTACGTCACGGGCCGCCAGCGGATCATCGCCTTCCTCGGCAGCTTCCACGGCCGGACGATGGGCTCGCTCGCGCTCACCTCAAGCAAGGTCACGCAGCAGGCCGGTTTCGCGCCGACGATGCCTGGCGTCACGCACGTGCCGTATCCGAATACCTACCGTCCTCTCTTCGCGGGCAGCGACCAGGGCCGCGCGGTGCTCGATTACATTCGCATGCTGTTCGAACGGAATGTCCCGCCCGCGGAGGTTGCCGCGATCGTCGTCGAGCCGCTCCAGGGCGAAGGCGGCTATCTCGTTCCGCCGGATGGTTTTCTCGAGGGATTGCGCTCGATCTGCGACGAGCACGGAATCCTGCTGGTGTTCGACGAGGTGCAATCCGGCATCGGCCGCACGGGCCGGCTCTTCGCCTGCCAGCATTCGGGCGTCGTGCCCGACATCATGACGCTCGCGAAGGGCCTCGGCTCGGGCATGCCGATCGGCGCCGTGGTCGCAAAGCAAAGCCTCATGAAAAAGTGGAAGAAGGGTGCCCACGGCAACACCTTCGGCGGCAATCCGATCTGCTGCGCCGCGGCGAACGCGACCATCGACCTGGTGCGCGAGCAGTACGCCACGAACGCGGCGAAAGTCGGCGCGCATTTCATGAGGCGCCTCGGCGAGCTTCGCGTTGCCTTTCCGTGCATCGGGGATCTCCGCGGCCGCGGCCTGATGATCGGCCTCGAGCTGATCGAGAAAGACGGCTCGCCCGCCCGCGCGCTCGTCGATCGCCTGCTGCATCGCGCCTATCAGAACGGACTGCTGCTCCTGTCCTGCGGCGTGAGCACGCTTCGCTTCATGCCGCCGCTCTGCGTGACGGAGGCGGAGGTCGACGAGGCGATGATCTACCTGCGGCAAAGTTTCGACGAGGCCCTGGCAGGCGGCATGTGATCCGCGCCGTGCGCGCCCTCCTCGCGGTCCTGCCGCTCATGGCGATCGCGCCCGCCGAGGCGGCGCGCGAGCCGGTGCTTTCGCAGGTCAAGCACCCGCACAACTATTACTGGCGCGAGCTCTACATTCCGCAGCTCACTACCGGGCCTTCGGCCGCAGCCTTCATGCCGCTGGGACTCGAGCTCATCTACAGCATGGAGGGCTCGCTCTGGCGGCAGCGGATCGGCGCCGACGAGGCCTACGAGCTCACGCATGCGGACGGCGCCTACGACTATCAGCCGGACGTCGCACGGGACGGCACGACCGTCGTCTTCAGCCGCTACGACGGGCACGCCATGGAGTTGTGGCAGCTCGACCTCGCGACCGGCGAGACGCGCGCGCTTACCGCGAATGGCGGCGTCAACGTCGAGCCTCGGCTCTCACCGGACGGCACGCGCATCGTCTGGGTTTCGACGGCAGGCACCGGGCATTTCAACCTGAAGATCGCAGACTTCGGCGCCGGCGCCCTCTCGAACGAACGATTCCTTGTCGCGCCGCGCGAGAGCGCGATCGACCGCTACTACTATTCTTCGCACGATCACGCGATCAATCCGTCGTGGTCGCCGGACGGCAAACGCGTCTGGTACATCGGCAATCCTGAAATCCCCTGGGGCACCGGCACGATCTGCTCGGTCGGCGTCACCGACCTGAAGTACGAATGTACGACCCGGCACCGCCTGGAAACCTCCTGGGCCGCGCGGCCGGAGGTCGCGCCGGATGGCAAGCGCATCCTGTTCTCGAACTACCACGGCGGCCAGTGGCACCAGCTCTGGCTCACGACGACGGACGGAGCGGCGCCACTGCCGATTACGTACGGCGTATTCGACCGGCGCAACGCCCGCTGGTCGCCCGACGGCAGGCGTTTTGTCTACACGAGCAACGAACGCGGTAACACCTCGCTGTTCGTGCAGGAATTCGCTGGCGGCGCGCGCGTTAAAGTCGCTCCGAAAATGATACGCCGACTGATGGCGCCGGCATTTCTCGTGATCACCCCGCTGGACGCCGGCGGGAGCCCGATTTCCGCAAGGATTTCGGTGTTGGGCAGCGATCGCCGCTGGCACGGGTCGTGGCATGCATGGATGCATGGCGACGAGGCCTACGACCGGGCGATCTTTCCCAGCGAACCGCGTTATTTCCATTGCCAGGAGCTTTGCAGCGTCAAAGTCCCCGCGGGCAAAGCCGTGATCCGCGTGCAAAGCGGCTTTCGCCGCCTGCCCGCGGTGATCGAGCGGGAGTTTTCGACGGGCGAACTCGTCGAGCTGCCGATCCGGCTCGAGGACAACGACCTGCCCGCCGGCTTCGGGAAGTTCGTGAGCGCCGACCTGCACGTGCACATGAATTACGGCGGACATTACCGCAACACGCCGGAGCTCCTGCTCGCGCAGGCTGATGCCGAGGATCTCGACGTCGTCTACAACCTGATCGTCAACAAGGAAGAGCGGATCCCCGACGTCGCTTATTTCAGGCGGGATGCCGATCCCGCGAGCGGCGATCGGACACTCCTGCACGCACAGGAGTACCACACGAGCTTTTGGGGGCATCTCGGCCTCCTGCATCTCTCCGATCACCTGCTGCTGCCTGATTACACGAGCTACCGGCACACGGCGCTCGAGAGCCCCTGGCCGCACAACGGCACCGTCGCCGACCTCGCGCATGCGCAGGACGCGCTCGTCGGCTACGTTCACATCGCCGATTTTCCGATCGACCCGCCGAAGGAAAAGTCGCTGTCTTACCACCTGCCCGCCGACGTCGCCCACCGCAAAGTCGATTACTTGGAGGTTATGGGCTTCTCGGATCACCACATCACGGCGGGGATCTGGTACCGGCTGCTGAATCTCGGCTTCCGCCCGCCGGCCGGCGCCGGTACCGACGCGATGGCGAACTATGCGTCGCTGCGGGGACCCGTGGGCCTCGTCCGGGTTTTCCTCGATACGGGCGGCGCGCACACGCCGGCGGCGCTTCACGATTCGCTGAAATCGGGCAGGAGCTTCGTCAGCAATTCCGCGCTCCTCGGACTCGAGATCGGCGGCCTCAGACCGGGCGCCTCGATCCCGCGCGTCCCGGGCCGGTTCCCGCTTCGCGTCTCGATGCGCTCGCCGGTCGAGATGGATCATCTCGAGCTCGTGCAGAACGGAAAAGTAATCCGGAGCTTCGTTCTCGACGGCGACCGCCGCCGCTTCGACTGGAACGGCAATCTCGCGCTCAAGGAAGGCGGCTGGGTCGTGCTCCGCGCCTGGAACGACGCCCCGCATCCGCTCGTGCTCGATCTCTACCCCTACGCAACGACGAGCCCGATCTACATCGACTCGCCAACGCCGCCTCCGGCACCTGCCGATGCCGGCTATTTCGTGGCGTGGATGGATCGCGTGATCCAGGCCGCCGAAGCGCGCGGCGGCTGGACCGAAGACAGCGAGCGCCGCGACACGCTCGAATACCTGAACGCCGCTCGCGGGAAATTCCGCAAGCTCACGACTACAAGTAAGGCGAACTGACATGAGTCGATCGACGGGATTGATCTGCCTCCTGCTCTGCCCGCTGTCGGCGTTCGCCGCGAACGAGCCGAACGCGACGAACTCCCGCTTCAGCGTCGACGATCTCGTTCGCACCGCGAACATCACCGACCTCGACCTGTCGCCGGACGGCGAATTCGTCGTCTACAGCGTGGGCGAGCCCGACTTCGAGGCCGACGAGCCGCGTTACGACGTCTGGCGCACGCGCTGGGACGGCAGCGATCGCCGGCCGCTCACGAGGACGGACGACGCGGATGAATGGCAGCCGGTCTTCAGCCCGGACGGGAAACGCATCGCGTTCCTTTCCGACCGCGGAGACGAGGACGCCGAGACGCAGGTCTGGGTGATGCCGGCGGATGCGGGCGAAGCCGAACGGCTCACCGATTTTCCGGGCGGCGTCGTCGATTTCGACTGGTCGCCCGACGGACGGCATCTCGCGGTGATCGCGAACGATCCCGAGCGACCTGCGGACGAGGAAGAGCCGCCGCAACCGCCGCCGATCGTCATCGACCGCTACCAGTTCAAGGAGGATTTCATCGGGCTCCTGACCGACAAGCGGCAACACCTTTATCTCTTCGAGATCGAGGGCCGCAAGGCGACGCAGCTGACCCGCGGTCAGCACGACGAGTACCTGCCCGCCTGGTCGCCGGACGGCAGGCGCATCGCCTACGTCACGAAGCGCGGGCCCGATCCGGACCGCCACATCAACTGGGATATCTATGTCATCGAGCCGCGCGAAGGCGCCGACGAACGGCAGGTGACGCGTTTCGCCGGCGCCGATCTCGATCCCTACTGGGAAACACGCCCGGCCTGGAGCCCCGACGGAAAGCGGATCGCCTTCCTGCAGAGCGGCGAGGACAAGTGGATCTACTACAAGCCCTGGGAGCTCGCAGTCGTCGACGTCGAGAGCGGCGAAACGCGGCGCCCTGCCGGGCTCGACCGCAATTCGGGCAAGCCGGTCTTCACGCCCGACGGAAAGTCGGTCATCGCGCTCGTCGAAGAGAGCCGCGTGACCACCGTTTCGCGCATCGACCTCGAAAGCGGCCGCGTGACGCGGCTGACCTCCGGGCGGCGATTCGACTACGACTTCGACGCCGCGGCGAATGGCCGGATCGCGGTGCTCGGCGGCGACGATCATCACCCGTATCGCATCGAGGCGATCGAGCCGCAGGGCCTGCGGACCATCGCCGACCACAATGAGTGGCTCAGCGAGCGCCGGCTCGCGCCGGTCGAGCCGATCGAGTTCCGGAGCGCCGACGGCACTCCGATCGAGGGATTCCTCGTCAAGCCGGTCGACTACCAGGCCGGCAAGCGCTATCCCACCATCCTCCGGATCCACGGCGGGCCGGTCTATCAGTTCAGCCACGAGTTCATGGAAGACTGGCAGGTGTACGCGGCGAATGGCTATGCGGTCGTCGCGGCGAATCCGCGCGGGAGCAGCGGCCGCGGCTTCAACTTCGCGAGCGCCATCTACGCGGACTGGGGGAACAAGGACACGGCCGACGTGCTCGCGGCCGTCGATCACGTCGTAAAGATGGACATCGCCGACCCGGATCGCCTCGGCATCGGCGGCCACAGTTACGGCGGGATACTCACCGACGCGGTCATCGCGCGGGATAACCGCTTCAAGGCCGCGATCGCGAGCGCCGGCGTCGCGAACATCTACGGCACGTACGGCTACGACATGTACACGCGCGAGTACGAGCTCGAGCTCGGGCTGCCGTGGCGCGACCGCGAGGCCTACGACCGCGTGAGCTTCCCGTTCGTCAACGCGGACAGGATCACGACGGCGACGCTGTTCCTCTGCGAGGAGCTCGACGTCAATGTCCCCTGCCTCGGCAGCATGCAGATGTACCAGGCGCTCCGATCGCTCGGCGTGCCGACGCGGCTCGTGATCTATCCCGGCGAATGGCACCCGGTCACCGTGCCGAGCTATCTTCGCGACCGCATGCAGCGATCGCTCGACTGGTACGGGCGCTATCTCGGCGTCGTGAACCGGCCGTAGCGCTTGAGCAGCTTCACGAGCGCCGCGTGCGGCAGGGCCTTCGCATAGCGGCCGCCCTCGCCCGTCATGTCGCGCGCCGCAATCATCGAATTGACGATCGCTTCCTCGGCCGCCTGCACGGTCGCTTCGAAGAGCGGATCGAGGCTCGCATTCTCGATGAACTCGGCGCTGGCGAATTTTCCGCCGGACAGCGCCGGCGAGTTGGCAGTCGAGAATGCCAGGAAGATGTCGCCCGATCCGTCGCCCGCGTGCGATCCCATGCGCGCGAGTCCCATGCCCGCGCGCCGCGCGAGGCGCTTGAGCTGGTGCGGCAACAGCGGCGCATCCGTTGCGATCACGATGATGATCGAGCCCGTGTCGCGGACCTCGTCCTGGTAGGCGCGATGCTCGCGCAGGTGCGCGCCGACCGGCACGCCCGCGATTCGAAGGCTCTCGCGCAGTCCGTAATTCGCCTGGACCAGCGCGCCGATCGTCAGCGCGCGGCCGTCGATTGAGACGCGCCGCGACGCGGTGCCGATGCCGCATTTGAACTCGTGGCAGATCATGCCGGTGCCGCCGCCGACGCTGCCTTCGGCAACCGGCCCCGCAGACGCAACATTCAGAGCGGCGTCGGAGTGCTCGGCCTTGACATGAAATCCGTTGATGTCGTTGAGGTGACCGTCCCAGGTTTCGGCGACGACCGGCAGCGACCACCAGTACCCGTACTTGTCCGGGGGTCCCTGTCGGACTCGCCAGGCAATGACGGCGTCGCGCACGACGCCGACGCTGTGCGTGTTGGTCAGCATTACCGGACCGTCCAGAAGGCCGGATTCCTCGAGCCAGGTCGTGCCAGTCATCTCGCCGTTGCCATTGAGCGAGAACCAGGCGCCGAACGCCGGGGTACGCAGGTCCGCGCGGCCGCGCGGCAGGATCGCGGTGACACCCGTGCGCACCTTGTGCTCGTTCGCGAGATCGTCGATCAGCGTGACATGGCCGACCGTCACGCCGGCGACGTCGGTGATCGCATTCAAGGGACCCGGTTCGCCGTCGAATGGAACGCCCAGATCGCGGGCCCGGGGTTCGGCAAGGGCGGCAACTGCCGCAAACGTCATCAACAATGTCAGGAGGGTTCGGAAGGCGGGAAATCCGGTAATCAATCAGGAAACCTCGCCGGCGTGCTGCCGGTATTTGTATCGGGGCCGCCATGCTAACGCAGGATGACATCTGCATGCTCGCAAAGGACAATGCCGGAACGGACGGGGGTAAAGCATGAGATTCCATCGGGCGGCGGTTTTCGCTTTTTTCGCGGCCGTGCTGGCCGCGTTCACGAGCACGACGAGCGCCGAAACTGTCGTCGTCCGGGCCGGGCGGATGCTCGACGTGGAACAGGGCCGGTACCTCATGGACCGCGCGATCCGCATCGAAGACGGGCGCATCGCGTCGATCACTCCCTGGAGCGCCGGATCGCGCCTCGCCGGCAGGCTCATCGACTGGTCGGCCTTCACCGTGCTGCCCGGCCTGATCGACCTGCATACGCATCTCGTCGGCGACATCAGCTCCGCCGATGTCGCCGCGCCGCTCTCGAGTTCGGCTGCGCGCGACGCACTGGTCGGCGCCGCGCATGCGCGCGCGACGCTCGCCGCCGGCTTCACGACCGTGCGCGAGATCGGGACGTATCGCGCGCTCGTGGACGTCGCGCTCAGGAATGCCATCCACGCCGGCCAGGTCGAAGGTCCGCGCATGTACGTCGCGGGCGCCTACGTGACGGTGACGAATGGCGGCGGGGAAGTGACCGGGCTGCCGGCGGGCGTCGTCGTGCCCGACGAGATGCGCCGCGGCGTCGCGAACAATGCCGTCGAAGTGCGCGCGCGCGTGCGGGAACTGCTCGCCGGCGGGGCCGATTTCATCAAGATCGTCGCGACTGGCGCGGTATTCACGGCCGGCACGACGCCGTCCGCGCCCGAGTACACGGAGGAGGAGATTCGCGCCGCCGTCGAGGAAGCGGCCAAGGCAGGAACCTTCGTCGCGGCCCATGCACATGGAACGGAAGGCATCAAGAACGCGGTGCGGGCGGGCGTGCGCACAGTCGAGCACGCCTCCTACCTCGACGACGAAGGCATCCAGTTGATGTTGAAGCACGGCACCTGGCTCGTGGCCGACGTCTATAACGGCGACTACACCGAGGAGGTCGGCCGCCGGGACGGCTGGCCCGAGGAAATCCTGCGCAAGAACCGCGAAACGACCGACATCCAGCGCGCCGGCTTCGAAAAGGCGGTGCGCGCGGGCGTGCGCATCGGCTTCGGAACCGATGCCGGCATCTTTCCCCACGGCGACAACGCGCGGCAATTCGCCTACATGGTGAAGTACGGCATGACGGCGCTTGCTGCGATCCGCTCGGCGACCATCGACGCCGCCGCATCGTTGGGCCGTTCGCAGGAGCTCGGATCGATTGCGACCGGCAAGTTCGCGGACCTGGTCGCCGTCCAGGGCGACCCGCTCGAGGACGTCGAGCGCCTGCGCCACGTGGCCGGTGTGATCAAGCAGGGTCTGCTGATCCACCAGGGGGGCGCTCGATGAATACACGCGAGCTCGGCCTCACGATGTGCACCGCGCTCGTCGTCGGCAACACGATCGGCATGGGCATCTTCATGCAGCCGGCGGCGCTCGCGCCTTACGGCCTGAATGCCCTGACCGGCTGGACCGCGGTCATCGTCGGTTGCGCCTGCCTCGCGCTCGTGTTCGCGACCCTGGCGCGGCGGTTGCCGCAGGCCGACGGCCCATTCGGCTACGTGCGCGCGACGCTCGGTGAGCCGGTCGCATTTCCGGCGATGTGGTGCTACTGGATCTCGTGCTGGGTCACGAACGCGGCCCTCGCCGTCGCGGTCGTCGGCTATTTCATCTCCGTTTTTCCGGCCGCAAGAGCCGTACCGTCTTCGGTCCTCACCGTGACATTCATGTGGCTCTTCGTCGGGATCAACCTGCTCGGCGTGAAAAGCGGCGGACGCGTCCAGGTGATCACTTCGCTCCTGAAGCTCGTGCCGCTCGTGCTCGTCATGCTCGTGGGTGGCGCGGCGATTCTCGCGGAGCCCGCGGTCTACACCGCGAATCTGCCGACGACGCCGGTCGGGCTGCAGCCGTCGATGGCGGCCGCGACCATCGCGCTCTATGCCATGCTCGGCTTCGAATCCGCGACCGTCGCCGCGGGCCGCGCCAGGGATCCGGAGCGCACGATTCCGCGCGCGACGCTCTACGGCACGCTGTTCGTTTCGATCATTTACGTTGCGATCGTCGCGATCAGCATGCTGCTCGTGCCTCAAGCGACACTTGCCGCGTCCGATGCGCCCTTCGTCACGATCCTCGACAGCCTGCTCGGCGCCGGCTACGGCCGCTGGCTCGCCTTGTTCGTCGTCGTCAGCGGCCTCGGGTGCCTGAACGGATGGACGCTCCTGGTCGGCGAACTGACGCGAACGCTTGCGATGAACAAGCTGCTGCCGGAGGTGCTCGGCCGCAGTAACCGCTTCGGCGCGCCCTGGGCCGCGCTCCTCCTGACGGGCGCGCTCGCGACCTTCGTCGGGCTCATGAACTACAGCGCATCGCTCGTCGCGGGCTTCACCTTCCTGTCGGTCGTCGTGACCGCCGCGAACCTGCCGCTGTATCTCTGCTCCGCGCTCGCGCTGTTCACTCTCTGGCGCCGCGACCGCAGCGCGCTACCGTCGATGATCTGGCTCGCGGGCGTGGGCGGCCTCGCGTTCACCGCGTTCGCCTTCGTCGGCGTCGGCCAGGAACCGTTCCTGTGGGCACTCGCACTCGCGCTCGCGGGCGTGCCGGTCTATTTCTGGATGCGCTGGCGGCACCCCGCGCCTACGCCCGCCACGCAAAGTTCGTGACGGGTAACCGTAGCGAACCGACCGGCTCGCTCGCGACAGCGCTCGCCCATGCCAAGCGGCTGCTCGCGACGGAGCCGAAACTCGCCGCCCAACAGGCGAACGAAATTCTTGCGGTCGTGCCAAAGCACCCTTCGGCATTGCTTCTGCTCGCCGCGGCGCGCAATCGCCTCGGCGATGCCGCCGGCGCGCTCGAGATACTCGAACCGATCGCGGCGGCGTATGCCGACCGCGCAATCGTGCAGTACGAGCTCGGGCTCGCCCACGGCGCACTGCGTCACGGGGAGCGGGCGGTCGCGGCGCTGCGTCGCGCCGTCGAGCTGAAGCCCGATCTCGGCGACGCCTGGCGCGCGCTCGCGGATCACCTGAATGCGATTGGCGACAGCGCCGGCGCCGACGAAGCCTATGCGCGGCATCTGAAATTTTCGACCACGGATCCGCGGCTCCTCGAAGCGGCCGCTGCGCTCGTCGAGAACCGCATCGCGATCGCTGAATCACTCCTGCGCGCGCATCTGAAGAAGTATCCGACCGACATCGCCGCGATACGGATGCTCGCCGAAGTCGCGGCGCGGCTCGGACGCCTTGCCGACGCGGAAACGCTGCTGGCGCGCTGCCTCGAGCTCTCGCCGAGTTTCACGGCGGCTCGGCACAACTACGCCTCCATCCTGCTGAAGCACGGCAAAGCGGAACAGGCGCTTGCCGAGATCGATCGCGTCCTGGATCACGACCCGCGCAATCCAGGATACCGGCACCTGAAAGCTTCTGCGCTCGCCCGCATCGGAAACTTCGACGAAGCGCTCCGCCTTTATGCCGAAGTGCTCACCGAGTACTCCGGCCGGGCGAAGTCCTGGATGACCTACGGACACGCGCTGAAATCCGCAGGCAAGCAGGACGAGTCCATCGCGGCCTACCGCAAGAGCATCGAGCTCACGTCCTCGCTCGGCGAGGCCTGGTGGAGCCTCGCGAACATGAAGACCTTCCGCTTCTCGGAGGCGGAGCTCGTGACGATGCGGGCAGAGCTCGGGCGGGAGAATCTGGGCGTCGAGGATCGTTATCACTTCCATTTCACGCTCGGCAAGGCACTCGAGGACGCCGGCGACTGGGGCGGCTCATTCGCCCATTACGCGGAGGGCAATCGGGAGCGGCGCAAAGTCATCCGCTACGACGCGGGTGACTTGGCGAATGGCGTCCAGCGCGCCAAGCTGTTGTTTTCAAAAGAGTGTTTTAGCTCGCGCAGCGAATTTGGAACGGCAGCGCCGGATCCCATCTTCATCGTCGGCCTGCCGCGCTCGGGCTCGACCCTGCTCGAGCAGATTCTCTCCAGCCATTCTGCGGTCGAGGGCACGATGGAGCTGCCGGACGTGATCGGGATCGCCCGCGAGCTGGAAGGACGGCGCAAGAAAGGGGAGCCATCGAAGTATCCCGAAGTGCTCGCGACGATGAGCACGGATCAGCTCCGCGCGCTCGGAGAACGGTATCTCGACCAGACCCGCGTGCAGCGCCGGGACGGCCTGCCATTCTTCATCGACAAGATGCCGAACAACTTCATGCACGTCGGCCTCATCCACCTGATGCTGCCGAACGCGAAGATCATCGACGCGCGCCGCCATCCGCTCGGCTGCTGTTTCTCGGTTTTCAAGCAGCATTTCGCGCGCGGCCAGCATTTCAGCTATGACCTGACGGAGCTCGGCCGCTACTACGGGGATTACGTCGAACTGATGGCGCACTTCGACGCCGTGCTGCCCGGCCGCGTCCATCGCGTCATTTACGAGCAGATGGTCGACGACACCGAATCCGAGGTGCGCCGCCTGCTCGAACATTGCGGCCTGCCCTTTGAGGAGTCCTGCCTGCGCTTCTATGAGAATGAGCGCGCCGTGCGGACCGCCAGCTCGGAGCAGGTTCGCCAGCCGATCTATCGCGAGGGCGTCGACCATTGGCGGCATTTCGAGCCCTGGCTCGGCCCGCTCAAGGACGCGCTCGGACCCGTGCTGACTTCCTGGCCCGAAGTGCCGGTGTTTTGACGCCGGACGGGCTAGGCGTAAACTCCGGAAATCCCGGGGCGGAGATCAGTCATGCAACGCTCGAAGAAACGCAAATCGAAGCTTCCGCAGTCCGTTGTTGTTCGCGCGCCACTGGCTTCCGCCATCCTGCTAGCGCTTTCGCCGGCCCAGGCCCAGCAACCCGCGGGACTGGAGGAAATCGTCGTCACCGCGCAGAAGCGTGGCGAGGAAAGTCTCCAGGACGTGCCGATGAGCATCCAGGCGATCGGCAGCGAGCAGCTCGAGGAGCTGAACATCACGAAGTTCGACGACTACGTGAAGTTCCTGCCTTCGGTTTCATACCAGTCATTCGGTCCCGGCTTCGCCCTCGTCTACATGCGCGGCGTTTCGAGCGGTGGCGACGGCAACCACTCGGGTCCGCTGCCCTCGGTCGGCGTCTATCTCGACGAACAGCCGATCACGACCATCACGGGCGCGCTCGACCTGCACCTCTACGACATCGCGCGCGTCGAGGCGCTCGCGGGCCCGCAGGGCACGCTGTACGGCGCAAGCTCGCAGGCCGGCACGATCCGCATCATTACGAACAAGCCGGACCCGTCCGGTTTTTCGGCAAGCTACGGCCTCGAGGGCAACGCCGTTTCCGAGGGCGGCGAGGGTTATCTCGCCGAGGGCCACGTCAACATCCCGGTAGGCGAAAACTCGGCGATCCGCCTCGTCGGCTGGGCGCGGCACGACGCGGGCTACATCGACAATGTCGCCTTTCAGCGCACCTGGCCGGTGTGTGCGACCGTGGCGCCCCCCGCGGAATGCACCACTGACAGCACGCCGCTTGCGAAAGAGGATTTCAACGAGGTCGACACCTACGGCGCACGCGCGGCGCTTCGCATCGACCTCAACGACAACTGGACCGTTACACCCTCTGTCATGGGCCAGAGCATGTACGCGGACGGCGTGTTCGGTTTCGACGTTACGCAAGGCGAGCTCGAGACGGCGCACGTCTATCCGGATTGGTCGAAGGACAAGTGGTGGCAGGCGGCGCTCACCGTCGAAGGCAAGATCGCGAACCTCGACGTCACCTATGCGGCCGCCTATCTCGATCGCCAGGTCGATTCGCGGCTCGACTATTCCGATTACTCGTACTTCTATGATTACTACGGCGGCTACTCGCTCTACATCACGGACGCGGACGGCAATCCGACCATCGGCCAGTACATCTGGGGCGACGACGGCTACAAGAAGATGAGTCACGAGCTGCGGATCTCCACGCCGGCCGACCGGCGGGTGCGCTTCGTCGGCGGCCTCTTCTACCAGCAACAGAGCCACGACATCACGCAGCGCTATTGGGTCGACAACCTGAATCCGGCGTACTGGGTCACGGGCTGGGAGGACACGATCTGGTTAACGCAGCAGGAGCGCGTCGATGAGGACGAGGCGGTCTTCGGAGAACTGTCCTTCGACTTCACGGACAAGTTCACGATGACCGGCGGCCTCAGGTTCTACCGCTTCGACAATTCGCTGGAGGGATTTTTCGGCTACGGCGACTGGGGCTTTTCAGGGAATGGCGAGTTCGAGTGCAATAACCCGGCTTTGTTTCCGGACATTCCGCCCGGAACTTATCGCGGCGCGCCCTGCAAGCGCATCGACAAGACCACCAAGGACGACGACTACCTCGGCAAGGTGAATGCGACCTACAAGTTCACGGAAGACCATCTCGTGTATGCGACTTGGTCGGAAGGCTTCCGGCCGGGAGGCATCAATCGCCGCGGCACGTTGCCCCCCTACGATACGGATTTCCTGACCAACTATGAGCTGGGCTGGAAAACGACTTGGGCCGACGGACGCGTGCGCTTCAACGGCGCGATCTTCCAGGAGGATTGGGATGACTTCCAGTTCGCGCTTCTCGGCGCGAATGGCCTGACGGAAATCAAGAACGCGGCGGAAGCGGAGATTCAGGGCGTGGAAGTCGACCTCACCTGGGCCGCGACCGATGCGTTCCAGATCTCGGCCGGCGTCGCGTACATCGACTCGGAGCTGACGGCGCCGTATTGCGGCTTCGTCGATCCCGTCACCCAACAGCCGGTCGCCGTGGACCCGTGCCCGGATCTCCAGGACCTGGACGGAGACGGCGACACGACGGAAACCTTCGCGCCGGAGGCGCCAGAAGGAACGCCGCTTCCGGTGACTCCGGAATGGAAGGCGAATCTCACCTTGCGACAGCAGTTTCAGCTCGGGTCGTTTGACTCCTACTGGCGCGCCTCTTACATCTACAAGGGCGAAAGCCGCGCGGATCTACGCGACGCGGCGAACGCCATCCTGGGCGACCAGCCGAGTTACGACCTGTTCGACCTGTCGGCCGGCATTTCGAGGAACAACTACACGATCGAGCTCTTCGTCAACAATGTCACGGATGAGCGCACGGTCCTCTACCGCTACGTGCAGTGCGCCGAGGCCATCTGCGGAGCGCAGCCGTACGTGGCGACGACGCCGCCCCGCACGATCGGGCTCAAGTTCTCGCAGAGATTCGGCAGCAATTGAGGCGCCGCTGAAGACGCCTAAACTTACATCGCTCGTAGTCGCCCAGCTCGCGCAGGTCTCGCAGGCCACCGTGTCGCGCGCGCTGCGCGACAGCCCGCTCGTCAAGCCGGAGACCCGCGCCCGCGTCCAGGAAATCGCACGGGAGCTGCATTACCGCACGGATCGCAGCGCCGCGGGGCTGCGCACGCGATGCAGCCGGACGCTCGCGCTGCTCCTGTTCGAGGAATCGCCGGAAGAGGGGCAGATCAATCCGTTCTTTCTTTCGATGCTCGGCCACATTGCGCGCGCGGCGGCGCGGCGAAGCTTCGATCTCCTGGTGTCGTTTCAGCAGCTCTCTGACGATTGGCACACGGATTACGAGCTGTCCAACCGGGCGGATGGATTGATTCTGCTGGGCTACGGCGATTACCTGAGCTATGCCGACCGACTGCGCCACCTGGCCGAGACCGATGCGCATTTCGTGATCTGGGGGCCGGTCGTCGAGAACCAGCCCGGCCATTACCTCTGTTGCGACAATGTCCTCGGGGCGCGTCTCGCAACAGGGCATTTGCTCGCGCAAGGCCGGCGGCAGATCGCCTTCGCCGGCGGCGCCTCCGACCATTGTCCCGAGTTCCAGTTGCGCCATCGCGGCTATGCCGAAGCGCTCCGCGAGGCCGGAGCCGGGCCGGACGCTCGACTCCATGCCGAGGCGCAGAGTAACGAGGCCGACGGCTACCGCGCCGGCCAGCGTCTGCTGGACTCCGGTGTTCCGTTCGACGCCGTGTTTGCCGCCAGCGACCTGATCGCCATGGGCGTCATCCATGCGCTGCAGGATCGCGGCCTCGCAGTGCCCGGCGATGTCGCCGTGGTCGGCTTCGACGACATTGCCTCTGCCGCCGATTTCAATCCGCCATTGACCACCGTGCGCCAGGACACGCGCCTCGCCGGCGAACTCCTGGTCGACAATCTGATTCGCCTGATCGAAGGCCGCGCCGTCGAGTTGACGGCGATCGCGCCAGAGTTCGTGGTCCGGGCCTCTTGCGGCCGCCGCTCAGCGGCCTGAGCCAGCCGCCAGGGCACGCATCGACCGCTCGAGTTCCGCGACGAGGTCTGCGTCGTCGTTCCGTTCGTCGTGCAGCAGCACGCGGACACCGTGTGCCGGCACGGTGGCTTCGAGCGGCACGCCGGCGACCGTGAATTCCGCTCCGGTGGACGCATCACGCCACGCTCTGGGTCCTCCCGCGCCTGCCGCAGTTCCGCCGCTACGACGCCGAGGTCTCACTCGCCCTCGACATCTCCGACGAGTGCCGGCCCCTCGACGACGGCCGATACGACCTGGCGATACGCGGCGGCGACGGCCGATGGCCGGGCCTCTGCACGACGCTGCTCTTTCCCCTGGAGTTGACGCCCTACGTGTCCCGCCAATTCGTCAAAGAGGGCGAAGAGATGACCATCGAGGCGCTCGCGCGCCTGCCGCTGGTTCCGGAAGATGCGTGGGCGGACTGGTTTCGCGCCGCCGGCGCGCGGCCGCCGGCGCGCGGCCGCCGCGGCCAGCTCCTGGTCCGCAACCAGCACCTGATCCTCGAGGCGGTGCTCGCGGGCGAAGGCGCCGGGCTTCTCACGCCGCGGCTCATGCAGGCGCATGTGACGAGCGGCCGCGTGGTCCGGCCCTTCCGACTGACAATCACCGACGGCGCCTATCACCTGGCCTGGAGTGCCGAGCGAAATGACGATCCGCTGATTGGAATTTTCCGCGCCTGGATCAGCGAGACAATGGCTGCCGAAACTCCAGACTGAGCCCCGCAGCGCAGCTCACCAGCCCTTGCCGGCCTCCGCGAGCAGCGCGGCATAGAGACCGATGCCGCGCCGGAACTCCTTCATGCGCAGGTTTTCGTTCGGCGCGTGCTGGTTGTTGTCGGCATTGACGATGGGAGCGATGACGAACGGCGTGCCGAGCACTTCTCCGATGGAAGCGATCGGCAGACTGCCGCCCATCAACGGCGCGATACGCACTTCGCCATCGGTCGCCTCACGCATGACCGCCATGACGCGCGCGACGCCCGCGTGATCCGGCGATGCCATCGCGGCCGGATAGCCGTCGTCGCCCCAGTCGAAGCGCGCGAGCCGCGGATGCGCGACCCGTTCGGCCGGGGTCGGCGACCGGTCGAACAGGACGTAACCGTTCGCGCGCACGTGGGCTTCGATGGCCAGACGTGCCTCCCCAACGCTCATACCGGGTGTCAGGCGGAGATCGAAACCCGCGCTCGCCTCGGGATCGATCGCGTTCCGTTGCGGACCCGACCCGCCATACAGCAGCTGCGTGACGTTCAGCGAAGGGCGCAGGATCGACTCGCCATAGTCGAGACCGCTCTCGGCCACTCCGATCCCCGCCGCCGCCAGCATGCCGGGTGTGTCGAATGCGGTGCGCGCCAGCTCGAGCGCGGCGGGGGTCGGCGCGGGGGCATCGAGCCCTTCGATCGTGATGCGGCCATCCGGCGCGCGCATCGAGGCGATGAGTGCGGCGAGCCTCGCGCCTGGATTCGGCGCGAAACCGCCGTAGTGACCGGAATGCAGGCTCGAGGCCGCGCCAAAGACCGTGAGCCGGAACCCCATCACGCCGCGTACGCCGAGCGCAAGCCGGGGTAGCCCGCCCGGATCGATCGGGCCGTCGCCGAACAGCCAGAGATCGGAGCGGAGCACGTCGCGATGTGTCGCCAGCGTCCGGGCGAGATTGGGCGATCCCGCCTCTTCCTCTCCCTCGAGAAAGAACTTGAGGTTTGCCGACAGCGGAATCTTCGCCGCAGCCAACGCGTCGATCGCCGCCAGCATCGCGACGATCGGGCCCTTGTCGTCGCTCGATGAGCGCGCGTAGATGCGCGCCTCGCCGGCCAGCGGATGCGTGGCGTCGGCCCAGTCCACGATCGCCGCGCCGTCCTCCAGCTTTCCCGCGCGCAGCACGGGCTCGAAGGGCGGCGTCTTCCACGAAGCCGCGGGTTCGACCGGCTGCCCGTCGAAGTGCGCATAGAAAAGGAGTGTCCGCGTCGCGCCCGGCGCCGCGAGCTCGCCGAACACCGCGACCGGGGCGCCCGGCGTTTCCAGGACCCGCGCGGCGATGCCGCGCTTCTCGAGCATCTTTACGAGGAGCGCCGCGTTCGCGCGGATGTCGGCCTCGCTGGTCGCCACGTTCGGCAGCGCGAGCAATGCCCGCAGCTCGCCGACGATGGCCTCCTCGTGGGCAGCGACATGCGCCGCGGCCGCGGCGAGCGCCTGGCGTTCATCCGCCGCCGCGGTCGCCGCCAACGCCAGGCAGGCCACGCCCAACAAGGAATTGATCGGCATATTCATGAGGCGCTGCCCGCAGTCTTCACCTCGCCAGATGATCGCCGCACAATTCAGCCTGCGCAACCGGTTCGTTACCGACTTGTCACCAGCCTGCGACTGACCGCGGAACCGGGATGCCCTAGCCTCAGCGCGTTCAGATCTACAGGGACTCTGGATTTCGCCCCATGTCAATCGCACTCGACCAGGTCACCAAACGGTATCAATCGCTGCCGGTCGTCAACGACGTCTCGCTCGAGATCGAGCAGGGCGAGTTCCTCGTGCTGCTCGGCCCGAGCGGCAGCGGCAAGAGCACGCTCTTGCGCATGATCGCCGGCCTGGTCGAAGTCGATCACGGCCGCGTCTCGCTGCACGGGCGCGACGTCACCAGCGTCGCCGCACGCGACCGGGGCGTCGGCTTCGTGTTCCAGCACTACGCCCTGTTTCGCCACATGAACGTCGCCGACAATGTCGAGTTCGCGCTGCGCGTGCGGCGGATGCGGCGCTCCGAACGGCTGGCACGGCGTGCGGAGCTCCTGAAACTCGTGGCGCTCGAGGGCATGGACGAACGCCTGCCCGCCCAGCTGTCCGGCGGCCAGCAGCAGCGCGTCGCCGTCGCGCGCGCGCTTGCCCACCGGCCCGAGGTGCTGCTCCTCGACGAGCCCTTCGGCGCGCTCGACGCAAAGATCCGCGAGGAGCTCCGGCGGACGATCCGGCAGATCCAGCAGGAGCTCGGCGTAACGACCATCCTCGTGACGCACGACCAGGACGAGGCCTTCGCGATGGCCGACCGGATCGGCGTCATGCACCAGGGACGCCTGCTCGAGGTCGGAAGCCCCGACGATCTGTACGCGCGGCCGCGCACGCGTTTCGTCGCCACCTTCCTGGGCGCGGCGAACTTGCTGCTCGGCTATCGGAACGGCAGCCAGCTCCGCTTCGACCGCCCGGCGGCGGAGTCGGTCACGCCGCGCGAAATGGTCGCCGTCATCCGTCCCGAGGAGGTCGAGCTCAGGACCGGCGGCAGCGCCGATGTCCTGACCCACGTCGGCGTCGGCACGGTGCAGGAATTGCAGTTTTCCGGCCCGACCGAGCGCCTGCGCGTGCGCATGTCGTTGGAAGGTCCCATTCCCGCGACGCCGGATCGCGACGGAGCCGACGGCAGCGGCTGGCTGCTCGACGCGACGCGCACCTTCCCCGAGCAGCGCGCGAATCCGCTCACCGCCGGGCAGCGCGTGACCGTGAGCGCGCGCCGCATCCACACGCTGCCGACGCCGATCACGAGTTTCACCGTGATCGCGCGCGATGCAGTTGCGGCGATGGCGCTTCGCGATACACCACTCCTCGCGACGCTCGCGACCCGAATGCAGACGCGCATCACGACACGCATCCTGCGCTCAGGCAGCGCTCCGCCCGGCATGCCGGTGCTTGCCGCGGGCCCGGGAGCGAGTGCGACTGCGCTCTGGAATCTCGGGCACGGCGCGACCCAGGTGTTCGTGCTTCGGGTCGGCGCGACGCTGCCGGCACGCATCGTCGTCCAGCCGGGCACGGCGGCAAGCCAGGCGTCCCTTGGCGTCGCCGCGAGCTTGCTGCGGCACGTGCCCGCGGAGTCCGTGCTGCTCGCGGTTCACGGCGCGACGACACCCGATCGCGAGCGCGCCGCCAGCCTGCGCGTGCTCCTCAACGCCCGCTCCTGGGCGCTCTCGGAACATGGTCTCGACCTGCGAACTGAACTCCGCTTCGGCGACGCGGATGTCGAGCTCGAGCGTGAACTCTCGGTCGAGCCGAACTCGATGCTGGTGCTGGGCCTCGATTCACTCGCGGACAGCGAGGCGATCCGGCTCGCGACGCTGCTCGAAGGCCCGCGCCTCCGGCCGGTCCTGATCGTGCGCGCGGCCGGGGCCGCCTGATCATGACCGGCGGCTGGTTCCGTCGTTCCCCGAGCCCTCTGCCCGGCTTCGGGCTTACGTTCGGATTCACGACTTTCTTCCTGAGCACGGCGATCTTGCTGCCGCTCGCGGCGCTCGTCATCCGCGCGGCCGGGATTGCGCCATCGGAGCTCCTCGCGCTCCTGCTGGACGAGCGGGCGGTCGCGTCCTACCGGCTCTCCTTCGGCGCGGCGGCGCTCGCCGCGGCGATCAACGCGGTGTTCGGCTTCATCGTCGCCTGGTCGCTCGTCCGCTACGACTTTCCCGGCCGCCGCCTGCTCGACACGATGATCGACCTGCCATTCGCCCTGCCGACGGCGGTCTCCGGCATCGCGCTCGCGACCGTGTTCTCGCCGACCGGCTGGCTCGGCCAGAAGCTCGCGCTCGCGGGCGTCCAGGTCGCCTATACCTGGCTCGGCGTGGTCGTCGCGCTCGTGCTGATCGGCCTGCCCTTCGTGGTGCGCTCGGTGCAGCCGGCGCTGATCGAAGTGCGGCGCGAACTCGAGGATGCCGCCGAATCGCTTGGAGCGGGTGGCTTCCACGTGTTCCGGCGGATCATCCTGCCGACCGTGCTGCCGGCGCTTGCGACCGGTTTCACGCTCGCCTTCGCGCGCGGCATCGGCGAATACGGCTCGGTCGTGTTCATTTCCGGCAACCTGCCATTCGAGACCGAGATCACGCCGCTCCTCATCGTCATCAAGCTCGAACAGTACGATTACGACGGGGCTGCGGCGCTCGGTTTCTTCATGCTCGCCATGTCCTTCGTCATGCTGTTCGCGATCAACCTGGTCCAGGGCTGGGGCCAGCGGCGCCTCGGGCTCGGGGCGCACTGATGGCCCGCGGCGTCAGCTGGACCGCGGAAGGCCGGCGCGTGACGCGCGGCGCCAAGCTCGCGCGTCTCGTGCTGCTCGCGATCTCCTTCGGCTTCCTCGGCCTGCTCCTGCTCGCGCCGCTCGGCGCGGTGCTCGCCCAGGCGCTCGCGAAGGGCGTGGGTGCGTGGCTCGAGAGTTTCTCCGACCCGGACACGATCGCCTCGATCAAGCTCACGCTCCTGACCGCCGCGATCGTCGTGCCGGCCAACACGCTCTTCGGGATCGCCGCCGCCTGGGCGATCGCGCGTTTCGAGTTTCGCGGCAAGAGCCTGCTCGTGACGCTGATCGACCTGCCATTCGCGGTGTCGCCGGTGATCGCCGGCCTCGTGCTCGTGTTCCTGTTCGGCGTGCAGGGCTGGTTCGGCGAATGGCTGCAGGAACACAACCTCCCCATCATCTTCGCGGTGCCGGGCATCGTGCTCGCGACGATCTTCATCTCGTTTCCTTACGTCGCGCGCGAGCTGATCCCGCTGATGCAGCAGCAGGGCAGCGACGAGGAAGTCGCGGCGCTCTCGCTCGGCGCCGGCCCGTGGCTCACGTTCCTGCGCATCACGCTGCCGAAGATCCGCTGGGGACTTCTCTACGGCGTGATTCTCTGCAATGCGCGCGTGATGGGCGAATTCGGCGCGGTTTCGGTCGTTTCCGGGCACATCCGCGGCGTCACCAACACGATGCCGCTGCAGGTCGAGATCCTCTACAACGAGTACAATTTCGTCGCTGCCTTCGCGGTCGCGTCGCTCCTGGCGCTGCTTGCGATCCTGACCCTGGTGGCCAAGACTTTGGTGGAATGGCGCTCCGGGATCGGAGGGCATTGAGCTTGCATCCCCTGTTGCGGAATTGGAAAGCCGTCTGGTTGCGGCTCGCCAAGCAGTGGAAGGCTGGTTTGCGCCGGCTCATCGCCGGGCCGCGCTCGCTCGAGCGCCTGCTGCTCCTGTCGATGGGCGCGGTCGTGCTGCTCGCGATCGTCGCAATCGCGCTCGCTTCCCTCGGGCTGCTGCGCGACCAGGCGGCCGAGCAGGCGCTTTTCCGCGTGCGCGCCGCGGCCCACGCCGCGCGCTACGAAATCCGCCGCGTCGGCGAGGACACGGTTACCGCCGCGCGCCTGCTCGCCGGCCGCGCGACGCTCGCGCGCCTCGTGCTGGAGTCGAACAGCCTCCAGCTCACGCTGTTCCTGCGCCGCTTCTGCGAAACTGCCGGACTCGATGCCTGCGCGATTTTCGATGACGGCCGGCTCGTCGCGGCGGCGGGCGCTACGGTTCCGTGGGAGCAGGCCTTTGAAGCCGCGAGCGAGCAGGGCAACGGCTTCATGATCGCGAGCCGCGAGCGCGGTCCGCTCGGCGGGCTCGCCGAGATCCCCGGCCTCGCGAGCGGGCGCGTGATGACGATCCGGAAGCTCGACGACCGCCTCGCGCGCGAGCTTTCGGAGCGGATCGGCGTCGAGATTCATCTCCTCCCCGTGACCGACTGGCTCGAAGCGGTGGACCCCGCCTTTCGCGACGTGCATTCCGAGGCGCTCGCGACCGGCGACATCGCCGTCTCCCCGATCCCCGCACGCCGGCAGTTCGCGGCGAGCCTGCCACTCTTCGCCACGACGGGCGAGGCGATCCTGCTGATCGAAGCCAGGCTTCCGGCCGAGGACGTCGCGGGCGCCGTCGCAAGCTTCGTCCGCCGGCTCGCGTTCGTCACGGTCCTGCTCGCGGCGCTGGCGCTCTTTGCCTCGCTCCTGCTCGCGCGCCGGATCGGCGCGCCGCTCCAGGCGCTCGCGAAGTCGGCCGAGCGCCTCGGCCAGGGCGATTTCTCGTCGTCGATCCCCGTGCAGGGCACCCAGGAAGTCGAGGCGCTGGCGCGGACGATGGAAGACATGCGGCGGAATCTCATGGACCTCACGGCGACGCTCCGCCATCGCGAGGCCGAAGCCCAGGCCGTGCTGCAAGGCGTCGTCGAAGGCGTGTACGCGGTCGACGGCGAGCGGCGCATCCGTTACCTGAATCCGCAGGCGGCGCGCATGCTCGGCGCGCCCGCCGAACAGCTGATCGGAAAGTTCTGCGGCGACGTGTTGAAGCCTCGTCTCGTCGACGGCCGGCGGCCCTGCGACACGCAATGCCCCATCTACACGGCGCGGGACGACGGCAAGGCGCAGTCGACCGAGCACATCGAGGCGGGCGGCGTGCCGCGCACCGTCGTGATCACGAGCGCGGCGCCGGCCGGCGGCCTGCAGGTCCAGGTGCTGCGCGACGAGACCGAGCTCGAAGCCGTGCGCCGCGCGCGCGATTCCGTGCTCGCCAACATCTCGCACGAGTTCCGCACGCCCCTGTCAGCGCAGCTCGTCTCCGTCGAGTTGATGCTCGATGGACTCGATTCGATGCCGCGCGAACGACTCGGTGAATTGCTCGAGTCGCTCCAGCGCGGGACGCTCCGGCTCACCAGGCTCATCGACAATCTGCTCGAGAGCGTCCGCATCGAGTCCGGCCAGCTCAGCATCCGCCGCCAGCAGGTGGCGCTCGCCCAGGTCGTGGAGGACGCGCAGGACCTGATGGCGGGATTGCTGACCCAACGCCGGCAGGTCCTGCGAATTGCGCTGCCGGACGACTTACCGGTGATCTCCGGCGATGCGCAGCGCCTTACGCAGGTCGTGACCAACCTGCTCGCGAACGCGAGCAAGTTCGGACCGGAAGACAGCGAGATCACGATCGGCGCGGCGACAAGCGGAGACGACAGGGTCGAACTCTGGGTCGAGGACGCGGGGCCGGGCGCGCCCGAGCTCGAGGGCAACTCGATCTTCGAGCGCTTCTATCGCGCTGCCGACCAGGAGCCCGATCCGCGCGGGCTGGGGCTCGGGCTCTGGATCGTCAAGTCGATCATCGAGCGCCACGGCGGGGTGGTGCGCGCCGAGCGCACGCCCGCGGGTCACACGCGCTTCTCGGTCAGTCTGCCGATCGGGACACACAGCGCATGAAGCTGCTCGTCGTCGACGACGATCCGGACCTGCTCGCGCTCGTCGCGTTCGCGCTGACCAATGCGGGCTATGCCGTCGTGAAGGCAGCAGATTCTCCGGAGGCGCTGCGCCTGTTCGACGCCGAACTGCCAAATCTCGTGATTCTCGACATCAACCTGCCTTCAGGCAGCGGATTCGACGTCTGTCGCGCGATCCACGGCAAATCGGAAGTGCCGATCATGATGTTGACCGCACGCGGCGAGGAGGAGGACCTCGTGCGCGCGCTCGAACTCGGCGCCGACGATTACCTGACGAAACCGTTCAGCCCGCGCACCCTGCTCGCGCGCGTGAAAGCGCTGCTCCGGCGCGCGGGCATCGAGGCCGGCGACACGGTGGCGGCAGGAAAGGTCTCGCTCGACCTCGAGGCGCATACGATCGCGATCGCGGGTGGCGCGCCCTTGCGCCTGACCCGTCTCGAGACGCGGCTACTCCAGATCCTGGTCGCGCAGGCGAGCCATGTCGTTTCCGCGGAAAGGCTTCTCGCGCACGTCTGGGGCCACCGTGGCAGCGGCGACCGGCAACTGCTGAAGCAGCTCGTGCATCGGCTCCGGCAGAAACTCGAGCGAGATCCCGCCGGAGCCGATCTGTTGCACACCGAATCGGGCATCGGTTATCGCCTGAAGCCCTGAGCGCCCGTTATTTCTTCGCGTAGATGCGGTCGAACACGCCGCCGTCGGAGAAGTGCTTGTCCTGCGCCTTGGCCCAGCCGCCGAAATCCTGGATCGTGACCAGCTTGATCGCCGGGAAGAGCTTCGCGTAGCGCTTGGCCACCGCCTCATCGCGCGGCCGGTAATAGTGCTTCGCGACGATCTCCTGCGCGGCCGGCGCGTACAGGTATTCCAGGTAGGCGCGCGCGACGTCGGTGCTCTTGCGCCTGAGCGTCACCCGGTCAACGACCGCGACCGGCGGCTCGGCCAGGATGCTGAGCGAAGGTAGCACGATGTCGAACTTGTCCTTGCCCAGCTCCTTGGAGGCGAGGTGCGCCTCGTTCTCCCAGGAAATGAACACGTCACCAATGCCGCGCTGCGCGAACGTCGTGAGCGAACCGCGCGCGCCCGTGTCCAGCACCGGCACGTTCTTGAACAGCTTGGCGAGATAGGCTTCTGCAGTCGCTTCGCTGCCGCCCGGCTGCTTGAGTGCCCAAGCCCAGGCGGCCAGGTAATTCCAGCGCGCTCCGCCCGAAGTTTTCGGATTGGGCGTGATTACGGAGACGCCCGGCTTGGCCAGGTCTCCCCAGTCCTTGATCTTCTTCGGGTTGCCCCTGCGCACGAGGAACACGATCGTCGAGGTGTAGGGCGAGCTGTTGTTCGGCAAGCGCGACTGCCAGTTCGCGGGCAGGAGCTTGCCCTGCTTCGCGAGCGCATCGATGTCATAGGCGAGAGCGAGCGTGACGACGTCGGCCTGGAGCCCGTCGATGACGGTGCGCGCCTGCTTTCCGGAGCCGCCGTGCGATTGCCGGATCTCGACATCCTGCCCGGACTTTTTCTTCCAGTACGCGGCGAAAGCCTTGTTGTACTCCGTGTATAGCTCGCGCGTCGGGTCATAGGACACGTTCAGCAGCACGGTTTTTTCCGCCGCGTGGGCGCTGCTGGCGAATGCGATTGCCACGGCAAGCGCAGCGAGCATCCGGATCCAGGAATTGCGGATCTTCATGATTCAATTCTCCTGTTCAGAATCCGAGCGCGAGGCGCAGCTGGATTGCATCCTCATCCTCGCGATCGCCGCCGACCGCGCCGCCTTCGAAGCTCGTGTGCTCATAATCGAGCATCCATTTCAGATTATCGTTGAGATCACTACCGTCCGGTTAAGCGCCCGGACCTAGCGCGGAACATATTGATTTGACGC